>NZ_JBIVTU010000013.1:0-127256 GCF_044756845.1 Streptomyces sp. NPDC091416
AGAACACGTCACTCACTGTCACCGTACCGGTCCACCCCAGGCGACCCGCCGCCCATTCCTTGATCACAAAGGCCGGAGGTTGAGAAACAGGCACTGACCGGCCGGTGGCCGCGACGGACGGGAGCTGTTCGTCATGACCTACACGCCCAAAGGCGCCACGCCCACCACTGCCGCGGCGAACAGGGCGGCCGTGGCCGGGTACGACATGGACGACCGGCAGGACTTCGCCGACCGGGACCGGGGCTTCGTCGCCCCGTTGCCCGACAAGCTGTACTCGACGGACGGGCGGGTGATCTTCGATGCGTCCCGGTACGACTACCTCGGCGACGACGCCCCCGCGCCGGACACCGTGCACCCGAGTCTGTGGCGTCAGTCGCAGTTGATCCGCAAGGGCGGCCTGTACAAGGTCGTGGACGGCGTCCACCAGGTGCGCAACAACGACATCGCCAACCTCACGGTCATCGAGGGCGACACCGGTCTGGTGGTCGTCGACTGCATGGCCTCGGTCGAGGCCGCGAGCCAGGGCATGAGCATGATCCGCGAGCATGTCAGCGACAAGCCCGTCGCGGCCGTGATCTACACCCACACCCACATCGACCACTACGGCGGCGTCAAGGGCGTGGTGAGCGCCGACGACGTGGCCGCGGGCAAGGTCCCGATCATCGCCCCGGGCACCATCGCCTCGTTCGACAAGCACGCGATCGGCGAGAACGTGATCGCCGGCAACGCCATGTCCCGGCGCGCCTCGTACGCGTTCAACAGCCTCCTCGCCCCCGGTCCCGGCGGCTGTGTCACCTGCGGCATCGGAATCGGCACCGTGCCCGGTGTGACGGTCTCGTACATCTCGCCGACCGACTCCATCACCGGGACGGGTGCGAAGCGGGAGCTCGGCGGTCTCGAGTTCGAGTTCCTCTACGCCCCCGACACCGAGGCGCCCGAGGAGATGCACATCTGGATCCCGCAGCTCGGAGCGCTGACCTGTGCGGAGAACGCGAACCACTCGCTGCACAACATCCAGACGCTGCGCGGCGCGCGGACCCGCGACGCCCGCAACTTCGCCCGCTACCTCGACGAGACGCTGGAGCGCTGGGGCGACGAGGCGCAGGTCCACTACGGGCCGCACACCTGGCCGGTGTGGGAGAACGGGCAGGTGACGGCGTTCCTGGAGTCGCAGCGCGACACGTACAAGTATCTCCACGACCAGGCGCTGCGGCTGGCCAACAAGGGTTACACGCCCCTGGAGGCGGCCGAGGAGATCGAGCTGCCCGAGGAGCTGGGGCGCAAGTGGTTCAACCGCGGCTACCACGGCACCCTGCACCACGACGTGCGTGCGGTGTTCACCAAGGAACTCGGCATGTGGGACGGCGACCCGGTCTCGCTGCATCCGCACCCGCCGGTCGAGGCCGCCCGCCGCTTCACCGAACTCATCGGTGCCGAGAAGATCATGGACGAGGGGCGGCGCGCCCTGGCCGACGGCGACTACCGCTGGGCCGCTCAGATCCTGCACACCCTGGTCTTCGCCCAGCCGGAGAACCGGGCCGCCCGTGATCTCCAGGCCGACGCGTACGAGCAGATGGGATACCAGGCCGAGGGCCCGCAGTGGCGCGGCATCTTCCTCACCGCCGCCATGGAACTGCGTCAGGGAATCCAGCCGGCCACCTTCGCCACCGCCAGTCCGGACACCATCCTGGCCATGCCCATCGACATCCTCTTCGACTTCGCCGCCGTGCATCTGATCGGCGAGAAGGCCGCGGAGGCCGGCCTGCGCATCGACTTCCGCTTCACCGACCTCGACGAGACCTGGACGATGTGGGTCGCCCGTGGTGTCCTGAACGCCCGCCGCGGCGCGCACCCCGACACCGCGCTCACCGTCACTGGCCCCAAGGCCGCGCTCGTCGGTGCACTGCTGAAGCCGGCCGCCGCGCCGGACCTGGCCCAGGGCGGGAAGATCACGCTCGACGGCGACGCGACCGCTCTGCGGACGCTCGCCGGGCTGCTCGACGAGTTCGACCCCGACTTCCCCGTGGTCACACCGTGAGAGCCGGATACGTCTCCTGACGGGCCGGCCGGGCGGCGGCGAAGGCCGGAGTGACCCGGCTTCGCCGCCGCCGGCGGATCAGCCCAGCAGCTCCTCGATGAGGTCGGCGGCCCTCGGGGTCCCGCCCTCGGCCCGTACCCCGGCCCTCAGCCGTGCCGAGCGCTCGGCGACCCCGGGGTCGGCGACGAGCTCGGCCAGTGCGGTCCGCAGCACCTCGGCGGTGGCGTCCTCGGTGTCGATGCGGCGGGCCACGCCCAGTTCCACGAGCCGGTCGGCGTTCATGAACTGGTCGGCGCCCTGCGGAACGGCGATCATCGGCACGCCGGTGTACAGCCCTTCGGCACTGCCGCCCATCCCGGCGTGGGTGACGAAGGCGTCCGCCTGTTCCAGGATCGCGAACTGCGGTACCCAGGAGTGCACTTCGACGTTGTCCGGGATGGCGCCCAGCTCCGCCCGGTCGGTGTGCCGGCCGATCTGGAGGACGACGTGCCAGCCGGGCAGGTCTCCGTACGCGGCCAGGCACCTGCGGTAGAACTCGGGCCGGTCGGTGTAGGCCGAGCCCAGCGAGACCAGCAGTACGCGCTCGGCGTCGGCGGGGCGGGTCCAGCTCTGTTCGGCGCCGCGTCCGCCGAAACAGGGGCCGACGAACGTCACGGTGTCCGTGTCGACGTCCTCGCCGTGCGGCTGCATCGCCCGGGGGATCAGGGCGAGGGTGTGCTCGGGACGCCCGGCGAAGGCGTCCATGTCGGTGGTGGACGCGCCGCATTCGGCGAGCCAGCGGGTGAACTTCGCCCGGTACGCGCCGGCTCCGGGCAGCGCCCACAGATGAGCCGCCACGTCCCGCTCGTACCCCTCCCAGGCGACCATGGCCGGGGACAGCTGCATGAGCGGGCGCTTCTGCGATTCGGCCAGCGCACGCGCCGCGTACGCCCCGATGTCGTACAGGTACAGGTCCGCGGGGTCGTCGTCGTAGACGGCCCTCAGCTGCGGGAGCGCCTGGACGGCGTCGTCGAGGAAGAGGCCCATCGCGCCGATGGCGTCGTCCGGCCAGTTGTTGTCGGCGACCGGCAGGGTGGAGCCGTACGGGACGAACTCGGCGCCGGTGACCGTGATCCGGTCGGCCACCGCCGGGTCGTTGGCGTACGTCACCCGGTGGCCGCGGGCCACCAGTTCACGGATGACTTCGAGGCTCGGCAGGACGTGGCTGACGGCGGGGATGCCGACCATGGCGATGTGGGCACGGCGACGTGACATGGAAGATCACTCGATTCAGGTCTACGGCGAATAGGGACACGGCGGACCGGTGCGTCGGCCGCTGCGGCCCGGAATCCGGGTCGTGGGCGCGCACGGGGCGTACCGGACGGGGACGGGGACACTGCCCCGTCCCTCGTCAGCCGTAGAGCTGGCGGAAGAACATGCCGAGGACGATAGCCGGTGCCCGGGCCCGCCGCACATGGATTTCGCCGGGCCCGGGCGCAGCCGCCGTCACGCGGTCGGGGCGGCGGCTTCGAGCGCGTCGACGGTGCCCGACATGATCGTGCGCACATGGGTGGTGATGTGCTTCGCCGGCCAGTCCCACCATGCCACGGCGAGCAGCCGGGCGATGTCCCGGTCGTCGTAGCGGGTGCGGATGAGGCGGGCCGGGTTGCCGCCGACGATGCCGTAGTCGGGCACGTCCTTGGTGACGACGGAACCGGCACCGATGATCGCGCCGTTCCCGATCCGTACGCCGGGCATGACGGTCGCGCCGTGGCCGAACCAGACGTCGTTGCCGACGACGGTGTCCCCGCGGTTCGGCAGTCCGGTGAGCAGGTCGAAGTGGTCGGCCCACGATCCGCCGAGCGTCGGGAACGGGAAGGTGGAGGGGCCGTCCATACGGTGGTTGGCGCCGTTCATGATGAACCGGGTGCCCGTACCCAGGGCACAGAACCTGCCGATGACCAGCTTCTCCGGGCCGTAGTGGTAGAGGACGTTGCGCGTCTCGAACAGCGTGGCGTCGTCCGGGTCGTCGTAGTAGGAGTACTCCCCGGCCTCGATCAGCGGAGACTTCACCAGGGGCTTGAGCTGCACCACCCGTGGCTGTCCGGGCATCGGGTGGAGAACGGTCGGGTCGGCCGGTAGGGGCATGTCGTGCGGTTCCTCACGGGGCGGCGGGCAGGACCGGTCCATGATCGGGCCCACCGCCCCGCGGCGACAACGGTTTACCCGCGACCGCACTCCGCGTCGGAGGTCAGGGCTGGAGCGGCATCGTCCAGCAGTTGGACGATGTTCCCTTGCCCGAGAGCCTGTCGGTCATCCAGGAGATCGCATCGCCCTGATCGGTGATCAGCGGAACCAGGTGGTTGGTGAGGAGCTTGTCGCCGAGGTTCGGCAGGACGATGGCGTCGTAGGTGACGTCGGCTCCCTTGCGGCACCAGTCCACGGCGAGTTGGCGCGCCTGGGTGTGGGGCACGATGTCGTCCTGCACCCCGGTGGCCAGGCGCACCGGGCCGGTGGGCTTCAGCGTGCCGATGCGCTGCCGGTCGAGAGCGGCCTGCGCCTTGGGCTCGGCGGCGATGACGTCACCGAGGGACTTCCCGCTGGTGGTCCATTTGCTGCTCTTGGTGAAGCCGAAGCCGAAGATCGCGTCGCCGACGCACATGGTGGAGGCGTCCTTCAGCGCGGCCCGGCCGGCGTCGTTGACGTTCGCCTCGACGACGTCCCTGAGGTCGGCGTCGGCCTGGGCGAAGCCGTTGATCGACCAGGCCAGGGCGCCGGCGAGGGCGCTGCCGTCGATGCCCTTCATGGTCGCGGTCAGGTCGGCGGGCGGCGCACCCGCGTACGTGCCGGAGAGCTTGACGTCGGGTGCGTAGGCCGACTGGAGTTCGGCCGCGGACGCGCTGGCTCCGCCGCCCTGGCTGTAGCCGTACAGGCCGGTGCGCGAGTCGGGTGTGATCGAGGCGCCGGGCAGCTGGTGCGCGGCACGGACCGCGTCGAGCAGGGCGTGGCCCTGGTCGAGCCGGTTGACGTAGGTGTGGAGCCGGTCGGTCGTGCCGAGGCCGACGTAGTCGGTGACCACGACGGCGACGCCGGCGGAGAGCAGCCGGTAGATCGCCAGGGTCTCGTATCCGACCGAGACGGTCTCGGGGGTCAGGGCCAGCGGGTGCTGGAGGCTCAGGGAGGGCGCGCACTGGTCGCCCTGGCCCACGGTTCCCGAGGCCAGCGCCACCAGCGGGCGCGGGCCGGAGCCCTTCCAGGCGGCGGACGGCTCGATGTAGGCGCCGGTCACCGCGACGGCCTGACCGCCCGAGTCGGTGGAGCGATACATCAGCCGGGTCGCGGTGCCCGGCATCGGGCGGCCGTCCAGACCGGGCAGGCTGAGCCCGAGCGGCAGCGGCTCGTGGCGGATCACCGCGCCGTTGGCGGAGGGCAGTTCGGCCGGCGGGTTGTAGAAGCCGGGGATGGTGACCCCGCGGGACACGACGGGCTGCGGCCCGTCGGTGGCGGACGCGGGTGCGGCGTACGCGGCCACACAGGCCGCGGCGGTCACGGCGACGGCCACCGCGCGCATGCCACCGGGGCGTGGCCCGCGGGCGGGCGAAACCATGGGGGACGTCGTGGGGGCGGGGGACGGCGAACGGGTGCTCTTGCGGCTCACAGCTCACTCCTCGCTCTGCTCGGAATGCAGGTGATCGCAAGCTAGCAGCGGCACTTACCGAAGGTAACCCGCCAGTAAGTTACGCTGTGGTAACTGTCGGGCCGGGCCCGGCGCGCGGCGACGGCCCAGGGCGGCACGGCAGCCCGTGCCGCCTCCGTACGTCAGGGAAGAACGCCGCCCGGGCGGCCTCCACCCCGCGGCGAGCCGGCCCCGCCCCCGGCGCCGCCCAGGCACCGGACGTTCCCTCAACGCGGCTGTCGCGCAACCGACTTCACCCGCCACGCCATGCCGCGCCCGGGCGCCTGCCGACCGCGTGTGCACGCCCGCGGCGCCCGTACGGGGCACGCCCGGACGGGCCGCCCCTGCCCGAAGACCGTTGACAGCACCCTGCCCCCGTGCGACTTTCGAAGCGCTTCGACGAACGTGGCGGTGCGGCTGGAAGCGATTCCCGCCACCCGGCCATCCACACCCTGGGACGGACATGGCGCTCTTCGACAACCCCGTGATACCCGGCTTCAGTCCGGACCCGAGCATCTGCCGGGTGGGCGACGACTACTACGTGGCGACGTCCAGTTTCGAGTACGTGCCGGGGGTGCCCCTGTGGCACAGCCGCGACCTGGTGAACTGGCGGCTGATCGGCCACGCGCTGGACCGGCCGGGCCAGTTGGAGCTGCCGGAGACGGTTCCGGCCTCGTGCGGTGTGTACGCGCCCACCCTGCGGCACCATGACGGGCTGTTCTGGATGATCACGACCGTGGTCACCGACGCCGGCACCGTCCTGGTGACCGCGAAGGACCCCGCGGGTCCCTGGTCGGACCCGGTGCCGGTCGGCGTACCGGGCATCGACCCCGACCTGGCCTGGGACGAGGACGGCACCTGCTGGTGCGTATACTCGGACGACGGCATCCACGGGGTGCGCCTCGACCCGGAGACGGGGCGGCCGCTGGGCGAGCCGGTGGCGTTGTGGTCCGGCAGCGGACTGCAGTACCCCGAGGGACCGCACCTGTACCGGATCGGCGACTGGTGGTACCTGCTGCTGTCGGAAGGCGGCACCGAGCGCGGGCACGCGATGTCGGTGGCCCGGGCCCGCAGCCTGCCGGGGCCGTTCGAACCGCATCCGGACAACCCCGTGCTCTCCCACCGCAGCACCGGCCACCCCGTCCAGAACATCGGCCACGGTGACCTCGTCCAGGCGCAGGACGACACCTGGTGGATGGTGCTGCTGGGCACCCGGCCCCGTGGCGACACCCCGAAGTACCACGGCCTGGGACGGGAGACGTTCCTGGCACCGGTCCGCTGGGAGGACGGGTGGCCGCTGCCGGGGCCGGTGGACCTGCGGGCCGAGGCCCCGGCCCTGCCGCCGCACCCGTGGCCGGACGAGGCGGACCGGGACGACTTCGACTCCCCCGCGCTCGCGCCGCACTGGGTGTCGCTGAGGCGGCACGACCCGGCCGCCGTCCGCCTGGACGAGCGACCCGGGCACCTGGTCCTGCACGCCCGCGCGGACAGCCTCGACTCGCCGGGCGCGCTCGTCGTGGGGCGGCGCCAGCAGGACCCCGACTGCACCGCCCGCACGCGGATCGACGTCGCGCCGGGAGGCCTGGGCGGACTCGTCGTACGGATCGACGAGGCACACCACTACCGGGTGGAGACGGACGGCGCCGGCACGGTCCACGTCGTCGCCAGGATCGGCCCGCTGTGCCACAGCGTGGCCGAACGCACCGTGCCGCCGGGCCCGTTGACCCTGCGGATCGACGTCACCACCGAGGTCACCCTGCCGCCGTCCGTCACGGACCCGCGGGCAGCTGCCTCGCCCGGCCTCCGGATCGGCGCGCCCGACACCCTCCACCTGGGCTACGAGACGGACGGGGGCGGCTTCGAGGTCCTGGCCGCCCTCGACGGCCGCTACCTCACCACGGAGGTGGCCGGAGGCTTCACCGGCCGGGTCGTCGGCATGTACGCGACCCGGGGCAGTGCGGCGTACGACTGGTTCGGCCTGCGCCCGGCCTGACGCCGGGGGCGGAGCAGGGGCGGGGGCGCGCGGCGCGCTCCCGCCCCTGCCGCGCGGCGCTCAGTTCTGGTTCACCGGCCAGACCGCCGCGGGGTCGCAGTGGGCCGGACACGCCATCAGACAGACCTCGTTGCCGAGGAACATCCCGTAGGTGTCGGCCCCCACGCTGCAGGGCTGCTCCGGCAGGCCGGGACGGACCGCGAATTCCATGCCCTCCGGCACCTGGCAGAGGAATTCCAGATCGGCGCCGCACGCGCAGGTGCAGTACTCGGGATCCTGCGCCCAGGACGGCGTACCGCCCAGCTTGAACAGCTGGGCTCCGATGCCGCGCGGGCTGGGCACGTCGTCGAAGGGCCGCAGCGTCAACGGCAGTGCGCATACGGCGGGTTCGGGCTCGGCGGCCGGAAGTTCCGCCTGCCGCTGGAGCAGAACGCGCCAGAAGGGTCCCGGGCAGTGCGATTGCGGAGCGTCCCGGTACCGGGGCACGAGCCGCCCGCCGGCGCACTCGGCATCGGACGCCTCGTGGTGCGCTCGGCAGTGGAACAGCAGCAGGTGGTCCCCGCCGAAGGGCCCCATGTCCGCGGGCACGTCGAGCTGGAAGAACAGAGCCGGCCTCTCCCCGCAGAAGCACACGGGCCACTCCTGCCCGGGGTCGAGGAAGGGCCGGCCGCCCAGCGAGTCCCGCACCGGCCGGTCCAGCGGTTCGGCTCCGACCTCGATCACGCGTGCGGGCAGCGCCGTCCGCGCCTTACCTGCGCCCCGTCCATTCATCCGCTCACCCCAAGGCTGCCCTCCGACAACCCGGTCGCGGGCGATCAGGCCTGACCGCGACGGGCCCGGACACGATGTCCGGCCTCCCGGATGGCCGGAACGGGCGGCATTCCGCACCCGTTCCGGCCCTGGATTTCGCAGCCGCCGCACGGGCCGACGCGATATGCTGATGCAGAATGTGCAAGCGATTTGCAAAATGAGGAGGGTCATGGCTATTCGGGCGACCGACGCCGGGACGAACCAGAGCGTCGAACGAGCCGTCTCGGTGCTGCGCGCACTCGACTCGGGCCGCGCCGAGCTGCGCGTCTCCGATGTCGCCGAACTCACCGGGCTGGGCTCCTCCACCACCTCGCGGCTGCTGTCCACCCTCGAACGCCTCGACATGGTCGAGCGCGACCCGGTCAGCAACCTCTACCGGCTCAGCCTCGGCATCCTCCCCCTCGCCGCCACCGCCACCAACCGGCATCCGGTGCACCGTGCCGCCCGCATGGTCCTCCAGGACCTCGCCACCCGCACCGGGCTGGGGGCCAACGTCGCCATCCGCCGCGGCACCGAGCTGATGTTCCTGTGCAATTTCGAGGGAGCGCGCACCCCGAAGTCGTACACGCAGGCCGGACACACCGCCCCGCTGCACGCGACCAGCATCGGCAAATGCCTCCTCACCGGGCTCACGCCCAAGGAGCGCCGCACACTGCTTCCCGAACCGCTGGCGGCACACACGGACTACACGACCACCAGCCACGATCTCCTCGACGCCGAGATCGACACCGTCCGCCGCACCGGCTACGCCGTCGAAGCCGAGGAACGGGCCCTGGGCCGGGCCTCGCTCGCCGCTCCGGTCCGTGACTCCTCGGGCGACGTCGTGGCCGCCATCTCCCTGTGGGGCCCCACCTCCCTCCTCGGCGGTCACGCCGATGAGGAAGGACAGCGGCTCGCGCTGACCCGTGAGGTCATCGAGGCCGCCGACGCCATCAGCCAGGCACTGGGCGCCGTCTGATTCATCCGCAGCCGCCGAAAGGGGGCCCGTACAGGCCGGCCGGCCTGTACGGGCCCTCTTTCGCCGCGTGCCTACGCGCCGTACGCCTTGAACGCGATCACGTGCGCGTGCCGCGCCCCGTGCGTCGCGTCCACCACGAGCCGCAGCGCGTCGGTGCTCACCGGTCCGCCGTCCGCGCCGCTCAGACCGTGCACGCGGTGGCGGCGGCGGTTGCCCGTCACCGTGAGCAGGGTGGTCCAGGTGCCGTCGGGCTCGCGGCTCTGGAGGCGGTAGTCGCGCACCAGTTCCGGCATGACCTCGAACGGGGTGCGGTGGCGGTGCAGGTTGTTGAGGTACTCGTCGACGTCGTCGTCGAACACCACGCGCACCTCGGCGAGCCGCTGCACCTCGTCCCAGTCCAGGCGCAGCCACTGCCCGGCCCGCTCCGGGTCCGCCAGCGGCCCGGACGACCACATCTGCGGCCCGCCGTAGGGGCGCTGGAATCCGCCGACGGCCCGCTCGGGCAGGAACGCCCCGGTCTCCGGGGCGGCGCGGAAGCCGAAGGTCCGGCGGCGCAGGCCGCGGGCCTGCCACTCCAGGACCAGCTGGCCGTCCTCCTCGGGGATGTCGTGGTCGACGGCCACATCGCCCTCGGCCCTGCTGCGCAGCGCGAGAACCCCGTCGGTGCGCACGGGGACGAGGACCAGCGCCGCGCCCGGACAGGCGCGGACGATCAGGACGACGTTCTCCGGGGCGTCCGGGCGGTGGCCGAGGGAGGCCGTGACCCAGTGGGGGCCTCCGGCCGGGACGCTCACCGTGGTGGTGAGCAGGTGGTCGGCGGGCACGGCGTTCTCGGGGCGGCCGGTGCTCCACAGCTCCACCGTGAGCTCGACGGCCCGCCCGTCCGGGGCGCCGTGGACCAGCAGGTCGACCGTGTCGAGCGCGGGGTCGACCGGCAGCAGCAGCGCGAGGTCACGGGTGAGCGGGTACGGCTCGCCGGGCGCGGCCGGGGCCGGCTCCGCGGCCAGACGGTTCTGGTACGAGGAGGCGGTGACCCGGGCCGTACGCGCCAGGTTGCCGGGGTCGTCGTCGGACAGGCCGATCACCGAGGCGTCCTGCCGCAGCAGGGCGCGGCGCACCAGCTCGGGGCGGGTGGTCGCGAGTTCGCGCGGGCCGATGCCCTCGGCCACGCACAGCGCGGCGGCCGTGCCCGCGGCCTCGCCGAGCGTGGCGCAGGTGGCCATCACGCGGGTGGCGCCGAAGGCGATGTGGGTGGCGGATATGTTGCGCCCGGCGAACATCAGGTTCGTGACGTTCACCGAGTAGAGGGAGCGCAGCGGGATGTGGAAGATGCCGTCCGCGTAGCGCTGGCGGGCGCCGGGCTCGTCGGCGTACATCCCCTGCACCGGGTGGAGGTCGACGGACCAGCCGCCGAACGCGATGCGGTCGTCGAACTGCCGCTGCTCCAGGACGTCCTGCTGGCTCAGCACGTGGTCGCCGAGGAAGCGGCGGTACTCGCGCTTGCCCGGGAGGCTGCCGACCCACTCCAGCGTCAGGTTCTCGGCGTCCGGGAACTCGCCGGAGTTCTTGATGTGGTCCCAGATGCCCATGACCACGGACTGGAGTTCGTCGCGGATGCGCTCGTTGTCGTGGACGGTGTCGAGCTCGCCGCCCCACTCGACCCACCAGTAGTCGCAGCCGTTGTCGCCGGTGCGCAGGACACGGTTGCGCAGGATGGGCGTGGTGGTGAGGTCGCGGGCGGACGCGGGCGGCACGAACTTCACCGGCCGGCCCAGGTCCTTGGTGTAGAAGAGGATCGTCGACCCGAGCAGCGCCTCGTCCGCCTCCTCGGGCGCCCAGGGCTCGCCGAACTCCGCGCGCGCCTCGCGGCCGATGCGGTGGCGGGCGCCCGCGAGGTGGCCGAGCAGGCCGTCGCCGGTGCAGTCGAGGAACTGCCGGGCGTGGAAGGTGATGCGCCGCTCGGAGCCCATCATCCAGCCGGTACAGGAGTGCACCTCGCGTGCGTCGTCCGGACCGCTCGCGTCGACCTCCCGCACGTCGGTGTTGAGGTACAGGTCGATGTTGGGTTCGGCCCGGACGGCGTCGAGGACCACCTGGTCCCAGTAGTACGGGTTCCCCTCGGGGTTGCGGTACTGGTTCTCGGTGTAGAGCTCGCCCATGATGCCGGTCTCCCGGGCCCAGCGGTGCACGCCGTGGGCGGAGGCTCCGCAGACCCAGACCCGGACCTCGCTGCTGGCGTTGCCGCCCAGCACGGTCCGGTTGTTGACCAGGGCGACGCGCCGGCCGAGCCGGGCCGCGGCGATGGCCGCACAGGTCCCCGCCAGGCCACCGCCGATGACGGCGATGTCGTAATGGACCTCTTCTTCCCGCACGGGGCGGCCTCCTCGGTGTGAAGCACGGATTCCCTCCGCCGCAGCGGAGCGACCACGAACGTACATCACATCCATATTGTGCAACCACTGTTCAGCCAGTGGGATGTGTTGTAAGTTTCCGGCGCAGCCAACGATGCCGTCGGCGAGGGCTACCGTTCGAGTTCACGGCAGGTCAAAAGCCTCGTCGGTTCCACACAGAACCGACGATTCACCGACCAAAAGGGTTGACGCCTTCGCACGATATGGAGAACGATCCCGCATGCTGCAACTTGTGTTCAGTGCGGCAGCATGACCTTCACACAGGGCCTCGGCCGGCGCACGGGACGGCGCGGCTCACGGCTCACGTCCGGCCGCATCGTCTCCGCCCCCGGAGCGCAGCCACGTGGCACGCCCTGCACCACCGCTCCCGCCCCGTTCGAGAGGACTGATCCATGAGTACGGCCGCACCTCCACGGAAGGCCGCTCCACGTCGTGAGCGGACCGGTGGAAAACTCTCCAACGGCGCGTTCGCACTGCTGCTGACCGCACCGGGGATCGCGCTCTTCGCGACGATCATCATCTATCCGCTGGTGTCGGCCCTGTTCACCGGCTTCTTCAAGCAGGACCTGCGGCTGCCGGGACGGGAGTTCGTCGGGCTCGACAACTTCACGTACTGGCTGGACGGCGACTTCCTCACCATCCTCAAGCAGACCCTGGTCTTCACCGTCGGCGCGACGATCGTCCCCTTCGTCCTCGGGTTCGCGCTCGCGCTCGCGCTGAATTCGGGTCTGAAGGGCAGCGGCTTCATGCGCGGCCTGTTCCTGTTCCCGTGGGTGATCCCGGGCGTGGTGGTCTCCTTCCTGTGGATGTGGATCTTCAACGCGAACTACGGCGTGCTGAACGGCGTCCTCATGGAGACCGGGATCATCGACGAGTCGGTGTCCTGGCTCGGCCAGCCGGGCACCGCGATGCTCGCCGTCATCGTCACCAAGACCTGGGCGAGCTTCCCCTGGATGATGGTGATGCTCCTGGCCGGTCTGCAGACCGTGCCCAAGGAACTGCACGAGGCGGCCTCCATCGACGGGGCCGGCTCGATCCGGCGCTTCTTCGCCGTCACCTGGCCCCAGGTGCGCGGGGTCGCCACGATCGTGCTGCTGCTGGAGTTCATCTGGAACTTCCAGCACTTCGACACCATCTACGTGCTCACCGGCGGCGGGCCCGCCGGTGCCACCGAGACCTTCGCGACCGCGGTGTACCAGACCGCCTTCAAGGGCTTCGACATCGGCCGGGCGACCGCGCTGGGCGGCCTGTGGATGGTGCTCCTGCTCCTCCTCGTCGTCGTCTACCTCAGGATCACCGAGCGGAAGGGCGACGCCTGATGACCTCCACGACCTCCACCCCGCTGCCCGGCAGCGACCGGCTGCGGCCGTCCGCCGTCTCCGCCGGGCAGAAGACGTCCCGCCGCCGGATGCGCAAGGACCTCCTGCGCTCACGCGTCGCCGCCTGGACCGCGATCCTGGTGATCGGCGCCTTCGGCCTCCTGCCGGTCTACTGGCTGCTGGCCACCGCCCTGAGCAGCCCGGACCAGGCCTTCCAGTTCCCGCCGAAGTTCGTTCCCACCGAGATCACCTTCAGCAACTTCACGGCGCTCGCCGACAACGACCAGCTGATCAAGTACCTGGTCAACTCGCTCGTCGTGGCCTCGATCACCGCGGTCCTGAGCGTGATCGTCGCCACGTACATGGGGTATTCGTTCTCCAAGTTCCGCTACCGCGGCCGGCGCTCGCTGATGCACATGGTGCTGGCCTCCCAGATGTTCCCGCAGGCGCTCCTGCTGGTGACGCTGTACGCCGTCTTCTCCAGCTTCGGCCTGCTGAACACGTACACCGCGCTGGTGCTGTCCTTCACCACCTTCACGATGCCGCTGTGCGTCTGGATGCTGAAGGGCATCTTCGACACCATCCCGGACGCCCTCCTGGAAGCCGCGTCCATCGACGGCGCCTCCCGGTGGCGGACGCTGCACTCCATCGTGGCGCCGCTGGCCGCGCCCGGAATGATCGCGGCCGGGCTGTTCGCCTTCGTCCGCGGCTGGAACGACTTCATCTTCGCCGTGACGCTGGCCGACAAGGAGAAGCAGACCCTGCCGCCCGGCCTCGTCTCCACCTACATCGGCGAGTTCCAGGCCGCCTGGCCCGAGCTGATGGCCGCCTCGCTCGTGGTGTCCATCCCGGTGGTCGTCGCCTTCATGTTCCTGCAGCGCTACCTCGTCGGCGGCATGACCGCCGGCTCGGTCAAGTAGCCCCCGCACGCCCTCTTCCGCACCCTCCCCCTCCTTCCTCCCTCCCCTCCCTTTCCTCTTCTCCCGTGGAGACACCATGACCACCTCTGGCATCAGCCGCCGCGGCGCGCTGCGCATGTTCGGTATCGGCGCGCTCGGTATGGCCGGCGTCGGCGCGCTGGGTGCCTGCGCGCCGTCCCCGTCCAACTCCGGCAGCGCCTCCAACGGAGGCGACACGAAGTCCAAGGACTTCGACTTCACCTCCTGGTCGCTCAACGAGGAGGCCGCCAGACCGGCGATCGAGAAGATCATCGCCGCCTGGGAGAAGGCCGAGAAGTCCAAGGTCCGCGCGGTCTCGTACCCGTACAACGAGTACCTCAGCCAGCTGACCCTCAAGCTCGGCGGCGGTGAGACCACCGGCGCGATACACCTCGACATCGCGTGGCTCGCCGCGGTGGCGCAGATGGGCAAGCTCGCCGACCTCGGCTCCGTGGCCCCGAAGGGCGGCTACACGGACGTGGCGCTGAAGAGCGGCGTGTACGACGGCAAGCAGTACGGCCTGCCGTGGAACACCGGCTCGATCGGCGTGATCGCCAACTCCAAGCTGCTGGCGAAGGCCGGGATCGAGAAGCACCCCACCACGGTCGAGGAGTTCGAGGACGCGCTGCGGGCGCTCAAGGGGCTCGGCGGCGGTGTCGTGCCCTACGCGGCCGCCACGAAGGTCGCGCAGCTCAAGGACATCTTCCCGTGGATGCAGACCTTCGGCTGCACGCTCATGGACGGCGAGAAGGTCACCATCGGTGACGACGCCTCGGTCGACGCCGTCACCTGGTACAAGAAGCTGCACGACGAGAAGCTGATCGCCGCCGACGTGGACCGCTTCGACGCGCGCGCCCTGTTCGGGCAGGGCAAGGCGGCCTTCTACGACGACGCCGTCATCGGCAAGGGCGTGACCGCGGCCCAGTCCAAGGACAAGACGCTGGCCGACGCCATGCAGCCGATGATGCGTCCGGTACTGCGCGCCGGAGACACACCGCAGGCGCTGCTGTGGGGCGGCGTGATCGCGATCGTCAACGGCAAGGGCCAGGACGCGGCGACGGAGTTCGCCCTGCACACGACCTCCGACCTCGCGACCACCTCCGAGTACTTCGCGTCCCGGGCCCTGCCGCCGTCCACCACGGCGGGCCTGGCGGACCCGAAGGTCGCCCAGGACACGTTCACCACCGAGTGGACGGAGAAGATCACCAAGACGGCCACCGGCAGCCCGTTCTGGCAGTTCGCGCAGAACGCGCAGATCGAGGAGGCCGTGGCGAAGCAGGTCCAGGCCGTCCTGGTCGGCAAGTCGAAGCCGAAGGACGCGATGAAGAAGGCCGGCGAGGAGGTCGCCGCGCTCATCAAGCGCTGAGACGGCGCGGGGCGGGCCGGGGCCCGGTGAAGGCGGATCAGCCTTCACCGGGCCCTTCGCCGTGCTGCACGCACATTCCCTCTGGGGTATCTCAAATCCTCATTGTGCAAGCCCTATTCACGATATGGGATCTGTTGTAAATTTCCCGCGCAGCGGAGGAGTGGAACGGCCCAGGGGGCCGCTTCCGCACCCCGACCGTCCCGCCCGCGAAGGAGCTCATCTTGCGACGTCCCACGGCACGCACGTACGCCGCCTCGGCCGCGGCCCTGGCCGCCCTGCTCACGCCCGGCCAGGCCGCCGCCCAGGCCGCAGGAACGGACCGTGCGGCGGTCGCGGCAACGGTGATCGAGAAGGTCCCGTACGCGATGGACTCCTCGAACCAGGCCGCCTGGTGGACTCCCGCCGCGACGTACAAGGGCCGCGGCCAGTACACGTACTTCGCCTTCAACGAGCCCGGCGCGACGGCCGCGACGCACCGCCCGGCCATCGCCCGCCGCGACCCGGACGGCGTGTGGAGCCGGCTGCCGCTGCTGGCCGCGAACGGGCAGCAGGCCGAGTTCCCCGACGACAACGGCCACAACCAGCCGTCGGTCGCGCGCGACGGCAGCGGCCGCCTCCACGTGTTCACCTCCATGCACGCCAACCCCTGGCGCTACTTCCGCACCGAGGCGCCCGGCGGTGACGTCACGGACCACGCGGCCGAACTGCCCGACCAGGGCGAGGCCATCACCTACCCGGTCGTGACCACCGCGCCCAACGGCGACCTCTACTTGGCCGCCCGCGTCGGCGCCGGCTCGGACCAGCGCCCCGGCAAGCTGTACCGCTGGGACAACGCCGCAGCGCGCTGGAGCGTGGTCGCCACGTTCGCCGTCGCGCTGAACCGCTCCGTGTACCCCGACGACCTGACGGTCGACGCCGCAGGGCGCGTGCACCTGCTCTACGAGTGGGCCAAGGCGCCGGCGACCGCGTTCCGGCACCAGCTCTCCTACCTCCGCTACGACCCGGCGACGGGTGCCTTCGCGGACAGCGCGGGCGCGGCCGTCACCACTCCGGTGACACCGGCCACGTCCGACGTGATCCAGGAGCTCACCACGGGTGAGGAGTGGAGCATCGACAACGCCTACACGGGCCCGGCGGTGCAGAGCGCCAAGCTCACCCTCGACGGCTCCACCCCGAAGGTCGCCTACCGCTACCGCTCGGCCGACAGCGCCGGCAACTTCCGCGTGTACTACGCGTATCCGAGCGGCAGCAGCTGGATCCGCCAGACCGTGTACGCCGGCGGCCAGACCGCCGCGGCCCTCGGAATCACCTGGGACGAGACGGAGGCGGGCCGCGTCTACTACGTGACCACCTCCGGCACCGACCGCGTCTTCGCAGCGACCCGCCCCGACACCACATGGACCTCGCAGTCCGCCGCACCGGGCGTGGGCGCGGACCGGCTGGCGGTACGGCGCGACTCGGACGGGAACGACGTGCTGTACCTGCCGGACACGGCGCACAACTCGCTCTACTACGGGCTGCGTTGAGCCTCGGCGCAACCGGAGCCGGGCGGTCGCGTCCGGATCGGTGACAAGAGGCGCTCGGCCGTGCCGAGCGCCTCTTGCCCCTGGAGAGCTCAGCCCCGCAGCGCCGACAGGAAGATGCCCGGCAGCCTGCGGAGCTTCGGCGCGGCCGTGAAGGCGGTCAGCCGCCGCATGGTCGTCCGGCCGGTCCTGTTGGTGACGAAGTACGGCGGACGCGGCGAGAGCGAGGGCGAACCCGTGAACAGGCCGCGGGGCGACGGGGCGAACGGGGCCCGGAGGACCGTCTTCTCCACGTCCTCCAGCATGAAGGCGTTGTGCACGAAACCGATTCCGCTGCCGATCTCCTGGCGGGTGTGCCCGGGAAACGCGCCCCACGGCGTGTATCCGAGGAGGAAGCCGAACGCCGACCAGCAATTCACCCCGAGCGTGCCGTAGCGCAGTGCGGCTATCGCGGTGTCCACCGCCTCGCGGTGCTCGCGTTCGGTGCGGGGGTGGACCAGCAGGGTGGCGCCCAGAGTGCCCGGCAGGGATTCGTTGGCGAAGTCGGTGGCCCGGCGCAGGTATGCGGCCGGGTCCCGGCCCTCCAGGCGCACCACTCCGAGCGCACTGGCGAAGACCTCGTCGGTGAGCATCGGGTCGTCCGGGCGCGTGATGTCGGGCACCAGCGCCCCGCAGGCGGCACCGGCGAGGAACTCGGTCCCGGGATGGGCGTCGACGACGCCGCGCAGGCGTCCGGCCGCGCCCGGGTAGTAGTCGCTGCGGGGCGGGAGTTCGCGCAGCACCCGGCGGATCTCGTCGAGCAGCCGCTCGGTTCCGTCCCAGTCCCGCGGCACCACGAGGATCTGGCTGGCGACGCAGTTGTGGCCCGAGTTGTTCATCTTGCTGGTGACGATGTGCTCCGCCTGGAAGCGCAGGTCCGCGTCCGTCCACGGCCCCGGGGTGACGATGCAGGGGCTGACTCCACCGAGCTCACTGGTGAACGGCTTGTCGTTCAGGGGGGTGTCGTCACTGCGGCGCTGTCGTGCCGGCTCGTCCGTGCCCCAGACGATGGCGTCGTGGGTGCGCTCGCTGCCCGTCACATGGATGGTGTCGATGCCCTCGTGCGCGGCCAGGTAGGCGCCCTCGGCGGGGCCGCCGTCCACGAAGCGGACCCATCCGCACTCCACGAACTCCGCGAACACCTTCTCGAAGTGCGGCCGGAGGTAGTCGTTGACCGGGTTCATCTTGGCGATGACGACCTGGTTGTCCAGGTACAGCTTGTGCACGATGTCGAGCGGGGTGATGGCCGCTACGTTCCCGGCGCCCAGGACGAGTGCCACGGCCGGCGCTCCCGGGCGGCCCCGGTAGGCGCCCGCCGCCCTGGCGAGCACCTGTTCGCGCGTGGTGCCGGGCAGCGTCCACACCTGTGCGGAGAAGCCGCTGAGCAGGAGGCGGTCCGTGCCGGTGGCGGGGAAGACGTCGACCACGGTGCGCCCGCCGCGGTCCCGGACGGACCGGGCCGGAACCGGGTCACGGCCGTCGGCGAGCCTGCGCAGTACGTGGAGGTACGCGCTCACGGTCTGTGCCAGGGCCCAGGGTGCGGTGACCCAGTCCTCGGCCGCCCAGGGCGAGTCGGCTCCGTAGCCCTTGGCGCGTGCCGCGTCGGCGACCATGGCGGGGGCGCCTTCGGCGATGCGGGGCAGCATTCGTTCCAGCAGGCCGATGCGTTCGGCCGGGCCGGTCGGGATCCAGGTCTCCGCGCCCTCGCGCAGTGCGGTCACGGCCTGGTCCAGGGGTGCGGTGTCGAGTACCGGTGCGGCGCTCACGGAAAGGCTCCTCGGTGTGGGGGTCGGGGCGGACGGGGCGTCGGCCCCGGGTGCGGCGGCGGGGGTCACCGCGCCAGCCGGGCGGTGTCGCGGGCCGGGTCGATCAGAAGGAAGGAGGCCGCCGCCCCGATCACGAGCAGCACGCCGGAGAACGTGACGGCGAGGTGGTAGCCGTCGTTGCCCCGCGCGTCGACCAGCGCGCCGACGACGGCCGGTGCCGCGAGGCCGGCGGCCGTGACGACCGCGTTCATCGCGCCCAGCGAGCCGCCGCTCCGGCCGGCGGGGGCGAGTTCGGCGACCGTGGTGGCCGCGACCGTCGCGTAGGAGCCGCCGAGACCGAATCCCAGGGCCACCAGCACGGTCTTGCCCGTGGAACCGTCCACGAAGGTCTGCGCCAGCAGACACGCCGCGCCCAGGCCGAGCAGCCATCCGCCGACCCAGCCGCGTGCCCGGCGGCTGCTGACTCCGCGTCGCATGAGCCGGCCGGTGATCCCGGCCTGGGCGAGCAGCGCCACGGCGCCGACGGCCCAGGGCACGACGATGAGCACGGCCGCCGTGTGGGCGGGGTGCCCGAGGGCGTTGCGCAGGTAGGACGGCAGCCAGACCAGCATCAGCGCCACCGACCAGTAGCTCGTGAAGTAGGCGAGGGTCGCCCCGATCCAGGTGCGCGTGGCGAGGATCCGCCCGTACGGAACGGGAGCGGCCGCCCCGGTGCCCGGCAGCGGCCGCTTCTCCTCCGTGCGGTGGCCGCCGTCCGCCCCGAACAGCTTCCAGGCCAGGGCCCATACGAGACCTGCCGCGGCCAGCACCCACAGCGCCGCCCGCCAGCCGTGGTGCTGGATGACCCAGGACAGTCCGGGCGCGGAGACGATGACGCCGAGCGTCACGCCCAGCGTGATCAGAGCGCCGGGCAGGTTGCGCCGGTGGTTGGGGAACCAGGCCAGGGTCGCCTGCTGGGCGACGGGGAAGGCCGGTCCCTCGGCCGCGCCGAGGACCACGCGCGAGCCGACCAGCACGGCGAGGCCGCCGCCGATCGCGGCGGGCGCCTGGGCGACCGACCACAGGACGGCCATCACCAGGAGCAGCAGCCTCGGTGACACCCGGTCGGCGACGAGGCCGACAACGACGGCCGAGACGGAGAAGAGAAGGAAGAAGGCGCTGTTCGCGAGGCCGAACTGGGTGGCGCTCAGGTGGAGATCGGCGCGGATCTCGTCCGCGGCCAGGCCCAGTACGGACTTGTCCGCGAAGTTGACCATCATGAAGACCACCAGCAGGGCGGTCACGGTCCAGGCCTTGGCGCCACCGCCCCGGGGGTCGGTGGTCCCGGAGGACCGCTGGGACAGAGTCGGTGCCGTGTTCATGGGTCCTCCGTGAGGCGGCGGGCGGGCGGGGCGTGGAGGCGTGGCGGTCCGCGCGAGGGACCGGGTCCCGGCGCGCGGACCCGGGCGGTTCAGGAGAGCGGCACTCCGGCGACGGCGATGCGCTCCATCACCCGGCGCTGCGGGAAGTAGTCGCTGATCGCGTAGTGCTGGGTGGCGATGTTGTCCCAGATCGCCACGGAGTCCCGCTCCCAGTGGAAACGGACCTGGAACTCGGGGACGCGGGCCTGGAGCACCAGTTCGTCCAGCAGTTCACGGCTCTCGGCGTCGGAGAGGCCCACGATGCGGGTGGTGAACGGCTCGTTGACGTAGAGGAGTTTGCGGCCGGTGCGCGGGTGGCGCACCACGACGGGGTGCTCGACCGGCGGCAGGCTCTCGCGGAAGTGCGCGATCTGCTCCTCGGTCATGGTCGATCCCCAGCTGGGAACCCAGTCGTGCACGGCGGTGAGGTTCTCGATGCGGGTCTTCATCGCGTCGGAGAGGTTGTCGTACGCGGCTCCCATGTCGGCCCACATGGTGTCGCCCCCGGCGGCCGGCACCTCGACGGAGCGCAGGACCGAGCCGAGCGCGGGTGCGGCCATGAAGGAGTGGTCGCTGTGCCAGATGTTCTCGTTGCCGACGGCCATGGCGTCCTTGGCCAGGCGCGACACGCCCGCCGTCCCGGACTTCGGGAAGAACGGGTTGGCCTCGGGCGGCCCCCAGACCGCGGCCAGGTCGAGGTGGTGCTGCGGCTCCAGTCCCGTCTGCCCGCGGAAGAAGATCACTTTCCACTCGCTGAGCGCCTGGCGCAGTTCCGCGGCGGTCGCCTCGTCGAGCGGCCGGGACAGGTCGACGCCGCTGATCTCCGCCCCGATGTGCGGAGTCAGCGGGCTGATGCCGAGGATCCGGTACTGCACGGGCTCGGCACCGGGGGCGAGGCGCTCCAGGGTCCGGCGGCCGTAGCGCATCAGCGGCTTGTCGAGTACGGGCTTCGGGCCATCGGTGGTGACGGTGGCGGCCATGGGGTTCCTCCCACAATCGACGTTGATTACGTAACCGGCAGTATCGATATAGCGTCGCGACGGGGCAAGGGGTCTGGAGGAAAAGATTCCGGAAGTGGCCAGGGGACGGGCCGGCCCCTGGCCAATTCCCTGGCCAGGGACCCAACAAGGCTCAACAGGGGCGGGGCGCAAGGCCCCTGGAGGACGGCATGCGGCAGATCCGGCTGCACAGCGACAGCGGCGGACGGAAGGAGGGCGCGGCCGGGCGACCGCTCCGCACCGGTGCGGGGCGGGAAGGCGGACGGTCGCGCGAGCGGCCCCGCCGGCTCACGACGGGACCCCCGCCCGGCCGATCGGGTCCACCACGGAGGAGGCGAGCGCCTCGTCCGGCACCGCCTGTTCGGTGCCGGCCGGAACGCCGACGACGGCACCTGGGCTGCCGGTACGCCCCGGCGCGCGCCGCCGACAGGGCGAGCAGCGCGGCCGCGAGGACGGGCAGCGGGCGATCAGCCGGTCAGACCGCTGCGCAGCACGTGCTTGGTGACCTTTCCCGAAGGCGTCCGGGGCAGCTCCGGCCGCAGGACCAGTTCGCGCGGGATCTTGTAGCGCGCGAGGCGCGGCTCCAGCCATTCCCGCAGATCGGCCAGGCTCGGCCCGGCGTCGCTCCTCGGCACCACGACCGCGACCACGGTCTCGCCCCACTGCTCGTGCGGACGGCCGACGACGGCCACGTCCAGGATGTCGGGGTGACCGCGCAGAACGCCCTCCACCTCCTGGGAGGCCACGTTCTCCCCACCCGTGATGATCATGTCCTTGAGGCGGTCCACGACGGTGACGAAACCGTCCTCGTCCACCCGGCCGAGGTCGCCGCTGCGGTACCAGCCGCCCAGGAACGCCTCCTCGGTGGCCTTCTCGTCATCGAGGTACCCGACCATGCGGGTGTCCGACCGCAGCCAGATCTCCCCCGTGCGGCCCGCGGCGGCGTCCGTGCCGTCCTGCGTCACGATGCGCAGGTCGACGCCGACCATGCCGCCGCGCCCGATCGAACCCGCCTTCTCCACCTGCTCGCCGGGCGACAGCGAGGCACCCACGGGTCCCATCTCGCTCATGCCGTAGACCTGGTGGAAGTTCTCCGAGCGGTACGCCTTCATCAGCCCGCGGACCGTGTCCGCGTCCATCGGTCCCGCCCCGTAGATCCAGGACCGGACCGAGGAAAGGTCGTACGTGTCGAAGTCGGGCACCGCCTGCACCGGGGCGATCAGCGCGATCGGCGCCCCGAACACCGCGGTGATCCGCTCCCGTTGGACGGTCTCCAGCATGACGCGGGGATCGTACTCGCGCTGGAGCACGACGGTGCCGCCCAGCAGGAGGGTGCCCATGGCCCAGTTGTTGAGCGGGGACGCGTGCCAGATCGGCATGCAGACGAGAAACCGCTCGTCGCGGCGGAGAGGCAGGGTGGCCGCCGTGTACGTGGCGGTCAGGGCGATGCCCCGATGGGTGTGCACGCAGCCCTTCGGGCGGCCGGAGGTGCCCGAGGTGTACAGGATCTGGGCGATGCCGGTGTCGGGCCCGGGCTCGCCCTCCCATTCGGCCGCCCCGGCGATCAGCGCCTCGAAGGACCCGGCGGGCGGCTCGCCCGCGGGCGCGTCGGGATGACTCACCAGCCAGCGCACCTCGACGGCCGCGCCGGTGGCCCGCTCGCCGATCTCCTGGTCGACGAGCGCCAGCCGGGCACCGCAGTGCCGTAGCTGATGCTCCACCTCGGCGGTCTGCAGCTTGTGGTTGACGGGCACCAGCGTGGCACCGGCCAGCCAGGCGCCGAAGGCGGCGAAGAGGAAGGCCGGGGTGTTGTACGTCATCACGGCCAGGCGGTCCCCGGGCCCGAGACCCGCTTCCCGCAGCACGGTCGCCGTACGGCGGACGGCGGCGCCGAACTCGCCGTAGCTCCATCGCCGGTCGCGGTGGACCAGGGCTTCCTTGCGGCCGGCCGAGCGGACGACGCTGTCCAGCATGGCACTGAGGTGCACGCCTTCTCCTGGGATCGCGGGCCGGGGCGTCCGGCCCTTGTCGGGAAACTATGAATGATGGTTCACTTCTTTCATGGCCTACCGCAAGACCCCAGCCGAAATTCAGCGTCTCGAATCGGCCCGTGAGCATCTCGTCGCCCGGGCGACCGATGTCGTCGCCGAAGTGGGCTGGTCAGGAGCGTCCGTGACCGCGGTCGCCGACGCCGCGGGCATCGCGGCGGGCTCGGTGTACCAGCACTTCGCGTCGAAGGCCGCTCTCGCGGTCGAGGTCTTCCGGCGGGCGGCGGGGCACGAGGTGGACGTCCTCGAATCCGTGCTGAACGGTTCCGGGACCCCGGTCGAGCGGCTCGCCGACGGCGTCCGGGTCTTCGCCCGCCGCGCCCTCGAAAGCCGCGGCCTCGCCCACGCCCTGCTCGCCGCGCCGGCCGACGCCGCGGTCGGCGCGGAGCGGCTCGTCTTCCGTCGGCGCTACCGCGCGCTGTTCGCGGAGGTGATCCGCGAGGGCATGGCGCAGGGCCTGCTGCCGCCCCAGAACGGGGAGGTCACCGCCGCCGCCCTCACCGGCGCGATCGGCGAGGTCCTCGTGGCACCGCTCGGCGCACCGGCCGGGGACGACCGGGACATCCTCGCCGAGCTGACCGCCATGGCGCTGCGCTGCGCGGGCGCGGCCCCCTCGTCCGCGCACCCCTGATCCGTCATCCGTCCTGCCCAGGAGGGCTCCCCATGCCTGCGTCGCCCGCACCCCACAGCCGTCCCACCGCCACCACCCACGAGGTGACGAACCAGCCGCCGCCGCTGACCGGCCACGATGTCGCCGACGACCCGGTGCTGATCGAGGGCGTCCGCCGCGAGGGCGCCGCGTGGTACCTGGACGACCTGCACCGGCTGGGCCGCCGCGCCGGCAGCGAGGAGGCGCAGCGCTGGGCGGACGAGGCGAACCGCCAGGAGCCGAGGCTGCGCACCCACGACCGCTACGGCAACCGGATCGACGAGGTCGAGTTCCACCCCTCGTACCACGCCCTCATGGACGTGGCGATCAGCGAAGGCCTCGGCGGCGCCGCCTGGGCCGACGAACGTCCCGGCGCGCACGTGGCGCGCGCGGCGGGCTTCATGGTGTGGAGCAGCACGGAGGCGGGCCACGGCTGCCCCGTCTCGATGACGTACGCGGCGGTCCCCGCCCTGCGCCACGCCCCGGACCTCGCCAAGACGTACGAACCCCTGCTGACCAGCCGCGTGTACGAGTCCGGGCTGCGCACCCCCGCCGAGAAGCCGGGGCTGCTCGCGGGCATGGGCATGACGGAGAAGCAGGGCGGCACCGATGTGCGCGCCAACACGACCGCCGCCGTACAACAGGCGGACGGCACCTGGCGGTTGCGTGGCCACAAGTGGTTCACGAGCGCCCCGATGAACGACCTCTTCCTCGTCCTCGCCCAGGCCCCGGCGGGCCTGTCCTGCTTCCTGGTCCCGCGGGTCCTGCCGGACGGCAGCCGCAACACGTTCCGGATCCAGCGCCTCAAGGACAAGCTCGGCAACCGCTCCAACGCCAGCAGCGAGCCGGAGTTCGACGACACGGTGGCCTGGCTCGTCGGCGAAGAGGGCCGGGGCGTGCGCACCATCATCGACATGGTCACCATGACGCGTCTGGACTGCGTCCTCGGTTCCGCCGCGGGCACCCGTGCGGCGCTCGCCCAGGCGACGCACCACGTACGTCACCGGTCCGTGTTCGGGGCGAAGCTCATCGACCAGCCCCTGATGCGCAACGTCATCGGCGATCTGGCGCTGGAGTCCGAGGCTGCGACCACACTGGCGCTGCGCCTGGCCGGGGCTGCGGACCGCGCTCAGCAGGGCGACGCCCAGGAGCGCGCCTTCCTGCGGCTTGCCACCGCGGCCGGCAAGTACTGGGTGTGCAAGCGTCAGCCGGCTGCCGTCGCCGAGGCCCTCGAATGCCTGGGGGGCAACGGGTACGACGAGGAGTCCGGCATGCCCCGCCTCTACCGCGAGGCCCCGCTCAACGGCATCTGGGAAGGCTCCGGCAACGTCAACGCCCTGGACATGCTGCGCGCCCTGGCGCGTGAGCCGGAGTCGCTCCAGGCCCTGCGCACGGAGATCGAGGCCGCCGCCGGGGGCGACCGCCGCCTGGACTCCGCCTGGCGGGAGCTCCAGGGCGAACTCACCCTCACCGAGGACGCGCCGCTCCGCGCCCGCCGGGTCATCGAGCGCGCGGCGCTCGTCCTCCAGGGCTCCCTGCTCGTGCGCCACGCGCCGGCCGCCGTCGCCGACGCCTTCTGCGCGTCCCGGCTGGCCGGCGACCGCGGTCTGGCGTTCGGAACGCTGCCGCCCGGGACGGACTTCACCGGGCTGCTCGCCCGGCTGCCCGTCTGACCGGGCTTCCGCGGCCGGCTCACCGTCATGACCCGGCCGCGGCCCGGCGTACCTGCCTTTCCCTTACGGTCCTGTGACGTGCCGCGTCGCCGGCGCCCGGCCCGTCCCGCGCGGCCTACGGTGGGTGGCATGCGGGTACTGGTCACCGGCGGCGCCGGGTTCATCGGTTCGGAGATCGTGCGGACCCTCGTTTCGGCCGGGCACGAGGCGGTGGTGCTCGACGCCCTGCTTCCCTCGGCGCACGGAGCCGGCGCCGCCGTGCCGCCCGGCGCCGGCGGCGGGTTCGTCGTGGCGGACGTGCGCGACCGCGAGGCCGTGGACCGCGCGCTGTGCGGGATCGACGCGGTCTGCCACCAGGCGGCGATGGTCGGCCTCGGCAAGGACTTCGCGGACGCGCCGGACTACGTGGGGTGCAACGACCTCGGAACGGCCGTGCTGCTCGCCGCGATGGCGGGCGCGGGGGTGCGGAACCTGGTCCTCGCCGGATCGATGGTGGTCTACGGGGAGGGCCGGTACGACTGCCGCCTCCATGGCCCGGTCCGGCCGGGCCCCCGGGCGGAAGCCGATCTGGCCGAGGGCCGCTTCGAGCCCCGCTGCCCCTCCTGCGGCACGGATCTGGTCCCCGGACTCGTCGGCGAGGACGCGCCGGTGGACCCGCGCAACGTGTACGCGACGACCAAGCTCGCCCAGGAACACCTGGCCTCCTCCTGGGCGCGGGCGACGGGCGGGCGCGCGGTGTCGCTGCGCTACCACAACGTGTACGGGCCGGGCATGCCCCGCGACACCCCGTACGCCGGTGTCGCCTCCTTCTTCCGTTCGGCCCTGGCCCGGGGCGAGGCGCCCCGCGTCTTCGAGGACGGCGGCCAGCGGCGGGACTTCGTCCATGTACGGGACGTGGCCGCCGCGAACGCGGTCGCGCTGGAGGCGGTCGCGGCACGCGGACCCGGCACCTTCGCCGCGTACAACACCGGGAGCGGGCAGCCGCACACCATCGGCGAGATGGCCACCGCCCTGGCCTCGGCCCACGGGGGCCCGGCCCCGGTGGTCACCGGTGAGTACCGGCTCGGGGACGTACGCCATGTCACGGCGGACTCGCGACGGCTGCGCGAGGAGCTGGGCTGGAAGCCTGCGATGGGGTTCGCCGAGGGAATGGCACGGTTCGCGGCGGCGCCGCTGCGCGAGGGGGCCGGGGTGGGGGCGGGGTGACCCTCGGGCCACCGGCAGCGTCGATTCGAAGCAGCAGCCGCCAGGGGCGGGATGACCCTCACGCCACGGGCAGCGTCACTTCGAAGCAGCAGCCGCCGGTGACGTTGCGGACGTCCGCCCGGCCAGCGTGCGCCTCGACGATCCCGCGCACGATGGCGAGGCCGAGTCCCGCCCCGGCCGGAGGCGTACGGGCGTGGGTGCCGCGCCAGCCGGTGTCGAAGACCCTGGGCAGATCCTCCTCCGGGATCCCGCCGCAGCCGTCGGTCACCGAGAGCACCACCCCGCCGCCCGTGCGGTGCGCGGCCACCGCGACCGTGCCGTCGGCGGGAGTGCGTCGGATGGCGTTGATCAGGAGATTGCCCAGAACGCGGCTCATCTCCTTGCCGTCGACCTCGACGGGCACCGCCTCGATCCGGTCGCCGACCAGCCGCACCCCGTGCTCGCGGGCCAGCGGATCCGCGCCGGCCAGCGCGTCGCCCACCAGGTCGTAGACGGACATCCGGGTGGGGGCCAGGGTGAGCGAACCGGCGTGGATGCGGGAGAGTTCGAAGAGGTCGCCGACCATGTCGTTCATCCGCTCCACCTCGGTGCGTATCTGCCGCAGATAGCGCCGTGAGTCGACGGCCATGCCGTCCTCCAGCGCCTCGGACATGGCACGCAGACCGGCGAGCGGGGTGCGCAGGTCGTGCGAGATCCAGGCGACGAGCTCCCGCCGCGAGGTCTCCAGGGCACGCTCCCGCTCGCGCGAACTGTCGAGCTTGGCGCTGGTGGCGGCCAGTTCGCGGGTGAGCGCGGCGAGTTCGGCGGTGGCCGGGGCCTCGGGGGCCGCGAAGGTCCCGCCGTCGCCGAAGGAACGGGCGGCCAGCGTCAGATCGCGGCTCCTCGCCGCCACCCAGCGGCCCAGCAGCATCGCGGTGACGAGCGAGACGACGGCGGCCATGGCGACGACGGTGGTGACCACGGTGAGGTCGTGCGGCGACAGGAACATCGCCCAGGCGACGGTCAGGGTGCCGGCGAGCATCGCGGTGACGGCCACGGCGGCGACGACGGTCAGCGAGACGACGAGCGAACGGTGCCGGGAGATCCGCAGCACGATCGCGCCGAGCAGTCCGGCAGCGGCGGCGCCCAGGAAGGCGAAGAGCGCGATGAGGAGCATGTCGGTCATGACGGCTCCCCCGGACCCGGATCCGCGGGAGCGGCGGGTCCGGCGGTCCGGGCCGAAGGCAGGTCCAGCCGGTAGCCGACGCCCCAGACCGTCCGGATCAGCTCCGGGCGCGCCGGGTCGGCCTCGACCTTCCCGCGCAGGCGGCGCACGTGGACGGTCACGGTCGACAGGTCGCCGAAGTCCCAGCCCCAGACCCCGTGCATCAGCTCCTCCCGGGTGAAGGCCCGGCCCGGATGGCGCAGGAGGAAGGCGAGCAGGTCGAACTCCCGCAGTGTGAGGGCCAGCGCCCGGCCCGCGAACGTCGCGCTCCGGGCCGACGGGTCCAGGACGAGACCGGCGCCCTCGATCAGTGCCGGGCGGCCGGGCGGCGTCGCGGCTGCCCGGGCGCGGCGCAGCACGGAGTCGACACGCAGGACGAGTTCGCGGGGGCTGAACGGCTTGGTGACGTAGTCGTCGGCCCCCGTCTCCAGGCCGAGGATGCGGTCGTCCTCGTCGCCGCGCGCGGTGAGCATGATGACCGGCACGGGCCCCTGCGCCCGCATGCGGCGGCAGACCTCGAATCCGTCCATGCCCGGCAGCATCAGGTCCAGGACGGCCAGGTCCGGGCGCCGGGCGGCGTACTGTTCGAGCGCGGCCGGGCCGTTCGACGCCCGCGCCACCTCGTACCCGGCTCCGGTCAGGTAGCCGGTGACGACTTCCGCGACCGTGGGGTCGTCGTCCACGACGAGGACGTGGCCGCGGGCGGCGGGGCGGCGCTGCGAGGCGTCCGGGGTCGGCTGCATGCCACCACCTTGGCACCTGCGGAGATGGAGCACGGACCCTCCTGGTCCGCCGCCTGCCGACGTCCACGTTTCGTAAGATCCCGGAACCCGATTTGTCGGCTTTCTCTCCGTAGGGTGAGCCGCGTGATTCCTTCCTCCGATACATCCGGCCCCCGCGCCGACCTCGTCCTGCCGTGTCTGGACGAGGCCGCCGCCCTGCCCGCGGTGCTGGCCTCGGTCCCTCCCGGCTGGCGGGCGATCGTCGTGGACAACGGTTCGACCGACGGCTCGGCGGAGCTGGCCCGGTCTCTCGGCGCGACGGTGGTGCATGAACCGCGGCGGGGCTTCGGCGCGGCCTGTCACGCCGGGCTGCTCGCCTCCGAGGCGGAGTTCGTCTGCTTCTGCGACTGTGACGGCTCGCTGGATCCCGGGCTGCTGGCGGGGTTCGTCCGCCGGGTCGCCGGCGGGGAGAGCGACCTGCTGCTCGGCCGTCGTCGCCCCGAGAGAGCGGGCGTCTGGCCGCTGCACGCACGGGCGGGCAATGCGGCACTGGCCCGGATGCTGCGCCGTCGCACCGGTCTGCGGCTGCGCGACCTGGGACCGATGCGGGCCGCGCGCCGGGCCGATCTGCTGGCACTCGGGCTGACCGACCGTCGCAGCGGATACCCCCTCCAGATGGTGGTGCGTGCGGCCGACGCGGGCCTGCGCGTCGCCGAGACGGACGTCCCCTACCTCGCCCGGACGGGGAAGTCGAAGGTCACCGGCACCTGGCGGGGCACCTGGCACGCGGTGCGCGACATGCGCGCCGTCCTGGCGGAGCCACCGGTCCGGACGGGGGCCCTGCGGTGAACGCGTCCGAGTCCGTCGCGGACCGCCCGGCCCCGGCCGGCGCGACGACCCTCCTCGTCATCGCGAAGGAACCGCTGCCCGGCCGGGTGAAGACCCGGCTCACCCCGCCCTTCTCCCCCGCCGAGGCCGCGCGCCTCGCCGAGGCGGCACTGGCCGACACCCTGCGCACCGTCCGGGCGCTGCCCGCCGCGCGGCGGGTGGTCGTCCTCGAAGGGAGGCCCGGGCCGTGGCTGCCGCCCGGTATCGAGGTCGTGGCCCAGGGCCCGGGAGGTCTCGACGAACGGCTGGCCGCCGCGTTCGGCGCCTGCACCAGTCCGGCCCTCCTGATCGGCATGGACACCCCGCAGTTCACGGCGGCCGATCTGGCCCCCGCCCTCTCCCCCACCGGCTGGGACGGCTGTGACGCCTGGTTCGGTCCCGCCGAGGACGGCGGGTTCTGGGCGCTGGGCCTGGCCGAACCCGACCCCGGGCTCCTGCGGGGCGTGCCGATGTCCGTGCCGGAGACCGGCTCGGTGCAGCGGCGCCGGCTGGTCGACGCCGGACTGTCCGTCCGCGACCTTCCCCTGCTGCGGGACGTGGACACCGCGGCCGACGCCACGTACGTCGCCGCACGCGCACCGCACGGACGGTTCGCCGCCGAACTGGCCCGGCTGACCCGGGCGGCCGTCCGATGAACCGCACAGGCCGCGATCCGGGCGTGCTGAACCGCCCGCACGAGGACGTCACCGCGTGGGACACCGGCTCATGGGGCACCGATCCCTACGCCAACGCCCTGCGCAACGGACACGGTCCGCTGTTCCTGCGCCGTGCGGACGGCTGGCTGCTGCCCCTGGAAGTGGAGCGCTGGTGTGCCGGCGCGGACGCCGCCGACCTGTCCGCACTGCGCCGTTGCGAGGGCCCCGTCCTGGACATCGGCTGCGGGCCCGGGAGGCTGGTGGCCGCGCTGGCGGCCCGCGGCCACCGCGCGCTCGGCATCGACGTCAGCGAGGCCGCGGTCGACCGGACCCTGCGGCTGGGCGGCTCCGCGCTGCGCCGCTCCGTCTTCGAACCGCTCCCGGGCGAGGGCCGCTGGGGCACCGTGCTGCTCCTGGACGGCAACATCGGTATCGGCGGCGACCCGTCCGGCCTGCTGCGGCGCACGGCGGACCTGCTGGCCCCGGGCGGACTCCTCATCGCCGAGACCGCACCCCACGACATCGACGAGCGGGTCCGGGTGCAGCTGGACGACGGGGGCGCGGCCGCCACCACACCGGCGGCGGCAGCCCCGTTCCCGTGGGCCCGGCTCGGCACCGCCGCCCTGCTGAGGTATGCCCGTCCCCACGGGCTGCACTCCGTCGATCAGTGGGACGCGGACGGCCGCTCGTTCGTCTCCCTGCGCCGCTGCCGCAGCATCCGGACGGCCAGCCAGACGCCGGACACCAGGAACAGCGCGGCCGTGGTCAGCAGCCAGTTCCCCAGGAACACGTCGGGAGACAGTCCGCTCGCGCCTTCGTAACGCTCCGTCTGCCGGGTGATCAGCGGAAACCACATGAGCAGCAGCAGACCGGAGAGGAGCACCGGCACCCGGACGAAGTTGACCAGGCCGGAGCGCCGGCCGACCGACCGGCACAGCAGCCGGTCCGCGCCCGCGTAGACCGGTACGAGCACCAGGTCGTGCACGAGGGCGGCGCCGACGAACCACACGATCACGCCGAACGTGTCCCCCGCCAGCAGCCGCACGCCCGCATAGCCGGCCAGGGCGAAGGACGCGGCCATCAGCACCAGGTGCAGCGGCCCCTCCCCGTACCACCGTCGCAGGACCACTCGCGGGTTCGCCCTGTTCACAGCTCTCCGAAGGTCAGCCGGGACACCCATTTGGTGTTGAGTACGCCGGGAGCGGCCGGGACGATGATCCGTGCCGGATATCCGTGATCGGGTGTCAGGTCCTCGCCGTTGACCTGCAACGCGAGCAAGGAGCGCGGGTCGCGCACCTGGTTGTCGCGCAGGGCGGCCCGGCGGAACGGCCCGCTGCGCTGCAGTGATTCCACCAGGACGCCGGGCGGCCGGTCCGGATGTCCGGCGAGCGCGGCCAGATCTCTCAGCCGCACCCCGCGCCACCACTGGTCCGAGGTGGACCAGCCCTCCACGCACGCGATCGGGAGCGCCGCACTGTACTGGTCCATGGCCAGGAGCTGTTCCCGGGTGAACCGGAGGTCCCCGGCCGGCCCGCTGACGGTCAGCCACCAGCCCTCCCCCGTATCGGCGGACGTCACACCGACCGCGGCGGCCGTCTTGTTGATCTGGAAGCCGCCCGGCCCGGAGCCCGGCTCGGCCGCGCCGTGCGGAGTGAGCACCGCCAGACGCCGCAGCGGCCCGTCGAAGCTCCGCCCGGCGGAGGTGATCAGCAGGACCAGCGAACCGGCACCGACCACGGACAACGCCCCGCGGCGGGACAGCGTCGGCGGCGCCGGTGCGGGCGACTCCAGCGGATCGTCCGGCACCTTCCCGCTGAGCCCGCCCGACCGCAGGACGCGTACGGCCTGCGGCGCCCGGAGCCCGGCATGGGCGAGGAACGCGGCGAAGAACACCCACGCACCGTAGAAGTGCAGCGGGTAGAAGGAGCCGGGGAACAGGTACTCCAGCTGGATGTTGAGCAGCCCGGTGACGAACTCGAACAACGCCCCGCCCACCAGCAGAAGCAGGGAGATCCGCTCCAGCGCGTGCCCGACGGAACGGACCGGCGGCAGTGCGAAGAGCTTCGGCACGACGGACCAGAGCTTCGCCAGCAGAACGGGCACGAGCACGATCCCGAGGGTGACGTGGAGCCCCTGCGTCAGCCGGTACAGCCAGTGCGGACCGGTCGGCCAGGAGAAGAGGTAGAAGCCCAGCAGACCCTTGTCCGGCGTCTTGTCGTTGACCGGGTTCAGGTCCGGGTTGTAGGCGGCGTACGACAGCAGGCCGGTCACGAAGAGCACGGTGATCCCGGCGAGCAGCACGAGGCCGAGCACCGCGGTGAACCGCACACCCCGCACCGGACTGCGCCAGAACCCCGGTGCGGAGGGCAGGTGTTCGAGGACCGTCGTCGCCCCTCCGCCGAGGAGGCGGGAGAGGAACGCGGGTGGGGTCGGACTCTGCCGACGGCTGTCTCCCATGCCCCGACGCTATGCCGGGGACGGAGGGGTGAGGCGGTTACGACTCCTGACGAAAGGATGACGTCACCCCTGCGAGGGCACGGGCAGCCACGCCCCGGAGGGCCGGGAATCTGACGGTTCGGTGACGCGCCCCGTCAGGGGGCGTGCCCGGCGCCCCGCCGTGCGTACGGTGCCTGCGTGAAGACCGAGGACCGTACCGAACCCGCCACCGAGCCGCTCCCCGCACAGCCCCCCGGGCACCGCCGCGACTTGGCCGCCGCCGCCGCGGGCGTCGTACTCGTCGCCGCGGCCGTGCTCGTCGGCAGGGCGTTCGACGACCCGCTCCGCACCCTGGTCGTCCACTGGCCGCCGCTGCTCGCGCACTGGTATCCGCACGTCGGGCCCGGCACCTTGGCGGCGCCCGCCGTCGCCGTCGCCGTGATCGCCCACGGCCCCGTCCTCGCCGGCCGGCTGCGCTGGCGCGCGCTGCTTCTCAGCTGCTACGCCGCCTCGCTCGCCTGGGTCCTCTCGCTGGCACTGATCGACGGCTGGGACCGCGGGATCGCCGAACGGCTCACCACGAAACACGAGTACCTGCGGGTCATCGGCCGTTTCGACGACATCGGCGCCGCCCTGCGCGGCTTCAACGGGCACATCCTGGCCGGGCAGCCGGACAACTGGCCCGCCCATGTCGCCGGACACCCGCCGGGCGCCACGCTCACCTTCGTCCTGCTGGACCGCGTCGGGCTCGGCGGCGGCGCCTGGGCCGGGGTCTGGTGCATCGTGACCGGCGCCCTGGCCACGGTGGCCGTCCTGATCACCGTCCGCACCCTGGCGGACGAGCACACCGCCCGCCGCGCCGCGCCGTTCGTCGTCCTCGCACCGGTCGCGGTCTGGGCCGGCACCTCCGCGGACGGCTACTTCACCGCGGTGGCCGCCTGGACCGTCGCGCTGCTGGCCCTGGCCGCGACGCGCACGGTCCGCAGCCCCGCAGCCGCCGCGTCGGGCGCCGGTCTCCTCTACGGGCTGACGTGTTACCTCAGTTACGGTCTGACACTCATCGCGATCCCGCTCCTCGCCGTCCTCGTCCTCACCCGCACCCTCCGGCCGCTCCCCCTCTTCGCGCTGGGGGCCCTGGTCGTTCCGGTCGCCTTCACGCTCGCGGGCTTCAACTGGTGGGAGGCGTACCACCTGCTCGTCGAGCGCTACTACCAGGGAGCCGGTGGCGTCCGTCCCTACGGGTACTGGGTCTGGGCCAACCTCGCCTGCACCGCGATCGCGATCGGACCGGCGACTCTCGCGGGTCTGCGCCGGAGTACGGCGGGGGCTCCCGGGGCGGTACGCACCGTGCGATCCGGGACAACGGCCCCCGCACAGGCCCTGGTCCTGCTCGTCTCGGCGGCGCTCCTGGCTCTGCTTGCGGCCGACCTGTCCGGAATGAGCAAGGCGGAGACGGAACGCATCTGGCAGCCGTTCATGCTCTGGCTTCTCCCCGCCGCCGCCCTCCTGCCCGCACCGGGCAGGCGCGGCTGGCTGGCCGCGCAGGCGGTCGTGGCCCTGACGGTCAACCACCTGCTCTGGACCGGCTGGTAGCCGGCCGGGCGGCAGAGACGGCCCGTGCCTGCGACCTGTTCGCGGGCGCGCCGCCGGCGCTCCCGCTTCACTCCGCGGAGTGGAGTCCGCAGCCCACGGGGGTGGTTTCGGCCTCGCCGGGCTCAGGTTCCCGTGCTGGTCTGCCGAACGATCAGCGCATGTCACTGAAGAGTCTGCGTTCGCTGACCCGCCGCGTGGTTCCCACCCTGCTGGTCGCCCAGGTCGTCCTCCTCCCCCTCCAGCCCGCCTCCGCCGCCGAGCGGGCGGCCCAGCCGTGCCGATCGGCCGCCGCCTGCGGTTCGGTGATCGTCGCGCCTGTCTCCCAGGCCGCCCCGGACCACGGCGCCTGCACCAGCCCGGAACCGGTCGTGTGCCTGATCCGGAGCGAAACGCCGGAGGAGCGGGAAATCGCCCGTGACCAGCGGATGCGTTATCACCAGCTCCTCGTGGACATGGAGCGCACGGAGTGCGCCATGCGCGCCGAAGGGCGCTCGGAGGAGGACATCGCCCGCGCACTGGTCCAGATGCGCAACGACGCCAAGGACGTCATCCGGGCCGGCATGACCCCGGAGCAGGTCGCCGAACTGGAGGCACGCAACCAGAAGAAGTACGGCAACCCGCTCGGCCCGACAGCGGACCAGCTCTATCTGAAGTACGGCTCCTGGGAGAAGGTCGCCGAGGCCGCCACGCGTTCGAGCGCGGCCGTGGACCGCGAGCTCGGTCTGGAGTTCCGCCACTGCTCCTGTGACGTGCTCCAGGCGGCCTGATCCGACGCCGGACCGGTCCGCCTGCCTCCGCGGACGGACCGGTCCGGCCATCGACGACGGCTGTTGGGGAGGATCTGAACTCCCTTGCACTGGAGGGCACATGACGGCGAGCGGCTCGTGACGCGAGAGCATCCACACGCGAGCGAGGCCGGTCCGGCATGTCAACTTGCCCTCACATAAGGGCACTTGAGTTCCTGCATCCACAAGGCCGCCTCGCACGCGTCCCGTTCGCCGTCATCCGGACCCCCCACACCGACCGGGGCCCGGAACGGCGCAGCACCCGGCGCCCCGCGCGCACGCGCCACTCGCCCCGGCCCCACGGCGCGCTCCCCGGCCGAACGCGGCCACTCCCCACCCGGTCGGGTGACGTGGATCACAGACCTCGAAGCCTTGACGCCATGCACTCAAACCGGTTTGGCTGGCCTCCTTCAGTCAATCAAACCGGTTTGAAGGCGGGTCGTCACCGACCCGCCGACAAGGGAGTCCTGGCGCCATGGCACGCAAGCCCACCATCGCGGACGTCGCACGACGTGCGGGTGTCTCACGTGCCACCGTCTCCTTCGCCCTGAACGACCGCCCCGGTGTCGCCGAGGAGACCAAGATCCGGATCCTCGCCGCCACCGAGGAACTGGGCTGGACCCCCAGCCGCAAGGCCAGGGCGCTCTCCCTGGGCAAGGCCGGAGCGTTCGGCCTGGTCCTGGCACGCGATGCGGAGGAGATCGGGGCCGACCCGTTCTTCCCCGCGTTCATCGCCGGCGTCGAGGCCGTCATCGGCCAACGGGGCGACGGGCTCATGGTCCACGTGACCACACCCGGCCAGGAGCAGGCCGTGTACCGGCGGCTGGCCGCGGAGCAGCAGGTGGACGGCGTCCTCCTGACCGACCTGCGCCGCGACGATCCGCGCCCCCCGCTCCTGCGGGAGCTCGGTCTGCCCGCCGTCGTGGTGGGTCAGCCGGAATGGGGCGGTGGCCTGCCCGCGGTGAGTCTGGACGACGAGCCCGCCTACACGGCCGCCGTCCGGGCCCTCGCGGAGCTGGGCCACCGTCGCATCGCCCACGTCGAGGGGCCGCAGGAACTCCTGCACGCCCACCGGCGCCGGACGGCGTGGGAGACGACGCTGCACGCCCTCGGCCTGCCCGAGGGACGGGTACTGCCCGGCGGTTTCAGCCCCGAAGGCGGCGCCCGGGCCACCCGGGAGCTGCTGACGTCGGCCGAACCGCCGACCGCGATCGTCTACGGGAACGACCTGGCCGCGATGGCCGGTCTCTCGGTCGCCCAGGAACTGGGCGTCCGGGTCCCGGACCAGCTGTCGCTGGTCGGCTACGACGACGCCCCCCTGACGCGGTACAGCTACCCGCCGCTCGCCTCCGCCCGTGCGGACGCCCGCGGCTGGGGCGAGGCGGCGGCCCGGGCCCTGGACGCGGTCATCGCCGAAGGCGCCGCCGATCATGTGCGGCTGCCCCCGGCCCAGTTCGTTCCCCGCGCCTCCATGGGGCCCGCGCCCCGGGTGTGACACGGGGCCATCCATCGGTCGTGCCGGCGGCGACCGGGAATTCCGTGCGGCGACGAGGCCGCACGTGAACAGTTCGGAGATCAATCATGCTGAGGAGAACGGCGTACGCGCTGCTCGTACTCGCCCTCGCGGGCGCGGCGACGGCCTGCGGCCGGCCGGCTCCGGATCCGGTCGCCGCCGCTGCGGCGCGCGGTCCGATCACGGTCTGGCTGTCCAACAACGCGCAGGAGGTGCAGTGGGGCAGGGCGATGGTCTCCGCATGGAACGACCGCCATCCCGACCAGCACGTCACCGCGCAGCAGATCCCGGCAGGCAAGACGTCCGAGGAGGCCATCAGCGCCTCGATCATCGCGGGGACGACGGCCTGTCTCGCCTTCAACACCTCGCCCGCGGCGGTACCGACGTTCCAGAAGCAGAACGGACTCGTCTCCCTGAGTGACTTCCCGGACGGCGAGAAGTACATCACCGGGCGGGGCGGTGCCCTGACCGAGCAGTACCGCTCCACCGACGGCGCGTTCTACCAGCTGCCGTGGAAGAGCAACCCGGTCATGATCCTCTACAACAAGAAGCTGTTCGCGAAGGCCGGACTCGATCCGGAGCACCCGAAGCTCGCCACGTACGAGGAGTTCCTCGACACGTCCCGCACGCTCGTGCGCAGCGGCGCCGCGAAGGCGGCGATCTGGCCCTCGCCGAGCAGCGACTTCTTCCAGCCCTGGTACGACTTCTATCCGGCGTTCGCCGCGCAGAGCGGCGGCAAGCAGCTGATCGAGGACGGCAAGCCGCAGTTCGACTCGGCCGCCGGTCACCGGGTCGCGGACTTCTGGCGCTCGCTGTACGCCGAGAAGCTGGCCCCGCAGGAGGCCTATCCGGGTGACCCCATGAGCGACGGGAAGACCGCGATGGCGACGGTCGGGCCGTGGGCCGTGTCCGCGTACAAGGACAGCGTGGACATCGGTGTCGCGCCGGTCCCGACCGCCGACGGCGGCGCCGGGAAGCACTCCTTCAGCGACGAGAAGTCCGCGGCCATGTTCAGCTCCTGCGAGAACCGCGCCACGGCCTGGGACGTGCTGAAGTTCGCGACCTCCACCGCGCAGGACGGCGCGTTCCTCGAAACGACCGGTCAGATGCCGATGCGTGAGGACCTGACGTCGAAGTACGCCGGCTACTTCCGGGCGAACCCGACGTACGAGGCCTTCGCCGAACAGGCGGAGCGGGTCGTCGAGGTGCCCAACGTGCCGGGCTCCATCGACATCTGGCAGGCCTTCCGCGACGAGTGGACGAAGTCGGTCGTGTTCGGCCGCGAATCCACCCGGACGGGTCTGCGCAACGCCTCGTCCGAGATCACCGACCTGCTGAACGAGTACGGGGACCCGTCATGAGCGTGAACCTTGATGCGGCGCCCGCCGCCGTACGGACCCGTGCGTCCGCCCCTCGCCGCAAGGCCCGCGCCCGGTCGGCGGTCGGCGCGCTGTTCGTGTCGCCGTACGTGCTGTTCCTCGTGGTGGTCTTCGCCGTCCCGCTGGTCTACACGGTGTGGATCTCCTTCCACCGCTTCTACTTCACCGCGCCGGGCACCGACATCGACTCGCCGTGGGTGGGTCTCTCGAACTACCGGGACGTCTTCACCGATCCCGTGGTCGGCCAGGCCTTCCTCAACATCCTGATCTTCCTGGTCATCAACGTGCCGCTCACCGTCGGCCTCTCGCTGGTCCTGGCGACGGCGCTGAACGCGAAGATACGGGGCCGGTCCTTCTTCCGTGCCGCGTTCTACGTCCCGTACGTGACGGCGAGCGTGGCCCTGGTCGCCGTCTGGCAGTTCCTCTTCGGGTCGGACGGGTTCGTCAACCACCTGCTGGGCTCGCACGCACCCGATCCGTCGTGGCTGGTGAACTCGCATCTCGCGATGCCGATGATCGCCGTCTTCGTGACCTGGAAGCAGCTCGGCTTCTTCGTGATGCTGTACCTGGCGTCGCTGCAGAACGTCGGCAAGGAGCTGTACGAGGCGTCCGCCATGGACGGCGCGGGCCCCGTGCGCCAGTTCTTCTCGGTGACGGTGCCGGGCGTCCGGCCGGCGACGACGCTCGTCGTGATCTACGCGATCATCACCGGCGCCAACCTGTTCAGCGAGCCGTACCTGCTGACCGGTGGCGGCGGCCCCGACCACTCCTCCACCTCACCGGTCCTGCTGATGTACCAGAAGGGCATCGAGCAGGGTCACCCCGACTTCGCGGCCGCGCTCGGCGTCGTCCTCGTCGCCTTCGTCATGGTCGTGTCGCTCGCCGCCCGCAAGCTCACCGAGAGGGGCGACTGACATGAGCGCCACCGCACCCGGCCCCGCACGCCGCCTGTCCGCCGGCAGCGCCGTCCGCTACGTCCTGCTGTCGCTCGGCGCCGTGGCCTTCCTGTTCCCCTTCTACTACATGATCGTCGGCTCGCTGCGCGGGAAGACGGTCGGTGACCTGTCCGCCGCGGTTCCGTCCGGCCTGACCGGTGGCAACTACACGGCGGTCAACAGCGCGATCTCGCTCGGCCGGTCCCTGCTCAACTCGGGGATCATGACGATCGGCGTCCTGGTCTGCACGCTCGTGTTCGGGGTGCTCGCCGGCTACGCGCTGGCCCAGCTCCGCTTCCGAGGCAAGGGCGCGGTCTTCGCGGCCCTGCTCCTCGTCCAGATGATCCCCTTCCAGCTCCTCACCCTGCCGCTGTACGTCCTGGTCGTCCGCGACTACGGTCTCGGCGACAACTACTTCGGGATGATCCTGCCGTTCGCGATCAACTCGACGGCCGTCTTCCTGTTCCGCCAGTTCTTCGCCCAGATGCCCCAGTCCCTCTTCGAGGCGGCCCGCATCGACGGCGCGAGCGAACTGCGCATCCTGTGGCGGATCGCGCTGCCGATGGCCCGGCCCGCCGTGCTGACCGCGCTCCTGCTGACGTTCATCGGGCCGTGGAACGAGTTCCTGTGGCCCTTCCTCGTCACCAAGGACGCCGACATGCAGCCGCTGGCCGTCTCGCTGGCGAGCTTCCTCTCCAACCTCCAGGGCACGGTCTCCAACCCGGCCGGTGCCCTGCTGGCCGGCGCGTGTGTGCTGGCCCTCCCCGCGGTGGTCCTGTTCCTGCTGTTCCAGCGCCACTTCACCTCTACCGACATCGACTCCGGAGTAAAGGGCTAATCGCCATGAGCAACACCACCGTCGCCACCCACATCCCCTACCGCATGGTGCGCAAGGGCGTGGTCATGTCCCCGCTGGCCGGCGAGGCGAACGAGGTCGAAGGTGTCCTGAACCCCGCCTCCGGCCGCACCCCGGACGGCAGGCTGCACCTGCTGCCGCGCCTGGTCGCCGAGGGCAACGTCTCGCGCGTCGGCCTCGCCGAGGTCACCTTCGACGAGGCGGGCCTGCCCAACGGCGTCGAGCGCCGCGGCACCGTCCTCTCGCCCGACGAGGGCTGGGAGCGGGGCAAGAACAACGCCGGCGTCGAGGACCCCCGCATCACCTGGGTCCCGTCCCTCGGCAAGCACGTGATGAGCTACGTCGCCTACGGCCCGCTCGGCCCGAAGCCCGCGCTCGCCGTCTCGGAGAACCTCACCGACTGGACCCGTCTCGGCCCGATCCAGTTCGCGTACCAGCCGGACCTGGACACCGACCTCAACCTCTTCCCGAACAAGGACGTCGTCCACTTCCCCGAGCCGGTCCCCGGCCCGGACGGCGAGATGGCGTACGCGATGCTGCACCGCCCGATGTGGGACCTCGGCTGGTTCCGCCCGGGCGAGGGCGTGCACCTGCCCGCCGGTGTCACCGACGAGCGCCCCGGCATCTGGATCAGCTACGTACCCGTCGCCGAGGTCCGGGCCGACATCAGCGCCCTGACCCGCCCGCGCGACCACCGTCTGCTGGCCCTGTCCGAGTTCCCCTGGGAGTCCCTGAAGATCGGCGGCGGTCCCGCCCCCATCCGCGTCCCCGAGGGCTGGCTGCTGATCCACCACGGTGTGTCCGGCCACATCGAGAACCCGTGGGAGCAGAACCAGGACGTGTCGTACGCGGCCGGCGCGATGATCCTCGACGCGGCCGACCCGTCTCGGGTCATCGCCCGCTCCGACAAGCCGCTGATGGCGCCGGAGACCGAGGAGGAGATCTCGGGCACGGTTCCGAACGTCGTCTTCCCGACGGCCATCGAGGAGATCGACGGCGAGCTGTACGTGTTCTACGGCATGGCCGACGCACACATCGGCGTCGCCCTCCTGGAGCGCACGGCGTGAGTGACGGCGCCCTCGGTGTCGGCCTGGTCGGCTGCGGAGGTTTCGCGGAGTTCGTCCTGGACGCGGTGGCCGGCCTGCCGGGTCTGCGCCTGGCGGCGGTCGCCGACCCGTCGCCGGGCCGCGCGGACCGGCTCGGCGCGCGGCACGGCGTCCCGGCGCTCGGCTCGCTCGACGACCTCCTCGCACGGGACGACGTGGCGGCCGTACTGATCGCCACGCCGCCCGCCACCCACGCCGCGATGGCCACCGCCGCGCTGCGTGCGGGACGCCACGTCTTCTGCGAGAAGCCGCTCGCCACCACGACCGAGGACGCCTCGGCGGTCGCCCACGAGGCGCGGCTCGCCGGGCGCGCCCTGGTCGTGGACCACGTGCTGCGCTACAACCCGCTGCTGCGGGCCGTACGGCACCTGACCGAACGGGGACTGCTCGCGCCCCCGCGCCGGTTCCTGTTCGAGAACGACGCCTCCGACGAGGACCTGGGCCCCGGCCACTGGTTCTGGGACCCGGCGCACAGCGGCGGCATCTTCGTGGAGCACGGCGTCCACTTCTTCGACGCCGCCCGCACGCTGCTCGGCTCCGACCCGCTCAGTGTGCGGGCCACCGCCGTCGGCCGCCCCGGCGGCCCGGTCGACATGGTCAGCGCCGACGTCGTCCACCCGGGCGGCGTGCTCGCCTCGCACCTGCACTCCTTCACCCACGCCCATCGCGCCGAGCGGCAGCTCATGCGCCTGGACCACGGGTTCGCGGAGACGCGGATCAGCGGCTGGATCCCCGTACACGGGGAGATCACGGCGTGGGCCGACGAGACGGACGCCCAGGCATGGGAGGAACTCCCTTCCCTCCAGCATGACTTGCTGGCCGTCGAGGGATTCCGTCCGCACGGCGGCGAACGGATCACCGTCCACGTCGAACGGAACGCCGGCCCCGCCGCCCCGGCCCGCGGCCGGGGCGAGGAGCGCACGGTGCCGCACCGCGTCACCGCCGTCCTCGACCTCGGCGGGGAGGCGAACAAGCCCTACGTGTACGCCCAGAGCGTGCGCGCGGCCATGGCCGACCTGGTGCGGGCGGCCCGTGAGGGCACGCCTCCGGTGGCGGACGCGGTGAGCGGCTTCGCCGCGGTCGCGGTCGCCGAGGCGGCCACCGTCGCCGCCGCGACCGGCCGGGAACAGAGCGTCCTCGCGCCCGGAGCGGCCCTGCCGGGCCTCGGCCCGGACCTCACCGGATACGACCCTGACCTTCCCGAAGGAGCACGCGCATGAGCTGGTGGCAGGACATGGTCTGCTACGAGGTCCACCCGCGCGCCTTCGCCGACTCGGACGGCGACGGCACGGGCGACCTGCCGGGACTGACCGCGCGCCTGGAGCACATCCGGGACCTGGGCGCGGACGCCGTGTGGTGCACCCCGTTCTACCCGTCGCCGCTGGCCGACGGCGGCTATGACATCGCCGACTACACGGGCGTCGCCGCCGACCTGGGAACCGACGCCGACGCCGCCCGGCTGACCGCCCGCGCCCACGAGCTGGGCCTCAAGCTCATCGTCGACCTCGTCCCGAACCACACCTCCGACCGGCACCCGTGGTTCCTCGACGCCCTCGCGGCCGGGCCGGGCACGGCGGAGCGGGAGATGTACCTCTTCCGGACCGGCCGGGGCGCGGACGGTGAACTCCCGCCCAACGACTGGCAGTCGGCGTTCGGCGGCCCGGCCTGGACACGCGTCGCGGACGGCGAGTGGTACTGCCATCTGCACGCCCCCGAGCAGCCCGATCTGAACTGGCGCAACCCCAAGGTCCGCGACGCCTTCACCGACGTCCTGCGCCACTGGCTCGACCGGGGCGTGGACGGTTTCCGCGTGGACGTGGCGCACGCCCTGTTCAAGGCGGAGGGTCTGCCCGACGCGGGCCCCGCCCAGCACGCCGACCCCCTGCGCAACCACCTGATGCCGTACTACGACCAGGAGGAACTGCACCCGCTCTACCGCGAGTGGCGGGCGCTGCTCGACACCCATCCCGCGCCGCCGGGCGCCGTCGCCCCGCGTGAGCGGGTGATGGTGGCGGAGTCGGCGGTCTTCGACCCGGCGCGGCTGGCCCGCTACATCCGGCCAGACGAGATGCATCAGGCCTTCAACTTCGCCTTCCTGGAGGCGGCGTGGGACCCGGCGGAGCTGCGCGGGGTCATCGACGGCTCGTTCGCCGTGCCGGGTGCCGCCGTCACGTGGCTGCTCTCCAGCCACGACGCGGTCCGCCCCGTCACGCGGTACGGCTCCCTCGCCCGCGCCCGCGCGGCCGCGCTGCTGATGCTGGCGCTGCCCGGATCGGCGTACCTCTACCAGGGCGAGGAACTGGGACTGCCGCAGGCCGACGTGCCCGTCGACCGCATCCGCGACCCGCTGTGGGAACGCTCCGGCCACACGGACCGCGGCCGCGACGGTGCTCGCGTGCCCCTTCCGTGGTCCGGCGACCGGGCACCGTACGGCTTCACCGCGGCGGCCCCCGGGGACACGTGGCTGCCGCAGCCCGGGGACTGGGCCGGCCTCACCGTCGCCGCACAGCACCTGGACCCCCGCTCCACGCTCGCCCTGTACCGGGCGGCCCTACGGCTGCGCCGCGCTCATCCGGCACCGGACCCGGCGGCCCCGCCCACCTGGCTCTCGGCCCCGGACGCACCCGTCCTGGCCTTCCGGCGCGGGCAGCTGACCTGCGCCGTCAACCTGGGCTCCGGGCCCGTACGCCTGGCCGAACTCGGTCTGCGAGGCAGCCCGCTGCTGAGCAGCGGCCCGCTGGACGGCGACACGCTGCCACCCGACACGGCCGTCTGGCTCTCCTAGCGGCGCCTGGCAAGCCGCCCTCCCGCCGCCCTTCCGTCCCACCTCAACCCGCCCCGCCCCGCCCCGCCCCGCCCCGCCCAAGGAGACACCGATGACGACGCCCGCGACCGACGCGAAGCCGCGCACCGACCTGTCCGGACTCGTCAAGGCGTACGACGTGCGGGGCGTGGTCCCCGACCAGTGGGACGAGTCGACGGCTGAGCTGTTCGGCGCCGCGTTCGTCCGGGTCACGCGGGCGGAGGCGATCGTGACGGGCCACGACATGCGGCCCTCCTCCCCCGGCCTGGCCCGGGCCTTCGCCCGCGGCGCCACCGCCCAGGGCGCCGATGTCACCGAGATCGGCCTCTGCTCGACGGACCAGCTCTACTACGCCTCCGGATCGCTCTCGCTGCCCGGCGCGATGTTCACCGCATCGCACAACCCTGCGCAGTACAACGGCATCAAGCTGTGCCGTGCCGGCGCCGAGCCGGTGGGCCAGGACACCGGTCTCACCGAGATCCGCACCCTGGTCGAGCAGTGGTCGGACCACGGGGCCCCGGTCCCCGCCGGCCGCACGGGTTCCGTCACCGCGCAGGACACCCTGGCCGGGTATGCCGCCTGTCTGCACTCCCTCGTCGACCTGTCGGCGATCCGCCCGCTGAAGGTCGTGGTGGACGCGGGCAACGGCATGGGCGGACACACCGTGCCCACGGTCCTCGCCGGTCTGCCGCTGACCGTCGTGCCCATGTACTTCGAGCTCGACGGCACGTTCCCGCATCACGAGGCCAACCCGCTGGAGCCCGCCAACATCGTCGATCTGCAGGCCCGCGTCCGCGCCGAAGGCGCCGACCTCGGGCTCGCCTTCGACGGCGACGCCGACCGCTGCTTCGTCGTCGACGAGAACGGCGCCCCGGTCTCGCCGTCCGCCATCACGGCCCTGGTCGCCTCGCGTGAACTGGCCCGGCACCCCGGCGCCACGGTCATCCACAACCTCATCACCTCCCGTGCGGTGCCCGAGGTGATCCGCGAAGCGGGCGGGACCCCGGTCCGTACCCGCGTCGGCCACTCCTTCATCAAGGCCGAGATGGCCCGCTCCGGCGCCGTCTTCGGCGGCGAGCACTCCGCGCACTACTACTTCCGCGACTTCTGGAACGCGGACACCGGCATGCTGGCCGCCCTCCACGTCCTCGCCGCCCTCGGCACCCAGGACGGCCCGCTGTCCGCGCTGACCGGCCGCTTCGAGCGCTACGCGGCGTCCGGCGAGATCAACTCCACCGTCACCGACCCGGCCGGTCGCACCGCCGCCGTACGCGCGGCCTGGGCGGCCCGCCCGGACACGACGGTCGACGACCTGGACGGGATGACGGTCAGCGGTCCGGACTGGTGGTTCAACCTCCGGCCGTCCAACACGGAACCGCTGCTGCGGCTCAATGTGGAAGCGGTGAGCGAGCCGCTGATGCATGCCGTGCGGGACGAGGTACTGGCGACGGTCCGCGGCTGAGCCGTCCTCGGGCTCGACACCGCGCGGACGCCGCCCGGCGCCTCGCCCCCGATGCTCAGTGGCAGCCCGTCTCAAGGGAGTTCGGGCTGCCACTGCGCTCCGCTCTCAGGATTCTTGAGCGGGCGGGCCGTTCTGCCGGCCCGACGACCGGCTACCGGATCCGCGCGAGAGACCGTCCGCCCGCCCCGGCGCACGGGAACGGGGGAGGGAGCCCCCCGCACGCGCGCTGTCAGCTGTCGGCGCCACTGCCCGGGACGACGCAGGACCGGTTGTCCTCCCAGCCCCACCCGTCACCATCGGGGTCGGACGAGCTGCCGTGGACGCAGTACGGGTACCCGTTGGGCGCCGTACCGCCCCCGGTCCCGCCGCCGTCGGCGCCGCTGCCCGGGACGACGCAGGACCGGCTGTCCTCCCAGCCCCACCCGTCACCATCGGGGTCGGACGAGCTGCCGTGGACGCAGTACGGGTACCCGTTGGGCGCCGTGCCGCCGCCGGTCCCGCCGCCGTCGGCGCCGCTGCCCGGGACGACACAGGACCGGTTGTCCTCCCAGCCCCACCCGTCACCATCGGGATCGGACGAACTGCCGTGGACGCAGTACGGGTACCCGTTGGGCGCCGTGCCGCCCCCGCCGCCCGGCTCGCCACCGCCGCCGTAGACGGTGGCGGTCACGGAGGTGGCGGCGATGCCGTTGGCGCCGTTGATGAAGCGGTTGCCCCAGTTCGTCAGGGAGTTCGCGTCGAAGCCGTTGGCCATGTCGAGGTACTCGACGCCGCTGCCGTTGCCGCTCCAGGACCAGCCGATGTAACCCACACCCAGGGACTGCGCGGTCGCCATGATGGCGTCCTCGTCCGGATTGCCGTCACTGTGCTGGTCCCCGAACTCACCCACGACGATGGGCAGTTTGTTGTCGGTGAAGTGGTGCAGGTAGTCCTGCACCTCGGCGGCGGTGTCGTACACGCCGTACATGTGGATCGAGAAGACGGTGTTGCGGTCGGGGTCGGAGGCGAAGACCGAGGCCGCGTTGTCCCGCATCGTCCCGGACCAGTCCTGGCCCCAGTTGGGGGCGTCCACCATCAGGGCGTGGTCGATGCCGGCGTTCCGCAGCTTGCTGATCGCGCTCTTGGTCGCACCGGTCCAGGCCGCGGCGTTCGTATTGCCGTACGGCTCGTTGCCGATGTTGACGACGACGTAGTCCTCCTGGCCCGCCAGCGCGCTCTTCACGCCGATCCAGTAGTCGGCGGCCTTGTCCAGGGTGGTGGCGGCGCCGTCCTCGCCGTAGCCGGTGGTGTCGTGCACCTCCAGCACGCAGATGACCTCGGCGGCCTTGCACTGGCCGATGAGGGCGGAGACCTGCGAGGCGCTGGTCTTCGTCCACCGGTCGCCACTGCTGAGGACGACGCGGACGGTGTTGGCGCCCTTGGCCGCTATGTCGGCGATGGCGGTCGTCTGCTCCGGATACCAGGTGTAGGCGTGGTTGATGCCGCGCATGACGAACGCGTTCCCGTTCGCCTCGACCACCCGTCCGTCACTGACACGGATGCCGGTGGGCGCGGCCTCGGCCGCGCCGACGGAAGGGCCGGCGAGCGAGCCCAGCAGGCCCAGGGCGGCGGCGAACGCCATGCCCGCCGTGGTGATCAGGGTGCTTCTCGGCTTTCGCATTTCTCTCCTCGGATACCCATGCGGGTGGGGTGGGGTGCGGGAAGGAGCACGGAGCGGGACGACGTCACCGGGCGGGCAGCGCCTCGTGACAACGATGTCCGACGATCGCTCGGCCCCTGCGGGCACGCTGGGTGAGCGCCGCACGCACGTCGGCGGGAGTGTCGCCGAAGGCAGGCTTCGCGGGCGTCGTGAGGGTGGGGGCGGTGCCGGACAACTGACGTCGGCCGACTGCGACTTCGGCCGGATGCGGCTCGAACGGGTCGTCGCCACACCATGAGGCACCGGGCGTTACGACCCTGTCAAGAGCGAGTTCACGATCCGCCCACCTCGCATGTCGTGACTCACAAAACTAAACCGCTAAACCCCCTGGCCAGCCCAGAGGTGACTCATCGGGCAGTCATTCACCAGCAAAAACAGAAGCAGCGCGACTGATTGACAGCCACACGACACGCCCCTACGTTCCTCCTCGATAAACCGGTACAGGGCCGGAGTCCAGTGCGCCGAGCCGCAGCATCCGGCCCCGTCCACCCGCCGTTTCCTCCGGACGAAAGAGACGCCGTGCGCAGTCACGCCCCACACCCGGACCAAGGCGTCACCGGACCTCGGTATGCCCGTTCCCGGCCGCTCCGGCGGGCACCCGTCCACCGCAGGCCGCGGCGCGAGGCCCTGAACCCGCAGAGGCCGGGCACCTTCCCGTCCGGACCGCCGGCACGCGGCGCTCCCGGAGACGTACGCCCCGGGAGCGCCGGCGGGCGACGGTCCGCCCGCCGGTGGCCCGTCCCGTCAGGCCGAGGCCCCGCTGTCGACGACCAGGTCGGTGCCAACCACCGCGCCGGCCGCGGGCGAGGCGAGATACAGCACCGCGGCCGCCACTTCCGCGGCCTCCGCGAGCCGGCCGAGCGGATTCTCCGTCTTCACCCGCTCGGCCCGGTCGGCCTCGGTCTCACCGGGACGCAGCGACATGGGGGCGGCGGAGGCGCCGGGACTGACCGCGTTGATGCGGATGCCCTGGTGGATGTGGTCGAGCGCGGCGGCGCGGGTCAGCGCGGAGACCGCCGCCTTCGAGGTGATGTACGCGGCGGCGTTGGGGATCCTCAGGTGTGCGCCCAGATTGGAGGAGATGTTGACGATGGTGCCGCCACCGTTCTCCTTCATATGGGCGATCTCGTGCTTCATGGCCAGCCAGACGCCGGTCACATTGGTCCGCAGCACGGCGTTCCAGTCCTCCTCGCTCACCTCGCCGACGGGTACGGCGCCGCGGAGTATGCCGGCGTTGTTGACCGCGATGTCCAGTGCGCCGAAGCGGGTGACGGTCTCGCGTACGAGGTTCTGGAGCCGGCCGGAGTCGGTGACGTCGACGGTCACCGCGGCCGCCGTGCCGCCGGCCGTCTCGATGAGGCCGACCGTCTCGTCCAGGGAGGCCGCGGTGCGCCCCGCCGCGACCACGGATGCGCCTTCGGCGGCGAAGGCGAGCGCGATGGCGCGGCCCAGGCCGGAGCCCGCGCCGGTGACGAGGACGGTCCTGCCGGTGAAGCGGTTCATTTCGACGACTCCCTGGTTGAAGGGTTTTATTGGGTACTGGGTGCTGGTTACTGGGTGCGGTGGTTCGAGAGGCCCACGGCGACGAGGACGGTCCCTGTCGCAGCCAGGGCGGCGGCGTCGTTGCCGAGCGCGAGCAGGACGGTGAGGAGAACGGTCGGGCCGCACTCCATCGCGGTGTTCAGCACGCCGCCCGCGAGCCCGGTCTGCTCCTGCGGTACGCCGTCGGTGGCGAGGACGGAGGCGCCGGCGAAGGAGGCCGCGGTACCGGCCGGCAGCAGCACGAGGCCCGGCAGCAACCCGTACGTGTAGCCGGTGTGCGCGTCGAGCCCGGTGCACGCGAGGAGGATGAGCCCGGCCGCCCCCGTGCCGAGTCCGGCGGCCGTGACCGCGCGGGGCCCGTACCGCCCGATGAGCGGTCCCGCCGCCCGGCCCGAGGCGATCAGGGCGACGGCGAACGGTACGAAGGCGGCCGAGGTCTGCACCTGTGACCAGCCGCGCACCTGCTGGAGGTGGAGCGAGAGGACCACGAAGGTCATCGCCGTCCCGCAGGCGCTCGACGCGATGGCCGCGAGAGCGAGGGACCGCCGCCGGTCGAGCAGGAAGCGGGGAGGCAGCAGCGGGTCGCGGGCCCTGCCTTCGGCGTACCGGAACGCCGCCAGCAGCGCGGTCCCACCGAGCAGCGGGACGAGCACGCCGGCCGATGACCAGGGCCGGGCGTCGGTGACGACGAGCCCGTAACTGACGAGAGTGATCCCGGCGGTGGCGAGCACGGCGCCCGGCAGGTCGAGGCTCCTGCCCGGGTTCGGTGCGGTGTCCGGCAGCAGCCGCGGCGTCAGGGCGAGGGCGGCGAGGGCCACCACGAGCGGCAGGGCGAAGGTCCAACGCCAGGAAAGCAGCGCCGAGATGACCCCGGAGAACAGATTGCCGGCGGTCGCGCCGAGAACGGAGAGGCCGCCCCAGGTCGCCATCGCCTTGCCGTAGTCGGGCGGGAAGGGGAAGACGGCGCGCAGCACGGCCATGGCGGCCGGTGCGACGAGTGCCGCGCCCGCGCCCTGGGCGAAGCGCGCCGCGAGCAGGGCCCCGATACCGGGGGCGAGTGGGGCGGCGGCCGAGGAGACCGCGAAGAGCACCAGGCCCGCGGTGAGGGTGCGCCGCCCGCCGTAGCGGTCGGCCAGGCGTCCGCCGAGGAGCACCAGCCCGGCGAAGGTCAGCCCGTAAGCAGCGCTGAGCAGAATCAAGTCGGCGCGTTCCAGGCTCAGTTCGGTCCCGATGCGGGGCAGCGGAACGGCGATCGCGGCGAGCGTGAAGATCAACGCGGTCTGGACGACGCCGAGAAGCGCGAAGGCGTACCGGTACCGCATGGCGGCGCTCGCGGCGGTCATGTCTCCCCCTGATATTTGACCGAGCGTTCCATTATTTGACCACGCGCAAGGCGCACAAGGGACCACGAAGGCCCCCGGTGACACACCCGGGCCGCACCCGCGGACTCCGTCGAACGTGATTCAGTCCAGCAACGTCAGCGCCTGCTCGGCCGCGTCCCGCACCCGGGCCGGATCGTTCGACGCCTTGCCCACGACCCGGATGCCCTGCAGCAGAACGAGCAGCATGCGGGCCAGCGCACGCGGATCACGGTCCCCGGAGAGCTCACCCTGGGCCTGCGCCCGCACGAGCGCGGAGTGCAGCGGCACCTCCAGACGCTCCCAGCTGATCTCGACCCGGCGGGCCGCCGCGGGGTCGTGCGGGGCAAGCTCGGCCGCCGTATTGGTGACGAAGCAGCCGTTCAGCCGCTCCTGCGGCGCGGCCGCCTCCTCGGCGAAGCGGCGCACCACCGCCCGCACCGCGGGAAGGGCGGGGCCGGGCTGGGACAGCTCGGCCAGAAGGAGCGGGTCACGCATCTCGGCGTACCGGTCCATCGCCTTCAGATACAGCTCGTTCTTGCCGCCGAAGGTCGCGTAGATACTGGCGCGCCCGATACCGAGATGCTCGACGAGGTCCGCCACCGACGTCGCCTCGTAGCCGCGCCGCCAGAACAGCTCGAGGGCCGACTGCAGCGCGGCGTCCGGGTCGAATTCCTTGGTCCTGGCCACATCGAGGACCCTAGACCCATCTGGAACGATCGGTCAAATAACTCTGCGCTGCGGCCAGTGCACCGACCTTCCCGCCGGAGCGGCACACCGGTCGAGCGAGTTCGAAAGTTTCGAAGCAAGCCATGACTCACAATGGATCACTCATCCCACCACCGACAACAAGCAACACGTTCCATCCATTCGACTTGCCTCATGAACTGCGCATACATCACTCACACCCCCTCCCCGATGAGACCGAAGGTTTCGCAACACTTGCCGAAACTATTGACAGCTGTCAGGGGCAGACCAAGACTCCGTGATCGGGCCGGACATCGTCCGCCGACTGCCGAATGAGCCCAACCACGCGACAGATCCGCTGTGTTGGGGAAAGGAGGCAGGAGGCCGTCCGGTATCGCTCCGCCATCCCATCCTCTGGAGGACACCGACATGAGCGCACCCGTGCCATCGCCTCGCAGACGCAGACCAGGCCGCTTCATGACCCTGCTGAGAAGCTCCTGGGCGATCGCCCTGGCGGCGGTCGCCGTGCTGCTGCTGCCCAACGCCGCCAGCGCCGACACCGTCATCAACTCGAACCAGACGGGCACCAACAACGGTTACTACTACTCGCACTGGAGCGACGGCGGCGGCTCGGTGTCGATGACACTGGGCTCGGGCGGCACCTACGGCTACCAGTGGAGCAACGTCGGCAACTTCGTCGGCGGCAAGGGCTGGAGCACGGGCGGACGCAAGTCCGTGAACTACTCCGGCAGTTTCAACCCGTCGGGCAACGCCTACCTCGCACTCTACGGCTGGACCACCAGCCCGCTGGTCGAGTACTACGTCGTCGAGAACTTCGGCACGTACCGCCCCACCGGAACCTTCAAGGGGACGGTGACCAGCGACGGGGGCACCTACGACATCTACGAGACGACCCGGGTGAACCAGCCCTCGATCGAGGGCACCAAGACCTTCAAGCAGTACTGGAGCGTCCGCCAGTCGAAGCGGACGGGCGGCACCATCACCACGGGCAACCACTTCGACGCCTGGTCGAGCCACGGCATGAGCATGGGCTCCTTCAACTACATGATCATGGCGACCGAGGGCTACCAGAGCAGCGGCAACTCCAGCATCACCGTGAGCGAGGGCGGTTCCGGCGGCGGCACGGGCGGCGGCGGAACAGGTGGCGGCTCCGGAGGCTGCACCGCGACGCTCTCCGCGGGAGACAAGTGGAGCGATCGCTACAACCTCAACGTCTCGGTCTCCGGCGCCGCCAACTGGACCGTCACCATGAAGGTGCCCTCGCCCGAGAAGGTGCTGTCCACCTGGAACGTGAGCACGAGCTACCCGGACAGCCAGACCCTGGTGGCCAAGTCCAACGGCAGCGGCAACAGCTGGGGGGCGACCATCCAGACCAACGGCTCCTGGACCTGGCCCACAGTCACCTGCAACGCCAGCTGATCCCACCGGATCCGCAGCAACCCTCACCTTCACCACGCGTCCGGCCGCGCTCCCCCGGCGCGGCCGGACCTCCGCCACCAGGAGGACTCCATGCGTCTGTTCCCCCGCCGTCGCCCGGCCGCCCTGGCCGCCGGCCTCGCTCTCGCCGCGACGGCCTCCCTGGGCCTGACCGCCACGGCCGCCGCTCCCGCACAGGCCGCCGCCTGCAACGGCTACGTGGGCCTCACCTTCGACGACGGCCCGTCCAACGACCACACGCCCGCCCTGCTCAACGCTCTCCGGCAGAACGGCCTGCGGGCCACCATGTTCAACGAGGGCCAGTACGCCGCCTCCGCCCCGAGCCAGGTGCGGGCCCAGGTCAATGCCGGGATGTGGGTCGGCAATCACAGCTACACCCACCCCCATCTCATCCAGAAGAGCCAGGCCGAGATCGACTCCGAGGTCTCCCGGACCCAGCAGGCCATCGCCGACGCGGGCGGGGGAACGCCGAAGCTGTTCAGGCCGCCGTACGGCGAGACCAACTCCACCCTCAAGGCCGTCGAGGCCAAGTACGGACTGACGGAGGTGATCTGGGACGTCGACTCGCAGGACTGGAACGGTGCCGGCAGCGACGCGATCGTGCAGGCCGTGGGACGGCTCACCAACGGTCAGGTCATCCTGATGCACGAGTGGCCGGCCAACACCCTCGCCGCGATCCCGCGTATCGCTCAGTCACTCGCATCCCGCGGTCTGTGCTCAGGCATGATCTCGCCGCAGACCGGCCGGGCCGTCGCTCCCGACGGCAGCGCCGGCGGAGGCGGGACCGGTGGCGGCGGTACCGGCGGCTGCACCGCGACGCTCTCCGCCGGGCAGCAGTGGAGCGACCGCTACAACCTCAACGTCTCCGTCACCGGCGCCGCCGACTGGACCGTCACCATGAACGTCCCGGCCCCCGAGAAGATCCTCTCCACCTGGAACGTCAGCACCGCCTATCCCAGCGCCCAGGTCCTGACCGCGAGGCCCAACGGCAGTGGGAACACCTGGGGGGTGACGATTCAGACCAACGGATCCTGGACCTGGCCGACGGTGTCGTGCAGCACGGGCTGACCGTCCGAGGGTACGACAGCATTCCCGGGCGCGGTTGTACGGTGCAGGGTCCGCGGGCGAGGGAGCAGGCGGCAGGACCGGTCGGAACCTGTTCCCTCGCCCCGGGCCGCACAAGCCCGGGCGCACCGCTGCTCAAGGGCCGGGTTCCGCGTGTCCGCACCGGATCCGCCGAACCGGTCTGCGTGCCGCTCCCTTTCACTCCGTCGCATGCGAGCGCCGGCGCGACAGGCCCGCGTAGCGCCGTGCGATCGCTCCGGGGAGCAGGTACTCGGCCGGCAGGTTGCGGGCGCCGCGCGACCGCAGGCCCATGTCGTGCAGGAGTTCGTCCGCGCAATGGATGTCGTAGGGACCGAAGTCGTAGCCGCCGGAGCCCGGCAGGACCCGTTCCTGCCAGGCCAGTCGGGCGTCGATGGCCTCGCACATCTCCTGCTCGCCCGGGGTGGTGCGCAGCGTGGCACGGAAGTGCCGGGTCAGCCAGTGTGCGGTGAGTTCCATGCCCATGATGTTGTTGAAGACCTGCCGGAATCCGACGAACGCCAGCCGGTCGGCGCCGGGAGGAACGATGCCCCGGTAGAGCCTCAGCCGGCCCGCGGAATCGTGCACGCCCACGCCCACGCCCGGGTCCAGGAACGGGAACACTTTGTGGTGCCCGGTGGCGAACACGATGACGTCCGCGGGCAGTTCCTCGCCGGTCGCCAGGAGCAGTCCCTGGCCGGTGTATGCCGCGACGGCGCTGATCCTGGGGGCGATCGAGCCACGGCGGAGGGCCCGCGTGTAGCCGCGTGGCATCACTCCCGCGTGAACCAGGTGGAAGGGAAGCGCATGAGTGGGCCGCAGCCGCTTCGGCAGCCGGTACAGCCCGGCCGACAGGAGCATGTCGCGCGTGATGAGCCACCACAGAGCCCGCTTCACCCGCTCGTCGATGCGGTCGATCGGACGGATGCAGGCCGGGTCGTGGTAGCGGGGCAGGAGCGCCTCGCCGAGCCGGGTGAACAGGATCCACTTGTAGCCGACCAGCCCGAGCAGAAGCCGCTCGGGAATCATCCAGTTCACCTTGCGCTGCACGATCGTGGCCGAGGCCGCCTCACGTGCGGCCCTGGTGACCAGGTCCAACGCGGACTTGCCGCCACCCACGACGACCACGCGCCGGCCGGTGAACGTCCCGGCCCGCACCTCGTTGGAGTGCAGCACAGTCCCGTGGAACGACTCCCGCCCGGGCAGCTCGGGTACCCGGGCGTGGTGGTGGGCCCCGCTGGCGACCACCACGTAGTCGAATGCTTCGCGGTGGACCTCCGCCGACTCGTCCCCGGCCGGCCGGGAGCCGATCAACCAGCCGGAGGAGCCCGTCCGCCCGGGACCGTCCACGGGCCGGATGGAGATCACCTCGGTGCCGGGCCGGACGCGGTCCAGCACGCCAAAGGTCCTGGCGTAGTCCTCCAGGTACCGTTGCGTGTCCACCGCCCCCGCGAAGTGGAGGCTGTTGGGCAGATCAGCGAACTCGAAGATGCGAAGCGCGGACTGACTGGCCAGCCCGTCGTAGCAGCCTTCCGCTGACCAGATCCCACCCACCTGCTGGTACTTGTCGAAGACCGTGACGTCGAAGCCGTTCTCCAGCAGCACCTTGGCGGTGACGATTCCCCCGGGTCCCGCTCCGACGACGCAGGCTCTCATCAGCAGCCACTCTCCTGGACGATCGGCGCAGCCGGCTCCCTCATCATCCCGGATACGGCCCCTCGTGCCCACCCCCCGGCCGGGTGAGCCGGGGCCGCCTCCGCTCACCTCCCGATACCTCCAACTACACTGATTTCAGAGCTACTTGGTACAGGGCTTCCGGCAAGGGCGACGAGTCGGGCACCGAGTCCCGCGCCCCCGGGGACCACATGACGTCAGCGGCACCGCCGCTGCCGCGCACCGCGCCCCAGCCTCCCCGAGGAGCACGTGGACCGCGGCCGTCACCAAGGCGCTCACCGGCGCGCTGCGGCTCGGCGCCGTCCCGGCCCGGACCGGTGTCCCGAGCCGACGGCATCACCTGCCCGGACAGCCCGGCTGCTTCCCGTACGCACCGGTCCGAGGGCATAGGGTCGGCCTTCCGCCACGGCGTGCGCCTCCCGGCGGAGCAAGGCGTCGACTCATGAGGGACTATTCGTGAACATCGGTGGGCAACGCGGTGCGATCGCCGCGGTGCAGGTGCTCGGCCTCGCTGTGTGGTTCTCCATGTCGGCGGTGGTGCCCAGCCTCCGGCACGACTGGGGACTCACGGCCGGCGGTGCGGTGTGGCTGACGGCCTCCGTGCAGATCGGATTCGTCGCCGGGGCCGTCGCATCGGCGACCCTCAATCTGGCCGACCGCATTCCGCCTCAGCGTCTGCTCGCCGCCAGTGCCGCGGCAGCAGCCGCCTGCACCGTAGTGCTGGCCCTGCTCGCCGACCAGCTGGCCGTCGCCGTCCCGCTGCGCTTCATGACCGGAATGTTCCTCGCCGGGGTCTACCCCACCGGCATGAAACTCATGGTCTCGTGGGCCGGGAGTGCCGGACGGGGCAGGACCATGGGCGTCCTCATCGCCGCCCTCACCCTGGGCTCCACGCTCCCCCATCTGATCGCCGGGGTGGGATCGCTGCGCTGGCGCCATGTGCTGCTCGCCGCCGCGGCAGCCGGTTTCGTGGGTTCCCTCATCGCGCTGCTCCTGGTCCGCCCCGGCCCCTACGCAGCGAAGTCGGCACCTGCCCGCAATCCCAGGTACGCGCTGAACATGTTCACGGAACGCGGGCCACGACTGGCGAACCTCGGATACTTCGGGCACATGTGGGAGCTCTACGCCCTGTGGACATGGATCCCGACCTACCTCCTGGCGACCTCCGCCTCCCAGGAGCTTCCCGGCTCGGTGGAGATCACGGTGTTCCTCACCATGGGAATCGGCGGAGCCGCGGGTTGCCTGCTCGGCGGCTGGGGCGCCGACCGCTTCGGCCGCCCACCCGCCGCCATGGCGGCTCTGCTTCTCAGCGGCCTGTGCTGCCTGGTCTCCCCGTTCTTCTTCCATGCCTCCTCGCTGCTCCTGTTCGCCTTCTGCGCGCTGTGGGGTGCGGCAGTGATCGCGGACTCGGGCGTGTTCTCGACCTCCCTGAGCGAGGTCGCCGACCACCGCTACATCGGAACGGCCCTCACCGCCCAGACCGCCATCGGATTCGCCCTGACCGTGGTCACCATCCAGCTCACCCCGCTGCTGGCCGAGGCCATCGGCTGGCGATACGCCTTCCTCCTCCTGGCACCCGGTCCGCTGGCCGGCGCCCTCGCCATGTACGCCTTCGGCAGGAGCGCCGCCGTCGCGGCTCCGCAGAGAAGTCCCTGAGGTTCGGCGAGCCTGCGCGATCCGGAGCCGGGTGCGGCGCCCGCGCCGATACGCAGCGACGCGTGAACGCGGACGGGCGGCCCGTGGCGATCGGCTCGTGGACGGAGCCGGAGAGCACGAAGCCGATGACCCCGCCCTCGCCGTTTCCCGTCCGAGGCCGGAAAGGCAGGCCCTCCGGCCCGCAGCCTCCTCCCCCACCCGCACCGGACCCCGGTGAAGGGCCGGCCTGCCGGCAGCGCCCGCCCGGCGCCGCGACCCGGGCGTGACCGCCACCCGGCCCACACCGGCTGGCGGGCCCCGCCGCTGGGCTCGATGCTGTTCCCGGCACCGTCGGTATCCCCGTTCCGAGAAGGGCCCCTTTGCGCATGGACGACCCCTCTCCTCCGGGCAGCGTGCGCTCCCGCCTGGAACTACAGGCGATCCAGGAGCTGTTGGAGTCCCAACGGCGCCGGGTCACGGCCCTCGCCAACCGCGACCGGACCGATTCCCCCGCCGCCGCACATCCGGCCGCGCCGCCCGCCCCGCTCCCGCCCTCCGGCCAGGAAGTTCTCGACGCCCTCCCCGTACCGGCCCTGCTGCTGAGCCCCGTCCTCGGCGAGGACGGCGAGCTTCGGGACGCCCGCTACCTGAGCCACAACCCCTTGGCCCGCGCCGACGCGGTCTCCCGGTTCCCCCAGGGCTCCGCTCCTCCATGGACCTCGCCGGCCCTGCTGCTCGAACGCTTCCCCGGCCTGGCCCGTACGGCGGTCCCCCGCATGCTCGCCGACACCCTCCGCCTGGGTACTCCACAGGGGCCCGAAACGGTGCAGTGGCTGGTGTGCACGGACGCGGGACCGGTACGGATCAACGACGAGGTCCGTGTCGCCCTCTGCGGTGACCACTTCCTGCTGACCTGGGAACGCGGCAACCGGCTCCGCATGGCGGCCGCCGCCCAGCAGCTGGTCCGCACGTGCTGGGCGGAGTGGAATCTCAGCGACGACGGCGTCGAGCCCTCCCGGGGCTTTCGCCACATGCTCGGCCTGGCCGACGACGCCGCCCTGCCCGGCCTCTTCGACCTGGCCGCCGCGGCGATGCCGGACAGCCTGCCCGCCCTCTACCAGACGCTGTACGACGTCATCCTGCGCAAGCGCACCGCCGAGTGCGAACTGCGCCTGCGCGGCCGCGGCAACCGTGTGTTCCGCATGGTCGCCGAGCCCGTACGCGTCGCTCCCGGCAGCCTGGTGTGGGCCTTGCGGGCCGTCCTCATCGACGTCACCACGGACCGGCGGCGGCGCGAGGCGGCACAGCGCTCCGCTCTCGAGGCGCATCGCGAGCACGAGCGCGCCGACGCCGTGGCGGCAGTCGCCGACACCCTGCGCGAAGCGGTGCTGCCCCACTTCCAGGACGAGCTGGACGCCTACGGCCTCGAAGCAGCGGCCGTCTACCGCCCCGACGCCCGCGGGGCCGGAGTCGGCGGGGACTGGTACAAGGCCCGCAAACTTCCCGACGGCCGCCTCCTGATCGCGCTGGGCGACGCCCGCGGACACGGACTGGAAGCGGTCACCCTGATGGCCAAGATGAGGTACGCGCTGGGCGGCCTGGCGTACACGGAGGAACCCGTCGAACGGCTGACGCACTGGCTCAACGAGGTGGCCTGCGCCGACGGCAGCGAGTCCACCGCCACCGCGATCATCGCCCGCTACCACCCCGAACGCGCACTGCTCCGCTGGACCTGCGCCGGGCACCCGCGCCCCGTCCTGGTACGCGACGGCCGCGCCACCCAGCTGCCGACACCCGACGACGGCCCCGGCCTCTCGCTGGGTGTCCTGCCCGGCACCGACTACACGGCCACCAACACACCGCTGGAGGTCGGCGACATCGTCCTGATGTACTCGGACGGCCTCACCGAACGCCGGCCGAGCGATCCGGACCAGGACACCCGACGCTTCCTCGAAGCAACGGAACGCTGCTTCGAGGAAGCCGCTCCCGGCGCCGGCCACGCCGGACTCCAGGACTACATCGAACGGCTCGTGGCCCGGCTGGACGGCCCCCACCGCACCGACGACGCCACCCTCCTGGCCCTGCGCCGCATCGGCACGTGACGCGGGTCGGCGCACACCGGCGCGCCACGAGAGCCCGGCGGCGGCAGTGGGTCACGGCATTGCCTCGAACGCCTCCCGGTGATCGCGTGCCCACCGCTCGAACGTCCCCGCCGGCCGGCCGAGCACCTGCGGGACATGGTCGGTGACGTAGGCCGCACCGCCGGCCCGCGCCCAGCCGATGCCCGTGCTCACCCCGGCCGGCAACCGGTCGGACGCATGCGTGTCCGTGATCCTGACCGGCCGTTCCAGCACACCCTCCAGGATCGCCGCCTGCTCCGCGAACGTCAGCAGCTCCGGCCCGGTCAGGTCGTACCGCTGCCCGTCGTGCGCATGGCCGGTCATGGCGGCTACCGCGAAAGCGGCCACGTCCCTCGGGTCGACGATGGCCTGCCGGGAGTCGCCGGCCAGGTTCGGGATCGGCTGTCCGGCTTGGATCAGCGCCCGGAACCACAAGAAGTTCGAGGCGAAGCTCGGCGGGCGAAGCATCGTCCACACGAGCCCGCTGGCCTCGATCGCCTCCTCCGCGGCCAAGTGCCACGCTCCGACGGTCTTCCCGTCGAACCGCTCGCCGCTGCCGATGGCGGACAGCTTGACGATCTTACGGACGCCTGCCGCCCGCGCGGCCGCGACCAGGGCGATGTCGTGGTCCGCCGTCGGGGCGGGGGGCACGGTCAGGAGGAAGACGGTGTCGACGTCGGCCACTGCGCGCGCCAGCGACGCCGGGTCGTCGAAGTCGGCCCGCACCCAGCCGGCCCGCTCGCGTCGGGACATCGCCCGGAAGGGCAGGCCCCGCTCGGTGAGCAGGCGGACGACGTGACTACCGATGGTGCCGGTGGCACCCGTAACAAGGATCATGTCTCCACGATGACCTCGCTCCCGTACCTCCTGATAGGAAGTTTCGGCACTATCGTGGGCCGCGTGAATTCCCTCTTCGTGCCTCCTGCCCTTGTGCGGTGGGTGGCCGGGATCGATGTCGCCACCGCGGGTACTTCGGCGGCGGTCGATGTGCCCGATCACGCCACCACGCTTCTCCTGCGTACCGACAGGCGCGAGCTGGTGGTCATGGGACCCCGCACCCGGGCCGCTTATCACGTCGCCGCGCCCGGCCACTCGTGTGTGCGGGTCCGCATGCGGCCGGGGCGGGCCGGGACCCTGCTCGGACGTTCACTGAACGGTCTCGCCGACGGTGTCCTGCCGCTGCGTGAACTGCCGGGCCTGGACATCGGCCGGCTCGCCGCCGACCCGGTGGCCGCGCTCGAAAAGGCACTGGCCGACCGTCCCGAGCCGTCGGACCGGCTCGAAGAGGCGGCGCGCCTGCTGACCGGCACCACGGTCACCGCGACCGCGGCCCGGTTGCACGTCAGTGAGCGCCGCCTGCATGCCCTGTTCACCGACGCCACCGGCTTGTCCCCCAAGCACTTCGCCCGCATCGACCGCGTGCGCACCGTACTCGCGGCCGACGCGGGCCGATGGGCGGACATCGCCGCGACGGCCGGCTACTACGACCAGTCCCACATGACGGCCGAGTTCCGCCGCTTCATGGGTGTCCCGCCGGCCGCGTTCACAGCGGGCCGGCGGCCCGCCGCGACCGCGTGCACCGCCTGAGTCCCGGGACGCGGCTGTACGCCGCAGGACTCCCGGTGCTCGCGGAGCGTCGCGCCCCAGGCTTGCCGAGCCCCGTTCCTCTTCTCCGCCGGGGCACCCGCGCCCCTGCGGCACTCCCGTCCGCCGACGGCACTGACCGCTACTCCTCGGGCTCCCAGGCGATCAGCCGCTCGAACACCTGCCGGTCGCCCTCGATCTTCAGGTCGCTCATCGTGAGGCGGCCCCAGACGAAGAGCAGCAGCTGCTCGGCCGTGCCCGTGGCCGAAACGGTCGCGGGTGCGGCGTCGTCCGGGAGAGGTGCGGGCCAGGCTCCGGTGCCGTCCAGCGCGAGAAGCCAGGAGCGGCCCTCGGTGGCGTGGTAGCGGACGGTGGCGGCCTCGTACGGCCAGGCAGCCGGGGTGGAGTTGCAGGTGTCGAGGAACTCGGCCACACCGTCGAGCGCGACGTGCGCCGGCATCGGCTGCACAGCGCCTGCGGCGAGCTGGGCGTCGTAGGTGTGCACCAGCACCTCGTGCACCCGGCGCCGGGCGACGCCCCGGGCATTCGACGGCGACACACCGGCGCGCCACCACGTCCAGCACGCACGCTCCGGGCCGGCCTCGCGCAACGCACTCAGCAGCAGCTCGTTGGATTCGGCGTACCAGGCGAGCAGCGCGTCGAGCTCGCGCGGCGCCTCCGCGGCATCCTTGGCCGGCGGAGCCTCCGCCGGGCCCGCGGCGACGACCGCGGCCCACCAGCGCTGGCCCGTACCCAGGTGCTGCACCAGATCGGACAACGTCCACCTGGGGCAGGACGGCACCGGCGCGTCAAGGCTGGGCGCGGCGGCGACCGCGTCCCGGAACGCGGCCGACCGTTCGTCGATCAGTTGCAGCAGGTCGGAATACTCAAGGCTCTCTGTCACCTCGCTTACCTATCACCCCGGCTCAGCCGACCGCACCCCGGTTTCCGGGCCCTCGGCTGCGGGTTCCTGAGCACGGGTCGTAGCCATATCCCCTTCCTGGACGACTCGTTGGACGAGTCACGGTGGGGGGGAAGGGAAACGGTCCTCCGTGGAGGGTGCCGGATGAGCCGAGGGGCGGATCGAGCCGTTGCTGCCGGACGGGAAGCGACATCCGCGCGATCCCGGGCACGGCCCACGTCGTACCGACCGCCACGGTTGCCGGCCTCGCCCGTGCCGTGGCTGAGGTCGCGCCCGGGCGCGGCCCCGGTCCCGACCTCGCGGGCGCAGAACGGAGGCGTCGGACCTCACGGGTCGCCTCAGCAGGAAGGATGTGGTGTTCGTTTCGCGCCGTCGGATGTGGTGATCGCTTCTCGCCTGCGGACGTCAGCCCGCCGACGGCCCCTCGGGCGCGTCGCCCGAGCGGGCGCTCTCCCACAGCCGCATCAGCAACTGCTCCTCCACGTCCGGCGCGGCATCCTCGAAACGCTCACCCCCGCGCACCTCCGTGTGCAGCTCCTCCATCCGATGGTCGAGCTGCTCGGCAAGGTGCGCGGCCTCGGTCAGGCTGGCGACGAGGCCGGGCGGCACCTGGCCCTCGTACTTGTAATAGATCTTGTGCTCCAGGCTGGCCCAGAAGTCCATGGCGATCGTCCGGATCTGCACCTCCACGGTCACGGGGACCGGGCCCGTGCTGAGGAACACCGGAATCTCGATGAGCGCGTGCAGACTCTTGTACCCGTTGGGCTTCGGGGCGGCGATGTAGTCCTTGACCTGGAGCACCCGCACATCGTCCTGCGAGATGAGCGCCTCCAGGACCTGGTACGTGTCGGCGATGAAGCTGCACGTGATCCGCACTCCGGCGATGTCCAGGATATTGGCCCGGATCGCCTCAGGCGTGGGAGCGAGGTTGAGGCGTGCCACCTTCCGCAGGATGCTCCCGGTGGACTTGACCCGGGAGCCGACGTGCTCGATCGGGTTGTACCGGTGCAGGTGCAGGAATTCCCTGCGCAGGATCGACACCTTGGTCAGCACCTCGTCGACGGCGAACGCGTACTCCATCTCGATGCGCTGGAAGTCCTTGCGCATCCGGCGCGCGAACGCCACGTCCTCGGACACGCGCGGCCCCCCGCCCGGTCCCTGCATCGGATGGTCGGCCACGAGGGCTGCTCCTCTCCCGGTCACCAGGCGTGGACCGGCCTCACCGGGCGGGCAGCTGATCGTGGACGCCCGATCCCATGCTCGCACCGGCGAAAGGGCCCGGCGACCTGCGGGGGAACCTCGCACGCATTGGGGTGCGCGATCAGACCTTTCCCGACCGATCGACCGGCTGGCTGGCTGGCTGGCTGGCTGGCTGGACTGCCCGGTGGTGGAACTCGATAGCCAGTTCCGGTGTGGCGGAAGCGACGCCTGCCTGCGCTGGGTGGTCGACCTGCTGGGGCTTGCAGGAAATGCGCCCCCCAGGTGGGAACCGGACGACGAAGCCCGCACCTCTTGGGGACCAGATGTCATTCTCCGAACCCGACGGGGGTCACCAGGGCTGACAGAGGTCAGCCGTCCATCGGCAGAGTTCCGTACGAGAAGGTGCACCGGACCCGGCCGTCGGCCGCAGGAACGAGGCGTATCTGCTCGGCGGGCATCTGTAGCGGCCCGCCCGCCGACGCGTCCCAGAGCGATACCGTTCCTCCGGCCTCCCCGAACGACAGGTACGGATGCCCGGGCTTCAGAACACCACCCCGGCTGCCGAGTTTCGCCGCGGGAACCGTCGGCTCGACGCACATCCACTCCGGTGCCACCCCGAAGTACGACGGTGGCGCCGTCTTCCGGACCGCGGCCGTACGGAAGTCGTCCACCGCCTCCTGAGCCGAGTCCAGCGCTCCCAACCCGCACACGGCCACCACGGCCAGCTGGACGCACACGTACAACGGAACTCCCAGCCGCTCGACAGGGCTGACGAACGGTGCGTGCACGTGTTTCGCGATGCCCCAGAGAGCCGGGACGAGCAGGGCGTAGCTGAGCAGGCTCAATAGCTTCACCGCCGATGTGGCCTGCCAGATCCCGGGGACGTCAAGGACCTCGGGTGTCACGCCGAGACCGTCCGCGTACAGCGCGTGCAGCACCGATCCGGAGGCCACCACGCATGACACGACAACCGCGAAGACGAGCGGCGCCGCCCAGGCGAACCATTCGCCCCACGTCCACTGGCGGACGAGCAGCCAAATCCCTCCCACCGTCGCCGTCACGGCGAAGACCGACAGCATCTGCGCCGGAGTCCAGGCTCTGCCGTCCTCCGTACCCATGCCGGAGGAGAGGGCGAGGAAGAACACCGCCGTCACACCGCACACGAGGAGACTCCCCACACGACCGCCGACCGCGAACAGGCCGTAGGCAACCCGGGCTGCCCCTACGAAGCACAGCACCGCGATGCCGGCCCATACCCATACCCCCACACCGCTGTGCTGCCGGGCGACCACCGCGCAGAAGACCGTCACGAGCAGCCAGGCCACTATGCGGAACGTACGTTGCCACCCGTCCTCCTCTCGACGCGGAACGATATGGCTCCGCTCCCGGCCGTAGAACGGCCGTACGTCGACGGCAGCCCCGGGAGCGGAACCTCCGGGCAGGTTCATTCGGGAGAGCCGACGGGCTTCCGATGCCGTACCCGTGACCACCATTCCGGTGTCGTGGTAGCCGCGCCTCTCCGAGATGCGCGCGCGTGACACTCCGACCGCTCGGCGCAGTCTCGCCATGCGTGTCAGGGGCCCCGGGGCGGGTGCGCGGGGTGGTCTGTGATCAACCGTATGCACCCGCCAGCCGGTCAGCTGCTCCCGGTCCCGGTCAACCAGTTCGCAGCGCCGGGCGTACATCTCCAGACCGACCGCCCGTGCCAGTTGCTCCACCCGCCAGCCTGCCGCCAGCTCGGTGCGCCGGTTGCGGGCTCCGAAGAACCGCACCTCGACGGAGTACAACCGTGCCAAGGGGGCCTCACGCAGCACACCCCGCGACGCGCCCTCACCACGGACGAACGCAGCCACGACCGGCCAGCCCCGCTGGTCGAATACCCGCTCCGCCTCGTCCCAGTCGCGTTGCTCCCCGCGTACCTCGACGAGTACCAGCACGCGCTGGTCATAGCGTCTCCTCAGCACCAGCTCCCCCTCTCACCGGGATCCGAAGGTACAGCGACCTACGATGTGACGGTCACGGCGGAAGGAACCGACCCGTCGATCTCCATCGCGTTGACCGCCACCGACGAGCAGCAGTACGGCTGGACCGCCCCATACGTACCCGAGCAGGATGTTCTGCCGCTCAGCCTCGCCATCGGACCGAGCGACTGGAGGGACATCCCTCTCTTCTCCCGGCGCTTCCAGCACCTCCAAGCCGACCGGATCACGCCCGCCACCACCTATCCCCGATTCGCACCACCATGCGATCGGCTGCGGCTTCCTCGGCGCGCGGTGAGCACGCCGTGGACTTCCTCCGGCACCACGCGCAGGACGTCGTACCGGAAGGCCACCACCCGCTCCGGCACCCTGAGGCCGGCGGGCACACGCTGCTCGACCAGGTCGTCGCGTCGATGCAGGAGCTGAGCCCCGGGGTCGTCCTCGAAGCCTCGGAGGTTCATGAGCGGTCCGAGGAACGGGCTCGGACGAGGAGGAGAGCCTCGGGGGTGACTCGGCTGCCCCGTTCTGCTGGGCATACGTGAGTTGACGCGTCCGGCCTCGGTGGACCGGACGCATCAGGCCCGGGGCCGCGCGTCCGGTTCATGCTGGGCTCGCGGGGTGTGGCACGCGCAACTGCGGCGTGCCACACCCCGCTCCCTGATCCGGCCCCGTACGGCCCGGTCCGGGTGAAGGTCCTCAGCGGTTCTGCAGGGACTTGACGTTGTTGCCGAAGGACCAGCCCTTCGAGCCGTCCCAGTTGAGGGACCACGTCATGAGGCCCTTGAGCGAGCCGTTGAACGTGTTCCACGCCTGGCTGACCTGGCTGGGCGCCATGTAACCGCCGCCCGCGCCCGGCTGGGCCGGCAGGCCCGGCACCTGCTTGTCGTACGGCACCTTGATCGTGGTGCCCTGGATGGTCAGGCCGTTGTTGAGGCAGGTGGTCTGAGCGGCGAAGCCCTCCACGGTGCCGGCCTGGTACGAGTCGCCCGAGCAGCCGTACATGCTGCCGTTGTAGTACTGCATGTTGAGCCACCACAGCCGGCCGTTGTCCACGTACTTCTTCACGATCGGCAGGTACGCGCCCCAGATGGACCCGTAGGTGACGCTGCCGCCGGTGACGTACGCGGTCTCGGGCGCCATCGTCAGGCCGAAGCCCGCCGGCATCTTGGCAAGCACGCCGTCGATGATGCGGATCAGGTTGGACTGGGAGGCGGACAGCGTGTTGATGTTCCCGCTGCCCGACAGACCGGTCTCGATGTCGATGTCGATCCCGTCGAAGTTGTACTTCTTGAGGATCGGGACGACCGTCTCCACGAAGCGGTCGGCGACCTTGCTCGACGACAGGTCGATGCCCGCGGCCGCACCGCCGATGGACATCAGGAGCGTGGCACCGTTCGCCTTGGCCTCACACATCTCCGCCGGCGTCGACACCTTCACACCCGCGTCCATGCCGTCCTCCCACAGGACGGTTCCGTCCGAGAGGATCACCGGGAAGGCGGCGTTGATGACGTTGTAGCCGTGCTGGGCGATCCGGCTGTCGGTGATGGGGACCCAGCCCATGCCGGGGTGGACGCCGTTCGATGCGCCGTCCCAGTTCTCCCAGTACCCCTGCAGCACCTTGCCGGCCGGCTTGGGCTTCGTGGCACAGGTGCCGTCGCCCGGAGGGTCGGTGGGCGGCGGAGTCGTGGGCGGAGGCGTGGTCGGCGGGGGCGTGGTGGGCGGCGGGGTCGTGCCACCGGGGCCGGTGAGCGACACGTCGTCCGCGAAGTACGCGGGCGTCCCGTACCAGCCGTGCAGGTAGACCGTCACCGATGTGGTGTTCGCACCGGTGGTGAAGCCGACGCTGAGCGCGCTGTACGACGAGGAGTTCGGCGTCCAGGTCTGCGGCTCGCTGGTGGCCCCGGTGCCACTGGCGCCGAGGTAGACGTAACTGCCCTGGACGAAGGCGCTCAGCGTGTACTTCGAGTTGGGCTGGACGCTGACCGTCTGGGTGCACTGGGCGTTGCCCAGGCCGGACGGCGTGGCCTTCAGCGCGGACGATCCGGAGTGGGCCGGGCTGCTGGTGACCTCGCCGGATCCGTTGGTGCAGGACCAGCCGGAAAGGCCGCTCTCGAAGCCGGAGTTGGTCACCAGGTTGGCAGCGTCGGCGGCGCCGGCCGAGCCGGAACCGACCAGGGTGACGCAGGCACCGACGACGACGGCGGCGCTCAGCCCGGCAATCGTACGGGTCAGGACGGTCGAGCTGCGCGGGGTCCGGACGGCGGTCGAATACCCGTCATCTGTCTCGCGCAGCGTACGAATCCTCCGACGGAACATGCTGTGCTCCATTCTCGCCACGTGCCGTGGGCGTGAGCGTGCGTGAGGGGGCGTGGACGCACGGCCCCGGATGAACAGGAGAGACGCAGTGCGGCGATCGACGGGATCGTAGAAGGGGTGACGGGGCCCGTCAATAGGTCTGGACCAAAGGCGAGTAACCGCCGGAGGCCCCACTTGCCGGAACTTGACGGACCGGGCAAATCACTTGAACGCAAGGCCGGTTCGGCGCCAGGGTGCGACCTGTCCGGTAGGGTCACATGCCGTTCGGGCCGGGCGGAAGGACGGCGACTCCGCCGCCCCTGGCGAGGAGAAAATGACGCACTTATGACAAATCACGCAACGCCTGGCGCCACCTCTCACAAGGAGCCCGGTTGTTGACCCATGTGGCGATGGCGGGGGCGCCCCTGGCCACGACCTTGGGGGCGGTGTCCCCGACACTCATCGCCGCAGCCTCCCCTGCCGCCTCGTCCCGGCGAGCAAGCCCGGACCCGATCCCGTCGCAGTGACGACGGCTGCCGCGGACCGTGACATGGCATGGCGGTCGCGAGGGACGCACGGACGGCGCCAGGGCTCTCGGGATCGACTCTGCGACGGCGTACCGGCCGGTCCGCGACACCGACCGCGACGCCGCCAAGTCCTGCTTCGACGCCCTCGCGCAGGCCGGCCGGCCATCGGCAACGCGTCACCTGCCAACCCGCCGTGTCGCCGCCTCGAACCCCTGCGGCAATGGTAAAAGCACAGCAAAACCTGCTAGTCAAGCGCCTGCTCAGGCCGTCGACCGATCCATTTCGGACGTTCACGCAACCACCGCGTCAGGAGCCCGGGGTGACGCCTCCGCCACCCATATGCTTCTGTCCGCCCGTAGAACGAGGGAAGCCGTCATTGGTCCCTCATGACTTTTCTTACGCACAAAGGGAGTGAACGCCTCGATGGTGTTCAAACGACTGCTCGGCTCACTTGGTGTGGGCGGCCCGACCGTCGACACCGTCCTCGCCGCTGGGGCCGCCGTCCCCGGTGGTTCCCTCTCCGGTCAGGTCCATCTCGTGGGCGGAACCGATGACTTCGTCATCGAAAGCATCACGCTGGAGCTCGTCGCCAGGGTTGAGGCCGAGCACGAGGACGGCGAGAGCCACAACGCCGTCGCCTTCGAACGGTTCGTCGTCGGCGGCGGATTCCGTCTGCCGGCGGGCGCGGAGCACAGCGTGCCGTTCACGGTGACGCTGCCCTGGGAGACTCCTGTCACCGAGCTGTACGGGCAAGGGCTCGGCATCGTCCTGGGCGTGCGCACCGAGCTCTCGGTGGCCGGCGCCAAGGACAAGGGTGACCTCGATCCGCTCGTCGTCGGCCCGCTCCCGGTACAGGAGGCGATCCTCGAAGCCTTCGGGCAGCTCGGCTTCGGCTTCCGGTCCGCCGACCTCGAATACGGCCGCATCGCGGGCTCCGGCCAACAGCTGCCCTTCTACCAGGAGATCGAGCTTTCTCCGTCCCCGCAGTACGCACACACCGTCAATGAGATCGAGGTGACCTTCCTCGCCACGCCGGGTGAGATGGAGGTGATCCTGGAGGCCGACAAGCGCGGCGGCCTGCTCTCCGAAGGGCATGACGCGGTCACCCGCTTCACCGTCAGCCAGAGCGGCGTCCACCACCAGGACTGGAACGCCCTCGTCGACGACTGGATGCGGCAGCTCGTCGGGCACCGAGCGGCGTACGGTGCGCATGCCGCGCACGGCCAAGACCACGGCCACTACGAGGATCACCATCACCACGACAGCGGCCACCACTCCGGGCCCGGCATGGGCACGGTCGTCGCGGCGGGCGCTGCCGGTATCGCCGTGGGCGTGGTCGGCGGCATGGTGGCCGCCGAAGTCGTCGATGAGATCGGAGACTTCTTCGAGGGGGACGACGAGGAAGAGGGCGGAGAGGACGAGGGCTGAGAGGACTGCCCGTGTTCGGGATCAGCGAATAGGCGCGGTCCTGGTCCTGGCCCTGGTCGTGGCGGTGCCGGGCATAGGAAGTTGCCCGAACTGGTGCGCAGTACAGGCAGGTCAGCGCGCATCCTGAAGGCCGAAGCCACGGCCTTCAGAGATCGGGACGCCGACGCACCGGCGCCCCACATCATCCTCGGGGAAACCGCCCCGCCACGGGACGATGACCGGCGGACGCGGGATCAGTGACACCCGCCTCGCGACGGCCGTGCGCCCGGGGGCGGTGTTGCCGCCACCCCGGACGCCGGATACCCCGGACGTCGGATACCCCGGCCGGCCCACACGCTCCGGGACTCGTCGAGTCCGGGGAGCGACCATCTCAAGAGCACGCACCGCCGCCACGCCGTACGACAAGCCCGCCGGCCCGCCCGCGCTCAGAGCGCGCCCGTGGCGGTATGCGCCGCCTTTGCATCTCGGTGCGTGAACGTCGCCCGAACGCCTCGGCTAGCCTCCCGGAATGGACAACGTGACTCCCGAGGATCTGACCGGCAGGGCCCGGCTGCGGCGGTGCGCACTGGAACTCTTCGCCGAGCGCGGCTTCGAAGCCACATCAACGCGGGCAGTCGCGGCGGCGGCGGGTCTTTCGCCCGCGCTCGTCACTCGGCACTTCGGCTCCAAGGAGGGGTTGCGAACGGCCGTGGACGAGGAGGTAATGGGCCGGATCGCGCAGGCGCTCGCGCAGGTCGAACCGGAATCCGGCGATCTGATGAGGTCGCTCGGGGATGTATCGGCCCAGCTGTTCGGCGCCGATCCGATCCTTCGCGGGTACCTCCGGCAAGTCCTGCTGGAGGACAGCGAAGCGAGTGCGGACCTCTTCGCACGCCTCCTGCGTGGCGCGCAGGGTGAAGTCGAACGGCTCGCAGCGGAGAGCGGCACCCCGAAGGCAGACCCCGGCGCAATGCCCTGGGCGCCGTTCCAGATGCTCTGCCTCATTCTTGGGCCACTCCTTCTGGAGCGTGTGATGCAGCCCGGCCTCGACCGGCCAATGTTCGCGCCCGAGGTGCTTGCGCAGCGCAGCGCGGCCAACCAGGAGCTGCTTCGGCACGGGCTCTTCGGCGGCGGAGCCGATCGGATCACCGAAGCCGGCTAGTGCCGTGGCGGGCAATGTTTGCCCGTACAGGAGCGGCATCCGGTGCATGCTCCCGGCGTGCCCGGCCGGAAGTCCTCGTACGGAACGCACTCGGGCTTTCGGCCGGTGCGGCGAGCGTACGTGCCGGGCGTCACGACGGGGCGGACGTCGCCTGCCACGGCACTAGCGTCTGGGCGCCTGCTCGACGTCGACACCCTTACACCTCTCAGGGGCATCCCTGATATGAAGGTGTACATGTGTTGAGGATAGTGAACACATGGAAACAAGCCTCAACGACGCCTCCGCCCCGCCTGCGCCTGCGCATGCCAAGGATTCCCGTCTCTACTGGCTCGACAATCTCCGCATCGCCCTGATCGTCCTCGTGGTGGCCCACCACGCTGCCCAGGCGTACGGCCCGACCGACTGGTGGTACGTGGAGGGCGAGCCGCGCTCCGGCGCCCTGGCGACGCTCTCCGCGCTCGACGGCACGTTCTTCATGAGCCTCTTCTTCCTCATCGCCGCCTACTTCGTCCCCACGTCCTACGATCGCCGCGGCGGATGGCCATTCGTCGGCGGTCGCCTGCTCCGGCTCGGCGTGCCTCTTTCGGTGGGCGCGCTCACCCTCGTACCGGGACTGATGTACGCGTACTACGTGCACTACCGCGGGTACCCGGACATCTCGTTCGCCCGCTACTTCACCGAGGTCTATCTGGGGATGGGTGAGCGGCCCGGTGACTGGAGCGGGCCGTCCTGGCCCGATCTGCAGTTCGGGCACCTCTGGTTCATCCAGAACCTCCTGGCCTACAGCCTGCTGTACGCGCTGTGCCGCCAGGTCGCCCGCCTGGCCGGCTCACGGCACGCCGCCTCCGTCCCGCCCACGCATCCCACCTGGGTGCCCGGGCACGGCGCTCTCGTCGGCCTCACGGTGGCGCTCGCGGGCGTGACGTTCCTCGTCCGAGTGCGATATCCCCTCGACACCTGGGTGCCTTTCCTCGGCTTCCTCCAGGTCGAACCGGCCCGGATACCGCAACACGCGGCGTTCTTCACCCTCGGGATCCTCGCCCGCCGCGGCGACTGGCTGAACCGGCTTCCCGTACGCGTCGGTTGGACCTGGCTGGCGTCCGGTCTCCTGGGGGCAGCCTTCGTGTTCACAGTCGGCGCCGATGCCTCGTTCTTCGGGGCGGGCGGCTCGAACGGCGCGTCGATGCTCTGGTCCGCCCTCGACAGCTTCCTCTGCATCGCTCTGTGCACCGGCCTGCTCGTTCTCTTCCGCGAAAAGGCACGGCGGACCAGCCGGCTCACCCGGGCCCTTGCCGCCGACTCCTTCGCGGTCTACGTGATCCATGCGCCGATCGTGGTCGCCCTGCAGTTCGCCTTCGCCCACCGCGGACTGACGGCGCTCGAATCCTTCGCGCTCGTGACCTCGATCGCGGTGCCCGTCAGTTTCGGGACCGCCGGCATACTGCGCCGGATACCAGGTTTCCGTCGGGTTCTGTGACTCAGCCCCCACTCCCTGAAGCGGCGTCGCCGCTTCGAGTACGACGAAGAGCGCGAAGGCCGCGTTCAGCGACGAGAGGGTGGACATCGCTGTTCCCGCGGCGGCGACGACCGCCGCGACTCCGGTCGAGGTGAGCGCAGGGGGCCAGCCGCGCTCGGGCGGCGCAGACCCCAGCAGCGCGGCCACGCGTCGCGGGACGGGCCCGGCCACGGCGAAGGCCGCGAACGTGGGGGCGGCGGCCCGCCGACGCGTGGCCGCGCGGAGAGGTCGCGGAAGTGGATTCACACAGCCTGCCAATTGGGCCGCCGGCAGCAGGCGGTGGTGTCGGCCGGCCAGGTGCGCCCGCTCATGCGCAAGGAGAGCCTGCTCGGGCGGGGCCGGGCTGCTCCCTGGTGCCGCGGCGGGCAATGTTTGCCCGCAGAGGGGCGGCGTCCGGTGCATGCTCCCGGCGCGCCGGCCGGAAGTCCTCGTACGGAACGCACTCGGGCTTTCGGCCGGTGCGGCAAGAGTGCGTACCGGGCGTCACGACGGGGCGGACGTCGCCTGCCACGGCATTAGCTGCCTCGTGGACAGGTACGGCCTCGCCCGAAGTGGGTGTTCAGCGCGTGACCCCGGCCTCGGGTCGGGGCGAAGCGTGCGTGGCCGCACCCTCGTCCTGTGCACCCGCGTCCTGCGAGCCTTCCGACTTCATGGCCTTGGCCTCGCTCTTGAGGATGCGGGCCGACTTGCCGAGCGAGCGCGCCATGTCGGGCAGCTTCTTCGAACTGAACAGCATGATGATCACGATGCCCACGATGAGCAGGTGCCACGGTTCCAGACCGTTGCGGAGCATCCCGCCACCTCTTTTCCGTCTCGGTTGCGCCGACGGCGTTGGCCAGGGATGTCGCCACGCCCGGCTTGATTGCCATATTGCGCAACTGTACAACCTCAGGGTGGGTCGGTCGCCCCCTCCGCACGACCGATCCGGATGAGGGCACACGCATGACCTCGGACCAGCAGGCCGCACCCGCGCGAAGCCGGCGGAAGGCCCTGCCCCCGAGCCACGCCGTGGCCGCCGACACGCGAACAGCAAGCAGCCCACGGCCGGCGCCGCGAGCGTGGTCGTCTGCGCCTCGTACTCGTCCTCGTGGTCGTCTGCGCCTCGTGCTCGTACTCGTCCTGTCCTTGGTCGTCCTGGTGACGGCTGGTGCGGGCCGGCGCTGTATCTGCGCCTGACCGGGAACATCGACGCCTTCGGAGCGGGCGGTGTCGCCAAGAACCGGCCCGACGCCGCCGCGTCCAAGGGCGAGAACGTCCTCGTCATCGGTTCCGAAGCGCGCGCCGGTGGCTACGCCGACCTGGGCGGGCGGCGACAAGAGCCACATCGGCCGCTCGGACACCACCTTCCTGCCGCACATCTACGCCGACCACCAGCATGCCGCCCCGGTGTCCATTCCCCGCGACAACTTGGAGGCCATCCCCTCGTGACACCGGCGAGGTACTCAAAGGGCTCGCCGACGACGCCCCGCCCGGCCGGCGCCAACTCCTGCTCGGACCTCTCCTACGGCTGACGCCGACGCCGGACGAGCAGCCCGAGGACTGCTGCGTACACGGTCAGAATCAGGGCGAGCAGGGCGTAGTACGCCACCGGTAGCGCCTCCAGGCCGAGCAATGCACCCACCGGGGTGAGCGGGAGCAGCACGCCGATGGCGGCGAGCGCGGCTGCGGCCAGGCGCAGGGGGCGAGGCGCGGGGCGCTGTCCGGTGCGCAGCAGGAGCATGACCAGGGCCTGGGCGAGCAGGTTCTCGGTGAACCAGCCCGAGTGGAAGGCGCCTTCGTCGTGCACGGCCGACGCGGTGACCGCAAGGGCCGCGAAGGCGGCCAGGTCGGCGAGCGCACCGAGCAGGCCGAAGCCGGTGATGAAGCGCAGGAACGGCGTCGGCCGCAGGACAGCCGGACGGGCGAGGACGCGGCGTGCCGGGCGGTCGTGGGCCAGGGCCAGCTGGGCCGCGTCGAAGCACAGGTTCTGCACCAGGACCTGCGCCGGGAGCATCGGCAGGAACGGCAGGAGCAGGCCCGCGACGAGCATCGCGATCACGTTGCCGAGGTTCGAGGAGAGCGTGATGCGCAGGTACGAGGCGATGTTCCCGCTGGCGTGCCGCCCGGCGGCGATCGCATGGTCGATGGCCGCGAGGTCCTTGTCGGCGAGGACCACGTCCGCGCTCTCGCGGGCCACGTCGACGCCGCCCAGCGGGCAGATCCCGACATCGGCAGCGCGCAGGGCCGAGAGGTCGTTGACGCCGTCGCCGAGGAATCCGGCCACGGCGCCGCCGGAGCGCAGCGACGTGAGGATGCGGGCCTTGTGTTCGGGGGTACAGCGGGCGAACACCGTGGTGGTGGCGGCGAGCTCGGCCAGCCGGTGCTCGTCCAGGCCGTCGAGGGTGCTCGCGTCGGCCACGTCGCCCGCGTCGAGGCCCAGGTCGCGGCAGGCCCGCGCGGCGGTGGCCGGGTGGTCCCCGGTGAGGACTTTGACAGTGACACCGCGCTCGGCGAGACGGGCCAGTGCGTCCTCGGCGCTGGGGACGAGGGCGTCGCGGAAGGTGACGAACCCCTCGAAGACCAGCCCGCGCTCGTCGGCCGGGGTGTAGCCGCGGGTGCGGGCGGCCCGCTCCCCCGTCGCCACCGCCAGCAACCGGACGCCGGTCGCGGCGAGTCGGTCCGCGGCGGCGTGCAGCCGGGCCCGCTCGTCCTCGTCCAGCGCGCACCGCTCCAGCACCGCTTCGACGGCTCCCTTGACTACCAGGGTGTGCCGGCCGAGCGCGCCCGGGGTGCGGACAACAGCCGTGGACAGCCGCCGTAGGGGATCGAAGGGCAGCACGTCCACCGGGTCGTACGCCATCGCCTCCTCCACGTCGAAGGCGTCACCGTCCAGGAGCGCCTCGTCGAGGGTGTCAGGAGCGGGCAGATCGGCGAGCTGGAGCGTCCACCAGGCGTTCACCGCCGCCCACCGCAGGGCCACGGGCGCCGGTCGGCCCTCGGCGTCGACGGCCCCGGCCACCTGCGGCCGGTCCTGGGTGAGCGTGCCGGTCTTGTCCAGGCACAGCACGTCCATCGCACCGAGGTCGTGCAGCGCCGGCAGCCGTCGCACGATCACCGCACGGGTGCGGGCGAGCCGGGCGGCGCCTCGGGCCAGACATGTGGTGACGACGACCGGGAGCATCTCCGGGGTCAGCCCCACCGCGACGGCGACGGCGAACGGCAGCGTCTCCAGGCCCCGGCCGCGCAGCGCCGCATTCGCCATGAGCACCAGCGGCGGGGTCAGCAGCATGAACCGGATCAGCACCCAGGAGATGCCGTGCACCGAGCGATCGAACGCGCTCGTCGACCGCGCCCCCGCGGGAAGGCGCGCGGCGGCGAAACGGGTGTCCGCGCCGGTGGCGACCACGACGGCGGCGGCGCTGCCCGCGGCGACCGTACTGCCCTGAAAGCACAGGCCTTGGCGCCCGAACCCGGCCTCATCGTCCGGCAGCTGAGACGCCTCCTTGCCGACCGGGACCGATTCGCCGGTCAGCGCCGACTGGTCCACGTGCAGGCCGTGCGCGCGCAGCAGCCGTACGTCGGCGGGGACCACGTCACCGGGACCGAGCCGGATCACATCGCCCGGGACGAGTTCGTCGACGGGAACCTCACGCACCGAGGGCGCTGCCGACGCCCCCTCCCGCCGCTGCACACTCGCCGTGGTCGCGACCAGATCCCGCAGATGAGCCATGGCGGCCTCGGCCCGGTGTTCGCCGTGCGAACGCAGGACACAGCTGACGGCGACCAGGGCGAGGATCACCCCGGCCGTTCCCCAGGACGCGACGGCGGCCGAGACCAGACCGAGGGCGAGGAGCACCGCCGTGAACGGATCGCGCAGGCTGTGCGCGAGGCGCCGCGGCCAGGAGGTGGTGCGGTGGGCGGGCAGAGTGTTCGGGCCATGGACCCCGAGGCGGACGGCCGCGTCGTCCTCGGTCAGCCCGCGGGGCGAGGTGTCGAGAGCGCGCAGCAGTTGCAGGGATGTCAGATCACCGGCCACCGGGCCGGAGCGGGCCTTCCTCCTGCCTGCCGCGAGGTGCTCAGGCACCGGCCCCGTGCAGGCGGCGCAGCGGCCGGGCCTCCTGCTCGGTGAGCTGGCCGATCATGAGCTTCACGACGGACACGACGCCGGGGTCATCCACGTAATACACGTGACGGCGCCCCTCGCGCCGCGCGCGCACCAGCCCCGCGAGCTTCAGCTTCGACAGGTGCTGGCTGACCGCAGGCAGCGCGCCGCCGACCCGCTCGGCGAGGCCGGTCACATCGCTCTCGCCCTGGGCGAGGATCCACACGATGTGCAGGCGCGCGGAGGCCGCGAGCAGTCCGAACGCCTCGGCCGCCCGGCCGAGCACCTCGTCGGAGGGGTCCTCGTGCTGGTCGAATCCGCTGGCCCTGGCCGCCACAGTCCACTCCTGTCCCGCCGCGGCAGCCCCATGGCCGCCCGCATTCCGGTGCCGGACCAGTTTAGGCGCCGCGTCCGCACCCGGACCCGCGCCGACGGGTGGCCCGACCGCCCAGCGGCCGCAACCGCACTGAAACAGCAGGTCAGGCGCCCTTTTCGGCGGGTTCGAGGATCGCCACGCACTCCACATGATGCGTCATCGGAAAGATGTCGGCCTGAGTGAGCCACGGAAAATCCCAGGTCAGAGCCGCTTTTCCTGCTCCCCGCACAGCGTGAGTGCACCCAGAGCGTCAAACGAGCGTCACGGTCGATAGCCCATCCCGCCCACTCGGGCCAGACGAGGCTGGCACGTCCAGTTGCCTCCGCAGGCTCCATTCCGCTATCCAGAGGCCATCTGGCTCCTCGTGCCCCGCGCCACAACTCCGACCCCAGAGTGGAGGCGTGCCCTCCAGACACCACGAGGAATAGTCAATACCTGTGGATCAAGTCAGTTCGGTGGTTGCTCCGGTCGTTCCATCCGTCGGCTTGCCGCGTTGCGGACGCGGCGGGTGCGTCCCCGTTCCGCGAGCAAGCTGAGGGCGTCGGACGAGGTAATGATCCGCGCGGTCGTGGCCGTGCGTTGGAACCAGTCGGATGCGGCGGTGAGCTCCTCGGCCGCCCATGACTCGTTCATGGCGATGGTCCTGAGAAGGGTCCACTCGCGCAGGCGGCGGCTGAGGTAGTCCCGGTCCCCGATGATGGCGGCCATGCGGTGGGCCCAGGCGGCGAATACGGTGTCGGTCAGCAGCTGGGAGGCCCGGCGGTCCAAGTGGTGGACCACCGCAGCCTGCGCCATCGCCACATCCTGGTCGCGCAGCACCGCGGCCACGAGATCGGCCTCCTCCGCATCCGCGACAGCGTCGAGAGCCTGCAGGTAGTGCGCGTAACGCAGGTGCTCGGCGGGTTCGGAGTCATGCTGCGGGTCGGTCATCCGGCCATCCCCTCGGGACGTTTCACCAGGTGGCCACGCTCAAAGCGGGCGCCGGCCCGGACCAGGGCGACGACGCGGGGTACGTTCACCGCTCGCCAGCCGGCCTGGGCGAACTCGATGAGCTTGAAGACCATCGCGAGGGCGGCGGGCTGGCGGCTCCCGGCACCCTTGGTGACCTTCGTTCGGAGCCGCACGGTGGCGAAGCTAGATTCGATGGGATTCGTCATGCGCAGGTGGATCCAATGCTCGGCCGGATAGTCGAAGAACGCCAGCAGCTCGTCCTCGTCGTCCGTGATCCGCTTGACGACCTTGGGGGACTTCGCGCCGTACTGCTTGGCAAAGGCGATCACCGCCTTGACCACGTGCTCCTTGTCCTCGGCGATGTAGACGTCCTGGATCGCGCGCTTGGTCGCGGGCTGCGCGGATTTGGGCAGGGCGTCCAGGCAATTGGCTGTTTTGTGAACCCAACACCGCTGGTGGCGGGCGGTGGGGAAGACCTCACTCAACGCGTCACAGAAGCCGAGTGCACCGTCGCCGACGGCCAGCACTGGGGCACGCATGCCACGGCGTGCGCAGTCGCGCAGCAAGCCGGCCCCCGCCTCGGACGACTCCCGGTAGCCGTCGATCATCGCGATCAGCTCCTTCGTGCCTCCGCCCGCACGCCCATCAACACCGGCACCGCGGCCCTTGCTTCTTCCAGGCGGATCCGCATGTGGACGCCGTCGGCCCAGACGTAGACGTAGTCGGTGCTCGACAGGTCGCGGTCCTGGAAGGCGGTGTGATCAGCCTGCCACTGAGCGGACAGCCGCGTCACCGTCGCGGGCGAGAGGCCGGCGACGGAGCCCAGGAACTGCTCGAGTGCGGGCACGAAGTCGCCGGAGGACAGACCGTGCAGATACAGCAGCGGCAGCACCTCTGCGATCTTCGGAGACTTGCGGCACCAGGACGGCATAATCGCGAAGGAGAACCGCCGACGCTCGCCAGTCACCTCATCCACACGCGTGTCGTTGACGCGCGGCGCCTTGACCTCGACCGACCCGGCCGCGGTAGTGACCTTCCGCGGCTGGTGAAATCCATTGCGCACCACCATGCGGCGCCCGGCCTCGCCCCGCTCGTCAAGCAACTCGGCTATATAGCTATTGACTTCCGCCTCCAACGCGGCGACCAGCATCCGCCGAGCGCCCTCCCGGGCGATCTCATCAATCAGGGACCCGTTCGGGGTGGAACCATCGGCAGTCACTACGCTCAGCGCGGGCGCACCTTCCCGACCGACGTTCGCCGCGTCGGGCCTATTCGGTGACCATCAATCGATCAATCGGGAAGGTGCGCCATTTGCGCGCCTCCCGAGCCCCGATCCACAGGTCCTGAGCATTGCTCCGGCCGCCGCCCACCCCAGGTTCCGCAAGACCTGGGTCAACGGCGGCTACCGCCAGCACCTCGTCGAGCGCGCCGCCACCCTCGGCATCGACATGGAAATCGTCCAACGTGCGCCCGATACCAGGGGCTTTGCCCCGCTGCCGAAGTGGTTATTCGTGGAGCACACCCTGGGCTGGCTGACGTTGCACCGCCGCCTGGCCACGACTACGAATCCCTTCCGGCCCGCCCCGAAGCCATGATTCACGTGCGCACTCGATGACACCGACGACGGCGCGGTGACTACCCACCGCAGCCGTCGTCCGCTGACGTTGCAGTCAATCGTCGCGGAGCCCTCATCGACAGGACTGTTGTCACCGAGGGGTCCGTCTCAGTGCCATCAGACCCCGATAACGCAGGTTCAAATTACAGGGAAGCGCCCGGAATGCTCCACTCTGCACACTCCGCTACAACTCGTGCGATCTCCCGGCGCTTCAGATAACTGGCACGAATCCTAGAGAGACGCTCCGCGTACACTGCCGTAAGACTGGCTCCGTCCTGGGACAACAGGCGAAAATCTCCTTCACGCCACATGTCCTCAACTCCCCGCAGAGTCGTCCTGATTCCCCGAAACTCTTCCCTCGAATATCCGCCGCCAGCCTGCAGCAAGTCATCGCAGGAATCCCAGAAATTCCCGACGCTTGACCTGATCCTCCATTCGCGATCAGCTGAAGGCAAGTCCTCTGACGCCACCAGAATCGCTACGCCGGCAGCTGTCGATTGAAAATAGGACGGGGTGGACGAATCCTCCAGGGCCCCGATCTCACTTCGCCAACTCCTCAGTGAAGCGATCCCCTCTTCGCGTCGAGAAACTGCCGAAGCACTGCAGCCAGCGACGATGCCGTCGATCTCCACAAGGCGCGAAGCCCCGCCAACCTCAAGAACGGGCCGCATCCTGGCGAGAGCCAGTCCTCCCGCCAAACTCCACATATCCATCAGCCACCGCCCCGTAGAACCACTCGCCACGGCGTGTTTCCAGTACTCGAAACACCGGGCCATGGTCATTCGTGCGCGGGACAGGCCGGGCAAACCCGTCCCTCACCCGGCATCGGCCCGCTAAGATCCCCACACTCAAGCCTTTGACCAGTACATACACCGAAGTCCGGCTGGAGTATTAGGTCCCGGGTCTAAAATTGACCTGCCGAGCGGCCCCACCAGAAACCGACCCGGGGGGCCGCTCGATTTTCGCCACTACCCCTCAGTCCCGCGTCACATTCCACACGCCGGATACCTCAACAAAATCTGGAGTTCGGATGATCAGATTTGGCGAGCCCGGCGCAATCGAAAGGAGACCATCAACAATACGGCGCGCCTCGACCGAGCCAAGCCCTCCAGATGCCGGCCAAACATGGCCGCCTTGATCATTCTCCCCAAACTCTTCACGCACGATCGAACCGTCCTGATCCGACATCGCCCAGAGGGCGAAAAGACGGTCGTCCAGCGACGTAGATTCCTGACGCTCCGCGAACAGCTTAAAGTACCAGCATTCGCCGCCACCCCTGCTCCTTGTGATCCCTTCGATTGGCCCATCGCGCCAATCAAAGACAACTAGAACCTGCAGATCATCAAGATTTTCTACCACGCTCTCCCTCACCTTAGCGTCGCCCAAACAAAATGTTGAATCTCTTCTGCACCGCCGAGTCTACCGGTTTCGGAATTATCAGCGTGTGATGCATAGGTAGCCTTTGGGTGGGAGTAAAGATTAGCGAGAACCCTGCGTCCTCTATTTGCCCCCTAGTTGCCAGGGATGCGCCTTCAACCGGGCCGGTAACCGCTCGTACCGAAAGCCCGTGCCCGAATGACTTCTGGTTCTCTTCCGCCCTTTGCGCTTGAGCGGAAAGCCGTCCAGTGCTTTCTTTACTCGTTCCAAGCCGCGCAAAGTTCTGATCAAGGCTGCACGTGCACGGCTGACCAAATCCCGGACCGTTGGGACCACAGTTGTGGACCAGGACCGGTGTGGCACCCGCAAGCACATAGTACGCGTGGATGTCCTGGATGGTGAGGTCGTGGGTGCGCTGCTTCTTGGTGTAGTGGCTAAGTGCGGTTATCTGGACGTGCGTTCCTGCGCTTGTCCTGAGCCATTGGCCGATCTGAAGTTCGCCGGCTTGGATCCATTCCTTGAGTTCAGGAACCCAGAAGGGGTGAGTGTCCGTGGCGATGATGCTGGACAGACCATCATCGGTGGCAATGGTGATGTCAGTGAAAGCTTTGTCGTCTTCGGTCGTTATGGTGTCGACGACCTTCTTTTTGACTGTCTTTCCGGTGGCCGTGTCAGTGGTTGTTACGGTGTCGCCGACCTTGATCTCTTCGATAGCTCGGTGGGTGCCATCGGCTAGGAGAACGCCTGTTCCGGGCAGGAAGCTGTGGCAGAAACCCAGAATCTTCGTGGTGAGAGCGGTGGCCACGACGGATCCAGCTGCTCCCCACACGGCTCCTTCTGCCATGTCGCCGAATTGCCCACCGGCACTGTGGTCTGCGTCATCGCTCACCCAGTTGTAGGCGAGTGCACCGGCGGCGCCGGCTACCGCTCCACATCCCGCAGTTCCAATGAGGCTCGCGCCTCCCGTCATGGGGGCGCTACCGATGGTGGTGGTGTAGCAGATCGCGCCGGCAGTGACTTCTGCGGCCATGGCTGCTAGGGGGGCTTTGACTTCGTCCCAGGTCTTACTTAGTCCACACTTCGACCAGAAGCTGCAGTCGCCACCGGAGTCCCCAGAGTCGCCGCTGCTCCCGGATGCAGTACCGCTGGACGTGCCCGTGGTACCTCCCCCTGTGCCGCCGGTTTCCTTTGTAATGGGCTGGCCGCTGCTTCCCTGCGTCCCGTTGTCGGGGCAGGCGAGATCGAAGCCGCTTCCACAGGCCGTTCCTAGGCCGCTGGGGTCTGAGTTGGTGACGGGGCTGCTGGCCGCGTAGGCGTAGCCGTTGATTGTTTGGGGTTTGTCGAGTTCAAGGAGGGGGTCGACGCTGATGAATTGGCCGATGTTTGGGTCGTATTCGCGGGCGCCGACGTGGGTGAGGTTGGTGGTGGGATCGATGTCGCCGCCGACGAAGCCTTTCTGGCCGGGCCAGAAGGCGGGTGCGGTGCCGCGGGGTCCTCCGTAGGGGAGGCTCTTGCGGCGGTTGGTGGTCAGTGTGGTGGCGCTGATGGAGAGTTGGTTGGTTCCGTGGTGGTCGGCGACGAGGATGCGGACCTTGCCATCGCTGCTGGTGCGTACCGCGGAGCCGCCGGGGACGGTGTAGTAGCGGGTGCCGGCCAGGGTTCCGGCGGCTTTGGTCAGGACGAGTTCTTGCCCGCCGGGCAGGTAGAGGGTGGTCGCGGTGGGGTCGCGGCGCAGGAGGCGGGTGCCCTCGGTGTCGTAGAGGAAGCTGGTGGTGGCGCTGGAGATGGTGGAGGTGGCGAGTTTGCCTTCGTCGTTCCAGGCCAGGGTCTGGGTGGCGCCGCCGGCGGGGGTTTTGGTCTTGAGGTTGCCGGTGGCGTCGTAGGTGTAGTTGTCGGTGCCGGTGGCTCCGCCGGTGGCGGTCACTGAGCGCAGGCCGTGGGCCTGGGCGGCGCCGGTGGTGGTGGGGTAGGTGTAGGTGCGGGTGGTGTCCGCGGTGACCGGGCCGGCCTTGTGCTGGTTAAACGCCCTCTGAGAGTTTTCGATCCGGCCCGCAGTGCCGGTGTATTGACGCTGCACCCCGACCGTGTGGGTGCCCTTCTTCAGGTCGCCGGTCTCGTCGACGACTAGGACTGCCCGCTCATCGTGCAGCTGCTCCACCACATAGTCTCGTACGTCGTCCCGAACCGCGTCGGCGTCCCAGGACGCCCGGCACAGCAGATGCTGCATGCCATGCGGTGTCGCTTCCCCGGCCCACTCGGCGATCGTCCAGCAGTTCTTGCGCGGCAGGTCCGACAGCAGCCCGAGCACCAGCCGTCTCGCCCGGCGCCGGGCCTCCACCCGCGCGAACCGTCCGGCTATGCGCCCCATCAGGCCCTCGAACTCTTCCTGCCAGCGGGCAGGGTCTACGCTGTGACCTGCGGCCACCGCATGATCGTTTGTCTTCACACACTGATGATCAACGGTGGCCGCAGCCATACCGGGCAGAAGGAACAGCATGCAGATCGCCGGCGTCGACCTCTACGTCAATCACCCCGTTCTGCACCTCGGGGCAACCGACTGGGTGCCACTCCCCCTCGCTCTGGACGCCCCCCCCTGCAGCCAGTTGCGACACCCACGTGGCCGTCCGGGTTCGACCCCAGAGAGGGCTGATCAAGGTGCGTCTCTTCGCGCCGTCTGATGACCCGCAGGCCCAACACTCGGACCCGGAGTTCACCACAGTTTTCGAGGGCACCCTCCTGCTGTCCGACGGGCGCATCGCAGTCGGCGATGTCGAGCAGCAGACCCGCTTCGTGCACCGAGTGGGCGACCGCGGTCAGTTCAACGTACGCGTCGCCGTGAACTCACCGGGGCCAGGCACCAGCGCCATCGACATCGCCGGCTCGAGCAAGTGACCCGCGAGACGCCCACTCCAGCATGAAACCCCTCAACGCGCGGCGGCCGCGCCGCGACCAGATCACGATCTACAGCTGGAGTATTAAACAGATTCAACATTACTTTACCGGATGGCCTGCACCAGCGCACGGTTACCGACTACCCAACCGCATTGTATGACAATATTACATCTTCACCAGTGACATACGCGAGATTTACGACCCTCCGAGTCTCACCAGCGATATCTGGCTCGACCCAGTGGGCCTGTAAAGCGGTGCCTTCACGTTGGACCAGGCGATGTTGACAGCGCACGTGATCGCCTATTCACAATAGCTGAAGGGCTGCCTCTACCTGCCTTTTGAGATAGGGGTGGCAGATTGATCGGGCGATTAGTTTCCTCAACCACTCTACCGAACTCATTGGCGCAATTTGAATTAGGTCGATCGCCGCATCGACCCTGTCCTCCATTCGAGGGGCATTTTCGACCAACTCGCGGAGGCGATGAATAACCGAGTCATTAATTTTACCCTCATTTCCATCCATGAGGGCCTCCATGAACTCGCTGGGCGGGCGATAACCATGACTACCGATGTAGTGATAGATGAGGTCTGGGGCTGAAAATACATCACCACTTCTCGAGAACGCATGAATTTCCGCACTTCCGAGGCGATGTCCGACGCCAAAGATCTCGACAGGAATGACCGCACCCTTAGCCTGGAGAATCGAGCAAAAGTAACATGGATGCCTTCCTCGCATCTGATTCCTCGGCATCCTTGCCTGAAATGCGAGGATAGCCATTACTTCGGCATCGACATCCCCTTCCGCGAAGGTGCGAAAGCGACTTAGCCAGCCAATGTTCAAATCTGGAATTGTAGAATCCGAATAAGTATATTTAGACAGGTCTCGATAATAGGTCATCTTGCCCCTTGGGGGTCCTAAGAGGGCTATCTGGTGGCGGGATCGTCGACCTGTCTCTCATCGCGGCGTTGCTACCTGCACTCGGCCGAAGTGGAACGCCTGGTGGGCGGTAAGGCCTTACGCGGCAAGCGATCGGATGCTCCCGCATTTGGGCCGGCCCGGCGCCCCTTCCCACTGGAGAAGGAACCGGCATCATCCAGATGATGCCCCGATTGGCGAAGTTCCCGTATAGATCAAGTCACGCGAGAAGATCCGATACCTCTGCGCTACCGAGCGCCCAATTTCCATATTTCATAGATTTTGGCACTCCGCGATTTTGGAGGGCGCACGGTGTTAGGCGCGGCACCTCGCCACGCTTTCGGAACGCTCGCGTAGCGCAAGCCTTCCTCTGCTTTGCGATCTGTCGCGCCTAACACCGTAAGCCTGGGCACCCCCGGGCTCATTGCGCACTGCCGGGCCCAGTGTCTTCGTTACGGCCCCTTACGGCCGAGACAGGCCGCCCAGTGGCATGGCCCCATCCCTGGCTTCAGCAAATTGGATAGTGGCGTTGGCGAGGTCACTGTGGTTGATTTCGGGAGAACAGTAGTACGCGCGTCGGGAGGATACAATTGCAAGTTGCGCACCCTAACACCCGGACCGTAAACATTCGTAGGCGCAAGTGACGCGTCACCGAATTCTACGCGGAACCCAGTGTAATCATAGATTGCATGACCTTTTGGCCCGTATGTGGCAAGTGACGTACCTTCCGGGATTCTAGTCCAACCATTACGGAGCTTCCAACCGCCATGCCCTGCAAAGACCGTCTGCCCATCCGGACGACTGCTTCCGGCAACGACTCCAGGTGTTACATCGCAGTTGTGAACGAGGACCGGCGTGGCACCCGCGAGAACATAATATGCATGGATGTCTTGGATGGTGAGGTCGTGTGTGCGCTGTTGCTTGGTGAAGTGGCTGAGCGCAGTGATCTGAACATACGTTCCTGCGCTCGTCCTGAGCCATTGGCCGACCTGAAGATCGCCGGCTCGGATCCAGTCTTTGAGTTCAGGGACCCAGAAGGGGTGCGTGTCCGTGGCGATGATGCCGGCCGGACCATCATCGGTGGTGATTGTGATGTCGGTGAAGGCTTTGTCGTCTTCGGTGGTTATGGTGTCGACGACCTTCTTTTTGGCCGTCTTTCCGGTGGTCGTGTCAGTGGTTGTTACGGTGTCGCCGACCTTGACGTCTTCGATGGCCCGGTGGGTACCGTCGGCTAGGAGAACGCCAGTTCCGGGCAGGAAACTGTGGCAGAAGTACAGACTCTTGGGCATGAGACCAGCCATCACTACGGATCCGGCTGCTCCCCACACTGCTCCTTCTGCCATGTCGCCGAATTGCCCACCGGCACTGTGGTCTGCGTCATCGCTCACCCAGTTGTAGGCGAGTGCACCGGCGGCGCCGGCTACCGCTGCGCATCCCGCAGTTCCAATGAGGCTCGCGCCTCCCGTTATGGGGGCGCTGCTGATGGTGGTGGTGTAGCAGATCGCGCCGGCAGTGAATTCTGCGGCCATGGATGCCAGGGGGGCTTTGACTTCGTCCCAGGTCTTATTTAGTCCACACTTCGACCAGAAGCTGCAGTCGTCCCCGGAGTCCCCGGAGTCTCCGCTGCTCCCAGATGCAGTACCAGTGGTGCCTCCCCCTGTGCCGCCGGTTTCCTTGGTAATGGGCTGGCCGCTGTGTCCCTGCAACCCGTTGTCGGGGCAGGCGAGATCGAAGCCGCTTCCACAGGCCGTTCCTAGGCCGCTGGGGTCTGAGCTGGTGACGGGGCTGTTGGCCGCGTAGGCGTAGCCGTTGATTGTTTGGGGTTTGTCGAGTTCGAGGAGGGGGTCGACGCTGATGAATTGGCCGATGTTTGGGTCGTATTCGCGGGCGCCGACGTGGGTGAGGTTGGTGGTGGGGTCGATGTCTCCGCCGACGAAGCCTTTCTGGCCGGGCCAGAAGGCGGGTGCGGTGCCGCGGGGGCCTCCGTAGGGGAGGCTCTTGCGGCGGTTGGTGGTCAGTGTGGTGGCGCTGATGGAGAGTTGGTTGGTTCCGTGGTGGTCGGCGACGAGGATGCGGACTTTGCCATCGCTGCTGGTGCGTACCGCGGAGCCGCCGGGGACGGTGTAGTAGCGGGTGCCGGCCAGAGTTCCGGCGGCTTTGGTCAGGACGAGTTCTTGTCCGCCGGGCAGGTAGAGGGTGGTCGCGGTGGGGTCGCGGCGCAGGAGGCGGGTGCCCTCGGTGTCGTAGAGGAAGCTGGTGGTGGCGCTGGAGATGGTGGAGGTGGCGAGTTTGCCTTCGTCGTTCCAGGCCAGGGTCTGGGTGGCGCCGCCGGCGGGGGTTTTGGTCTTGAGGTTGCCGGTGGCGTCGTAGGTGTAGTTGTCGGTGCCGGTGGCTCCGCCGGTGGCGGTCACTGAGCGCAGGCCGTGGGCCTGGGCGGCGCCGGTGGTGGTGGGGTAGGTGTAGGTGCGGGTGGTGTCCGCGGTGACCGGGCCGGCCTTGTGCTGGGTCTCCTTGGCGCGTTGTCCGGTGTCGGTGAAGCTCCAGCTGGTCCAGTACGGGTCTACGGTGCCGAGTGAGGGGGTGCCGTTGGCCGGCTTGGTGACGCAGGCGTCTGCGGTGGTCCATGCCTCGGTCATCCGGCGGGCCCAGTCGTAGGTGAAGCACTGGTCGTCGGCGATGGTGCCGTCGTTCTGGTCGTCGCGGATGCGGGTGACGTTGCCGGCCGGGTCGTAGGTGTACTGGGTGTTGGACAGCGTGATCGGCCCGGTGGCCTCCCGGTCGATGATGGACTTGGTCAGCTGGCCGGTGACGGTGTCGTAGCTGTTGGTCTGGAATACCCGGGAGCCGCTGTTGCCCAGTTCCGCCTGGCCGAGTTCACCGAAGGGTGTGTAGGAGGCGCCGCGGAGATAGACCTGGGACAGGGTGCCGTCGACGATCGCGAGCTGGTCCTGGGAGCCGTAGTGGCTGGTGACGGTCTCCGCGGGGAGTGCGGTGGTGGCGTTGGTGTTGCCGGTGCTGTAGGCGGCTGTGGCTGCGAGGCCATTGGCCGGGGTGGCGGTGGTGGCGATGGTGTAGGTGCCGGCGAGCTTCTCCTCGCCGGTCACTGACGGGATCGTGACTTTGGTGCCGGTGGACTGCCCGGAGCTGTCGTAGCCGGTGACCGCTGTGGAGTAGGCAGCGCCCGCCGTGATGCTTGAGTCGTAGCGGGTCGAGCCGGCCGGCAGGCCCTTGCCGGCCGGTGCGGTGTCGTATGCCCATTCGGCCAGTTTGGTGCCGGTGACGGAGTCCTTGCGCAGGCTGGTCTTGCGGCCCAGGACGTCGTACGTGGTGGCCACGGTGGTGCCACGGGCATCGGTGGATGTCTGGAGGCGGCCATCGGTGCCGTAGGCGAGGGTGGTGGTGCCCTTGTCCGGATCGGTGGTCGTGGTCTGGCGGCCGCGCAGGTCGTAGGCGTAGGTCCAGGAGTTACGGCCCGACGGTTCGGTCACTTTGGCGAGCTGGCCAGCCGTGTCGTAACTGCGGGTGGTCTTCTCGTACTGGGTGGCCGCGGCGCTGACGACGGGGTTGCGGTCCTTGTACTCGCGATGCTCGGCCAGTCGGCCGCGGACATCGTTGATGTCCAGAGTGGCGACGCCCCCTGCGGGTGGCACGGTGGCGGTCCAGGAGTCGCCGTAGCTGGTGGTGGTGCGCCACTTCTCCACATTGAGAGCGAGCTGGATCGATGCCGTGGTGCGGCCGCGGCTGTCGTACTGGAGGAGGCTGGCCGCCGGAACCTGGTTGTCTGTCACTACGAACGGTGTGGTGGCGGCAGGCTTGTTGTTGTAATAGGCGGCGTTGGAGCGGTAGGCGCGGCCGTGGTCGTCGTAGAAGGTGTCGGTGATCACCCGGCCGATCACGCCGATCGCGTCGGACTGGGTCTGGCGCGTCCGCAGGAGGGAGTCGACCAGGGTGATGCTGGTGCCGAGGGTGCCGTCCTCGTACAGGGTCTTGCTGGTGACCGTGGAGGGGGCGGTGGAAGAAAGGGTGTAGGTAAAGGCGGCGTTCGGCGTGGTTGTGGTGTCCCGCCCGGTGCGCCAGCCCTTGATCAGGCGCCCGACGGCGTCGTACTGGCTGCTGGCAGTGCGTCCGTTGGCGTCCGTCGTCTTCAGCGTGAGTCCGCGCAGCCCGTCGAGGTCGGTGCTGGTGGAGTAGCTCTTGGCGTCAGTGACGGTGATCTTTGTGGGCTGTGCCCCGGTGGGGGGGTTGTAGGCGGTGGTGGTGGTTTGGCCGTCCTGGCCCTTGGCTGTGAGCGGGCGGCCGTAGGCATCGAACGTGGCCGACTGAAGGGTGGTTTCCCACACCAGGTTGTCGCTGGCGTCGCGCTTCCCGACCTGCTCGGTCTTGGTGATGTTGACCTGGCCAGCCTTCGGTGCGACGCCCAGGGCCTGGCTGTCGTAGTAGGTACGGGTGGAGGTGAGGACGGCTGTGTTGAGATAGCCCAGGTTGCATGGGCTGTGTTTCGTCGTGGTGACGGTCTCGGGGTAGCTGATCAGCCAGTCGGCGGTGTTCGGGGTCACGTAGGAGGTGCGGGTGCACTTCGTCTCGGCCTGACCGGCCCCGTCGTCGCTCTCGGAGAGCAGCAGCCCGTAGGTGGCGTCGTAGGTGCGGTTGGTGGTCAGGGTCCGCCAGTTGGTCCCGTCGTCCAGCAGCGTTGCGGCCGCCTCGGTCACGGTGCCGGAGAAGCGCGCGGTCTTCGCCGGCAGGCTCGGGCCCGCGACGCCGGGCTTGTCCGGGTCGGTAATCCCGGTCACCGCCTGGGTGGCGGTGGCTGCGGACTCCCACGGGGTGTAGGTGGTCTTGGCGACGATCTTGCCGCCAGTGCCATCCTTGTCATAGGTACGCGACTGAGCGACCCGTCCGGAGAAGTCCTCCCGGTCGGTGACGCCGTTGATCTTCGCGACGGAGCGGGCGGAGCCGTTGGCGAGGGTGTCGCCGGCCATGCCCAGGAAGTACGTGCTCTCGCTCTTGGTGCGGTTAGTGGTGCCGACGTAGGTACGCACGGTGCCGTAGCCGCGGAAGTCGGACCAGGTGCGCTGCTTGTCCAGGCTGAACTCGCCCGTGTCACGGCGCCAGTTAGGACCGTTCGCGTACTCATAGGTGGTGACCTTGGAGCCGGAGCCGGTGCCGAAGGTGGTGTCGTCCTCGACCACCTGGGTCACCACGTACTTGTGCCACCAGTCCTTGACCGGGTCGACCGCGCCCTCAGGTGTCCACCATGCGGGGTAGCAGCGCTTGGTGTTGGTGTCGGCTGTGGGCAGGGTGGTGGGGGTGCATTCGGCGGGGCTGTAGGTGACCAGGGTCTGGCCACCGGTCTCGTTGGTTATCTGCGTCAGGCGGCGCTTGAACAGCGGCGGGCGGCCCTCTGCAGCGTCCACCCGGTTGGCACGCGTTTCGCCGGTGAAGGTTGTCTTCGGCAGGAGGACATCAGCAAGGGCGCCGGCCTGCGCGGTGCGCTGGATGGAGTCCAGCCAGAGCGCGGGTGAGGAGGTGTCCCCCGTGTTGGGGAACGACTGGGTCAGGGCCCAGGTGTCCACCGCGGTCATGGTGGTGCCGAGCAGCGCGTAGGTTTTGATCGCGGTCAGGCGCTTCTTGGTCCAGAACGACGGACCAGACTGCAGGCACGTGCCGGTGGAGGCACAGTCCAGGTCGACAGGGGTGTCGGGCCAGTTGGTGGCGTGGTCCGCGTCAAAGCTGCAGTCGGTCAGGCAGCGGTCCGTCGACGCGAAGGTGATCCGTGCGGCCGGGTTGGCTGTGCTGTAAACAGCACCGGCGCGCAGCCCGTAGTCGATCTTGGTGAGGTACCCGCCGCGGGTGTAGGGCTTGGGAGCGTCGGTTTTGCTGTTCTGCGCGTAGTAGCCGGCTTCCTTGGTGTAGTACATGGCCATCGCGTTGCCGTGCGGGTCCACGACATAGTCGAGGTTCCAGCGCCAGCCCTGCGTCTCGGCTGAGGACGCGAAGTCCGTACCGTGGCCGGGCTCACCCGTGTGGTTGCCGTAAACGGGGACGGTGAACACGGAGTTCGTCTCGGCCTTGCCGGACGTCCAGCCGGGCAGCTGGTTCTTGCCGAACCAGTACTGGGTCCCGTCCTGCGTGGTGACCTTCCAGTACTCGAAGTCATCGTCGCCGGAGTTGTTGTCGGAGCTGTCGTAGATCCGCTCCACCCTGGAGCCGTCGTCGCTCTTAGAGGGCGGTTCGTGACTCTTTGAGTGCTTCTGTCGTCGCCTGATGGTGTGGGTGCGGGCGGAATCCGCTGGTCCGTAGCCGGTGGTCTGTTGAGGTGACGGGGTGAGTGAACGTAAGCCGTACCCAAGTGACTTATCGGATGGGCAGTGGGCTCTGATCGAGCCGGTGATCACCGCATGGAAGGACCGGCACCGCTCGGTCAGCGGCCACCAGGGCGCCTACGCGATGCGGGAGATCGTGAACTCGATCCTCTATCAGGGCCGGACGGGCTGCCAGTGGGCCTACCTGCCGCACGATCTTCCGCCGAAGAGCGCGACGTACTACTACTTCGCCGCCTGGCGGGACGACGGGACTGACCAGGTCATCCATGAACTCCTGCGCTGCCAGGTCCGTGAACGGGCCCGTCGATTAGAGGACCCGACCCTGGTGGTGCTGGACACGCAGAGTGTCCACGCATCCGCCGGGGTCCCCGCCTCCACGACCGGCCGGGACCCGGCCAAGAAGGTGCCGGGCCGCAAGCGGGGACTGGCCGTCGACGTGCTCGGGCTGGTCATCGCCGCTGTCGTCCTCGCCGCGAACACGCACGACAACGCCGCGGGCATCGCCCTGCTGGACCAGGTTGCCGAGAACACCGGAGGCACCGTCGAGAAGGCTCTGGTCGATCAGGGCTTCAAGAACGCCGTGGTCGCCCACGGTGCCTCGCTCGGGATCGACGTGGAGATCGTCGAACGCAACCCGCAGGACCGGGGGTTCGTCCCGCAGCCGAAGCGGTGGAGGGTCGAGCAGACCTACGGGATCCTGATATCGCACCGGCGTCTGGTCCGCGACTACGAGCACCGTCCGGCCTCCTCCGCGTCCCGAGTCTACTGGGCGATGACCCAGGTCATGGCCCGCCGGCTCACCGGCATGAACACTCCCACCTGGCGCGCCCCGCAGGCGGTGACCGCGTGAACATCCAGCCCCTGTTCGACGCGCTCGGCATCCAGGAGAACGCCGCCCGGGCCCTGGCCGACGACCTCCGCACGCAGATCACGGAACTGCAGGCCCGGCTCCAAGAGACCGAGACCCACCTCGAGCACCTGGCCATCACCTGGAAGACCGTCACCGCCCTGGGCGAACGGCTCCCCGCCCAGACCGGCTCGTCCGACCTGCCCGAGCACCCGGACTACCCCCGCATCCTCGCCGTCTTCAATGAGGCCACCGGCCCCCTCCGGGCCCGCGATGTCTGCGAAGCCCTCGACCACGAACTGCTGCCGAAGAACATCGAGGGCACCCGCGCCAAGCTGAAACGCCTGGTCAAGCTCGATGTCCTCACCGAGATCGACGCCGGCAGCTTCACCAGGAAGCAGTAGCCGACCGAACACCCTGACCAGCGGCCCTGCCCCAGCCTCACCCGGAAATAGACATCAACTCACGAACCGCCCTCTGATCGGTAAGGGAGGCATCGTCCTCATCAATCAGGGTGTCAGCTGGGACGGCCGACAAACCGAACCCTCGCCCTCCCGATTGGCGAAACAGATCGATACCGACCACCCCTACTACCGGCGTAGTAGCGAAGAACCAGAAGCGCCCATCGCGGTGCCGGACCCTGCCAACACCTGACGCGTTGGCAGGCAAGTTGATACCGCCGTCGCCCGCAACCAGTCCGGCAACAGGAGCACGGCAATATAGCGGCGGATCCCCGGTTACCGAAACCGGGGATCCGCCGAATACTTATAGCTCCACCGCCACTCTCCATCCGTCGTGTCGAAAGGCAACACCACGACAGCACCCCACAACGCCGGATCCCGGCGACGCACGACTGCGCCGAACGCCGGACCGCTATGCCGCGGCGTAGCTGAGGCGGAACAGATCCTGGGCACGCTCCAGATCCCGCTCCGAACGCAGCTGCAACTCCAAATCACCCGTGCCATGGTGGCCAAGCCCCGTCACGTCCCGGGTGAAACCTGGAACGAGGTCGACCTCCTTCGGGTCGGCCTTGAGGTAGACGAGGAGCTTGGTCTGCTGCGGCGGGATGAGGCACGCAAAGTTCCGCAGCCGCTGGTAGGCCGCGTACTGCTTGCGCTGGATCCGGGTGACGCCGCCCCCGAGTCCAAGCAGCGCCCCGTCGACCGCCTCGGCCAGCTCCGCCATTGCCCCATCCTGCTTCCGGGTCAGCGGCAGCCTGGCCGCGCGCCGGCGAGACCGTCTGGAAACCGCCGCCTGCCCGGTGACAGAAGCCACCGTCTCCAGGCCGATGTGGGCGTCGCCGAAGTACCGGTAGCGGACCAGGTCGATGCTGCGCCGGTGCTCGCGCACCGCATGTGCGTCGTAGCGGGTGAAGTCGCCGGCGACGCAGATCAGCCGTGGCGCGCTCCACAGGACCTGGGAGGCGGCCGCGGCCCCGAATCGGTCGCGGACCAGGCTCCGGAAAGCGTCCTTGTGGACCATGAGCCACGCCATGTAGTAGAGGCCCTGGTTGATCACCCCTACGTCAGTGCCCCGCTTGTACTCAACAATGACGGGTGCACCGTTCTCATCGAGCCCCAGCGAATCGATGCGTCCGCCATCCACGCAGTCGATGACGTACTCGCTCGCCAGGAACCGCACGCCCAGCATCGTGTCCATGTGCGCCTCGATGAGGGCCTGCACCTCTGCCTCAACCTCAGCAAGATGCGGCATTACCTCGATTAGGCCACCTTTCGTGTTGAACAGCTTCAGCCCCACCACTCCCCCTTCACGACCACGATGCCAGACGGCAACGTCGCGGACCGCAGGGTTATTTCCGAGGGCGCCGGTCACGCGGCTGCCCTGGTCTCGGTTAAGGGGGCATTCCCGGTGATCTTGGCTCGCTTGACAGCCACGACCTCGGGATCGGCCGGGCCGTTGGCCTGGTCGAACTCGGCGATCAGGTCGTTCAAGCTGTCGCGCTCGATCTGGCGCTGTGCGGCCCTTTCCAGGTACGCAGATACGCCACGCCTACCGACCACGAATAGCCTGCAGGGTTCTGACGATGGGGGAGACGGCGATCCTGCTGGTGGGGCCGCCGCCGGGGAAGAAATCCGTGTCGCCTTCAGCCATTGGATGAGTGTGGCATTCCCAGGTGCAGGGCGAGGGCGCCTGCCCAAGTCCGCCCCGCGGCTCTCTGTCAGTACGCGAAAGCCGCCTCCGTGCCCGAAGCCATCCGGGCTCGGAGGCGGCTTTCACGCGTCTGACGACCTGTCACGTTTTGGGGCCGACGTGCGTCAGACGTGCGTCAGACGTGCGTCACGTGCGTCGCTCATGCGTCAAGATATCGCCCGTAACGCCCACAGCGCACATAATGCACACGCGGCAAAACCGCAGGTCAGGCGCCCTTTGCGGCAGGCTCAAGGATCGCGACGCACTCAACATGATGGGTCATCGCGAAACATGTACAACAGAAGCACGTGCAAGAAACCGCAGGTCAGAGCCCCGTGCGGAAAATTCGGCGAGAATCAACCATGTGGGTTGCGGGCGCTGCGGGCGATACGTGCGCAGCGCTGACGCACGGATGGATGAAGGCTCAGCTCAGCGTGCCACCCCAGGTCTCCAGTACCTCCAACCTCGCGACCCCGTCGACGGGTATGGGTGTCGCGGCCCTCTTGGGTGCGCGCTGCAGTCGGCGCTATTCAGTGATGAGTTCCCGCGTGTGTTCGCCGAGTGCGGGGGCCGGGGCGCGGAAGGTGTCGAGGCCGGCGCCGAAGGTGACAGGGAAGCGGGCCTGGGGTGGCGTGTCGGGCCCGCCGGGTTGGGTGAAGAGTTCGCGGGCGACGGCGTGTGGGTCGGCCAGGAGCTCGGTGGGGTGGGTGACGACCGGCGCCCAGGGTGCTCCGATCGCCGTCAGGCGCTCTTGCCACCAGTCGTAGTCGCGTGCGGCAAACACTTTGGTGAGCAGCGCATTGACCTCGTCCTTCGCCGCCGTGCGGACCGCACGGCGGTCGTAGGCGTCTGTGTCCAGCTCGGGGAACAGCGGTCCGAACTCGGTGCGCAGTTCGCGCCAGAACTTGTCCTCGAAGGTGGCCAGCGAGAGGGTGCGGCCGTCGGCGGTGGTGAACAGGGCGTTGTCGCCCTGGACCAGCCCAGCGGTGAGCGGGTCCTCGGTGTCGAGCTGCTGGAAGGCGAACAGGGAGCACCATGCGGTGATCGAGTCGCTCAGGGAGACGTCGATGTGCTGGCCCTCGTCGCCGGCGAGGGCGGCCGTGAGGGCGAGAGCGGCGTGCATGGCGCCAACCATGTCGCCGACGCGTACCCCGGGACGAATGATCTCACCGCTGAGGTCTCCTGGTACACCGAAGAAGCCGGACAGGCCGAGGAAGTTGAGCTCGTGGCCGGGTTTGTCGGCGTACGGGCCGCTCTGGCCGTAGCCGGTGAGGGAGCACAGGACCAGGCGCGGGTTGACCGCGTGCAGGGAGTCGAATCCGAGGCCGAGGCTGTCGAGGACGCCCGGGCGGTGGCTCTCGACGACGGCGTCGGCGGTGCGGGCCAGGCGCAGGAACGCGTCCCGGCCGCTCTCGGTGCGCAGGTCGAGTGCGACGGAGCGCTTGTTCCGGTTGAGGGCGTCGAACAGTGCGGGGGCGACACGGAGCGGGTCGCCCCCGGCCGGGCTCTCGATCTTGATCACGTCGGCGCCGAGGTCGGCGAGGAGCGAGGTGGCGTACGGGCCGGGGAGCAGGCGGGAGAGGTCGAGAATGCGTTTGCCGGCGAGGGCGGACCAGGTCGGGGGCGATGCGGTCATGGCGTGCGGGCCTTTCAGGATGCGGATGCCGGGGTGAACGGGGCTCAGGCACCGGCCGCGAGCATCTTGGCGATGCCGTTGCGCTGGATCTCGGACGTGCCGGTCAGGACACGGAACATACGGACCTTTCGGAACATGAACTCGACCTCGTTGCCCTGGGTGAGCCCCTCCTTGCCGTGGATCTGCACGGCCTCGTCGAGGATGCGGAAGCAGGACTCGGCGACGAACAGCTTGCACATGAAGGCTTCCGTACGGACGTCCCGGCCCTCGTCGAGCGCCTTGAGTGCCGCGTACGTCATGGACCGGGCGGCGTAGAAGTCGGTGGCCATGCCGGCGAGCTTGTGCTGGATGGCTTGCAGCGAGATGAGGGGGCGGCCGCCGGCGACCTTGCGGGTGCGGGCGCGCTGGAGTGTCAGGTCGAGGGCGCGGCGGGTGAGGCCGAGGATGGTGGGGCAGTGCAGCAGCCGGTTGGTGGTGACGCGGCCCAGTGCGATGCGCATGCCGTCGCCCTCGGCGCCCATGAGGTTGGCGGCCGGGACGTAGCAGTCGTCCAGGACGATGTCGCTCTCGATGTGTTCGCCGGACATCGGGGTCACTCCGTCCTCGACTCGGCAGCCGGGGCTGTCGAGGTCGACGAGGAAGGCCGAGAAGGACGGCTTGTCGCCTTCCGCCTCTCCGGTGCCGGCCATGCGCGCGACGACGATCGCGAAGTCGGCGAAGGGGCCGGCGGAGGAGAACACCTTGTGTCCGGTCAGCCGGTAGCCGTCGCCGTCGGGTACGGCGACCGTCCGCATGGAGCGGACGTCGGAGCCGGCGTCGGTCTCGGTGAGGGAGAAGCAGCATGCCCGCTCGCCGCGGATCAGCGGCAGCAGGTAGGTGTCCAGCTGATGCTGGGTGGCGTGCTTGAGGATGTCGCCGGCGCGCAGGGGGCCGCCCATGTCGCCGAGCACGCTGTGCGACAGGACGCGTCCGCTCGCTCCGAGTTCCTCCTTGAGGGCGGCGAGCTGCGAGAAGGTCAGGTCCTGGCCGCCGTGTTCCTTGGGCAGGTGGATGCCGTAGAAGCCGAGTTCGATGCTGCGGCGCCAGACCGGTTCCAGGTCGGCGCGGGTCAGGCGGCTGCTGTCGGTCAGGCCGTGCTCACGTTCGTAGTCGGCAAGCTCGCCGCCGAGGTAGTCACGCAGCCGGCCGACGAGTTCGGCGGTCCGGGGATCGTCGTAGGAGGGGTGCAGGGAGAAGGTCACAGGAACTCCAGAAGTCGGTGGAGCGAGGTCAGTTGACGCGGCGGGCGGTACCGCCCCAGAACGGCTCACGCACGGCCTTGCGGTCGACCTTGCCGTTGCGGTTGGTGGGCAGCGCGGCCACGAAGTCGACCGAGCGCGGCTTCTTGAAGCGGTCCAGTCGCTCGGCGCAGAAGTCGATCAGCTGCTCCGCGGTGACGTCCTGGCCGGCGTGTGTCACGACGACCGCCTTGACGGCCTCGCCCCACTTCTCGTCGGGCACGCCGACGACGCAGGTCTCCTGGACGGCGGGGTGCTCGTAGAGGGCGGCCTCGACCTCGGTGCAGTAGATGTTGAAGCCGCCGGAGATGATCATGTCCTTCTTGCGGTCGACGAGGAAGAGGTAGCCGTCCTCACGCATCCACCCGAGGTCGCCGGTGAGCACCCAGCCGTCGCGGAAGGCTTCCGCTGACAGCTCAGGCGCCTTCCAGTACCCGCCCACGCAGTCCGGTCCTCGTACGACGAGTTCACCGATCTCGCCGGGGGCCAGTTCCTGGCCCTTCTCGTCGACGATGCGGATCTCGGTGTCGAAGACCGCACGGCCGCAGGACTGCAGCAGCTCGGGGTCCTCGCGCACCCCGCGTGCGACGTCCCTGCTGGACAGGCTGGCGATGATGCTGGTCGTCTCGCCGAGCCCGTATCCCTGGGCAACGACCGGGCCGAAGAACTCAACCGCGTCGCGCAGCCTCTGGGGGGAGATGGGGGCGCCGCCGACCCGCAGGTTTGTCAGCGACGACACGTCGTGGTCGGCCGCGCCCGGGTGGGCGAGCAGCGTGTTGAGCATGGCGGGGACCAGGAACGTTGCGGTGATCCGCTCCTTCTCCACTGTCTCGAAGAAGGTCTGCGGGTTCCAGGCGGGCAGGATGTGCGTGGTGGCGCCGCTGAACACGCAGGCGAGCAGGGGCATTCCTGTGGCGTGGGTGATGGGGCCGCAGGCCAGGTAGCGGGTGCCGGGCCGGGGTCGGGACTCCTCGACCATCAACTGCTTGCGCATGTTGGCCAAGCGGTTGCCGACCGTCTGCACGGCGGCCTTGAGGGATCCGGTGGAGCCGGAGGTGAAGTTGAGGACACAGGGCTGGTCCTGGTCGACCTCTACGCGGACCGGCACCCCGGCCCCCTCGCCTCCCTCGGCCAACAGATCCTCGTAGCTGATCTCGCCCGGTCCCGTGGCCTGCGGCTCGTCGAGCGCGACGGGGATGCAGTCCGTACCGGCGGCGGCTATGGCCGCGAGGGCGTCCTCGCGGTGCGCGGCGTCGTACACCAGGACGCGTACCGGGGCGTAACGCAGGATGTGTTCGATCTCGCCGCGTCCGAGGCGCGCGTTGATGGGGGCGCGCGTCAGCCCGGCCTTGTACAGGGCGAATTCGACCTCGACCAGTTCACCGCGGTTCCAGGCCAGGGAGGCCACGGCGTCGCCGGGGCACAGGCCGCGCGAGACGAGGGCGGAGGCGAGGCGGTTCGTCGACCGTTCCAGTTCGGGGTAGCTCCAACGGCGGTCCTGGCAGACGAGGGCAGGAGCCTCGGGCCAGTAACGGGCGCTGCGCGTCAGGTAGATGCCCAGATTCACAGGGGTTTCACTCCAGCCAGCTCGGGGAGGGGACGGCGTCGGGTGAGTGCGTGGCGTCGGCGACCTCGATCACAATCCATCCACGCGGACCAGTTACAGACAGACTGTTCATTAACGTGTTCGCTGTCAAGATCTCATAGACTGATGCGCACGGAACCGCGGGAGTCGAGGAGGGGCAGGCATGGCCGAGGACAGGCGCACGAGACGCTCACGCCGGCTGCTGGGCGGCGCACTGGTGGAGCTCGTGCTGGAGCGCGGTTTCGCCGCGCTCACCGTGGAGGACATCACCGAGCGCGCGGACGTGGCCCGGGCGACGTTCTACGCCCACTTCCGCAGCAAGGAGGAGCTGTTCGCGCGGGTGACCACCGACCTGCTCGACGAGCTGGTGACACGGCTGACCCACACCATCGCCGGCAGCAGCACCGGATTCACCGGCAAGCCGGTCCTGGAAATGCTCCGCCACGCCCGCGAGGAACGTGACCTGTACCGGATCGTGCTGCGGGGGGAGGGCGACGGCAAACCGCTGCAGATGTTCACCGACACCTGTGCGCGCATCACCGCCGACGAGTTCCGGGCGCGGGCCGAGCGCAACGACGTGAAGCCTCGCATCGACCCCGAACTGTTGGCCCGCGTCTGGGTGGGCGAGCAGACCGCGGTGCTGCGCTGGTGGGCCGAGCAGGACTCGCCGTCCCTGCCCGCCGAGGAGGTCGTGCGCATGCTGCTCGACCTGGCCCTGCACGGACGCTACTGGGCCACCGGGTTCGAGGCGCCGGCCTGAGAGCCGGCGCCGTCACCGCCTCAGTGCGCCGTTGCCTGCGTCGGCGCGGGAGCGGCCGGGGTGAGCCCGAGACGTCGCGCGTCCCGCTCGGGCCGAACGGTCACCATCGCGAAGATCCCGCACACCAGCATCACCGCCCCCGACGCGAGGAAGGCATGCAGGTACCCGGCGCTGCGCGAGGACGCCGCATCCAGGAAGTGCCCGGTCAGATACGGCGCGATCAGGATCGGCAGCGTTCCCGTGCCCGCGACGATGCCGAACACCGCGCCACGCTGTGACGGCGGCACCACCGCGGCCGCCGTCACGTAGTGCAGCGGGAAGACCAGGGCGAAGACGCTGAACGCCACCGCGACCAGGACCAGCGTCGCTCCCCGCGCATCGACGAGCGGGACGGCCGCCATGGCCAGACCCGCCACGGTGACCGCCGCCCCCTGCAGCGCACCGCTCGACCAACGCATCGACACCCCGCGCCGGTTCAGCGCGTCCACCACCGGTGACACGGCCAGCAGCAGCACGAAGCCGAGGCCCGCCACCACGCTGATCATCGTCGCCGCCCGGCCAGGCGCCATCCCCAACTCCGTACGCAGGTACGTCGGCAGCCACGCCTGACTGAGGGCGTTGGCCCAAGAACCGCCGAACGCACCCACCATGCTGCCGAGCATCGTGCCCGTCGTCAGAAGCTTGCGGTACGGCAACCTGCCGGTCTCCGCCCGCACCCCCGCCTCCGGCCGAGGAGCGGGATCGCCCTGTGCGTCGCGCTCGGGCACCGTGCTCTGGTCGTAGGGTCCGTCGTGCCCCAGCTTCCACCACACCAGGCTCCACACCACACTCGTCACCGCGAGCGCGGCGAAGGCCGAGCGCCAGCCGAAGCCCGTGATCAGCCCAGTCAGCACCGGCGCCGCGATCAACGTCCCGAGCGCCGCACCACTGATCTGCAGCGCCGACGGCAGCCCGCGACGCCCCTCGGGGAACCACTTGTACAGGGCGTGCATCGACATAGGCGTCGCGGGCCCTTCGGCCGCCCCCAACAGCACCCGCCCGGCCACCAGTGCCGGAACCGAGGCGACCAGCAGCACCGGCACCTGCGCCACGGCCCACAGCAAGGCCATCACGAACAGCATGACCCTGCTCGAGATCCGCGAGGAGAAGAACCCCGCGAGAAACCCCGACAGGCTGAACAGTACGGCGAACGAACTCGCTATCAGCCCGTACGCGCTGTTGCTCAGCTGCAGCTCATCCATGATCGGCACGGCGGCCAGCCCCAGCACTGCCTTGTCCGCGTAATTGATCAGCATGAACGTCACGATCAGCGCGGCGATCAACCAGGCACGACGTCGAGTGCCCGCCTCGTCCGGTGGTGGCACCCTCGCACCCTTCGGTGGTGAGACCTGGGGGGGCTGTGGCATGGGCATGGGGCTCTCCTGCGGCTCGAGGGCAAAGCGAAGGCGATACGGGAGGCGACCTGGTGGAATCACGACAGCACCCGGGTCGACCGGCGTCGACCCACAGGCTGAACGAATTCATACAGGTAGTCCAATAAAAAGTGACCCGTTCAGAAAGCTAAACGGAGTTCGCCACTGGGTCAACGGCCTGACGACCGCGACTGTCGGTCCCTGCCCGATGAGCTCTGGAGCGGTCCGCAGACAGCGGTGGGGCATCGAGGTCCGGATTCGTCCGTCCGGGTCGCACGGTTGACGACGGGGAGATCTCGGGCCGGTGGTCGCTCCGGAAGCGCCCACATGCCGGTTCCGCGGGATCGGCATGCCCGACCGGCCTGTTGCACCGCAGGGCGCGACGTCGACGATGCGCCGACGTCGATGGTGACCGCTTCCCGGCCTCGCCCCGCCAACCGTGGCGCTCACCCAGGGGGATGCCGCGGAGTCCGGCTCGGTGTGCGCCCTCGTCCTCCAGACCCCCCAGGAGTTCGACCGTACGCGGATCCATCAAGCAGTTGTTCACTGCCAGGGAAGGCAGGTGCCGGGAGCCCCGCACGGTCTCCCGGCACCTGATGTCCGCGATGTCGCGGCCACAGCGTCATGACGGGGCGCACGCCGCCGGTGACCGGGGCGACAACGTTCGAGTTCGCCCCTGTGCGGCGACTCGCGCGGTCCCGCCGCCGCAATATCCACGCAGACCGAGAGAGGTGCCTGGTACCGAGCCGTCCCGCGGATGCCGTGCTACGGCGTCGGTCGGCCGACGCGGGTGATGGACGGCAAGGGCCAGGTCCCGTCGAAGGCGGCTTCGGTCGGCTGGTACAGGCGCAGGATGAGGTAGAAGGGTTCGGCCGGTGCCGGCAGCCAGTTGGCAGTGCCGGCGGCAGGCCGCGCATGCTGGATGACGATGTCGAGGGTGCCGTCGGAGCCGTGGACGAGACCGGAAGTGTCGGATCCGATCTTGTACCGGTCCAACTCGTTCTCGACCAGCATCTTGTCGGCGGCACGGTAAAGGGTGAGGGACCAGAAGGCGTCGACCGGCGGACTGCCCGCGAAGCGCACGCGGTAGGCATGCTCGCCGGTGAGGGGGCGGCCGTGGTCGTCGGTGAAACCACCGGGATACACGGCTTCCCGCTCGCCGTTCCCACCCAGGTAAGGGCCCGCGACCACGGCACGGCGGGGGTAGTCGAATCCGAACGCGTCCATGCCCGGGACCCAGGTCCAGCCGTTGCGGTTCTGCGCGGTGGAGGCAAATCCGGCTTGAGCGGCGGCGGGGCCGTCGTTGAGTGCTCTGACCAGGGCGTGGCGCTGGCGGTCGGTAAGCCGGTCCGGCTGGAAGCCGTCGGTGGTCAGGCCGATGCGCTCGTACTGGGCGACCAGGGCGGCATCGGCGGGGTAGATGGGGTTCTCCCGCATGGCAGCGCCGAGGTGCGTGAAAAAGCCCAACTCGTCGCCCTCGATGTCCGGGAGTGCCGGCAAGCGGGTCTCGGGTGTCGACGCGGCATCGAGGGTGAACCGCTTCTGCAGGTCGTGGACAAGCATGAGGTCCTCGCCATCACGCACGTGGAACCGGCCCCACAACCAGACCCGCCCGGTGGTCACGTCCAGGCGGACCGCATCGGACGGCACATCGCCCGTCCAGTGCGGAGGCACGATCACGTACCGCCCCGGCTTCGTGCCGGTGGTGCGGCGTCCGATGTAGTGCTGCAGCTCTTGGTACATGTTGAACACGTTCACCACGTAGTAGCGGTCGCCGACGTCGGGAACCGTGAACACGCAGGGCCGATCCAGATCCACGACGGCGCTCATGTAGAGCGTGTCGTAGTTGGCCGTGGGCATGTCGCGCGAGGCCGGTGTCGCCAGACGGGTGGCCCACCCGATCCGGTTGAGCGGTGCGCGGTAACTCGAAGCCGGCAGCGGCTCGGGAACGTCTGTGTATTCACGGCAGACACGCTCCATCCGCACGAGCGGGTAGCCCCAAAGGAACGCGGAAAGACCGAGGTGGTAGGCGTCGCACTCCAAGCCGTCGGCGATCAGCTCCGGAGTCATCACCGATTCCAGTAGCGGATCGGATGTACGGGACATCTCGGCTTCCTTCCGGACAGGCTTCCGTCATGACTGGCGGCCCGCGCCGCTACGGGCGGATATCGGCCCACCGGGCGCCCCATGCAAATCCGGTGCGTTCGGGTCTCGGCGCCGTCGCTCGAACGCGCCTAGATGACCGATTCACCAATGGGACTATAAATACATATACCACCCTCCCTGCAGAGAGTCGTCTGACGCGGCTGCAGCCGACTTTCCGCTGCCACGGGTGTCAATGCCGAGTTCCTCCACGACAGCGTGCTGACCGGCTTCCGCGACCATCTCGCCGACGGCACCACGCTGGCGGACTTAACGTCCGGTCAAAGAGCGGCTCCGCGAAGACCTCGGTCGACTGCTCTTCCCGCCACGCCGATTTGCGCAGCCCTGCCTTCCGCGCGCGGACACGAGCAGCCAGGTTGAAGCCACCTCGACCTGCCGTATCCGCTCACGCGAACGACATGCGCCGCCCGGAGCGGGCAACTAGCTTTGTGATTCCGGCGGAAGTTAGGATCCCGGTCCATGGCCGAACACCCCTTAGCTCCTCCCCCACGGACACCGAACCGGATGCTGGCCGCAAGCGTCCGGGCACTGCGTGAGGAACGCGCTTGGACTCCTGAACGCCTGGCGAAGGAAGCCGGCATTCAGCTCGCGACTGTGAAACGGCTGGAAGGCGGGGGGCCAATTCAGCCAGGTTTCTTCACTGTCGGCGCTCTCGCCGACGCCCTCGATGTTTCGCTCGACGACCTATTCCACCAGGCCCAGGCGGCAGATCCCGGGCTGTGGTCCGCCGGATATGAGGGCCGCGACATCGAGTCCTTCGTCGCTTCCTTGCTTGATGCCCAGATCAGCATGGTTGCCGACGTACGCCTAACGCCGATCAGCCGCAAGGCCGGCTTCAGTAAGACCCGCCTCTCCCATGCGCTCGACGAGGCCGGCGTCACCTACATCCACCTACGCAACCTGGGGAATCCGAAAGACAACCGGGCCCCGTTCTGGGAGGGGCGGATCAGCGAGGGCCGCGCGCGTTTCCGCAGCCTGCTGCGCTCCGACGCGGCCCAGGCCGACCTCGATGAACTCGCAGATCACGCAGCTCAGAAGCGGGTCGCCGTGCTGTGCTTCGAGAAGGACCAGCTGCGCTGTCACCGCCACGTCGTCCTGGAGACGCTGCGCAAGCGCACGTCACTACCCGTCAGCCCCTTGGCCTGACTTCAACTCCCCGACGCGGCGGCACTCTTGCGCGTACCAACCGCCTCGTTTCCAATCTGGTCCAGACGCGGTGGACCTGGGGGTGGGGTATGGCAGGAGCGTGGGAACGCGCGCGAATACTGATCACGGTCAAGACGTATCCGGAGCTGTCCACGAAGTACCGCGAGACCAGCTGCGTGGCCGGCATACGCCTCGACCGGGGCGCGCCCGAGCACGTCCGCCTCTTCCCTGTGCCCTTCCGGCTCCTTGAGCAGGAGAGCCAGTTCGCCAAGTATGCGATCGTCGAAGTCGACGTGCGCCGCCACCACCAGGACCGCCGGCCCGAGAGCTTGCGGCCGAACCCGGACACCCTCAAGGTCATCGACAGGATCGGTACGGACGACGGCTGGCGCGAGCGCTACTCGATCCTCCGACCGCTGATCGCCCCGTCGCTGTGCGCCATCAAGCGCGACCAGGAAAAGCACGGCACGTCCCTCGGCCTGTTCCGCCCAGCGGTGCACACCGTCGACTTCCGCCTCGAGCCCGCCAAGCCCTGGCCTGTTCCCAAGGCCGCCCTGGCCGATCAGATGGACCTCCTCGACCAGGACCTGCGCCAACTGGAATGGGTGCCACTGGAGTTCCGCTACCGCTTCCGCTGCGCCGACGCCGACTGCACCGGTCACGACATGGCCCTCAGGGACTGGGAGGCCGGCGAGTCCTACCGCAAGTTCCTGCGCCAGTACGGGCAGCAGGGTGTGGAGGACAAGCTGCGGGAGCGCTGGTTCACCCGGATGTTCGCCCCCGATCACGTTGTCCACTGCTTCGTCGGCAACCTGGCCAAGCGACCCAAGACGTTCATGCTGCTCGGCCTGTTCTATCCGCGCCGCGACATCGTCGAGCACTACCAGGAAGAACTGTTCTCGCTGTAAACAGCCCTTGCGGCACGTCTCATTCGAACGAAGATCCTCCCATGCTCCCCGGAATTCCTGCGGAAGCGACGGGCATTGCCTCTGGGGCAGCATGCCCGGGGAACCGCGGGAGGACGACATGCACGGGGACCTCAACGAGCGGCAGCAGACCGTGCTCGACTGGGTGGGCCAGGGGTGTCCCGACGGAGTCTGGCCGGACAGCACGTTCAAGGTCAGCGCTCAGGCACTGCAGAACCGCGGACTCATCAAAATCACCAAACGCCGCGGGCATTGGAGTGCCAACCTCACCGACAAAGGGCGGCAGCATCTCACCGAGCGCGGCATCTGCCCAGTCGAGCAGAACACTGCACCACCCGCACAGCCCAGCCGCAAACCGGCACCGCCACGCCCCAAGACCGCACCCAGGGCCCGTACGAACTACACAGACCAACTCCTCGAAGACCTGGCCGCGAACGACGGCTGCCTCATCAAGCCCATCGAAACCGGCCCACACGCAGTGAATTGGACATCACGGGTGAACACCGCCCGCAAGTCCGGCAAGATCCCGCGCACACAAGAGCTCTACGCATACCGCACCCATCGCGGCTACGAAATCAAACTCGTCGACATCCCCGCCTGGCGCCTCACCGAACTCACCCCGCTTCCCGTTCCGGCCAGACTCACCAAACCCCACTCCCTCGTGGCCGCCCTCCAACAACGACCACAGCCCATGGGGCTCACCAAACCCATCCAAGGCCGAGCACTACGCATCATCCAGGCCCTCATCATCGCCACCGAACCACAAGGCCATAAGGCAGCACTCGGAACCACGCAAGGCGCTCCCCCACCCCGCCGTCGCCGCAGCGCACCACCGCACTTCACCATCACCGCCCAAGGCGAAAGCGTCGGATTCCTCGTCCTTCAAGAACAGGACCGCAGCGAACACATCCCCACCGACAAGGAACTCGCCGACGCCAAGAAGCACTCATGGATGCGCATCGCCCGCTTCGACTACACCCCCTCAAACCGCCTGCGCTTCATCCTCCGCGGCGGCAGCCCGCACCGTGCGAGCGAATGGGCCGATGTCCCCGACCGGCCACTAGAAGACCAACTCGCCGAAATCGCACAAGAAGTCGACCTCCGCGGCAAAGCCGCAGAACACAAACGCCTTGCAGACCAGCAGGCCAGGGAAGCCCAGCAGAGGCGCTGGGAAACCGCCATGGAGGAAGCGCGCACCGCATACGCCCATGCCTATCGCGTCAAACACCTCGGAGAACAGGCAGACGCCTGGCACCAGTCCAAGCGCCTGACCGAATACGTCACAGCGGTACGCGACCACGCCACATCGCTGCCACCCGGACAGGAAAGGACAGAGATCGAGGCGTGGCTCGCCTTCGCGGACGCCCGGCTCCAGCACCTCACCGAGTCCGCCGCAGCGCCGAAGCTGCCCTCCCCACCCAAGCCCAGCGGCGACGACCTCAAGCCTTTCCTCGGCCACTGGAGCCCTTACGGGCCCCGTTCCTACTGAGCCTCAGATCAGGCCATATCGAGCACGGCTTCACCAAGAGGCGGTAAAGAGGGAGCCCCCTCAAGCCGTACTCGCCACACCGTCACCTGCAGAAACGGGCATCTGGCACCTCATCAGAACGTGCGTCAAACGTGCGTCAGAAGGGCCCACCGTGCGTCGAATATGCGTCAAGATATCGCCCGTAACGCCCACAGCGCACATAATGCACACTCGGCGAAACCGCAGGTCAGACACCCTTTGCGACAGGCTCAAGGATCGCGACGCACTCGACATGATGGGTCATCGGGAACAGGTCGAACGCCCTCAGTGTCCGCACCTTGTACCCGCCCTCCGCGAAGTACGCCAGGTCCCGCGCCAGTGCCGCCGGGTCGCACGCCACGTACGCGATCCTGCGTGCGCCCAGGGCGGCCAGCTGCTTCACCGTGGCCTTGCCGGCGCCCGCGCGCGGCGGGTCCAGGACGATCAGGTCGCACTCGGTGATGCCCGTGCGGGGCAGGACCTGGTCGACCTTGCCGTGCTCGATGCGGACCCGGTCCAGGTCCTTGAGGTTGTGGCGGGCGTCCTCGACCGCGCGCTTGCCGGACTCGATGCCGAGCACCGCGCCCTTCTCGCCGATGCGCTGGCCGATGGCGCCGGCGAAGAGGCCGACGCCGCAGTAGAGGTCGAGCGCCGTGTCGTTCTTGCGGGGCAGCAGGCCCTGCATGACCGCGCGGACCAGGGTGTCCGCGGCCTGCGGGTGGACCTGCCAGAAGCCGCCGGAGCCGACGCGGTACGTGCGGTCGTCGGCGCGTTCGCGGACGAATCCGCGGCCGTGGACGCGGTGCACTCCGCCGTCGCGCTCGTCGACGCGCAGGACCGAGACGGGCTTGTCGAGCTCGACCAGCGGGAGGCGGCCGCCCTCGCGCGGGGTGAGGATGACCTGGCGGTCGTGGGAGCCGGTGGCGGCGATGGCCTCGACCGTGGCCATCTGGGGCCAGTCCTGCTTCTCGATGCCGAGCTCGGTGACGCCGGGCGCGGCGATCATGCACTGGTCGATGATCTCGATGTCGTGCGAGCGGTGCTTGCGCAGGCCGACGCGGCCGTCCGCGTCGATGGCGTACTGGACGCGGGTGCGCCAGGCGGGCACCTCGCCCGGCGGGAGCTTGTCGCCCTCGGCCGGCATGACGGTGCCGTCCCAGCCCGCCTCCTCGGGGGTGAGGCCCGCGAGGCGCTGGAGCTGCTCGGCGATCACTTCGCCCTTGAGCCGGCGCTGGGCGCCCGGCTTGGCGTGCTGCCAGTCGCAGCCGCCGCACTTGCCCGGGCCGGCGAACGGGCACGGGGCCTTCACCCGGTCCTTGGACTCCTCGATGATCCGTACGGCGTCGGCGCGCAGGAAGCGGGAGTCGGTGGCGCCGTCGGTGACCCTGGCGACGACCTTCTCGCCGGGCAGGGTGTGGCGTACGAACAGGACCTGGCCCTCGTCGGTGCGGGCGATGCAGTGGCCGCCGTGGGCGACCGGGCCGACCTCGACCTCGTACTCCTGCCCCACGAGCGAGTCCCCGGACAGCGGTTCCCCGGTCTGCGACTCCCCGGTCTGCGGCGAAGTGGATTCGTTCTGCATGAGGGGAGGACTCCAGAGATCAAGGGGGGAACGGCGAACGGCCGGACAACAACCTACGAGTCTACGTGGGTGTCGTCCGGCCGCTGACCAAGAGCCGTGAGCAGGAGCCGCGGCGGTGCGTCAGCTCTTGTTCGTCGGTTCCTTGTGCCTGCGCTCCACCGGGCCGCGTCGCACCGAGCCGGGGGCGTTCCAGTCCGCGCGCCTGCGGGCCCGCTTCTTGGCCGCCTCGGAGGACTCCAGCTGGTACGGGACGGAGGTGACCATCACGCCGGGAGTGAAGAGCAGCCGGCCCTTGAGGCGCAGGGCGCTCTGGTTGTGGAGCAGGTGCTCGTACCAATGACCGACGACGTACTCCGGGATGTAGACGCTCACGACGTCGCGCGGGCTCTCCCGGCGCAGGCCCTTGACGTACTCGATGACCGGGCGGGTCACCTCGCGGTAGGGCGAGTCGAGGATCTTCAGCGGGACGTTGATGCCGCGCCGCTCCCAGTCCTCCTTGAGCGCCTTGGTCTCGGCCGGGTCCACGCTGATGGAGAGCGCCTCCAGGTGGTCCGTGCGGATCAGCTTCGCGTACGCGAGGGCGCGCAGGGTGGGACGGTGCAGCTTGGAGACCAGGACGATCGAGTGGACCCGGGAGGGGCGGACCGTCTCGTCGGACGGGGTCTCGTCGGCGGCGATCTCCTCGGCGACCCGGTCGTAGTGCTTACGGATCGCGGTCATCGTGCCGTAGAAGATCACCATGCCGAGCAGCGCGACCCAGGCGCCATGGGTGAACTTGGTGGCGAGGACGACGACGAGCACCAGTCCGGTGAAGAAGGCCCCGAAGGTGTTGATCGCCCGGGAGCGGATCATGTGGCGGCGCTTGAGCGGATCCTTCTCGGAGCGCAGGTGCCGGTTCCAGTGCCGGACCATGCCGGTCTGGCTGAGGGTGAAGGAGACGAACACGCCGACGATGTAGAGCTGGATCAGCCGGGTCGAGTCGGCGCCGTAGATCCAGACCAGCAGGATCGCGGCCCCGGCCAGCAGCACGATGCCGTTGGAGAAGGCGAGCCGGTCGCCGCGGGTGTGCAGCTGGCGGGGCAGGTAGCGGTCCTGGGCCAGGATCGAGCCGAGCAGCGGGAAGCCGTTGTACGCCGTGTTGGCGGCGAGGAAGAGGACGAGGGCGGTGGCCGCGGCGAGGATCACGAAGAAGAACGTGCCGTCGCCGAAGACCGCGGCAGCGACCTGGGAGATCACCGGGTCCTGGACGAAGGACGAGCCGACCGGGGTCCCGTTGTTGATCAGGTCCTTCGCCGGGTTCTCTGCCATCTTGACGTCGGTGGCCATGGCGAGCCCGATGATGCCGCAGAACATGGTGACGGCCAGCAGGCCCATCATCGCGAGCGTGGTGGCGGCGTTCTTGCTCTTCGGCTTGCGGAAGGCCGGGACACCGTTGCTGATGGCCTCGACGCCGGTCAGGGCCGCACAGCCCGAGGAGAAAGCCCGCAGCAGCAGGAAGACCAGCGCGAATCCGGCCAGGCCCCCGTGTTCGGCCTTGATCGTGTAGTCGGAGGTCGGGGCGTGCATGGTGTCGCCGAGGACCAGTCCGCGGAACGCGCCCCACGCGATCATGATGAAGACGCCGGCCACGAAGAGGTAGGTGGGGATGGCGAAGAGTTTGCCGGACTCCTTGACTCCGCGCAGGTTCATCACGGTCAGCAGCACGATGGCGGCGATGGCGCACGGCGTCTTGTGCTCGACGACGAACGGGATCGCGGAGCCGAGGTTCTCCACCCCGGAGGCGATGGACACCGCGACGGTCAGGACGTAGTCGACCAGCAGGGCGCTGGCCACGGTCAGTCCGGCCTTCGGGCCGAGGTTGGTGTTGGCGACCTCGTAGTCGCCGCCGCCGCTCGGGTACGCGTGCACGTTCTGCCGGTAGGAGGCGACGACGGTGAACATCAGGACCACGACGGCGACCGCGATCCACGGGCTGAAGTGGTACGCCGACACGCCCGCGATGGACAGCACCAGGAGGACTTCTCCGGGGGCGTACGCCACCGAGGACAGCGGGTCGGATGCGAAGACGGGAAGGGCGATGCGCTTGGGGAGGAGCGTCTCCCCCAGTTTGTCGCTGCGCAGGGCCCGGCCGATCAGGATCCGTTTGGGCACGTCGGTCAGTTTGGACACGCTGAGGATCGTAAGGGTTCCGTATGGGCGCGGCCCACGCACCACCCCCGTGGCCCCGCAATCTCCTGCACCTGGCGGGAAAGGCCACGAAATCCTTAACGGAATCCTTGCACCGCGACCCCTCCATGGCCCTCCCCGAGCTCTTCCGGCGGCCCTGTCGAACACCCTCCGAACATTCCTCGAAAGTTCGCTCGAACACTTCGGAGAACGTCGGCTTTGCCACAGTGCCCCGGGATGAGCACACTCGAATGAGGCAACGCGCCCGGCGCCGCTTAAGCTCAATCCTGGGCAACGGGACGAACCGTTGCCCCATTGTTTGCCCGGCCAGCCGAGGAATGAGTGTGAGCAGGGTGTATTCGCAGGTCAGCCGGACGATCAGGACTGCGAGGTAGGCGCAAGGTGCACATCGTCATCATGGGCTGCGGGCGAGTGGGAGCCGCTCTCGCGCAGACCCTGGAGCAGCAGGGGCACACGGTCGCCGTCATCGACCAGGACCCCACGGCGTTCCGGCGCCTCGGCTCCGGATTCGGCGGCCGTCGCGTCACGGGGGTCGGGTTCGACCAGGACACCCTCCGCGAGGCGGGGATCGAGGAAGCCGGCGCGTTCGCCGCGGTGAGCAGCGGCGACAACTCCAACATCATCGCGGCCCGTGTGGCGCGTGAGATGTTCGGCATCGAGAACGTCGCGGCCCGGATCTACGACCCCCGGCGTGCCGAGGTGTACCAGCGCCTCGGCATCCCCACGGTCGCCACCGTGCGCTGGACCGCGGACCAGATGCTGCGCCGGCTGCTGCCCTCGGGCGCGGAGCCGCTGTGGCGGGATCCGAGCGGCGGTGTGCAGCTCGCGGAGGTGCACACCACTCCGTCCTGGATCGGCCACAAGATCAGCACCCTCCAGGAGGAGACGGGCGTGCGCGTGGCCTTCCTCACCCGGTTGGGCGAAGCCGTACTTCCGTCGTCGCAGACGGTGTTGCAGGAGGGCGACCTCGTCCACGTGATGATGCGTACGGACGAGATCGCGAAGGTCGAGGCGGCCTTCGCCGAGGGCCCCGAGGAGGGCGGTCACTGATGCGTGTCGCGATTGCCGGGGCCGGTGCGGTGGGACGTTCGATCGCGGCCGAGCTGCTGGAGAACGGGCACGAGGTGCTGCTCGTCGACAAGGCGCCGACCGCCATCTCGGTGGAGCGGGTGCCGATGGCCGAGTGGCTGCTGGCGGACGCCTGCGAGATCACCTCGCTGGACGAGGCGGCGCTGCAGCGCTGCAACGTCGTGATCGCGGCGACCGGTGACGACAAGGTGAACCTGGTCGTCTCGCTGCTCGCCAAGACGGAGTACGGCGTGCCGCGCGTCGTCGCCCGGGTGAACAACCCGAAGAACGAGTGGCTGTTCAACGAGTCCTGGGGCGTCGATGTGGCGGTCTCCACGCCGCGTCTGATGTCGGCCCTGGTGGAGGAGGCGGTGAGCGTCGGCGATCTGGTCCGGCTGCTGCGCTTCAGCCACGGTGACGCGAACCTGGTCGAGCTGACGCTGCCGCCGGAGTCGGCGCTGGCGGGCACGCAGGTCGGGGAAGTCGCCTGGCCGGAGGACACCTCGCTGGTCACGATCATCCGCGGGCAGCGCGTGCTGACGCCGAGCACGGAGGAGACCCTGGAGGCCGGGGACGAGCTGCTGTTCGTCGCCGCCCAGGCACGCGAGGAACAGCTGGAGGACCTGCTGTCGGTGCGCCAGGGCGACCCGGAGAACTGAGAGCGGGACCACGCGAGAGGGGCCTGTCACCGCCGCCGGCGGTGACAGGCCCCTCTCGTCCTGCGTGGGTCAGTTGTCGCTGCTCCTGGCCCTCTTGTCCTGCGTGAGTCAGAGGGTCAGTGCTCCTGACCCTCTTGTCCGGCGTGGTCAGTACTCCCGGCCCTCTTGTCCTGCGTGGGTCAGTACTCCTGGCCGCGGGCCGCCGCTTCGGCGGCGGCCGCCTTACGGGCCTTCTCGGCCTGCTCCTCGGCCTCCATCTCGGCGAAGACGTCGATGGGCGGCGGCGCCTTGGCGAGGAAGACCCAGGTGAGGTAGACCGCCAGCAGGAACGGCGGGATCTTCAGGGCGATCAGGACCCAGCCGAACTGGGTGGTGTCGGCCCACCAGTACAGCGGGAAGAGGATCGCGCACTTGGCGAGCAGGATCAGTCCCCAGGCGTAGCTGGCCTTGGCGTAGGCCTTCTTCCGGCCGGGGTTCCGGGTGCGCCAGGAGAGGTTCTCCTTGAACACCGGGCCCAGGATCAGGCCGATCAGCGGGAGACCGGCGAGTGTGCTGACCAGGTAGGCGAGGGCCAGTCCGAGCGTGTAGATCATGCCCGGGAGGTAGAAGTCCTTGGCGTTGCCGGTCATCTTCGCGAAGACGACGCCGAAGGCCACACCGAAGACGCCGCTGAAGGCGTGCTTGACGGTGTCCCTGCGGATCAGCCGGACGACCACGAGCACCAACGACACCGCGACGGCCGCGATGGCCGAGTTGGTGAGGTTCTTGTCGATGGTGAAGATCGTGACGAAGAGCAGTCCGGGCAGGACCGTCTCCACCATGCCCCGGATGCCGCCGAAGGCCTCGAAGAGGGCGGCTTCGGTGACCGCCTTCGCGTCGGCCTCCTGCTGGTCTGTGGTGCGGTCCGTGTCGGACGTCGGCTTGTCGAGAGACGTCACCGGCTACTCCTTGCCGAGCGGTCGGAGTTCGTATTTGGGGTTGAACAGCACCCGGCGCCCGTGGCTCATGGCGATGCGGCCGGAGGCGATGAGCTTGCGGCCCGGTTCTATGCCCACGATGGAGCGGCGGCCGAGCCAGACCACGTCGAGCGGCGCGGTGCCGTCGAAGAGCTCCGCCTCCAGGGCGGGCACTCCGGCACGCGGTCGCAGGGTGACCGTCCGCAAGGTACCAGTGACCTTCACGATCTGGCGGTCACTGCACTCGGAGATCCGGGTGCATCCCGATGCCTGGGAGTCCTCCTCCAGCTCCTCGCACTCCAGGTCCTCCTGCGAGCTGGAGAGCCGGTCGAGCATGCGCCGGAAGCGCCCGGACGGCCGCTCGGCCTTCTGGGACTTCTCGGATCGGGGTACGGCACTCATACCCGAAGGGTACCGGTCTCCGAAGGTCCTGGAGGGTGGCCGCCGTCTCACTCGAACGGGTGACTCGACGCCCCGGCCGCAGGCCCTCAGGCGCGCTCGAAGCGGTAGCCCATCCCGGGTTCGGTGACGAAGTGCCGGGGGTGCGAGGGATCGGCCTCCAGCTTGCGCCTCAGCTGGGCCATGTAGACCCGCAGATAGTTGGTCTCGGTGCCGTACGAGGGCCCCCAGACCTCCTGGAGCAGCTGCTTCTGGCTGACCAGCCGGCCGCTGTTGCGGACCAGTACCTCCAGCAGGTGCCACTCGGTGGGGGTGAGCCGCACGTCACGCCCCTCGCGGTGGACCTTCTTGGCGGCGAGGTCGACGGTGAAGCCCTCGGTCTCCACGAGTACGACCTCGTCGCCGCCGTCCTGGCCGACGGGTTCGGCGCGGCGCACCGAGGCGCGCAGCCGGGCCAGCAGCTCGTCCATGCCGAACGGTTTGGTGACGTAGTCGTCGGCCCCCGCGTCCAGTGCCTCGACCTTCTCGTCGGAGGTGTGCCGGGCCGAGAGCACCAGGATCGGCACCCGGGTCCAGCCGCGCAGGCCCCTGATCACCTCGACACCGTCCATGTCGGGCAGCCCCAGGTCGAGGACGACGACGTCGGGGTGGCGCGCGGCGGCCAGCTGGAGCGCGGTGGCCCCGTCGGGCGCTGCGTCCACCTCGTACTTGCGCGCCTTCAGGTTGATCACGAGGGCGCGTACGATCTGCGGCTCGTCGTCGACCACAAGCACCCGGGTCATCGCGGTCCTGCCTTTCTGCTGTACGTGGATGTGCGGAGTTCTCCGCGGATCATGAAGCGGGTCCCGAGGCACGTCCCGAGACGGGTCCCTGGGCACGTCCCGAGACGGGTCCCTGGGCGGGTCCGAGACGGGTCCTGGGCCGCCTCGGGGGGCTGCTCACGAGGTGACCCGTGCGGGCAGGTCCGGGCTGACCGGAACGTACCCCGAGGCCGCCTTGAGGGTCAGGACCATGGTGAGGCCGCCGCCCGGGGTGTCCTCGGCGTCCAGCGTGCCGCCCATGGACTCGACGAAGCCGCGGGCCACCGCGAGGCCCAGGCCCACTCCCGCACCGCGCGGGGCGTCGCCGTAGCGCTGGAAGGGCTCGAAGATGCGTTCCTTGGCCTCGTCGGGCACGCCGCGGCCGCCGTCGGCCACCCGTAGCTCGACCCGGGCGCCCAGGGCGCTGGCGGCCACGGTGACGCGCTCGCGGTCCGGGCTGTACTTGACGGCGTTCTCCACGATGTTGGCGACGGCCCGCTCCAGCAGCCCCGGGTCGACGGCGACCATGGGCAGCGTTTCGGGGATGTCCAGCTCGACGCTGTCCTCGGGGACGCCTCCCAGAGCCATGGGCACGACCTCGTCGAGGTCGATCTCGCGGATGAGCGGCGTGACGGTGCCGGTCTGCAGGCGGGACATGTCGAGGAGGTTGCCGACGAGGTGGTCGAGGCGGTCGGCGCCGTTCTCGATGCCTTCGAGGAATTCGGCCTCGTCGTCGTCGGACCAGGCGACGTCGTCGGAGCGCAGGGAGCTGACGGCGGCCTTGATGGCGGCCAGGGGGGTCCGCAGGTCGTGGCTGACGGCGGCCAGCAGCGCGGTCCTGATCCGGTTGCCCTCGGCGAGCCTGCGGGCCTCCTCCGCCTCGTCGACCAGGCGCTGGCGGTCCAGGACGACGGCCGCCTGGGCGGCGAAGGCGCCGAGCACGCGGCGGTCCTCGGCGGGCAGCACCCGGCCGGAGAGGGCCAGGGCCATGTGGTCGCCGACGGGCATGTCCACATCGGCGTCCTCGGGCCGGGCGACCGGCGCCGGTCCGACGCTGCCCGCGCACGTCCACGGGTCGACGTCGCTCTGCCGCTCCAGCAGGGCGACGGACTCCATCCCGAAGGTCTCGCGGACCCGGTCCAGCAGCGCGGCCAGGGTGGTCTCGCCGCGCAGCACGCTGCCGGCCAGGAAGGAGAGGATCTCGGACTCTGCCCGCAGCCTGGCGGCCTGATGGGTACGGCGGGCCGCCAGGTCCACCACGGAGGCCACGGCGACGGCCACCGCGAAGAAGATCACGATGGCGACGAAGTTCTCGGGGTCCTGCACGGTCAGGGTGTGCGTCGGCGGGGTGAACCAGTAGTTCAGCAGCAGCGAGCCCGCCGCGGCCGACGCGAGAGCCGGCCGCAGCCCGCCGAGCAGGGCGGCGCCGACGGTCAGGAAGAGGAAGAGCAGGACGTCGTTGGCGAGTCCGGGGCCGTTCTCCATGCCCTTGAGGAGCAGGGAGAGGAGCACCGGTCCGCCGACGCCGACGAGCCAGCCCCAGATGATGCGGGCCCGGCCGAGCCGGGCGCCGCGGGCGATGGGCAGGCCCCGGCCCTTGGCGACCTCGTCGTGGGTGACGATGTGGACGTCGAGGTCGGTGCCGGACTCGCGGGCGACGGTGGCGCCGACGCCGGGTCCGTAGATGTACTGCCAGGTCTTGCGGCGGCTGGAGCCGAGGACGATCTGGGTGGCGTTGACTCCCCGGGCGAATTCGAGGAGGGCGGAGGGTATGTCGTCGCCGATGACGTGGTGGAAGGTGCCGCCGAGGTCCTCGACGAGCGTGCGCTGGACGGTCAGCTCCTTGGGCGAGGCCGACGTCAGTCCGTCGCTGCGGGCGATGTAGACGGCGAGGATCTCGCTGCCGGAGCCCTTGGCCGCCATCCGGGACGCGCGACGGATGAGGGTGCGTCCCTCGGGACCTCCGGTGAGTCCGACGACGATGCGCTCGCGGGCCTGCCAGGTGGTGCGGATGTTGTGCTCGCCGCGGTACTGCTGGAGGTACTCGTCGACCCGGTCGGCGACCCAGAGCAGGGCCAGCTCGCGCAGGGCGGTGAGGTTGCCGGGGCGGAAGTAGTTGGAGAGCGAGGCGTCGATCCGGTCGGGCTTGTAGATGTTGCCGTGGGCCATCCGCCGGCGCAGCGCCTGGGGCGACATGTCGACCAGTTCGAGCTGGTCGGCGCGGCGGACCACCTCGTCGGGCACGGTCTCGCGCTGGCGTACGCCGGTTATGGACTCGACGACGTCCCCGAGGGACTCCAGGTGCTGGATGTTGACGGTGGACACCACGTCGATGCCGGCCTGGAGGAGTTCTTCGACGTCCTGCCAGCGCTTGGCGTTGCGGGAGCCCGGCACATTGGTGTGCGCGAGTTCGTCCACCAGGGCGACGGCCGGGGCCCGCTCCAGGACGGCGTCGACGTCCATCTCCGTGAAGACGGCGGAGCGGTACTCGATCTCGCGGCGCCGGATCTGTTCCAGGCCGTGCAGCATGACCTCGGTGCGCGGGCGGTCGTGGTGCTCCACGAAGCCGACGACACAGTCGGTGCCGCGCTCCACCCGGCGGTGCGCCTCGGAGAGCATCGCGTACGTCTTGCCGACGCCGGGTGCCGCACCGAGGTAGATCCGAAGTTTGCCGCGCGCCATGGCCCCATTGTCTTCCTGAAACCGGTTCTGTTCAGCGAAACCGGCGGCGGCCCACGCGGCCGCCACTGTCGAAACTACTCTGCGGATTTCCGGCATACCGGGCGAGGGCTGCGGGTGAGGTCCGTATTGACGCAATTCTGATGCCCCGGCCCTGTCGGCGTCATTCAGATGCCTGGGGCCTGCCGGCGTCGCTCTGACGCCTGGGGCCTGCCGGCGTCGCTCTGACGCTGAGGTCTGCCGGCGTCGCCCTGATGCACTGCCCTGCCGGCGTCACTCCGTGCGCCTGGGCCCGGCCGTCGTGGCCGGGCCCAGGCATCGCGGAGCGTTCAGCGCGTTCCCGCGTCGTTCACGAGTTCCCGCAGCGCGATGTTGAGCTGGAGCACGTTGACCCGCGGTTCGCCGACGAAGCCTAGGATGCGGCCGTCGGTGTGCCGGTCGACGAGCCTGTGGACCAGCGCGGCGTCGAGGTGGTTCCGTGCCGCGACACGGTTGACCTGGAGCTCGGCGTAGGCCGGGGAGATGTCCGGGTCGAGGCCGGAGGCGGAGGAGGTGACGGCGTCGGCCGGGACCTGGGAGGGGCTGACGGGGTGGCCGGGGACGGAGTTGTCCTTGACGACGTCGGCCTTGGCCGCGGTGACCCAGTCGATGAGCTCCTTGTTGTCGCCGGAGCGGTTGGTCGCGCCGGAGAGGATCAGCGAGTACTGGGTGTTGACGCTGTTGGTGCCGAGGCCGTTGGAGGGGCGGGGCTGGAACCACTTGAGGTCGGGGGCCGCCGTCTCCTGGCCCTTCTTGAGCGGGAGGTCGTAGCGCTGGCCGATGAGTTCGGAGCCGACGACCTTGCCGTTCGCCGTGACCTCGGAGCCGTTGGCGCGGCCCGGCATGAGCCCCTGGGCGACGCCGGTGACGGCGAGGGGGTAGATGACGCCGCAGACCAGGGTGAGGACGAGCAGGGCACGCAGTCCTGCCCAGAGCAGGCGGGCGGAGTTTCCTACGGAGTTGTTCATGGCAGGTCAGCCGATTCCGGGGATGAGGGAGATGATCAGGTCGATGATCTTGATGCCGAGGAACGGGGCGATCAGCCCGCCGAGCCCGTAGACACAGAGGTTCCGCCGGAGCATCGAGTCCGCGCCGCTGGGCCGGTAGCGGACGCCCTTCAGCGCGAGCGGGACCAGCGCGACGATGATCAGCGCGTTGAAGATCACGGCGGACAGGATCGCGGACCGCGGCGAGGACAGGTCCATGATGTTCAGCTTGTCCAGGCCCGGGTAGACCACGGCGAACATCGCGGGAATGATCGCGAAGTACTTCGCGACGTCGTTGGCGATGGAGAACGTCGTGAGAGCGCCGCGGGTGATCAGCAGCTGTTTGCCGATCTCCACGATCTCGATCAGCTTGGTGGGGTTGGAGTCCAGGTCCACCATGTTCCCGGCCTCCTTGGCGGCCGAGGTGCCGGTGTTCATGGCCACGCCGACATCGGCCTGGGCGAGCGCCGGGGCGTCGTTCGTCCCGTCGCCGGTCATCGCGACGAGCTTGCCGCCCGCCTGCTCCCGCTTGATGAGGGCCATCTTGTCCTCGGGGGTGGCCTCGGCGAGGAAGTCGTCGACGCCCGCCTCCCGGGCGATGGCCTTCGCGGTGAGCGGGTTGTCGCCGGTGATCATGACCGTACGGATGCCCATCCGGCGCAATTCGTCGAACCGTTCGCGCATGCCCTCCTTGACGACGTCCTTGAGGTGGATGACACCCAGCACCCGGGCGCCCTCCGCGTCCTGGCGGGCCACCAGCAGCGGGGTCCCGCCGGCCGCGGAGATGCGGTCGGTGAGCGCCTGCGCGTCCGGGGAGACGCTGCCGCCCCGCTCCCTCACCCAGGCGACGACCGATCCGCTCGCGCCCTTGCGGACCCTGCGTCCGTCGACGTCCACGCCCGACATACGGGTCTGGGCGGTGAAGGCCACCCACTCGGCGTGCGCGAGCTCGCCCTGGTGCCGTTCGCGCAGGCCGTACCGCTCCTTGGCGAGGACCACCACGGACCGGCCCTCGGGCGTTTCGTCGGCCAGCGAGGAGAGCTGGGCGGCATCCGCCAGTTCGGCCTCCGTCACCCCTGGGACGGGGAGGAACTCGGCGGCCTGGCGGTTGCCGAGGGTGATGGTGCCGGTCTTGTCGAGCAGCAGCGTCGAGACGTCGCCCGCCGCTTCGACGGCGCGTCCGGACATGGCGAGCACATTGCGCTGGACCAGGCGGTCCATTCCTGCGATGCCGATGGCGGAGAGCAGCGCGCCGATGGTGGTCGGGATCAGGCAGACCAGCAGCGCGGCCAGCACGATCATGGACTGCTCGCTGCCCGCGTAGATCGCGAACGGCTGCAGGGTGACCACGGCCAGCAGGAACACGATGGTGAGCGACGCCAGCAGGATGTTGAGCGCGATCTCGTTGGGTGTCTTCTGCCGGGCCGCGCCCTCGACCAGCGCGATCATCCGGTCGATGAACGTCTCACCCGGCTTGGTGGTGATCTTGACGACGATGCGGTCGGAAAGGACCTTCGTACCGCCGGTGACGGCGCTGCGGTCGCCTCCGGACTCCCGGATCACCGGGGCGGACTCGCCGGTGATCGCGGACTCGTCGACGCTTGCCACACCCTCGACGACGTCCCCGTCGCCCGGGATGATATCGCCCGCCTCGCACACCACCAGATCGCCGATGCGCAGTTCCGCGCCGGGGATCCGTTCCTCGTTCCGGCCGGTGATCCGGCGCGCGACGGTGTCGCTCTTGGCCTTGCGCAGGGTGTCGGCCTGGGCCTTGCCCCGGCCCTCGGCGACCGCCTCCGCCAGGTTGGCGAAGAGCGTCGTCAGCCAGAGCCAGACGGCGATCGCCCAGCCGAACCAGTCGGCCGGATCCAGTACGGCGAGCACGGTGGTCAGCACCGAACCGACCAGCACCACGAACATCACCGGCGACTTGACCATAACCCGGGGGTCGAGCTTGCGTATCGCGTCGGGGAGGGAGGCGATCAGCATCCGGGGATCGAACAGCCCGGCGCCGACGCGCCCTTCGGGAGCGGATCCGGCCGGAGTGTCCTGGTGGGGTGCTCGGGCCGGCGTGACTGTGGACATCGTGTCCTCTTGCTTCGTACGGAGGGTCATGACGCCAGCCCCTCGGCCAGCGGCCCCAGGGCGAGGGCCGGGAAGTAGGTCAGACCGGCGATGATCATGATGGTGGCGACCAGGAGGCCGCTGAACAGCGGTTTGTGGGTGCCCAGCGTGCCGACGGTCGCCGGTACGGGCCGCTGCCCGGCGAGCGAGCCGGCCAGCGCCAGGACGAACACCATGGGCAGGAACCGGCCCAGCAGCATCGCGAGCCCGATCGTGGTGTTGAACCACTGGGTGTCCGCGTTGAGCCCGGCGAACGCCGAGCCGTTGTTGTTGGCGCCGGAGGTGTAGGCGTACAGGATCTCCGAGAAGCCGTGCGCGCCCGAGTTGGTCATGGAGTTGCCCGGCGTGGGCAGGGCCATCGCCACGGCGGTGAAGCAGAGCACCAGGGCCGGTGTGACGAGGATGTAGCAGGCGGCGAGCTTGATCTCGCGGGTGCCGATCTTCTTGCCCAGGTACTCCGGCGTACGGCCGACCATCAGACCGGCGATGAACACCGCGATGATCGCCATGATCAGCATTCCGTAGAGACCGGAGCCGGTACCGCCGGGGGCGATCTCGCCGAGTTGCATGCCGAGCATCGTGATGCCGCCGCCGAGGCCGGTGAACGAGGAGTGGAACGAGTTCACCGCACCGGTCGAGGTGAGGGTGGTGGCCACCGCGAAAATGGACGAGCCGCCGACGCCGAACCGGTTCTCCTTGCCCTCCATCGCGCCGCCGGCGATCTGGAACGCGGGCCCGTGGTGGGCGAATTCGGTCCACATCATCAGGGCGGTGAACCCGAGCCAGATGACGCCCATCGTGGCGAGGAGCGCGTACCCCTGCTTGAGCGATCCGACCATGCGGCCGAAGGTGCGCGTCAGGGCGAAGGGAATGACGAGGATCAGGAAGATCTCGAAGAGGTTGGAGAGCCCGTTGGGGTTCTCGAAGGGGTGGGCGGAGTTGGCGTTGAAATAGCCGCCACCGTTGGTGCCCAGCTCCTTGATGACCTCCTGGGAGGCGACCGCTCCGCCGTTCCACTGCTGCGCGCCGCCGGTGAACTGCCCGACCTCGTGGATCCCGGAGAAGTTCTGGATCGCTCCGGTCGCCACCAGCACGATCGCGCCGATCACGGCGATCGGCAGCAGGATCCGGACGGTGCCGCGCACCAGGTCGGCCCAGAAGTTGCCGAGTTCACCGCTGCGGGTGGCGGCGAACCCACGGACGAGTGCCACCGCGACGGCGATGCCGACGGCGGCCGAGACGAAGTTCTGCACCGCGAGGCCGCCGGTCTGCACGACGTGGCCCATGGCCTGTTCGCCGTAGTACGACTGCCAGTTGGTGTTGGCGACGAACGAGGCCGCCGTGTTGAACGCCTGGTCGGGGTCGATCGAGGCGAAGCCGAGCGAACCGGGCAGGGAGCCCTGGAGCCGCTGCAGCAGATACAGGAAGAGGACGCTCACGGCGGAGAAGGCGAGAACGCCGCGCAGGTAGGCGGGCCAGCGCATCTGCGTGTTCGGGTCGGCGCCGATGGCCTTGTAGATCCACTTCTCCACCCGCAGATGCCTCGGAGAGGAGTAGACGCCGGCCATGTAGTCACCGAGCGGGCGGTACACCAGACCCAGCGCCACGACGAGCGCGAGAACCTGGAGCACGCCGGCGAGGACGGGGCTCATATCGGGCTCAGAACCTCTCCGGGTACAGAAGGGCGAGGACGAGATAGCCCAGCAGGGCTACGGCCACGACGAGGCCGGTCACGTTTTCGGCAGTCACAGCTTCGCCACCCCCTTGGCAATGAGTGCCACCAACGCGAAGACCGCGATCGTGGTGACGACGAAGGCCAGGTCGGCCATCGGGTGCTCCTGGATGAGGTGCGGATTTCTCGGACCTCTTGAGCAAACCTCCCGCCGACGCCCCTGTGACCTGCGTTGATGGCTTCCATACGGAGATGAGCCCGGCCTTTACGGCGCCCGTACGTGCCCGATACGCGCCCCATACGCGCGGCCTCCGCTCCGCGCGCGCCCCTCCCCTCCCCCGGACGCGCAGAAGCCGGTGGCCCGTATCCCTGCGCAGGGATACGGGCCACCGGCCGGTGCTACTGGGCGCGCGTCAGCGCGCCACGGTGCGTGCGGGTCAGCGCACCTCGGTGATCTCGGGGCCGCGCTGGAGGCCCGCCATGCCGCCGGAGAACTTCGAGCCCTCCTGCTCCTCCTGCTGGACGCCCTCGGGAACCATCTGGGCGTCGTTGGGCAGCTTCAGGACGATCGGGTCGCGCGGGGCCATCGGCCCGTCGCCGCGGACCACCACGGTGTCCCGGAAGACCGTCTCCAGGAGACCGGCGGCCTCCGGCTGCACGGCGCCCTGTCCGGAGATCACGCCGCGCAGGAACCAGCGCGGGCCGTCGATGCCGACGAAACGCACCATCTGCACGCCGTTCGCCCCGTCGGGAAGCTGTACGGGGACCTGCGCACGCAGCTCCCAGCCCAGCGGGCCCTCGACCTCGTCGATGATGCCGCCCTGCTGGGTGATACCGGAGGCGATCTCCTCGCGGACCTCGCCCCAGATGCCCTCCTTCTTGGGGGCGGCGAAGGCCTGCAGCTGGATCGCGCTGTCGCGCAGCACCACCGTGGCGGCGACGATCGCGTCACCGGCGACCTCTACGCGCAGCTCCATGCCCTCGACGCCGGGCACGAAGATGCCGCCCAGGTCGACCCGGCCCTCGCCGGGCTGGGAGACCTCTTCGATGTCCCAGGGCCCGTCGGGCCGCGGTGCCGGCGGAAGGTTCGTCCGGCGCGATTCGCCCTCGGCGTCATCGAGCTCGTCGACGACCTGCTCGGCCTCGCGCGCTTCGTCCGCCGTGTCATCGGCGGAACCACTGTTCTTGCGACGTCCGAACACGTCACTTTCCTTCCCGGTCGGATTCGACCGAAGCGTAGCTGTTCCCGCCCTGGGGAACCCCGCCCCGGACGCCATCAACATCAACGGCGGCATGACCGCCGGTGGACCCGAAGCCCCCTTCGGCCCGCGTCGAACCGGGAAGCTCCGACACTTCGTGGAAGCGCACCTTCTCGACCTGCTGCACGACCAGTTGGGCAATCCGGTCGAACCGCTCGAACCGCACGGACTCGCGCGGGTCGAGATTGATGACGATCACCTTGATCTCTCCACGGTACCCGGCATCCACCGTCCCCGGAGCATTCACCAGGGCGACTCCGCACCGAGCTGCGAGGCCGGACCGGGGGTGCACGAACGCGGCGTACCCGTCCGGCAGGGCGATCGAAACCCCGGTGGGGAGCACGGCCCGCTCACCGGGCGCCAGTTCGGCGGCCTCGGTGGTGACCAGATCGGCTCCGGCGTCGCCCGGGTGCCCGTGAGCCGGAATCGGCACCTCCGGGTCGAGCCGGCGGATCAGGACGTCTACGGGGTGGCGCATCAGGGGTTCACCTCGAAGGCACGGGCCCGCTTGGCCTGGTCGGGGTCGGCCATCGCGGCCTGGATCTCTGCCGGGCGGCCGTTGTCGATGAAGTGGTCGACCTTGACCTCGATGAACAGGGCCTCGGCCCGGACCGCGACGGGCCCGTCCGGGCCACCGATCCGGCCGGTCGCCCGGGAGTAGATCTTCCGGCCGTGCACGGCGGTGATCTCGGCGTCCAGGAACAGCACGGTGTCCACCGGCACCGGGCGGACGAAGTCGGTCTCCAGCCGTCCGGTCACCGCGATCACGCGCAGCAGCCAGTTCAGCGAGCCGAGCGTCTCGTCCAGGGCGGTGGCCAGCACCCCGCCGTGGGCGAGGCCCGGGGCTCCCTGATGGGCGGCCTGCACGGTGAACTCGGCGGTGACGCCGACACCCTCACCGGCCCGTGCCTGGAGGTGCAGCCCGTGGGGCTGTCCGTCGCCGCATCCGAAACAGTGTTCGTAGTGCGCGCCGAGCAGCTCGCCCGGTGCCGGGGCGTCGGGATGCCGGACCGGTTTCACCGCGTCGGCGGGGGGCTTGAGAGCCGCAGATGTTCCACTCACAGCCGCAGACCTTACCCGCGCGGGTACCCGCAGGTCGCGCCGTGCCAAGCTTGGGTTCATGCAGCCTTCCACCCCGCCGTTCGACGAACGTCTCACCGCACCCCGTTCGTGGTGGTTCATCGCCCTCCTGGTCGGCATCGCGTGCGCGCTGATGCTGCTGCCGCTGGGCACCCTGCCCCTGCTCGCCGGACTGGCCGGCGGCACGGTGCTGTCGGCGGTGGCGGTCAGCTCGTACGGCTCCGCACGGATCAGGGTGGTGGCCGGCGCCCTCGTCGCGGGCGACGCCCGGATCCCCGTGTCGGCGCTCGGTGAGGCCGAGGTGCTGGACGCCGAGGAGGCGCGCGCCTGGCGCTCGCACAAGGCGGACACCCGGGCCTTCATGCTGCTGCGCAGCTACATCCCGACGGCGGTGCGCGTGGAGGTCACGGATCCGGAGGACCCGACTCCGTACGTGTATCTGTCGACGCGTGAGCCTCAGGCGCTGGCAGCCGCCCTGAAGGCGGCCGGCGCTTAGGGCCTCCCGGCCTCCGGGTCCTGGCGGCCCTTCGGGGCATCGTGGCCCTTCGGGGCCCGGCGGCCCGCCGCACTGTCGGGCAAGGCCCTGTACGGGTCCCTTGGCGGTTCCAGCGGCGGCAGATCGCTCAGGCGTTCCCAGGGGGTCTGCCGCTCACGCAGGTCCTTCCTGACCCGTTCGGCGAGCTTCTTGGTGTCGCGCCGGTTCATCATCGCGCCGACGGCGGCGCCGATCATGAACGGGATGAGGTTGGGCAGATCGCGTACGGTGCGCTTCATGATCTGCTGGCGCAGCTCACGCTTCATCTGACCGCCGAGCGCCGCGTTCACCGACGTGGGGTGGGCGACGTCGATACCGCGCTCCTCCGTCCATGACGTGAGGTAGGCGGTGGAGCGCTGGGCGATGTTGCCGGGCGGGCGCAGTCCGTAGACCTCGTGCAGCTCAGCCACGAGCTTCATCTCGATCGCGGCCACACCGGTGATCTCCGCGGCCAGCTCGGCCATCATGGCGGGCGGGACGGGCATCATGGCCGCCGCGCCGATTCCGGCACCGACGGTCGCGGTGGCCCTGCTCGCGCCGGCGATGAGCCGGTCGGCGATCTCCTCCGGGCCCAGGCCCGGGAACTGCTTGCGCAGGGTGGCGAGGTCGCGCACAGGGACGCGGGGAGCGATGTCGATGATCAGGTCGGCGATATGACCGATCGCCGCCTTGGCGCTCTCCCCGCCCTTGCGTACGCCCCGTTTCACAGATTTCAGACGGCCTGCCCCGGTCACGGGCTCCGTCCTGTCGACCTGTCCGGCCCTGTCGGCCGCGTCGACCTCCGCGGCCGCCTCGATGGCCGCGAATGCTGCTTCGACTGCTTCGAGCGAGGCCGACCGGCCTCGCTCGTCGTCCTGTTCGCCCGGCGTGGGTGGCAGGGCGGACCGCTCGGCAGGCGCTGTGACGCCCTCTGCCGGGCCTGTACCGCCCTGTTGCGCCTCCGGCCCTTCCTTGCGCCGGCGGCGCCGCTTCCGGAACGGTGAGTCCCCTGCCACGGCCGACCGGACCTCAGTCGCAGTCGCGGCAGATCGGCTGACCGTTCTTCTCGCGGGCCAGCTGACTGCGGTGGTGCACGAGGAAGCAGCTCATGCAGGTGAACTCGTCGGCCTGCTTGGGCAGGACCCTTACGGCCAGTTCTTCGTTGGACAGGTCTGCGCCGGGCAGCTCCAGTCCTTCGGCCGCATCGAATTCGTCGACGTCGACGGCGGACGCCGTCTTGTCGCTCCGGCGAGCCTTGAGCTCTTCAAGGCTGTCCTGATCGACGTCGTCGTCGGTCTTGCGTGGGGTGTCGTAATCCGTTGCCATTGTCGCTCTCCCCCTCTGGGTGTCTGCGGTGTCTCAGCGCACGTAACGCGTGAGAGGCCGGACTTGTGCCCGACCCGAGGCGGAGATTTTGCCTCACATCAAGGTCTGTTACTCAATCGACACCCAAAAGGACCGCTCGAGAGTGATCGGCTTGGGTGGCGATGGGGACCGTACACGGTCCCGGCGGTGCCGTTTGCCAGCACCACCCCGTGTACTTCCCGTGATAATGGCCCCCGAAAACCCGACTTTTGCCGGATTTTCGGTGGGATCCCTGGTCACGGAGCGTGGACGGGCGGAAAATCGCTTCTGTGATCGATCACACACGACCTCCCCGGGATCGAGTCCCGAAAATTCCGCTCAAAGCGAACAAAAATAATCCGTGAAGATCGCGCCCCGCCCAGCTTCTCAGACGGGCAGTGAGACGCGCATCACAAGACCACCACCCTCGCGGGGCTCCGCGATGATACGGCCGCCGTGAGCGCGCGCGACGGAGCGCGCGATCGACAGGCCGAGACCGACCCCCTTGTCACTGCCCGTTCGCTCCGTACGCAGCCGTCTGAAGGGCTCGAAGAGGTTGTCGATCTCGTAGGCGGGCACCACCGGTCCGGTGTTGGTGACGACCATCAGGGCCTGCCCCGGCAGCAGCTCGGTGCTGACCTCGACCCAGCCGTCCGCCGGAACGTTGTAGCGCACCGCGTTCTGTACGAGATTGAGCGCGATCCGCTCCAGCAGGACACCGTTGCCCTGGACGACGGCCGGGGCCAGCCCGCTGCGCATCTCCACGCCCTTGGCCTCCGCCTCGCCCCGCGCCTGGTCCAGCGCGCGGGAGGCCACCTCGGCCAGGTCGACGGGCTTGCGCTCGACGATCTGGTTGTCACTGCGGGCGAGCAGCAGCAGGCCCTCCACCAGCTGCTCGCTGCGTTCGTTGGTGGCCAGCAGGGTTTTGCCCAGCTGTTGGAGCTCGGGGGGTGCCTCGGGGTCGGAGAGGTGGACCTCCAGCAGCGTGCGGTTGATGGCCAGCGGGGTGCGCAGCTCGTGCGACGCGTTGCCCACGAACCGCTGCTGCGCGGTGAAGGCCCGCTCCAGTCGGTCCAGCATGTCGTCGAAGGTGTCGGCGAGCTCCTTGAGCTCGTCGTCCGGGCCGTCCAGCTCGATGCGGCGGGACAGATCTGTTCCGGCCACCCGGCGGGCGATGCGGGTGATCCGGCCCAGCGGCGAGAGGACCCGCCCCGCCATGGCGTAGCCGAAGGCGAAGGCGATGACGCTCAGGCCGACGAGAGCCAGCAGGGACCGGTTGAGGAGCGTGTCCAGCGCCTCCTGGCGCTGATGGTTGACACAGGCGTTCACCGCGGCGTTGAAGTCGTCCGGGGACGCCTTCTCGGGCAGGTTGCAGACCTCGCTCGTCACCTGTCCGTTGACGATCTTGAACGGCAGTTCGCTGCCCACGTGCAGCGCCTGCGCGGCCAGCATGTAGATGATCGACAGCAGCAGGATGCCGGCGATCAGGAACATGCCGCCGTACAGCAGCGTGAGCCGTATCCGGATGGTCGGGCGCAGCCAGGGGTACGGGGGCTCCTGCTGCTTGGGCTCCCAGGTGGGTTTCGGGGGCGCCGACGCGGGCGGCGGGACGGTGGGCACCGGCCTCAGATCCGGTAGCCGGAGCCGGGCACCGTGACGATCACGGGCGGCTCGCCGAGCTTGCGCCGCAGGGTCATGACGGTCACCCGGACGACGTTGGTGAACGGGTCGGTGTTCTCGTCCCAGGCCTTCTCCAGGAGCTGCTCCGCCGAGACGACGGCGCCCTCGCTGCGCATCAGGACCTCCAGCACCGCGAACTCCTTGGGAGCGAGCTGCACCTCCTGATCGCCGCGGAAGACCTCACGGCGGTTGGGGTCGAGCTTGATCCCGGCGCGCTCCAGGACGGGCGGCAGGGCGACCGTCGTACGGCGGCCCAGGGCCCGGACCCGGGCGGTCAGCTCGCTGAAGGCGAAGGGCTTGGGCAGGTAGTCGTCCGCGCCGAGCTCCAGGCCCTCCACCCGGTCACTGACGTCCCCGGACGCGGTGAGCATGAGCACCCGGGTCGGCATACCGAGCTCGACGATCCGGCGGCAGACGTCGTCGCCGTGCACCAGGGGGAGGTCCCGGTCGAGCACCACGACGTCGTAGTCGTTGACCTCGATGCGCTCCAGGGCCGCGGCGCCGTCGTACACGACATCGACGGCCATGGCCTCACGGCGCAATCCGGTGGCCACCGCATCGGCGAGCAGCTGCTCGTCCTCCACGACGAGTACGCGCACGGCGCTTCCTTCCATAGAACTTCACGGCAGAACTGAACTTCACGACAGCACGTAGCGGCGGGACTCCGCTGCGGGGCTTCGCAGCGTTCCCGACAGGACCGGCGGAGCGTCCGGACGGACCCTTGGTCATGATCCGGACCGCGTCCCGGCACGGTCTGTGCGGCTCCATCCTGCCCGTAACGCGTATAAACCGGCGGTAAGACGGCGCGGCCCGACCTGCGGCTTCCGGGAATTCGAAGGATTCCCGGGCCAGTTGAGGTTTCTCTGAGGGTTGGGCAGGGGAGGACGAATTCACACCCGCGATCACGTCTTGTATGTGGCACCCACAGGCCCCTCCGTCCCCCGGAGAGTGCGTGATCACCCGCCCTACCGCCTCGGCGGAGGGAAACCCGGGCACACCCCCGTGCCACCGACCCACGATGAGGGGGCGCTTCATGGACGCTTTCACCGCAGGTCTGCTGCAACGCATCCAGACCACCGAGTCCGACCTCACGAAGGCCCGCGAGACGGGCGACGACTTCCTCGCGGACGTCGAGCAGGGCGAGCTGGACGACCTGCACCGCCTCGCTGCCGAGCACGGTGTTCACATCGGCGCCACAAGCGTCTGAGCCGTCATGAGAAGGCCCCGGGGGGGGGGGGCCCCCGCCGGGCGCCCGGGGCGGGCACGGGGCGGGGGCCACCCGGGCGCGCCGCCCCCACCCCGGGCCTGAGGTCGCCGGGCGCGGGGGGACCC
>NZ_JBIVTU010000013.1:127266-186498 GCF_044756845.1 Streptomyces sp. NPDC091416
GGGACGTCTCGGTGGGGCCGCGGCCCGACCCCCCCCGCCGCCGGCCCGCCCCGGGTGTACACAGCCCCGCACAAGGGGTGGGCGCGTACATGAGAAGGCCCCGCGGATGCGCATGCGCATCCGCGGGGCCTTCTCGGTTCCGGTGACGTCCACGGCCCGCTCAGCAGCCCTCGCGGGGCCGTGGACAGCCGGTTCTCAGTCGTGCCAGGCGCCCAGCTCCTCCAGCAGCGTCTGCAGGGGTTCGAAGACCCCGGGCGCAGCGGCCACCGTCAGGCCGCCGTCGGCGGGCAGTCCCGGGCGCCCTCCGGTCAGCGCGCCCGCCTCCCGGGCGATGAGGTCGCCGGCCGCGAGGTCCCACGGGTGGAGGCCGCGCTCGTAGTAGCCGTCGAGGCGTCCGGCGGCGACGTCGCAGAGGTCGATCGCCGCGGAACCGCCGCGCCGGATGTCGCGCAGCCGCGGGATCAGGACGCGTGCCACGTCCGCCTGGTGCGCGCGGACGCCGGCGACGTAGTTGAAGCCGGTCGACACGAGCGCCTGGTCGAGCGGCGGGGCCGGACGGCAGCGCAGCCGGGCGCCTTCCCCGTACGCCCCGCCCTTTGCGTACGCACCGCCGCCGAGGACCGCGTGGTACGTCTCCCCGCGCATCGGGACCTCCACGACGCCCACGATCCGTTCGCCGTCGCGTTCCGCGGCGACGGAGACGGCCCACGTGGGCAGGCCGTAGAGGTAGTTCACGGTGCCGTCGAGCGGGTCGATCACCCAGCGGACGCAGCTGCTGCCCTCGGAGCTGGCGCCTTCCTCGCCGAGGAAGCCGTCGTGCGGGCGGCGCTCGGACAGGAAGCCGGTGATCAGCTTCTCGGCGGCGATGTCCATCTCGGTGACGACGTCCACCGGGCTGGACTTGGTCGCGGCCACCCCCAGGTCGGCGGGGCGGCCGTCGCGCAGCAGCGCTCCGGCGCGGCGGGCGACGTCCAGGGCGAGGTCGAGCAGTTCGGGCAGCAGGGGGTCGGTCACGGCGCTCCCAGAGGGTGAGGGGTACGGATCGGATCGCTCTACGCGTACGGGCTGTCGGCGCCCGCGGCGGCCGGCTTGAGCGCCCGGGCCGGGCAGCAGCCGACCGGGCAGAGGTCGTGGCTCGCCCCGAGGCTCCCGAGCGCGCACCGCTCCCGGTCCAGGCCCTTCTCGGTGGCGGCGCGCTCCAGCACCAGGTCGCGCACGGCGGCGGCGAACCGCGGATCGGCACCGACCGTCGCGGACCGGCGCACCGTGAGCCCGAGCTCGGCCGCCTTCGCGGTGGCCTCGGTGTCGAGGTCGTAGAGGACCTCCATGTGGTCCGAGACGAAGCCGATGGGAGCCATGACCACGGCGGGGACTCCGTCACCGTGCAGCGACTCCAGGTGGTCGCAGATGTCGGGCTCCAGCCACGGGATGTGCGGGGCGCCGCTGCGCGACTGGTAGACGAGCTGCCAGGGGTACGCGACGCCGGTCCGCTCGGCCACGGCCGCCACGATCAGCCGCGCCACGTCCAAGTGCTCGGCGACGTACGCTCCGCCCTCGCCGTGCGCCTCCACCGGGCCCGAGGTGTCCGCGGCCGAGGTGGGGATGGAGTGCGTGGTGAAGGCGAGATGTGCGCCCGCCCGCTGCTCCGGCGACAGCTCGGCCAGCGAGGCGAGGACGCCTTCCACCATCGGCTCCACGAAGCCGGGGTGGTTGAAGTAGTGCCGCAGCTTGTCGACGCGCGGCACCGGCAGGCCCTCGGCCTCCAGGGCGGCCAGGGACTCGGCGAGGTTCTCGCGGTACTGCCGGCAGCCGGAGTACGAGGCGTAGGCACTCGTCGCGAGGACGGCGATGCGGCGGTGTCCCGCGCCGGCCATCTCGCGCAGGGTGTCGGTGAGGTAGGGCGCCCAGTTGCGGTTGCCCCAGTACACCGGCAGATCCAGTCCGTGCTCCGCGAAGTCCTTGCGCAGCGCGTCGAGCAGCGCCCGGTTCTGGGCGTTGATCGGGCTGACGCCGCCGAAGAGGAAGTAGTGCTTGCCGACTTCCTTCAGCCGCTCCTCGGGGATCCCCCGGCCGCGGGTCACGTTCGCCAGGAACGGAACCACGTCGTCCGGGCCTTCGGGGCCTCCGAAGGAGAGCAGCAGCAGGGCGTCGTAGGGAGCGGGATCGCGCAGATCGGACATGACACCGATCCTGCCACCCGCCCGCGGCCCGGTTCCCACCGACATCCGCCCCGGGGCCACGGCTCGCCGTTCCACCACATCCCCCGGGGCCACGGCTCGCGTTCCACCGGCATCCGCCCCACGGCCACGGCTCGCACGCACAGGCCGTCCGGCACCGTCCGCCGGGACGGGCCGCCGGGAATCCCGCTGTGGGGCACACCGGCGCGCCGGTAAGCTGTATCGGCCACATTCACCCCTGACACCGCGTGTGATCACGCCGTAGCGGAGCCCCTCTTGCCCAGTCCCTACCGCGCGATCTTCGCCGCCCCCGGCGCCAAGGGGTTCTCCTCGGCCGGCTTCCTCGGCCGGATGCCGCTGTCCATGATGGGCATCGGCGTGGTGACGATGATCTCCCAGCTCACCGGCCGGTACGGGCTGGCGGGCGCGCTCTCCGCGACGCTGGCGATGTCGGCCGCTGTGGTCGGTCCGCAGGTGTCCAGGCTGGTGGACAGGCACGGGCAGCGCCGGGTGCTGCGTCCCGTGACGCTCGTCGCGCTGGCCGCGGTGGCCGGGCTGCTGGTCTGCGCGCAGCAGCGGCTGCCCGACTGGACCCTGTTCGTCTTCGCCGCGGGTGCGGGCTGCGTGCCCAGTGTCGGGTCGATGGTCCGGGCGCGCTGGGCGGAGATCTACCGCAGCTCGCCGCGGCAGCTGCACACCGCGTACGCGTGGGAGTCGATCGTCGACGAGGTCTGCTTCATCTTCGGTCCGATCATCTCCATCGGGCTCTCCACCGCCTGGTTCCCGGAGGCGGGCCCGCTGGTCGCCGCCGGGTTCCTGCTCGTCGGAGTCTTCTGGCTGACCGCCCAGCGCGGCACGGAACCGGTGCCGCATCCGCATGCCCGGCACACCACCGGCTCCGCGCTGGGCTCGCGCGGGCTCCAGGTACTCGTGGTCACCTTCGTGGCGACCGGGACGATCTTCGGGGCGATCGACGTGGTGACGGTGGCGTTCGCCGAGGAGCGGGGCCACAAGGCGGCGGCCAGCCTGGTGCTGGCGGTGTACGCGCTGGGGTCCTGTCTGGCCGGGGCCGTGTTCGGCCTGCTGCACCTCAAGGGCAGGTCATCCACCCGGTGGCTGGTGGGAGTGTGTGCGATGGCCGTGAGTATGATCCCCCTCCAACTGGCCGGGAGCCTGCCGTTCCTGGCCGTGGCGCTCTTTGTCGCGGGTCTCTCCGTCGCACCGACGATGGTCACGACCATGGCCCTCGTCGAACAGCACGTACCGCGCACCAGACTGACCGAGGGCATGACCTGGACCAGCACCGGGCTCGCCGTAGGCGTGGCGCTCGGCTCCTCGGCCGCCGGCTGGGTGGTCGACGCGTCCGGGGCGAAGGCGGGGTACGCGGTGCCCGCTGTGGCGGGAGCGCTCGCGGCCGCGGTGGCGTTCCTGGGGTACCGCCGGCTCACAGGGCCGGTTCCTACGGAAGGGCGCGGGGAAGATGACCGACACCTACGCACGGACGACGACGAGCGCGTGGCGTAACTGGGCGGGGAACGTCACCGCCCGCCCGGCAAGGGCCGTGTCCCCCGCCTCCGTGGACGAACTCGCCGAGGCGCTGCGCCGGGCGTCCGAGGACGGCCTGAAGGTGAAGCCGGTCGGCACCGGCCATTCGTTCACCGCGACCGCCGCCACCGACGGGCTGCTGATCAGGCCCGATCTGCTCACCGGCATCCGCGACATCGACCGCGCGGCGATGACGGTGACCGTCGAGGCCGGCACCCCGCTCAAGCGGCTCAACCTCGCGCTGGCCCGAGAGGGGCTCTCGCTCACCAACATGGGCGACATCATGGAGCAGACGGTCGCCGGGGCCACCTCGACCGGCACCCACGGCACCGGCCGCGACTCGGCTTCCATATCCGCCCAGATCCGTGCCCTGGAGCTGGTCACCGCGGACGGCACGGTGCTGACCTGCTCGGAGACGGAGAACCCGGAGATCTTCGCCGTCGCCCGGATCGGGCTCGGCGCGCTGGGCGTCATCACGGCCATCACCTTCGCCGTGGAGCCGGTGTTCCTGCTGACGGCACGTGAGGAGCCGATGGCCTTCGACAAGGTCACGGCCGACTTCGACCAGATGGTGGCCGAGAACGAGCACTTCGAGTTCTACTGGTTCCCGCACACGGGCAACTGCAACACCAAGCGCAACAACCGCAGCGCGGGCCCCGCCGCCCCTCCCGGCAAGGTCAGCGGCTGGATCGAGGACGAGCTCCTCTCCAACGGCGTCTTCCAGGTGGCCTGCTCGCTCGGCCGTGCGGTCCCCGCCACGATCCCCTCGATCGCCAAGCTCTCCAGCCGGGCCCTGTCGGCGCGTACGTACACCGACATCCCCTACAAGGTCTTCACCAGCCCGCGCCGGGTGCGGTTCGTGGAGATGGAGTACGCCCTGCCGCGCGAGGCCGCCGTGGGTGCGCTGCGCGAGGTCAAGGCGATGGTCGACCGTTCCCCGCTGCGGATCAGCTTCCCGGTGGAGGTGCGCACCGCGCCCGCGGACGACATCGCGCTCTCCACGGCTTCGGGCCGCGAGAGCGCGTACGTCGCCGTCCATCTGTACCGGGGCACGCCCTACCAGGCGTACTTCACGGCGGTCGAGCGGATCATGACGGCGCACGGCGGCCGTCCGCACTGGGGCAAGGTCAACACCCGTGACGCCGAGTACCTGTCCGGGGTGTATCCGCGCTTCGGCGAGTTCACCGCCGTACGGGACCGGCTGGACCCGGACCGGCTCTTCGCCAACGACTACCTGCGCCGGGTCCTGGGCGACTGACCGGTCCCGTCCTGGGGCCTGGGCGACTGACCCGGTTCCGTCCCGGGACGCCGGGGGGGGCCCCCCCCCCCCGGGGGGGGGGCCCCCCCGGGGGCGGGGGGGGGGGGGGCCGGGGGGCCCCCCCCGCCCGCGGGGGGGGGGGGCGCCGGGGGGGGGGCCGCCGCGGCGCGCGGCCCGGGGCGCCCCCCCGCCCCCCCCCCGGCCCCCCCCCCGGGGGCGGGGCCCCCCCCCCCCCGGGGGGGGGGGGCCCCCCCCGGCGTCCGAGGGGCTGAGCTGCCCGGTTCCTCACTCGCTCCCGGTGTCCGTGCCGGCGGGCGCGTCGCCCTCCTGCGCCGGAGCGCTGCCCGTACCGGTCGGAGCGGGTGTGGAGCCGCTGCCGTCCCCGGTGGTCGGGCTGGGGGCGGGCGCCGGAGCCGTGGCGTCGCCGGTGGACTGCGACGGCGTGGGCGTGGGCGTCGGGTCGGCCGTGGAGGCGCCGTCCCGGTCCTGGTCCGGGTTCGCGCTCCGGCCTTCCTGCGGACCGGTGCCGGGCGCCGTGCCGTCGTCCTCGCCGGGCGTCGTGGCGTGCTGCTCCGGGTCGGCGCTCGTGGACGGTGCCGGGTCGGACGGACCCGAGCCCCGCTCGCCGCGCACGACGGAGCCGACCGTGGTTCCGTTGCCGCCGCTCAGGTCGTTGCCGGAGGCCAGCTCGAACGTGGTGATCCCGATCATCGACACGGCGAACACCACGGCCGCTCCGAGGACCGAGCGCTTCCAGCCGCGGATCCGGGTGCCGTGCGTGGTCGCGCGGGTGAACTCGTCGTCGGGCGCCGGAGCCGCGGCGAGTTGCCGGGTTCCGGCCGCCGCCTCGACGAGCCGCGTACGGTCCGGGTCGGCGGTCGCCCCGCGCAGCACGGTCGTGGCGTCCACCTGACGCAGGACGGTGGTGGCATCGGCGTCCTTCGCGGCACCGCGCCCGGGCATGTCCGCGGGGTCCACCTGCCGGAGCACGGTGGTGGCGTCGGCGTCCTTCGCAGCGCCGCGCCCGAGCATGTCCGCGGGGTCCACCTGCCGGAGCACGGTCGTGGCGTCCAGGGGGCGCAGCACCGCGGTGGCGTCGGCGGATCCGGCGGCCTCGCGCAGGGCGACCCGCGTACCGGAGGTCTCCCACCGCGCGTCCGGGTCCCCGCCGTCACGCGTCTGGCGCGTGTGGACCGTCACCTCGCGGCCCGGGTGCTTCACCTGGACCGTGACCTCGCGGATCTGCTCACCCGTGCGGCGGAAGAAGTGCTGGAAGACCGAGCCGCCGCAGGTGGCCACGATGCTCATCACTCCGGCGCCGAGAATCGTCCCGTACACGCCCAGTTGGGAGGCCGCCACCGCCGCCGCGACCGCTGCCACCGCGCTGCCCGCCACCTGGGGCAGGCTCAGATCTATCCGCCTTTCTCTGGGTTCTGTGTCACTTTCCGGCTTCTGCACCATTTCCAGCCCTTGGTTGACATCTCTCCCACCATGCAACAACAAGGGACATTTGAGCGAAGCGGATAGTTCCGCTTAAGTTGATTCTGTGAAGGAGGACACGCATTGCGGGCATCCCGCCGCCAACGGGGTACCTCAACTGCCGTGCCTCACGAGAACTTCGGCGGCGCGGCGGTCCACCCCGATGGCCCGAATGGAGTACTGTGGCGAGCCCTGGGGCCGGACTCCCGCGTGGAAGTCCGGAACCTTCGGGAGGGGGCCGAAGGAGGCACTCGATCCGGCGGCGCCGCGGCATCGCACGGAGGCCGGCTACGCGGAGTGACCATCGGTCACTTTGTGTTGCGCAAGAGGTCACCGTGTCATACCGGCGATCAAGGGCTCACGCCCGACACGCCGGGCAACACGGCAATGTTGTGGCAGGCTGCACCCGGGCAGGCCACACTCGACTAGCGGAAGCAGCGACGCACGTGACGTCGGCAGGCACCACCCGGGAGGTCCCCATGCCCGAACTGCGTGTCGTGGCCGTCTCCAACGACGGCACACGACTGGTGCTCAAGGCTGCGGACAGCACGGAGTACACGCTTCCGATCGACGAGCGGCTGCGAGCCGCCGTGCGCAACGACCGCGCGCGGCTCGGCCAGATCGAGATCGAGGTGGAGAGCCACCTCCGCCCCCGCGACATCCAGGCCCGGATACGAGCCGGTGCCTCCGCGGAGGAGGTCGCTCAGTTCGCCGGGATTCCGGTCGACCGTGTCCGCCGCTTCGAGGGCCCCGTGCTCGCGGAGCGCGCCTTCATGGCCGAGCGGGCCCGGAAGACTCCCGTGCGCCGTCCCGGCGAGAACACCGGCACCGGCCCTCAACTCGGCGAGGCGGTGCAGGAACGCCTTCTGCTGCGCGGCGCCGACAAGGAAACCGTCCAGTGGGACTCGTGGCGCCGCGACGACGGCACCTGGGAGGTCCTCCTGGTCTACCGGGTCGCCGGCGAGCCGCACTCGGCGAGCTGGACCTACGACCCGCCGCGCCGGCTGGTGCAGGCCGTCGACGACGAGGCACGCTCGCTGATCGGCGAGACCGACGACGTCGCCGCGCCCGAGCCCAGCTTCCCGTTCGTTCCCCGGATCGCCCGGCTGCCGCGCGACCGGCCGCTGGACCGCGCGCTGGACCGCCAGATGGAACGCCCGGTGCCGCCTCCGCCCCCGGAGCCGGAGGAGCGCATCGGCGGGGTCACCGCGAGCGAGCGGGATTCGCTGACCAGCCTGCTGGAGGCGGTTCCGAGCTTCCGCGGCGACATGGTCGTACCGGAACGGCCCGCACCGCCCGAGCCCCCGGCGCTCGAACCCGCCCCCCACGAGCCGGAGGCGGAGGAGCCGCCGGCCCCCGCGGCCTCGGCGGCGGGCGCGGGTTCCGCGTACGCGGACGTCCTGATGCCGCGCGCCGTCGCGGGGCACCGCGACCGGCTCACAGGTACGACGGACCGGCAGGCGGAGGCGGACGGGGTCCGGCCCGGCCGGCGGGCCGCGGTGCCGAGCTGGGACGAGATCGTCTTCGGCACCCGCCGCAAGAAGCAGGACTGAGAGAGTCCGGGTGACAGCAGCATGACGAGGGCCCGTACGCAGCCGCGTACGGGCCCTCGTGCGCGGTCCGGGCGGGTCCGGACGCTTCCGGACCGCCGGACGACTCCCCTACTGCGGGTCGGGGCCCGTGGCGACCGGACGGGACTCGTCACGCGTCCAGTGCGACCAGGAGCCCGCGTAGAGGGCGGCATCCGCGAATCCGGCGAGCTCAAGCGCCAGGACCTGGTGGGCACCGGAGACCCCCGAACCGCAGTAGACGCCGACCTCCCCGGCGTCCTCGGTGGCACCCAGCCCGAAGAACCGCGAGGCCAGCTGCTCGGCGGGCAGGAAACGTCCGTCCGCTCCGACGTTCTCCACCGTCGGGGCCGACACCGCACCCGGGACATGCCCGCCCACGCGGTCCAGCGGCTCCACATCGCCCCGGTACCGTTCGGCCGCCCGCGCGTCGAACAGCAGGCCCGAGCGGGCCAGAGCGGCCGCGCCGTCCGCGTCCAGCAGAGGCAGTGCGCCGGGCACAGGGACGAAGTCCCCCTCCTCGGGGCTCGGGATCTCCTTCGACAGCTCACCGGTCCACGCGGCGAGACCGCCGTCCAGCACCCGGACATCCCGGTGCCCCGTCCAGCGCAACAGCCACCAGGCACGGGCCGCCGCCCAGCCCAGGCCACCGTCGTACACGACCACCGAGCTGTCCCGGCTCACTCCGGCACGGCGCATGACCGCACCGAATTCCACGGGATCGGGCAGGGGGTGGCGTCCGCCGTCGCCCGCCGGCCCGGAGAGTTCCGCCTCCAGATCGACGAAGACCGCACCGGGAAGGTGCCCGGCCTCGTAATCGGGCCGGCCGTGGGGGCCGCCCAGCTGCCAACGTACGTCCAGGAGCACCGGCGGACGCGGCCCCGCCGACTCGCTCGCACATTCGGATGCGGTGATGATGGGCTTCATATGTGCCATCTTCGCGCAGAGGTCGGCACACCCGTAACAGCGCCGAAATGCATGTATCACCACAAACCGGACAGCCTCGGTCGAGTTCACGAAAAGTGCGGCGCGGCCGGGGCGCATCACGCGCCGGGTGGTGCAAGCATCTGCACGGGGCGTACACATCCCGTACCGCACAACGGCGCGCCGGCCCCGTTCCCCCTGTACGGCCACCACGATGGTCGGAGGAGAGTGTGACGATGACCGAGGCTGCCGCTCGGCGAGTGCCCGGAACACCTTGCTGGGTGAGCCTGATCGTGCACGGCCTGCACACGACGCAGAACTTCTACGCCGAGCTGTTCGGCTGGGAGTTCGGGCCGGGACCCGAGCAGCTCGGCCCGTACGTCCGGGCACTGATCGACGGGAAGGAGGTCGCGGGCATCGGACAGCTGCCGCCGGACCGGCACCTGCCGATCGCCTGGACGACCTATCTGGCCACCGACGACGCCGATCTCACGGCGGAGGCGATCCGTGCCTGCGGCGGCACGGTCGGTGTCGGGCCGCTCGACGCCGGGGAGGCGGGCCGGATGGCCATCGCCTCCGACCCGGTCGGCGCGGTGTTCGGGATCTGGCAGGCGGCCGCGCACCTCGGCACCACGCTGGCCGGTGACCCGGGCACTCCGGTCTGGAACGAGCTCGTGACCCGGGAGACGTCGACGGTCGCCAAGTTCTACCAGGCGGTCTTCGGCTACGAGACCGAGGCGGTGGTCTCGGCCGACTTCGACTACCAGACCCTCCACCTGGACGGCCGCCCGGTGGCCTCGCTGCACGGGGTCGGCAACGCCCTGCCACGCGACCGGGGACCGCACTGGATGACGTACTTCGAGGTCGACGACACGGACGAGGCCGCACAGCGCGTGGTGGAGCTCGGCGGCCACATCCTGCAACCGCCCAGGGAGGGCTCGGGCGGCAGGGTCGCCACGGTCGCGGACCCGGAGGGCGCGGCGTTCACGATCGTGCGGTCGACAGGGCGCTAAGGCGCATACCGCCGCGGACGCGGCAGGGGCCCGGCACCCCCTCGTGGGTGGTGCCGGGCCCCTGCCGCGTCCTCACTTCAGCGCGTGTAGGTGCAGTCGTTCCCGTCATCCGGGTCGCCGACCCACTGGTGGAGCTTGAAACCGTCCCCGTCCTTCCCGAAGGACAGGGAGTAGAACTCCTTCTCCCCCTCCAGTTCCAGCTCCGGCTCGGTCCGACCGGCCGAGTCGAGCAGGGTCCAGCCCCCCTTGCCGGATATCAGGCGCGGCCTGCCACCGGCCTCGTCCTCCGTGGGGAAGTCACGGAACTCGTACGTGCCTGCGGCGGCGAGATCGATCGTCGCGCCGCAGGTGCCCTTCCAGTGTCCGGGCATGTCGCCCTCCGCCACCTGCGGCGCCTCTTCGCGGGCCGCCAGGGAGCAGGCGGTGCCCAGGGTGAGGGCCGCGACACAGAGGGCACGGGCGGCGGTACGGCCGAACAGCACGGGTCGGTTCCTGTCGCTGAAGGTACGGGTGACGGTTCCGGACGGGCATCCAACCCGTCCGGCACTGGGCGGTCCCCCCGCCTTGAGCGAGCGTGCCAGGCGTCGCCGGGCAGGGGGAATTTCCAGGAACGCCCTAGTTCCAGAACGGCCCGCTCATGTGGGAGTCCACGTACTCCCACTGATCCTGCTGCGGCTTGGGCAGGGTGGAGACGTTGGCCTGGATGAAGCGGGACCCCGAGGAGGACGAGGGAGGACTATAGCTGATCGTCTCCGTCCAGGTGATGGTCTGACTGTGCTTCGACATGACCCCTTCCTTGAAGTACACCTCGTTCAGGGGGTTAGCGATGTTCTTCTCCCACCAGTCGCCGTAGCCGCCCAGAGCCGGCGACGTGTGCACGGCGGAGTTGATGGTGCTGTCGTTCATGACCTTGAAGCTGACCACGGCCGTGCCGTCGTTCTTGTCCACGGAAACGATCTTGTAGTCGAGCTTGTACGAGCCGAGGAACGCGGCGGACTGATTCTGGGTGAAGTCCTTGAAGATCTTGTTCAGGCTGTCCGACCCACCGAGACCGTGCGGCGAGTGGTGCGTCTTGTTGCCCGCGCCGACCTTCCCGCTGCGGAGGTCCGCCGCGATGTCCTGACGGGTCTCCTTGACGTGGTAGTGGTCCTTCAGCGTCTGGGTGAACCGTGAGTTCCCGTCCAGATCGCGGTGGGTGGGGCCGGTGTTCGTCGCCCACTCCCAGCCGATCCCGATGGCGGTCGGGTCATCGCCCGTGCCCGTGATGGCGGTGATCCCAGGAAGGTGGCGCACGACCGGGTCGGCCACCTTGAGCGAGGTGCCCACCATGTGGCCGCCGACGTTCACCGACGCCACGAAGGTAGTGGCGAAGACGGTCTTGGCGCCCCCTGTCACCGTGTCGACCACGTCACCGAAGGAGAAGAGCCCACTCGGGTCGGAGAAGTTGACGGGGTTGTTCCGCGAGTAGCTGTAGACGTTCAGCGTCTGGGGCGACTCCGGCCCGGTGACCGGGTCGACGCTGAGGAACCGGCCGAGCGCCGGGTCGTACAGCCGCGGGCCGAGGAGCGAGAGTCCGGTCGACTCGTCCTCCGACTTCCCGAGGAAACCGCGGTCGGTTCCCGCGGGCAGGGCCGTACCGGTGCGCTCCTGGCCGAAGGCCGTGTAGCGGCGGCGCGTGACCTCACCGGCCTGTGAGACGGCGAGCTGGGTGGACGCCTGACCGTCGCCGAGCACCCAGGTCAGCGTGCCGTCGTCGGCACGCATCGCCACGGTCGTGCCCGCGGCTGCGTAGTACCGGGTGGCCTTCGCCGCGCCGGTCCCGGTCGTGCGGAGCTCGTGGCCCTCCACGTACAGGACCGTGTCCGCGCCGGAGGTACGCAGCAACGGGTTGCCGTCCGGGTCGTAGACATACGTGCTGACGTGGTCGCCACCGGCCCGGTGCTGGGTGATCCGCTGGATGCGACCCTGCTTGTTCCAGGCGAGGTCCGAGGCGACACCACTCACGGTGCGGCTCGTCATCCGGCCCGCGTCGTCGTAACCGAAGGAGTCGTCTCCGGCCTTGCCGACCGCGTGCGGCCGGGGCTGGCCGGCGGTGTACGCGCTCTCGTCGGCGTTGTAGCCGGGGTAGGTGTAGTCCTTCGTGGTGGAGCCGGCCGCCGTCGTGTCCGTGACGGACTGGATGTTGCCGATCTCGTCGTAGGTGTACCGGGTGTCGTACGGGTCCAGGGCACTGCTGAGGTCGGCCGCGGCCGCCCCGGCGCAGCCGGTGGCGTCCGCCGTGGTCCAGCCCCGGCTGACCCGGTTGAGCTCGTCGTACGTGAAGCACTCGCTCTGGCCCGTGAGGGCGTCCGAGATGCCGTTGATCTGTCCGGCGAAGTCCCGTGTGTAGGTGTCGTCCTGAGCGGTCTTCGTGGTGCCGCCCCTGGTCGTCGACGTCTCGATGCGCTTCAGGGAGCCCAGACCGGTGGAGTCGTCGAACGTGTAGGCGCGGTTGACGGCTGCGTCCGTGGCCGTGCTCGTGCCGTAGGCACGCGAGTTGAGCCTGCCGAGGTTGTCGAAGCCGATGGCCGACTGGTAGGTGGCCAGGGGGCTGGACAGCTTGGTGGGGTTGCCCTGCGCGCTGTAGGCCGTCGTGACCGTCTCGGCGGGCAGGGAGCCCGTCGCCGGATAGGTCACGCTGGTCATGTGATCAGCGGCGTCGTAGCCGTAGGCCACGCCATAGGTGCCCGCGAGCCCGGAGACGGTGGACGGCACGCTGGTCGACTTGCCCGTCGCACGGCCGCGGTCGTCGTAGCCGGTGACGCTCTGGGTGAAGGCGGCACCGTCCGAGTAGGTGGTGGCGGTGGCGAGCTGTCCCAGGCCGCCGGGGGCGGAGTCGTAGGTGCGCAGGGACAGTGTGGTGGCGCCGTCCTTGACCGTGGTGGGCCGGTTGAGCCCGTCGTACGCGTACGTCAGCGTGGCGTTCGCGCCGTCGGTCGTGGTCGCGATCTGGCCGTTGGCGTCGTAGGTGTTGCGGGAGGGGCCCGCGTCCGGGTCGACGGCCGTCAGCCGGTCGCCCTGCCAGTTGTAGGTGTAGCCGGTGGTGTTGCCCTTGGCGTCCGTCACCTTGGTGAGCTGGCCGCTGCGGTTGAAGACGTACGACGTGGTGGCTGGTCCGGTCGGCCCGTACTCGACGACCTTCGTCGTCTGGCCGAAGACATCGGTGTAGGTGTCCCGGCGCTCACCCGCGGCCGGGATCACGGTGCTGCGGTCGGCGAAGAAGTGGGTGCGGGTGTTGCTCTGTGCCTGCTCCACTCCCTTGACCAGGATCTGGGTCTCGATCGTGCGGCCCGCCCAGTCGATGATCGGGTCGGTGTACGAGGGGAGGTCGGCGGTGGTGGGGAGGACCATGCCGGAGCCCGCGGCGGAGGAGTTGTAGAACCCCGCCGAGGTGCCCGTGACGTTGCCCGAGGTGTCGTAGCGGGTGGAGACCACGGTCCGGCCGGTGCCGCTCGGCGCCGGGGTCTGTGTCTCGCGCACCCGGCCCAGTCCGTCGGAGTAGGCGTACGAGGACGTGTAGGTGGAGCCCGACTGCAGGGTACTGCTGGTCACCTTGGACGGTCCGCTGACGAGGTCGGGGACACCGTCGGCGTTCGTCGTGGTCGGGACCGAGTAACTGAACTTGGCCGACGGGTTCCCGTCGGGGTACGCCGCGACCTCGGTGGGCCTCCAGACGGTGCTCGTCCGTCCGATGGAGTCCTGGACGATGCGAGTGGTCCTGCCGTTGGCGTCGAGGACCCGGTAGGGCACGCCCCACAGGCGCGAGGACCAGGTGGTCGTCGACATCGCCTTGCCGGGACCGGTGCCGTCCGGGTCGGGTCCGGTGACCTTGACTCCGTTGACCGGCCAGGACGTGGCGGGCGAGTAGACCGTGGTGGTGCGGTTGCCCTTGCCGTCGATCTCCGCCGTCACACGTCCGGCGTCGTCGAACTCCTGCTTGGCGCTGCGGTAGCCCGTCGCGTCGGTGTAGGCACGGACCTCGGTGGGGTTGGCGTCCGTCAGGGCGGCGTCGTTGCCCGTGACACTGGTGGAGTTGTCGTACAGCGTGACGGTGTACCCGTCCTGGTTGGCCGCGGCGCGGTCCGCACAGTCGGCGGCGTAGTGCCGCTGTTCGTCCTGGATGATCATCCAGCGCTTGACGTCGGAGTCGGGGAAGTTCGCCGTGCTGTAGGCCCGCCCGTAGGTGGTGCAGCGGTTGTCGCCGACACCGGCGAGGCCCCAGTCATTGGTGCGCATGGGCAGCCCGTAGGTGGCGCTGACCGGGTCGGTGGCGTCGTACTCGTCCTTGACCGTGTGCTCCCGCCAGCCGGTGGAGGCCAGGTCGAACGTGGTGGTCTTGGAAGGGCGGACGAACCGGGCGTCGGGCAGGCCGTCGTAGGTGGCGGTCGTGTAGGCCCAGTACTCCGACAGCACCTTCTGGTGCTCGGTTCCGGCGCCGTCGCCGGTGCTCGTCTGCAGACTCTTCCCACCGAGCCAGGCCGAGTCGGTCCACTCGGTGCCGAAGCCGTCCTTGACCTTCACGCTACGGGTGGTGGATGAGTCGGTCTTGGTGGTGCGGTCGCCGTCCAGGCCCCGGTAGAGCCAGTGGTGCGTGGTGGTGGCGTTCTCCTTGGTTCCCTTGACCACCTCCACCTGCTGGTATCCGCGCCAGTCGGACCACGTCTCGTCCTCGTCCTTGACCAGTGGGTCGCCCGAGAAGCGCCAGCCGGCGCCCCCGATGTAGGAGTAGGTGGTCGTCATGGTGGGGTCGCCATCGGAGTCCGCCCCCTTTCCGACCCCCGGATCGACGGAGATCTTCGTGACCACGTACTTCTTGAACCAGCCGGTCTTCTCCGCCGAGGCCCCCTCGGGCACCCAGCGCTGCCAGAAGCAGTTCTGGGTGTTGGATCCCTGGCTGGGAAGGTCGGCGATGTCACACGCGTCGGGCTGGGAGTAGGTGACGCTGACGACCGAACCCAGGTCCCCGTACACCTTGGTGACGCGCCGGAAGTTGATCAGCGCGGATCCGACCTGGTTGTCCTTCCACTCACCGTTGAAGTTGATGACGGGCAGCCGCAGGTCGGTTCCGTCGCCGTAGCCCTTGCGCTGGATGTAGTCCAGCCACAGGGTCTTGCCCACGGTTCCGTCAGGGTTGGGCAGCCCGTACTTCATCTGGTACTGCATCGCCGGATCCCACGCAGCGGTGTCGCTGTCGCGGACCCAGGTCTTGACCTCCCACAGCATGTCCGTGGTGAAGAAGGTCGGGAAGTACGTCATGCCGGCGCAGTTGTCGTCCGCGGCGGTGCCGTCACACATCAGGTCGGTCGGGACGTCCGGGTAGGAGTCCGGGTTCGAGGAGATGCCGGGGCAGGCCGCGGGCTCCTTGCCCAGCGGGTCGGTCTCCTTCATCCGCTCCACACAGCGGCCGACGTGCTTGAGGTCGACCTTGGCCGGCAGCTGCGCGCCGGGGATCTGCGAGGCCCAGCCGTACTCGATGCGGGTGAGGTAGCCGCCGGCGTCGTAGGAGCGCGCCTTGTCCGCGTTGGCCACGGAGCGGTAGTGGTTGGTCTGCTTGTCGTAGAAGTAGGCGTTCTCCACCTCATTGGGGTCGACCACGCGGTCGAGACCCCAGCGCCAGGCCTGGGTGCAGGGCTCGGGGAAGGAGGCGTGGCACGGCTCGCCCACGTCGTTGCCGACCACGGGCATCGTGTAGACGGAGTTGGTAGCGGCGTCGTCGCGCTCGCTGCGGCCCCAGCCGAAGTAGTAGCGCATGCCGTTCTGGTCGGACACGACCCAGTACTCGTCGTCGCTGCCGTGTCCGCCGCTCAGGTGCTGCACGCGCCAGCCCGGGTCGTCCTGGACGTGGTACGCCCCGGTGCCCTGGTCGTCCTGGACCAGTTGGGAGGTGACCCCGTTGAGGCTGATCGTGTAGGCGGCGCCGTCGATCTCCTTGGCGCTGTTGGGCGAGTCCCAGCACACGTCACCGATGGTCGGCAGGCCGTCCTGCGAGCAGTTCTTGTACCGGCGCTCGATGAAGCCGACTTCGAGGTCCCAGCCCATGCCCGCCCACGAGGCCTGGTTGTTGGTGGCCGAGGTGCGTCCGTCCACGGACTGCGAGTTGTAGGACAGTGCCAGCTTCGGTGTGACCCCGGCGGGAGCGTTGGGGATCTGGAAGGGCACGTTGTAGGTGAAGGCTCCCGAGCCCACTGACACGTCCCAGGAACCGGAGGGGTTCAGGGCGGAGGCCCGGTAGTCGCCCTCGTCCGAGGACGAACCGCTCACCAGGGCGAACACGGTCGCGGCGGACTGTGCGGCCACCTGCCGGCGGGCGCCGAGCAGGCCGGCCACCGCGTCCGGGTCACCGGCCGGGTCGGCGTCGGCGAGCACCGTGGCGGACATCGTTCCCGCTTCGACGTCGTTGTCGGCCTCGACGTAGGTACGTCGGTCCGGCGAACAACCCGGTGCCTCGGGCGTGGTCAGCGCGCAGGCAGGCATGCTGACCAGCCGCAGCCGGGCGGCGAAGTCCCCACCGTGGGCGTACTTGAAGCCCGAGTAGTCGATGGCCAGACGGACGGGGCCGCGCTCCTTCTTGGCGTCCCTGCGCGTCAGTTGCACTCCGAGGCCCACGCCGCCCACCGGCTTGACCCGGGTGCGGTCGAGGACCTCGACGTCGACCGCGGAGGGTGTCGCGCCCGATCGGGCGGTCCTCTTCGCGACCCGCGCGGCCTCGGCGGCGGTCGGCGTGGCCACGGTGACGACGGCGGAATCGGCCGCCTTCGTACCGGCGTCCACCACCGCCCCCGACGGCGCGACAGCGCGAGCCTTCGAGGGAGTGGTACCGGTCAGATCGACCCGCGCCTCGGTTCCCCTGGGCCACACGACCTCGGGTGCGGCCGACATCGTCGGCTCCGCCTCCTGCCGCGGCACGGTGCCGGCACGGCCCGCGGGCACGTCGGACACCTTGCCGCCCGGGGTGGCCACATCGGTATCGACCGCAAATGCGGGAACCGTCAACAAACTGGACAACAACACACCTGACAACGCCACAAATGCAGCGCGTACGGCAGACGACACCGAGAATCCCCACCCCATGAAAGCCAGAATTGCAGCAGGGTCACGGAATTCCGGCCCGCCGAGCCACGAGCCCGCCCAAGGGGCCACGGGCGGTCCCGCAGCCATTCCGGACAGAACACGCCAGCAAATCGGCAGAGTATCCCAGTGGAGGGCGACGGTCCACTTTTTCCGGCCGCCCACAAAACGAGCAAATAGGAAAGAAACCGCAGATCACGCCAGGTACCAGCGCGGCCAAGCCTGTCCGGCGATCACCTATCGGCAGAACTCCCCCACTGCTGCTTTAATGACGTTCCAACGGCACAGAAATGGGCTGTGGATCGCTATGCCCATTTCCGGATCGCATTGTCCGGTTGTGCACGTTAATCATTCGGAGAGGTCCCACACATCATGCTCGACCGCAGACAACTCCTGAAGTTCGCGGGGATCGGCGCCGGCGCCCTCGCCGTTCCCGGCATCGCGGTCGCCACGCGCAGCGCACTCCCGGAGACGGCGGCCGCCACCACCGAAATTCCGGTCGGCGCCGTGCCCGCGAGCAAGCAGTTCGATCTGACCGGCCCCTCCGAGCCGCTTCTGCGGGAGGTGAAGCTGCACGAGACCCGCGTTCTGCAGTCGTTCGCCTTCGACAACACCCGTAAGTTCACGTTCTTCGTACAACTCGTCGACGGCGGCCGCACCCTGACGGGTGAGACCCGCGCATACACGGGAGCGGAGCGGCAGGCCAACGGCGACCTGTGCCTCACCCGTCTGGACACCGATTCCGGCCTCTACCTCGGCTCGATGTACCTGCGCGGCTTCGGCCACGGCGTGCAGATCGGGGTGGAGACGACGGCGTCAGGAAGCTACGTGTGGACCGAGACGAAGGCGGTGCAGTCGGCCGATTCCGCAGGCGTCGTCACGGGTTGGGGCAGCCGCATCGCGCGGTTCAAGTTCGCGAACGGCACAGTCCTCACCCCCGAGTCACCGGAGCTGACCTCGTACGCACTGGAATCGGGCACGGACCGCACCACCGTGGCACTGGACCCCTCGTACCAGCGACTCACCGTCCGTCTCCGCGTCGACGGGGTCTTCAAGTTCCGCCTGTACGACCTCGCCGCCTTCAAGAGCGGCAACCTGACACCGCTCGCCGAGGTGACCCAGCCGGCCGAGCTCCAGCCGGGGTTCGCCGACACGTTCCAGGGCTTCACCTCGTTCGGCAGCCAGTTGTACCTGCTGGCCGGCACGGCCTACGGGCAGAGCGGCTCCGTGGCCCCGGACGGGAACGCCTTCATCACGCGGATCGACTGGAACACCGGGGCGGTCACGCAGCAGAAGCTGACCAAGGCCGCATACAGCCTGCTGTACCGCGAGCCGGAAGGTATGGCGGTCCAGATCCCCGACCCGGCCAGCCCTCTGACGGCCCGGCTGTGTGCCGGATTCGCCTCTTTCACCTCGGAGACGGACGAGCGCAAGACGGCCAGCGTCTACTACAAGCAGCTTCTCGTCTGACGTCTGCCGGAGAGGGCCGTCGCGCTTGGCCGGCGGCCGGCCGGCGCCGCCCCTCAGCCGGAGGCCACCGGCAGGACGTCCGGGGAGAGCGCCCCGGCGCGGGCGGAACCGCTCGTCATGCGGCGGCGATGGTGGCGCCGGCACAGCACCTCGTAGCCGGTCTCCGCGGCGGGGCTGCTCACATCGCCGACGACGACCTGTTCACCCTCCACCACCATCGCGCCGCCCACCGTCCGGGCGTTGTGGGTGGCACGCGCCCCGCACCAGCACAGGGCCTCCACCTGAAGGGCCTCTATGCGGTCGGCGAGCTCGATCAGCCGCTGGGAGCCGGGGAAGAGCTTGGTACGGAAGTCCGTGGTGATACCGAAGGCGAAGACGTCCAGGCCCAGGTCGTCCACGACGCGGGCCAGCTGGTCGATCTGTTCCGGAGCGAGGAACTGCGCCTCGTCGACGATCACGTAGTCCACCCTGCCGCCCTGGGAGAGCTGATCGACGAGGTGCGCGTACAGGTCCATGCCCTCGGAGGCCTCGATCGCCTCCGTGACCAGGCCCAGCCGGGAGGACAGCTTTCCCTCTCCCGCCCGGTCGTCACGGGTGAAGATCACGCCCTGGAGCCCTCGCGCCGAACGGTTGTGGCCGATCTGGAGGGCCAGCGTGCTCTTTCCGCAGTCCATCGTTCCGGAGAAGAACACAAGCTCGGGCATGAGGGGTTGAGAACCTTTCGGGACGGGCGGGAGGAGGGTGGGACCGACGACGGAGGTCAGGTACGTATTTCGAGGAGCGGGACGAGCTGCTCGACAGGGGTCATCGAGCCGTGCATGCCGACCATCGCGGACTCGTGCGGCTCGTTGACGGAGGCGGTGATCACCACGTCGTCGTGGGCCGCCGCGACCACGTCGCCGATCCTGCCGAGGACCCGCTCGTCGATCCGCGGGCCGAACCAGCCCGCCTCGACGGCCTCGTCACGGCTCGCCACCCAGAACTGCTCGCCGAGCACCTCACGCCAGACGGTCAGCACGTCGGCCTCGGCGCCCGGCACGGCGTAGACGTGGCGGGCACGGCCCTCGCCGCCCAGCAGCGCGACACCGGCGCGCAGCTCCCAGTCCTCGTCGAAGTCGATCCTGGACTGCTCGTCGAACGGGATGTCGATCATGCCGTGGTCGGCGGTGATGTACAGCGCCGAGCGCGGCGGGAGCTGCTCGGCGAGACGCCGGGCCAGCCCGTCGACGTACATCAGCTGCCCGCGCCAGGCGTCGGAGTCGACACCGAAGCGGTGTCCCTTGCCGTCGACCTCGCTGTAGTACGTGTAGACGAGGGACCGGTCACCGGCCGCCAGCCGCTGGGCGGCGACGTCCATCCGTTCCTCACCGGTGAGCCGGCCGAGGAACGAGCCGCCGCTGAGCGCGACCTTGGTCAGCGGGGTCTGCTCGAAGGTGGGAGCGGAGACCTGGGCGGTACGGACTCCGGCGGCGTCGGCCAGCTGGAAGACGGTGGGGTACGGCTGCCAGGCCTTCGGCGGTGTCCACGGCTTCCAGCGGAGCTGGTTCATCAGCTCGCCGGTCTCCGGATTACGGGCCGTGTACCCGGGCAGGCCGTGCTCGCCCGGCGGGAGCCCGGTGCCGACCGAGGCCAGCGAGGTCGCCGTGGTGGCCGGGAAGCCCGCGGTGAGCGGGCGGCCCGTGCCGCCGCGCGAGGTGGGCAGGAGGGAGTGCAGGAACGGAGCCTCGTCCGGGTGCGCCTTGATCTGCTCCCAGCCGAGTCCGTCGATCAGGAAGACGCAGTTGCGGTCGGCGGGCGTGAGCTCGGGGATCGCCGCGGTGAAACCGGGGACGCCCTGTCCCGCCACGAGCGTCGGCAGCAGATCGGCCAGCGAACCGCTGCCGTACTCCGGCACGGGGGCGGTGTCGAGGGGCAGCAGTACGGGGTCGTCCTGCCAGGCCGGGTGGACCATCAGCGGCCGGCCGCCGAGGTCGCGGCCGTGGCCTCGGAGAGCGCCTGGGCGAACGCGAGCGTCTGGCGCACGGTGTCGGGGCCGTCGCCGGCCTCGCTGACCCGCAGGCTCAGGTCGTCGGCGGTGGAGCTGCCGGTGTAGCCGTGGTCGGCCTCGCAGTTGGGGTCGCCGCAGGCCGCGGGTTCCAGGTCGATCCGGGAGACGGCGCCCCAGCCGATGGTCAGGACGACCTCGCGGGGCAGCGTGCCGGGGACGTACTTCTCCGGGTTGGCCACGACCCGGCTCACCACGACCGAGGAGATCCGGTCGAGCTTGACCGACTCGGTGGACGTGGTGGCGTACGGCGTCGGGGAGCTGGTGTCGGCGTTCTGCTCGTCGGTGTGGCTGACGATGAAGCGGGTGTCCGTGAGCACCAGCACCGTGACGTGCCTGCGCACCTCGTTGGAGTCGAAGGTCGTCTCCTGGTGCACCAGGTACGAAGCGACCGGCTCACCGCCCACGGCGGCCTCCACCGCCTCGGCCACGAGGGCCGGGTAGTAGCCGCTGCGCTCGATCGCCGCGCGCAGCCCCTGGGTCGTCGTACCGGTCTTAGCCATGGGCACCATCCTACGGGGGGCCGGTGGCTGCCGGGGACGGTCCGCCGCCGCTGCCGGAAGGGGCGCGGGGCGGGTCAGTAGTTGGACAGGCGGCGGGGGCCGAGGTCCGTGCGGGCCGGGGGCGGCGAGAGCCGGACGCTCGCTCCGAGGACGGTCAGTCCCTGGGTGGCGACCACGACCGGTTCCAGGGCGATCGCGACCACCTCGGGGTGGTCGTCGACCAGCCGTGAGACCCGCAGCAGCAGTTCTTCCAGTGCGGCGGTGTCCACGGGCGCCGAGCCGCGCCAGCCGAAGAGGACCGGGGCCGCCCGGATGGACCGGATCAGTTCGGCGGCGTCGCGGTCCGTGGCGGGGACCAGGCGGTGCGCGGTGTCGCCGAGGAGTTCGGAGGGTGCGCCCGCCAGGCCGAAGGACAGGACGGCGCCGGCCGCCGGGTCGATGGTGGCCCGCACCACGGTGTCGACGCCGCGCGGGGCCATCGACTGCACGACGGGCCGGAGCTCGGCGGGCTTGCCGAGCAGGTCGGTCAGTTCGCCGTACGCGCGGCGCAGTGCGGGCTCGCCGTCGAGGTCCAGGCGGACTCCGCCGAGGTCGGCCCGGTGGCGCAGATGGGGTGCGGTGGTCTTGAGCGCCACCGGGTAGCCGAGCCGCGCCGCCGCGGCCACGGCCTCCTCCGGGCCGGGCGCCGGGAGCGTGGGGCGGACGGTGATGCCGTAGCAGGCCAGCAGCTCGCGGGCCTCGTCGTGTTCCAGGGGCCGGCCGCGCGGGTCGGGGTCCTGGCCGAGCAGGGTGTCGATGAGGGTGCCGGCGGCCGCCTCGTCGATGGTGTCGCCGAGGAACTCGGGCACCTTTCCGGGTACGGCGGCCTGGCGGCGCCACTGGGCGTATCGCACGGCTTCGGCGAGCGCCCTGACCGCGCGTTCGGCGGCGGGGTAGGCGGGGATCCGGCCCATCGGACGGGGGGCGTCGGGTGCGGGGGCCGCGTCGCCGACCGCCTTGTCGGGGGCGGGCGGGCCGGTGGGGGGCTGTTCCGTGGCCGGCCGGCGCGGGGCCGCGGTGGCGGGGCTCGCCGGTACGCCGAGGGCGGGCGGCGCCGTTGGCGGGCGCTGTTGCGCCACCGTGCTGGTCGCGGCGGCCAGGGCCTCGGCGAGGCCGCCGATCTCCACATGGACCACGGCCACCGGCTTGGCGGGACCGGTGGCGGCCGCCGCGTGCAGTGCCGTGGCCAGGACCTCGCCGTCGCCCGACTCCGCCTCGCCGTTCTCGCCCACCCACGGGATCGCCGTCACGACGACCGCGTCGCAGCCGTCGTCGGCCAGGGCCGCGGACAGCGCGTCCCGGAAGTCCTGCGGGGTGGCGGCCGTGGTGAGGTCGACGGGCGGGCGCGGGCGCAGCCCCTCCGCCAGGCAGGCGTCGTACGTGAGCAGTCCGAGGGACTCCGAGTTGCCGAGGATGGCGACCCGCCCGCCGGCCGGGAGGGGCTGGTCGGCGAGGAGGAGGCCCGCGTCGACCATCTCCGTCACGGTGTCGACGCGGATCACGCCCGCCTGCCGCATCAGCGCGGAGACCGTCGCGTCCGGGATCCGGCTGACGGGGACCGCGTGGCCGGGCGGCGTGGAGCCGCTGTGCCGGGCGCCCTTCACCACGACCACCGGCTTCACGGCCGCCGTCCGCCGGGCGAGGCGGGTGAACTTGCGGGGGTTGCCGAGCGACTCCAGGTACAGCAGGGCGACGTCGGTGTCCGGGTCCTCGTACCAGTACTGGAGGAAGTCGTTGCCGGAGATGTCGGCGCGGTTGCCGGCGGAGATGAACGTGGAGAGCCCCGCGCCGCGCCGGTAGAGCCCGGAGAGCAGGGCGATGCCGATGGCGCCGGACTGGGTGAACAGGCCGATGCGTCCGGAGGCGGGCCGCTCGGGTGCGAGGGAGGCGTTGAGCCGGACCGCTTCGGAGTTGTTGATGATGCCGAAGGCGTTCGGGCCGATGATCCGCATGCCGTACGAGCGGGCCTGACGCACCAGTTCGCGCTGGCGTTCGCGGCCCTCGGCGCCCCACTCGGCGTATCCGGCGGAGAGGACGACCAGTCCCTGGACGCCGTGCTCGCCGCAGTCGGCGACGGCCTCCGGCACCCGGTCGGCGGGGACGGCGACCACGGCGAGGTCGACCGGTTCACCGATCCCGCCGAGGGAGCGGTGGGCGGGCACGCCGTCGATGGTGGCCTGATCGGCGGCGAACGCACTGTTCACGGCGTAGGCGCGGCCGGTGAAGCCGGCACCCAGGAGGTTGCGCAGGACCGTTCGGCCGACGCCTCCGGGGGTGCGGCCCGCGCCGATGACGGCGACGGAGCCCGGGGCGAGCAGGCGCTGCACGGAGCGCGCTTCGGCACGCTGTTCGCGGGCGCGCTGGACGGCGAGCGACTCGGCGGTCGGTTCGAGGTCGAGAGTGAGGTGGACGGAGCCGTCCTCGAAGCTGCGCTGCTGGGTGTATCCGGCGTCCCGGAACACCTTGATCATTTTGTTGTTGGCGGGCAGTACCTCGGCGGCGAAGCGCCGGATGCTGCGTTCGCGGGCGACGGCCGCGATGTGTTCGAGGAGGGTGGAGGCGACGCCCCGGCCCTGATGGGCGTCCTGGACCAGGAAGGCGACCTCCGCCTCGTCGGCCGGGGCCGAGGCGGGCCTGCCCTGCGCGTTGATCCGGTCGTAGCGGACCGTGGCGATGAAATCGCCGCCCACCGTGACGGCCAGTCCCACCCGGTCGACGTAGTCGTGATGGGTGAAGCGGTGGACGTCCTTGGCGGAGAGCCGGGGGTAGGGGGCGAAGAAGCGGTAGTACTTCGACTCGTCGGAGACCTGCTCGTAGAAGCTGACCAGCCGTTCGGCATCGTCCGTGGTGATGGGCCTGATGCGCGCGGTGCCGCCGTCGCGGAGCACCACGTCCGCCTCCCAGTGATCGGGGTAGGCGTGATGCGGACTCTGCTCCGGAGAGGGCTGCATGGGCAAAGCGTACGGCTCCGCCAGCGGTCGCGTAGGTGCCGGGGCCGGGGCAGTCTGAGGGGTGCCGGGCGACCCTCGGCGCGGGTGTGAAGCGGTCCGCGGGTCGGCCGGAGCATCGCGCACTGCATGAGAGACTGGTCTAGACAACCATTGATTCGTGAAGGGCAGAACCATGGCTGAGCGCCGCGTCAACGTCGGTTGGGCCGAGGGCCTGCACGCCCGCCCCGCTTCCATCTTCGTCCGTGCCGCCACGGCTTCCGGCATCCCCGTGACCATCGCCAAGGCCGATGGCAACCCGGTGAACGCGGCCTCCATGCTCGCCGTGCTCGGACTCGGCGCCCAGGGCGGCGAGGAGATCGTTCTCGCGTCCGAGGCCGACAACGCCGAAGCCGCTCTGGACCGTCTGTCCAAGCTGGTCGCCGAGGGGCTCGACGAGCTCCCGGAGACCGTCTGACCCCGACGGGTCACGACCGCGGGAATTCCTGCGAAAGAGCCGCGCCACCCTCGACCGGGTGCCGCGGCTCTTTCGTTCAGCCATAAAGAACGGGTCGCCGAATGGCTCAGCGGTGGCGAATGAGGGCAGCAGAAATAAAGCCCTTCGAATTGCCCACTCTTTGTATACGGCGCAATTGTTAATGCCGGCCGCTCGGGGTGTTTACGGCATGTTGCGAAGTCCTCACCCGGCCGGTCCCGGCCTCGGCGGACTCCGGCCGGCCGGGGCGGCGCAGCCGATATGCGACGGCGGCCCGCTCGGCGTGCTGGGCGGTCAGCGCCCGCGCCCTCTCCGCGTCCCCGCGCGCCACGGCGTCCACGATGGCCCCGTGCTCGGCCCATGAGTCGGCCGGCCGGGCCGGGGACTCGATCGCGTACATCCAGGCGGTCTTGTGCCGCAGCTGGGTGAGCAGCGCGATCAGGCCGGGGCTGCCGGAGGCCTGTGCGAGCGTCTCGTGGAACCAGCCGCCCAGGGAGCGCAGGTCCTCGCCCTCGCCCCGGCGGGCGCGCTCCTGGCCGAGCCTGACCAGGCCGCGCAGCACCTTGAGGTGTGCGTCCGAGCGGCGGTGGGCCGCGCGGGCCGCGCCGAGCGGCTCCAGCAGCATCCGGACCTCCAGGAGGTCTGCGGCCTCCTGCTCGGTGGGCTCGGCCACGCAGGCTCCGGCGTGCCTGCGGGTGACCACGAACCCTTCGGACTCCAGGGTGCGCAGCGCTTCCCGTACCGGCACCCGGGAGACCCCGTAACGCCGTGCGAGCACCTCCTCGGTGAGTCGGCTGCCGCGTTCGAAGACACCCGAGACGATGTCTTCACGGATTGCCGTGCATACCGAATGCGCCGGAATGCGCATGTCCGAACCTCCGCCTTAATCCCCGCGAAACGCGGCCGATCGACGCCTGTCCTGCGACTCTATTGCAATGCGGTCGCATTTCCGACAGCGGGCGGAAATTCATGAATATCTTTTGGTCACCGGGGCCGTTCCGGCACGGGTCCGGCCCACGGACACGACGAAGGCCCCGGCGCTGTGCCGGGGCCTTCGTCGCGGGATCGTCGTCGGTCAGACGGAGACGCCGTGGGCGCGCAGGTAGGCGACCGGGTCCATGTCGGAGCCGTACGAGGGCGTGGTGCGGGCCTCGAAGTGGAGGTGCGGGCCGGTCGAGTTGCCCGTGGAGCCGGAGAGGCCGATCTGCTGGCCCGCACCGACGCTCTGGCCGACGGACACGCCGATCGAGGAGAGGTGGCCGTACTGGGTGTAGGTGCCGTCCGTCATCCGCAGCACGATGTTGTTGCCGTACGCCCCGCCCCAGCCGGCCTCGACGACCGTGCCGGCGCCGACGGCGACGACGGAGCTGCCGGACGCGGCGTGGAAGTCGATGCCGGAGTGGCTGCCGGAGGACCACATGGAGCCGCTGGACTTGTAGCCGGTGCTCACGTACGTACCGGCGACGGGGAGCTGAAAGGCGCCGAGCCGGGTGCGCTCGGCGGAACGGGCGGCGCGGGCGGCGCTCGCGCGGGCCTTCTCGGCCCGGGCCGCCTTCGCCTCCGCGGCGGCCTTGGCCTTCGCGGCGGCCTTGGCCTTGGCTTCGGCCTTCTTCTTGGCCTCGGCCTTCTTCTTCGCGACGTCGGCCTGGTGCTGCTGTGCGTCCGCCTGCGCGTCGATCTGCTCGGCGAGGGCGTTCTCGATGGCGATGACCTGGGTGAGGCCGGTGTCGCCGACGGCGGGGGCTCCGGTGTCCGCGGCGAGGGCCGGGGAGGCCAGTCCTCCGATGACGCCGGTGGTGGCCAGGGTCGCGATGCCGACGGCCTTCGCGCCGGTGCGCGTCAGACGGCCCGGGGCACGATGCTTCCCGGTGGCACGGGTGAACGCCATGAAGTGGCTGGTCCTTTCCTTCCTTCTCGCCTACCGGGTTAGCTGACGGGTTCGGAGCAGGAAGGTCTCCTACGGATCCCCGGCCCCTACGGGACACGGTCGTCCGATTCACCCCAGGGACTGCGTGGGTCCCCGGCTCCCCGGGCTCGCGCCTGACGGGGACTCGGCGATGACTGCCCGGTACGTCACGGATGCGGCATACGAGTGGCGGACAGCCGAGCCGACGCTAAGCGGGGGCACTTCCCGCCACCAAACGGACAGGCCGTTTTGTAGCGCATCCCACAGGGCGGAGAGGCGATCTCTCCCGCAAAGCGGACAAAAAGGAAGGTCCCGGCGGAGACCACTCCGCCGGGACCTTCCTCATGCTTCCGTCCCGCCCCGGTACCGGGGCGGGACGACCGGTGTCTCAGCCGGTCACCACCGACACCTCACCGATGCCGAGGGCCCGGACCGGGTCGGCGATCTGCGCGGCGTCCCCGACGAGGACCGTGACCAGCCGGTCCTCCGGGAAGGCGTTGACCACGGCCGCCGTCGCCTCCACGGTGCCGGTGTCGGCCAGGCGTGCGTAGAGCTGCGCCTGGAAGTCGTCCGGGAGGTGCTGCTCGACCTGGTCGGCGAGGGTGCCGGCGACGGAGGCCGCCATCTCGAACTTCAGCGGAGCGACGCCCACGAGGTTCTGCACGGCCGTCTCCCGCTCGGCGTCCGTCAGCCCTTCGGCCGCCAGGGTCCGCAGGACCTTCCACAGGTCCTCCAGCGCCGGCCCCGTGGACTCCGTGTCCACGGAACCGCTGATGGCGAGCATCGCGGCGCCCGTGGCCCCGGAGGCGGAGTCCGGAGCCGTCGACCGCAGCACCTGGGCGAAGGCCCGTACGCCGTAGGTGTAGCCCTTCTCCTCGCGCAGCACCCGGTCGAGCCGGGAGGTGAGCGTGCCTCCCAGGCAGTAGGTGCCGAGCACCTGGGCCGCCCAGACGCTGTCGTGCCGGTCGGCGCCGATCCGGCCGATCAGCAGCTGCGTCTGCACCGCGCCGGGTCGGTCCACGATCACCACACGGCCCGTGTCGTCGGCGGTGATCGGCGGGACGGGGCGGGGCTCCGCCGTGTTGCCCGACCAGTCACCGACGGTGTCGGCGAGCAGCGCGTCCAGGTCGATGCCCGTGAGGTCCCCCACGACCACGGCGGTCGCCGTCGACGGGCGGATGTGGGCGTCGTAGAAGGCGCGCACGGCCGCGGAGTCGATCCGGGCCACGGTCTCCTCGGTGCCCTGGCGCGGGCGCGACATGCGCGCCGTGGCCGGGAACAGCTCCTTGGAGAGCTGCTTGGCGGCACGCCGGGCCGGGTTGGCCTGCTCGTGCGGGATCTCGTCCAGCCGGTTGCCGACGAGACGCTCGATCTCGCTGTCGGCGAAGGCCGGCGCCCGCAGCGCCTCGGCCACCAGGCCGAGCGCCTTGGCCAGCCGGGAGGCCGGAACCTCCAGGGAGACCCGGACACCGGGATGGTCGGCGTGGGCGTCCAGGGTGGCGCCGCACCGCTCCAGCTCGGCGGCGAACTCCTCGGCGCTCTGCTTGTCGGTGCCTTCGGACAGGGCACGGGACATGATCGTGGCGACCCCGTCCAGACCCTCGGGCTCGGCGTCCAGCGGGGCGTCGAGGAAGATCTCGACGGCGACGACCTGCTGGCCGGGGCGGTGGCAGCGCAGCACCGTGAGGCCGTTGGGCAGGGAGCCGCGCTCGGGCGCCGGGAAGGCCCAGGGCCTGGCCACGCCGGGGGCGGGCTGCGGGTGGTACTCCATCGAAACTCCAGTCGCGGCAGCGTCGGTCACTGGTCCGCCCCTTCGTGCGCGTCGGTGTCGGTGGCGGCATCCGCCTCTTCGTCGGCGGCCTCGGCGGGCTCGACCGGCTCGTACACCAGCACCGCCCGGTTGTCCGGCCGCAGCTGGGCCCTGGCGGCCGCCTTGACCTCCTCGGCCGTCACGTCGAGCACCCGGTGCACGGCGGTCAGGGCGAGCTGCGGGTCACCGAACAGCACGGCGAACCGGCACAGTTCGTCGGCGCGGCCCGCGACCGTACCGAGACGGTCCAGCCACTCGCGCTCCAACTGAGCCTGGGCGCGCTCCATCTCCTCGGGCGTGGGGCCCTCCTCGGCGAACCGGGCCAGCTCCTCGTCGACCGCGGTCTCGATCTGCGCCACCTCGACACCGCCGGACGTCTTGACGTCCAGCCAGCCGAGCGAGGGCGCACCCGCAAGGCGCAGCAGCCCGAATCCGGCGGCGACGGCCGTCCGGTCGCGGCGGACCAGGCGGTTGTGCAGCCGGGACGACTCGCCGCCGCCCAGCACGGTCAGCGCGAGGTCCGCGGCGTCGCACTCACGGGTGCCGTCGTGCGGCAGCCGGTACGCGGCCATCAGCGCACGCGCCGGAACCTCCTCGCGGACCTCCTCACGCAGCTGGCCGCCGATGACCTCGGGCAGCGCGCCGTCGCGCGGCGGCTGCTTGCCGTCGTGCGAGGGGATGCTGCCGAAGTACTTCTCGATCCAGGCGAGCGTCCGCTCGGGGTCGATGTCGCCGACGACGGAGAGCACCGCGTTGTTGGGCGCGTAGTACGTACGGAAGAAGGCCCGCGCGTCCTCGAGCGTCGCCGCGTCCAGGTCGGCCATCGAGCCGATCGGGGTGTGGTGGTACGGGTGGCCCTCGGGGTAGGCGAGCGCCGTCAGCTTCTCGAACGCGGTGCCGTAGGGGACGTTGTCGTAGCGCTGGCGGCGCTCGTTCTTGACGACGTCGCGCTGGTTCTCCATGGACTCCTCGTCGAGCGCGGCGAGCAGCGAGCCCATCCGGTCGGCCTCGAGCCACAGGGCCAGCTCCAGCTGGTGCGTCGGCATCGTCTCGAAGTAGTTGGTCCGCTCGAAGCTGGTGGTCCCGTTGAGGGAGCCGCCGGCGCCCTGCACCAGCTCGAAGTGTCCGTTCCCCTTGACCTGGCCCGAGCCCTGGAACATCAGGTGCTCGAAGAGGTGAGCCAGGCCGGTGCGTCCCTTGACCTCGTGGCGCGAACCGACGTCGTACCAGAGGCACACCGCGGCGACCGGGGTCAGATGGTCCTCGGAGAGCACCACGCGCAGGCCGTTGGCCAGACGGTGCTCGGTCGCCGTCAAGCCGCCGGAGCCGGCCTGGGCTGTGGCCGTGTGACCCATGGGCATGTACGTCCCTTCGATCGCGATACTGGTTTTACTGCGAGACCTGCCACTGTAAGCAAGCGCACAGGCACCTGGCGAAGTTCCCGTGCCGCGAAAGTTAGCGGGAAAGAGGGTCCCGAGGGCCTCGGGACGGGTGGAGAACGCCCTTTGGGACGGGTCGAGGTCCGCGTTGTCAGTGGGGCGGTCCACAATGGTGCGCGTCAGAACCTGAGGTTGCCCGAACAGAATCCGTGAAGGAGTCGCAGCAGCGATGGCCCGCCGCAGCACGAAGACCCCGCCGCCGGTCGACTTCGAGGAGAAGATCCTCGACATCGACGTCGTCGACGAAATGCAGGGCTCCTTCCTCGAGTACGCGTACTCGGTGATCTACTCACGGGCCCTGCCGGACGCCCGTGACGGCATGAAGCCGGTGCACCGCCGCATCGTGTACCAGATGAACGAGATGGGCCTGCGCCCGGACCGCGGCTTCGTGAAGTGCGCCCGTGTGGTCGGCGAGGTCATGGGCAAGTTGCACCCGCACGGCGACGCGTCGATCTACGACGCGCTGGTGCGGATGGCACAGCCGTTCTCCATGCGGCTCCCGCTCGTCGACGGACACGGGAACTTCGGCTCGCTCGGCAACGACGACCCGCCGGCCGCCATGCGGTACACCGAATGCCGCATGGCCGACGCGACGTCGCTGATGACGGAGTCGATCGACGAGGAAACCGTCTCCTTCCAGTCGAACTACGACGGCCAGGAGCAGGAGCCCGTCGTCCTCCCGGCCGCGTATCCGAACCTCCTGGTCAACGGCACCACCGGGATCGCGGTCGGCATGGCGACCAACATGCCGCCGCACAACCTGGGCGAGGTCATCGCCGCCGCCCGCCATCTCATCAAGCATCCGGGTGCGGACCTGGAGACCCTGATGCGGTTCGTCCCCGGTCCCGACCTGCCGACCGGCGGCCGGATCGTGGGCCTGGGCGGGATCAAGGACGCCTACACGGCCGGCCGCGGCTCGTTCAAGATCCGTTCCACGGTCACCGTGGAGAACGTCACGCCGCGCCGCAAGGGCCTGGTCGTCACCGAACTGCCCTTCACCGTCGGCCCGGAGAAGGTGATCGCCAAGATCAAGGACCTGGTCTCGGCGAAGAAGCTGCAGGGCATCGCCGACGTCAAGGACCTCACCGACCGTTCGCACGGACTGCGTCTGGTCATCGAGATCAAGAACGGCTTCGTGCCCGAGGCCGTGCTGGAGCAGCTCTACAAGCTGACGCCGATGGAGGAGTCCTTCGGCATCAACAACGTGGCGCTGGTCGACGGACAGCCGCTCACGCTGGGCCTCAAGGAGCTGCTGGAGGTCTACCTCGACCACCGCTTCGACGTGGTGCGCCGGCGCAGCGAGTTCCGCCGCACCAAGCGCCGCAACCGGCTGCACCTGGTCGAGGGCCTCCTCGTCGCACTGATCGACATCGACGAGGTCATCCGCCTCATCCGCTCCAGCGACAACTCGGCTCAGGCCAAGGAGCGGCTCATGGAGCACTTCTCCCTGAGCGAGATCCAGACCCAGTACATCCTGGACACCCCGCTGCGCCGGCTGACCCGGTTCGACCGGATCGAGCTGGAGAGCGAGCGCGACCGGCTCGATGCCGAGATCGCCGAGCTGACCGCCATCCTCGAATCGGACACCGAGCTGCGCAAGCTCGTCTCCACCGAACTGGCGTCGGTCGCGAAGAAGTTCGGCACGGACCGGCGCACGGTGCTGCTGGAGTCGGCCGGTTCGCAGGTCGCCTCGGTTCCGCTGGAGGTGGCGGACGACCCCTGCCGGGTGCTGCTGTCCTCGACCGGGCTGCTGGCGCGTACGGCCAACGACGACCCGATCGTGTTCGCCGAGGACGCCAAGCGGGCCAAGCACGACGTGATCGTGTCGGCGGTGCCGGCCACGGCGCGCGGCGATGTAGGTGTGGTGACGTCCACCGGGCGGCTGTTGCGGCTCGCGGTGATCGACCTGCCCCAGCTGCCGGACACCCACGCGGCACCCAACCTGTCGGGCGGGGCCATGGTCGGGGAGTTCCTCACGCTGGAGGCGGACGAGGAGGTCATCTGCCTCACCACGCTCGACGAGGCCTCGCCGGGCCTGGCGATCGGCACCCTGCAGGGCGTCGTGAAGCGTGTGGTGCCCGACTACCCGGCCAACAAGGACGAGCTGGAGGTCATCACCCTCAAGGACGGTGACCGGATCGTCGGTGCGGCTGAGCTGCGTACCGGTGAGGAGGATCTGGTCTTCATCACCTCGGACGCGCAGCTGCTGCGCTACCCGGCGGCACAGGTGCGCCCGCAGGGACGCCCGGCCGGCGGCATGGCGGGCGTCAAGCTCGCGGAGGGGTCGGTGGTGCTCTCGTTCGCCGCGGTGGATCCGGCGGTGGACGCGATGGTGTTCACGGTCGCGGGTTCGCACGGCACGCTGGACGATTCGGTACTGACGTGCAAGCTCACGCCGTTCGACCAGTATCCGCGCAAGGGCCGGGCCACCGGCGGGGTGCGCTGCCAGCGGTTCCTGAAGGGCGAGGATGTGCTGGTGTTCGCCTGGGCGGGCGCGACGCCGGCCCGGGCCGCGCAGAAGAACGGCACGCCGGCTTCGCTGCCCGAGGCCGATCCGCGGCGCGACGGTTCGGGGACTCCGTTGGAGAGCCCCGTCGCGGTGATCGCCGGCCCCGTGTAGGCCGCGGGCCCGGCGGGTCCGGCGCTACGCGTCGTCGTCGCCGGGCTGTTGCACGTACCGCAGGACGCCCCACATGGCTCGCTCGTGTGGGGCGTCCTGCGTCGTTTCCCGTCCCGGCTCCCCCGGCGTCCGGCAGCCTTCCAGCTCCTTGCGCAGGGCATCGGCGTCGATACCTGAGCCGATCAGGACAAGCCGTGTGAGCCGCGGCTCGCCGCGCGTCCAGGGCTTCGGCACGAACCGCAGGAACCTGCCGACGGCGTGCACCGCGTAGGCGTTGTCGACGTCGCCCGCGCCGAAGTCGACGTAGCCCTTGATCCGGTAGAGGCCGCCGGGCCGGGAGTCGAGGAACTCCATCAGCCGGCGGGGGTCCATCGGCGCGTCGGAGGTGAAGTCGACGCTCTCGTACGCCGTGTGCAGATGCGTCCCGTGCTCCTCACCGGACTCCTGCGCGCGCTCCTCCAGGTACAGGTCCTCGAAGGTGAGCTGACGCGCCTTCTCCTCGCCGTCGGGCCGCAGCGCCGGATCGAAGAGCAGTTCCGGGTCGATGCGTCCGTACGTGGCGGGGATGACGGCCGCCCTGCTGCCGGCCGCCTCGACGGCCTCCCGGATGTGCTCCCGCTCCTGCTCACCGGCCCGGTCCGTCTTGTTCAGTACGACGAGGTCGGCGACGGCAAGGTGCCGGCCGATCTCCGGGTGGCGCTCCCTGGTCGCCCCGAACTCGGCGGCGTCCACGACCTCGACCAGTCCCCCGTACAGGATGTGCGGGTTGTCGCTGGCCAGGAGCATGCGTACGAGTTCCTGGGGCTCCGCGAGCCCGCTCGCCTCGATGACGATCACGTCGAGGCGGGCGGCGGGCCGGGTCAGGGTCTCCAGGTAAGTGTCCAGTTCGCTCGCGTCGACCGCGCAGCACAGGCAGCCGCCGCCCAGCGAGACGGTGGAGCCGACCTGTCCGGAGACGGTCATGGCGTCGATCTCGATGGCCCCGAAGTCGTTGACGATCACCCCGATGCGGTTTCCCGCGCGGTGGCGCAGGAGGTGGTTGAGAAGCGTCGTCTTGCCGGATCCGAGGAATCCCGCGAGGACGATGACGGGAATCTGCCGGCTGCGGGGCGGGGGCGACGCGTTCAACGGGTACCTTCCTGCGGGGTCAGACTGCCGGGACCGGCTGCGGCGGGGGCGGGCCGACGTAACGGGCCGCCGGCCGGATGATCTTCGAGTCCTCCGCCTGCTCCAGGATATTGGCGCTCCAGCCGACGACTCGCGCCGCGCAGAAGGTCGGGGTGAACATCTCGCGCGGCAGCCCGCACAGCTCCATGACCACTCCGGCGTAGAACTCCACGTTGGTGTGCAGTTCGCGCCCCGGCTTGAGCTCGGCGAGGATCGCCTCGACCTGCCGCTCCACCTCTACGGCCAGGTCCACGAGCGGGCCGCCGAAGCCCTGGGCGAGGGTGCGCAGCATGCGTGAACGGGGGTCCTCGGTGCGGTAGACCGGGTGCCCGAAACCCATGATCCGGTCACCGGCGAGGACCCGTTCGCGGATCCAGCCGTCGATGCGGTCGGGGGTGCCGATGGCGTCCAGGGTGTCGAGGGCCCGGCTGGGCGCACCGCCGTGCAGCGGTCCGGACAGTGCGCCGACCGCGGCCACCAGGCAGGCGGCGATGTCCGCTCCGGTGGAGGCCACGACGCGGCCGGTGAAGGTGGAGGCGTTGAAGCCGTGGTCGACGGTGGAGATCAGGTACTGCTCCACCGCCCTGACCCGGCCGGCGTCCGGTACGGAACCGGTCAGCATGTAGAGGTAGTTGGCCGCGTAGGGCAGGTCGTCGCGGGGTTCCACCGGTTCGAGACCCCGGCCCAGGCGGTGGAGGGCGGTCAGCACGGTGGGAACGGCGGCACAGGCGGTCAGGGCGTCGCTGCGGCGCCGTTCCGTGTCGATGTCGTACACGGGCCGGAAGCCGGCCGAGGCGCCGAGCAGGGAGAGCGCCGTGCGCAGCCCCGCGAGAGGACCGGCCGCCGCGCCCGCGCGGGCTATGGCCGGCAGGGCGTCGCGGACCTCGGCGGGCAGGCGGCGCAGGCGGGCGGTGCGGGCGGCGAAGTCGGCACGGGCCGCCGGGCCGGGCAGTTCGCCCTCGGTCATGAGGTACCAGACGTCCTCGAAGCTGCGGGTCTGCGCCAGCTCGATCGCCGAGTACTGCCGGTAGTGGTAGAAGCCCTCGCGGCCCCGGACGTCACCGAGCGCGGTCTCCGTGACGACGACACCGGCGAGGCCCCGGGGGACATCGAGCGGTGTGCCGGCGGTGGTGGTCGTCATTGCTTCCTCCATGGACATTCCATTGCCGTTGACATTGATTCGACTGTCCATGCTTGACTTGAGATCTGTCAATGTTGATTGAATCAATATGGATACGGTGGACACCATGACGGATCAAGCAGGTGCGGCCGGCTTCACCGAGCCTTCGGCACAGCGGCTCACCACGCGCGAGACAGCCGAGCGCCTGGGGGTGAAGCCCGAGACGGTGTACGCGTACGTGAGCCGGGGGCAGCTCAGCAGCAGCCGCGCCCCGGGCGGGCGTGGCAGCACGTTCGACGCGGCGGAGGTCGACGCCCTGGCGCGACGCACGGGGCGCAGGGAACCCACGCCGGCGACCGGTGCGCTGTCCTTCCCCACCGGCATCACGCTCATCGGGAGCGACCGGTACTTCTTCAGAGGCGTGGACGCCGCGGAACTGGCCCGGCGTCATACGTACGAGGAGGTCGCTGAGTGGCTCTGGACCGGGGAGCTGCGGCCCGGCATGCGTTTCACGGCGCCGTCCGAGACGCTGGCCGCGGCCCGCCGGGCGGTCGGCGCCCTGCCGGCGCACTGCGGCGCGACCGACCGGCTGCGGGTGGCGGTCGTCGCGGCGGCGGCGGCCGACCCGCTCCGTTTCGACCTGTCCCGCGAGGCCGTGCTCGGCGGCGCCCGGAGCCTGATCCCGACCCTGGCCGCCGCACTGCCGACGGTCGACGGGGAGGCTGCGGAAGCGGACGTTCCTCCCGGTCTCGCGCGTCAACTCTGGCCGAAACTCACCGGTCGCCCGGCCGACGAGGCGTCACTGGCCGTGCTGGACACCGCCCTGGGGCTGCTGATCGACCACGATCTGGCCGCCTCCACCCTGGCGGCGCGGGTCGCCGCCTCCGCCCGCGCGCATCCGTACGCCGTGGTCTCGGCGGGCCTCGGAGTGCTGGAGGGCCCCCTGCACGGCGCCGCGAGCGGGCTGGCGCACCGGATGCTGACCGAGGTCCTGGAGCGGGGCGGGGTGGCGCCGGTGGTCGCGGACCATCTGCGCAGCGGACGCCGGATTCCGGGACTCGGCCACCGGCTGTACGCCGACGAGGACCCCCGGGCCCACACCCTGTTCGCGCTGCTCGCCGAGGTTCCGCGGGCCGCGCCCGCCCTGGCTGCCGCCCGTGACGTCGTCGCCACGACCGCCCGGCACACCCCGCTGCACGCCAACGTCGACCTGGCGCTCGCCGTCCTGTCCGTCTCCTCGGGCATGGCCGTGGAGGCGGGCGAGACGGTGTTCGCGATCTCCCGCACGGCGGGCTGGATCGCGCACGCCCTGGAGGAGTACGGGGAACGTCCGCTGCGGATGCGCCCCAGCGGTCAGTACACCGGCCCCCGGCCACCCCAGCCGCTCCCCACCGGCCACGGACCCGCTTCGCAATAGACGATGTCCGCAGTGTAAATTCTCGACGCTCAGCGGGAAGCGCTGCGCGGGGGCTGGGCCGTCGAACCCCGCACCACCAGCTCCGGCTCGAAGAGCAGTTCGTCGGAGGGCACCGTACGGCCCCCGATCTGCACCGAGAGCAGTTCTACGGCGGCTCGCCCCATGGCCTCGATCGGCTGACGCACGGTGGTGAGCGGCGGCTCGGTGCAGTTCATGAACGCCGAGTCGTCGTATCCCACGACGGAGACGTCCTCGGGCACCGACAGGCCCCGGCGGCGGGCCGCGCGGACCGCGCCGAGAGCGAGCGGGTCGCTGGCGCAGATGAATCCGGTGACCCCCTGCTCCAGCAGCCGCATGGCGGCCGCCTGCCCGCCCTCCAGCGAGAACATCGCCCTGGCCACCCACTCGTCCGGGATGGCCGTGCCGGATGCCGCGGCCAGCGCCCGGGCCGCGGTCAGCTTGCGCTGCGAGGGCATGTGGTCCGAGGGGCCGAGCACCAGACCGATGCGTTCGTGACCCAGCGAGACCAGATGGCGCCAGGCCTGCTCGACGGCCACGGAGTCGTCGCAGGAGACGCAGGGGAAGCCGAGGTGGGCGATGGCCGCGTTGATCAGGACGACGGGGATCTTGCGGTCGGCCAGCACCTTGTAGTGGTCGTGCGGGGCGTCGGCCTGGGCGTAGAGGCCACCGGCGAAGACCACGCCCGAGACCTGCTGCTGGAGAAGCAGCTCGACGTAGTCCGCCTCGGAGACCCCGCCCTTGGTCTGGGTGCACAGCACCGGGGTCAGGCCCTGCTGGGCGAGCGCGCCGCCGACCACCTCGGCGAAGGCCGGGAAGATCGGGTTCTGCAGCTCGGGCAGGACGAGACCCACCAATCGGGCGCGTTCGCCGCGCAGCTGGGTCGGGCGCTCGTAGCCGAGGACGTCCAGGGCGGACAGGACGGCCTGCCGTGTGGCGTCGGAAACGCCCGGCTTGCCGTTGAGCACCCGGCTGACCGTGGCCTCACTGACTCCAACCTTCTGTGCCACCTGAGCAAGTCGTCGCGTCATGCGCGCAAGATTAGCGCAAAAAGTGCAAGCCGATTGCGTGGACCGGGAAACGAGACGAATTTCGGAAAGCACCGGAATGCCCTCTACCGTTCACCCGATGAGCGCCCCACCGCCCACGGCCAGGAGGCCGCGCCGGCTCGGCTGGCCCCAGCGGGTCTTCTCGCAGGTACTGCTGATGCAGCTGGCCATCGCCACCGGCGTCACCGTACTCGCCACCGGTCTGTTTCTGGCACCCCTCAGCGCACAACTCGACGATCAGGCGATGCGCCGGGCCCTGTCCATCGCGCAGAGCACGGCCGCCCAGCCAAGGATCGCCGAGGCGCTGCTCGCCACGGACCCGGCGCCGGGCGGCGCCGTCCAGACCGCGGCGGAGCGGATCAGGCGCGCCACGGGCGCCGAGTACATCGTCGTGATGGACCTCCGTGGGGTGCGCTGGTCGCATCCCGACCCGTCCCGGATCGGGCGGACCGTCTCCACCGATCCCGGCCGGGCCCTCGCGGGCCAGGACGTGATGGAGATCGACAGCGGCACGCTCGGACGCTCGGCCCGGGGCAAGGTCCCGTTGCGCGACGGGTCCGGACACATCGCGGGTGCGGTCTCCGTGGGAATCGCGTACGACAGCGTCCGGGCCCGGCTCCTCGCGGCGATCCCCGGCCTGCTCGCCTACGCGGGCGGAGCGCTGGCCGTGGGTGCGCTCGCCGCCTACCTGATCTCCAGGCGCCTGCAACGGCAGACCCACGACCTCGCCTTCTCCGACATCGCCGCCCTGCTGACGGAGCGCGAGGCCATGCTGCACAGCATCCGGGAAGGAGTCGTCGCGCTCGACCGCGGCGGCCGCATCCGGCTGCTGAACGACGAGGCGCAGCGGCTGCTCGGGGTCGGGCCGGAAGCGTCGGGCCTTGCGCTGACCGAGGTGTTCGGCACCGGGCGGACCGCCGATGTGCTGGCCGGCGACGTGTCGGGCGAGGACCTGCTGACCGTGCGGGGCACCAGGGTGCTGCTCGCCAACCGCATGCCGACGGCCGACGGAGGAGCCGTCGTCACCCTCCGCGACCGCACCGAGCTCGAACACCTCGGCCGCGAGCTCGACTCCACCCGCGGGCTCATCGACGCCCTGCGCGCCCAGGACCACGAGCACGCCAACCGTCTGCACACGCTCCTCGGCCTGCTGGAGCTCGAGCTGCACGAGGACGCGAGGGAGTTCGTCACCGAGGTGGTCGGCGCCCACCGGGCCACCGCCGAACAGATCACCGAGAAGGTCCGTGACCCGCTCCTCGCCGCACTGCTGGTGGGCAAGGCCACGGTCGCCGCGGAGCGCGGCGTGGCTCTGCGCATGGCACCGGACAGCCTGCTTCCGGACCGGCTCGTCGACCCGCGCGGGCTGGTGACGATCGTCGGCAACCTGGTCGACAACGCTCTGGACGCGTCCGCGGGACCGGCCGGTGCCCTGATCGAGGTGGGGCTGCACGCCGAGGGCCGTACGGTGATGCTGTGGGTCCGTGACAGCGGCCCCGGCATTCCTCCGGAGCAGCGTGAAACGATCTTCACGGAGGGCTGGTCGACCAAGGAGGTCCCGGCGCACGGCAAGCGCGGCCTCGGGCTGGCGCTGGTGCGGCGGCTGGCGGAGCGCCAGGGCGGCAGCGTGGCAGTGGACGCGGCGGACGAGGCCGGCGCCGTGTTCGCCGTCGTCCTTCCCGAGGCCATGACCGAATCGGAATCCGACAAGGCGGGTGCGGCGCAGTGATCGAGGTCCTGGTCGTCGACGACGACGTCCGTGTCGCGCGGATCAACGCGGCGTACGTCTCGAAGGTGCCCGGCTTCCGGGTGGCCGCCCAGGCGCACAGCGCCGCCGACGCCCTTGCCGCGGTCGAGGAGCGTTCGGTGGATCTGATCCTGCTGGACCACTACATGCCCGACCGCACAGGGCTGGCCGTGGTGCGGGAGCTGCGCAGCCTCGGCCACCGCACCGACGTGATCATGGTGACGGCGGCGCGCGATGTCGCCACCGTCCAGGAGGCCATGCGCCAAGGCGCCCTGCAGTATCTGGTGAAGCCGTTCACCTACGCGGGGCTGCGGACGAAGCTGGAGGCCTACGCCACGCTGCGGCGCTCCCTGGAGAGCGGTGGCGAGGCCGAGCAGGGCGACGTGGACCGGCTCTTCGGCGCCCTGTGGGCGGTGGGCGAGCCCGATCTGCCCAAGGGCCATTCGGCCACGACGGCCGAACTCGTCCGCCAGGCGCTGCGCGGCGCCGACGGGCCGCTCTCCGCCCAGGAGATCGCGGAGAACGCCGGGATGAGCCGGCAGACGGCCCAGCGCTATCTGAAGCTGCTGGAACGGTCGGGCCGCGTCCGGCTGACGCTGCGGTACGGGGAGACGGGGCGCCCCGAGCACCGCTACGCGTGGGTCGCCGCCGGCGGCCGGTGACTGCGGCGGCCGGGCGCTACGGCTTGGGATGCTCCGAGTCGTAGGCCGTCCGGCTCAGCTCGATGCCGGGGTTGTTGTCGACGGCCCACTCGGCCAGCTGCACGGCGGGCCCGATCAGGGTGCGCCCCCTCGCGGTGAGTTCGTACTCGACCCGTGGCGGAACCTCGGGGAACACCGTGCGGGTCACCAGACCGTCGCGCTCCAGGTGCCGGACCGTGCGGGTGAGCATGCGCTGCGAGATGCCGGGAACGCGCTGCTGGAGCTCGGTGAAGCGCATGCGTTCACCGTCGAGGGTGGCGACCACCAACAGGGTCCACTTGTCACCGACGCGGTCCAGGATTGCGCGGATCGCCCGTCCTCCGTCACCGCGGATGAGGCAGCTGTGGCGGTACTTCGACATCGGCGTCCCCTGTTCGCAAGGCACACCCGTGTGCCTTTTGTAAGCGCTCCGATGGTCACCGATCATGTGCTTGCTTACAAGTCGTCACCATGTCGGAGGACGAAGATGGAGAGCGCCTACTGGATCGTCGCCGGGCTCCTGGCGGCCTTCTATCTGTACGCGGGCGGCAAGAAGGCCGTCCAGAGCCAGGAGCAGCTGGCGCCCATGATGGGCTGGGTGGACACGGTTCCGATGTGGCTGGTCCGGGCCATCGGCGGCGTCGAGATCCTTGGTGCGGCCGGTCTGGTGCTGCCGCCGCTCACGGGCGTCGCGCCCGTCCTCGCGATGGCGGCGGCGCTCGGCCTGCTCGTACTCCAGGTGCCGGCAGGCGCCCTGCACCTGTCCCGGGGCGAGGTCAGGGAGACCGGCCTCAACGCCGCCCTGATGGCGCTGGCCGCGGGGGCGGTGTGGCTCGCGTAGGGCCTCGCCGTTGCCGGCAAGGGACGGTGGGATCTCACCGCCCATGGCATCGCACCCTCCCGGCGCGGGACGGTGGCGTCTCACGCCGATGGCACCGCCGCTTCCTCAGCTGTTCGAGGAATGCGGCGTTCCGGTGTTCCTGAGGGCGGGGCGTGGTGCGGTCATGTCGAGGAGCAGCAGGGCGTCGTGGTCGGGGGTGCCGGGTTCGGCGGTGTAGACGCCGATGCGCTGGCCGGGGGTTCCTTCGATGTGCAGGGACTGGGAAGTGAGGGTCAGGGTGCCGACCTGTGGGTGCTGGAAGGTCTTCTGGGCGGGTTTGCGCCCGGTGACTTCGTAGCGCTCCCAGAGTCCGGCGAAGTCGGGGCTCTTGAGGAGGAGTTCGCCGACGAGATGGGTGAGGTCGGGGGCATCGGGGGCGGTGCCGGCGATGGCGCGCAGGCGGGCGACGCAGGCGGTGATCTGCCGGTCCCAGTCGGGGAAGAGATCGCGGGCGGCCGGGTGCAGGAAGAGGTAGCGGGCGAGGTTGCGGTGCTTGACGGGCCAGTCGTCCAGGCCCGCGTACAGGGCGATGCCGCCGGGGTTCGAGGCCAGCATGTCCATGCTGCGGCTGATGACGTAGGCCGGGTTCGGGCGCAGTGACTCGAGCAGCTGCTTGAGGTGGGGGCGCACGGTACGGCCGGGGGCCGGTGGTGGTTCGCCGACGTAGCGGGCGGCGCGGGCGGCGAGCTCGCGCAGGTGCTGGTGCTCCTGGTCGTCCATGTGCAGGGCGCGGGCGAGGGAGTCGAGCACGGCGGGGCTGGGGCGGGTCTCCTTGCCGCGCTCGAGCCGGACGTAGTAGTCGATGCTGATGCCCGCGAGGGTGGCCAGCTCCTCGCGGCGCAGCCCTGGGGTGCGGCGTACGCCGGCGCCTGGAGTGAGGCCGACGTGCTCGGGGCTGGTCTGGGTCCGGCGGGCGCGCAGGTAGCGGCCCAGCTCGGCGCCCTCGCTGTGCGCGTTCTGGGATGCCATGACTCCAGTCTCACGCGCCGGGCACCAACCGCGCGGCAGAAAGGGGGGCCCCGTCGTTACCCCCGAAGAGCTCGCCCTGCCACACCGCCGCAATCCGGGCGAAGGTGAATGAGCAAGACGCCGGCATCTTGATCACTTCGCCGGTCCGGCACAGGCAGGATCTGCCGGTCCGGACGACGATGAGGGTGCTGGGCGACGCCACGACACGAAGAGGGCGAGATGCGGTACATCAAGCTGCGTGACCTGGAGGTTTCCCGGATCGGTCTGGGCGCCATGGGCATGTCCCACGGCTACACCGGCTCCGGCACCGACGACGACGAGTCGATCAGGACCGTGCACCGGGCGCTGGACCTGGGCGTCACGCTCATCGACACCGCCGAGATCTACGGCCCCTACACCAACGAGGAGCTGCTCGGCCGCGCGCTGAAGGGCCGCCGGGAGCAGGTGGTACTGGCCACGAAGTTCGGCCTGGTCTCTCACGGCGGCGACGGCGCCTGGAACCTGGACTCCGGCCCCGCCAACATCCGCACCGCCGTAGAGGGCTCCCTGAAGCGGCTGGGCACCGACCACATCGACCTGTACTACCAGCACCGGGTCGACCCGAACACGCCGATCGAGGAGACCGCCGGTGCGGTCGCTGAGCTGATCGCTGAGGGCAAGGTGCGCGCGTTCGGCCTCTCGGAGGCCGGCCCGGACACGATCCGCCGTGCCCACGCCGTGCAGCCCGTCACCGCGGTCCAGTCCGAGTACTCCCTGTTCACCCGCGGTATCGAGGAGCGGGTCCTGCCGGTGCTGCGGGAGCTGAACATCGGGCTGGTGCCGTTCTCCCCGCTCGGCCGGGGCGTTCTGACCGGCACCGTGCGGTCCACCGACGAGTTCGACGAGAACGACTTCCGCCGCGGCAACCCGCGCTTCACCAGCGAGAACTTCCGGCGCAATCTGGCGATCGCCGACGAGGTCAAGGCCCTGGCGGACGAGGCCGGTGCCACGCCCGGCCAGGTGGCACTGGCCTGGCTGCTGGCCCAGGGCGACGACATCGCGCCGATCCCCGGCACCAAGCGCGTGGCGCGGGTCGAGGAGAACACCGCCGCCGACGCCGTCACCCTGACCACCGACCAGCTCGACCGGCTCACCGGCCTGCCGCCCGCCGCCGGCGCCACCCACACCGAGGCCCAGGCCCGGATGCTGGAGCGCTGACACTCTCGTCGCGTCCCCAGGGCCGCCCCCTGTTTGGAGCAACCCTCATGCGTGCAGCAGTCATGTACGGAGCCGGAGACGTCCGCGTCGAGGACCGGCCCGACCCCAAGATCGTCCAGCCCACCGACGCCGTGGTCCGCGTGGTCGCCTCCTGCGTCTGCGGCAGCGACCTGTGGCCCTATGCGTCCATGCCCGCCACCGGCACCGGCCGCCCCATGGGCCACGAGTTCCTCGGCGTCGTCGAGGAGACCGGCACGGACACGACCGGCCTGAAGGCGGGAGACCTCGTCGTCGCGCCGTTCACGTACAGCGACAACACCTGCGACTACTGCGCCAAGGGCCTGCACATCTCGTGTCGCAACGGCGGCCGGTACGGGTTCGACGGTGTCGACGGCGGGCAGGGCGAAGCCGTCCGTGTCCCGTACGCGGAAGGCACCCTTGTGAGACTGCCCGTGGCCCCGGACTCCGCGCTGCTTCCGTCCCTGCTGGCGCTGTCCGATGTGATGACGACCGGCCACCACGGCGCCGTCACCGCCGGCGTCGCCCGCGGCGACACGGTGCTCGTGGTGGGTGACGGCGCGGTCGGCCTGTGCGCGGTCATCGCCGCCGAACGGCTCGGCGCCGAACGGATCGTGCTCGCCGGCCGCCACACACCGCGCACCGACCTGGGCCGCCGCTTCGGCGCCACCGATGTCGTCGCCGCCCGCGGAGAGGAGGGCATTGCACGGATCCGAGAGCTGACCGGCGGCGTGGACAAGGTCATCGAGGCCGTCGGCACCCGTCCCGCCCTCGACACCGCGCTCGGCGCGGTCCGCGACGGCGGCACGATCAGCCGCCTCGGCGTCCCCCAGTACGAGCAGGGACCGATCGGACCGGCCCAGTTCATGCGCAACATCACCCTGACCGGCGGCGCCAGCCCCGCCCGCGCCTACGTCGAGCAGCTGCTGCCCGACGTCCTGGACGGCACCATCGCCCCCGGGCTCGTCTTCGATCAGACCTTCACCCTCGACCGGACGCCGGACGCCTACCGGGCCATGGCCGACCGCCAGGTACTCAAGGCCCTCATCCGCCCCTGAACCCGAACTCCTCCTGCACAGCGAAGGACTTCCCCTCATGCAGCACATGACCCTGAACAACGGCGTCGAAATGCCCCTGCTCGGCTTCGGCGTCTACCAGATCCCCGCCGAGGACACCGAACGCGCCGTCTCCGATGCGCTGGCCGCCGGCTACCGGCTCCTGGACACCGCCGCCGCCTACGGCAACGAGGAAGCCGTCGGCCGCGCCATCGCGTCCAGCGGTGTCCCGCGCGAAGACCTGTTCGTCACCACCAAACTGTGGGTCCAGGACGCGCCCGCCCAGGACAACACCCGCCGCGCCTTCGAGACGTCCCTGGCCGAGCTGGGCCTGGACCACCTCGACCTGTACCTGATGCACCAGCCCTTCGGCGACGTCTACGGCCAGTGGCGCGCCATGGAGGACCTCAACCGCGAGGGTCTCGCGAAGGCGATCGGTGTCGCCAACTTCTACCCCGACCGCCTGATCGACCTGATCGTCAACAACGAGATCACCCCGCAGGTCAATCAGATCGAGACCCACCCCTTCTTCCAGCGCGCCGACTACCAGGACCTCATGCGGGAGCATGGTGTGCAGATCCAGTCCTGGGGAGGCTTCGCCGAAGGCAGGAACGGCTTGTTCAGCCATCCTCTCCTCACCGAGATCGGCAAGGAACACGGCAAGTCGGTCGCACAGGTCGTGCTGCGCTGGCTGACCCAGCGTGGTGTCGTCGCCATCCCCAAGTCCGTACGCGCCGAGCGCATGGCGGAGAACATCGACGTCTTCGACTTCGAGCTCACCGAGGCGCAGATGACCCGGATCGCCACCCTCGACACCGGCAGCTCCCTGTTCTTCGACCACCACGACCCCGAGATCGTCACCTGGCTCGCCAAGCGCCGCCTCGACGCCTGAACTGCGTACCGCAAAAGGCCGGGCGACGGGTCCGGCGACCGGCCGGGGCGTCGGGTCCGGCGACCGGCGACCGGCCGGGGCGTCGGCTTGGTGAGGCCGGAGGCCCTGAGCCCCCGGTCCGGGCCGCCCGGACCGGCCGGTCAGGCCAGGCCCGGTCAGGTCAGGTCAGGTCAGGTCAGGTCAGGTCAGGGTCCGGCCCGGTCACACGGCGCCGGCTCCCGTCAGCGCACGCACCTCGGTCTCCGCGTGCTTGGCCTCGTCGGGCGGCTCGGTCGAGGTGACCGTGCCGATCCAGCCGGCGAGGAAGCCCAGCGGGATGGAGACGAGGCCGGGGTTCTCCAACGGGAAGAGCTGGAAGTCCACTCCGGGGAACAGAGAAGTGGGGCTGCCCGAGACGACCGGGGAGACCAGGACGAGCACAACGGCGGGAAGCAGACCGCCGTAGACCGACCAGACCGCCCCGCGCGTGGTGAACTTCCGCCAGAACAGCGAGAAGAGCAGTACCGGCAGGTTCGCCGACGCAGCGACCGCGAAGGCCAGGCCCACGAGGAAGGCCACGTTCAGGTCCTGGGCGAGCAGTCCCAGCCCGATGGCGGCCACCCCGATCCCGGCTGCGGCGACCCTGGCCACGGCGACCTCGCTGTACTGCCGGGCCCCCGGACGCCTGAGCGAGGCATAGAGGTCATGGGCGACCGAGGCGGACGAGGCGAGGGTGATACCGGCGACGACGGCGAGGATGGTCGCGAAGGCGACCGCGGCGACCACCGCGAACAGGATCGTTCCCCCTGCCGAGCCCTCGCCGCCGCCGAGGACCAGGGCAAGCAGCGGAACGGCCGTGTTCCCGGCGGGATTCGACTCCCGTACCTCGGCGGATCCGACCAGCGCCGCCGCTCCGAACCCGAGGACGATCGTCATCAGGTAGAAGCTGCCGATGAGGCCGATGGACCAGACGACGGACCGCCGGGCCGCACGGGCCGTGGGGACGGTGTAGAAGCGGGACAGGATGTGCGGAAGGCCCGCCGTGCCGAGCAGCAGGGCCAGCCCCAGGCTGATGAAGTCGACGCGCGCCGTCCAGCTTCCGCCGTAGCGCAGTCCGGGCGAGAGGAACGCCTTGCCGTTCCCGCTGCGGTCGGCAGCCGAGTTGAGCAACTCGTTGAAGTTTCCGTGGAAGTGGACCAGGACCAGCACGGTGAGCACCACCGTGCCCGCCATCAGCAGTACGGCCTTGACGATCTGGATCCACGTGGTGGCGCGCATGCCGCCGAGCGACACGTAGACCACCATGAGCGCCCCGACACCGATGACCGTCCACGACCGTGCGGCGCCGCTCGTCCCCCCGAGGAGCAGCGCGACAAGGCTGCCCGCTCCCACCATCTGCGCCACCAGGTAGAGCACGGAGACGGTCACGGACGATGTCCCCGCCGCGATCCGGACCGGGCGCTCCGCCATGCGGGCCGCCACCACGTCGGCCAGGGTGAACCGGCCGCAGTTGCGGACGAGTTCCGCCACGAGCAGCAGCACGACGAGCCACGCGACCAGGAAGCCGACCGAGTAGAGCATGCCGTCGTAGCCGTAGAGGGCAATCACCCCGGAAATGCCGAGGAACGACGCGGCGGACATGTAGTCGCCTGCGATGGCGAAACCGTTCTCCATGGGGGAGAACAGCCGGCCGCCCGCATAGAACTCCTCGGCCGACCCCTGCCGGTTGCGGCCGACCCAGGTCGTGATGCCGAGGGTGACGGCGACGAAAGCGCTGAACAGCAGGAGCGCCAGGGTCTGATGGTTCTCGCTCAACGTCCGATCCCCCGCGTCATCTCCTGGGTGTCCCAGCGAAGATCGAGCGCGGCCCGGTCTCTGCGCAGCCGCGCATGCCGTGCGTAAGCACCGGTGAGGAGGAACGTGGTGAGGAACTGCCCGAGTCCCGCGATCATGGCGACGTTGACCGCACCAGCCACCGGACGGGCCATCAGGCCGGGTGCGCTGACCGCCGTGACGACGTAGGCGAGGTACCAGGCGAGGAAGGCGAGGGTGGCGGGGACGACGAATCGCCGGTACCGGCGGCGCACTTCCTGGAAGGCCTCGCTGCGCTGCACCTCCAGGTAGATCTCCGCCGCGCTGGGACCGCGCCCGGGTGTGGTGGGGGCGGGGACCGCAACGGGTGCGAAGCTTCCCGTGCCGTCCAGATCCCCCCACCCGGAGGCCAGTGCGTCGTACCACGGGTCATCGAGCCGCATCCCTGCGGCCTCGCGCCCTGCTTCCTTCTCCACCGAACAACTCCCCTTGTCCACGGACCACTTCGGCCGCGTATCCAAGAATGGGCAGATCGGGAAGATCCCGGGCACTTCATTACCCGGACTTCACCTCTTCAGGTGAAGGTTGTCCCGGGCTGCTGTGCGATCCCTCGAACGTACGCATAGCGGACCGCCTGGGCCCGGTCGCGGAGCCCGGCCTTGGCGAACAGGTTGTTGATGTGGCTCTTCACGGTGGCCTGCGAGATGTGGAGGCTTCGGGCGATCTCCGCGTTGGACATCCCGTCGGCGATCAGGACGAGCACTTCGGCCTCACGGGGAGTCATCCCGTCGGGCAGCTCCGGCGCAGCACTCCCCGACCGTTGCAGTGGCCCCTCGGTGACCTGTTCCAGCAGGCGGCGCTGAATGGCGGGCGAGAGCCCCGCCTCTCCGGAGAGCACGGCCTGGACGGCCCGCACGATCTCGTCTCCCCCCGCGTCCTTCGTCAGGTATCCCCGGGCCCCCGCCCGGAGCGCCGGGAAGAGTGAGTCGTCGTCGTCGAAGGTCGTCAGCACCACGACCTGCGTGCCGGGAAAATTCGAGCGGATGCGGCGCGTCGCCTCCACTCCGTCGCAGCGGGGCATCCGCAGGTCCATCAGGACAACGTCCGGGGCGTGCTCGGCCACAAGGGCGACGGCCTCCTCCCCGTCCTTCGCCGATCCGACCACCTCGATCCCGGGCAGCAGCCCCAGCAGCATGACGATCCCCTCACGCACCACCGACTGATCGTCGGCGACCACCACCCGCGCGGTCACGCGGGCACTCGCAGACTCACCACGAACCCCTCCTCACCGGGACCGGCCTCCAGACTGCCGCCGAGCAGCTCGGCCCGCTCCCTCATCCCCAGCAGACCGTAGCCGGAGCCACTGACAGCGAGCTCTCCCCCGGCGCCCTCCCGGCCCGAATCACTGACTTCCAGCGCAACGGCGTCCGGCTGATACTCCAGCCTGATCAGCACGCTGGCCCCCGGCGCGTGCTTGCGCACATTGGTGAGTGCCTCCTGCGCCACGCGCCGGACCGTCTGCGAGGCCTCGGCGGCGAGCGTCCGCCGCTCACCCTCCACCCTGACCTCGACCGGCTCGGCCGCCACCAGCTGCCGCAGGAAGTCCTCCACGGGCGCCACCTCCCCGCGCAGGGCGGAGAGGGCCTGACGAGTCTCCGCAAGCCCTTCACGGGCCATGGAGCGGGCACCGACCACCCGCTGCAGGACCTCGTCCCGGAACTCCCCGGCCGGCTCCCTCTCGATGAGCAGCCGCGCCGCCTCCAGGTGCACCAACTGGGCGGAGAGGCTGTGTGCGAGCACGTCATGGATCTCCCGGGCGATCCTGGACCGCTCGTCCAGCGCCGCCGTCTCGGCCTCAGCCACCCGTGCTGCCCGTTCCTGTGCCAGAAGGCGCTGCTCGCTTCCACGGGCCTCGGCATCCAGGCGCAGGACGTACCCCGCCAGGCAGAGCCCGGCCGTGGTCACGGCCGTGGTCAGCCAGTCATCGGTGTTCACCAGGGCGTAAGCGATGAGCGCCACCGCCGTGGACGGGACGCCTGCACACAGTGGAAGTCGCTCCATTGCGGTGACGGCGCAGCCGCACCAGAGCACCGTCGCGGGTACCTCGGCCCCCACCTGCTGCGCCCCGAACGCCGCAAGCATCAGCAGGAACAGCAGGCCGAGCGAGGGCCACAGGCGGTTCTCCAGACTGGCCCGGAAGAAGGCCACGGCGACTGCGGCGCATCCTGCCACTCCGACGACGCCGGCCACGATCTCCCACGGGCCGAACGGTCCATCCGTGAAAGTCCCCCAGAGCATCAGGGTGATCAGCCCGGCCGTCCGCACCAACCGGCTGATGACGGTCCGCGACCGGGTACGGGTTTCCCGCGCGAGCGCTTCCTTCGATGGCCAGCTCGTCCAGGCGGCGGCTGTCACACAGGGTCCTTCCGCGTCGGCCGGAAGCTCACGCCCGCGGCAGATCCATGGCAGGGCTCCGGTATCTCCGCGGCCCGGCGGGCCAGGATGCCACTGCGCGCCAGCAAGGTGACCGCGAGAGCCATCATCAGGGCGGCCGTGCCCTGATGTATGCCCATGGCCGCGGCAAGCCCGTACAAGCCCGCTCGCAGCGTCAGGCCTGCGCACCAGACGCAAACGGTCGCCTTGGTGCCCATGGCCCAGAGTGTCCCGTCCTCGGCGCGCCGGAGCCGGGTGGTCCATGCCCAGCCTGCACCGGTGACCAGGCCCACGGTCAGTTCGGCGCCGAGAACGAGGACGGACAGCGCTTCATGGCGCGGATCCACGAGTCCGGGCTCGCGAAGGGCCAGGACCAGCAGTATCCCCGGCAGGACCCACCAGCGGCGGTCGCCGGAGATCCGCTGCGCCGAGCACTGGCGCACCACGACGAGAGCGATGACCGCGATGATCACCAGAACGTTGACGAGCCCGGGCATGGGCGCCTCCGAGTTGCGGGAAGTGCTGACACTCCGACGCTACGGAAACAGCCCGCTCGGCAGATCGGCCGAGGGGTGGATCACGGGTGGAGTCGTTGTCTCCACCCGTGGGTGGAGACAACGGCTCGATCCGGCGGCATGCCGGGGAAAGGCTGCCTCAGACGTCGATGCGCGAACGGTCCAGCGTGGCCGCCGAGCTCGTGATGAACTCCTTGCGGGGCGCCACCTCGTTGCCCATCAGCAGGTCGAAGACCTTCTCCGACGATTCCAGGTCACCGATGTTGATCCGCCGCAGCGTGCGGTGGCGCGGGTCCATCGTCGTCTCCGCCAACTGGTCGGCGTCCATCTCGCCCAGACCCTTGTAGCGCTGGATCGAGTCCTTGTACCGGACGTTCTTCCGCTGGAGCTCCAGCAGCCGCTGGCGCAGCTCGTTGTCCGAGTACGTGTAGATGTACTTGTCCTGCCCCTTCTTCGGCTGGACCAGCTCGATCCGGTGCAGCGGAGGCACCGCCGCGAAGACCCGTCCCGCCTCGACCATGGGCCGCATGTACCGCTGGAAGAGCGTCAGCAGCAGGATGCGGATATGGGCACCGTCCACATCGGCGTCGACCAGCAGCACGATCTTGCCGTAGCGGGCGGCGTCGATGTCGAAGGTCCGTCCGGACCCCGCTCCTATGACCTGGATGATCGCCCCGCACTCGGCGTTCTTCAGCATGTCGGAGACGGATGCCTTCTGGACGTTGAGGATCTTCCCGCGGATCGGCAGCAGCGCCTGGAACTCGCTGTTCCGCGCCAGCTTGGCGGTGCCGAGCGCGGAGTCGCCCTCCACGATGAACAGCTCGCTGCGCTCCACGTCGTCACTGCGGCAGTCGGCGAGCTTGGCCGGCAGCGAGGAGGACTCCAGGGCCGTCTTGCGACGCTGCGCATCCTTGTGCTGGCGGGCAGCGATCCGGGTGCGGGCGGCTGCCACCGCCTTCTCCAGGACGGCCCTGGCCTGGGCCTTCGCGTCCCGCTTGGTGGACGTCAGGAACGTCTTGAGCTCCTTGGCCACGACGTTGGCGACGATGCGGTTGGCCGCGGAGGTGCCCAGCACCTCCTTGGTCTGTCCCTCGAACTGCGGTTCCGCCAGCCGTACGGTCACGACGGCGGTGAGGCCCTCCAGCGCGTCGTCCTTGACGATGTCGTCCTCGGCGACACGCAGCATCTTCGCGGACCGGAGCACCTCGTTGACCGTCTTGGTCACCGAGCGTTCGAAACCGGACACATGGGTGCCGCCCTTGGGGGTGGCGATGATGTTGACGAAGGACTTGACGACGGTGTCGTAGCCGGTGCCCCAGCGCAGCGCGATGTCCACGCCGAGCTCGCGGGTGACCTCCGTCGGGATCATGTGACCCCGCTCGTCCAGGACCGGCACGGTCTCCTTGAAGCTTCCCTGCCCCGTCAGCCGCTGAACGTCGCACACCGCCTTGTCCTGCGCCAGGTACTCGCAGAACTCGCTGATGCCGCCGTCGTAGTGGAAGGTCTCCACGCTGGCGGGCGCGCCGTCGATCCCTCGCTCGTCGCGGACGACGAGAGTGAGGCCGGGCACCAGGAACGCCGTCTGACGTGCGCGCTGGTACAGCGTGTCCAGGTTGAGCTTGGCTTCCTTCAGGAAGATCTGCCGGTCGGCCCAGTACCTCGTGCGCGTGCCGGTACGGGCCTTCGGGATCCGCTTGGTCTTGCGGAGCCCGTTGGCGGGATCGAACGGGCTCTCCGCCCCCTGCTCCGTGAAGATGCCGGGAACGCCGCGGCGGAAGCTGATCGAGTGGGTCGAGCCGTTGCGGTCGACCTCGACGTCCAGCCGCGCGGAGAGCGCGTTGACGACGGAGGCACCCACACCGTGCAGACCGCCCGACGCGGCGTAGGAGCCGCCTCCGAACTTTCCGCCCGCGTGCAGCTTCGTCATCACGACCTCGACGCCGGAGAGCCCCGTCTTGGGCTCGACGTCGACCGGGATGCCGCGCCCGTTGTCACGGACCTCGACGGAGGCGTCCTCGTGCAGGATCACCTCGATGTGGTCACCGTAACCGCCCAGGGCCTCGTCGACGGAGTTGTCGATGATCTCCCAGAGGCAGTGCATGAGGCCGCGGCTGTCGGTGGACCCGATGTACATGCCGGGGCGCTTGCGAACCGCTTCCAGCCCCTCGAGTACGAGCAGGTGCCGCGCGGTGTAGTTGGAACCGTCTCGGTCTGCTCCGGTCAGCAGCGCAGTGGACGGCACGGACGTATCGGCGGTCACGCGGTTCGCTCCTCGCTGAATTTCATTTGGGGCCCAGTGGGTAACGGGCTCGGCTTCGGTCGCCGCTGAGAGGGTACCGAGGCCTGGTAGAGCGGTTGTCACGCCACCCTCGGAGAACGCTCACACTAGTCCAGCCTCGCATACACGTTCGATCCCTCCTTCAGGTGACGTGCACATCACGTTCCCTTCCAGGCATGAACCATTTAGGCTCCGGGCACGTCCTCATGAACAAACCGGCAAGCCGGCCGGTGGGACCGACCGAAGACAAGCAACGCGAAACCGTAGCGCCACGCAATACGGCACATTCGCCGCGAACCGGCAACAGACAGCCATCCTGAGAAGAAGTTTCGAAGAAATGCCACGAGCGGGAACGTTTTCGGCCTGGTTGGATGTTGACCCTGGTACGACAGCTCGTCGAGCTAGAGAAGAGGCGACGTGACTACTGTTCTGACCCCCGCGAGCCCGCTGACCGCAGCAGACCGCTGTGACCGTTGCGGCGCCCAGGCATACCTGCGCGTCGTCCTGATCAGCGGCGGTGAACTGCTCTTCTGCGCCCACCACGGTCGCAAGTTCGAGCCGGAACTCAAGAAGATCGCCGCGGAAATACAGGATGAGACGGACCGACTGACGGCCGTGCAGGCCCAAGCCGCCGAAGAGGAACAACACTGACACCTCGCATCCACGACGAGCCAGGGGCCGGTTCCGCACCGGCCGACGGGCGGCTCCCCGACCGGGGAGCCGCCCGTTCTCGCACCCGCCCGGACCGCACCGGTCAGGCGGCGCCCTCCATCCACTCGATGGCGGCGGAGACCCGCGTGTAGACACCCGGGCTGCCCGGAAGTCCACAGCCGTTCCCCCAGGACACCAGGCCGACCAGCTTCCCCTGGGCCACCAGAGGCCCTCCGCTGTCCCCCTGGCAGGCGTCGTAGCCGCCCTGGGGTTCTCCCGCGCAGAGCATCGCGGAGGCGTCATAGGTGCCGTTACGGCCTCCGGAGTAGGCCTGTTCGCACGAGCTGTCCGGGAGCACGCTCACCTTCGCCGACCTGAGCGACGACGCGTAGTCGCCGTTGCCGGTCGTATCGCCCCAGCCGTAGACCACCGCGGGAGTATCCGCGTCGTACGCGGAGTCACCGGCTGCGGCCATGGGGATCACGCTCTGTTCGGGCAACGCCTCGGCGAGAGTGAGCACGGCGACGTCCCCGCTGTTGGTGGCCGCGTCGAAACCGGGATTGACCCAGGTTCCGCTCACCGCTATCTCCTTGCCGCCGGTGCCGTTCAGTTCGTCCCGGCCCGAGATGATCCGCAGATCGCGCACCTCGCCGACATCGACACCCAGCGCCTCCCGGCTCAGGCAGTGCGCGGCCGTCAGCGCCTTCTTCGGCCCAACCACGACGGCCCCGCAGAACTGACCGGCTCGCGTACCACCGAACCGGTCACGGCTGGAGAGCGCCACCACCCACGGACTGTCCTTGACGTGAGCGGGCTGGCCGCCGATGACGATGCTGTCGGCGACCGCCTGGGCAGGTGAGACGAGCGGTATCACGGCCGTTGCGGCAGCGAGGGCGAGTGCCCCTGTCATGGTGCGGACGACGGTACGAGACATGCGTGCTCCTGACTCTGTGATGGACTATGCCTACCCAGAGTCATTCCGCCGGCCGCAACCCGCACCCGCACAGAACCGAGGGCCCGGATCCCCCTGGGGGATCCGGGCCCTCGGCCACTGCCTGACTGAGCGACCTAGTCGAGATAGTCGCGCAGGACCTGAGAACGGGACGGGTGACGCAGCTTGGACATCGTCTTGGACTCGATCTGACGGATGCGCTCACGCGTCACGCCGTAGACCTTGCCGATCTCGTCCAGCGTCTTCGGCTGCCCGTCGGTGAGGCCGAAGCGCATGGAGACCACGCCCGCCTCACGCTCGGACAGCGTGTCCAGCACCGAGTGCAGCTGCTCCTGGAGGAGCGTGAAGCTGACCGCGTCGGCCGGAACGACCGCCTCGGAGTCCTCGATCAGGTCACCGAACTCGCTGTCCCCGTCCTCACCCAGCGGGGTGTGGAGGGAGATCGGCTCGCGGCCGTACTTCTGGACCTCGATGACCTTCTCGGGGGTCATGTCGAGCTCCTTGGCCAGCTCCTCCGGGGTGGGCTCACGGCCCAGGTCCTGGAGCATCTGGCGCTGCACGCGCGCGAGCTTGTTGATGACCTCGACCATGTGCACCGGGATACGGATGGTGCGGGCCTGGTCGGCCATGGCGCGGGTGATCGCCTGACGGATCCACCAGGTGGCGTACGTGGAGAACTTGTAGCCCTTGGTGTAGTCGAACTTCTCGACGGCACGGATCAGACCCAGGTTGCCTTCCTGGATCAGGTCCAGGAAGAGCATGCCTCGGCCGGTGTAACGCTTTGCCAGCGAGACCACGAGACGGAGGTTGGCCTCCAGCAGGTGGTTCTTGGCGCGGCGGCCGTCCTCGGCGATGATCTCCAGCTCGCGCTTGAGCTTGGGAGCGAGCTTGTCGGAGTTCGCCAGCTTGTCCTCGGCGAACAGACCCGCCTCGATACGCTTGGCGAGCTCGACCTCCTGCTCGGCGTTGAGGAGCGGGACCTTGCCGATCTGCTTCAGGTAGTCCTTGACCGGGTCGGCCGTGGCGCCGGCGACGGCGACCTGCTGCGCAGGTGCGTCGTCCTCGTCGTCGTCGGAGAGGACGAAGCCCTTGTTCTCGCCCTCGCCCTCCTCTTCCTCGCCCTTGCCGGCCTTGACTTCCTCGGCTGCGTCATCGCCGTCGAGGATTTCGTCGTCCTGCTTGCCGGCCTTCTTGGACGCGGTCTTCTTCGCCGCCGTCTTCTTCACGGCGGTCTTCTTGGCAGCCGTCTTCTTGGCTGCCGCCTTCTTCGCGGGTGCGGCCGCAGCGGCGTCATCGGCCACCGCGTCCACGGTCTCGGCCGACGCGGCGGCGGTGGCCGCGACGGTCCGCGTCACGGTCGTCTTTGCCGCGACGGTCTTGGTGGCGGTGCGCTTGACCGGGCTCTTCGCTGCGACGCTGCTCTTGCGGGCGCGCTTCGACGGCTCCGCGGCACTGACCATCAGCGTCACACCCTCTTCCTCGAGGATCTGGTTGAGGCTGCGCAGAACGTTCTTCCACTGGGTTGGCGGAATCTGGTCAGCCTCGAAGGCCCGACGCACGTCATCGCCGGCGATCTGCCCATCAGCCTTTCCCCGCTCGATGAGCGCCATGACAGATTCGGACTCGGCGATCTCCGGCGGGAGCGTACGGGATGTGCTGGCCGACACGAACAACCTCTCGGAACGATGGAAACGGCTTCCGGCCCTGCCCTGAGAGGGCTGGTACCGACGACCGTCGGGCTGGGAATGTACCGACGGCGCGGGCTAGGCCTCAGAACTGCACAGCGCACTGAACGGCTGCTGTATTCCTTCCGCGGCGGTCACCTCTTAAGTCATCGCGCTGTTTCGAGGAGTGTTACGCCCAATCCGCGTGGCCCGAGTCACACCTCATTTGCGACGAACGAGACCAGGGGCGACATCTCTCCACAATTGTGCCGCCGGACCGCGAGGGTCCGACGACACATGGCCCGTACACCCTGACTGTGCCGCCGTCAGTGCTCGCGTTCGCGCGGCGCCGGCACCACTCGTTCCACCTGGACCACGAGCAGCTGACGCATGGCCGCTTCGGCGCCTGCGGCGTCCCCGGTCGCCAGGGCGTCGACGATGCGGGCGTGGTGGCCGAGCGATGCCTCGTTGGGCCGGTCGCAGCCCGTGACCGGCCCTCCCGAGACCTGGAGCGCGGCCGACACGATGCCGGAGAGGTGCTCCAGCATGCGGTTTCCCGCGGCCTGGATGAGCAAGGAGTGGAACTCCGCATCGGCACGGGCGCACGTGATCACGTCTCCCTGCCCGAGCGAGTGCCCCATGATCTCGACCATGTCCCCGAGCCTCTGCTGAAGGTCGTCACGCTTGTGACCGGCGGCCAGTCGGGCGGCAAGGGGCTCGATCGTCCACCGGAGCTCACCCAGTTCGCGACGCTGATCGTCACGCTGCGGACCGAACGCGCGCCATTCGATGATGTCGGGGTCGAGCAGATTCCAGTCACTGACCGGCCGCACCCGGGTGCCCACGTTGGGCCGGGCGCTGACCAGGCCCTTCGCCTCCAGCACGCGCAGAGACTCCCGGACAACGGTGCGGGAGACCTCGAATCGCTGGCCGATCTCCTCCGGCACCAGCGGCCGGTCCGCGCCGAGGTCGCCGGAAACGATCATCTGACCCAGCTGCTGAACAAGTTGGCCGTGCAGGCCTCGGCCCCGGCTGGCCGATCCTCGCCGGCCCACACGGCCGAGTTCGGAATCGGGGTCCCCCCAGGACCGGGCGGCGGCACGCTCGCCGGCCGGCGCATCCGCATGGGTGTATCGGTCAAGTTCGCCCGGGCCGGCAAGGCCGGTGTCGGCGGCGCGGGCGGCGGTCATCATGGTGTGCGAAAGGGTACTCACGCATCCTTTGTCGGCGCCGCTCAGCCGCCCCTTGAGGTCTTTGGTGAAAAGCACACGAAAGGGTGATCGGCACTCACCTCCCAATTGACGCCTTAGTGGTATAAAACGGGCACTTTCAATGGAGTTGTGGATCTTGGCAGCTTCAGATTCCCTTCGCCGATCACCAACGCACTCTGCCGCGAAGGCTCGTGAACAGATACGCGCAGACAAGGACCGACAACGACAGGGTCAGCGCGGTCCCCACCGGGTGTGCCACGACCTTCACCAGGCCCAGCACCCACCGGTCCGCCTCATGCGGCCACTGCAGCCAGGCCAGTTCCCTGAGACGGCCCAGAAGTCCGCTCGTCGAACGGGCGGTCGGCGCCTTCGGCACTGCCTCGATGAGCGGAACCATCAGCACGGGAACGGCGAGTACGGCGGCCACACCCGCCGCCGTCACACGGAAGATTCCGGCGGCCAGCAGCCCCGCCCAGGCGCAGCCGACCATCAGCCCCGACCAACTCAAGGCCAGCGGAATCGCATTCGAAGGCACCTGGACCAAGTCCTCGCCGTACACGAGGCGGAGAGATTCGCCCGAGACCAGGACGACGAGCAACGCCAGCGACAGCGCGACACCCGCCGAGACGGCCAGTTTGGCGAGCAGCAGCCCGAGTCTGCGCGGGACGCCGCCGCGGCCCGCGGCGAGCGCGGGGTAGCGGAACTCATCACCGAAGGAGAGGGCGCCGAGCAGACCTGCCCCGAGCGCGGCAGGCGGCAGCGGCAGCAGAGAAGGCCAGGCGACCAGTACGTGCGGCAGCGGGGCGCGACCGTTACGGGCAAGCACCACGGACACCACAGCCGAGGCGACAAGGGTGACGGCGACGATCAGGGTCGTCGTCCTGACGCCGAAGAGGCGGCGCAGCTCGTATCGCAACGGGCGCAACGGTCCGCGGGCCGGGCGCCGCCTGATCCGCGGCGGCAACTGCGCCCTGCCCGGCGCCGCGGCCGGCTCGGGGCCGTCCGCGGAGCGCCCGGCAGCGGTGGCGAGCGCGACGGCCTCGGGGGCGGGTCCGGCATCCACGGCAGCGCCGCTGCCGTCGCCGCGAAGGCCCTCGCCGCGGGCGCCGTCGACTCGGAGGGCGTTGCCGCCGGGACCGCCGCCGAGGCGGCCGTTGTCGGGAGGGCCGGATGCCGGGCCGGTGTCGCCCACCTCGTCGGCGAGCTGATGGACGGGAAGTCCGTGGCGGAATGCCGTGTCTCCGATCTCCGCACAGCTGCTGCCGTAGACGGAGAGCCGGCTGCTGCTCGCCTCCGTAACGACTTCGACGGAACGCCGGGCGGCACGGGCCTCTCGGCTGACGATCGCGGCAAGGCGGGCAGCGTGCGGGGAACGGACCGCGACGCGAGGGCGCAGCCGGGTACGGGAGAACTCCGCGGCTTCCTGGTCGGCGACGAGACGTCCCGCGTCGATGGTCACCACATGACCGGCCGACCGCGCGGCCTCCTTGGGGTCCTGCGTGGTGAACAGGACCGTTCCGCCTCTGTCCGCATGGGACCTGAGCATCCCGTGCACCCATTCCGCTTCCCTCGCACCCAGGCCCTCCGCAGGTTCGTCGAGGATCAGCGTGTGCGGGTCGGCGAGCAGCGCCGAGGCGAGAGCCAGCCTGCGGTCCATGCCCCGGGAGAGCGTGCCGATGCGCTGGTCCCCCAGCCCGACGAGACCGACGGCGTCCAGCACGTCGTCGGCCCGGGACGCGGGGACCCCCGCAGCGGCGCAGAGCATGCGGAGTTGCCCGCGGACCGTGCGGGCAGGGTGCCCCGGCACGTCCCCGATCAGCACACCCACCTCACGGGCCGGATGAGCCACGCGATGCAGCGGTCTGCCCCGGAAGTACGTGACGCCGCGCCCCGGCTCGAGCTCGAGCATCAGGCGCAGGGCCGAGGTCTTGCCTGATCCGGGTGGACCAAGCAGCGCGGTCACGCTGCCGGATCCCGCTTCGAACGTGAGGTCATCCACGGCGGGCGGAAGTCCGCGGTGGCGGGCGCTGGTGAGTCCGATGGCCTGGAGCATCGCTTCTCTCGCAGGAGGTGAGGCCGCTCGACGGCAGAGGTATCGCAGCACGATAACCCGACATATCGGACTTTTCACTCAAGGCTCGGCCCACGGCGTTCCCACCGGCCCCCGCCTACGGAGAACTACGGGGCACGCGGAAAACCACAGGGTCCTGCGCGGGGCCGCACCAGGGCCGAACCGAACCTTTCGGGTCAGACCTCGGGCCGCAACATCGGCGGGTTCAGCACCGTGGCCGAACCCGACCGGAACAGCTGGGCGGGACGGCCGCCCTGCCTGGTGGTCGTACCGCCGGCCGGCACCAGGAAGCCGGGCGTGCCCGTCACCTTGCGATGGAAGTTCCTCGGATCGAGCACCACGCCCCACACCGCTTCGTACACCCGGCGCAGCTCACCGACGGTAAAGGTGGGCGGGCAGAACGCGGTGGCCAGGGAGGAGTACTCGATCTTGGAGCGGGCCCGCTCCACGCCGTCGGCCAGGATGCGGGCATGATCGAAGGCCAGCGGTGCCTGACTCTCCCCGTCCCGCCCGTAGCCCCCCTCGGGCCCGAGCAGGTCCTCGACCGGCGCCCAGCGGGCGCTGTTCGCATCACCGCCTGCCCGCGGTGCGGGCAGATCAGGGGCCAGCGCCAGGTGCGCGACGCTGACGACCCTCATACGCGGATCGCGCGCAGGATCGCCGTATGTGGCGAGCTGTTCGAGATGAGCCCCATTGCCGACCGCCGGGGTCGCCGGGTCGTGCGCACACAGCCCGGTCTCCTCGACGAGCTCGCGTGCCGCCGCGGCACCGAGATCCTCGTCCGCCCTGACGAACCCGCCGGGCAGCGCCCATCTGCCCTGGAACGGCGTCTCACCTCGGCGTACCACCAAGGCACAGAGCGCGTGACGACGCACCGTGAGCACGACCAGGTCGACGGTGACAGCGAAGGGCGGGAAGGTCGACGGGTCGTAGGGCGGCATGCCGTGATCATAGTCGTCTGCCTGACGATAAACACTCCCTTCGCGACGCTCTTCACCGGTCACGGCGTCCGGCGGACCGGCGGTGGGGGGGGGGGGGGGGGGGCCCCCCCCCCCCCCCCACCCGCCCCCCGCCCCCCCCCCCCCCCCCCACAGAGGCGACCCCCCCGCGGGGGGGTCGCCCGGCGCCAACCACG
>NZ_JBIVTU010000013.1:186508-191398 GCF_044756845.1 Streptomyces sp. NPDC091416
GGTGGGGGGGGCGTCGGGCCCCCTGGAGTTAACATCGATGTACGCATCAAAAAACACCCCCGCGCCCCCCCCCCCCCCCCGCCCCGGCGCGGGGGGGGGGGGGGGGGGGCGGGCCCCCCCCCCCCCCCCCCACCGCTCTCTCATCGTCCGGTCCTCGTCCCGCGCCGGCCCTGACTGCGCAGCCGGCCGGGCTGGCGCCTGCCGGGGACCGCACCCGGACGGGCTGATCCCGGCCGCGTCCGCCGCCGCCCGGAAGCCTGGACCCGTACGGCACGGGCCCCCGCGACCCGTCCCGTACCGCGACCGCGTCGCGTCGTCCGTGTGCTGCGCTCACCACGCAGGCAGCGCCGCAGCGTCTCCGGATCGAGGCCCTGATTGCAGGCCTCGTGCAGCAGCTGGGCAAACGTGTATCCGGGATCCAGCCGCAGGGCGAGCCCCAGCGCCACCCGCGCGGCCGGCTCGTCACCGGTCGACCACGAAACCCAGCCCGCCAGGGTGAGCGGCGCCGCCGCATGCTCCTCGTACGGCGCGACACACCGGCGCGCGAGTGCCCGCCACAGCCTGAGCGCAGACGCCGCCTCCGGGCCTTCCATCCACTCCGCGGCCCTGTCCCGGGTCTCCCGGTCCTGAAGCCCGAGGATCACCGCCGCCGCCTCTTCATGGCTGATCAGCCGGTCGTCGTTGAGGTCGCAGAGCGAAGGCGTCGCCGCCGGAGCCTGTTCGAGGCGCTCCATGAGCCGCCGGGCAAGGTCCAGGGTCGCGCTGACGACCTCCTTGCGGCTCTCCTCGTCGAGGAGCTTGGGCACCAGAGCGGCCCCGGCCGTGTCCAGCGCCCGTTGCTGCTCCCTGCCTGCCCCACCCGGATGGGGCGCGAGCCTGGATTCCATCTCGCGCAGTGACCCCCGCACCTGGATGCCGGCGTAAGCCGCTGTCGCGGCCATCACCGAGGTGCCCTGCATGGCCAGGGGATTCCCTTCGGCCGGGCAGCAGCGGGGGTCGGGGCAGACGTAGGACCAGAACCGATCGCCGGAGATGCAGAGCGCTTCGAGCACCGGCACGTCCAGCGCCCCGCAGGCGATCCGCAGCCGCTGGGCGAAGGGCCGAAGCCGCTCCATGGCCTGACTGCCCGTTTCTCCTTCGGCCGGATCCTGGCAGAGGAAGACCACGATCGCGTCGGGTCGCCCGCCGCGCCGCTCGCTCCCCTTGATCAGGCACTCGGCGAGCTGCTCGGCCACCGAAGGCCACTCGTGGGCGGACTGCGGGATCCCGAGCCTCAGGCGCCCGCCGAAACGGCCGCGACCGCCGTGCAGCGCGACCATGACCACGCTGTCGTTCGGATGGAATCCCATGAGGTACGGGAGGGCGTCGGCCAGCTCGGCGGGCCCCCGCAAAGTGATCTGCTGCTCGTCGGACGGTCCGGTGGATTCGTGGTGCTTGTTCATGGGATGACCGTCCCCTGAGCGGGCAAATTCCGCGACCCCCTGTGGATAACTTATCCACAGGGACCGCGCGGTCGTTCGCGGTTTGTCGTACCCATCGGGTTGCATGGGGTTATGACCAACGCAGACCGTGCAGAGCTCAGGGCTTCGGCCGATTCCGTACTGGCACGCCTCGTCGGGGACGCCTCCGGCACTGCCCGGCTGCGTGAGGACCAGTGGCGGGCCATCGAAGCCCTTGTCGCCGACAAGCGCAGAGCGCTGGTCGTCCAGCGGACCGGCTGGGGAAAGTCGGCCGTGTACTTCGTCGCGACCTCGTTGCTGCGCGCGCAGGGCAGCGGGCCCACGGTGATCGTCTCCCCGTTGCTGGCGTTGATGCGCAACCAGGTGGCAGCCGCTGCCCGGGCCGGCATCAGTGCGCGGACGATCAATTCGTCCAACACCGAGGAGTGGGACACCGTGCAGGCCGAGGTGGCCGCCGGTGAAGTGGATGTACTGCTTGTCAGCCCCGAGCGGCTCAACAATCCGGATTTCCGGGATCAGGTCCTGCCCAGGCTCGCCGCGGCGACGGGACTGCTCGTGGTCGACGAGGCGCACTGCATCTCCGACTGGGGCCACGACTTCCGGCCCGACTACAGGCGGCTGCGGACCATGCTCGCCGATCTGCCCGCGGGCGTGCCCGTCCTCGCGACCACCGCCACCGCGAACGCCCGTGTGACCGCGGACGTCGCGGAACAGCTGGGCACCGGCGCGGGCACGGACGCGCTCGTCCTGCGCGGCCCGCTGGACCGGGAGAGCCTGAGCCTCGGCGTTCTGCAACTGCCCAATGCCGCACACCGGCTGGCGTGGCTCGGCGACCACCTCAAGGAACTCCCCGGTTCGGGGATCATCTACACCCTGACGGTCGCGGCGGCCGAGGAGATCACCGCGTATCTCCGGCAGTGCGGGCACACCGTCGCCTCGTACACCGGCCGCACCGAGAACGCCGACCGGCAGCAGGCCGAGGACGATCTGCTGGCCAACCGCGTCAAGGCCCTGGTGGCGACCTCCGCGCTGGGCATGGGCTTCGACAAGCCCGACCTGGGCTTCGTCGTCCACCTGGGCTCGCCCTCCTCCCCCATCGCGTACTACCAGCAGGTGGGGCGTGCGGGTCGCGGCGTCGAACACGCCGAGGTGCTGTTGCTTCCGGGCAAGGAGGACGAGGCGATCTGGCAGTACTTCGCGTCGGTCGCCTTCCCTCCGGAGGAACAGGTCCGGCGCACGATCGACGCGCTCGCGCAGGCAGGCCGCCCGCTCTCGCTGCCCGCTCTGGAACCACTGGTCGACCTGCGGCGCACTCGTCTGGAGACCATGCTCAAGGTGCTCGACGTCGACGGCGCGGTCCGCCGCGTCAAGGGCGGCTGGATCGCCACGGGCGAGCCCTGGGTCTACGACGCCGAGCGCTACGCCTGGGTGGCGCGCCAACGGGCGGCCGAGCAGCAGGCGATGCGCGACTACGCGACGACGGACGGCTGCCGGATGGAGTTCCTGCGCCGCCAGTTGGACGACGAGGAGGCGACGGCCTGCGGACGTTGCGACAACTGTGCCGGAGCCCGCTTCGACGAGGCCGTGTCCACCACCGCCCTGGACACCGCGCGGGGCGAGCTCGGCCGGCCCGGCGTCGAAGTGGAACCCCGCAAGATGTGGCCGACCGGTCTCGCCGCGGTAGGGGTCGACCTCAAGGGCCGGATCCCGGCGGGCGAGTTGTCCGGCACCGGCCGGGCGCTGGGCCGCCTCTCCGATATCGGCTGGGGCAACAGGCTCCGCCCCCTGCTCTCCGCGCAGTCGCCCGACGCCCCGGTGCCGGACGATGTGGCCGAAGCCGTGGTCACCGTGCTGGCCGACTGGGCGCGGGGCCCGGGGGGCTGGGCGCCCGGCGCGGTGAACGCCGTCCCCCGGCCGGTCGGTGTCGTCACCGTGGCCTCCCACAGCAGGCCCCGGCTCATTCAGTCACTCGGCAACCGCATCGCCGAGGTCGGACGCATGCCCCTTCTGGGCAGTGTCGGCCATGCCCCGGGTGCCGAAGGTGTCCGGATCTCCCAGACCAACAGCGCCCAGCGGGTCCGGGCACTGCACGAGCGGCTCGTCGTGGGGCCCGAGCTGGCCGAGGCCCTGGCAGCGGTGGACGGGCCCGTGCTGCTCGTGGACGATCTCTCGGACACCGGCTGGACCCTTGCCGTTGCGGCCCGGCTCCTGCGGCGGGCCGGGGCGGGAGGCGTGTTTCCGCTGGTCCTCGCTGTTCAGGCGTGACAGGTGGCGTCATCCGGTGCCGGACTGGGCAGGGATATCCGTGTCATTCCAGCTGATTACCGTCAGCTGTGCCAATTGCTCGTTGCCGCCTGCCGATACGCCAGGAAGAATTGGACTCGCTCCCCGCACGGTCTCTTCGCGGGCCCGGAAGGGCTGTGCCGCGGCGCGCCCTCACCCGACTCTGCCCGCATCGTGGGCGCGTATGCGAAGGGAGGACCGTGACCTTCGGATTCGCTCCGTCCGCAGCCACTTCGATGTCGCCGACCACAGATTCCGCCAACCGCCTTGCCAGAATGCTCGAACCGGCCGAGTGGTCGGCAGCGGGCATACCGCTGCTGCGCAGCCCGCGCGAGGTGGTCAGCGGCCTGCACTCAAGGCATCGGCCGACCCCACAGATCGCAGTCGTCGCTGTGCTCGACCACGAGGAACGTCTGACGGCCAGCGCCTCGTTCGCCCGTCGTTCGGTGACGGCGGACGGCTGGGAATTCCGTAACGCCCTGCTGGCGCACCTGCGCCGGGTGATCCCGCACGATCTCCGACGCCGTACGCCCGTACGCACCGCGGTACTGCTCTACTGCCGCGAGGGGGACGAGCGTTGGACGGAGGAGGACGGGGCCTGGATGTGGGGGTTGCGGGATGCCTGCACCCTGCACGGGCTGCGATGCGGCGCGTACATCACGCTGACCCGCGGCGGCTGGCAGGTGCTCGGGGAGGGCCGCGGCGGCCGTCGCCCCAGCTCCACGTCGCAACCGGCCGCTCTTGCCGACGCCGCGCTGGACCAGGATCCCGGCCCGGCACGCACGGGCGGTGGTGCGGTCCAGGCGTTGCACCGCACCGCGGCTCGCTGACGCGGGCAGCGGGGCGCGCCCCAGGGCAAGCCGTGGGGAGCTCGCGACACCAAGCGGCAGGCAACTCACGGCCCCCGGCGGCGACCAGCTCACCGCCCCAGACCGCGCGCGGGCAGCTCACGACACCGGGCCGTGGGGCCGGCCGCCCTTGCGGGCAGCCGGGTCACCACGGGCCGGCAGCACTCCGGTTCCGGTGTCCGGGCCGGAACGCATCGCATCATCGATCCGCTCAGGCCCGGGCACTCGCGCCCAATGCCACGTCACATCCGCTCCGGCCCGGACACCCACGCCGGAGTTACGTCACGTTCGCTCCGGTT
>NZ_JBIVTU010000013.1:191497-282575 GCF_044756845.1 Streptomyces sp. NPDC091416
TCAGACACCCGCACCGGAGCTGCGTCGCATCCGCTCCGGGTCAGACACCCGCACCGGAGCTGCGTCGCATCCGCTCCGGGTCAGACACCCGCACCGGAGCTGCGTCGCATCCGCTCCGGGTCAGACACCCGCACCGAGCACGGCACTGATCCGCTGCGGATCGCCACAGACGATCAGCAGGGCTCCGGCACGATGCTGCGCCGCCGTGAGGGCAGGTTCGGCGGTGTCGCCGTCGGCACCGTTGACCGCGACGATCACCACCGGCCGCGGCTTCAACCGGTCCAGCGCCGCGGCACCGGCGAAGAACACGTCCTCGCCCGCTTCCTGCTGGGCCCAGTAGGCGGCCTCGCCGAAGGAGAGCTCGTGCGTCGCCCACGGATGCTGCTCACCGGTGGTGAGCACCAGGATGTCGCCGGGTGCGCGACCGGAGTCGAGCAGCAGGTCCACCGCCTCGTCGGCGGCATCCAGCGCACCGTCGGCCGCGGCGGGGATCACCTGGAGCTGGGGTGCGGAACGATTCTCCGGACGGGCCGCCTGGGGCTGGCCGGAGGTGGAGTGCGGGCGCGGCGCCGGGGGCGCGGGCCTCGCGGGGCCGGGACCCGGGCGACCGGGGCGCGGCATGGCCGCGGAACGCGGACCGGGTACGGGACGAGGGGTCGACGCGGTACGGCCTGTGGCCGTGGTGGCGCGGGGACCCTGGACGCTCTCGTGAATCTGAGGCTCCTCGGGGATGAGAGGCATGGGTGGTTGTCTATCAAACGCCGGCGCACGAAGCATCGGCGGGTGGGTACATGTGCGCGATCAGAAGTCGAAGCCGAGCTGGCCCCCGCTTTCCAGTGCGGCCGCCTCGGCGGAGAAGCGGACCTTCTTGAGGTGCTGCCACCTGGGCAGCGCGTCGAGGTAGGACCACGAGAGGCGGTGATGGGCCGTGGGGCCCCGCTCCTCCAGCGCGGCCCTGTGCACAGGGGACGGGTAGCCGGCGTTGGCCTCGAAGGCGAAGTCCGCGTACTCATCGGATTCCGCGCCCAGTTCGGCCATCACGGCGTCCCTGCGGACCTTCGCGATCACCGAGGCCGCGGCAACCGCGATGCAGGACTGATCGCCCTTGATGACCGTGCGCACCTGCCAGGGCAGGCCCAGGTAGTCGTGTTTACCGTCCAGGATCACCGCGTCGGGCCGCACCGGCAGCGCTTCCAGGGCCCGCACGGCGGCGAGCCGGAGCGCTGCGGTCATTCCGAGCTCGTCGATCTCCTGAGGTGTGGCGTCGCCGAGGGCGTACGCCGTGACCCAGCGCTCCAGCAGCGGCGCGAGCTCCGCGCGGCGCTTCGGGCTGATCAGCTTGGAGTCGGTGAGTCCGGGAGGAGGCTTACGGAGGCCGGTGACCGCGGCACACACGGTGACCGGTCCCGCCCACGCTCCGCGTCCGACCTCGTCGACACCGGCGACGGTCTTGGCACCGGTGGTGGCGCGCAGTGAGCGCTCGACGGTGTGCGTGGGTGGTTCGTACGGCATGGCGCCAGCCAGCGTACGCCGCTGGGGGCGCCGAGAACACCCCGGGGCGTACCTGGACCACACATGGACCGGCTTCGTCCGGCGCCCGGCCATCGGACGGAGACGGAATCGGCTCTCACCGGCAGGCGCCGCGAGGCCCGGCCGGACAGGTACCGCGACGCTCGTCCGAGCAGGCGCCGTGAGGCCCGGCCGGAGAGGTACCGCGGGGCCCGCACCCCGGGCACCCGACGCAAGGCTCGGCACGAACGCTCAGCGAGGCCGGGACGCAGCCGCGCAACAGGGGCCGAGCACGGACGCTCAACGGTGCCGCACACGGACGCTCGGCGAGGCGCCGGGACGCAGCCGCTCAACAGGGCCTCAACGAGGCCGGGCACGGACGCTCGGCGAGGCCGGAACGCGGCCGTTCAACGGGGGCCGACGCTGAAGAACGGGACCGCGACCTGATCGATCAGGTCGGCGATGTCTCCGTCCGTCCATTCACTTCCGCACACCTTGCTGCGATACATCATCATCGCGGGAATCACGTCGAAGGCGAGCCCACGCAGCGCGTCGGCGCGCACCTCACCGCGGTCGACCCCCCTGCTCACGACTTCTCGGATGAGGGCGGTCGTCGGCCCGATCACGCCGCTCAGAATCACCGACTGGAACCGTTCCGCCGTATCCGCGTCACATTCGTGAAGGACAGCACGCAGCGCCGAGCCCGACTTGGAGAGCATGGCGTCACGGAGCTCGCAGCACAGTTGGTAGAGATCCTCGCGGATGTTCCCGTGGTCCGGCGCGTCACCGATCGCCGGAAGGGCGCTGCGCAGCGCTTCGGCGACCAGGTCCTCCTTGGAGGACCAGCGCCGGTAGATCGCGGCCTTGCCGGTCTGGGCGCAGGCCGCGACGCCCTCCATCGTCAGCCCGCTCCAGCCGACCGTGCCCAGCCGCTCCAGCGCGGCATCGAGGATCGCGCGTTCCAGCACGGGCCCACGGCGCCTCAGGGACACCACCGGCTGCCGGGCGGCGGCTGCCGATCGCGAAGTAGCCATCAGTTTCTCTCCATCGGAACAGGTCGGCACGCCCGCGCCGGCCGGCCGGTGCTCGGGACCGGACGGTCAGTGGCAGAGCGGGCGTCGCAACGGATCGGCGCGGAACTGAGCAGATCCCGGCCGGGACGGTGGATACGGACACGGCACACCAACGAAGGATTCAGTGAACGCTTGCGTTCACTGAAGGGGACTCACTAACGTTGACGCGACAGTGAACGGATCCGTTCACTAATTCACTTGTGGGGGACCCATAGTGACAACCTCTCAGTTAGAAGCACAGAACGCACCGGGCGCGGCGCGAAGGCAGGGCCGCCCGGGGATCGCCCTGGCCGTCATCGCCGCCTGTCAGTTGATGGTTGTGCTCGATTCCACGATCGTCAACATCGCCCTCCCGCACATCCAGGATGCGCTCAGCTTCTCGACCACCGATCTCTCCTGGGTCCTCAGCGCCTACACGCTCACCTTCGGCGGTCTGCTGCTGCTCGGTGGACGGGCCGGGGACATCCTCGGCCGCCGCCGCGTCTTCATGGCGGGCATCCTGGTCTTCACGCTGGCCTCGCTGCTGGGCGGATTCGCCCAGGAGCCCTGGCAGTTGCTCGCGGCGCGTGCGCTCCAGGGCATCGGTGGCGCCATCGCCTCACCGACCTCACTGGCCCTGATCACCACCACGTTCCCGGAAGGGCCGGAGCGCAACCGCGCGTTCGGCGTCTTCGCCGCGGTGTCCGCAGGAGGCGGGGCGATAGGCCTGCTGGCGGGCGGGCTGCTCACCGAATGGCTCGACTGGCGCTGGGTCTTCTTCGTCAACGTGCCGATCGGCGTACTGATCGCCGTCCTGGCGCCGCTGTACATCAACGAGTCCGAAAGGCATCCGGGCCGCTTCGACATCTCGGGGGCGCTGACCTCGACCCTCGGCATGGCCTCGCTCGTGTACGGATTCATCCGGGCTTCCGAGGAGGGCTGGCGGGATTCCCTGACCCTGGCTTCGTTCGGCGCCGCGGTGATCCTGCTCGCCTCGTTCGTCCTCATCGAGATGCGCGCGAAGGAACCGATCACTCCGCTGCGGATGTTCGCCGACCGCAACCGTTCCGGAACGTACGTCAGTCTGGCCGCGGCCATGTTCGGCATGTTCTTCTTCATCGTGCTGTTCGTGCAGAACGTGCTGGCGTACAGCCCTATCGAGTCGGGCCTGGCGTTCCTGCCCGTGACCGTCGCGATCATCGTGGGAGCGGGGCTCTCGCAACGGTTCCTTCCGGTGCTCGGGCCCAAACCGTTCATGGTCACGGGCTCGGCGCTCACCGGCGTGGGCCTGCTCTGGCTCACGTTCATCTCTCCTGACAGCAGCTACCTCTCCGGCGTCCTGGGCCCGATGCTCATCTTCGGCTTCGGCATGGGACTGAACTTCGTGACCCTCACGCTGACGGCGGTCTCCGGCGTCGCCCAGCACGAGGCCGGGGCCGCCTCCAGCCTGCTCAACGCGAGCCAGCAGGTGGGCGGTTCGCTGGGGCTCTCCATCCTGGTCACGGTCTTCGGTACGGCGAGCCGCAACGAAGCGGAAAAGCAGGTTCCGCAGTTCCTGGCGCAGGCGTCACCGGAGCAGAAGGCGGAGTTCGCCAAGACGCGGGAACTGCCCGGAAGCTGGGGTCACGCGGTGCTCTCCCAAGGCATATCGACCGCGTTCCTCGCTGCGGTGGCCATGGCAGGACTCGCCCTGCTGACCGCACTGGTGGTGATCCGGGTGCGGAAGAGCGATCTGGAGGCGCTGAGCGGAAAGGCGGCGGCAGGAGGACCGGCGGCCTGAGGGCTGTCCCGGCCGGCAGAGGCTCAGGTGTGCAGACGGCCGCCCGGGCAGGCTCAGATGTACGAACGGCCGCCCGGGCAGGCTCAGGTGTGCGGACGGCCGCCCGGGCAGGCTCGGATGTACGGACGAGGTCCGGCAGGCTCGGATGTACGGACGAGGTCCGGCGCGACCGGGAACGGCATCGTCGGAAGCCGTACGGACCACCGGAGACGGACCGCCCCGAGGGACGGCGGCCCGCTTCCGGTGCGTTGCGCTACGGCGATCAGTACGGGTCGTAGGGGTCGTACGGGTCGTCCCCGTCGCCGCGTTCGCTCCCGTTGTCCCCCGAGCCGAGACCGCTGCACTCCCCCGTGCGGTATCCGGGATCCCAGTCCCCGAGGATGTCCCGGGCCCTCGCCTCGCCCCAGCTCGTGGCGTACCAGGGTTCGTCCGAACTGCGCAGCGACCGCTGGATCTTCTCCAGCGCGCAGGAGCGCAGGGGCTCCGGGAGGGTGTCGAGCGCCGGCACGGCATCGGCCGAGAGACCGCGGAGGTACTCGATGTCGATCGAGTGATGGCGGTCGTAGCGCGCGACGTTCTGCTCCGCGATCAGGCCGTCGGGAGAGATGAGCCCGAACGCCAGGACGCCTACGGCCGCGCTCGCCGCGACGGCGCGCGGCAGCATCTTCGCGCCGAAGGCCCCGGCCGCCATGATCAGCACGAGGACCACACCGAGCCACAGCTCGACCGCCGCCACGGAGATCCGCAGCCTGGTCAGGCCGTAGGCGTCGACGTAGAGGTCCATGCGTCGCAGCGCGGAGGCGACCACGACGAGCGTGAGCAGGCACAGCGTGCCGAGCACTGCGCGTACGAGCGTACGGTCGCGTGCTCCGCCGCGCGGCGCCCAGCGCAGCGCGAGCGCGATGACCAGCAGGGTGAGGAGCGTGGCCCAGAGCAGCTGCCAGAAGCCTTCGCGTGCGTACTGGGAGTAGCTGAGATCGGTCTCGGCCATCACCTTGTCGTACCCGCCGAGCAGCACGGTGAGCTGGATGGCGAGGAAGGCGGCGAAGAGCAGGTTCAGAACGACGAGCGGCAGGGCCCACTCCAGCCGCCCGCGCGCCTTGCCCGGGCGCACCGTCAGACCGTCCCAGCGCACGGGTGCGGCCGCGGTGTACGCGGCCGCGAGCGCGCCGACGAGGCCGAGCAGGCCGAGGAAGAACCGCCACGGACTGTCACCGATGGACACATCGGGCATCAGGCTGCCGAGTACATCGGCGAACGCCGCGTCGGCGCTGGCGAAGAGCGCCCCGAACACGATCAGCAGGACGACCGCCACGACCGTGGACCGGAAGACCACGCCCCAGCGCCCCCGGGAGCCCGCCATCCGGTCGCGGACACCGCGGGCGCCCCAGCCCAGCGACTCGGCGACGGACGTGAGCAGCCCCAGCGAACCGAGGAACATCCCGAGCCAGCTCCGGCTGCCGTGCAGCGCGAGCGACCCGAGCGCGAACGCGGACACGAGGGCGAGGAAGCTCGGCCAGCCGGCGTCGCGGAGCGCCGGAACGACGAGCAGGGCCAGCCCGCCGATCGCCCATACGGCAGTCCAGGGGCGCAGCCGGCGGGCAGCCGCGCGGGCGGCGAAGTACGCCGCGAGCGCTGCGGGGACCGCCACGACGAGCAGGTTCAGGCCGATGCCCTCGCCGAGCAGCAGGGCGCTGAGCAGTCCGGTGGCGAGCACGGCCCAGAGCGTGGCGCCCGGTACGGCTCCCGGCTTGACCGGGCGGAGCTTCGAAAGCTCCGAGGGCTTCGGCCGGGGATGCCCCCACGGGTTGGGCTGCGGCGGCCGCGGGTGCTGCGCGTAGGCCGGGACCTTCGGAGGCTGCGGCCCGATGTCGCGCGGCTGCGGGACCGCGGGGACCTCGGGCTGCTGCGCGTGATGAGGCGGCTGCGGTGCTGTGGCGGGCCCACGTGCCGTACCTCCCGACACCGCCCCGGTGGCGTTCTCGGGCCGGGACGAAGCGGCCGGCTCGGCCGGCGTCCCCGCCGGACCGGCCTCCCCGGATGCCGGAGCCTCGGCAGGTATCGGCTCCGCCTCCGCTGCCTCCGGTGTCCGGGGCGCAGGCTCCGGCCGGGGTGATTCTGGCGTGTGATCTGACACGGGACCCCTCCCCACCGGGATCCGCTCGCGCGAGCCCTGGGCAGCGCGGCCCCCCGGCGTCTCATTCGGTGCGCACCCGTCGTGATGATCACCGCGGGCGGCGTGGCCGAAAGAGTAACCCCCCGTGACGGCTGTCAGCCGTACGGGGCAACGCTGTGGCAGTTCCGTGACAGTCGGACGCGCAAGACGGCACGCCGCGACACCCGGTAGGCGTGTGACGCTGCGGCACCCGGTGGGCATGTGGCGCGCCGCGACACCCGGCAGGCCGTGAAAGGCGGCCCGGCCTACCCGTCACCCGGCCGAGCTCGGAAACCGGCCTGCAACACCCGGCCACGGCCGGAACGCAGCCCGCATCTCACCCCGCCGAACCCGGCAAGCCGCTTACACCACCCGGCCCCGCCCGGAACGCACCCCACGCGTCATCCCGCCTGGCACGAAAGGCCCGCCCACCGCGTCACCCCGCCAGGCACGAAAGGCCGCCCACCGCGGCATCTCTCCAGGCACGCGAGGCCGCCTACCGCGGCATCCAGTCGGGCAGCTCCTCCGTCTGCGCCGTCCACTCCGCCGGCGGGGCACCCGCCGCGCCCGACGCGACCACTCCGCCGACGATCGCGCACGTCGTGTCGACGTCTCCGCCGGCCTGGGCGGTCACCCAGAAGGCCTGCTCGAAATCTCCGAGACTGCGTGCCGCGGACCAGAGGGCGAAGGGAACCGTGTCGTGCGCGCTCGTACGGCGTCCATTGCCGAGGACCGCGGCGACCGTGCCCGCGTCCTTGTAGTCCAGCATGTCGCGGGCCCTGCGCAGCCCGGCGCCGACCGCGCTGCGCGGCACGAGCGCGATCACGCCGTCCAGGAGATCCGCCGGCGTCGGCGGGCCGGTGGGCGCGGCGGCGAGCGAGGCGGCCGCCGCGACCGCCATGGCGCCGACGACGGCTTCCCGGTGCTGGTGCGTGGTGTACGAGGAGATCTCGGCCTGGTGCGTGGCCTGCTCGGGGTCGTCCGCGTACCAGGCGCCGAGCGGTGCGATGCGCATCGACGAGCCGTTGCCCCACGACCCCTGGCCCTGGAAGAGCGCGGAGGCCAGCTCGCGCCAGTCCCCGCCTTCCCGGACCAGCCTGAGCAGGCGGTTCACCGCGGGGCCGTACCCCCGGTCGAAGTCGTGGTGCACCGCGAAGGAGCGGGCGAGTGCGTCCTGGTCGATACGGCCGTGCTTCCGCAGCACGGCCAGCACCGAGGCGGCCATCTCGGTGTCGTCGGTCCACTGCCAGGGCCCGGGGGGCAGGGCGCGGTCCTTGAGGAGCGGATAGTTGGCGGGCACGAAGAACTGGGAGCCCAGCGCGTCCCCCACGGAGAGGCCACGCAGGCTGGCAAGGGCGCGTTCGAAGCGCTGGTCGGAAGCGGATTCGGTCATCGCTTCCACTCTATCCGGTGATGCCGTACGGCTCAGGAGTGCGCCAGCGCTCGAACGGCCTGTCCAGCGTGTAGCGGCCGTCCCTGCCGAGGACCAGCGTCCGGGATTCCCCGTTGTCGGGATTGGACAGCGATTCGAATTCGGCCACGGACCAGTGGAACCAGCGCATGCAGAACAGCCGCATGGTCAGTCCGTGCGTGACCAGCAGGACGTTCGGGGGGTGGTCGGGGTCCTCGAAGCTCCGGTAAAGGCTTTCCAGGAAGGAACCGACCCGGTCGTACACGTCCGCGCCCGATTCGCCCTGCGCGAAGCGGTAGAAGAAGTGCCCGTAGGCGTCCCGGTACGCCTTCTGGAGGCGCACGTCGTCCCGGTCCTGCCAGTTCCCCCAGTCCTGCTCACGCAGCCGGGGCTCCTCGCGCACCCGGACGCGCTCCGGATCCAGCTCCAGGGACCTGAACGTCTCGTGCGTCCGGCGATAGGGCGAGACGTACACGCTGACCCGCTCCCCGCCGAAGAGCTCGCGCAGCCGCACCCCGGTCTCGTGGGACTGCCGCAGTCCGGTCGGGGTAAGCCTCAGCGCGTGATCGGGCTCGCGCTCGTACACGGTGTCGTCGGCGTTGCCTTCGGACTCACCGTGCCTGACGAGGACAATGCGTTGCGGTCTTGCCATGTACCGACCCTAGATCGAGTCGCGGCCGTTCGAGCAATTGTCCGGAACTCGACGGTGCATGTCGCGCACGAACCCGTGGCCGCAGGCCGCCTCGGCCGGTCGCACGGTCCACGCCGGCCGGTCGCACGGTCCATGCCTCGGCCGGTCACACGGTCCATGCCGTTTCGAGCTGCACGACATCACCGGCGAGCGAGATGACGTCGTCCTCGGTCTGTGCCCGTTGCGAGAGCCGTTCGGCACTCGACGGCCGGTACTTGCCACGCTCCGCGCTCGACTGCCACATCGACAGGGTCAGGAACTCGTGCCCGGGCGCCTCCCCGAACACTCCGCGCAGCATCCCGGGCGATCCGGCCATCGCCGGATTCCACACCCGCTGCTGCATCAGCGCGAAGTGCTCGACACGGTCCTCGTGCACCCTGCTGTGCGCCACCCTGACCACGTCCGCGTCCGTGAAGTGCGGCTCGAAGCCGGTCTTCACGTCGAAGCGGTACTCGAACAGTTTGACCTGGATGTCGTTGCACGTACCGACCTGGGCCGCGGCCAGTGCGTCGTGCCCGCGCGCCATGAACGAGTCGTAGAACACCCTGTTCTCCCAGAACGCGAAGACATGGGCCACCTCCGGCCGGCTGCGGCTCCAGCCGCCGCCCTGCCCCCTGAACCCCGGCTCACCCAGCAGCCCCGCCCACTTCCGCTGCCCCCGCTCGAAACCGCGACGGTCTCCCACACTGCAGCGAATCCACTTGACCAGCACCGCATCATCGTACGGGTGATGGACGTGGCGTGGGTCACGCTCCGACGGAGTACATCAGAACCGGTCACCGGTGATCACACAATGATCTCCATGACCTCGCTGCACACCAACCCGCTGTTCGACCGCCTCGATGGGGCGGAGCGGATCCTCGTCGCCGGCGCGGGCGGCGGCTTCGACATCTACGCCGGTCTTCCCCTCGCGCTCTCCCTGATCCACCGGAACAAGCAGGTGCAGTTCGCCAATCTGTCCTTCAGCGCCCTCGAAGGCCTCCCCCTCGACTCCTGGCTCGCCCCCGACCTCGCCGTCATCACCCCCGAAACCTCCCTCCACCAGGCGTACTTCCCGGAACGGACCCTCGCGCAGTGGCTCACCCTGCACGGCTACCCGGGCCGCGTCCACGCCCTGTCCCGTACGGGCGTCCAGCCGCTGCGCGACGCCTACCGCGCGCTGATCGAGCGGTACGACATCGACGCCGTCGTTCTCGTCGACGGCGGTACGGACATCCTGATGCGGGGCGACGAATCCGGCCTGGGCACTCCGGAGGAGGACCTGACCAGCGTCGCGGCGCTCGCCGCTGTCGAGGGGCCGGACCGGCTGGTCGTCTCCATCGGGTTCGGCGTCGACGCCTACCACGGCGTGAGCCACGGTCTCGTCCTGGAGAACATCGCCGCACTCGACCGTGACGGCGCGTATCTGGGCGCGTTCTCCGTGCCCCGCACGACCCGCGAGGGCGCGCTGTTCGTCGACGCGGTCGCCCACGCCCAGGAACACACACCCGATCATCCGAGCATCGTCAACGGATCCATCGCCGCGGCGGTCAGGGGAGAGTTCGGAGATGTCCGGTTCACCTCACGCACCAGCAACAGCGAGCTCTTCATCAATCCTCTGATGTCGCTGTACTTCGCCTTCGAGCTGGAGGGAGTGGCCCGCAACTGCCTCTATCTCGACCGCATCGAGCACACCCACCTCATACGTCAGGTCAGCAGCGCGATCGAGGCCTTCCGCGACGAGGTGCGCACCCGTCCACCACGGCGGATCCCGCACTGAGACCCGTGGCCCCACCATGGCCCGATTGCACCCCTCACCCCCAAGCCGGTTGGTTCCGGGGGCCGTTGCGGACATGATCGGGTGATAGAACCGGAGCGACGGCCCCCAGCGACGGCCCCGCGTGAAGGAGCGAAGTCGGATGAGCACTCCCAACAAGGACATCGAGAAGGTCGAGGTCAGAGTCAAGTGGGATCCCAGCCCGCACGGCGAGCCCGCCAACGATCTCGACATCATCGCGGCGACCTATCCGGCCGAGGAGCCGTACGGCGACCCCGCGTACCTCGTGCACTTCGACAGCCGCGCGCCCGACGGCACCATCACGCTCAACCGTGACAGCAGGACCGGTCAGGGCCTGGGGTTCGACGAGGTCATGACGCTGGAGCTGGACCGGCTCTCGGAGGCGTACTCCCGGGTCGTCGTCGGCGTCGCCATACAGCAGCGCGACGGCCACAAGACGTTCGGGGCCATAGAGAACACCGGCGTGCAGATCCGTGAGGGGTACACCAGCCTCGCCGAGGACGACTTCTCGACGGTGCCCACGGCCACGGCGGCCGTCGTCGGCGAGTTCGTGCGGGACTCCTCGGGGGTCTGGCTGTTCCACGACACGGTACGGGGATTCGACGGGGACGCCGACTCGTTCGCCGCCGCCATGGGAACCCGTCCGTCCGGGACCTGACCCAGCGGTTCGGGCCGGGGCACAGCGAAGGGGCGGGCAGGAACTCCGCGATCGGAGTCCTGCCCGCCCCTTTCGGTGAAGCGGCGGCCCCTTCCGGGGCATCCGGTTCGGTCAGCTGCAGCCGCTGGTCGAGCCGCAGCCCTCGCAGATGTAGCAGGAACCGGCGCGCTGCATCTTCGTACCGCACGAGAAGCAGAGCGGGGCGTCGGCGCTGATGCCGAGCTGCATCTCGACGAGCTCCGCCGAGGTGTGCGCCGTCTTCGGGGCCGGCGTGCCGGCCTCCTCGACGGTGGTGACCACCTTCAGCGGCTCCGGCCGCTCGGCCGGAGCGGCCTGGACCAGGTTCTCGGCCTCCAGCTGCTCCTCCTCGAACGACGGCTCGTAGGAGCCGGTGTCCAGGTGACGCTGACGCTCCTCGGCGGAGTGGATGCCGAGGGCCGAGCGGGTCTCGAACGGCAGGAAGTCCAGCGCCAGGCGACGGAAGATGTAGTCGACGATCGACTGCGCCATCCGCACGTCCGGGTCGTCCGTCATGCCGGCCGGCTCGAAGCGCATGTTGGTGAACTTCGAGACGTACGTCTCCAGCGGAACGCCGTACTGCAGACCGACCGAGACGGCGATGGAGAAGGCGTCCATCATGCCCGCGAGGGTCGAACCCTGCTTGGACATCTTCAGGAAGACCTCGCCCAGACCGTCGTCCGGGTAGGAGTTGGCGGTCATGTAACCCTCGGCGCCACCCACCGTGAAGGAGGTGGTGATGCCGGGACGGCCCTTGGGCAGACGCTTGCGGACCGGGCGGTACTCGACGACCTTCTCGACCGCGGTACGGATGGTGTCCTCGGCCTTGGCGGTGACCGCCTCCTTCTCCTTCTCCTTGGTCTTCGCGGAGAGGGGCTGGCCGACCTTGCAGTTGTCGCGGTAGATCGCGAGCGCCTTGACGCCCAGCTTCCACGCCTCGAAGTAGACCTCTTCGACGTCCTCGACGGTGGCCGTCTCCGGCAGGTTCACCGTCTTGGAGAGCGCGCCGGAGATCCACGGCTGGATGGCCGCCATCATCCGGACGTGGCCCATCGCGGAGATGGAACGCTCGCCCATCGCGCAGTCGAAGACCTCGTAGTGCTCGGTCTTCAGGCCGGGGGCGTCGATCACGTTGCCGTGCTCGGCGATGTGGGCGACGACCGCCTCGATCTGCTCCTCCTGGTAACCCAGGCGGCGCAGGGCCTGCGGCACGGTGCCGTTGACGATCTGCATCGAGCCGCCGCCGACCAGCTTCTTGAACTTGACCAGGGCGAGGTCGGGCTCGAGACCGGTGGTGTCGCAGGACATCGCGAGACCGATGGTGCCGGTGGGAGCGATGACCGACGCCTGCGCGTTACGGAAACCGTTCTTGGCGCCGAGCCGGATGACGTCCTGCCAGGCCTCCGTCGCGGCGGCCCAGATCGGGTTGTCGAGATCGTCGGCGTGCACGGCCACGGCGTTGGCGTCGGCGTGCTGCTTCATGACGCGCTGGTGCGGCTCGGCGTTGCGGGCGTAGCCGTCGTACGGGCCGACGACCGCGGCCAGTTCCGCGGAGCGCTTGTACGAGGTGCCGGTCATCAGCGAGGTGATGGCGCCGGCGAGCGCGCGGCCGCCGTCGCTGTCGTACGCGTGGCCGGTCGCCATCAGCAGCGCGCCGAGGTTGGCGTAGCCGATGCCCAGCTGGCGGAAGGCGCGGGTGTTCTCACCGATCTTCTCGGTGGGGAAGTCCGCGAAGCAGATGGAGATGTCCATCGCGGTGATGACCAGCTCGACGACCTTGGCGAAGCGCTCGGACTCGAAGGACTGGCGGCCCAGGCCGTCGTCCTTGAGGAACTTCATCAGGTTCAGCGAGGCGAGGTTGCACGAGGTGTTGTCCAGGTGCATGTACTCGCTGCACGGGTTCGAGCCGTTGATCCGGCCGGACTCCGGGCAGGTGTGCCAGGCGTTGATGGTGTCGTCGTACTGGATGCCCGGGTCGGCGCAGGCCCAGGCGGCCTCGGCCATCTTGCGGAAGAGGGACTTGGCCTCGACCTCTTCGATGACGTCCCCGGTCATCCGGGCGCGCAGCCCGAACTTGCCGCCGGACTCGACGGCCTTCATGAACTCGTCGTTCACGCGGACCGAGTTGTTGGCGTTCTGGTACTGGACGGACGTGATGTCGTCGCCGCCCAGGTCCATGTCGAAGCCCGCGTCACGCAGGGCGCGGATCTTCTCCTCCTCCTTCACCTTGGTCTCGATGAAGTTCTCGATGTCGGGGTGGTCGACGTCGAGAATGACCATCTTGGCCGCACGACGGGTGGCGCCACCGGACTTGATCGTTCCGGCGGACGCGTCTGCGCCCCGCATGAAGGAGACCGGGCCGGAGGCGTTGCCGCCCGAGGAGAGGAGCTCCTTGGAGGAGCGGATACGGGAGAGGTTCAGGCCGGCGCCGGAGCCGCCCTTGAAGATCATTCCCTCTTCCTTGTACCAGTCGAGGATCGACTCCATGGAGTCGTCGACGGCCAGGATGAAGCAGGCGGAGACCTGCTGCGGCTGGGGCGTGCCGACGTTGAACCAGACCGGCGAGTTGAAGCTGAAGATCTGGTGCAGGAGGGCGTACGCCAGCTCGTGCTCGAAGATCTCGGCGTCCGCGGGAGAGGCGAAGTAGTTGTAGTCCTCGCCGGCCTTCCGGTACGTCTTCACGATCCGGTCGATCAGCTGCCGCAGACCGGTCTCGCGCTGAGGGGTGCCGACAGCTCCGCGGAAGTACTTGCTGGTGACGATGTTGACCGCGTTCACCGACCAGAAGTCGGGGAACTCGACGCCACGCTGCTCGAAGTTGATCGAGCCGTCGCGCCAGTTGGTCATGACGACGTCACGGCGCTCCCACGCCACCTCGTCGTACGGATGCACGCCGGGAGTGGTGTGGATGCGCTCGATACGCAGGCCCTGCTTGGTCGCAGTCGACTTGGCTCCCTTGGTGCGGGAACCTCGTGCCGGGCCGCTCGCCGTCTCTGTCATGCCGCCTCCCATATGTGGGCAAAAACGCCCTGAAGTGCCGAGAACTTCCCCGGGCACAGTGTGTGTCTGATGCTTCGGACGCCGCGCTCCTCGTGCGCCGCCCGGAACAGGTCCAGGTGCCGGGCCGCAGCCGATCCTCGGATCAGCGGCGCCGGCGGGTGCCGCTCAGTCGGCGGCGACGGCGGGTGCGGGGACCTCGATGGTCTCGCCGCTCCCGCATCCTTGTACGGGAGGCCGCCGCTCGCGGAGTTCCACGATGGCGGCCTCGAAGTCTTCGAGGCTGTCGAACGCCCGGTAGACGGACGCGAACCGCAGGTACGCGACGAGGTCGAGTTCCTGCAGGGGGCCGAGAATGGCCAGACCCACGTCGTGAGTGGTCAGCTCGGCGCTGCCGGTGGCGCGCACCGCCTCCTCGACCCGCTGGCCGAGCTTGGCGAGGGCGTCCTCGGTGACCGGCCGCCCCTGGCACGCCTTGCGCACGCCGGAGATGACCTTGGTGCGGCTGAAGGGCTCGGTGACACCGCTGCGCTTGACCACCATGAGCGAGCACGTCTCCACCGTCGTGAAACGGCGGGAGCAGTCGGGGCACTGGCGACGCCTGCGGATCGAGGTCCCGTCGTCGGTGGTGCGACTGTCGACGACCCGGCTGTCGGGGTGCCTGCAGAAGGGGCAGTGCATGGCTCCCAACCCTCCTTCACAGCACGACTGAATAGCCTCTTCAGGCCCGGTGAGGGGCCCTCGAAGCGGTCTCAAGCATAGGCGATGACCACACCCCCGACGGACGGGGACCACAACCTCTGGGTGGCTGCAGCAATCCAACCACTAGATCTTGGGTTTGGTCGCGCATTTGGCCCTGGCGCGTGTCGTGCGTCCGACATGGCCGGAAGGCAGCGTACGACCGACCACGAGGGTACGGGAAGCGCGCGGCACGACCGAGTGCGGGGCGACCCGTCCCGCGCCGTGCGGGCGAGGGTCCGGACACGCCCGCGCCCGCCGCGGGAGACCCGGACCGCGACCCCGCGCGCCGCCGCCGCGAGCACGGAGGGTAACGTCGTGTCCGAATTGCCGGAACGTCCGCGACCGCGGTTTCCCGCCCGGCACAAGGACGGGAGACCGTCCCTCCCTGCAGCGCAGCACCTCTCCCGGCTTCGCTCATACACCCGGAACTGAACACTCGGCAGACTTTTTTTCGTTTTTCACTCGAACGTGTGTTTGGCGCAACCTTTCGAAAGCTACTACCGTTGTCCAGCTAGGGAGACCATTCGAGAGGGGCCGACGTGACCACCACCGCAGACAGTGCCATCATCACTGCCCAGGACCGCTCCCAGAGCCGACTCGAGCCGGTGCATGCCATGAATGACTCAGTCACGAACACGGAGGGGCCGGAGCCCACGCGTCCAGCGCGCTCGCTGCCCGGACGACCTCCCGGAATCCGGGCAGACAGCTCGGGGCTCACGGACCGGCAGCGGCGAGTGATCGAAGTCATCCGGGACTCCGTGCAGCGGCGGGGTTACCCCCCGTCGATGCGGGAGATCGGTCAGGCGGTGGGCCTTTCCAGCACGTCCTCCGTCGCACATCAGCTGATGGCTCTGGAGCGCAAGGGCTTCCTGCGCCGCGACCCCCACCGCCCGCGGGCGTACGAGGTGCGCGGCTCCGACCAGCCGAGCACACAGCCCACGGACACCACCGGGAAGCCCGCCGCGTCGTACGTGCCGCTGGTCGGCCGGATCGCGGCCGGCGGGCCCATCCTCGCCGAGGAGTCGGTGGAGGACGTGTTCCCTCTCCCCCGCCAGCTCGTCGGGGACGGAGAGCTCTTCGTGCTGAAGGTCGTCGGTGACTCGATGATCGAAGCGGCGATCTGCGACGGGGACTGGGTCACCGTACGACGCCAGCCCGTGGCGGAGAACGGCGACATCGTGGCCGCCATGCTGGACGGCGAGGCCACGGTCAAGCGCTTCAAGCGCGAGGACGGCCATGTGTGGCTGCTCCCGCACAACTCCGCGTACCAGCCGATTCCCGGCGACGAGGCGACGATCCTCGGCAAGGTCGTGGCGGTGCTGCGGCGGGTGTGAAGCCCCGCCGCCACCCGTGAGGGCCCCTGGTATCCGCTGTACGGATCCCAGGGGCCCTGGCCATGTCCCCCGGCGCTGCGTGGGCTACTTCGCCTCGGCCTTGGCCGCCGCGTCGATCGCGGCGAGCGAGCGGCGTGCCTGGTTCGGGTCGGTCGTGTACCAGAAGTCGGGGAGCGAGGCGCGCAGATAGCTGCCGTACCTGGCATTGGCCAGGCGCGGGTCGAGCACGGCGACGACGCCCTTGTCCCCGGTGGCCCGGACCAGCCGGCCGGCACCCTGGGCCATCAGCAACGCCGCGTGCGTGGCGGCCACGGCCATGAAGCCGTTGCCCCCGGCCTCCTCGACGGCCTTCTGTCGCGCGCTCATCAGCGGATCGTCCGGCCGGGGGAACGGGATCCGGTCCATGACCACCAGCTGACAGCTCGCACCGGGGACGTCGACACCCTGCCAGAGCGAGAGCGTGCCGAAGAGACAGGTCTCGGGGTCGGCCGCGAAGTTCTTGATCAGCTCCCCCAGGGTCTCCTCGCCCTGGAGCAGGATCGGCTTCTCCAGTCGGCCCCGCAGCTCCTCGGCGGCGGCCTGGGCCGCCCGCATCGAGGAGAACAGCCCGAGCGTGCGCCCGCCCGCGGCTTCCACCAGCTCGGCGAGTTCATCCAGCATGTCGGTGCGGGATCCCTCCCGGCCGGGGGTCGCCAGATGCCGGGCGACGTACAGGATCCCCTGCTTCGGGTAGTCGAAGGGCGAGCCGACGTCGAGGCCCTTCCACTGCGGGATGTCGTCGCCCGCGGTGCCCTCCGGGGAGAGCCCGAGGGACGCGCCCACGCCGTTGAAGTCCCCGCCGAGCTTGAGGGTCGCCGAGGTGAGGACCACGGAGCGGTCGGCGAAGAGCTTCTCGCGCAGCAGACCGGAGACGGAGAGCGGGGCGACCCGCACGGACGCGCCGAAGCGGTCGTGACGCTCGAACCAGACGACGTCGTACTCGGAGCCCTGCGTGATGCGCTCGGCCACGCCATGGATGGTCTCCACCGAGGCGAGCGCCTGCTTGCGGACCGCGTCCTCGTCCGCGACGGACTTGTCGCGGGTGGAGCCGAGCGCGGTGATCACCGTGCGAGCGGCGTCCCGCAGCGCCATCAGCGCGTATCCGAGGTCCTCGGGCACTTCCTCCAGCCGGCCGGGCAGGGCCAGCTCCATGACCCGCTCGAACCCCTCCGAAGCCGTCTGCAGCGCGTCGGCGGCCTTCTCGTTGACCAGCTTCGCCGCCCGGCGCACCGCGCGGTTGACCTGGCCGGGCGTGAGCTCGCCGGTGGCCACTCCGGTGACCCGGGAGACCAGCTCATGGGCCTCGTCGACGATCAGTACCTCGTGGCTCGGAAGCACCGGCGCGCCCTCGATGGCGTCGATGGCCAGAAGCGCGTGGTTCGTCACCACCACGTCGGCGAGCTTGGCGCGCTCGCGAGCCTGCTCCGCGAAGCACTCGGCCCCGTACGCACACTTGGTGGCGCCCAGGCACTCCCGGGAGGAGACGGAGATCTGCGCCCAGGCCCGGTCCGAGACGCCGGGGGTGAGGTCGTCCCGGTCGCCCGTCTCCGTCTCGTCCGCCCAGTCCCGCATGCGCAGCAGGTCCTGGCCGAGCTTGCTCGACGGCGCGGCCGCCTCGAACTGGTCGAAGAGCCCTTCTTCCTCCTCCTGCGGCACGCCCTCGTGGAGGCGGTGCAGGCAGAGGTAGTTCGACCGGCCCTTGAGCATGGCGAACTGCGGGCGGCGGCGCAGCAGCGGATGCAGGGCGTCGACCGTACGCGGAAGGTCGCGCTCCACGAGCTGGCGCTGCAGGGCCAGCGTGGCCGTGGCCACCACGACGCGCTCGCCGTGCGCCAGGGCGGGCACCAGATAGCCGAGCGACTTGCCCGTGCCGGTGCCCGCCTGGACGAGCAGGTGGGATTGGTCGTCCACGGCCTCGGCGACGGCACCGGCCATGGCGGCCTGGCCGGGTCGCTCCGTACCGCCGACGGCGGTCACGGCGGCGTGCAGGAGCTCGGGGAGAGATGGCTTCGTCATAGCCCGGCCAGCCTACGGGGCGCCGCTGACAACGACGGTCACTCCCGGACTCACGCGGAGGGATGCAGCGGGTTGGGGACCGTGCCGTGGACCGCCGCGTGCGGGCGCTCGGGCCGGTCGCGGTAGCCGTCCAGGTGCAGGCGGTTGCGGTTCAGACAGAGGCGTTCGATGCGTGGCGTCAGCATGTCGAACATCTCGAACCTCTCCTTCAGCTCGGGGAAGCGGGCCTGGTGGCGCAGGATCTCCGCCCGGACGAGTGACCAGAACACGCTCTCCGGAACCCCGAGCTGTTCCTCGCAGAGCGGGGACAGGAAGCGGAAGACGCCGGTGAAGAGGCCGGAGTGGATGAACTGGGTGAGGAAGGCGGGTTCCTCGGTGAGCAGGACGCGGCGCACGTCGGGCGGCATCGTGTCGTGCTCGGGCAGCGGCCGGGCGCTGACGTTCACGTCGTCGACGAAGTCCTTGATCGCCAGGCGCACCGGGACGTCCTGGTCGTCGAAGACGACGATGGCGTTCTCGCCGTGCGGGGAGAAGACGGTGCCGTAGCGGTACAGGAAGTGCAGCAGGGGCGGAAGCAGCGCGGCGAAGAGCCGGGTCAGCCAGGCGGTGGGGGTCAGACCGGAGCGGGCGACCAGCTCGGCGGTGAAGGCGCGGCCCCGCGGGTCGGTGTGGAGGAGCGAGGCGAGGGTGCGGGCCCGCTCGCCGGGCGCGAGGCGCGGCAGGAGCGGTTCGCGCCAGATCGCACCGAGGATCTCCTTGAACTGGTACGGAGTCTCGGGGAGGTGGTCGTAGAGCGGATGCTCGACGGTGACCGAGGCGACCTCGCCGAGGAGGATGACACCGCAGGTGTCGCGGAGGAACGGGTCGTGGTCGCGCAGCCCCTGCACCCAGCCGGTGACGGCGGGCGCGGCGAGGGTGCGTTCGGTCGGCAGGCCGCGCCAGACGAGGGTGTTGAGGATGGACAGCGGGAGCTTGACCGTGTGCCGGTCGGGCCGGTCCAGGTTGGCGAAGGTGCGGATCGACTGCTGCGGCAGCCGCAGGTCCGGGTCGGCGTGCAGCGGGACGATGTCACCGGCGGCGATGGCGGGGGCGAACAGGGGCACGATCCACTCGTCCCACTGCCAGGGGTGGACGGGCAGACAGTGGTAGCCGTCCGGGTCGAGACCGCGGCCGCGCAGGACTGCGGAGAAGGACTCGCGGACGGCGGGGTCCAGCTCCTGCGCGTAGAGCCGCCCGGGGTCGGCGAGTTCGCCCACACCGCGGTAGGCGGCGATCCGGGAGGAGACCGCGACCCAGGGCAGGGTGACCGGGGTGCGGGCCTCGGGGGTGAAGCGGGCCGCGTCCGTGGCGGAGAAGCCGAGCCGCCCCTTGTTGGCGACGATCCAGGGGTGGCCCGTCTGGTGGCCTTCGAGCTCGGCGTAGCCGAGGTCGGCCAGCTCGGCGGCGCTGAGTGCGCCGTGATCGAGGCGGGCGTCGGCGGTGAGCGTGGCGGTGAGCTCGCGCACGAGGTGGCCGAGGGTGGCACCGTCCAGATCGAGGAGCCGGCGGGCGCGGGCGAGGAACAGCAGCGGATCGCGGAAAGGGACACTGCCCGCGACCCGGTCCCGGCCCGGCGCCCCGGCCCCTGCCCCGTCGCCCGCCCCGGCGGCGGCGTCGGCCTCCGTCGCCTCGCTGCCCGCCTCCCGGATCGAGTCGGGGGCGACGCGCCAGCTGCCGTAGACCCCCCGCCGGGCGGTGAAGCTCAGGCTGCCGCCGTCGTCGAGGACGAGGGTGTACGTATCGCCGCCGGCGGATCGTGGGACGGGCCGGACCACCTCCTCGTAGGCGAATTCGCCGAGCATCTTGGCGAGCAGGCGAGCGGCGGCCCGGTCCCAGACCGCGCGGTTCAGTTCCGGGGTGCTGAGCAGCGCGGGCGAACGGACTGTGTCACGGCTCGCGGGATATTTCTGCACGGGGACTCCTCGGGTGGGAACCGACGGGGTTCGAGCGGCGGGGACAGGGCAGCGGATCGTTCACAGCCGGGCACGGTGGGCTCGGTCACGGACCATCAGCGCGGCCCGCTTCTCCGGGAGTTCGACCTCGGCGGAGTAGCGGAATCCGGCACTCAGGAAGGCGGAGACGGACGGGGTGTTGCGGACGTCGGGCTCGGCGACGACGCGTGTGCACCGTGGACGGTTGTCGAGTACGAGGTCGGCGACGGCCCGCAGCAGGGTGCTCCCGGTCCCGTGGCCACGCCGGTCCACCTCGCCGATGAGGAGGTGGATCCCGGTGTCGTGCGGCCGGACCGGGCAGTACCTGGCCAGCGGGTCGAGGTCGGCCCGGTAGATCTCCCAGTAGCTCATGGGGACGCCCGAGAGCACGCCCAGACAGGGAACGCTGCGTCCGTCACCGTCGAGTTGGGGCATCAGATGTCCGGCGGTGACGGTCTCGGGTCCGGCGAGTTCCCAGAAGGCCGCGACGGCGGGATCGTTCATCCAGCGGCTGATCACCGCGAGGTCCCGTTCCAGCCGCACGGGGACGAGCTGGAACACGCCGGCCGGCGTCGTGACGGGCTTCCACTGCCCCGGGCGGTCCAGCAGACCGGAGCCCTCCGGTCCGGCTCCGTCCTCGGGGAGCTCATCCCCGAGGAACGCGAGCAGTTCGTCGGTGAAGTGCAGGTCCAGCGTGTCCTCGGCGCCCGGGCCGGCCTGGGGCCCGGTGGGCGCATCAGCGGGAGGCACGGTGACGCTCTCCTCTCTCGACGGTTGGCGTCCGTCTCTCGATGGTCGGCGTCCCGGCGGGGACGGGCCGGCTTCCTCAGCCGCACAGGGGGTTGGCGATGGTGACGTAGACGGACTGGGTGTCCACGGGTCCGACCAGTTCGTCGAGGCCCCGGAGGCGCGTGAGCATGTTGGCCTTGCAGCGCAGGCGGGGGGTTTCCAGCAGGTGCCGGGGCAGCGGGGATCCCAGTGCGGCGGCCGCTGCCAGGAACCGCCGGAAGGCGGCGAGGAGCACCTGTTCGTCGGCGAGCTGCTGGGCGCCGAACGCGCCGATCAGTCCGAACACGTTGTTGATGCCCAGGTAGTAGGCGAAGCGTTCGTCGGTGACGGCGTCGGAGACGAAGGTGTCGCTCACCGCTCCGATGCCGGGGAGCCTGCGGTCGAGCGCGGCGCGGTGGGACTCACGGAAGTAGTAGCCCTGATTGTCGCGGTAGCGGCCCCCGACCGGCCAGCCCTCGGCGTCGAGCAGGACGAGGGTGTTCTGCTGGTGTGCTTCGAGGGCGACTCCGGCGTTGCCGTCGAGCCAGAGGACCGGCTGCACCACGCGGTCCAGGTAGCGCAGGAACCATTCGGCGGCGACGGCGGTCGTGGCCCTGCCCGTGGCGGCGGCGAGGCGGCGGACGATGTCGGCGAGGCGGGAGCGCATCTCCGGCCGGTCCGGCCAGGGGCGCGGGGCGGTGAGCCCGGCGATGCACACGGCGTCGTCGTACCGGTCGAACGGGTTGTGGCGCAGCATGACGTCGAGGCCGGGGACGGGTTCGCCCCCAGGGGTGTCGGCTGCCAGCCAGGCGGGGTCGCGGACGATGTCGAAGCCCGGGTGGAGGCTGTGCCACTGCCGGGCGAGCCCGGTGCGCAGCAGCCGGTGGACCTCCACGCCGCGGTGGAGTTCCTTGCGGAGGTTCTCCCGGCGGGAGTTGGTGATGCGTACGCCGAGGGACAGCTTCAGCATGAGGTCGACGCCGGGCCGCCCGACGGTACGTACCGAGGAGGTGGGGTGCCATCGCTCGCCGTACGGGCCGAGGTCGTGCAGCAGGCCGGCGTCGGCGAGGGCGGCTGCTTCGGGCCGCATCGCCAGTTCGCGGGCCTGCCAGGGGTGGAGCGGGATCGGCGTGGTGTGTGCGGGGATGCGCAGGCCCTCGGCGTGGCGGGCCACGAGTTCCGCGGCCGGGACCGGTCGGCCCTGGTCGGTCCAGGCCGAGTCGGTGGCCAGGACGGAGCGGTCGACGGCCATCCAGTGGAGCGGGAAGGAGCCGTGCGCCTCGGGTGAGTAGAGGCGGGACTCGGAGTCGGAGAGGCCTTCCCGGCTCTTGGGCGAGGGGTGGAGCGGATGGCCGAGAAGGAGGGACTGCTCCGCGGTGAGGAAGAGGTCCGCTTCGGCGGGTGCCGTGGGGTGGCGCCGTTGTTCGTCGATGAATCCGGCGGTCCGCCGTACCGAGTCGGCCACCCTGGCCACCATGTCCGCGCCCTCGTTGTGGTCGGCCTCCCTGCCCAGGAGTGCGGCGACGGTGACGGCGTCGGCGGCGGGCGCGCCCTCGGGGGCCTGTTCCAGGAGGGGCGGGCCGAAGCGGTGCCAGCCGGTGGCGGACCAGTGGCGGACGGGGACGAGCAGCGCGGTGCCGCTGGCGGGAAGCGGGATGCGGAGGGTCTCCCCCTCGGGGCGGGGCAGGTCGCATTCACGGACCCAGCAGCGCAGGAGGTTCTCGATGCCCGCCGCGTCGGCGGCGCGCAGCGGGTCCGGGTGGTCCAGGGGGTCCGTCGACGGTGCGTTGCGGGCGGCCGTCGTCCGGTGGCTCTGCCACTGACCGTGCGGCACCTCCTTCTGGCGCGGCACGGTCGACGTCTCGAGGGCGAGGTGGCCGGAGGTCCCGGCCTCTTCCCGGTGGTGGCTGGAGGGAGGGCCGTCGGCCTCGGGCGTGGGGGTGGGGTTCACGGCGGTCTTTCCTGTGATGGTTTCCGGGGTCAGCGGATCGACGCGGTCGTGGTCCGTCGATACGGTGAGCGTTCGGCGGCTGCCAGGGCGTCGGCGAGGCGGTCGACGACCGCTGTCGCCTGTTCGTCGGTGAGCGTGAGGGGCGGGAGCAGGCGTACGACGGTGGAGTGACGGCCGCCGAGCTCGACGATGAGCCCGCGGCGCAGACACTCCTGCTGGACGGCCGTGGCGAGCACCGGGTCCGGTGGTGCCTGGCCGCCCGTGCGCACCGGCGCGGCTTCGGGGTCGACGAGTTCCACGCCGATCATCAGGCCCCGTCCGCGGACGTCGCCGATGCAGGGGTGGCGGGAGGCCAGGGTCCGCAGGCTCGCGAGCATCCGGGCGCCGAGTTCGGCGGCCCGCTCGGCGAGCCGGTTCTCCCGCACGTACGCGAGGGTGGCGGCGCCGGCGGCCATGGCGAGCTGGTTGCCGCGGAAGGTGCCGGCGTGCGCGCCCGGCTGCCAGGTGTCGAGTTCGGAGCGGTAGACGATGACGGCGAGCGGCAGGGAGCCTCCGATGGCCTTGGACAGCACCATCACGTCGGGCACGATGCCGCTGTGCTCGACGGCCCAGAAGGCCCCGGTCCGGCCGACGCCGGTCTGGACCTCGTCGGCGATCAGGGGGATGGACCGGGCCGCGGTGATCTCGCGCATCCGGCGCGTCCAGGCATCGGGGGCGGGGTTGACGCCGCCTTCGCCCTGGACGGGTTCGAGGATCATGCCGGCCGGTGCGGGTGTTCCGCTCTTGGGGTCGTCCAGCACGCTCTCGGTCCACCGCGCGGCGAGTTCCGCACCGTGTTCGCCTCCGGCGCCGAAGGGGCAGCGGTAGTCCTGCGGGAACGGAAGCCGGGTCACCCGTACGTCCTCGGCGCCACCGGATGCCGCGAGCGCTCCCGCCGTCATGCCGTGGTACGCACCGGTGAAGGCGAGCAGACCGCTGCGGCCGGTGGCGGCACGGACCAGGGTGAACGCGGCCTCGACCGCGTCGGTGCCGGCCGGTCCGCAGAACTGGATGCGGGCGTTGTCGGCGAACTCCCTCGGCAGCGTGGCGAAAAGCTCCGTGGTGAAGGCGTCCTTGACCGGCGTGGCCAGATCGAGCACGTGCAGCGGCGCACCGGAGTCGAGGACCTTCTTGATCGCCTCCAGGACGACCGGGTGGTTGTGCCCGAGGGCCAGGGTCCCCGCTCCGGACAGGCAGTCGAGGTAGCGTCGCCCGTCCGCGCCCTCGATGGTGAGTCCCCGTGCCCGTACCGGCACGATCGGGAGTGAGCGCGCGTAGGTACGGGCGGCCGATTCACGCAGCGACTGACGGCGCAGGATGCCCTCGTGCGGCGCGAGTGGTGGTGCCGGAGCTGGTTCGGTCACGGCCACGGCTGTTGATCCTCCCGCTGTAACAGTTGCGTTGCACGTCAGCACGATTCCGCAAGGACGGACTGCGGGGGTGAACGCTGTCTCCGTGTCCCCCGTACGTACCAACGACGCCGGGCGCGGCGGATCACGGGTAAATCCGAAGATCCTTGCGGACCTCAACCAGGGCCCTGCCGCACGCCGTCCACAACCGCACCGGCATAGTGGGGGACCGTGCCGTGACTCCGGGACGATCTCCCGGCTGCTGCGGCCTGCCCGGTCAGGCGCCCGGGCCGCAGTCCGGCGGGGCCCGCCCGCGCGGGGTCGAGCAGTACCGAAGTGCCGTACAGAAGTGTTGAGTTACGAAGTCCCAGGGGGATCACGAGATGCGACTCATTCGACCAGGATTCACCGCACGCCGTGGGGGAAGCGCTCGCCGCGCTCCTTCCGCCGTGCTCGCGACGGCGGCGGTCACCGCCGTTCTCGCCCTCACCGCGACGGCCTGCGGGCCGGGCGAGGACGACGCGAGCACCGAGCCGAGCAGCAGTTCCGCGGGCCAGACGTCGGACAACAAGATCACCGTTCCGGACGATCTGAAGGACCGGCTCAAGGAACACGGGATCGACCTCGACCAGTGGAAGGGCGGCGACTGGAAGAACTGGGACAAGGACAAGTGGCTGCGTGAGGCCAAGGACTACATCAATCCCATCATCGAGGGCCTCTGGGACCCGGACCGCATGCGGGACGCCGACAAGGCCCCCGAGCAGCCGGTCGAGAACGACATCTCCGGCGACGCGGGCGTGACGGACCCGACGCCCGCCCCGGTCCGCGCCGTTGGTGCGCAGACGCCGTACCACGACAGCGCCGCCGAGTCCGGGAAGCTGTTCTTCGACGGCCCCGAGGGTTCGATGGTCTGCTCGGCGACCGTGGTGAAGGACCCCGCGCACCCGGGGAAGTCCAACATGGTGTGGACGGCGGGCCACTGTGTGCACGCGGGCAAGAAGGGCGGCTGGTACCGCAACATCGCCTTCGTGCCGTCGTACAACGACAGCGGGCTGTCGACCGATGAGCTCCGGAACAAGCCGCCCAAGGAGAAGGTCGCCCCGTACGGCGTGTGGTGGGGCTCGTGGGCACAGACCTCCGAGCAGTGGATCGACCAGGGCGCTTCGGTCGGAGGCCTGGGCGCACCGTACGACTTCGCCGTGCTGCACGTGACGCCGGAGAAGGGTTCCACGGGCAAGTCCCTGGAGGAGACGGTCGGTTCGGCGCTGCCGGTCGAGTTCAACGCTCCGGCGGTGCCCAAGATCGCCGCCATGACGGCCACCGGCTTCCCGGCAGCTCCCCCGTACGACGGCCAGAAGCTCTACCAGTGCCAGGACAAGCCGGGCCGGCTGTCGCTCACCGAGAACGACCCGACGATGTACCGCATCGGCTGCACGATGACCGGCGGTTCCTCCGGCGGCGGCTGGGTCGCGGCCGGCCAGGACGGCAAGCCTGCCCTGGTCTCCAACACCTCCATCGGCCCGGTGACGGCCGGCTGGCTCGCAGGTCCGCGCCTCGGCAAGGAAGCCAAGGGCGTCTACGACTCGGTCAGCAAGAAGTACGCGGGCCAGTAGGCGGATCGGAGCGCCGTCCGCCCGCGTGCGGATGACGCCCCGGCAGGGGCCTTCGGCGGGACATCTCGCACCGAAGGCCCCTGATCCGCCTCACGGCGCCACCCGGGGCCGGAGGCCGTGCGGCCCCGCAGCGGCAAGAGCCGCCTGCAGGGCCGTCATAGGGTGGTCCCCGCACATCACCGACAGCCGGTCAGTCCGGCGTGCAGCATGACACGCTCATGCCATTTTCGAAGTTTTCAGGGGGAATTTTCCATGCGATTCATACGTCCGCTGCTGAGCGCGACCGGCCTCGTCGCCGCCCTCGCGCTGACGGCGACGGCCTGCGGTCCGAGCGAGGACGCCGCCGCCGACAAGCCCGCGGCCACCACGTCCGCCGAAGGCCAGGACTCCGGCGGCATATCCGCCGATCTGGCCGACACCCTGAAGAAGCACGGGGTCGACCTGGACAAGTGGAAGGGCGGCGACTGGAAGAACTGGGACAAGGACAAGTGGCTGCACGAGGCCAAGGACTTCGTCAACCCGGTCATCGACGGGCTGTGGAAGCCCGACCGGATGAAGGCGGCGAAGGACCCGGCCAAGACGATGTCCGCGGGGGACCTCTCGGGTGACCAGGGTGTCAGCGACCCGGAGCCGAGGCCGGTCACGGCCGAGCGCGAGAAGACGCCGTACCACAACTACGCGGCTCCGGTCGGCAAGGTGTTCTTCGACTCCCCCGAGGGCTCCATGGTCTGCTCGGGCACCGTCGTCAAGGACCCGAAGAACCCGGGCAGGTCCAACCTGGTGTGGACGGCGGGCCACTGCGTCCACGCCGGCGCGAAGGGCGGCTGGTACCGCAACATCGTCTTCGTGCCCGCCTACAACGACAAGGGCAAGGACCCCGCTTCGCTGAAGAACGCGCAGCCGCAGGAGATCGCACCGTACGGCGCCTACTGGGCGGACTGGGCCAGCACCTCCGGCGAGTGGCTGGCCGACGGCGGGCCCACCGGCGGCGAGGGCGCCCCGTACGACTACGCGGTCCTGCACGTGAAGCCCGAGCAGGGCACCAAGTCCCTGGAGGAGACCGTGGGCAACGCGCTGCCGGTCGACTTCGACGCACCGGAGGTCGCCCAGATCAGCGCGATGGGAGCGTGGGGCTATCCCGCGGCCCCGCCGTACGACGGTCTGATCATGCACAAGTGCGTCGACCGTCCCGGCCGGCTCTCCATCAGCCCCGCCACCCCCACGATGTACCGCATCGGCTGCACGATGACCGGCGGTTCGTCCGGCGGCGGCTGGTTCCGCGAGACCTCCGACGGCAAACTCGCCCTGGTCTCCAACACGTCCATCGGACCGGTGACCGCCGGCTGGCTCGCCGGGCCTCACCTCGGTGAGGGCGCCCAGCAGATCTTCACGATGATGAGCGACAAGTTCGGAGCCCGGTAGCAACCCGCCCGGAAACGGACGGAGGGCCCGTACCCCATGGGGTACGGGCCCTCCGTCGTGCTTCCCGCGGTCAGTGCGCCGCGGGTACGAACGCTGCCAGGTCCGAAGCGAGCTCCGCGTGCACCCGTGCCTTGAGCAGGGTGCCCTCCGACGTGTGCTCCTCGGAGACCACCTCACCCTCGGCGTGCACCCGGGAGACGAGTCCGCCCTGGGTGTACGGCACGAGTGCCTCGATCTCGACCGAGGGCCTCGGCAGCTCGCTGTCGACGAGGGCGAGCAGCTCGTCGATACCGGCACCGGTCCGTGCCGACACGGCGATCGCATGCTTCTCGTTGCGCAGCAGCCGCTGGAGGACCAGCGGGTCGGCCGCATCCGCCTTGTTGACCACCACGATCTCCGGCACGTCGACCGCGCCCACTTCGCGGATCACCTCGCGCACCGCGGCGAGCTGCTCCTCCGGCACCGGGTGCGAGCCGTCCACCACGTGCAGGATGAGATCGGACTCGCCGACCTCCTCCATGGTGGAGCGGAACGCCTCGACCAGGTGGTGCGGCAGGTGCCGTACGAACCCGACGGTGTCGGCGAGGGTGTAGATCCGCCCGCTCGGTGTCTCGGCCCGGCGCACGGTGGGGTCGAGGGTGGCGAACAGTGCGTTCTCCACCAGCACACCCGCACCGGTCAGCCGGTTGAGCAGCGAGGACTTGCCCGCGTTGGTGTAGCCCGCGATGGCGACCGAGGGCACCTTGTTGCGCTTGCGTTCCTGGCGCTTGATCTCGCGGCCGGTCTTCATCTCCGCGATCTCCCGGCGCATCTTCGCCATCTTCTCGCGGATCCGTCGCCGGTCCGTCTCGATCTTGGTCTCACCGGGGCCACGGGTGGCCATACCGCCACCGCCGCTGGAACCGCCGCCGCCCATCTGACGGGAGAGCGACTGACCCCAGCCGCGCAGGCGCGGCAGCATGTACTGCATCTGTGCCAGCGAGACCTGCGCCTTGCCCTCACGGGACTTGGCGTGCTGGGCGAAGATGTCGAGGATCAGAGCGGTCCGGTCGACCACCTTGACCTTGACGACGTCTTCCAGGTGGATGAGCTGGCCGGGGCTGAGCTCACCGTCGCAGACGACGGTGTCGGCCCCGGTTTCGAGAACGATGTCGCGCAGTTCGAGCGCCTTGCCGGAACCGATGTAGGTGGCCGGGTCGGGCTTGTCGCGCCGCTGGAAGACCGCGTCGAGCACCTGGGCTCCGGCCGTCTCGGCCAGGGCCGCCAGCTCGGCGAGCGAGATCTCCGCATCGTGCACCGTGCCCGAGGTCCAGACGCCGACAAGCACCACGCGCTCCAGGCGCAGCTGCCGGTACTCGACCTCGGTGACGTCCTCGAGCTCGGTGGAGAGGCCCGCCACGCGCCGCAGGGCGGCGCGGTCGGAACGGTCCAGCTGGTCGCCGTCCCGTGCTCCGTCGATCTCGTGGCTCCAGGCGACGTCCTCTTCCATCAGGGCGTCGGCCCGAAGGCTTTCGGTGAGGCTCTCGGTGACGTTCTCCGTGGCACTCTGCGCGTCCTGCGCGTCCTGGGGAAGGGAAGAAGAGGAGGTCATTGGATCCTTACGTCGAGAGAGGAGTGGGATACATCAGTCACAACGCGTGACCTCCCGGGATGATTCCCGCTGGGGGATTTCTCCGGTGCGGCCGCTGCGGCGACTCGTCGATAGTGGCACGGCGGGCCCGGCTCGTCACGCGGGTTTACCGCTCCTCGCGGGTGTCGCGCTCGTCCAGTCCGGGTGCCCCGGCATGGGCGGGGTCTTCCTCCCGTACAGCCAGCCGTCGAAGAACGCGGTCAGGTCGCGTCCGGCCACCCGGGACGCCAGGGCGGTGAAGTCGTCCGTGGCGGCGTTGGAGTCGCGGTGCTTGCGCACCCAGAGCCGCTCCAGCCGGTCGAAGGCACCCTCACCGATCTCCTGGCGGAGCGCGTACAGCACCAGGGCGCTTCCGTCGTACACCACCGGCCGGAACAGGCTGATCTTCTCACCGGGTGCCGGCGGGGCGGGGCGGGCCGGTGGGCCGCCCGCGGCACGCCAGCCGTCCGAGCGGGTGTAGGCCTCGCGCATCCGGCGCTCCAGCGGCCTGTCGGCGTGCTCCTCGGCGTAGCGCGCCTCGTACCAGCTGGCATGTCCCTCGTTGAGCCACAGGTCGGACCAGGTCCGCGGGGAGACGCTGTCGCCGAACCACTGGTGGGCCAGCTCGTGGACCATGACCGAGTCGACGTACCACTCGGGGTAGCCGCCGTCGGTGAACAGACGGCGCTCGAAGAGGGAGAGGGTCTGGGTCTCCAGCTCGAAGCCGGTCTCGGTGTCGGCGACCAGCACGCCGTAGTTCTCGAACGGGTAGCGGCCGACCTGCTTTTCCATCCACTCCAGCTGGCCGGGCGTCTTCCTCAGCCAGGGCTCCAGCTTCTCCCGGTCGGCCGCAGGCACGACATCACGCACGGGCAGCCCGTGCGGGCCGGTGCGTTCGACGACGGCGGACCGGCCGATGCTGACCTGGGCCAGTTCGGTGGCCATGGGGTGACCGGTGCGGTAGGTCCAGGTGGTGCGGCCGCCGTGCCGGACCTGCCCGGTCCGCTCCCCGTTGGCCACCACGGTGAGCTCCTTGGGGGCGGTGACGCGGAAGGTGAAGTACGCCTTGTCCGCGGGGTGGTCGTTGCCCGGGAAGACCCGGTGTCCGGCGTCGGCCTGGTTGGCCATCGCGAGCCCGTCGGCGGTCCGCACCCAGCCGCCGCTGTCCCGGTCGCCCGAGGGATCACTGGTGTGACGGACGGTGATGCGCAGCGGGACTCCGGCCGGGAGGCGGCCGGGCGCCTCGATGACCAGGTCCTCGTCCACGGTCGCGAAGTCCGCGCGCAGCCCGTTGATGTCGACGGAGCGTACGGTTCCGCGGGTGAAGTCGAGGTTGATGCGGTCCAGCGGCTCGGTCGTCCGCGCGTCGATCGTGGTGACGGCGTCGAGGGGTTCGCTGTTGCGCCCCCGGTAGCTGAGGCCGATGTCGTAGGCGAGTACGTCGTATCCGGGGTTGCCGAGATGCGGGAAGAGCGGGTCCCCGATGCCGAGGGGCAACGGTGCGGGCAGGGTGGCGGCGACGAGGGTGGCCGATGCGGTGGCCAGCAGGGCGGCCCGCAGACGGCGGGAGAGGAACGGCATGGACTACGGCTACCAGCGCCGCACCCGCCATACAGGGACGGCGCGCACCGCGCCACCCGAACGAGATGCGCCATGGCGGAGGTGGGCGGGCGGGCCGGGCGGCCGGTCAGACCGCGGCGGCCGGGTGCTGGGCGCGGCTCACGTCGTACACCCCCGGCACGTCACGCATGGCGCGCATCAGCGCGGGCAGTCCCGCGGCGTCGGGGAGCTGCAGGGTGTAGGTGTGGCGTACGCGCTGTTCGCTGGGGGGTTCGACGGTGGCCGAGACGACCGCCGCGTCCGCCCCGGCGATCGCCTCCGTGAGGTCGGCCAGGAGCCGGGGCCGTCCGAAGGACTCCGCGACCAGGGTCACCCGGCATTCGGCCGCGTCGCCCCAGTTCACGACGACGGGCACCCGGCCGACGGCCTCCATCCTGGTCACGACCGGACACTCCAGCCGGTGCACCGTGACGGCGCCGCCGCGCACCGTGAAGCCGGTGACCTCGTCGGGAGGCACGGGGGTGCAGCAGCCCGCGAGACGCACGGTGGTGTCGGGCCGCTCGACCACGGCGCTCACGGTGCGGCCCGCCGTTCCGGTGGATCCGGACCACGCGGACCGGGCGGCCCGGTCCGGCTGCGGCCCCGGCCCGGTGGCGTCGGCCGGACTGCCGGCGACGGTCTCCGCGTCCTGGGGGTGGGTGTCGAGCCAGCCAGTGATGGCGATGCGGGCGACGGGCGTCCGGACGTGGTCCAGCCAGTCGGGCGAGGGCCCGGACGCGGCGTCCTCGGCGAGGAGCGGCTGGACCGTGTCCCCGTCGCCGAGCACGGTGCTGAGGGTGGCCAGCCGGCCGTTCACCCGGGCTCCGATGCAGCTGTGGGCGGCGTCGCCGTACTGCGCGTAGGCGGCGTCCACGCAGCTGGCGCCCGCGGGCAGCCCGAGCGTGCCGCCGTCGGTGCGGAAGACGGTGATCTCACGGTCCTGGGCGAGGTCGGCACGCAGGGTGGTCCAGAACGTGTCGGGATCGGGCGCGGACTGCTGCCACTGGAGCAGCCGGGAGAGCCAGCCGGGACGGGTCGGGTCGGCCCGTTCGCCGTCGGCGGGTTCGGCGGCGTGTGCCGTGCCGTCCGCGGGTTCGGCGCTCGTTGCCGTGCCGTCCGCGGCGTACGGATTGCCGAGCGCGATGACGCCGGCCTCGGCGACCTTGTGCATGCGGTGGGTGCGGATGAGGACTTCGGCGACCTCGCCCTCGGGGCCCACCACCGCGGTGTGGAGCGACTGGTACAGGTTGAACTTGGGTGAGGCGATGAAGTCCTTGAACTCGGAGATCACCGGGGTGAAACAGGTGTGGAGCTCACCGAGGACGGCGTAGCAGTCGGCGTCCTCGCCGACGAGCACCAGCAGGCGCCCGAAGTCGCTGCCGCGCAGTTCACCGCGTTTGATCCGGACGCGGTGCACGGAGACGAAGTGGCGTGGCCTGACGGCTACTTCGGCGGTGATGCCGGCCTCCCGCAGCACCGAGGCCACGTTGTCCGCGAGGGCGGTGAGCGGGTCGGCCGTGGCCGTCGCGGCGGTCGCGGCGGAGATCACGGCATGGGTGTGCGCGTACTCCTCGGGATGGAGAATGGCGAAGACGAGGTCCTCCAGCTCGGTCTTGAGCGCCTGGACACCGAGTCGTTCCGCGAGAGGGATCAGGACGTCACGGGTGACGTGGGCGATCCTGGCCTGCTTCTCGGGGCGCATCACGCCGAGGGTGCGCATGTTGTGCAGCCGGTCGGCGAGCTTGATCGACATCACGCGGACGTCGTCGCCGGTGGCGACGAGCATCTTGCGGAAGGTCTCCGGCTCGGCGGCGGCACCGTAGTCGACCTTCTCCAGCTTGGTCACACCGTCGACGAGGTAGCAGACCTCCTCGCCGAACTGCTCCCGCACCTGGTCGAGGGTCACCTCGGTGTCCTCGACGGTGTCGTGGAGGAGCGAGGCGGTCAGGGTGGTGGTCTCGGCGCCGAGCTCGGCGAGGATGAGCGTGACCGCGAGCGGGTGCGTGATGTACGGCTCGCCGCTCTTGCGCATCTGTCCGCGGTGCGAGCTCTCCGCGAGGACGTAGGCGCGGTGCAGGACGGAGAGGTCGGCGTCGGGATGGTGGGCCCGGTGCGTCTCGGCGACATGGGCGAGGGCGTCCGGCAGCCGGTCCCGGGAGACCGGGCCGAGCAGGGCGACCCGGCCGAGCCTGCGGAGATCGATCCGGGGACGGCCCCGCCTGCGGATGGGAGCACCTGGGTTGGTGGCCTCTGCGCTCATGGGGCACCTCCGGCAACGTCGACCGGCGGTGGGGAGGCGCGGTCGCGCCTCCGGGCCGGTGCTTGATGCTACCGACCCCACCACGCGGCGGAGTCCGGCTCTCGCCCAGCGTGAAACGGATCACCCATTCGAGCGAAGCTCTGTCCGCTCAGCGTTTCGATCTTTGCCGGCTCAGCGCCTCACACGATGTGGGTGCGACGTTTCGCTCCTTGCCGGCTCGGTGCTTCGCGCCCGGTGGGTTCATCGCTTCCGCGCGCTCTCCGTCCACCGCGTCGAGCGCCCGGTGCGTTCAACGCTTCGCGCGCTCTCCGTCCACCGTGTCGAGCCAGGCCGGATCGATGACGCCCTCGGCGACGATCACGGCGGCTCCGGTCATCTCGATCTCACCGTCCGGGTGCTCGGTGATCACCAGGGTGCCGCCGGGCAGATCGACGGTGTACGTGACCGGGACGCCGGTCTCCGCCGGGTCCGCCGCGTCCCGGCGGGCCGCGGCGACGGCCACGGCGCAGGCGCCGGTGCCGCAGGAGCGGGTCTCCCCCGAGCCTCGCTCGTGGACCCGCATCGCTACGTGCCGGGGCCCGCGGTCCACCACGAATTCGATGTTGACCCCGTCGGGATAGACGGCGGCGGGCGCGAAGGACGGCTCGCGGAACAGGTCGCCGGCGTGCGCCAGGTCGTCGACGAACGCGATGGCGTGCGGGTTGCCCATGTTCACGTTGCGGGTGCCCCAGCTGCGGCCGTCGACGGTGACGGTGACGCCGTCGCCGGGAAGCAGGGCGCGGCCCATCGAGACGGTGACGTCGCCGTTCTTGGCGAGGTGCACCTTCTTCACTCCGCCGCGGGTGGCCACCGCGAGGTCGCCCTCCACCACCGCGCCGACGTGCTGCAGGTAGCGGGCGAAGACCCGCACGCCGTTGCCGCACATCTCCGCGACCGAGCCGTCCGCGTTGCGGTAGTCCATGAACCACTCGGCCTCGTCCGCCATGGCCTGCGCCTCGGGGTGGGCGGCGGACCGCACGACGTGCAGCAGGCCGTCGCCGCCGATACCGGCGCGCCGGTCGCAGAGCACGGCGACGAGGGACGCGGGCAGGTCGATGGCGTTGTCGGGGTCGGGAACGATCACGAAGTCGTTCTCGGTGCCGTGGCCCTTGAGGAAGGCGATCTGCGAGATGGTCACAGGACAACTGTACGAGTCCGCACCGACAGCGCGGCGAACCGGCCCGCCGGGCGGCAGAGGCGCCGAGCCGCTCTCTCAGCCCCGCAGCCGGGCGACGCGCCAGACGGCCAGCGCGACCAGGACGGCGCACACCGCCACGTACAGCGCGATCACCCGCCAGTCGGCCCGCTCCCCGGAACCCCGGGACGGCAGGCCCGGCCAGGTGTGCCCGACGCGGCGGGCGGCCATCATGCCCCAGCCCGCGGCGCAGCAGCTGATCAGCAGCCCCAGCATGGCGACCACCGGCCCGCCGTCGCCCACCTCGAACGCGAGCGGGAAGGCGAACATCAGCGATCCCAGCGCGGCCAGCATGACGATCGGCGCGAGCTGCCAGATGCGCATCCGGCGGGCCGGACGCAGCTCCACCTCGACCTCGGGGGTCACGGCGAGCTCATCGGGCCCGTCGGGGCTCAGACGTCCTGCTTCGTGCCGCGTGTCCGGTGCGTCCTGCTCGGTGTCGCGAGGGCCGGCCTCCATCGCCACGCGCCCTCCCAACTCGGACTCCACTGATCGATCGATGCTCGATGATGGCACGCCGCAGGTCGCCGAAATGACGGGCAGGGCTTCCCGATGCCATCACGTGATCAGGCTGTTATAGCCCCGCTTTGGGGTTTATGCAGGTCAGGCGCCTGCTGCTGGCCGGCGAGTCAGCAAGGGCTCAGCAATAGCCCCAGGTCAGCGCCCGATTGACGGGTTGCGGCCGCCCCGAAGAAGAATCGTCTGAATCGCGTCGAACAAGCTTGCGCGGGGTGTGGGGAGCCCTTTCAGAACCTGCGAATGCCGGCCGCCATCGGGCTGCCCCGCGCCGCCGCGCGATCCGGTTCCGCAACACCCGTGACAAGCAGGCCGAGGAGTCCGGCTTCCCCACCCAGGACGCCGCCCCATCGGCGGTCTCACCGAGCTCCGCACGGCCCGCAACGCCATCCCCAGAAGCCTCGCCGAACAGCGGACGACCCTCGGCACGGAACGCCTGACGGAAACGAGGCATGCGGCCCACCTCGCAACCGCCGCCGCCCACGAAGGCGCCCGGCACATTCCCCACCGTGACTGCGACCGCTCGTGGCTGTGGTGGTGATCCGCTCCGCCGACGCCTTCGGGCGCCTGAGGGAATGCGGTGGTCCTGACTTCTCAGCGGAAGCAGCCGGCTCGGGCACGGCCGCAGCAAGGAGCCTTCGGCCGGGACAGCGCGGAACCGTCGGCAACTGGCTTGCGGGTCCCTGCCCCGGGCAGGCTGTCCGCCGCGACCCGGACAGCCCCGAAGCGACCTGGGCACGCCCGGTGTCAGAGGCGGGCAGCTGACAGCGGGCAGCGGACACGTAATCGCTGAAGGCGGTCGGGCAGGAGTCGCGCTGAGCTTGCCCTGTGACGCCCCGCCGTCGAACGGGTGGTGTCAGTGCCCCGCCGTAAGGTGCGGGCATGAACGAGGTCTTCGACATGCACACCCGGCTGTCCGCAGCACTGCACGACCGTGCGGAGGCCTGGCGATTCGTCGCCGACTTCGCGGCCTACTGGCAGCAGCCGCTGCGGCCGGGGGACGGTTGGAGCGTGGCGGAGGTGGAGGCGGCCGAGCGGAGGCTGGGCCTGGTCCTGCCCGCGGCACTTCGCGAGGCATACCTGCTGCTCGGGCGGCGGACCGACCTCATCAGCAATCACGACACCCTGCTCGGGCCCGACGAGTTGCACGTGGTCGACGGTGCGCTGGTGTACCGGGTGGAGAATCAGGGTGCCGCCACCTGGGGTGTCCTGCTGGAGGACCTGGACCATGACGATCCCGGCACCGTGATGCGCTCGGATCTCGCCGACAAGTCCCAGGAGCGATGGGAAGCCTGGGAGTCGAGTCTGACGGTGGCCTGCATCGATATGGTCATGTCCGAAGCGGTGCTGTTCGGGGCCGGGTTCACCGACTTCCTGGAGGGTGACGCCGAGGAGGCCGGTTTGGTGGGGCGGTTTCGCGAGCTGCCGACCGTGGGACGCGACGTCCGGTGGTTCGCCGACGCCGATGTCCTGATACGTGAGCTGGACGGCTTCTGCCTGAACGTGCGGGCCCGGACGGGCAAGGCCCTCGACCAGCTGCGCAACTCGGTGCCCGGAGACTGGCTGGAAGGCTGATCACTCGGACAGCATCGGGGATGGGTGGCCTGCGTAGCCCGCGCGGGGTCTCGGGGCACGAGTCGGCCTTCGCGTGAAGACGTGACTCGCTTCCTTCGATCAGTCGGCGGGCCAAGGCGGGTCGCTCTTCCTTGAGCCACAGCAATGAGGTCGTGCCCCGCCGTGCCCCGTTGTACCCGGGGGGCGACGACGCGGCGTCCTTGGCACTTTTGACCGCGCACGGCCATGTGATCGCGATCCCTGGCCGTGCTCTTCAGGGGCAATTGGCTGCATGGAGGACGTCGCGCGGTTCGGGCAGGGTCTCACGGCGGACATCTGGCAGGTGCTCGGTGAGTGCGTGGCGCGGGGCGTCGCGTCGCGGCCCGGAGTTGACGGAGTGTGTCCGGCCGCCGGGTTCGATGCTCGTTCAGGAGGACTGCTGTGACGAGCTGTTCGACGACGGGGGTACCGAGGCCTGCGGGGCGACGGACGCGTTCCAGGAGAGCGGGCGGCGCGCGGATCCGTTCGGGCCGCTGCGGGACAGTCGTCGGTCGGCCGCCCAGACGGCCAGTGCACAGGCGGCGAACCCGGCGCCCAGGAGGCTGGAACCCGTCCAGCCATGAGCGGCGTAGACGGCGGTGGTAGTGGCCGCGCCGAGGGCGGAGCCGAGTGAGTAGAACACCATGTACGCGCCGATGACGCTGCTGATGCGGTCCGGGTGAGCCGTCGTGAGCAGGTGCTGATTGCTCACGTGAACCGCCTGGACCGCGAAGTCGAGCAGCACGATTCCGACGATGGGCATCCACAGCGACCACGGCAGTTGAGCAATGGCCGCCCACGCGAGGATGAGCAGGGCGAGTGCGAGGCCGGTGACCGGCGCAGCCCGCCCCGCGTCCGCCCATCGGCCGGCCCGCGCCGCGCCGAGTGCGCCGGCGAGGCCGACGAAGCCGAACAGGCCGATCTGGCTCTCACCCAGTTGCCAGGGTGCGTCCGTCAGCGGCAGGGACAGCCCGCTCCACAGGGTCCCGAACGACGCGAACAGGAAGAAGGCGATGAGCCCGCGGCTCAGGAACAGGCGCTGCCCGAACAGTCCGCCGAGCGAGGAGACGGCCCGCCCGTTTCCCGTGGGCCTGCTGCGGCGCTCTTCCGGCGGCAGTACGAGCAGGACGAGAGCCGCGAGCGCGAGCGACAGTACGGCGAGCACGGCGTAGACGCTGCGCCAGCCCCATGCCTCGGCAAGGGCGCCCGAGACGGCCCGCGCACCCAGGATGCCGACCACGACGCCCGCGGTCACCACGCCGATGTTGCGTCCGCGTTCGGCGGGCACGGAGACGGACGCGGCGTAGGCGACCGCGGTCTGCACCACGACCGCGAACATTCCGGCCGCCGCGATGCCGGAGAACGCCACCCAGGAGGCTGACGCCGACGCCGTCAGGGTCATGCCCGCCGCTGTCATCACGAGGTGCGCGGCGATGAGCCGGCGCCGGTCGACCACATCGCCGAGGGGCACCAGGAGAACCAGCCCCGCCAGATAGCCGAACTGGCCGGCCGCGACGATCCAGCCGGTGAGTCCCGGCGGTACTCCGAGATCGTGGCCCATCGGTTCCAGGACCGGCTGCGCGGCATAGATGCTCGCCACAGCGACCCCACACACCATCGCGAGCACCAAACGCCGCCATGCGGTCATCAGAGCAGATCCAATCAGTAGCAAAATGCAACTGATTTGAAGGTACGGCAAGATGGTTTCAATTCGCAACTCCTTGGGAGGCGTCATGCCACGGACCACCACGCGTTCGCCGAACCCCGAGTGGACCGACCCCACCTGTCCCGTCGCCCGCACCCTCGACCTCGTCGGCGACAAATGGAGCCTGCTCGTCATCCGCGACGCAATGGACGGGGCACGCTCGTTCACCGAGTTCCAGCGGCGCACCGACATCGCCCGCAACATCCTCAGCGACCGGCTCCGCAAGCTCGTCGCCCACGGGCTCCTCGTCCAGCGCACCGCTGCGTCGGGCCGCCGCCAGGAGTACGTCCTCACCGACGTCGGCCGCGACCTCTTCCCCGCCATCCTCACGCTCAGGCAATGGGGAGAACGGAACGCGTTCGCTCCCGACGAGACCCACTCCACCCTGGTCGATCAGCACGGCGCACAGATTCCGGAGATCATGCCGACCGGAGCGGACGGCGCCCTCGTCGACGCCGACAGCTCCCACGTCCGCAGAACCCCATAGGCCCCCACAAGGGACACGAGCGCCGCCACCGCCCTCGGGGGTCACGGTCACCGGCGGCCGGACGGCGCCGCCGACCGGGCCGCTCATGGCACCGGCCTGCCCGGGCCGCCGTGACTGGTCCGGCGCCGGACCCACTGCGGCGTCGTCGCCGCTTCCAGCCTTCACCGCCGGGTTCCGACCCGCGTCGTGGCTCAACCACGGAACCGGCCGGCACCCCCGGCCGGGACGAACCCGCGATCAGGCGGTAACCGCTCGTTCGACCAACGCCAGCGCCTCGCCCGGGAGTTCCCTGCGGTGTTCCACGGCACCGTTCAGCCACTGGACGCGCGGGTCGCGGCGGAACCAGGAGTCCTGGCGGCGCGCGAAGCGTTTGGTGGCGCGCACGGTCTCGGTCCGCGCCTCGTCCTCCGTGCAGTCGCCGGCCAGGGCGGTGAGCACCTGTTGGTAGCCGAGCGCACGGGAGGCGGTGCGGCCCTCGCGCAGCCCGCGCGCCTCCAGGTCGCGCACCTCGTCCACGAGCCCGGCCTCCCACATCCTGTCGACGCGCACGGCGATGCGCTCGTCGAGTTCGGGGCGCGCCACGTCGACCCCGATCTGGACGGCGTCGTACACCGCGTCGTCGCCGGGAAGGTTGGCGGTGAACGGCTTGCCGGTGATCTCGATGACCTCCAGGGCCCGCACGATGCGCCGGCCGTTGCTCGGCAGGATGGCGCGGCCCGCCTCCGGGTCGGCAGCGGCCAGCCGCGCATGCAGGGCTCCCGAGCCACGCTCGGCCAGCTCCGCCTCCAGGGCGGCGCGGACGGCGGGGTCCGTACCGGGGAACTCCAGGGCGTCGATCGCGCCCTTCACGTACAGGCCCGAACCGCCGACCAGGACGGGTGTGCGGCCCTCGGCGAGCAGCCGGTCGATCTCCGCGCGGGCCAGTCGCTGGTACTCCGCGACGCTGGCGGTCTCGGTGACGTCCCAGATGTCCAGCAGCCGGTGGGGCACGGAGCCGCGCTCGGCGGGGGTCAGCTTGGCGGTGCCGATGTCCATCCCCCGGTAGAGCTGCATGGAGTCGGCATTGACCACTTCGCCCCCGAGCTGCTGAGCGAGGAACACCCCCAGGTCGGACTTTCCGGCTGCGGTGGGACCGACGACGGCGATGACCCGCGGTGCGGGAGCTGAACTTCTCACCGCCACAGTCTCGCAAACCTCGGGGCCGTTCCCGAATGGGCGAGGAAGAGACCGCGGGGTGTGCGCGTCGTCACGCACCGCCGAGTAAAATGGTGTCTCCATATGGGTGGTTTCTCATGGTTCCGCCGTTTGTCTTCCCAGCGCCGCCGATACCGCGGCCGGGAGAGTACGGGGCGGCGCGGCGGGTATCGGGACCGGAGAGAGCACGCGCACGCAGGCCCCCGAGCAGAGAAGGTGTCCGATGGGCTTCATGGACAATTTGAAGGCGAAGCTGAGCCCGGCGAAGGACAAGGTGAGCGACCTCGCGCAGCAGCACGGGGACAAGATCGACCAGGGGCTCGACAAGGCCGCGCGCACGGTGGACGCGAAGACCAAGGGCAAGTACAGCGACAAGATCGTGTCCGGTACGCAGAAGGCCAAGGGAGCGGTCGACAAGCTGGCCCAGAAGGACGGGGGCGGAACGCCGCCCGCTCCGGGCAGCACCCCGCCGCCTCCGGCTTCCTGACACCGGACCGGCAGGACCGCACGACGACGGCCGTGGAGCGGTACCGCTCCACGGCCGTCGCGCTGTCCGGTTCCCGGCAAGGGTCGCTGTCCCGGCTCCGGGAGAAGGTCAGGCCCAGGCCGCGACCATGTAGCCCACGCCGTACGGCGCGTCGTCGTAGAGCAGCCGCCCGTCCAGCCCGGCCCCTTCGGCAGCGCCCGCGAGCACCTGCCAGGGCGCGCGGCCCGCGGCCTTGAGCTCGTACGCCAGCGCCTCGTCCAGGGCGATGAGCGCGCCCGTGTCCGCCGCCCCCAGCGCCCGCGAGGCCTCCGCGTCGAACCCTGCCGCTCGCTCGTCCAGGTAGCCGGGCGACTTCAGGGTGCGGCAGGCACTGCCGTCACCCATCACCAGCAGCGCGACCCGGTCCGCGCGGGAGGCCAGGGAGCGCCCCGTCTCCGTGCAGCGGGCGGTCTCCAGCCCCTCACCGACACCGAGCGCCTCGACCGGGGTGCCCGCCCATCCGGCACGGGACAGCAGCCACGCGCCGACCGCGAGCGACGGCGCGAGCGGGCGCTCGGCGACCGTGGCGGTCCCCACGTCCCGCCCCAGCCGTACGCCGAGGTCCACACCGAACTCCTGGAAGCCCCCGGTGGCGCCCTCGGGGTGCGTACCGCGGCCCGCAGGACCGGCCGGGCCGATCACGATCAGCAGATCGGGCCGGGAGGCCGCGAGGACCCCGAGGGCATCGGTGCACGCGGTCCTCGCTCCGTCGAGCTCGGGCGCGGCACCGGCGGCGACCTCGGGGACCAGCAGCGGCGGGCAGGGGCAGACTGCGGCGGCGACAAGCATGAGGGGCAGCGTACTGGCCCGCCGCGGGCACACCGCGCGCGGACCTTACAGCGCCGTCAGTCTCAGCCCGGAGCCGAGCAGGAGCCCCGGAGCACGGCCCACCGCAGGCACACCACGCGCGGCCCCTACAGCGCCGTCGGCCGCAGCCGCAGCCCGGAGCCGAGCAGTAGCCCCGGAGCACAGCCCGCCACGGGCACACCACGCGCGGACCTTACAGCGCCGCCAGTCTCAGCCCGGAGCCGAGCAGCAGCACCGGAGCACGGCCCACCGCAGGCACACCACGCGCGGCCCCTACAACGCCGTCAGTCGCAGCCGCAGCCCGGAGCCGAGGTGGCGGGCAGCGGCGCCGGGGCGCCGATTCCGGGCAGGCCGAGCATGACGCCCGCCGGCTTGGCGGCCGCGGCCGCGGTGCGCTTCTCCCAGGCGTCCCCCGAACGGGTCCGCCGGACCCCGAGGGGCGCGCCCTCGGCCAGCAGGTGGTGCGGGGCGGCGTAGCTGATCTCGACGGTCACCACGTCGCCGGGCCGGACGTCCTGGTCCGGCTTGGTGAAGTGGACCAGGCGGTTGTCGGGAGCGCGGCCGGACAGGCGGTGGGTCGCGCCGTCCTTGCGGCCCTCGCCCTCCGCGACCATGACGTCCAGCGTGCGGCCGACCTGCTTCTTGTTCTCGTCCCAGGAGATCTGCTCCTGGAGGGCGGACAGGCGCATGTAGCGCTCCTGGACGACCTCCTTGGGGATCTGCCCGTCCATGTCGGCGGCGGGGGTACCGGGGCGCTTGGAGTACTGGAAGGTGAAGGCGTTGGCGAAGCGCGCCTCACGGACCGCGTGCATGGTCTGCTCGAAGTCCTCCTCGGTCTCCCCGGGGAAGCCGACGATGATGTCGGTGGAGATCGCGGCGTCCGGCATCGCGGCCCGCACCTTGTCGATGATGCCGAGGAAGCGTTCCTGCCGGTACGAGCGCCGCATCGCCTTCAGGACCGTGTCCGATCCGGACTGCATCGGCATGTGGAGCTGCGGCATCACGTTCGGCGTCTCGGCCATGGCCGCGATGACGTCGTCGGTGAAGTCGCGCGGGTGCGGCGAGGTGAAGCGGACGCGCTCCAGTCCCTCGATCCGCCCGCAGGCGCGCAGCAGCTTGGAGAAGGCCTCGCGGTCGCCGATGTCGGAGCCGTACGCGTTCACGTTCTGGCCGAGGAGGGTGATCTCGGAGACGCCCTCGGCGACCAGGGCCTCGATCTCGGCCAGGATGTCGCCGGTCCGGCGGTCCTTCTCCTTGCCGCGCAGCGCCGGGACGATGCAGAAGGTGCAGGTGTTGTTGCAGCCGACGGAGATGGAGACCCAGGCGGCGTACGCGGACTCGCGGCGGGTGGGGAGCGTCGAGGGGAACGCCTCCAGGGACTCGGCGATCTCGATCTGCGCCTCCTCCTGGATCCGGGCGCGCTCCAGCAGCACGGGCAGCTTGCCGATGTTGTGCGTACCGAAGACGACGTCGACCCAGGGGGCCCGCTGGACGATGGTGTCGCGGTCCTTCTGCGCGAGGCAGCCGCCGACCGCGATCTGCATCCCGGGGCGCTTCGTCTTCATCGGGGCGAGCCGGCCGAGGTTGCCGTAGAGCTTGTTGTCGGCGTTCTCCCGCACCGCGCAGGTGTTGAAGACGACGACGTCGGCGTCGCCGTCGGATCCTTCGGGCGCCCGTACGTAGCCGGCGTCCTCCAGGAGTCCCGACAGCCGCTCGGAGTCGTGGACGTTCATCTGGCACCCGTAGGTGCGCACCTCATAGCTTTTTCTGACGTCCACTGCTTCGCTCCGGTTGCCGCTGCTCATGGGACAAGGGTAGGTGCTGCGCGGACACCTCCCGCCGCGGGCGGCTTGCGGACCGCGCACCGGCCGCCGCGGCGGACTGTGAGATCCGACGGCGCCCCTGGCCAGGGCCGGGAACCACCTGGCAGGATCGCCGCCATGCTCCCGGCTCTGTCCCGTATCGGCCGGCGTCGCTCGCTGCGGGCGGGCGCCGCCCTCGTCGTCGTGCTCGGACTGCTGCTCTGGTGGCTGCTCCCGCTCGGGGACCCGGCGCCGAACGGGACGCTGACGTTCAGCACCGGGGTGCGCAGCGGCGTCTACCAGCGCTACGGCGAGCGGCTCGAGGGCGCGCTCGCGAAGGATCTTCCCGAGGTGTCGATACGGCTCCAGACCAGCGAGGGCTCGCAGCAGAACATCGCCCGGGTGGCGACGGGCAAGGCCGACTTCACCATCGCCACCACCGACGCCGTCGCCACGTACCTCCGGGACCGCAAGCCGGGCGCCGACCGGCTGCGCGGCTGTGTCCGCCTGTACGACGACTACATACAGCTGGTCGTGGAGCGCGGCTCGGACATCCGCAAGGTCGCGGACCTGCGGGGCAAGACCGTCGCGGTCGGACAGCCGGGGTCGGGGGTACGGCTGGTGGCCGACCGGCTGATGACGGCTGCGGGCCTGGACCCCGTCGCCGATGTGACGGCCGTGCCCGCGGGCATCGACACGATGCCGAAGCTGCTGGAGGACGGCCGGCTCGACGCGTTCTTCTGGTCCGGCGGACTGCCGACCACAGCGGTCGCGGATCTCTCGGCCCGGTTCTCGATCCGGCTGGTTCCGCTGGAGGATCCGCTCATCAGGCAGCTCCAGGCAGCCGGAGGATCCACCCGGTTCTACCGCTCGGCCGTGATGCCGGCCGACGCCTACCGCAACGCCCAGCAGGGACAGGCCGTTCCCACGGTGGCGGTCGCCAATGTGCTGGTGACCACGGACCGCACCAGCGCCGCGATGACGGAGGCGTTCACGCGTACCGTGATCGACAGCAGGGACCGGATCGGCCGCGAGGTGCACGCCGCACAGCTGGTGGACCTGCGGACGGCAATCTACACGGATCCGCTGCCGCTGCACGAAGGGGCCAAGCGGTACTACCGCTCGGTCAAGCCCTGAGGCGCCGCCACCGCCCGGTCAGGCCCTGAGAAGTAGCCACCCCACTCGGTCAAGCCCTAAGGGGCAGCCACCGACCGGTCAGGCCCGGGGACCGGACCCCGGCGGCCCCGGCTCCTCGACCCTCCTCGACCCTCCTCAGCCCTGCGGCCCGTTGCGCGGGACCGAGACCGTCACGCGCAGCCCGTGCGGTTCGTTCCGTGTGCAGGACAGCGAGCCGTCGCTCGCGGCGAGGAGCGCCTTGGAGATGGAAAGGCCGAGCCCCGACCCCCGTACGTTCTGATGCTGGGAGCTGCGCCAGAACCGGTCGCCCACGCGCTCCATCTCCTGCTCGGTGAGTCCCGGTCCGCCGTCCGCGACGACGACGGTGACGCACGCGCTGTCGGAGGCGACCGTGACCCGGACCTCCTCGTCGCGCGGGGTGAACTTGAGGGCGTTGTCGATGATCGCGTCGAGTGCGCTGGACAGGGCGATGGGGTCCGCCCAGGCGGTGACGGCCCCCATACCGTCCGCCCGCAGCCGTACGCCCCTCTCCTCGGCCACCGGCCGCCAGGACGCGACCCGTTCGGCACTCAGGGCGCCGATGTCCGTGAGCTGCAGATCGGCGTCGGCGTGCTCGGCCAGGGCCAGGTCGAGCAGGTCGTCGAGAACCTGCCCGAGGCGTTTGCCCTCCGTACGCACGGAGGCGATCTCCTCGTTGCCCTCGGGGAGTTCGAGAGCGAGGAGCTCGATCCGCAGCAGCAGGGCGGCCAAGGGATTGCGCAACTGATGGGAGGCGTCGGCCACGAAGGCGCGCTGCTGCTCCAGCACGTCCTCGACGTTGTCGGCCATCTCGTTGAACGACCGGGCCAGACGCCTGAGTTCCGGGGGACCGCCGGAGGCCGCCACCCTGGACCGCATGCGCCCGACGGCGATGTCGTGGGCGGCGGCGTCGAGTGTCCGCACGGGCAGCAGCACCCAGCCGGTGAGCCGGTTCGCGGCACCGACGGCCACCAGCATCGCGATCACCTCCCCCGCGGCGATCACCAGCCAGCCGCGGAGCGTGGCCGCACGCATCTGGTCGGTGGGCGAGTCGATGACGACGACGGCGATCACGTCGCCGTCCCGCACGACGGGCGAGGCGACGACCACCCGGCCGTCCTGCCAGGGCCAGACCTGGGGCGGGTCGTGGCTGCGACGGCCGAGCAGCGCCTCCTTGAACGCCTCGCGGCCCTCGCCCTCGTCGGGCAGCCGCCAGGACGCGGGCGCCTTGGCCATGGCGGTGTCATCGCGGTAGAAGACGCCGGCCCTGATGCCGTACACGGCGTCGTACGTCTCCAACTCGCCCTGGAGCGTGCGGCGCCGTTCGTCGTAGCCGCTGGTGCGTTCGGTGATGAACTGGGCGAGGGCGGCGAAGCGTGCCGTGTCGTCGATCCGGTCGATCACGACGCCCTGTTGCCGGGCCGCGGCCACGCTGACGGCCAGCGGGAAGCCGAGGGCGAGCAGGACGCCCGCCATGAGGACGATGAGCAGCGGGAGCAGCCGGGTGCGCAACGGGAACGTACGCCTCTACGCGGACGGCGCGACGAGTCGGTAGCCGACCCCGCGCACGGTCTCGATCAGGGCGGGCAGCCGCAGCTTGGAGCGCAGGGAGGCGACATGGACCTCCAGGGTGCGCCCTGTCCCCTCCCAACTCGTACGCCACACCTCGCTGATGATCTGTTCCCGGCGGAACACCACACCGGGTCGCTGGGCGAGCAGCGCGAGGAGGTCGAACTCCTTGCGGGTGAGCTGGACCTCGCTCCCGTCGACGCTGACCCGGCGGGTCGGCAGCTCGATGTGCACGTGGCCCAGGCGCAGGGCGGCGGCGGGCGTGGGCGCGGTGTCCTCGGGCCCCGCCTTGCGCCGGCTGACGGCGTGGATACGGGCGAGCAGCTCACCGGTGTCGTACGGCTTGGTCACGTAGTCGTCGGCGCCGAGGTTGAGCCCGTGGATCCGTGAGCGGACGTCGGCCCGGGCGGTCACCATGATCACAGGTACGGAGCTGCGCTTGCGGATCTTCCCGCAGACCTCGTAGCCGTCCTGGTCGGGCAGGCCGAGGTCGAGGAGTACGACACCGAAGGGCTCGGTCTCGGTGGGAAGGAGCGCCTGGAGGGCCTCCTCGCCGCTGCGGGCGTGGACCACCTGGAAGCCGTGCCGGGCGAGGATCGCGGACAGGGCGGCGGCGACGTGGTTGTCGTCCTCGACGAGCAGGAGTCTCATGGGCCCCCTCTTCCTCCTCGTGCGGGCTGTCTGTACGGTCGCGTACGCCTCCCGTTACTTCCCCGTACCGGGGCGTTTCACGTCAGGGTGTACCAGAGCATCCACCCCGATGACGGGGGGCCAGTCAAGTGCGCGCCTGTTGCATCCAGGTTTCCGTTATGCACCCGGTACGCCCCGGGGCACTGAAAGGCGCCCCGTTCACACGGAGTGTCCGGTTGCAGCCGGATCGTTATGCTCAATTTCCGCTCAGATGTAATGACGCTGGTCGCACTGCGTCACTAAGGTCCTTCCCAACCGAGGAGGACGGAGCATTAAGCCGATGAGCGGAGTTTCAGTGACCAAGGGCGCCGAGGACGCTGCACCCGCGGCCGGCGACGACCTGGTCGTGCTGAGCAACGTCAACAAGCACTTCGGCGCGCTGCATGTGCTCCAGGACATCGACCTGACGATCGCCCGCGGCGAGGTCGTGGTCGTCATCGGGCCCTCCGGGTCCGGTAAGTCCACGCTGTGCCGCACGATCAACCGCTTGGAGACGATCGACTCGGGCGCGATCTCGATCGACGGGAAGCCGTTGCCCGCGGAGGGCAAGGAGCTGGCGAGGCTGCGTGCCGATGTCGGCATGGTCTTCCAGTCGTTCAATCTCTTCGCCCACAAGACGGTGCTCGAGAACGTGACGCTCGGCCAGCTCAAGGTCCGCAAGACGGACAAGAAGGCTGCCGAGGACAAGGCGCGTTCACTGCTCGACCGGGTGGGCGTCGGGACCCAGGCCGACAAGTACCCCTCCCAGCTCTCCGGCGGCCAGCAGCAACGTGTGGCGATCGCGCGGGCGCTGGCGATGGACCCGAAGGTCATGCTCTTCGACGAGCCGACCTCCGCGCTCGACCCGGAGATGATCAACGAGGTGCTGGAGGTCATGCAGCAGCTCGCCCGCGACGGCATGACCATGGTCGTCGTCACCCACGAGATGGGCTTCGCCCGCTCCGCGGCCAACCGCGTCGTCTTCATGGCGGACGGGAAGATCGTCGAAGAGGCCACGCCCGACCAGTTCTTCAGCAACCCGCGCAGTGACCGGGCCAAGGACTTCCTGTCGAAGATCCTTCACCACTGATGGAGCCTTCGGCGCCGGTCTCCGGACCGGCCGATCACTCACATCGCGTCAACTCTAGGGAAATTCACCATGCAGCTTCGTAAGGTCACCGCCGCCTCGGCCGCCGTGCTCGCCCTCGCCCTGACCGCCACCGCCTGTGGTTCCGACGACAAGGACGACGCGTCCGGTTCGGGCGGCGGCAAGAAGATCACGATCGGCATCAAGATCGACCAGCCGGGTATCGGCCTGAAGACCCCGGACGGCAAGTACACCGGCTTCGACGTCGATGTCGCCACGTACGTCGCCAAGGAACTGGGCTACGACGCCGCGGACATCGAGTTCAAGGAGACCAAGAGCGCCGACCGTGAGACGGCGATCTCGCGCGGTGACGTGAAGTTCATCGCCGCCTCCTACTCGATCAACGACGAGCGTCTGGCGAAGGTCGACTTCGCGGGCCCGTACCTGCTCGCCCACCAGGACATCCTGGTCCGCGCGGACGACACCTCGATCAAGTCGCCCGAGGACCTGAACAACAAGAAGCTCTGCTCGGTCACCGGCTCGACCTCGGCGAAGAACGTCAAGGACAAGCTGGCCCCGAAGGCCCAGCTCCAGGAGTACGGCGGCTACTCGGAGTGCCTGACCGGCCTGGAGAACAAGGTCATCGACGCGCTGACCACGGATGACAGCATCCTGGCCGGCTATGCCTCGCAGGACGCCAACAAGGGCAAGTTCAAGCTGGCCGGCTTCAAGATGACCAACGAGAACTACGGCATCGGCCTGAAGAAGGGCGACGCCGACCTCAAGAAGAAGATCAACGACGCGCTGACCAAGATGGTCTCGGACGGTTCGTGGAAGAAGGCCGTGGACGCCAACTTCGGTCCGGCGGGCTACAAGAACGAAGAGGCGCCGAAGATCGGCGACGTCGTCAAGTGAAGCAGGGCTGACCGGGCGCGCCGCCACTGACGGCGGCGCGCCGTGCCCTCCTACACGCGGAAGCGCGGGAGATCGTGTTCGACTTTCTTGAAGGTTACGACCTGCTTGGGGCGTTCTGGGTGACGGTGCAGCTCACCGTCTACTCCGCCCTCGGCTCCCTCATATGGGGAACGCTGCTGGCCGGCATGAAGGTCAGCCCGGTCCCCCTGATGCGCGGCTTCGCCACGGGCTACGTGAACGTGGTCAGGAACATTCCGCTGACCGTGATCATCATGTTCTCCTCGCTCGGCCTGTACTCGACGCTGGCCATCAGCCTCGGTGCGAGCGACATCAAGGACATCAACTTCCGGCTCGCGGTCCTTTCCCTCGTTGCCTATACCGCCGCGTTCGTGTGCGAGGCCCTGCGATCCGGCATCAACACGGTGCCGGTAGGCCAGGCAGAGGCGGCGCGGGCCCTCGGCCTGAGCTTTGGCCAGGTGCTGCGGCTGATCATTCTTCCGCAGGCATTCCGGTCGGTGGTCAATCCACTGTCCAACGTCCTCATCGCACTGACGAAGAACACCACTGTCGCTTCCGCGATCGGGGTCGCGGAAGCCTCGTACCTGATGAAGGGCATGATCGAGGCCGAGGCCCAGCTGATTCTGATCTCTGCGATCTTCGCCTTCGGCTTCATCGTCCTGACCCTCCCGACCGGCCTCCTCCTCGGCTGGGTGAGCAAGAAGGTGGCGGTGAAGCGATGAGCTCCGTCCTCTACGACGCCCAGGGGCCGCGCGCCAAGCGGCGCAACATCCTTTACACGGTGCTGTTCGTGCTGGGCGCCGCAGCCGTGGTCTGGTGGGTGTACGACGGCCTCGCTGCCAAGAACCAGCTCGACTGGATCAAGTGGAAGCCGTTCTTCACCAGCTCCCAGCCTTGGGAGACGTACATCTGGCCGGGTTTCCAGAACACGATCAAGGCAGCGTTCTTCGCTCTGATCATCGCTCTGCCGCTGGGCGCCCTCTTCGGGATCGGCCGGCTCTCCGACCACCGGTGGATGCGGATTCCGTCCGGGGTGGTCGTGGAGTTCTTCCGCGCCATTCCGGTGCTGCTTCTGATGGTCATCGCGAACCAGGCGTACTCCGAGTACACCGAACTCGCCCCGGACACCCGCCTGCTGTATGCCGTGGTGACGGGCCTGGTGCTGTACAACGCCTCAGTGCTCGCGGAGATCGTGCGCGCCGGCATCCTCACTCTCCCTTCGGGGCAGACGGACGCCGCCAAGGCGATCGGTATGCGCAAAGGCCAGACCATGGTCTTCGTGCTGCTGCCGCAGGCGGTGACCGCCATGCTTCCCGCGATCGTCAGTCAGCTCGTGGTGATCGTCAAGGACACCGCGCTCGGTGGCGCGGTGCTCAGCTTCCCGGAGCTCTTGGCAGCGGTCCGGCCGATGGCCGCGAACTACGGTGCCAACACCATCGCGTGTTTCACCATCATCGCCGTGATCTACCTCGCGCTGAACTTCGCGCTCACCTCGCTCGCCGGCTGGCTCGAGCGACGGCTGCGGCGCGCGAAGAAGAGCACGGGCGCGGTTGTCACCACCGGCCCCGGGGGCGACATGGAGACGATCGATGCGCCGTCGCAAAACTGATGACTGACGCGCCGTCTGACAGCTCGTCGATCTGACGTCCGCGAGGGGCGGGGGCGCATGCGCCCCCGCCCCTCGCCGCGTCCCGGTGTCACTTGACGCGCGCACCCCCAGTAGGTTGCATACGTTCTGTGATCGCGCCCCGAGCCTCCGCCGCCGCATCTCCTTCGACGCCGCCCTCCGCCTCAAGGGCCGCCCCGGCCTCCTCGCTCCTCCCCCGCGCCTGCGCGCGGCCGGCCACAGGTGTTGCGGGGGCCGCGCCGTGGACCCGGTGATCGTCGTCGGTGCCGGGCCTGTGGGCCTGGTGCTGTCGCTCGCCCTCGCGGCGCAGGGCGTGCCCTCCGTGCTCCTCGACGAGGACCCGGGCAAGGACGAGAAGCGTCCGGCCCGGACGGTCGTCCTGCGCGAGGACACCGCCGACCTGGTCGAACGGCTCGGTTGCAAGACGCTCCACGACGAAGGTCTCCGCTGGTCCGGCTGGCGGTCGATGCGGCGCAGGCAGCTCGTCCGGGAACTGCCGCTCGGCGAGGGCTCCGCTGCCGGCGGTCCGCCGGCAGCCCCCGTCCACATCCCGCAGCACGCGCTGGTGCGAGGGCTGCGGGACGCCGTGGCCGCGCAGGAACTCGTGCAGACGGGCCGGCTCAGCCGCATCGACACCCTGGAGCAGGACGCCGACGGGGTCACCGTCCACACGCGCGAGCCCGGTGCGACCTGGTGGCGCGGGAGTTACCTGGTCGGCTGCGACGGGGCGAGGTCCACGGTCCGCAAGCTCCTCGACATCCGGTTCCCCGGGCGTACCGCGGTTGAGCGGCATGCCGTCGCAGCTCTGCGCACCGAACTGCCCTGGCCCGGCGAAGCCGTACTGCACCGCCTCCCGCCATGGCGCACCGGCGGCGCCGAGGTCACCGCGCGGCCGCTGCCGGACGGGGTCTGGCGGCTGGACTGGCTGCTGCCGCCGCGCGGTGAGCTGGTCACCCCGGACGCCCTGGTCACGCGGGTCCGGGACACCCTGGAAGGCTGGTGCGGCCAGACACCCCCGTACGAACTGCTGGACACCGGCGTCTACACGCTCCATCACCGGCTCGCCCGGCGCTGGCGGGTGAAGCGGGCGTTCCTGGCCGGAGACGCCGCCCATCTGCTCGGCGCCCTCGGTACCCAGGGGGTCGACGAGGGACTGCGGGACGCCGAGAACCTGGCGTGGAAGCTGGCGCTGGCCTGGCACCACGGCGCGTCCGAGGTCCTCCTCGACAGCTACCAGGCCGAACGCCGGGCCGCCGTCGCGTCCCGGCTGCGCGCCGCCGACCAGTCGCTGCCGATACTGCGGGGCGGCGGCGGCCTGCGGACGCTGGTCCCGGGGAGCGCACGGGGGCACGATTCATTGCTGGCCGACGGACATCTGGGCCGCGGCCCCCTCGGTGCGCCCCCGTCCTACTCCCACTCTCCCCTTGCGCCCCCACGCGCCGAGGCGCACACAACGGTGGGTACGCCCCCCGGTGCGCCGGTCGCCGATGTGCGGGTCACCGCGCCGGACGGAACGCCCGTCCGGCTGCGGGAGCGGCTGGGGCAGGGGCATCTGCTGGTGGTACTGGTCGCTCCGGGTACCGGGGTCTGGGACCGACGGCACTGGATGCGGGCCGGGGTCATGCCGCGGCTCGTCGAGACGGTCGACGGCCTCCCGGTGAAGGCCGAGCTGCTGGTCGCCGAGAGTTACCCGGGTGCGTCCGCGCACACGGTGCTGCTGGTCAGGCCGGACGGCCATCTCGTGGAGTCGTTCGGCGGGGTCCGGCCGGCGGAGCTCCGTGCGGCGGCAGACGCGGCGGCCGGCGGCGCGGCCCTCGCCTCCGTACGCTCCGACCGGACCGCAGACGTCAATTGACCGCCGCGGGCGCACATGGTCTACTCCGGAACATGACCGACACCGATGTGCGCCTGTGGCGGAGGGTCCATATGGACCTGGTCCGTTATGCGGGCTGCGTGTGTCGCCCGTCCTGCTGAATCGCCTTCTCCTGCTCCGCCGCGCGCTGTGACGCACGGCAGGGGCATCCACGCGAACTCCCAGGACGGTCCCCGTGTCTGCTTCCTCCTCCCCTGCCCCACCCGTACGCACGTCCTCCGGCCCGACCGCTGCGGAACTGCTCGACTTCGTCCGCCGTACCGCCGCCGACACCGCCCTCGTCGCCTCGCTCCCCCTCGATCCTGAGGGCCGTACCTGGATCCGGCTCGACGGGCCCGGTGGCAGCGAGGCCTGGCTGATCGGCTGGCCGCCCGGCACCGGCACCGGGTGGCACGACCACGCCGACTCGATCGGTGCCTTCCTCGCCGCGGCCGGCACGCTGAAGGAGCACTCGCTCGCGGCGAGGCTGCCCACCGACGGCTGGAAGACCCTGGAGCTGGCCGAGGGCATCGACAGGTCGCGGGAGTTGACTGCGGGTCAGGGCAAGGCGTTCGGCCGGCATCACGTCCACGAGGTGCTGAACGAGTCCGCCACGGAGCACGCCGTCTCCGTCCACGCGTACTACCCGCCGCTGCCGCAGATCCGGCGCTACAGCCGCACCGGCGCGGTGCTCCGTCTTGAGCAGACCGAACGTCCGGAGGACTGGCAGTGAGCGGCGTGCAGCACGAGGACGGCGACCACCCGATCGGGATCGACGGGCTCCTGGAGCGCGTCCGGGCCGGGTACGAGCGGCTCGGACCGCAGGAGGCGAAGGCGGCGGCCGAGGACGGCGCGCTGCTCGTGGACATCCGCTACGCGGAGCTGCGGGCGCGGGACGGGCTGATCCCCGGCGCGCTGGTCGTCGAGCGCAACGAGCTGGAATGGCGGCTGGATCCGCAGGGCAGCCATCGTGCGGCGGAGGCCGTGAGCCACGGACTCCGCGTGGTGGTGATCTGCAACGAGGGGTACGCGTCGAGCCTCGCGGCCGAGTCGCTGCACCGGCTCGGGCTGTACCGGGCTACGGACCTGGTCGGCGGTTTCCAGGCCTGGCGCGCGGCGGGGCTCCCGGTCGACGTGTGACCTGATGCGCGGGCCGGCTCCCGGTCGAGAACTGACCTGATGCACGCAGCGGGGCTACCGGTCGAGGTGTGACCGGGAGCCCCGCCGCACGCGCTGTGGTCGCTCACCGGCTCGTGACGGCCTCCACCGGGCGGGCCCTCAGAGCCATCCTGCCCGGCAGCGCCGTGGCGATCAGCGCGAGCACGGCCGCGGCGCCCACCACCATCGCGTACACCAGCGGCACCACGGTGGGCTCCGCACCGCCCGTCATGCCGATGCTGAAGGCGGTCAGCACGGCGAGCGCGATACCGGTGCCGAGGGCCGTGGCGACGGCCAGGACAGACAGGGCCTCGATGCGGAGCATCCGCAGCACCTGACGGCGGGTCGCTCCCGCCAGCCTCAGCAGCGCGAACTCCCTGAGCCGCTCGGAGACCGACATGGCAAGCGTGTTGACGACCGCGATGGCAGTGAAGGCCAGCACCAGGCCCATGGCCAGCAGGTTGATCTCGGCGTTCTCCTGCTGACGGTCCGCCCGGAGCCGGTCGGCGGTCGCGGGGGCGACGACGGCGACACCCGGGAACCTTCGCAGAGCGGCCGTCAGTTCGCTGCGGCTCGCGTCCCCGGCGACCAGGACGGTCGCGGCCAGGGGATTGTCCATGTGCCGGGCGAGCAGGTCGTGCGGCAGCGTCAGGTCGCCGAAGCCCAGACCGCGCCGGTAGACGGCGGCGACCGTGAGGGTGGCGGGAGTGCCGTCGCCCAGGTGCAGCTTCAGCTCGCTGCCGGGGCGCAGGCCGAGCTGTCCGGCGGCCAGTTCACTGATGGCGGCGGAGCGGGAGCCCGCACTGAACGCGGCGATGGAACCGCGCGTCACGTCGGGGTCCCAGGTGCGGGCGAGACCGGCCGCGGTGACTCCCTGGGCCTGGTACTTGGCGAGCCCGACCCGGACGGTGGTGCGGACCACTTCCGTGGCGGCGGTGACTCCGGGCGTCGTCCGCACGGCCGCCGCGGCTTCCGACGGCACGCCGGGCCCCTGCGCGCCCAGCACCCAGGCGGCTCGGGTGCCTTCGCGGGCCTGGGCGAGGGCGGCGTCGCCGAGGGTGGGCTGGACGAAGAGAACGGTGCAGGCCATGCCGATGAGCAGGGTGAGCGGGGTGACGACGGAGGCCATCCGGGTGGAGTTCCCCCGGATGTTCGCCGTGGCCAGGATGCCGACGTGTCCGGCTGCCCGGTTCACGCCCGCCAGGAGGAACGCGGCGGCCCGGACCAGGAGCGGGCCGAGCAGCGACACCGCCGTGGCCAGCACCACCACGGCCAGGAAGGTGACCGGGGTCGAGGCGGCCTCGGTGCGCAGGATGCTCAGTACCGCGACGAGCACCCCGCCGCCGATGAGCAGGACCAGACCGGCGGCGATCCTGCCCCGGGCCGGGCGGCGGCGCTCGACCGCGGACTCGGCCATGGCCTCGGCCGGGCGGAGGCGGGCGATACGACGGCCGGAGATGCGGGCGGCGGCCCAGGCACCGAGGAGGGTGACGGCGATCGCGGCACAGGCGGGAAGGATGCCGGCCGTCCGCTCCAGCGTCGCCGGAACCACACCCATGTCGATGAATCGACTGTGCAGCCATGCGGCCAGCGGCAGCCCGGCCAGGGCGCCCAGCACCCCGGCGACGGCGCCCACGAGCAGGGCCTCCCGGCCGAGCAGACGGCGGATCTGCCGCGAGGTGGCGGCGATCGTGCGCAACAGCGCGAGTTCGCGGTGGCGCTGCTGGATGGAGAGCGCGAAGGTTCCGACCACCACGAGAACCGCGACCAGCAGCGAGGTCCCGCCCATGGCACCGCCCATGGAGACCAGCTTGACCCTGGCGCCCGCTCCATCCAGGAACTCGACCGGACCGCGTTCGTCCCCCGTCGAGACCTGGGCGGTGGTGCCGTCGAGGGCGCGCACGACCTGCTGCTTCAACTGGTCGATGTCCGTACCGGTGGCGGGAAGCACGCCCAGGGCGGAGACCTGGCCGGGGCGGGCGGCAAGGCGTTCGGCCTCCGCCCCGGAAAAGAACAGCGAGGTCTGCTGCCGCAGTTCGCCGTGTCCGCGCGGGGCGGCGATCCCGCTGACACGGTACGTGCGAGGGGCCTGCGTGGACTGCACGGTCAGCCGGTCCCCGGGAGCCAGGCCGCTTCGTTCGGCGAGACCCCGGTCGATCACCACGTCGCCGGACGAGGCGGGGGCGCGGCCGGCGGTGAGGGCGAACGGGGTGAGCGGGGCGGACTCCCAGGAGTGTCCGTACGAGGGCGTGTCGCCGCTTCCCGCAGGTGCGGGCCGGGCGGACGCCTGGCCGCTCCCACGGTCGCCGCCGCCGCTGCCGCTGCCGCTGCCGCTGCCGCTGCCAGCATGCTCGGGCCGGATCCACAACGGCTCTGCGAGGAAGGTCAGTTCGGGGACGACCGCTCGGACACCCTCCAAGGTGCGGAGCCGATCGGCCAGGGCGACGGGCAGCCAGGCACGCTCGGCGACGGGCTTGGCCTTGTGCTTGACCTTCGTCTTCCCGTTGCCCTTGTGCTTGACGGTGGTCCGGTGGACGTTCTGGTCCGCGGAGACGACGACCGGGGTCGCGGCGTAGCGCTCGGTGGCGATCCGTCCGCGCAGGCCGGTCTCCAGAAGAGTGCCGCATGCGGTGACGAGGGCGGCGGCGCACATGAGGGCCAGCAGCGCGCCGAGGAATCCTCCCTTGCGATCGCGGACCGTGCGCAGGGCGTAGCGCAGCATCATGACGCGTCCGTCTCTCTTTCGTTGTCATCCGTGCGGGCGGCACAGGGGTCATGGACGTCTTCGCCCGGTCCCGGGAAGGCCAGCAGCCGGGTGTGGACCGTGCGGGCGCCCGGTGGCGTCTCGGACTCGGGGCGCTTGTAGCGGTTCATGAGGGCGATGTACGCCTCGAAGAACTCCTGGAGCTCGGGGAGAGTGAGCCGAAGCGAGCCACGCGAGTACGCATGCGCGTCGGCCCACTCGTCGGGCCCCGCGCCGTCTCCGGCAGCCCCGCGCTCGCGCTGGAGCCGCTCGAAGAGTGCGAGGTCGGCGGCGTACGCGTGACGGTTCAGCTCGTCCATGACGAGCCGCATCCCGGGTGTCCGGCGGGACGGAGGCGGAAACCTGCGGTCACCGGGCACGGCCCGCCACCATCGTGCGCGGCCCCCGCCCGGCGCCTGCGGCACGGTGTCGGCGACGAATCCGTACCGGGCCAGTTCGCGCAGGTGGTAGCTGGTGGCCCCGGTGTTCAGGCCCAGGGCACGGGCGAGGATCGCCGATGTCGCGGGGCCGTGCAGGGTGAGGTGCTGAAGGATCTGCTGGCGTCGCGGCTGGGCGAGGGCCTTGAGGGCGGCCAGCTCGGTGATCTCGGTACCGCCGGGCTTCTCTGGCATGCGTCACACACTGCTCTGTGCACAGATGCCTGTGCACTGGAGCGTTCCGGCGTCTTCGTAGGGGGGTTTTCCCCCGAGCCGGGCGTTGCCGGGCCGGGGTCTTCCCCGAGCCGGGCGTTGCCGGGCGTCCCCCTTGCCGGCCTGCCCGTTGCTAACTCCCCGTTCAGAACCTTCCCCCTTGCCGGCGTACCCGTTGCCGACTCCCCGTTCAGAACCTTCCCGTTCCGGACTTTGCCCTCCACCATGCCCGGGCACGCACATCCCCGGCCCGGGCACGCGCCTCCCCCGGACCGCGCTATCCCCGGAATGCGTGGCGACACACCCGTATGGCCTCGCTCCGGTGGAGCGAACCGCGGACCGGACGGACATTCGCCTCAACGGCGAGGACCGCCACGGCATCTCCATCGCGCCGCTACGGCATCGCTTCGCCACCGCTACGACGGGGAGCCCGCACCCATGCCGACCACCGCCACCGCCCTCACGCCCGACGAGCTCGACGCCCAGGCCGCGCGCCTCCATGACACGGAGGCATGGCAGCAGATCGTCACAGGCTGGGACCTGACCGTTCCCGAACCTCCGGGGCCCGTCTCACCCGGCGGCGAGCAGAACCGTCCCGCGCCGTCGGACGACTGGCGCGATCTGCTGTCCGTACCGGTGGATCAGCTCATCGCCGACACGGTGCGCGCACTTCCCACGGCCCCGCCACGCGAGCGCCCCCTCCCCGGGCGCCTCGGTGCGGTACTGCCCGACCGGCTGCATGCCTGGCGGCGCATCGGACAGCCGGAGGTGCGGCCCTCCGTCCATCTCGCCCATGCCCGTCAGATCCTGACCGAATGGGGCTGGCAGAACACCCCGTACCGGCTCCGCAACGCCCGGGGGGCCCGCTGCATCTGCGGTGCCATGCTCACGGCGCACCGACTGGGCTACGGATCGGCGCACACCGTCGACCGGGCCGGGGCCTGGCTCATCGCTGAGCTCCGCTCCCAAGGATGGACCGGGCTGATCGGGCCGTGGAACCGCTACCCCGGGCGCACCGCCGCGGACGCCCTCGCCCTGATCGACGCCACCATCAGCCGTGCGGCCCGCGCCGGGCAGTAACAGCGCAGGCGGGCGACGGCGGACAGGCCCAAAGGGTGCCGCTGCGCTCGCGGCGTGTGCTGCTGTCGCCGCCGACGCCACAGCCGTTGTCCCTGACGCCGGCGTTGCCGTTGCCGTTGCCGTTACTCATACCGATACCGCTGCTCATGCCGATCAGAAGGGTTCGTCCAGCCCTTCCGTGTCCTCGCCCTCTTCCTCCAGGGCCCGGCGCACCACACGCAGGGCCATGCCCTCCCCGTACCCCTTGCGGGCGAGCATGCCCGCAAGGCGGCGAAGCCGCTTGTCGCGCTCCAGGCCCCGGGTGGACCGGAGCTTGCGCGCGACGAGCTCGCGCGCCGTCTCCTCCTCCTGCTCGGAGTCGAGCTGCCCCACTGCCTCGTCGATGACGGCGGACTCCACCCCCTTGGTGCGCAGCTCACGGACGAGCGCGCGGCGGGCCAGACCGCGTCCGTGATGCCGGGATTCCACCCAGGCGTCGGCGAACGCGGCGTCATCGATCAGCCCTACGTCCTCGAAGCGCGACAGCACCTCTTCGGCCGCCTCGTCCGGGATCTCCCGCTTGCGCAGGGCGTCCGCGAGCTGCTTGCGAGTGCGTGGGGTCCCGGTGAGAAGCCGCAGGCAGATGTTGCGCGCCTGCTCGACCGGGTCTCGCGGTTCCCCCTTCTCGGCCCTCGACGAGGAGGGGGAACCGCTGTCCCTGGAACGGGAGCGGGAACGACGCCCCGCCCCCTCACCGAATCCGGCGCCCGAGGCCGCGCTTCTCCCACGGCCGGCCCTGACGGCCGGCCCGTGGGAGACGTCGGACTCATGGTCGGATCCGGCCGTTTGCCCGGCGGCGAATTCGGGACCGGGGCCCACGCCGGAATCGGCAGCGCTGCCCGGCCACTCCGTACGGCGCGTCACGGTCTAGCTCTTGGCCGCCGCCGTCTTGGCCGGCTTGGTCTTGCCGGCCGGAGCGGACACCGGCTTCGCCGCGCCGTCGGCCGGAGCCGCCGCGCCTGCCGCGTCCACGCCGGATTCGGCAGCGGGCTCGGCGTCGGGCCGGACTCCGACGCCCAGCTTCTCCAGGATCTTCTTCTCGATCTCGTTGGCGAGATCGGGGTTGTCCTTGAGGAAGTTCCGGGCGTTCTCCTTGCCCTGACCGAGCTGGTCGCCCTCGTACGTGTACCAGGCGCCGGCCTTGCGGACGAAGCCGTGCTCCACGCCCATGTCGATCAGGCCGCCCTCGCGGCTGATGCCCTGGCCGTAGAGGATGTCGAACTCGGCCTGCTTGAACGGCGGCGCGACCTTGTTCTTGACGACCTTGACGCGGGTGCGGTTGCCGACCGCGTCGGTGCCATCCTTCAGCGTCTCGATGCGGCGGATGTCCAGACGCACCGAGGCGTAGAACTTGAGCGCGCGGCCACCGGTGGTGGTCTCCGGCGAGCCGAACATCACGCCGATCTTCTCGCGGAGCTGGTTGATGAAGATCGCGGTGGTCTTGGACTGGTTCAGCGCGCTGGTGATCTTCCGCAGCGCCTGGCTCATGAGACGCGCCTGCAGACCCACGTGCGAGTCACCCATCTCGCCCTCGATCTCCGCGCGCGGCACGAGCGCCGCGACGGAGTCGATGACGATCAGGTCGAGCGCGCCCGAGCGGACCAGCATGTCCACGATCTCGAGAGCCTGCTCACCGTTGTCCGGCTGGGACAGGATGAGGCTGTCGATGTCGACGCCGAGCTTCTTCGCGTACTCCGGATCGAGCGCGTGCTCCGCGTCGATGAAGGCCACCTGGCCGCCGAGCTTCTGCGCGTTCGCCACGGCGTGCAGCGTCAGCGTCGTCTTGCCGGAGGACTCCGGCCCGTACACCTCGACCACGCGGCCGCGCGGCAGACCGCCGACGCCGAGCGCCACGTCGAGCGCCGTGGACCCGGTGGGAATCACCTCGATGGGCTCGTTCGGCCGCTCGCCGAGGCGCATCACCGCGCCCTTGCCGAATTGCCGTTCAATCTGTGCGAGTGCGGCGTCCAGCGCCTTCTCGCGGTCGGTTCCTGCCATGGGTTCCACCCGATTTGCTTGAGTCGATCGCTTCACGTCAAAGACGCTAACCCCTGCCACTGACAATGGGCCTCGACGTCCTCCCGGCCTGTGGACAACTCCACGGTCGAGCCCGGGAAAACCCGGCCGGAATCCCATGAGAATGGATGTTCGATTTTGGTGTCAAGCGCACCACGCCGCACCGGCTCGCCCTCAGGATAGCGCCCCGGAGTCGGGCATTCAGGTGAGAAGATCGCATATGCGACAGCGCACTGAAAGTGAGAGAAGAAAGACCAAAACGGACCGACGGAACGCCGTGGCTCAGGGACGCGGCCGCGGGTCCTGCGGCCCGTCTCCCTCCCCCTGGCCGCCCTCTCCACGGCCGCCTTCCCTCCGGTCGCCTTCCCCCTGGCCGCCCTCGGAGTCGGCCTCGGGGGCTCGCCAGATCCTGCGCAGCCGCACGGACATCGGTTCGCCGCGCCGCCACTGATGGCGTCCGTGCACCCGGGGGTCGTCCGTGACGTCGTAGCGCTTCACGTAGGCGCCGAGGAAGGCCTGCAGCGTGGCCACGGCCGGGATGGCGATCAGCGCACCGACGGCGCCCATCAGAGCCGTGCCGGCGATGACCGAACCGAAGGCGACCGCCGGGTGGATGTCCACGGTCTTGGAGGTCAGCTTGGGCTGCAGCACGTAGTTCTCGAACTGCTGGTACACCACGACGAAGCCGAGGACCCACAGCGCGTACCAGGGGTCGACGGTGAACGCGATCAGCATCGGCAGGGCGCCCGCCAGATACGTACCGATCGTGGGGATGAACTGCGAGACAAGCCCCACCCACACCGCGAGCGCCGGTGCGTACGGCACTCCGAGTGCCAGCAGCAGGACGTAGTGCGCGACTCCGGAGATGAGCGCCATCAGCCCGCGCGAGTAGAGATACCCGCCCGTCTTGGCGACCGCGATCTCCCAGGCCCGGAGCACCTCGGCCTGGCGGGAGGGAGGAAGCACGGAGCACAGCGCGCGGCGCAGCCGGGGGCCGTCGGCCGCGAAGTAGAACGAGAACAGGAAGATCGTCAGCAGCCGGAACAGGCCGCCGAGGACCGTGGTGGACACGTCGAGTACACCCGTCGCACTGTTCTGGACGTACCTCTGGAGCCAGTCGGAGTGCAGCAGGCTGTCCTGCACCTCGACGCGGGAGAGCTCTGTGCGGAAGGTCTGGTTGACCCAGTTGATCACCGAGTCGAGGTACTTCGGGAAGTCCTCCACCATGTCGACGATCTGGCCCGCGAGCATCGAGCTGAGCAGCACGACGAAGCCGGCGCCGGCGATCAGCACGCCGAGAAAGACCAGGAAGGTGGCGAAGCCCCGGCGCATGCCGCGGGCCGACATCCGGCTCACCGCGGGTTCGATCGCGAGCGCCAGGAAGAAGGCGATCAGCACATTGATCAACAGACCGATGAGCTGGTCGAAGGCCCAGCTGCCGAGCCGGAAGCAGGCGTAGAGCCCCAGTGCCAGCACCATGGCCCGCGGCAGCCAGCCGGGCATGCGGGCGCTCCCGCCGCCGGACGGCGGGTGCGGTGGCGCGGCCGGCGGGACGGGCGGGTCGAGGGGCGGCTGGGTCTGAGCGGTCTCGTCTGTCGGTGCCACGGAGCAAGTCTCGCCTACTCCACGGACACGAGGTCGCGCACCCCGGCCACAGCCTGCCCGCCGTACCGTCCGGAATCGCGCTTCAGCGCTTGTCCGCGGGGACGTCCACGGCCGCGCACACCCCGCGCCAGACGTCCTTGGCCTCCCACCCCGCGTCCAGTGCCTGCCGCACGGTGCGCCCGCCGAGCTCGGCCATCACATGGTCGCGCGCGAAGGAGTCGGCGTACCCCGCGCCGAAGTGGTCCGCCATCCGTTCCCAGAAAATCGTCAACCGCATGCCACCAGTATCCCGCTCCTGAGAGTGCAGCCTGGCCGCCCGGCCTCACCGAGAGCGCTTGCCGTCCTACGGTCGGTGCATGGCTGGAACCGGAACAAGTCCCCTCAACCGTGCCGAGCAGTTCATCTGGCTCACGGCCCGCGTCCTGGAACAGCGGCGGTTCGCCCATGACTTCCTGAAAGGAAGTGCGGACGCCGTGGAAACAGCACTCGCCGCCTTCCTCAATGAGGACGGCGGATACGGTCACGCGCTCGAACCCGATCTGCGAGGCCCCGTCAGTCAGCCGCTCCACACAGCACACGCGCTGAGCGTCCTCGACTCCATCGATCGCTGCGGCGGGCTCCGCGTGGAGCGGATCTGCCGATTCCTGACCGCCGTGTCCACCAAGGAGGGCGCCTTACCCGCCCTGCTCCCCTCACAACGCGGCTACCCGGCCGCGCCGTTCATCCCGGTGGTCGACGACCCGCCGGCCGAACTCCTGGTGACCGGGCCCGTCGTCGGGCTGCTCCACCGCAACTCGGTCTGGCACGCCTGGCTGTTCCGGGCCACGGACTTCTGCTGGGACGCCGTCAACGCCCTGGAGGCGTCGCATCCCTACGAGATCGAGGCCGCGGTCGCCTTCCTCGACGGTGCGCCGGACCGGCCGCGGGCCGAGGCTGCGGCCGACCGGCTCGGACGTCTGGTGCGCGACCAGCGGCTCGTCGCCCTGGACCCGGAGCGGCGCGCGGAGTACCCCGTGGCGCCCGGGTACGCGCCGGGCGAGCAGCACTTTCCGTACGACTACGCCCGCGCGCCCGAATCGCTCGCCCGGCGCTGGTTCACCGACGCGGAGATGGATCGCGCGCTGGACCATCTCGCGGCCGGACAGCAGGCGGACGGCGGCTGGCCCGTGACCTGGCGGCAGTGGGCCCCGGGAACCGCCCTGGAGGGACGCCCCCTGGTCACGCTCAGGGCCCTGCAGACGCTTCGGGCGTACGGGCGCGGTCTGGACTGACACCACCGGGTTCCGGCACCCGCGTCCGCCGGCCACCTGAAGCTCGCACACACTGTCCCGCCGCAGAGGGCAACGGGTAAGGGGCTCGGTCCAGGGACCGAGCCCCTTACCCGTCCCGGGCTGTCGGACACGCGGTCACCCCAGGACGGTCCCCCAAAGGACGCGTGGTCGACCCAGGACGCACGGTCACCCGAGGGCGCGCGCTCCGGCGGTGACGACCACGGCCACTCCCACGACAACGAGGAAGGGCGCACGCAGCACCAGGGCAAGGGCTGCGGCGGCGAGCCCGGCGCCCCTGGCGTCGAGCACCAGGTGCTGGCCGTTGCCGAAGGTCTGCTGCGCGGTCAGGGCAGCCAGCAGGGCCACCGGAAGCAGAGCCGCCAGCCTCTGCACGACGGGACGCTCCAGGGCGCCGGCCGGCACAAGAAGCCCCAGGAGCTTGGCGAGGTAACAGCCGACGGCGGTCAGCGCGATGGCGATCCAGACGTTCATCGGCCGTCCTCCTGCGTGCTGGTGCGCGGCGCCCCGGGCGTCGCGGTCTTCTCCGCTTCCTGCCCTTGCCGGGCCTCCCCCGCCGATTCGTCCGGGGCGCTGTCCTTGCCGCGCCCCATCGGCCCGGCCTTGCCGCGCCCCATCAGGAAGAGGACCGCCGGCGCCGCGAGCGCGGCCAGCAGTACAGGCACCCCCGCGGGTAGGACGGGCAGCAGGCCGAGCGCGAGCACGACGGCGAGCGCGGCGGTGACCCGCTCCGTCGTGCTCTTCAGCATCGGTGCCAGCAGGGCGAGGAAGACGGCAGGCCCCGCCGCGTCCAGCCCCCAGGCCGCCGTGTCGCCGAGCGCCTCGGCGCCGAGCGCGCCGACCAGCGTGGTGAGGTTCCACAGCACGTAGAGCGTGAGCCCGGTGACGGTGAAGCCGATCCGGGCGGCGCGCCGGGTGGGCTGGGGCAGCGTCACGGCGGTCGTCTCGTCGATGACCCACTGGGCGGCGAGGGGGCGCACGGCACGCGGCAGCGCGAGCAGCTGCGACAGCCGCAGGCCGTAGAAGGAATTGCGTACACCGAGGAAGAAGGCACCGGCGGCCGCCGTGTACGGGTTGCCGCCGGCGGCAAGGGCGCCCACCAGGGCGAACTGGGAGGCGCCGGTGAAGACGAGGAGGCTGAGCGCGCAGGTCTGCAGCAGGCTCAGTCCGGAGCCGGCGGAGGTGACGCCGAACGCGAAACCGGAGAGGCCGACGGCTATGCCGACGCCGAGTGCGTCACGTACGACCGCCGCGTCCGGCTTGGCCTCGGCCGCGATCGCACTGCCGCCGGGCGGGCCGGGGAGGTTCTGAAGGGGTGTTGTCTGTTCTGCCACACCCGGGACGCTACCCGGGCAGTCCGGGACCGGTCTTGTACGTTCTTGCGCGTTCCCGCTGGTAGGCGCCGGGTGGCACCCCCACGATCCGGGTGAAATGACGGTTGAGATGCGGCTGGTCGGTGAAGCCGACCGCGGCGGCAGCCGCGGCGGGAGCGGTACCCGCGTCGAGCATCCGTCGCGCACGCCGGACGCGCGCGTCCGTGAGCCAGGTGTGCGGCGGCATCCCGTACTGCTTCTTGAAGGCCCGGAGCAGGGCGAAAGGGCTTGTGCCGAGTTCGGTGGCCAGTGCCTCCAGGGTCGGCGGCTGCGACATCCTGCTCTCCAGTACGGCACGGGCCCGCGCCGCGTCCCGCGCGCCGGCCGCCCGGGCCGCCGGGGCGGGCAGGACGCTGCCGTGCCGGGTGAGCAGGCGCGTGACCAGGACCCGCAGCACGCTGTCCGCCGCCAGAGCGTTGCCCTCCTCCGCGGCCTGGTGGACCTCGCCGATGAGCCGCGCCGCGTAGGGGTCGGCCACGCTGGTCTCGGTGAAGCAGACGGTCCCGCGGAGGTTCGTCGTATCGGCCGCGATGTCGTTGACCGCCTGGGCGGACGGGTAGAGCGTGGCGTACACCCAGCCCTCGGGAACACCGGCCTTCGCGGTGTGCGGCACCTCAGGATTGATCATGACGACGGAGCCGGGGCCGGCGTGGACGGTGCCGCCGGGCAGCTCGACGTCCTCGACACCCTGGGTGACGGCGCCGAACACGAAGCCCTCGTGACTGTGACGCGGGAAGGTGTGGCGAATGTAGCGGGCCCGCAGCAGGTCGAGGTCGGGCAGCTCCGCGTACTGCCAGTGCCTCGCCCACTCCGCCGGTCCCGTCGCTCCTGCCATGCTCGAATTCTCGCAGCTCGCGGGCTGCGGGCGCCTCGGCGCGGTCGCCGGCCGAGCCGTCGCGGCATCACCCGCGGACGGGCCACGGAGCCTGGCCGGGGCCGCTTCCGGGGCCGTTGTCAGTGGCGGGGTGCACGATGGGGGACATGACCGGCTCCGCACTCGATGCGTTCTCCCCCGCGACCCGCAGCTGGTTCACGGGGGCCTTCAGCGCGCCGACGGCGGCGCAGGAAGGCGCCTGGCGGGCGATCGGTGAGGGGTCGGACGTCCTGGTCGTCGCGCCGACGGGGTCGGGGAAGACCCTGGCGGCCTTCCTCGCCGCCCTGGACCAGCTGACCGCGGTCCCGCCGCCCGCCGAGGCGAAGAAGCGCTGCCGTGTGCTGTACGTATCGCCGCTCAAGGCGCTCGCCGTCGACGTGGAGCGCAATCTGCGCTCGCCGCTGACCGGCATCCGCCAGGAGTCGGCGCGCCTGGGGCTTCCCGAGCCCGAGGTGCGCGTGGGCATCCGTTCCGGCGACACCCCGCCCGCCGAGCGCCGCTCGATGGCGACGAGGCCGCCGGACATCCTGATCACCACACCCGAGTCCCTGTTCCTGATGCTGACGTCCTCGGCACGGGAGGCGCTGGCCGGAATCGAAACGGTGATCCTCGACGAGGTGCACGCGGTCGCGGGCACGAAGCGGGGAGCCCATCTCGCCGTGTCGCTGGAGCGGCTCGACGAGCTGCTGCCCCGCCCGGCCCGGCGCATCGGCCTGTCGGCCACCGTCCGCCCGGTCGACGAGGTCGCGCGCTTCCTCTCTCCCCGGCGGAAGGTGGAGATCGTCCAGCCGCCGTCCACCAAGCGGTTCGATCTGTCGGTGGTCGTGCCGGTGGAGGATCTGGCTGAGCTCGGCGGCTCGCCCGCCACCGATCCGGACTCCGGGCAGACGGACAAGCCGTCGATCTGGCCCCATGTGGAGGAGCGGATCGCCGATCTAGTCCAGGCCCACCGGTCCACGATCGTCTTCGCCAATTCCCGCCGTCTGGCCGAGCGGCTCTGCAACCGGCTCAACGAGATCGCCTACGAACGGGCCACCGGCGAGACGATGCCCGAGGCCCACTCCCCCGCCGAAGTCATGGCGGAGTCCGGTGCGGCGAAGGGCGCGCCCCCGCTCCTCGCCCGGGCCCATCACGGCTCGGTGTCCAAGGAGCAGCGTGCACAGGTGGAGGAGGACCTCAAGGCGGGCCGGCTGCCCGCGGTGGTCGCCACCTCCAGCCTGGAGCTGGGAATCGACATGGGAGCGGTCGACCTGGTCATCCAGGTCGAGTCGCCGCCGTCGGTCGCTTCCGGGCTCCAGCGGGTCGGCCGTGCCGGGCATCAGGTGGGCGCGGTCTCCACCGGGGTTGTCTTCCCGAAATACCGGGGCGACCTGGTGCAGGCGGCCGTGGTCACCGAACGGATGCGTGAAGGATCCATCGAGGCCCTGCGGGTCCCTTCCAATCCGCTGGACGTGCTGGCCCAGCAGCTGGTCGCGATGGTCGCCCTGGACAGCTGGCAGGTGGACGACCTGCTGGCGGTGACCCGCCGGGCCGCCCCCTTCGCCTCGCTCCCCGAGTCGGCGTTCACCGCCGTCCTCGACATGCTCGCCGGCCGCTATCCGTCCGACGCCTTCGCCGAGCTGCGTCCCCGTGTCGTCTGGGACCGGGTCGCCGGTACGGTCACGGGCCGGCCCGGCGCCCAGCGGCTCGCCGTCACCTCCGGTGGCACCATCCCCGATCGCGGCCTCTTCGGGGTCTTCCTCGCCGGTTCCGACCCCAAGAAGGGCGGCGGCCGGGTCGGTGAGCTGGACGAGGAGATGGTGTACGAGTCCCGGGTCGGTGACGTCTTCACCCTGGGCACCACGTCGTGGCGGATCGAGGACATCACGCGCGACCGGGTCCTGGTCTCGCCCGCTCCGGGTGTGCCGGGACGGCTGCCGTTCTGGAAGGGCGACCAACTGGGCCGTCCGCTGGAGCTGGGGCGTGCCCTGGGCGCCTTTCTCCGCGAGCTCGGCGGGCTGTCACCGGACGACGCCCGGCAGCGGCTGCTGGCCGCCGGTCTGGACACGTGGGCCGTGGACAATGTGCTGTCCTACATCGACGAGCAGCGCCGGGCCTGCGGCCATGTGCCGGACGACCGGACCATCCTGGTCGAGCGTTTCCGGGACGAGCTGGGCGACTGGCGCGTCGTCGTGCACTCCCCGTTCGGCGCCCAGGTGCACGCCCCCTGGGCGCTCGCCCTCAGCGCGCGGCTCGCCGAGCGGTACGGCATGGACGCCCAGGTCATGCATGCCGACGACGGCATCGTGCTGAGGCTCCCGGACGCGGACATGATGGGGCTGGACCTCCTCGACTTCGACCCCGTCCAGGACCCGCCCCGGACTCCCGCCCCGGCACCGCCCCCTCCCGCCGGCATCGCCCTGGACGGCGACCAGCCCCCGGTCGGCGCCGCCGATGTCGCCTTCGACCAGGGCGAGATCGCGCAGATCGTCACGGACCAGGTCGGCGGATCCGCTCTGTTCGCCTCGCGGTTCCGCGAGTGCGCGGCCCGCGCGCTGCTGCTTCCGCGGCGCAGCCCCGGCAAGCGCACACCGCTGTGGCAGCAGCGCCAACGGGCCGCCCAGCTCCTCCAGGTGGCCTCCGAGTTCGGCTCGTTCCCCATCGTTCTCGAAGCGGTCCGCGAATGCCTCCAGGACGTCTTCGACGTACCCGGGCTCACCGAGGTGATGGGTGATCTGGAGGCCCGGCGGATCCGGCTGGTCGAGGTGACCACGCCGGAGCCTTCACCGTTCGCCCGCTCGCTCCTGTTCGGGTACGTCGCACAGTTCCTGTACGAGGGCGACTCACCGCTCGCCGAGCGCCGGGCCGCTGCCCTCTCGCTCGACTCCCACCTCCTGGCCGAACTGCTGGGCCGCGCGGAGCTGCGCGAACTTCTCGACGCCGAGGTCCTGACCGAACTGGAGCGGGAGCTCCAGTGGCTGGCCGAGGACCGCCGGATCAAGGACGTCGAAGGGGTCGCCGACCTGCTGCGGGTCCTCGGTCCGCTCACCGGTCAGGAGCTGGCCGAGCGCGGGGCCGAACCTCCATGGGCGCAGGAGCTGGCGTCGGCCCGCCGCGCGATCCGGGTCCGGATCGGCGGCGACGACCACTGGGCGGCCATCGAGGACGCGGGCCGGCTGCGCGACGCCCTGGGCACGGCGCTCCCGGTCGGTGTCCCCGAGGCCTTCACCGAGCCGGTCAAGGACCCGCTGGGCGATCTCCTCGCCCGTTACGCCCGTACGCACGGCCCGTTCACCTCCACCGCGGCAGCGGCCCGCTTCGGACTCGGCACCGCCGTCACCGAGGGCGCACTGCAGCGGCTCGCCGCCTCCGGCCGGATCGTCCAGGGCGAGTTCCATCCCGCCGGTATCGGTCAGGAGTGGTGCGACGCCACGGTCCTGCGGCGGCTGCGACGCCGGTCGCTCGCCGCGCTCCGCCACGAGCTGGAGCCGGTACCTCCCGCCGCGCTCGCCGGGTTCCTGCCCCAGTGGCAGCATCTCGGCGACAACAGTCTGCGCGGCATCGACGGACTGGCGCGCGCCATCGAGCAGTTGCAGGGCGCGCCCGTTCCCGCGTCCGCGTTGGAGAAACTCATCCTGCCCAGCCGGGTCAGCGGCTACTCCCCCGCGCTCCTGGACGAACTCACCACCACCGGCGAGGTCGTGTGGGCCGGCGCGGGGGCTCTGCCGGGCAAGGACGGGTGGCTCGCCCTCTATCCGGCCGACAGCGCGCCCCTGCTCCTGCCTCCCCCGCGCCCGCTCGAACTCAGCGCGCTGCACGAATCCGTACTGACCGCGCTCAGCGGGGGTTACGGGCTCTTCTTCCGCCAGATCGCCGATCAGGTCCGCGCCACCACGCACCCGGATTCCACCGATCCCCAACTCGCGGACGCCCTCTGGGATCTGGCCTGGTCGGGCCGCCTCACCAACGACACACTCGCCCCGCTGCGTGCGCTCCTCGGCTCGGGGCGCACAGCCGGAGCGACCGCGCACCGCGCCAAACGCAACGTTCCGCGCGGCCGTTACGGCTCCCTCACCGCCTCGGCCCGCCCCGTCTCGCGTACCGGTCCGCCCACGGTCTCGGGCCGCTGGTCCCTGCTGCCGTCCACCGAACCCGAACCCACGCACCGGGCCCACGCCCTGGCCCGCACCCTTCTGGACCGGCACGGTGTCGTGACGCGTGGCGCGGTCCAGGCCGAGGGTGTCGAGGGCGGCTTCTCCGCCGCGTACCGCGTGCTGTCCGCCTTCGAGGACAACGGGCAGGCGCGCCGCGGCTATGTCGTGGAGGGGCTGGGAGCCGCGCAGTTCGCCATGGACGGCGCGGTCGACCGGCTCCGCGCGGCCTCCACCGCCCGCGACCGTACGGAGCCGGGCGCTGACCCCCGCGCGCTGGTCCTCGCCGCGGCCGACCCCGCCAACGCCTACGGGGCGGCACTGCCGTGGCCCGAGCCACCGGCCGGGGCCGGCCACAAGCCCGGCCGGAAGGCCGGCTCCCTCGTCGTCCTGGTGGACGGTGAGCTGACGCTGTACATGGAGCGCGGCGGCAAGACGCTGCTCGCCTGGCCGACCGACCCGGACGACCCCGCGCTCCGGGCCGCCGCGGCGGCCCTCGCGGCCGCGGCCCGGGCCGGAGCCCTCGGCACCGTCACGGTGGAGCGCACCAACGGCGCCTCGTCGCTGACCTCACCGCTCGGCCGCACCCTGGAATCGGCCGGCTTCCTCGCCACCCCGAGAGGCCTGCGCCTGCGCGCCTGAACCCGAGGTGCGCCCCGACCCCCACCAGCCAAACCCAGACACCCGTACCCGTACCCACGTCCACGTCCACACCCACACCCACACCCACACCCACACCCACACCCACACCCACACCCACACCCACAAAGCGTGGGCTCACCCGCCCTCACCCGCCAACCCGCGCATCATGGACGTATGCCCGAAGGAGACACCGTCCTGCAGACCGCGAAGAGGCTGCACAGCGCGCTGGCCGGCCAGGTCCTCACCCGGTCCGATCTGCGCGTCCCACGGTTCGCGACCGCCGACCTCACCGGCCGCACCATTCTCGATGTCTCGGCACGCGGCAAGCATCTGCTGACCCGCGTGGAGGGCGGCCTCACCCTCCACAGCCATCTGGGGATGGACGGCGCCTGGCGCGTCTACGCCCCCGACGAACGGCGGCGGGGCGGTCCCTCCCACCAGATCCGCGCCATCCTGGCCAACGCCACGCGCACCGCGGTCGGCTACCGCCTCCCCGTCCTCGAACTCCTGCGTACGAAGGACGAGGAGCAGGCCGTCGGTCACCTCGGCCCGGACCTGCTGGGCCCGGGCTGGAACGCCGACACCGCGCTGCGCAATCTGCTCGCCGACCCCGCCCGCCCCCTCGGTGAAGCCCTGCTGGACCAGCGCAACCTGGCCGGCATCGGCAACATCTACAAGTGCGAGCTCTGCTTCCTGGCCCGGGCCACCCCCTGGCTCCCCGTCGGCCGGCTGCCCGAACCCACCGCAGTCCTGCTGGTCTCCACGGCCAAGCAGCTCCTGGAAGCCAACCGCGACCGTCCGGTCCGCACCACCACGGTCGGCGCCCGCCCCCGGCCCACCGCCGCTCCGGCGCCCCGCGACAGCCGCACCCGCCAGAACCTATGGGTCTACGGCCGCAGACACCGCCCCTGCCTGCGCTGTGGGACAGCAATCCGCGCGGCGGAGCAGGACACCCGCCCCACCTACTGGTGCCCCCACTGCCAGTCGGGCCCCACTCCCTGAGGAGTAATCCGCCACCGCACGACAGTTGACGATCCGTCAGATACCGCCGTACGGTCCGGTCATGCCTCTCGCCGCGTACGACCTCACCGGCCGCTCCGCGTTCGTCACCGGCGCCGCCGGGGGTATCGGCCGCGCCTCGGCCGCCCTGCTGGCGGAGGCGGGTGCCACCGTGCACTGCGCCGACCTCGACAAGAAAGGCCTCGACGAGACCGTCGGCCTGATCGCCTCCGCAGGTGGCGAAGCACACACCCATCAGCTCGATGTCACCGACCGCAACCAGGTCCGGGCAGCCGTCTCGGCCGCGGGCGACCTGGACATCCTGGCCGCCGTCGCCGGAATCATGCAGACGAGCAGCGTGCTGGAGACGACGGACGAGGACCTCGACCGTGTCCTCTCGGTCAACTTCAAAGGAGTTCTGTACGCCTGCCAGGAAGTGGCCCGCACGATGGTCACGCGCGGCTCCCCCGGCTCCTTGATCACGATGGCCTCGGGCGCGGTCGACTCCGCGAGCCCGGGCCTGCTCTGCTACAGCGCCGCGAAGGCCGCCGTGGTCCAGCTGACCAAGACACTGGCCACCGAGCTGGGTCCGCACGGCATCCGGGTCAACGCGGTCGCCCCCGGATGGATCCGCACCCCCATGACCGCCCGCCACGACGCGGAGCAGCAGCAACGGGCCGAGGCCACGATGGCCCGCATCTCCCCGCTGGGCAGGGTCGGCGAGCCCGCCGAAGTCGCCCACACGGTCCTGCATCTGGCCTCGGACGCGTCGGCCTTCATGACCGGCCAGATCCTCCGCCCGAACGGCGGCGTCGCCATGCCCTGGTAGCGCGCCACGCCCTGCCGACGGTCCAGGGCCTGTGGCCCGTGCGCCGGCACAGTTCCTTCGCCCGCCCGGACAGGGCGGAAGTCCATCGGGACCAGGCGGAGGTCCGCCCGGACCGAACAGAAGAATGCCGGAACGGATCGGCACCACGCCACGCCGGGCCCGACAGCGAGCCCGGCACCGACGAGCCCGGCACCGACGAGCCGGATATCAGCGACTGCCAGTTCCGGACCGTACCCCGCGCACCTTCGGTACACCGCCTCAGCAGACCGGAGCCCGCGTCGAATATCCCCATCGGCCGGATGGTCTCGGTCACGTGTACGGGCAGGAGGCTGAGCCCCCATCCCCCCGCCGCCACCGCTGCCTCGACCGGCCCCGCATGCGCCGGCTCCAGCACCAGCCGCAGCACGGCCCACCACCACACACCGCCGAGCACCAGCGCCGGCACCCATCGCCGCACCATGGCTGCCTCCTTCGGCCGAACCCGGGGCCTGTCGTTCGGAACCTGCCGGGCTCGCGACGCCTGTCCCGATCCGAACGGAAGACGCTAGCCCTGCCCGGTCATCCGGCGGGAGGGCGCACCGGCACCCAACAGGCGCGCATCACGTCTCCGCACGCCTCCTGGTCTCGGCGGCCGCATCCCGCCGGCCATCTGCCCTCGCCTGCCCTCGCCTGCCCTCCCGCTGCCCGCGCCCGCCCCATCAGCCGGCCGGCCGCAGGTCCCGCCGCGGGGATCCTTCCTCCAGCGGGGAGCCCCCACCGCTTCGGTGGGGGCCCCGATCGCTTCCGCTCAGTTCACTTCTTGTCGTCGCGGGACAGGGAGTCCTTGACGCCCTCAGCGCGATCCTTGGCCTCGCCCATGGCGCCCTTGGCCTTGCCCTTCGCCTGGTCCGCCTTGCCCTCGGACTCCATGCGCTTGTTGCCCGTCATCTTGCCCATGGCTTCCTTGGCCTTGCCGGCCATCTTGTCCTTGGCGCTCTCGTCAGTCATCACAACTCCTCGCGTCGTACGATCCGGCCTCCGCCCGATACCGGGCAGGCCGGCTGAGATGGTGCCCGACCGGCCCGGAACCGGCCGGACGGGTCACAGAACCCGGTCAGGCACTCTCCGCCTGGAACATCCAGGCATGCTTCTCGAGGTCCGCGGTCAGCGCGATGAGGATGTCCTGGCTGACCGGGTCGGGGTCGCCCGTCACCTCGATCCGCTCGCGCATCCGGCCGATCACGACGCCCAGGGCGTCCACCAGCGTCCGCACGGCGTCGACGTCCTTGACCCAGCCCTCGGGCACGGAGTCGATGGCCGTGGTCCTGGCGATCGTCCCCGACCGGCCGTCCGGATTGACGCCCACCGCGGAGGCCCGCTCGGCCACCGTGTCGGAGTGCTGGCGGGCGGTGTCGACGACCTCGTCGAGCTGGAGGTGAACCGACCTGAAGCGCGGCCCGACCACGTTCCAGTGGACCTGCTTGGCCACCAGAGAAAGGTCGACGAGGTCCACCAGGGCTCCCTGGAGAGCCTCACCCACGGACTTGAGGTCGGTCTCGGACAGTGGACTCTTCACCACAGACATGCACGTCTCCGATCTGATATCCGTTCCGTTCAGCACCAACCACGATGGCACAAACGAAGCAAAACGGTCATCCGGGGAAATGTTCGAAGCGTTCATTCCCCGCTCTCTTTGATGCGCCTGCCCGGAAGAAGCACGTCGACACCCCAGACCGGACAGTCGCCCGGACCGGCCGGGACCGGCCGAAGGCCACTGGGCCGTCCCGGTCACACCCGCCCACACGGCCCGCGAACGCGCAGAAGCCCCGGTCCGCCCCCTGAGGGGAGAACCGGGGCTCCGGCTTCACACCGAACCGAGCGGGTCAAGCGGCGACGACATCCACCGCTTCCGCAGGCGCCTTGATGGTCACCCGCCCCGTCGGCACACCCGTCACCGACGAAACGGAGACGGAATTGAGCATGGGGCGCACCGGTACAGGTACCGGATCGCTGGCCGCTGCCGACTCGGCCAGTTCGGCCAGGGACAGCTCATCGCTCACTTCACGCATGAGCTCGGACATCCGTACATCAAGCGCGTCGCAAATGGCGGAGAGCAGTTCGGAGGATGCCTCCTTCTGCCCCCGCTCCACCTCGGAGAGATAGCCGAGCGAAACTCGGGCGGACGAGGAGACTTCGCGCAGAGTACGGCCTTGGCGCTGGCGCTGCCGACGCAGCACGTCACCAAGCAGGCGACGGAGCAGAATCATCGGTGGCTCCCTCCTCGGACCGCGTAGCCGCATCCTTCACGCCCCACCGTACCGCCTAGCGCTGCGGCCGTGCGGGGAGCGATGTCGTGTTCACTCAGGGCTGCAAACATCAATTCCCCCCGTTGTGTTCCGTATCCTGTGCGCCCGCGTACCCGCCGAGTTCGCCGGAGAGCAGTTCGAGCACGCTCCGTACACTCTCTTTACGGATGTCCGCCCGTCCGCCGTTCAACCGCAACGCGGTCACTTTCCCGGCGTCAGAGGGCCCGCAGACTGCGACGAAGACCGTTCCGACCGGATGACCGTCCTGCGTATCCGGGCCGGCGACGCCGGTCGTCGCCGCTCCCCAGTCTGCACCGAGCGCCCGGCGTACGCCTGTCGCCATCTGGCGCGCGACCTCGGCGTCCACTGCGCCTCGGGTCTCCAGAAGCTCCGCTTCCACGCCCAGGACTTCACTCTTGAGGGGGGTCGCGTAAGCCGTCACGGACCCGCGGAAGGCCCGCGAGGCACCGGGTACGGACGTCAGCTCCGCCGCGACCAGGCCGCCGGTCAGCGACTCGGCGACCGCGAGGGTCTCCCCCCGCTCCACGAGCAGCCGCAGCACCAGGGCCGCGGATGTCACCGCTCGGCCTCCGCCGCGCCGCGGTTCCCGGAGACTCGGTCCGCGTCGCCGGGCCCCGCAGACGCGGTCCCGGCCGTCTCGCCGCCGGAGCTACCGTGTGACACCCCGCGCGAGCCACCGCCGACAGCCCGTCCCTCGTCCTTGGCGCTCTCCAGAGCCGCCTCGGCGTGCTCAGCGGCCCCGTGGGCCGCAGCGGCCTTCTCCGCCCTGAGCCCCTGGCGGCGCAGCACGACGGCCTGGCGCACGTAGTCCAGGCCGGTGACCACCGTCAGCACGACGGCCACGGCCATCACCCAGAAGCGCAGCGTGGCCAGCGGACCGGTCAGCGCCAGGACGTACATCCCGACGGCGGTGCCCTGGGCCAGCGTCTTCATCTTTCCGCCGCGGCTGGCGGGAATCACACCGTGCCGGATGACCCAGAACCGCATCAGCGTGATGCCGAGCTCCCGGAAGAGGATCACCCCCGTGACCCACCAGGGCAGGTCCCCGAGATAGGACAGGCAGATCAGGGCAGCGCCCATGATCGCCTTGTCCGCGATCGGGTCGGCGATCTTCCCGAAGTCGGTGACCAGGTTGTACTTACGCGCCAGATGCCCGTCGAACACATCGGTGATCATCGCGATGGCGAACGCGGCCCATGCGATGGAACGCCAGGCCGGGTCGTATCCGCCGTCGTGCAGCAGCAGCACGACGAACCCGGGAACCAGGACCAGCCGAGCCATGGTGAGGATATTGGCGATGTTCCACAGGCTGGCCTGATTGACGGCCGCAGCACCCAGTTTTCCGCCGCGGGCCGGCGTCGCGCCGGAACCACCTGCCGCGGATGCCGGGACTCCGGTCATCTGGCTACCTCCGCAAGTTCACAGCTCTCCGCCACCAGGTCCACGCCTTCGGTGCCCACTACCTTCGCCTCGACCATACGGCCCGGGACAAGTCCTTCGCGTGCGGTGAAGAGCACCTGCCCGTCCGTTTCGGGCGCCTGGTGGGCGGCTCTGCCCACGGCGCGCGACTCGTCCTCGGTGGGCTCGACCGACTCGACCAGCACCTGGAGCGACTCGCCGAGGCGCTCCTCGGCCCGCTGCGAGGTCAGTTCCTCGGCCAGCTGCGAGATGTGCGCCAGACGCTCGGCGATCGTGTCGGCGTCCAGCTTGTTCTCGTAGCCGACCGCCTCCGTGCCGTCCTCGTCGGAGTAACCGAAGACGCCGATGGCGTCGAGGCGGGCGCCGGTGAGGAACCGTTCCAGCTCCGCCAGGTCCGCCTCGGTCTCGCCGGGGAAGCCCACGATGAAGTTGGAGCGGGCGCCGGCCTGCGGTGCCTTGCTCCGGATGGTGTGCAGGAGCTCCAGGAAGCTGTCGGTGTCGCCGAAGCGCCGCATGGCGCGCAGCACGCCGGGGGCCGAGTGCTGGAAGGACAGGTCGAAGTAGGGCGCGACCTTCGGCGTCGACGTCAGTACGTCGATCAGACCGGGCCGCATTTCGGCGGGCTGCAGATAGCTGACCCGGATGCGCTCGATCCCCTCGACGTCCGCGAGCTCCGGAAGCAGTGTCTCCAGGAGGCGGATGTCGCCGAGGTCCTTGCCGTACGAGGTGTTGTTCTCGGAGACCAGCATGACCTCCTTCACACCCTGCTCCGCCAGCCAGCGCGTCTCGCCCAGGACGTCCGAGGGCCGCCGCGAGATGAAGGAGCCGCGGAAGGACGGGATGGCGCAGAAGGAGCAGCGGCGGTCGCAGCCCGAGGCCAGCTTCACGGAGGCGACGGGGCTGGTGCCCAGGCGTCGGCGCAGGGGTGCCCGGGGGCCGGAGACCGGTGCGACTCCGGCCGGGAGGTCGGCGGGGGCCGGTGTGGCCTCCTGGGCGTGACCGGGCAGGGCCACGGCCGCGTCCTGGCGCTCGGCCGGGCTGATGGGCAGCAGCTTGCGGCGGTCGCGCGGGGTGTGGGAGGCGTGGATACCACCGTTGAGGATGGTCTGGAGGCGGTCGGAGATGTCTGCGTAGTCGTCGAATCCGAGGACGCCGTCCGCCTCGGGCAGGGCCTCGGCGAGGTCCTTGCCGTAGCGCTCGGCCATGCAGCCGACGGCGACGACGGCCTGGGTACGGCCGTGGTCCTTCAGATCATTGGCTTCGAGCAGGGCATCGACGGAGTCCTTCTTGGCGGCCTCGACGAATCCACAGGTGTTGACCACGGCGACATCGGCATCGGAGGCATCCTCGACGAGCTCCCAGCCGTCCGCTGCCAAGCGGCCTGCGAGCTCCTCCGAGTCCACCTCGTTACGGGCGCAGCCAAGAGTGACAAGGGCGACGGTACGGCGTTCGGGCATGGGCTCAAGACTACTTTGTCCCGGCACTGACCCCGCCGTGCAGGGTTCGCCCGTTACGGGGAGTGACAAAAGCGGCGAGCGCCCGGCGCGATGGCCGGGCGCTCGCCGCCCTGTGAACTGCCTGGTCCGGGGTCAGCCGACCTCGGGGTCGCCCTTGGTGTAGGAGAGCCGCTCGACCTGTCCTGGCTGGAACTGGTCCTCGACCTTCTTGCCGTTGACGAAGAGTTCGATCGAGCCGGCGTTGCCGAGGACGAGGTCGACCCGCTCCTTGTCCTGGAAGGTCTTCGTCTCGCCCTGCTGGAGGGTTCCGTCGAAGAGGGACCGGCCGTTGTGATCCTTGGCGGAGATCCAGCTCTTGCCCTGGCTCGCACTGAGCCTGACCGTCACCTTGTCCTGGGGCGCTGCCGCGATGGCACTGTCCGAGGGGGCCGGCTTCGGGTCGACGGGCTTGCTGGACGCCGGTTTGGGGGTGATCTTGTCGGATGTCGGGCCTTCGGCGACCTGGCCGGCGGTCGAGGGCTCGTCACCGCCCTTGAAGAAGGTGAACCCGACGAACCCGACGACGGCCACGATGGCCGCGACCATGGCCGCGGTCCAGTTGGGCCGCCGGGGCTCGGAACGGATCCGCTCGGCGTCGAACAGCGGGGCCGCGGGCGTGGGCGCGGGACGGCCGCCGTGCTCGGCGTCGTACTGCGAAACCAGCGGTTCCGGATCGGTGCCTACGGCACGTGCGAGCGTTCGGATATGGCCGCGGGCGTACACGTCGCCGCCGCAGCGGGAGAAGTCGTCCTCCTCGATCGCGTGCACGATGGGGATGCGCACCCGGGTGGACGTGCTGACCTCTTCGACCGTGAGACCTGCGGCGATGCGAGCCTGCTGAAGCACTCGACCGATCGAAGGCCGGTCGTCTTCGGGGGAGTTGCCGATGGACACGGGGGCGCCTTTCGAGCGTGAGCCACCTGCTGGGTGTTCAGTCTAGGGGGGGTACGAAAGGGTGGGGCAACCGGGAGGGAGGACTTTGTACGCCATCAGATTCGAACAGAGTCGGATTCGCCGGACAGTCCCGGGAGGAAACATTCTGCTGTCCCTCCCTTCAACTTGACGTACGGCCCGGCGAAACGGTTGCCCGCAAAACCCTTACGAACCCGTTTCCCCTCGGATCAGCGCCAACACCCCGTCGAGTTCGTCCGGTTTCACCATGACATCGCGCGCCTTGGAGCCTTCGCTCGGGCCGACGATGTTCCGGGACTCCATCAGGTCCATCAGCCGTCCGGCCTTCGCGAACCCCACGCGCAGCTTGCGCTGGAGCATCGAGGTGGACCCGAACTGGGTGGAGACGACCAGCTCGGCGGCCTGGCAGAGCAGATCCAGGTCGTCGCCGATGTCCTCGTCGATCTCCTTCTTCTGCTTCGTCCCGACCACCACGTCGTCGCGGAAGACGGGGGCCATCTGATCCTTGCAGTGCTGGACGACGGCCGCGACCTCGTCCTCGGTGACGAAGGCACCCTGCATACGGGTCGGCTTGTTCGCCCCCATCGGGAGGAACAGCCCGTCACCCTTCCCGATGAGCTTTTCGGCTCCGGGCTGGTCGAGGATGACGCGGCTGTCGGCCAGCGACGAGGTGGCGAAGGCGAGCCGGGAGGGCACGTTCGCCTTGATCAGACCGGTGACCACGTCGACCGAGGGGCGCTGGGTGGCGAGCACCAGATGGATTCCGGCCGCGCGGGCCAGCTGGGTGATGCGGACGATCGAGTCCTCGACGTCCCGGGGGGCCACCATCATGAGGTCGGCCAGCTCGTCGACGATCACCAGCAGGTACGGATACGGCGACAGCTCCCGCTCGCTGCCCTCCGGCGTCTTGAGCTTGCCGGTGCGCACCGCGTGGTTGAAGTCGTCGATGTGCCGGTAGCCGAAGGCGGCGAGGTCGTCGTAGCGCAGGTCCATCTCGCGCACGACCCACTGGAGCGCCTCGGCCGCCTTCTTCGGGTTGGTGATGATCGGCGTGATCAGGTGCGGGATGCCCTCGTACGCGGTCAGCTCGACGCGCTTGGGGTCGACCAGCACCATGCGGACGTCCTCCGGCGTCGCCCGCACCATCACCGAGGTGATCAGGCAGTTGATGCAGGAGGACTTTCCGGAGCCGGTGGCACCGGCCACCAGGACGTGCGGCATCTTCGCCAGATTGGCCATCTCGTAGCCGCCCTCGACGTTCTTGCCGAGCGCGACCAGCATCGGGTGGTCGTCCTCCGCCGCGTCGGCGAGCCGCAGCACGTCACCGAGGTTGACCATCTCCCGGTCCGAGTTGGGGATCTCGATGCCGACGGCCGACTTGCCCGGGATCGGGGAGATGATCCGGACATCGGGGCTGGCGACGGCGTACGCGATGTTCTTGGCGAGCGCCGTGATCCGCTCCACCTTCACGGCGGGGCCGAGCTCCACCTCGTACCGCGTCACCGTGGGACCGCGGGTGAACCCGGTGACTGCGGCGTCCACCTTGAACTCGGTGAAGACGTTGGTCAGGGACGCGACGATCGCGTCGTTGGCGGCGCTGCGGGTCTTGCCCGGGCCGCCGCGCTCGAGCAGGTCGAGGGAGGGCAGGGAGTAGGTGATGTCGCCGGAGAGCTGGAGCTGCTCCGCGCGCGGCGGCAGCGGCTGCGAATCCGAGCGGTCGGGGACCGGCTTCGTCAGGTCGGGCACGCCCCCGGCGGGCGAGGAAGCCCTCTCTCCCGGCCTCCGGCCCGGTTCCGCCTCCCGGGCACCGGGCACCGGCGTGCCGGCGCGCTCACGGTCCACCGAGACGCCCTGGGTGAGGTCGGCGACGACCGGCGACGGCGGCATGCCGTTGAGCACCGCCCCGTCGAGCGCGGCGGCCGCGGCGGCGGCGACGTCCACGGCGTCCATGGTGCGGTTCATCGCCGGCTGCACGGAGGGCCTGCGCGGGCCGCGGCGCTTGGAGAGCGCGTCGGTCTCCGCCCGGTCGGGGTCGTACTCCTCGGGCGCCTCGGAGCGGCGGGCCGATGAGCGTCGCGAACGGGCCGGGAGCGACTCGCGCCACTGCTCGTCGTACCGCTCGTCGTCGTCCTCGTCCAGCGCCTCGGGGTCGTACACCGGGTCGATGATGCCCAGCCTGGAGCCGAGCAGCCGCAGCCGCTGCGGAATGGCGTTCACCGGGGTGGCCGTCACGACCAGCAGCCCGAAGACGGTCAGGAGCAGGAGCAGCGGTACGGCGAGCACCTCGCCCATGGTGAAGATCAGCGGCTTGGACGCGGCCCAGCCGATGAGACCCCCCGCGTCCTGCATGGCCTCGGTACCGTCCTCGCGTCCCGGCGATCCGCACGCGATGTGGACCTGCCCGAGCACCCCGATGACGAGCGCGGAGAGCCCGATGACGATCCGGCCGTTGGCCTCGGGCTTCTCCGGATACAGGATCAGCCGTACGGCGACGGCGCCCAGCAGTATCGGCACGAGCAGGTCGAGCCGGCCGAAGGCTCCGGTGACGAGCATCTCGACGAGGTCGCCGACCGGGCCACGCAGGTTCGACCACGTGCCCGCGGCCACGATCAGCGCGAGGCCGAGCAGCAGCAGCGCCACGCCGTCCTTGCGGTGAGCGGGGTCCAGGCCCTTGGCGCCACGCCCTATGCCGCGGAACATCGCGCCGACGGCGTGGGCCGCTCCGAGCCAGACGGCGCGCACCAGGCGGTAGACACCGCCGGTGGGCGACGGCGCCGGTTTGGGCGGCGCGGCCTTCTTGGCCACCGCCTTCTTCGCGGGTGCCTTCTTGGCCGGTGCGGTCTTCTTCGCGGCGGTCTTCTTGGCGGGCGCGGCTTTCTTCGCGGGGCCCGGGGCACGGCCGGCGCGCTTCGCGGTGCCCGCGGTGCCCTGGGAACCCTTGCCGGACGTACGTGAGGCCATGGGGCCGAGGTTACCGGTGTCTGCGGCAGTGAACACGTGCGCGTGCCGGTTCACCCGACCGTGTCGCCTTACGGCGGCCGCAAACTGACGCGCACTCACCGGCCCGGGCAAGGGATCACCGGCACCGGGCCAGGCGGCACCGAGCCGGGACTCCACCGCCGAACGGCCTGACAGGCACGGGCCAGTTGACACCTCGCCGACCCGAAGGAAGCCGGTGGAGTCGGGCGGTTCGGCCGGCGGTCGTTACGTGGGCAGGCCGGCCGGTCCGCCGGCCGTGCCGGGCTCCAGCGCGTCCAACGCCCGGCGCAGCCCGGTCAGCTTCCGTTCGAGGTGAGCGGCGGTGGCCACGGCTCCGGCGTCCGCCGACTCGTCGTCGAGCTGCTTGGAGAGCGCCTCGGCCTGCTCCTCGACTGCCGCGAGCCGTGCGGAAAGCTCGGCCAGCAGTCCGGCGGGCTCCTTCTCGCGGTGCGCGCCCGCCTGCCCGCCGCCCTCCAGCTGGAGCCGCAGCAGCGCCGCCTGCTCACGCAGCTGGCAGTTCTTCATGTACAGCTCGACGAAGACCGAGACCTTGGCGCGCAGCACCCAGGGGTCGAACGGCTTCGAGATGTAGTCCACCGCACCCGCCGCATAGCCCCGGAAGGTGTGATGCGGACCGTGGTTGATCGCGGTGAGAAAGATGATCGGAATGTCCCGGGTCCGCTCCCGCCGCTTGATGTGCGCCGCGGTTTCGAAACCGTCCATGCCCGGCATCTGGACGTCCAGCAGAATCACCGCGAAGTCGTCCGTGAGCAGCGCTTTGAGCGCTTCCTCCCCTGACGATGCCCGCACCAGTGTCTGATCGAGCGCAGAGAGGATGGCCTCCAGCGCCAGCAGATTCTCCGGCCGGTCATCGACCAGGAGGATCTTGGCCTTCTGCACCATGGCCCGTCCTCCTCGCCCCGGAATTGCACCGGGCGCCGCCCCAGGGGACGGCTCCCTTACGCCGTCCGTCCTTGTGCCGGTCATGGTAGCCGCACCCCGGCCGCCACCACACCCTGTCACCGCGATGTCACTGTGCACACAGGGAAAACGCGGCGGGAGACCAGAAGGTTCCCCGGAATCCGCGCTCCCACACTTCTTCCGACATGGCGAGTCAACACATCACGATCGATTCGCTCAATTGACGATCACTCTCCGCGCATCCACTGCTCCATAACCGACAGGAGATGATCGGAATCGACCGGCTTGGTGACGTAATCGGATGCGCCGGAGTCGATGGCCTTCTCCCGGTCGCCCTTCATCGCCTTCGCGGTCAGCGCGATGATCGGCAGACCGGCGAACTGCGGCATCCTGCGGATCGCCGAGGTCGTCGCGTAGCCGTCCATCTCCGGCATCATGATGTCCATCAGCACGACCGTCACATCGTCGTGCTGCTCCAGGACTTCGATTCCCTCGCGCCCGTTCTCCGCGTACAGCACCGAAAGACCGTGCTGCTCCAGCACGCTGGTGAGCGCGAAGACGTTACGGATGTCGTCGTCGACGATCAGTACCTTCTCGCCGCCGAACCGGAACGTCCTGCGGACCTCGGGCTCTTCCTGACCGCCGAGCGTCCACGGCTCCTGCGGCGCCGGCCGCTCCACGGAGGGCGCGGCCCGGGGCGGCAGCGCGGGCTGCTGCTGCGCACCGCCCAGCGCCTTGCGACGATGCCTCGACAGCCCTGCCGCGCCGCCCTGGTCGTGCGCGTTGCCAGGAGCCCCGGAGGCCTCCCCGAAGGTCTGGAAGCCGGGCCCGTGACGCTGCCCCGCCTCGAGGAGCCGGCCGCTCTCGGCCACCGCACCGTGCACCTCGATGGGCCCGGGGCCGATCTGCGGGTAGCCCTGCGGCGGGAGTTCGCTCGGGTGCAGCGGCAGGTACAGCGTGAACGTCGAACCGCGGCCGGGCTCGCTCGCCGCATGGATCTCGCCGCCCAGCAGGCGCGCGATCTCGCGGCTGATGGAGAGACCGAGGCCGGTGCCGCCGTACTTGCGACTGGTCGTCCCGTCCGCCTGCTTGAACGCCTCGAAGATCACCAGCATCTTGCTGGACGCGATCCCGATACCGGTGTCGGTCACCGAGAAGGCGATCAGGTCGGCGTCGGCGTCCCGCAGCGAACCGGCTTCCAGCAACTGCTCCCGGATGGCGTTCGGCACCTCGGCACCCGCGTGCCGGATGACCAGTTCGACGGCGCCGCTGTCGGTGAACTTCACCGCGTTGGAGAGCAGATTGCGCAGCACCTGCAGCAGCCGCTGTTCGTCCGTGTGCAGCGTGGCCGGGAGTTCCGGCGACACCCGTACGGAGAAATCAAGCCCCTTCTCCGCGGTGAGCGGCCGGAACGTCGCCTCCACGTAATCGACCAGCTGAACCAGCGCGATCCGGGTCGGGCTGACATCCATCTTGCCCGCCTCGACCTTCGACAGATCGAGGATGTCGTTGATCAGCTGCAGCAGATCGGAACCCGCCCCGTGGATCGTCTCGGCGAATTCCACCTGCTTCGGCGACAGATTGCCCTCGGCGTTGTCCGCCAGGAGTTTGGCCAGAATGAGCAGCGAGTTGAGCGGTGTCCGCAGCTCGTGGGACATGTTCGCCAGGAACTCCGACTTGTACCGCATGGAGACGGCGAGCTGTTCGGCGCGTTCCTCCAGGACCTGGCGCGCCTCCTCGATCTCGGTGTTCTTGACCTCGATGTCCCGGTTCTGCTGGGCCAGCAGCTCGGCCTTCTCCTCCAGTTCGGCGTTGGACGCCTGGAGGGCCTTCTGCCGGTTCTCCAACTCCTGCGACCGGTCACGCAATTGCTCGGTGAGCTCCTGCGACTGCTCCAGCAGCTTCTCGGTCGTGGTGTTGACGCTGATCGTGTTGACGCTCGTCGCGATCATCTCGGCGAGCTGGTTGAGGAAGTCCCGCTGGATATGCGTGAACGGCTGGAACGAGGCCAGTTCGATCACCCCGAGGACCTTGCCCTCGAAGAGCACCGGCAGCACGATCACATGCGCGGGCGGTGCCTCGCCGAGACCGGACGAGATCTTCAGGTACCCCGGCGGCACGTTGTCCACCTGGATCGTCCGCTTCTCCTCAGCCGCTGTGCCGATGAGGGTCTCCCCGGGCCGGAAGGACGTCGGCATGGACCCCGCGGAGTACCCGTAGCTGCCGCGCATACGGAGCTCGTACGCGCCCTCCCTGTCGCCCTCCGCGCCCAGCGCGTCGGTGTCCCCGGTCGCCGTCGCGAGGAAGAAGGCACCGTGCTGCGCGGAGACGACCGGAGTCAGCTCGCTCATGATCAGCGAGGCCACGTCGTCCAGATCGCGCCGCCCCTGCATCAGACCGGAGATCCGGGCGAGGTTGCCCTTGAGCCAGTCCTGCTCCTTGTTGGTGGCGGTGGTGTCGCGCAGGTTGGCGATCATCGTGTTGATGTTGTCCTGGAGGGACTGGATCTCCCCGGCGGCGTCCACATCGATCTTGAGATTGAGATCGCCGCGGGTCACCGCGGTAGCGACGGCCGCGATGGCGCGCACCTGACGGGTCAGGTTTCCGGCCATCTCGTTCACCGACTCGGTGAGGTCGCGCCAGGTGCCGTCCACGTCCCGCACCCGCGCCTGGCCGCCCAGCTGGCCCTCGGTACCCACCTCGCGGGCCACGCGCGTCACCTGCTCGGCGAACGAGGAAAGCCGGTCGACCATCGTGTTGATGGTGTTCTTCAGCTCCTGGATCTCGCCACGCGCGTCGATGTCGATCTTCTTGGTGAGGTCACCCTCGGCGATGGCCGTGGTGACGGTGGCGATCTGGCGCACCTGCCCGGTCAGATTGGACGCCATCGAGTTCACGGACTCGGTGAGGTCCTTCCACGTACCGGCAACGCCCGGGACGCGTGCCTGGCCGCCCAGCTCGCCCTCCGTGCCCACCTCGCGGGCGACCCGCGTCACCTCGTCGGCGAACGACGACAGGGTCGTCACCATCGTGTTGACGGTGTCGGCGAGCTCGGCGACCTCGCCGCGCGCCTCGACGGTGACCTTCTTGGTCAGGTCCCCGTTGGCGACCGCGGACGAGACCCGGGAGATGTTCCGCACCTGACTGGTCAGGTTGTTGGCCATCAGGTTGACGTTCTCGCTGAGGTCCTTCCAGATGCCCGTCGCACCGCGCACCCGGGCCTGGCCTCCGAGGATGCCCTCGGTGCCCACCTCCCGGGCGACCCTCGTGACCTCGTCCGCGAAGTTGAGCAGCTGGTCGACCATCGTGTTGACCGTCGTCACCAGTTCGAGGATCTCGCCCTTGGCGTCGACGGTGATCTTCTTGGAGAGATCACCGTTGGCGACCGCGGTGGTGACCTCGGCGATGTTGCGGACCTGGAGGGTCAGGTTGTTCGCCATGCCGTTGACGGACTGGGTGAGGTCCTTCCACGTGCCGGACACCCCCTGCACCTCGGCCTGACCGCCGAGAATGCCCTCCGTGCCCACCTCACGGGCGACCCGGGTCACCTGCTCCGCGAAGTTCGAGAGCTGGTCGACCATCGTGTTGAGGGTGTTCTTCAGCTCCAGGATCTCGCCGCGCGCGTCCACGTCGATCTTCTGCGACAGATCACCCCGCGCCACCGCCGTGGCGACCTGGGCGATGTTACGGACCTGAGCGGTGAGGTTCCCCGCCATTCCGTTCACCGAGTCCGTCAGATCGCGCCACACACCGGCCACGCCGGGAACCTGGGCCTGGCCGCCGAGACGCCCGTCCGTGCCCACCTCACGGGCGACCCGGGTCACCTGCTCGGCGAAGGCGGACAGCTGGTCGACCATCGTGTTGATGGTGTTCTTCAGCTCCAGGATCTCGCCGCGCGCGTCCACGTCGATCTTCTGCGACAGATCACCCCGCGCCACCGCCGTGGTCACCTGGGCGATCTGGCGCACCTGGGAGGTCAGGTTCCCCGCCATGAAGTTGACGGAGTCGGTGAGCTCCTTCCACGTACCGGAGACACCGTCGACCCGTGCCTGACCGCCGAGGCGGCCCTCCGTACCCACGTCACGCGCCATGCGCGTCACCTGGTCGGCGAAGGAGGACAGCTGCGCCACCATCGTGTTGACGGTGTTCTTCAGCTCCAGCATCTCGCCGGCCACATCGACGGTGACCTTCTGCGACAGGTCGCCGTTGGCCACCGCCGTGGTCACCTGGGCGATGTCACGCACCTGACCCGTCAGGTTCCGGAACGCCGTGTTGACCGAGTCCGTGAGGTCCTTCCAGGTACCCGCCGCGCCCGGCACCTCGGCCTGGCCGCCCAGCCGGCCCTCGACGCCGACCTCCCGCGCCACCCGGGTCACTTCCGAACCGAAGGACTGAAGCTGGTCGACCATCGTGTTGACGGTGTTCTTCAGCTCCAGCATCTCGCCGGCCACATCGACGGTGACCTTCTGCGTCATGTCTCCGCTGGCCACCGCCGTGGTCACCTGGGCGATGTCGCGCACCTGGGTCGTCAGATTGCGGAAGACCGTGTTCACCGAGTCGGTGAGGTCCTTCCAGGTTCCCGCGGCACCCGGCACCTGCGCCTGACCGCCGAGCACGCCCTCGCCGCCGACCTCGCTGGCCACGCGGGTGACCTCGTCCGCGAAGGTCCGCAGCGTCTCGGTCATCTGGTTGATGGTCTCGGCGAGCTGCGCGACCTCGCCACGCGCACTCACCCGGACCTTCTGCGACAGGTCGCCGTTGGCGACCGCCGTCGTCACCTCGGCGATACCGCGCACCTGGGAGGTGAGGTTGCCGGCCATCGTGTTGACGGAGTCCGTGAGGTCCTTCCACACCCCGGCCACGCCCGGCACCGTCGCCTGCCCGCCCAGTTCGCCCTCGGTACCCACCTCGCGCGCGACGCGGGTCACCTCGGAGGAGAACGAGGACAGCTGGTCGACCATCGTGTTCACGGTGTTCTTCAGCTGAGCCATCTCGCCGGCCACGTGAACGGTGACCTTCCGCGACAGGTCGCCCTTGGCCACCGCCGTCGTCACCAGGGCGATGTCGCGCACCTGCGCGGTCAGGCGGAACGCCATGGTGTTCACGGAGTCCGTGAGGTCCTTCCAGGACCCGGACATCCCGCGCACCTGGGCCTGGCCGCCCAGCTTGCCCTCGGTGCCCACCTCGACCGCGACCCGCGTCACCTGCTCGGTGAACGCCGACAGCTGGTCGACGAGGTTGTTGACCGTACGCGCGACCTTCAGGAACTCGCCGCGCAGCGGCCGTACCGTCTCGTCCGCCGTGTGCGAGCGCAGTTCCATGCGCTGCTCCAGGTCACCGTCGGCCACCGCCGACAGCACCCGCCCGACCTCCGAGACGGGACGCGCGAGATCATCGACCAGTTCGTTGGACGCGTCGATCGCGGCGGCCCAGGACCCCTCGCAGGCCCCCGTCTCCAGCCGCTCGGTGAGCTTGCCCTCCCGGCCGACCACACGCCGTACCCGCGCGAGCTCACCCGTGAGATGCACATTGCGGTCGGCGACCTCGTTGAAGACCGCCGCGAGCTCGGCCATGACACCGTCGCCCGACACGGTCACCCGTCGGCGGAAGTTCCCGTCGCGCATGGCCACCAGACCGGAGAGCAGTCTGTTGAGGGCCGCGGCGTCGACCTCGACGGTTCCATTGCGCTGCTTCTTCACGGACTGTCCGCCTTTACTGCGCGTACCTGTTCCCCGCGCCGCCACGTCAGACTCCACCGTGTCCCTCCCGCAGGGGTTGACCGAATCGCTCGGGCCTTGTCCGAGAGCTTGCCCAGATCCTCTGGATCTCACCGCCACGGCCCACCGTCGACGGGTGACCATGCGGACGTCAAATCGTTGAAACGTACCAGGCCGGAACCGGTCGGGGTGGAACCTCCCATGGTTGTCACACATCCCTCCAAGGGGAAGCCCACACTTGTCCGGTCACCGACCTGTCCTGCCCGTCCTTGCCCGAACCCGGCCCTCGTGTATCCGGCACCTGCACGGAGCGTCTAGCCTGGCAGGCGAATCGAAGCGGCGAGAAACGGGCACAGGACTCGGGGAAGCGACGAGACACCATATGGGGAGTGCTGTGATCACGGCGCGCGCGGCTGCCACCTTCGACCCGGTCGGGCGTTCCGTCGCGACGGCCCGTGCCTTTGTCCGGGACACGCTCCAGGGGTGGGGGTACACCGATGTCGTCGACGACGCGGTCGTCCTCACCAGCGAGCTCGTCACGAACGCGGTGGTCCATGCGGGCACCACCGCGGACGTGCTGTGCCTGCGCACGGAGGAAGGTGTCCGGGTCGAGGTCTCCGACCACTATCCGGAACGCGAGATCCCGCTCCAGCCCAGCGGTCTGGACTTCGGCAGCCCCGACCGGGAGGGCGGCCGTGGCCTCCTCCTGTGCGCCGCGCTCGCCTCCCGCTGGGGAGTCGAGTACTCCCCCACGCACAAGCACGTCTGGTTCCAGCTCGATCTCCCCGACCGCCCGGTGGGCATCCGCTCCGCGGGTCCGCTGCTGCCCGTCGGCCTGCTCCCCGTCACCGACGAACGCGTCAGGGTCGCCGTCGTCCAGATCGCCAGCACGGGCTCCATCGCGGCGTGGAACGACGACGCCTCCTTCTTGTTCGGACACACGGCGGAACAGGTCACCGGCAAGCAGTTCACCGACTTCACCGCCTGGCCGCAGACCCCGGGCACCAACACCGGCATCGCCGACGCGCTGCGCCTCTCACGCTGGGAGGGCAGCTACGGCATCCGGGCCGCCGACGGCCGCACGATCCAGGTCTACGGCTCCCATCTGCGCGTACGGGACACCGAGGGCGAACCCTCGACGGTATGCCTGCTGGTGCGCGACTACGAGCGGGCCGTGCTCCAGTCACCGGTACGCACTCCGGCCTCCGACACGAACACGGAAAGCCGCACGACGGACCCCTTCGAGGTCTTCATCGGCTCCCCCGCCCCCGATGACCTCGACGGACTGCTCCAGCGCACCGTCGAACGCGCCCGCGACATGCTCGACGCCGACGCTGCCTTCCTCCTGCTGGCCACGGACGACGAGACCGAACTGGAGGTACGGGCCACGACCGGCCTGCCCTCCGCCCGCCAGCGCTTCGCCCGCGTTCCCGTCGAGGCGGGTACGGGACGGTACGGCTCCGCCCGGATGCCCGCCGTCCACGAGGATCTCGACGCGGTACCCGGCGCCGTCCCGCTTCTCGGCGACACGGGCATGCGCTCCGTGGTCACGGTCCCCCTGAAGGTCGAGGGCCGGCTCACGGGCTCCCTGGGCGTCGCGGCCGAAGCCGCCGGACGGTACTCGAACGAGGAGGCGCTGCGCCTCCAGTTCGCCGCCGACCGCATCGCCCTGGCCGTCGAGTCCGCCCGCCTGGGAGAGCTGGAACGGCTGCGCCGCGGCTCGCTCTCCTTCCTCGTCGAGGCGTCCGACCTGCTGGCCGGCACGCTCGACCGGGACCAGACGCTGGCCCTGATGGCACAGATGACCGTCCCCACCCTGGCCACCTGGTGCGCCGTCTACACGATCGCCGACCAGTCCTCGGACCCGTACCTCTCGTACGTACTGCACGAGGACGAGGAACTCATCGACGGCCTCAAGGCCCTGCTCTCCAGGATCTCCCCGCCCGACCCGGTACCGACCCCGGGCGCCCGTGTCTGGTCCGCACCGTCCGAGGCCGCCCATGAGGCGGCCCTGCGCACCTCGATGCGCAGCATCGGCCTCGGTGACCCCGGCGCCCTCGGCGCGGGCATCCGTACGACACTCGCCACCGCGGCCGCGGTGGGCGGGGAGACCGTGGTCCTGCCTCTCGTCGCCCGCAACCGAGTCATCGGCATGCTCACGCTCGGCAAGCCGTCCGACGACCACTTCCGCCAGGAGATCCTGGAACTGGCCGAGGACCTCTCGCGCCGGGCGGCCCTCGCCCTGGACAATGCCCGCCTCTACTCGGAGCGCATGGCGATCAGCCAGTCCCTGCAGCGCAGCCTGCTGCCGCCGGGCCTGCCCGACGTCCCCAATGTCGAGATCGAGGTCATCTACCGGGCAGCCGGCGAGGGCAACGAGGTGGGCGGCGACTTCTACGACGTCTTCCCGATCCGTGACGGTGCCTACGGCTTCGCCATCGGCGACGTCTGCGGTACGGGCCCGGAGGCCGCGGCCGTGACAGGCCTGGCCCGACACGCCCTTCGCCTGCTCGCCCGCGAGGGCTTCGGCGGCCCCGCCGTCCTGGAGCGGCTCAACGCCGCCATCCTCGACGAGGGCGCGCGCAGCCGCTTCCTGACCCTGCTGTACGGGGAGCTGTGGCCCCAGGAGGACGGCAGCGCCCTTCTGAAGGTGGTCTGTGCCGGCCATCCGCTGCCGCTGCGCCTGCGCCAGGACGGCTCGGTCGAAGCAGCGGCGGAACCACAGCCGCTGCTGGGCGTCATCGAGGACCTGGAGCTGTACGAGCAGACGGTGACGCTGGACCCGGGCGACGTCCTGCTGTGTGTGACCGACGGCGTCACCGAACGCCGAGAGGGCACCCGCATGCTCGGCGACGACGGCCTGGCGGACGTGCTGGCCAACTGCACGGGGCTGACGGCGGGGGCGGTGGCGGCCCGCATTCTGCGGGCGGTCGAGCGCTTCGCCGCCGAACCGGCCTCCGACGACATGGCCATCCTCGCGATGCGCGTCCCGGAGCCGCAGCCCGCTTCCTGAGCGTTGTCCCGTGACGCCTGGTCCCGGAGCGGGAGATGCTCCGATGTGTCACGGCGTCAGAGCCGTCCTGCCCAGCCCCGGTCAACGGGCTGGGCGCGCGCTCACTGCCTTTGGAGGACAGGGTGCTCGCGGCCTGCCGACGCCCACGACCTCGACAGCGCGCCGGCTCGCTCCGCCGGTCGGCATCTCAGATCTTCCGTCGGCAGCGTGATTCCCAGCCCAGGCCGCTGCTAAGGGCTGTCCGCCCACGCAGCGGTTCCCCAGGGACACCGTGCTCACGGTCGACGGCACTCCGGTGCCGGCGCGCGACCACAACATCGACGAGCAGCCCAGGATCGTCTGCGGGCGCAGAACCGGAGTTGGCATGATGTCGGCCATGCCTTCCCTGGTCACTCCAGTCATGGTCCCCGGCAACCTCAACGCCTCTGCCCAACCGACGCTGCCGATCGACAAGGACGTGCTGCTGCGGCCCTGGCTACCCTCCGACGCAGCCGCCCTCGCCCGAGCGTTCCAGGACCCGGCGATCCAGCGCTGGCACCTGCGCACGGCAGACTCCGAAGACGAAGCCGAAGGGTGGATCAGCCAGTGGCGACGGGGCTGGGAAACGGAGACCGCCTGCCACTGGGCCGTGGTCGATGCCGTCGGCAGCACGCTTCTCGGACGGGTTTCCCTCCAGTCCGTCATCCTGGCCGGAGGCCAAGCAGAGATCTCGTACTGGACGACCCCACAGGCCCGTGGACAAGGGATCTGTTCCCGCGCAGTGGCCCAAGTGGCGAACTGGGCGCTCGGAGAAGCCGGCTTCAACCGACTCGAACTCGGTCACTCAACGGTGAACGTCGCATCCTGTCGCATCGCAGAGAAGACGGGCTTCGCTCTGGAGGGCGTACGACGCCAGGCGCTGCTCCATGCCGACGGCTGGCACGACATGCATCTGCACTCCCGAGTCCGCCTGGCCTGACAGGACATCTGTCTCGTCAGAAGGCGACCAACGCGAAAGGCCCCCGCCGAGTGGCGGGGGCCTTTCGTCTGTACGAGCCCCAATGCGGAATCGAACCGCAGACCTTCTCCTTACCATGGAGACGCTCTACCGACTGAGCTATTGGGGCCTTGCTGCCCTGCGGCAACGAGCTAAAGCATACCCCGAACCAGAGGCTCTGCAAAACCGCCTGTCGCACCGTCACGGACCCGCTCACCAGGGGCGTTCCGATGCCCTCACCCCCGTGACGACCGACCCGCTCCACCGCACCGCGACGGACGGCGAGCCGGCGAACGGGGCCCGGAACGCAGAAAAGCCCCGTGCCACAAGGGCACGGGGCTTAACTATCAAAAGGAGTTCGGCGGCGTCCTACTCTCCCACAGGGTCCCCCCTGCAGT
>NZ_JBIVTU010000014.1:0-276843 GCF_044756845.1 Streptomyces sp. NPDC091416
TGCAGGGGGGACCCTGTGGGAGAGTAGGACGCCGCCGAACTCCTTTTGATAGTTAAGCCCCGTGCCCTTGTGGCACGGGGCTTTTCTGCGTTCCGACCGTTTAAGGTCGTGGCATGCGCTACGAACTGGTCATCTTCGACAACGACGGTGTGCTCGTGGACAGCGAGCCGATCTCCAACACCATCCTGGCCGGCTACCTCACCGAGCTCGGCCACCCCACCTCGTACGAGGAGTCCCTCCGGGACTACATGGGGTCCGCCGTGCACCGGGTGCACGACCTCATCGAGGAGCGGGGCGGGGAGAAGCTGCCCGCGGACTTCGACGACACGCTCCACGCGCGGATCTTCGCCGCGTTCGAGCGGGAGCTGGTGCCCGTTCCCGGCGTGGAGGAGGTGCTGGGAGAGCTCGTCGCCGACGGGATCCCGTACTGCGTGGCCTCCTCCAGCAGCCACGAGCGGATCCGGGTGAGCCACCGCAGCACAGGGCTCGACCAGTGGTTCGAGGAGGAATGGATCTTCTCGGCCGAGGACGTGGGCCGGGGCAAGCCGGCGCCGGACCTGTTCCTCCTCGCCGCCGAACGGATGGGGGTCGCTCCCGAACGGTGCGTCGTCATCGAGGACAGCCCGCTCGGCGTGGAGGCGGCCAGGGCCGCCGGCATGGACGTGTACGGGTTCACGTCGATGATGCCGGCGGACCGGCTGGCCGGGGTGACCGGGCATTTCTCCGACATGGGACAGCTGCGGGAATTGCTTGCCTGACGCGTCTACCCATGGGTAGAGAGTGGCTCTACGCTCGCGCCCATGACAGATGCACGTTTGCGGCACGGCAGAGCCTCCCTTGCGTTGAGTTTCTTCGTGCAGGGAGTCACCTTCGCTCTCCTCGTGACCCGGATCCCCGCCATTCAGGACCGGTACGGGATATCCGACGGCCTGCTGCCCGTGTTCCTGGCCGCCGTGCCGATCCTGGCCGGTGTGGGCAGCGTGGTGACCGAGAAGGTGGTCGCGCGGGTGCGCCCGAGGGTCGTCCTGCGGTGGGCACAGCCCGTCGTGCTGCTTGCGCTGCTCGGCGTCGGTGCCGGGAGCGAGGTGTGGGAAGCGGCCCTGGCGCTCGGAGTGTTCGGGCTGTCCGTGGGTGCGCTGGACGCCTCCATGAACATGATGGGGGTCAGTCTCCAGCGGGCGTACGGGCGTTCCATCATGCTCGGCTTCCACGCCGCGTACAGCCTGGGCGGGATCGCCGGGGCGTCCATGGCGTGGGCCGGAGCCCACTGGGACCTCTCGCTGCTGGTCTCGTACCTTCCCGTGGTCGTCGTGCTGCTGCCCGTCGCGTTCGTCGGGAGCCGGTGGTACGTCGAGGGCGGGCAGGAGGACGAGCAGCCGCAGGGTGCGGCGCGGGGTGCGGCCGGGTCGGTCTCGTTCAAGCTGCTGATGCCGCTCTGTCTGGTGATGTGTTTCGCGTACATCGGGGATTCGACGGTCTCGAACTGGAGCGCGAAGTATCTGCAGGATGTGCTGGGGAGTTCGGAGCAGCTGTCGACCGTCCCGTACAACGTGTACATGGTGACGACGCTGCTCGGGCGGGCCGTCGGGGACTTCGGGGTGCGGCGGTTCGGTGCGGTGGCCGTGGTGCGGTCGGGGAGTGTGCTGGCGGCGGCCGGGTTCGGGGTGGTGGCCGTGGCGGGCGGGGCCTGGGTCGGGATGCTGGGGTTCACGATGCTGGGGCTCGGGCTCTGTGTGATCGTGCCGCAGACGTTCGCGGCCGCGGGGCGGATGTTCCCCGGGGCGAGCGACACCGCGATCGCGCGGCTGAACATCTTCAACTACGTGGGGTTCCTCGTGGGCTCGCCCCTGGTGGGGGCGCTCGGGGACGCGTGGAGCTACCGGGGCGCGATGCTCGTGCCGATGGTGCTGGTGCTCGCGACGCTGGTGTACGCCAAGTCGTTCGGCGCGGAGCCCGCCCGATACGGTGGCGGGCATGAGCGGCCGCGCACAGTTGATGTGGGATGACGCAGTAACGGGATACGACTTCGGGGACAGTCATCCCATGGACCCGGTCAGGCTCGCCCTGACGATGGGTCTGGTACGGGCGTTCGGTCTGGACCGGGCGGTGGATGTCGTGGCGGCCAAGGCGGCCGGGGAGTCGACGCTGCGGCTGGTGCACCGGTCGGACTACGTGGCGGCCGTGCGGGCCGCGTCCGCCGATCCGCGGGCCGCTGACCAGAGCTACGGGATCGGGACGACGGACGATCCGGCGTTCGCCGGGATGCACGAGGTGTCGGCGCTGATCGCCGGGCAGTCGGTGGCGGCGGCCGAGGCCGTGTGGCGGGGCGAGACCGGGCACGCCGTGAACTTCTCCGGCGGCCTCCACCACGCGATGCCCGGCGGGGCCGCGGGTTTCTGCATCTACAACGATCCGGCGCTCGCCATCGCCCGGCTGCTGGAGCTGGGGGCGGAGCGGGTCGCGTACGTCGATGTGGACGTGCACCACGGTGACGGGGTGCAGGCGGCGTTCTGGGAGGACCCGAGGGTTCTGACCATCTCGCTGCACGAGCACCCGCGCACCCTTTTCCCGCAGACCGGGTGGCCGGAGGAGACCGGTGGCGGGGCGGGTGAGGGTGGTGCGGTCAATGTGGCGCTGCCGGCGGGTACGGGTGACGCGGGATGGCTGCGGGCGTTCCACGCGGTGGTGCCGGAGCTGCTGGCGGATTTCCGGCCGCAGGTCCTGGTGACGCAGCACGGGGCCGATACGCACTTCGAGGACCCGCTGGCCCATCTCGCGGTGTCGCTGGACGCGCAGCGGTCCGTGATGGCGGCCTGCCACGATCTGGCTCATGAGTACGCGGAGGGCGCGCGCTGGGTGGCGCTCGGCGGGGGCGGTTACGCGGTGGTGGACGTGGTTCCGCGGTCGTGGACGCATCTCGTCGGGATCGCCGCGCATGCGCCGGTGGATCCGGAGTCGGTGATCCCGTCGTCCTGGCGGGACGAGGTCTACGCCAGGACACGGCAGTTGGGGCCGGCCCGGATGACGGACGGGCGCACTCCGTCGTGGAAGGCGTGGGAGGACGGTTACGACCCCGCGGACCGGCTGGACCAGGCGGTGCTCGCGACCCGGCGTGCGGCGTTTCCGCTGCGGGGGCTGCTGACCTGACGGTCCGGGCTTGGCGCGTTCTGGTTGCGCCAACTGTGGGGCGTAATCCGGGTTTTGGCCCCTGGACGGCGGTGGTGGGGCAGCATCGGCAGGGTGTTGAGCACCGGAGCGCTGCGTGCGCATCTGCTGGCGGCCCGGCTGGCCGGGCCCGTGGCCACCTCGCGGGAGACGAGCCTGCGCAGTTATCGGCTGTTCGCGGCCAGGGATCCGCGGGTGACGCTCGGACTCGATCCCGGCCGGGTGTGGGGGGAGCGGGACCTGCTGCGGCTCATGGCCGACAGGTGCGGGGTCTCGGACGACCCGGCCCATGTGTCGGGTCCCGACGTGATCGATCCGGAGCGGACGATGGCGGGGCTGGACGCGTTTGCCGCGCGATTGTCGGACGCGGCGGTCCGGCGGGCGCCGGTGCTGTTCGGGACGGGGCATCCGCATCGGCTGATCGGCTTCTACGCAGCGCTGGCAGACGCGCTGTCGGCAGTCGGCTGTGCCGTACTCACTCCCGCGCAGGGGCGACGTATCGACATAACGACCCGGTTCGGGGTACGCACGTACCACCTCGACTACGTACGGGGAGTCGCGCTGGTGCGCGAACCCGGCGCGCAGGTGCCCGGCGGTGGTACCGGCGCACACACCCACTCACCGCTCCCGCTGAGGGTGGCCCTGGAGGCGGCCGTGGAGGCCCGCGGGCCGTTGCCGGAGCTGGTCGTGGGGGACCACGGCTGGGTCTGCGGGGCAGGTCAGCTGGGCATCGAGGCGATCGGGCTGGCGGATACGGACGATCCGGCGTTGTTCGTCGGGGAGGCGGAGGGCCGGGTGGCGGTCGCCGTTCCGCTCGATGACGGCGTGCGGTCCGCGTACTACCTGCCGCTGACGCGCTATGTGCTCAATCGGGCGTGTCTGTCACAGTAGGCGGCCGATCGTCTCTCCTCTTCCCCACTCGCATCACCCGCCCCTAATCTGGGGAGTGAGCGCACAACGACGAAGAGTCACCGGAGGGGAAGCCGGTGCGCGTCTCGTGCGGAAGGTACAGGTGGGTCATGGCTGCTGACAGCGAGAGGCCTCTCAACGAGGTCAAGTTTCTGACCGTGGCGGAAGTCGCCTCGGTCATGCGAGTGTCGAAGATGACCGTGTACCGCTTGGTGCACAGCGGTCATCTGCCGGCGATCCGGGTGGGCAGGTCCTTCCGGGTGCCGGAGCAAGCGGTTCACGAGTATCTCCGCGAGTCCTTCGTGGGGGTGGGGACGGCCTGACGTTCCCCTCGGATTACGTACCTCACGCGGTGGCGGGTAGGCTAGGCCGACGTAGGTCGTGTGGGCCCAGACGCCCCGCACCAGTGAAGAAGAAGTGAGCGAGGGTAGTCGTGGGCTCTGTTATCAAGAAGCGGCGTAAGCGGATGGCCAAGAAGAAGCACCGCAAGCTGCTCAAGCGCACGCGCGTTCAGCGTCGCAACAAGAAGTAAGCGAACGCAGTTCGTGAAATCCGCAGCCCTTTCGCCGATGAGGCGGGAGGGCTGCGGTGCTGTGCGGGCCCGGTACGCGGCGGTGCGGGCGGCGGGTGCGCACATTCGGGCCAAGACCGGCAGAACGCCGCCGCGCGGACGCCACAGGGCAACATCCACCCGCTACGGTGACGACCGGGGGAGTGCCTTTTCGCGGGCGCCCCTTCCACTCACCTCACGGGAGACCGAGGGAAGGCGCTGATCTTGGGGAAGGTCGTGCTCGTCACGGGAGCGGCCCGGCAGCTGGGCGGCAGGTTCGTGCGGCGCATCCAGCGTGAACCGGACGTGGACCGGGTGATCGCGGTCGACGCGGTCGAGCCCGGGCAGCGGCTGGGCGACGCCGTCTTCGTGCGCGCGGACATCCGCCAGCCCGCCATCGCCAGGGTCCTCGCCGAGCACATGGTCGACACGGTCGTGCACCTGGACGTCAGCGGCAAGGCGCTCGGGACCCAGGGGCGTACCGCGGTCAAGGAGACCAACGTCATCGGCACGATGCAGTTGCTCGGCGCCTGTCAGAAGGCGCCGTCGGTCCGGCGGATGGTGGTCAAGTCCAGTACGGGCGTGTACGGCTCCGCGCCCCGCGATCCGGCGGTCTTCCACGAGACGACCCCGCCCAAGTCGCTGCCCGGCGGCGGCTTCGCGAAGGACGCGGCGGAGGTCGAGGGGTACGTACGGGGCTTCGCGCGCCGCAGGCCGGACGTGGCCGTGTGCGTGCTGAGGTTCGCGAACATCCTGGGGCCCGACCCGGACTCGCCGCTCGCCGACTATCTGGCGCTGCCGGTCCTGCCGACGGTGTTCGGGTACGACCCGAGGCTCCAGTTCGTCCACGAGAACGACGTCCTCGACGTCCTCGGCATCGCCTCGGGCGAGCCGCGGCGCGGGACGCTGAACAGCGGCACGTTCAACATCGCGGGGGACGGGGTGCTGCTGCTCTCGCAGTGCGCGCGGCGGCTGGGCCGGCCGACGATGCCGCTGCTGCTGCCCGCGGTCACGTGGGTCGGGCAGGCCCTGCGTGCCGTCGGTATGGCGGACTTCTCGCCGGAACAGATCCGGCTGCTCACCCATGGCAGGGTGGTCTCCACGGTCCAGATGCGCGAGACGCTGGGCTTCCGGCCGAGGTTCTCCACGGCGGAGACCTTCGCCGAGTTCGCGCGCAGCCGGGGGCCGGGGCTGCTGCCGCCCGCGGCGGTGGGCCGGGCCGTCGACCGGCTGGCAGCGATGCCGTTCGCCGGGGGGACCGGCGGGGTCCCGGGAGGTACCGGGGCCGGCGGCGACACACATCCGACTCCGAGCGTCAGGTAGAGGAGCGCACCGACGATGGCGGATGCCAAGGTCATTCCGTTCGACGACGACCGTTCGCGGTCGGGGGGCATGTCGCGCGCCGCGCGCCGACGGCCCTCGGGACGCGGTACGGGGTCCGTCAGCGCCCTGCCCGGGCAGCCGGCGGCCGCGCTGCCGCCGGAAGGGCAGGAGGAGGCCGTGGGGGCCCCTGAGAGCGTGGCAGGCGGTGGCTGGGACCGGCGGATCGCGGGCGGGCTCGCGTTCCTGCGGCGGCGGGTCACGGGCGAGTACGACGTCGACGAGTTCGGCTACGACGAGGAGCTCACCGACCAGGTCCTGATGTCGATGCTGCGGCCGGTGTACGAGAAGTACTTCCGGGTCGAGGTGAAGGGCATCGAGAACATCCCGTCGGACGGCGGGGCGCTCATCGTGTCCAACCACTCGGGGACGCTGCCGCTGGACGGGCTGATGCTCCAGGTCGCGGTGCACGACAACCATCCGGCGGGGAGGCATCTGCGGCTGCTCGCGGCCGACCTCGTCTTCATGCTGCCCGTCGTGAACGAGCTCGCCCGCAAGGCGGGGCACACACTGGCCTGCGCGGAGGACGCGGAGCGGCTGCTGCGGCAGGGCGAGGTCGTCGGTGTGATGCCGGAGGGGTTCAAGGGCCTCGGGAAGCCGTTCGGCGAGCGGTACAAGCTGCAGCGCTTCGGGCGGGGCGGCTTCGTGTCCACGGCGTTGCGGGCCGGGGTGCCGATCGTGCCCTGCTCGATCGTGGGGGCGGAGGAGATCTACCCGATGATCGGCAACGCGAAGACGCTGGCGCGGCTGCTGGGCTTCCCGTACTTCCCGATCACTCCGACGTTTCCCTGGCTGGGACCGCTGGGGGCCCTGCCGTTGCCGACGAAGTGGACGATCCAGTTCGGTGAGCCGATTCCCACGGACGGGTATCCGATGGAGGCGGCGGAGGATCCGATGCTGATGTTCAATCTGACGGATCAGGTGCGGGAGCAGATTCAGCACTCGCTGTACAAGTTGCTGGTGCAGCGGCGGTCGGTGTTCTTCTGACGTTGCCCGCGGGGTGCCCGGGCGTGGGGCTTGTCCTCCATCGCCGGACGGGCTTGGGGCACCGGGGCGGACGTCTTGTCCTCAAGCGCCGGACGGGCTTGGTGGGGCCGGACGGGCTGTTGGGGTTGTGCTTGATGCCCGTGCTGATGCGGCCCGTCCGGCGGGCGGGTCAGTTCCTGTCGTCCTGCGCGTCGATTCCGAGGCCGCCGATCAGGCCGGGGATCAGGGGCGGCAGGGTGACGTCCGGTGACGGGGTCGTGCTCGGTGTGTCCTGTGACGGGGTGGTGGCTTCGGGGGACGGCGGGTCGAAGAGGCCGTCCGTGCCGCCGCCGATCAGGCCGTCCGCGGGGCTGCTGCCCGAGCCCGACGGACGGGGCGAGGAGCTCGTGCCCGTGCTGCTGTCCTGGGTGCCGGAGGGCGATGAGGGCGACGGGGCGTGCGAACGGTAGGACGGTGCCGAGCCGTTGCCGGCGGCGCCGGACTCCTTGGACCCGCTGTCCGTCTCCGGGGGGAGGGGGAGCAGGGACTGGAGTGGTTCGACCTCTTCGTCCATGGCCGCGAAGACCGAGCTCACCTGGTCGCCGATGTCCGTCAGCTGTACGGGGAGACGGTCGCGGAGGTTGACCCAGGTGTCGCGGTGGGATCGGGAGAAGGTGTCGAGTGCCTGGATGGGGCCGATCGCGCCGTCGCGTTCGTAGGCGGCGTGGAGCAGGCGGTGGCCCTCCGTGGCGTCGTGGGTCATGCCGTTGAGCGTGCGCCTGACCTCGCCGAGCTGCTCGTGGTCCAGGTCGCCGGAGCGGGCGCGTTCCATCAGCCTGCGGGCTTCGCTGAGCCGGGTCGAGGCCTGGTCCAGGTAGACCTCGCCGCGGTCGGCGTCGCCGTTGGCCAGGCCGAGGTGGATGTCCTCCATGCCGCGCTTCAGCCCGTAGAGGGAGTCACCGGGCAGGGCGTCGGAACTGGCAGCGGCCACTCCGCCGAAGGCTCCCGCTGCCACACCGACGGTGAGCCCGCCGGCCGCGAGGCCCTTCGTCCAGCGGGATCTGGGACGCAGTTTCCGGAGTGGCGAGGCCCGGTGGGCCCCCTTGCCCCGTTGTTCGGGCACCGTAGGGTCCGCGGACGCGCCGCCCTCGGCGAACATGGCCTCCATGGCGGCGACGAGCTGGGCTCGCTGCACCACTTTGACCTCGGGATCCAACTCCGGCTTCGGTAGCTCACCGAGGCCGTTCGCCAGGGCCAACAGCGTTCCGGGGGCGGCTTGTTCGGCCGGGTCCTCGGGCTGTACGGCCGCCGCACCGCGGAGCGACTGCTCCTCCAGGGCCTGGGCGAAGGCGTTCGCCCGCCGGTGTGCCGAAACATTTGCGATCACTGGCGGCACCTCCTCTCGTCATGACGGTCGACTCCCCTGTGGGTTCGGAAGGTTGCACACCTTGAGCACATCCACTCGATTGAGTGAGTGTCTGCGGACATGGGGTGACGACAGGGAGCCTGCAACCGGCACAACGAGCGGCGCGGCATTGGGGTTACGCACGAAAGATGATCGGACCAGTGCGTGATGAACATATCGCCGAGAGTGGCCCTGGGGTGGGTCAGCGGGCATCGTCCGGAAGGAGCCGGGCAAGGGTGCGGACGGCGCGGTACTGCAGGGTCTTGATCGCGCCCTCGTTCTTGCCCATCACCCGGGCGGTCTCGGCGACCGAGAGGCCTTGCAGGAAGCGCAGGGTCACGCATTCCTGCTGCTGGGGGTTGAGTCGCCGGACGGCCTGAAGCAGTGCGGCGTTGGAGAGGGACTCCAGGACGGAGTCCTCCGGGCTGCGCTCGACCTCGTTGGCGTCGAGCATCTCGCCCGTGGTCACCTCCAGCCGGAAGCGACTGGATTTGAAGTGGTCGGCGACCAGGTTGCGAGCGATGGTGACCAGCCAGGCGCCGAAATCGCGGCCCTGCCAGGTGAAGGTGGAGATGCGCCGCAGGGCCCGGAGGAAGGTCTCACTCGTGAGGTCCTCCGCCGTCGCCTTGCCGCCCACCCGGTAGTAGATGTAGCGGTACACGGTGTCGCTGTACTGGTCATAGAGGCGGCCGAAGGCGTCAGCCTCACCGGCCTGTGCGCGCTCGACGAGATCCATCATGCGCGCGCTGTCGCTGTCGGCGGTCGGCCGACGAACGGTGGACGTGGTCGTTGCGCCGCGGTTGCTGCGTCTTCCGACCGCCGCGCCGCGTTCGGCCAGGGCGTAGCAGGGGCCGGCAGGTGCAGGGGTGGCAAAGGCGGGTACGGCGTACGCGGTGGGGACGAAGCCGCGCAAGCGGTCGCCGACCGTTGCGCGCAGCGTAGCCAGGCCCGAGGCGTCAACCCCGACGTGTGGGTACACGGGACTCCCAGAGGCAGAGCTTCCATCACGTGCAGTGCGAAACCGTCACTCGTCGTAGTGAGTGATGGGTTCCGGAATGCGTCTGAGGAGAATAACGCTTCGTACAGGCAGTGCTACACCCAGTTGCTCAAATCATCGATTACGTCGCTTCTGTAGCGACTATGCGATGCATCAAGTAGCACATCGTGACCGGTTATTGATCGGATTACTTCGAGATCTGTCACAGGCCGCGACGGGTTGTGGCCGAGTCCGGGTAACCCGACTGGCCGGAGCGGTCGGTGGGTATGGGGTCCCGATTGGCGGCCGGGGCCGGGCGTGGCCCGGCCCCGGCAGGCCGCAGGTCAGCGGCGGCGGCAGTGGTGCGGGGCCGCGGGTCAGTGGCGGCGGCGGTGCAGGGCGACGGCCGCGGCCGTGCCGCCGGCGAGGGCGCCCACGCCGGCCGCGGCCGGGATGCCGACCTTGGCGGCCTTGCGGCCGGTCCGGTAGTCGCGCAGCCGCCAGTCCCGGGCGCGTGCGTGCTTGCGGAGCTTGGTGTCCGGGTTGATCGCGTACGGGTGCCCGACCAGGGACAGCATCGGGATGTCGTTGTGCGAGTCGCTGTACGCCGCGCAGCGGGCCAGGTCCAGGCCCTCGGCCGCGGCCAGGGCGCGTACCGCCTCGGCCTTCGCGGGGCCGTGCAGGGGTTCGCCGACCAGGCGTCCGGTGTAGACGCCGTCGACCGATTCGGCGACGGTGCCCAGCGCGCCGGTCAGGCCGAGCCGGCGGGCGATGATCGTGGCGGTCTCCACCGGGGCGGCGGTGACCAGCCAGACCTTCTGGCCGGCGTCGAGGTGGGCCTGGGCGAGCGCGCGGGTGCCGGGCCAGATGCGGTCGGCCATGTACTCGTCGTAGATCTCCTCGCCGATCGACATCAGCTCGGAGACGCGATGACCCTTGACGATGGACAGGGCGCTGTCGCGGGCGTCCTGCATGTGTTCGGGATCCTCGACGCCGGCCAGCCTGAACCAGGCCTGCTGCCAGGCGAACCGGGTGAGCTCGCGGCGCTCGAAGAACTTCCGCTTGTAGAGGCCGCGGCCGAAGTGGAAGATCGCGGCGCCCTGCATCACGGTGTTGTCGAGGTCGAAGAAGGCGGCGGCCCGGTCGTCGCCGACGACGGGGAATTCGGGTTCCCCGTCCGGCGTGGCGTCGTCCTCGGCGCCGGCGGACTGCTCGGCGGCGAGCGAGGACTTCCGTGCTGCCTCCGCCGCCGCTTCGCCTGCCAGCACGCTGCGTGCTGTCGCGGAACGCCTACGCGGTGTGAGCCATCCAAGAGCGGCCATGCCGTGAGCATAACCAGTCACCCCGCCCCTTCCCGACCTGCCGGGATGCGGCGGCGTGAACTCTCGGAGACCGACGCGTTAAACGGGCGATTCCCGGGCGTACCGGTTCACGGGCGGAAGGGGCCCGGGGGCGGCGCAGAATGAGAGGTATGAGTGCCCTGCTGCGTCGTACGAAGAAGAAGCCCGCCGACCGCGTGGTGACCCTGGTCGGGAAGCCGGGGTGTCACCTCTGTGACGACGCCAGGGAGGTGGTGCGCGCGGTCTGCGAGGAGACCGGCGCGTCCTGGGAGGAGAAGGACATCACCCGGGACGAGGAGCTCTACAAGGAGTACTGGGAGCAGATTCCCGTGGTGCTCGTAGATAACGAACAGCACACGTTCTGGCGGGTGGACCCGGTAAGACTGCGCAGCGCGCTGCTTTCCTGAGCGAAACCTGGTTACCATCATGGGCGTTTTGAGTGGTCTCGGGGGCGTGGCTGTGAGGAGTGTGTTCCGCTTTGCCCCCTTCGGGCCTGCAACGGGCTGATGCGATCCGTGGTTCCTGGATCGCGCGACGAGTGCGCGTGACCCCGGTCACTTTGACCGGACAAAACGGACACTATCTTTGTGCACGCGTTCACAAAGACATAGCCTGCATTCGACGGGGCGGTCTTGGGACATACGGCCGCCTGCAGCCCCGCTCATCCCGCAGGAGCACCGTGGCAACTGGCCGAAATCACCGACCGGCGACCCGTAGCCGAGGAATTCCCGAGGCCACCGTCGCCCGACTTCCGCTGTATCTCCGTGCGCTGACCGCGCTCTCCGAGCGCTCGGTCCCCACGGTCTCCTCCGAGGAGCTCGCCGCGGCGGCGGGGGTCAACTCCGCGAAGCTGCGCAAGGACTTCAGCTACCTCGGTTCGTACGGGACCCGCGGCGTCGGCTACGACGTCGAGTACCTCGTCTACCAGATCTCGCGCGAGCTCGGCCTCACCCAGGACTGGCCGGTCGCCATCGTCGGCATCGGCAACCTCGGCGCGGCCCTCGCCAACTACGGCGGCTTCGCCTCCCGGGGCTTCCGGGTCGCCGCGCTGATCGACGCCGATCCCGCGATGGCCGGAACGCCGGTCGCCGGGATCCCCGTCCAGCACGCCGACGACCTGGACCGCATCATCAGCGAGAACGGCGTCTCGATCGGCGTCATCACGACCCCGCCCGGCGCCGCCCAGCAGGTCTGCGACCGGCTCGTCGCCGCGGGCGTCACCTCCATCCTGAACTTCGCCCCGACCGTGCTCTCGGTGCCCGACGGCGTCGACGTGCGCAAGGTCGACCTCTCCATCGAGCTGCAGATCCTCGCCTTCCACGAGCAGCGCAAGGCCGGCGAGGAGGCCGCTTCCGCCGACAGCGGACCCGACCCGGCCGCGCCGCCCGTGCGCGCCGCGACCAGCAGCCGGAAGGGACCCGACGGGGACATGCCCGCCGTGATGCCGGCATGAGTCTCCTTGTCGTAGGGCTGAGCCACCGCAGCGCCCCCGTCTCCGTGCTGGAGCGGGCCTCGCTGTCCGCCGACAGCCAGGCCAAGCTGCTGCAGGACACCCTCGCCGCGGAGCCCGCGGCCGAGGCCGCCGTCCTCGCCACCTGCAACCGCATCGAGCTGTACGCCGACGTGGACAAGTTCCACGCGGGCGTCGCCGAGCTGTCCACGCTGCTCGCCCAGCACAGCGGCGTCGGCCTGGACGAACTCACTCCGTATCTCTATGTGCACTACGAGGACCGGGCCGTCCACCACCTGCTCTCGGTGGCCTGCGGACTGGACTCGATGGTCGTGGGCGAGGGCCAGATCCTCGGCCAGATCAAGGACGCGCTGGCGCTGGGACAGGAGCTCCACACCGCCGGCCGGCTGCTGAACGACCTCTTCCAGCAGGCCCTGCGGGTCGGCAAGCGGGCCCACAGCGAGACCGGGATCGACCGGGCCGGGCAGTCGCTCGTCACCTTCGGCCTGGAACAGCTCGCCGACGGCCGCGATCCGGCGGCCTGGGCGAAGGGCAAGCGCGCCCTGGTGATCGGCGCGGGCTCGATGTCCTCGCTGGCCGCCGCGACCCTGGCCCGAGCCGGTGTCGCCGAGATCGTCGTCGCCAACCGCACCCGCGCCCGCGCCGACCGCCTGGTCGAGATCCTGGGCCAGGCCGACGGGACCGGCGTGGCCGCCCACGCCGTGGACATGGCCGCCGTCTCCGACGAACTGACACGTGCCGACGTCGTCGTCTCCTGCACCGGCGCCACCGGGCTCGTCCTGAGCGCCGAGGCCGTCGCCGGAGCGCTCGGGCTGGACCCGGCCCCCGCGCACGAGGCGCCCGCCGCGTCCGCGCCCGTCGAGCCGGACGCGCAGCACGCCGCGTGGGTGGAGAACGGCTCCGCCACCGCGACCGCGCAGGCCCGCGCCGTCCGCCGGATCCCGGCCCAGTCCACCGGCCCCGTCCGGCTCGCCCTGCTGGACCTCGCCATGCCGCGCGACATCGACGGCGGCGCCGCCCGCCTCGACGGTGTGCGCCTCGTCGACATCGAGTCGCTCGCGGAGGCGTCCGCGGACGCCCCGATGGCCGTCGATGTGGACCAGGTGCGCAGCATCGTCGCCGACGAGGTCGCCGCCTTCGGCGCCGCCCAGCGCGCCGCCCATGTCGCTCCCACCGTCGTCGCCCTGCGCACGATGGCAGCCGGAGTGGTCGCGGGCGAGATCGCACGCCTGGAGGGCCGCCTCCCCGACCTGGACGAGAAGCAGCGCGCCGAGATCTCGCAGACCGTGCGCCGCGTCGTCGACAAGCTCCTGCACGCGCCCACCGTGCGGGTCAAGCAGCTCGCCAGCGAGCCCGGCGGCGCCGGGTACGCCGATGCGCTGCGGGAACTCTTCGACCTCGACCCGCAGACGGTCGCCGCCGTCTCCCGGGCAGACCTGAACGACCCGAATCGAGGGCGGTCATGACCGACAACTCACCCCTGGGCGCGGGGTCAACCCAGCCGCTGCGGCTGGGGACCCGGCGCAGCAAGCTCGCCATGGCGCAGTCCGGCCTGGTGGCCGACGCGGTCAGCGAGGTGACCGGGCGCGCCGTCGAACTCGTCGAGATCACCACGTACGGGGACACCTCCCGCGAGCACCTCGCGCAGATCGGCGGCACCGGCGTCTTCGTCGCCGCGCTGCGCGACGCGCTCCTGCGCGGCGAGGTGGACTTCGCCGTCCACTCGCTCAAGGACCTGCCGACCGCACAGCCCGAGGGCCTCGTACTGGCCGCCGTGCCGGTGCGCGAGGACCCGCGTGACGCCCTGGTGGCGCGCGACGGGCTGACCTTCGAGCAGCTGCCTTCCGGCGCCCGCGTCGGCACCGGCTCGCCGCGCCGCATGGCGCAGCTCAACGCGTACGCCCGCAGTCACGGCCTCGACATCGAGACCGTGCCGATCCGCGGCAACGTCGATACGCGTATCGGATTCGTACGAAGCGGTGAACTCGACGCGGTGGTACTCGCCGCGGCCGGGCTCAGCCGCCTCGGACGGAGCGGTGAGGTGACCGACTTCCTGTCGGTCGACACCGTTCTGCCCGCTCCCGGCCAGGGAGCACTGGCGATCGAGTGCGCTGCCGGCAGCGCCGACCTCGCCGCCGCGCTCGCCGAGCTCGACGACCCGTACACCCGGGCCGCCGTGACCGCCGAGCGTTCCCTGCTCGCCGCCCTGGAGGCCGGCTGCTCCGCACCTGTGGGTGCGCTGGCCGACCTCCTGGCCGACGGCCAGGCTGTCAACGAACTGCGCCTGCGCGGTGTCGTCGGTTCCACCGACGGTTCCTCGCTGGTACAGATGTCCACCACCGGTCCCGTCCCCACGTCGCATGACGACGCGGCGGCCCTCGGTCGCGAACTCGCGGCCGAGATGCTCGCCAAGGGTGCGGCCGGTCTTATGGGGGAGCGAGCACTTTGAGCCCCACCGGCCACGCCGCATCCGATTTCCCGGTCCTGTCCGCAGGGCACGTCACCTTCCTCGGCGCCGGTCCCGGCGACCCGGGACTGCTGACTCTGCGCGCCGTCGAGGCGCTTGCGAGCGCGGACGTTCTTGTCGCCGAGCCAGACGTTCTCGGCGTCGTCCGCTGCCATGCGCGGGCAGGCGTAAGCACGCCTGAGCTGACGGTTGTTGACGCGCAGTCAACAGCCGCCGGTGTTCCCGTTCTCAGGGATGCGGTCAATCTTGTCATGGAGGCCGCGAAGGGCGGCAGGCGGGTCGTCCGTGCCGTTTCGGGCGACCCCGGTCTCGACGGCAGCGCGGGCGGCGAGATGCTGGCCTGCGCCGCCGCGGGCATTCCGTTCGAGGTCGTGCCGGGCGTCGCCAACGCCGTGGGCGTGCCCGCGTACGCCGGGGTGCCGCTGCGCGACGCGCAGGGCGCGGACGTCCGCTTCATCGACGCCCGTACCGCCTCGGACCGCTGCTGGAGCGAGGTCGGCGCGAGCGACTCCACGTGTGTGATCTCGACGCAGCTCGACGCGGTGGCCGCGGCCGCCGGCGAGCTGGTCTCGGCGGGCCGCAAGCCCGACACCCCGCTGACCGTGACGGTCGCCGGCACGACGACGCGCCAGCGCACCTGGACGGCGACGCTCGGCACGATCGCCCAGGTCTTCAAGCAGGGCAAGATCCTGCCGTCGCCGGACGGGCACCAGCCCGTCATAGCCGTGGTCGGGGAGCGCAGCTCCGCCGCCCAGCGCGACCAGCTCGCGTGGTTCGAGTCCAAGCCGATGTTCGGCTGGAAGGTGCTCGTGCCGCGCACGAAGGAGCAGGCGGCGTCGCTCTCCGACCAGCTGCGTTCCTACGGTGCCGTGCCGCACGAGGTCCCGACGATCGCCGTCGAGCCGCCGCGGACGCCGCAGCAGATGGAGCGGGCGGTCAAGGGCCTGGTCACGGGCCGCTACGAGTGGATCGCGTTCACCTCGGTCAACGCCGTGAAGGCGGTCCGGGAGAAGTTCGAGGAGTACGGGCTCGACGCCCGTGCCTTCGCCGGGATCAAGGTCGCGGCCGTCGGCGAGCAGACCGCCGCCGCGCTCGTGGACTTCGGTGTGAAGCCGGACCTGGTGCCTTCGGGCGAGCAGTCCGCCGCGGGTCTGCTGGAGGACTGGCCGCCGTACGACCCGGTCTTCGACCCGATCGACCGTGTCTTCCTGCCGCGTGCCGACATCGCCACCGAGACGCTGGTGGCCGGTCTCATCGAGCTCGGCTGGGAGGTCGACGACGTCACCGCGTACCGCACGGTCCGCGCCTCGCCGCCGCCCGCCGACACGCGTGAGGCCATCAAGGGCGGCGGGTTCGACGCGGTGCTGTTCACCTCGTCCTCGACGGTGCGCAACCTCGTCGGCATCGCGGGCAAGCCGCACAACGTGACGATCATCGCGTGTATCGGCCCGGCCACGGCGAAGACCGCCGAGGAGCACGGCCTGCGCGTCGACGTCCTCTCCCCGGAGCCCTCGGTGCACAAGCTGGCCGAGGCCCTCGCCGAGTTCGGTGCCCAGCGCCGGGACGCGGCGAAGGAGGCCGGTGACCCGGTGACGCGGCCGAGCGAGCGCCGTCCGGGTGCGCGTCGGAGGCGTACGACGACCTGACCGGGCATGACGTGTGCGGGGCCCGGCTGCTTCTTCCCGAAGCGGCCGGGCCCCGGCCGTTTTCCCGGCACGGGTGTCGGTAAGAGCGTGATGTGTACGGGTCTAGTCTCGAAGGATGACTGTGTACGGAAACTTCCCCGGCTCTCGCCCCCGACGGCTGCGGACGACCCCCGTGATGCGGCGGATGGTCGCCGAGACACGGCTCGATGCGGCGAACCTGATCCTGCCCGCGTTCGTGCGCGAGGGCATCGACGCCCCGGTCGCCATCTCGGCCATGCCCGGCGTGCAGCAGCACACCCTGGACACCCTGCGGAAGGCCGCGGTCGACGCGGTCGCGGCGGGCGTCTCCGGGATCATGCTGTTCGGCGTGCCGCTGGACGAGAAGAAGGACGCCCGCGGCACGGCCGGCACCGACCCGGACGGCATCCTCCAGCTCGGTCTGCGCGCGGTGCGCGAGGAGGTCGGTGACGACCTCGTCGTCATGTCCGACCTCTGCCTGGACGAGACCACCGACCACGGCCACTGCGGTGTGCTGACCGAGGACGGCCGCGTCGACAACGACGCGACGCTGGAGCGGTACGCGGAGATGGCCCAGGTCCAGGCCGACGCGGGCGCCCATGTGGTCGGCCCCAGCGGCATGATGGACGGCCAGGTCGGCGTGATCCGCGACGCGCTGGACCAGACCGGGTACGAGGACGTGTCGATCCTCGCGTACACGGCGAAGTACTCCTCCGCCTTCTACGGCCCCTTCCGCGAGGCCGTCGGCTCCTCGCTCAAGGGCGACCGCAAGACGTACCAGCAGGACCCGGCCAACCTCCGCGAGTCGATGCGCGAGCTGGCGCTCGACCTCGCCGAAGGCGCGGACATGGTCATGGTCAAGCCGGCCGGACCGTACCTCGACGTCCTGGCGAAGGTCGCCGACTCGGTGGACGTGCCGGTCGCCGCGTACCAGATCAGTGGCGAGTACGCGATGATCGAGGCCGCCGCGGAGAAGGGCTGGATCGACCGGGACGCGGCGATCATGGAGAGCCTGACCGGCATTCGCCGGGCGGGCGCGCAGATGATCCTGACGTACTGGGCGACGGAGGTCGCGCAGAAGCTGCGCCGTTCCTGACGGGTTCGTCGGGGCCCGGCGGGGGGCGCTCAGGAACCGATGTGCGCGGCGAAGGCCGTCCAGGTGGCGGGGGCGAGGGTGAGCGTGGGGCCCTCGGGGTTCTTGGAGTCGCGGACGTGGACGGCGGCGGGGTGGGCGGCGATCTCGACGCAGGCGCCGCCCTGCTCGCTGCTGTAGCTTGACTTCCGCCAGTCGTAGGCGACTTCGAGGCACTCCCCGCCGTCGCTGCCGCTGTAGCTGGACTTGAACCACTCACGTGCGGTGCTCATAACTCTCCTAGCAGCCGGTCCAACAGGCCTTTTGTGTCCTCGATGTTGAGGGCCTGCGTTCGCAGCATCGCATACCGCTGCGCAAGGATGCTGATCTCATCGGGATCGGCAATGAGCTGGCTGCCACGTTGGCTTTCCGTATAGGCGATGCGTTGATAGTCCGGTGTTTCCAGCAGGATGAACGGGCCGTCGAGAGCAGCGTGAGTGGTCCGGGCCAGGGGCATGACCTGGAGTGTGATGCCTGGCGTGCCGGCGTAGACCCGCAGGTGCTGCAGCGTCTCGCGATACGACTCGTTTCCGCCGAGGCGGTCTCTGACGATGGCCTCGGAGATGACGAAACTGGTGGTGGGCGGCACGTCGCGGTGCAGGATTTCCTGCCGGTCCAGACGCTTGGCGACATGGGCGTCGATTTCCGCCCTGCTGAATGTGGGCACTCGGCTGCCGAACACGGCCCGTGCGTAGCGCTCGGTCTGGAGCAGACCCGGCAGGACCTGATTGGCGAAGAAGCAAAGGGCGAGCGCCTCCCGCTCCAGGTCCATGTACTCCTCCGCCCACGCCGGGATCAGGTCCACCTCCGGCATGTTCTCCACCGCCGTCGCCAGCGCCCCCTTCGTCTCCAGCAGGGTGTCCATGCGGCGGGCCAGCGGCAGTTGGAGGGCGCGTCTGCCCTGCTCGATGGAGGCGATGGTCTCCGGCTGGGTGCACGTCCGCTCGGCCAGTTGACGCTGGGTCATCCCGGCGGCGGTGCGGAACCGGGCGACCAGCGCGCCCACGAGCCTCATCGCCGACGCGTTCTTGCGCTGCCGCTTCCTGGGTTGCATACGGTCCCCACTTCCCGCCCGCGTCCGTACTTCACGCGCGCGCGACCCGTACAAGAAATCTGTACGGGCGCGCGCACTGCGACAGCCTAGTCACCGAGTGTGACGCTCGTTCCATGAACGAGACGATGCAACTCCCGCTGCTGCGCCAGCGGTTCTTCCGGCGGGAGCGCCGGTCGGTCCGGGAGGCCCGGGAGTTCGTACGGAGTGCCCTGGCCGACTGGGGGCTGGGCGAGGAGCGGGCGGACGAGGTGCTGGTGTGTGTGAGCGAGCTGGCCACCAACGCGCTGGTGCACGGGGTGCCGCCCGGGCGTGGGTACAAGCTGATGCTGTGGCTGCGGGACGAGGGCCGGGTCCGGGTCGAGGTGCACGACAGCGGCGACGGGGAGCCCGGGGTGCGGGAGCCCGACGGGGAGTCGGGGCGGGGGCTGGTGATCGTGGCGGCGCTGGCGGACCGGTGGGGAGTGGGCGAGCGGTCACCGGGGAAGATCGTGTGGTGCGAATTCGGCTGAGCGATCGGGCGGCGGCGCAGGCGCTTCGCTCCGTACGATCGACGCCATGAGAGCTTCCGGAACCTTCACCGTCACCTCCTTCGTCCCGGCCGACCTGAAGCCCGAACCCGAGGTGGCCACCGCACTCCCCGTCGGCGTCGCGACCATCGTGAAGAGCTTCGAGGGCGGGATCACGGGGCGTTCGACGACCCTGTTCACCGCCGCCTTCGACCAGGCCGCCGGAGCCGGTACCTACGTGGCGATGGAGTCCTTCGAAGGCGCGGTCGACGGCCGCGAGGGCACGTTCAACTTCGTGCATTCGGCCTCGACCAGCGGCGACGACCGCAGCAACGAGTTCTTCGCGATCGCCCCGTCCAGCGGAACCGGCGCGCTGGCCGGGATCCGCGGGGGCGGCGGGCTGGCCGTCGACGGGGACGGCACCCATCGGATCTGGTTCGACTTCGACTTCGACGCCGGCCCCGCAGCAGACGCTCAGTAGGTGAGCGCGTCCGCCATCTCGGTCTGCCAGTAGGTGACGAAGCCGTTGTCGTCCCAGGAGGTGCCGGACGGGAGCGTCAGGCTGACCGGGGTGCCCGTCGAGCCCTCGCCGCTCCTGGCGGAGAAGTAGACCTGAAGGCGCGTGGCTTCGCGCGGGGCCGGGCCGGCGCCGGGCTCTCCGGTCAGACCGATGGCGGCGTACGCGGACCCGCCCGGGTCGAGCGTCACGACGGCCTGGGGCTTGCTGTCGTCCAGGACCGGGAAGGCGGCCTGCGCGTCGTCGAAGCGGAGCGCCGGCGCGTAGTACGCGTAGCAGGGGCGGTCACCGGTGTTGGTGAGCGTCAGCAGCAGGTGGTTGAGGGGGCGGCTCACCGTGGTGACGGTGGTCCGGGTGTTCCCGCCGGTGCAGGTGGTGGGGGTGCGGTCGGGCTTCGTGGTGCTGCCGCTGCCTGTCCGCTTCGTGGAGCCGGTGGTGTTCTTCGCGTCGCTCCGGGCGGGAGGAGCGGCGGTGTCCTTCGAAGTGCCGCCCGTGTCGGGGGACTTCTGCTCCGGAGCGGCGGGCGCTGCCGGGGGCGGGGACTGCTTGGCGGCCTGGTGGGCGGCCGGAGCGGCCGATCCCGCCTCGGCGCTTTCGCTGCTGCCGTTCTCACTGCCGCACGCGGTGAGGGAGAGGGCGGCCAGGAGGGCGGTAGCGGCCAGGACGGTGGTGCGGATGCGGTTGCTGCGCATGGTGGTGCTCCCCGTGAAGTCGTGTGGTCGTGACGTGCGGTGATGGTGGATCAGTAGGTGAGGGCGTCGTCCATGCTCATCTGCCAGTAGGAGACGGTCAGGCTGCTGTCCACGTGGACGCTCTTGGAGAGCGGCACGCTGACCGAGGAGCCGGTGTTGTCGGAGTTGCCGTCGCGGTTCTGGAAGCTGACGCTCAGGTCCTTGGTCGAGTAGCCGTTCGAGCCGCTGCCGTCGGCCGCCGAGGTCATGACGCCGGCGTACGCGGACTCGCCCGGGTTGATGGTCACCACGGCCTGCGGCTTGCTGTCCTCGAAGGTGTTCGGCACGGACTGGGCCTCGCCGAACTTCAGGTACGGGTAGTAGTAGGCGTTGCAGGCCTTCGAACCGGTGTTGGTCATCGTGAGCAGCATGTGGTTGACGGGGCGGCTGATCTCGGTGATCGACAGCTTGGTGTTTCCTCCGGTGCAGGTCACCGTGGCCGCGTTGCCGTCGCCGCTCCCGCCGTTGCCGCTCCCGCCGTCGCCGTTGCCGTCCTTCGGCTTCGTGGTGGACGTGCCGCCGCCGGAGCCCGAACCGGTGGCGTCCTTGCCCTGGTCGGCGTCCGGGGCCGCCGTGTCCTGGTCGCCGGAGGCGCCGGAGTCCTTCGCCGGGGTCCGGGCGGACGAGCTCGGCGAAGCGGAAGCGAGGGCGTCGTACGGCTCGGGGTCGTCGCTCTGGCAGGCCGTCAGGGACAGGGAGGCGATCAGTGCGGCGGCGCCGAGGGCGGAGGTGCGGGCGGCGCGGCGGAAGGTGAGGGTACGCATGAGATGTATTCCGTTCGTCGAGTGGTGCGGAGTGTGGGGCGCCGCTTTGGCGCGCCGGGGCCTGGCCGGTGTACTGGACAATGACGTGCGGTCAGAGGTGCCACAGGAGTGCGATGACGGTCGCGACCGAGGCGATCAGAACTCCTGTGGCCACTGCGTCGGTCAGGCTGAGTTGAGGACGAGTACGCACGGCGGCTCCCGGAGACGGGCAGGTGGGTGGGTGTTACGAGTCGCGCTGCTCGCCCTTGCCGGGGTGCCGCTGCGGTGTGTTCCACCATCGTGTCCGGCCCGCGGATCCGGTGGCAACGGATCCCGGCCGGTACGGGACGCTGGAACGGAAACATGGCCTCTGACCTGCGACGACATCACCTGCCTGGGACGCCGTTCCGGGAGGGAATCAGAGGGGAACGGTCAGGGTGGGCACGGAGATCCAGGACTTCGCGGCATTGCTCAGGGGGCTGAAGGAGCGCTCGGGGCTGAGCTATGGAGCGCTGGCCCAGAAGCTGCACATGAGCACCTCCACGATTCATCGGTACTGCAACGGCGAGGCGGTCCCGCACGACTACGCGCCGGTCGAGCGCTTCGCGCGCGTGTGCCGTGCGACGGCGGACGAGTTGGTGGCGCTGCATCGGCAGTGGATCCTCGCCGACGAGGCGAAGCGGCGGGGATCCGCCCGGAAGACGGAGGCCGCCGGGGCGGCCGGGCCGGTGGCGGTGACGGGCCCGGACCTCGCGGCCCTGCCGCCGGAGCCGATGAGTCGTAAGGAGCCGGAGCCGGAGCCGGCGAACCGGCCCGAGCGGGAGCCGGAACCGGAACCTGTGCCGGAGACGGCCGCCGAGGACGTGACGCCGGATGCGCGCCCCGCCGCCCGTGCCGGGCGTCCCGGTCCGGGCCGGTTCGCCTCCAAGCGGCTGCGGGTCCTCCTCGCGACCACCGCGGTCGTGGCGCTCACCGTGCCCACGGCTCTGGCGATCAACCACTACTCGGGCGAGCGCACCCGCGAGGAGGGCATGGACACGCCCCGCAGCAGCGCACCGGTCACGCCGAGCCGTAGCGGCAGCCCGTCTCCGTCGCCGAGTCCTTCGAAGCCCTCGCCCTCCGCGACCAGCGGCTCCGCGTCACCCTCCGCCACGGCCGCGAAGTCCGCCACCCCCCGGGGCGCGGACGGGGACAAGGGGAAGGGGACCGGGTTCCAGGGGGTGCCGGTGACCGCCACTCTCAGTGCGTACAACTGGGACTGGCCGTGTGGTCAGTACTTCCTGCTCGACCGCGACCCCAAGGGCATGCCGCCGGTGCCCGACGCGGCGGACAGGGCCAGGCGCAACTGGGCGGCGCAGCTGGGCGGGGTGGACGCGGGGAAGATGCTGATCGAGCTGACCCTGCAGGGAGCGTCGCAGCAGGCGGTCGTCCTGAAGGCGCTCCATGTCCGGGTGGTGAAGCAGGAGGCCGCGACCGACTGGCCCGCGTACTCGATGGGGGAGGGCTGCGGGAGCGGTATCGCGCCGCAGACGTTCAACATCGACCTGGACGACGGCCAGCCCGTGTCGCGACCGGTCGCCGGCGAGGACGCGGGCAAGGTCGTTCCGGCGAAGAACTTCCCGTACCGGGTGAGCTCCACCGACGTGGAGGTGTTCCACCTTGACGCGCACACCGAGGACCACGATGTGACCTGGTACCTGGAGCTGGAGTGGTCCAGCGGGGACCGGAGCGGGATGGTGCGCATCGACGACAACGGCAAGCCGTTCCGTACGGCCGGTATGAGGAACCGGCCCGTGTACGAGTACCGGTCGGATACGGCCGAGTGGGAGGACATCTCGGATTCGCTGGAGGGGCAGGGCGGCTGACGGCGGCGGGACGCCGTCGGCTGCCCTGCGGAATGTACGGGACCTGCTGACCGGTCAGGGCGTCACGATGGCGAAGGCGGGGTCGGTCGGGTCCAGTACGTCCATCAGCCGGTGCAGGACCGTGAGGTCGCCGTCGTGCTCGATGTCCTCGGCCCGGCCCCCGGCGAGCAGGGCCATCAGCCGGTCCTTGGTCAGGGTCAGGCTCAGGTCCGGGCGCGTCGTGCGGCCGTCCGTCACGGCGTGCGTCAGGACGCCGTTGTGCAGGGCCACCCGGTAGGTGCGGTCCAGGTCGGTGAAGTGCCACAGCGTGGTGAAGTCCTCGTCCCACGCCTTGGGGCCGTTGACCCGGATGGCCAGGGAGTCGAATACCTGGTCGACGGAGAGCGCGCCCGCCATGCTTCCGGCGCTGATCGGCGTGGCCGAGACGCCTCCGCGCAGTTCCTGGGCGCCCATCAGGTAGTTGTTGCGCCAGGTACCGCACTCGGCGCCGTGGCCGAGGCGCTCGAAGGTCTGCGCGAGGAGTTCCTTCGCGTCCGCGCTGTCCGGCGAGGCGAACACCGCGTGCTTGAGGATCTGCGCGGCGAAGCGCAGGTCGCCCTCGTCCATGTACTGGCGCGCCTTGGCCAGGACGGCGTCCGGGCCGCCCATGCAGTCCACGTACCGTCGGGCGCTCGCCGTGGGCGGGTGTTCCCAGAGCGAGGAGGGGTGGCCGTCGTACCAGCCCATGTACCGCTGGTAGATCGCCTTCACGTTGTGGCTCACCGAGCCGTAGTAGCCGCGCGCGTGCCAGGCCCGGGCCAGGGCGGGCGGCAGTTCGATCGTCTCGGCGATCTCGATGCCGGTGTGTCCCTGGTTGGCCAGCCGCAGCGTCTGGTCGTGCAGGTAGCCGTACAGGTCGCGTTGTTCGGACAGGAAGCGGGTCAGTCGTTCGGTGCCCCAGGTCGGCCAGTGGTGCGAGGCGAACAGGACGTCCGACTCGCCTGCGTACACGTCGATGGCCTCGGTGAGGTAGCGCGACCAGATCCGGGCGTCGCGCACCACCGCGCCGCGCAGGGTCAGGATGTTGTGCAGGGTGTGGGTGGCGTTCTCCGCCATGCACAGGGCCCGGCGCTCGGGGAGGTGGAAGTTCATCTCCGAGGGCGCCTCGGTGTCCGGCGTCAGCTGGAACCGGAACAGCACCCCGTCCAGCGTCTCCTCCTGACCGGTCCGGCTCACCTCCACCGTGGCGGGCCGCAGGCTCGGTGTGCCCTTCGACGCGGTGAAGCCCAGGCCGACGCCGATGAGCCCCGCCGGGCCCGGTTCCAGCTCGGCGCCCGTGTGGTAGATGCCGCGTCGCAGCATCGCGGTGCCCGCATAGACGTTCTCCGCGACCGAGTGCTCCATGAACTCCGCGGGCGCCACGACCGGGACGTCCGACCCCGGCTCGGTGACGCCCAGGATGCCGCCGAAGTGGTCGATGTGGGAGTGCGTGAAGATGACGCCGGTCACCGGGCGTTCGCCGCGCTGCGAGCGGTAGAGCGCCAGCCCCGCGGCCGCGCATTCGGCGGACACCAGCGGGTCCACCACGATCACGCCGGTGGCGCCCTCGATCAGGGTCATGTTGGAGAGGTCGAAGCCGCGGATCTGGTACACCGCGTCGGTGACCTCGAACAGGCCGGCCCGTGCGCAGAGCCGGGACTGCCGCCACAGGCTCCGGTTGGCGGTGTCCGGGCAGTCGCCGTCCAGGAAGTCCGTGGCGCCGAAGTCCCACACCACCCGGCCGTCCGCCGCTGTCACGGTGGAGGTGGCCGGTGGCGCGACCAGGCCCCGGTCCGCATCCTCGAAGTCCGTGGTGTCCGTGAAGTCGAGCGCGTCGAGGCTGTCGGAACGGGTCATCGGCGGTCTCCCCAGCATCCGGGCGAACCCCACCGGCCGGGGCCCGCGACCGTTACCCAACCTGCCGCAGAACCCGAACGGCGGCACGGCGGACTCGGCCGAACAAGGGCCTGCTCCGCACCGGGCCGAGCCGGTTCTCAGGCCGCAGGTGCCGGTGCGGCCGCCGGTGCGAGGGTGACCTCGGCGCCGTCGACGCGGGTGCCCCAGCCGGTCCGCATGCAGGTCAGCAGGCCGTAGAAGCGCACGGCGCGCAGCACGGTCCAGGACCACAGGAGGGCGAGCGGGGTCAGCGCCCAGGTGGCCAGCTGGGAGCGCAGGCTCTGGTCCGAGCGGGCCAGGGTGAGATAGCGGAGCGTCTGGGCGGAGACGATGACGAGGGGGACGAAGTAGAGGCCGGCGGGCGGGTGCGTACCGGTGCGGAAGTGGTGCACGCTCAGCGAGACCAGGAGCGCCGTGGACGTCACCTGCTGGAACCACCGCAGGAGCTGCGCGAGGTAGGCGGGGTGGACCGGCGGGAGGTAGCGCATGCGCCACAGCGCGCGGATGGTCGATCCGCGCATCCACCGCAGGTACTGGCGCAGGTGGTGGCTGACGGTCTCCGGCATGGCGCTGAAGACCACGGCGGTGGGCTGCTGCACGACCTTCCCGCGCATCAGGCCGTAGAGGGTGAGCAAGGAGTCGTCGGAGAAGGTGACGGGTCGGCCGAGGAACGTTTCGCCGAGGTAGGAGGAGACGTTGTCGCGCAGGAGCTCCGCCCGGTACGCCGCCAGGGAGCCGGAGGCCACCATGACGCCGCCGAGCGGTGAGAGCGCGGACCGGTCGACGAGCTGCGAGGTCACGTACCAGAGGTCCGTCATCCTGCTGAGCAGCCCGTTGCGGTTGTTGTGGGCGACGACGACACCGGCCACGACCTGCACCCGGGGGTCCTCCAGCGGCTGGAGGACCTCGCGGACGGCGTCCGGTGCGAGGTGGGCGTCGGAGTCGATGGTGAGGAAGATGTCGGCTCCGGGACACTGTGCGGCCGCCCTGACCTGGGCGTGCCGCTTGCCCGCGTGGGGGACGCGCTGCCAGGTGGTGGTGATGCCCGCCTCGCGCGCGGCGTCGCACCACCACGTTCTCGTACGGTCGTAGTCGACGTCGGAACCGTCGTCGGCGATGTGGACGGAGTCGGGCCGCCGGTCCTGGGCCAGCAGGGACCGCAGGGCGGAGCGCAGATATCCGTCGTCCTCGTTGTAGACCGGCATGAGCACGGCCACGTGCAGAGCGTCCAGCGTCTTCTGGGCGTCGGCGGAGGCGCGGTAGGGGCGTTCGAGGCAGTAGAGGGTGGTCTGGGTGGCCAGGATCAGTGCGACGGGGGCCCAGGCCCACTCGGCGTGCGGCACGATGAAGCCGTTGACGTGGGCGTACGCCCGCATGCCGTACGCGGTCAGCCCGACGGCGAGTACCGCCAGCGCCGCAACCGCCGCGAGGACCTGAACCGTGCGACGGCGGCGCGCGACAAGAGGTGCCGGAGCATCAGGTGTCACGCCCCTTCACCGCGCCGGAACGCCACTCGCACGCACAGCGCCCCGGCGACGACCGCGACCAGGGCCAGGGCCGCGATCCACCAGCCGGCCATGGTGAGGCCGCCGATGACGAGGAATCCGGTGCCGGTCTGCGCCAGCTGGTTGCTGTACATGTGCGGGGAGCTCCTTCGGGGAGTGGAGGACGGACGGGCTTGCCGCCTCACCGTCACATGGGGCGGGATGGGGCGCACTCGGTGTGATCTGCGTGGGGGACGGGCAGTGGCGGCCGGGCTTCGAGGCCCGAGCGTCGAGATCCGAGCTTCGAGGCCCGGGCTTCGAGATCCGAGCGTCGAGATCCGAGCGTCGAGATCCGAGCTTCGAGATCCGAGGGTCGAGCTACGGGAGGGGCTGTTCACTCGTTCGAGGGATCGCGGGGGAGGCTCGGCCCGGAGCTTGAGACCCGAGACGCGAGCGTCGAGATGCGAGCCGCGAGATTCGAGCGCCTTCTTTTAACCGGCCACTGAAAACAGGGGGGTTGGTCAAACCTCCCCTACCGCCCTGACCCGTAACGGCGAGCAAGTATGACTAATGGTGACGGCTTGCGACGGAGCGTGGCGAGTGTTTACGGTGCGAGAACGCATCGACCCCGACCGGTGTAATCAGCACCGAGCCGGGGTCTGACCCCAAGATCGGAAAAGGCGATCCCGTGGCTGCCCAGAATTTTAGTCCCGCCCTGCCCGCGCCCGCAGTGGCGGCCCCGTACCCGATGGCCCAGCCCGGCTACGGCAAGCGTTCCGCCTCCGGCCAACTTCCCGCGCGGCCCGACGACTTCGCTCTGCTGCCTCTGCGCGAGCGGTACATCGCCGGGTTCATCGAGCATCTGCCGGAGGGCGCGTCGATGAGCGTGAAGTGCCTCGCCAAGCAGATCCCGCTCTACGGCCAGCAGGCCATCGCCTCCGCCCTGACCGCCCTGTCCGTCGCCGGGCACCTGCGGCGCGTCCGCTGCGCGATCGGCGTCGGCGACGAGGTCCGGTGGGTGTTCCGCACCTACTGGTCCCGCACCGCCCGCGACAGCGAGTGGTGGGCGAACTGCCTCACACCGGGAGTGCCCCAGTCGGTGCGGGCGCCCATGCCTGTGCCCGTGCCCGTGCCCATGCCTGTGCCTGTGCCCGTGCCGGCCTCGGCTCCCGTTCCTGTCCCCGCCCCCGTTCCTGCCGCCGCGCCGTGTGTCGTGCCCCCGCAGCGCCCGGCGGCGCCGCCCGCACCGAAGGGCTCGTCGCGCGCCTACCGGGTCCTCGCCGAACTCGGACGCATCGACACACGCCTCCCGCTCTCCGCCGAGGACTGCTCGGTCCTGGAGGACCTGGCCGAGCAGTGGTTCGCCCGCGGAGTGAACGCCGACTACCTGACCGGCGCGCTCACCGCAGGCCTGCCCGCCCAGGTCGACTCGCCCGTCGGCTTCGTCCGCCGCCGTCTGCTCGACAAACTCCCGCCCGCGATGCCCTCCGCACCCACCCCGCCCCCGGCCGGAACCCCCGCCCCGCGCGTGATGATGGAATGCACCGACTGCGGCGCCCCCGGCCCCGCCGCGGCCCTCCCCGACGGCCTCTGCCGCGACTGCCGTCAGCAGGCCGCGCCCGCCGCGCCCGCGCCCGAACCGCCCGCCGAACGCGACGTCACCGCACTCGTCGCCGGACTCCGCGACCTCCTCAAAGCGCCGTGAGGGCCCGTCGGACGCCGGCGGGGCTCAGTCCCACCAGAAGGACCACGTCCGCTGGTTGAGCACGGCCTTCTCCGCGTAGGTGTCCAGGCTGTTCAGCGTGGACTGCTGGATGTTGTCCGGGCAGAACGCGAAGTGTTCGGCGGCCAGTGCCTCGGACTCGGCGATGGTGGTCGGGGGGCGGCTCACCGAGACGATCATCGTGTCGAAGCCGAGCACCACGACCCGCGCTCCGAACCGGTCCTCCCAGGAACGCAGCACCGCGCAGAGCCGTGCCACGTCGTTCTCGTGGTTGAGCGGACCCGACCAGCCGATCGCCGCGGCTATGTCCGCGCTGCGGCGCGCGGGCACGAGGGCCGCCCGCAGTCCGGTCATCGGGCTGCCCGAGTCGGTCAGGAAGTCCGCGAGGCCCGCCGCCGACGTGTCGGGGTCCTCGGTCGCCGCCTCGGCCGGTACGGGGGCGAGGCCCGGCCAGTCGGCCGACGACTCGTCGAGGGCCAACTCCTCGGTGGCGTACGCCTCCCAGGCCTCGCTCAGGACCTCCTCGGCGTCGTGGTCGCCGGGATACGAGGTCCTGACCGGGCCGAGATCCCAGGCCTCGGGCCAGGCGTCGCGCATGCCGCCGTCGATCAGTACGGGCAGCAGGCCGACGGGCCTCCCGGTGGTCCGCAGCGCGGCCCAACTGCCGGGGGACGCGGGCGCGTCCGCGTACCAGAGCAGGGGCTCGTGCCACACCTCGTCGATCGTGGCGTCCACGAAGGTGCCGGGCGGCAGGTGAAGTCCTGCGTCGGCCGGGGAGCTGAGTGGGTTCGGGAGCGTCGCCATGAGGGAACTCTAGGCGCCGTCTCTGACAGTCGGCTCCGTCCTTACGGGAGCGGGGGCAAAGGCTTCCGTCGCCCCGGACGTGTCCTCGTGGAGGATCGCGTCCCGCGTCGTGCGCGCGGTCTCGGCGGCGGTGTCGTGGTCCAGCCCGGGCTTGTTCATGACGACGGCCCCGAGGCTGCCCCGGTCGGCCCAACTGCACGCCGTGTGAGCGCCCGCGTCCTCCAGGTCGGTGGCGTACGAGACGCAACGCAGCCGTCCGCCGCGGGCTCCGGGGGGCGCGTCCCAGATGGCGTCGATGGTCGATTCGGACTCGGCAAGCCCCTGTTCGTAGCCCTTGACCAGGTCCGACGGTGCGTCGCGCAGATCGCCGAGTCCTCCGTAGACGAACGCGAAGGGCTGGTCGTCGTTGTCCGCCAGCTGCTGGGCGGTTCCGTAGGCGTACGAGAACGAGCCGCCGAAGGCCTCCGTCCACAGCGCGAGCGTGCCCTCATCGATGCCGTCCACGGCGGTGAGCAGAGGGGCGCCGAGGAGCGTGGGCGGTGGAGCGGCCGTGTAGCGCGGGTAGTCGGTGTTCTCCGGGGCCGACGGCCAGAGCAGTGGGGAGGCGGCCGCGCAGACGATGACGGTGAGGACCCCCAGGCTCACGGCGACTTGACGGGAGCCGAAGGCGGGTGGCGGCGGCAGGGGGCTCTCCGGCGGGTTCGCCGCATCCGGGGGCGCCAGGAGACGGTCCACGCCGCGTGTGTGGGCACCACGCTCCAGGGAGCGCAGGGCCATGCCCGGTACGTAGAGCAGGAAGGCGACCACGCTCATCCAGCTCGACAGGTGGAACGCGGCCCTGGTGATCGTGAGCGTCGCCGCGATCGCCGTCACGGTGAGCAGGGTCGCGAGCGGTGCCCGTACGTGGGCCAGGAACAGCCGGCGGCCCGGGCGGGCGAGGGCCGTCAGCGTTTCCGCGCGGACCGCCAGGCGCTCGTCGTACGGGTACTCCGCGGCCTGTTCCTCGGCGAGCCGGGCCGCTTCGGCGAGGTCCGGGGTGTCGGCGAGGGCGGCGCGGACGTCATGGCGCTGGATGTGTGCGGCGGTCGACTTCGGCAGGGCGCCGGAGCCCGGCAGCACCATGGTCTCGCCCCGGGCGTGCCGGTCCACGTGCGCGGCCTGCGGTGAGCCGGGGGCCAGTTCGGTGATCCGGGCCGCCAGCACGGGGCCGCGGGCGTGGCGGCCGGGGCGGTCGAGTGCGTCGGATGCCAGGCAGAGCTCGGCGTAGGCCGTGAGCAGGTCCAGGTCGTCCGGGAAGGCGTCCAGGCCCCGGCGGTAGACGCGTTCGGCCTCGTCGTCGTGGTCGTCCTCGTTCTCCGCGACGTGGGCCCGGCCCAGCAGGGTGTAGAGCGCCGGGTCGGGGCCGTACCGCTCCAGTGCGGCGGTCGCCCGCGCACGGGCGTCGGCGGGTCTCCCGGCGCCTAGGGCGGCCCGGATCGCCTCCGCGGCGGCTGCCGTCTCCGCTTCCGCGGCAGCTGCCGGTGGCGCTTCGGGCGACTTGTCGTGTTCGGTTTCCTGCATGAGATCCCCACCCCTGGTGACGCGGCCGACGTGCGGTCGGCCGCGTCACTATCGCCCGGCGGGGGAACGCCGGTCAATGAGGGTTTTCAGCGTTGCCTCTCCAGGTCGGAGAGGTCCCGGCGATGAGCCGGAAACGGCGGGGAGGCATACGGCGGAAGGAGAGAATGAGGCCATGACGATGTGTGAGAAGTGCGGTACGCGCAAGCGCGGCCTGCCCCGTTCCTGCTCCCGGTGCCGTTCCAGGCCGGACCGGACAGAAGCTGTTGCGGACGCCGCCGACATAGCCGTGGCGGGAGGGCTGCTCAACTGGATCTGGCGCGGAATCACGGCACTTGTGCGGCTGGTGCTGCGTACGGTCAACTGACCGGACCCGGCGGAGGCCGTGTCGCGGCGGGGCGCACGTTCCCGGACAGGGAACAGCGTCTGATGGCGGTGCATCCGGCATCCGGTATCGGGCATCCGGTATCGGGCATCGGGCATCCGGACAGGCTTGTCGGAGTCCTAGCGGTCCGGGCGGCCGCCGCGGCGCAGTGCGCGGGTGCACCAGCCGATGATCGCGGCGTTGACCGCTGCCCCGACGGCGATGGCGGTGAAGTACCCGAAGCCGTTGGCCGGCAGCATGAGGAACGCGAGGCTGGCGGGTGCGGTGGCGAGGAACGGGATGACGCCGGCCATGGACGCGTCCGTGGTTTCGCCGGCGTCCACCACCAGGGCCCACACGAGCAGGGCGGCGCAGACGCCGAGGTAGACGAGGGCGGCGACGCCGACGTGGTCGAGCAGTCGGCGGGGGACGGATCGGCGGGAAGAGGAAGCGGAACCGGCGCCGGTCATGGGATGGGACTCCGTGGGTGCGTGCGGATGGTCGGCCGCGGTGGTCAGAGGCGGGTGGCGGGCGGGTTCGGGCGGGCGAGGCCCAGGTCGTACGCGAGGATCGTCGCCTGTACGCGGTCGCGCAGGCCGAGCTTGCGGAGCAGCGCGTTCACGTGGGACTTCACGGTGCCCACGGTGATGCCGAGGTGCTCGGCGATCTCCGAGTTGGTGAGTCCGGCCGCGACCAGGGTGAGGACGCCCCGCTGGCTGCTGGTCAGGCTGTCCAGTTCGGGGGCGCTCCCGGCTGCGGCCGCGGCGGGTGGTCCGGAGGCGTAGTGGCCGATGAGGCGGCGGGTCGCGGACGGGGCGAGTACGCTCTCGCCGGCCGCCACCTCACGGATTCCCTGCAGCAGTTGGGAGGGGTGTACGTCCTTGAGGAGGAAGCCCGAGGCGCCGGCGCGCAGTGCTTCGAAGACGTACGCGTCGAGGTCGAAGGTGGTCAGGACGAGGACCCGGGGCGCGCCTTGGCGGCCGGTGATGATGCGGGTGGCGGCGATTCCGTCGAGCACCGGCATGCGTACGTCCATGACGACCACGTCGGGAGCCAGTTCCTCGGCGAGGCGCACCGCGGCGGCGCCGTCGGCGGCCTCGCCGACGACCGTCATGTCCTCCTCGTCATCGATCACGGCGGCGAACCCCGCCCGTACGATGCCCTGGTCGTCGACGACCAGCACGTTGAGGCTCATCGATGTCTCTCCTCGTCGTCCTGCGCGGCGGCGAGTGGCAGCCGGAGGCTGATTGTCCCCTGCGGGCCGGTGGTCAGGGTGCCGCCGAGCGCCACGACCCGCGTGGTCAGCCGTCGGCGTACGGCGGAGTCGGCGGCGCGCGGCACCCCGGTGGCGGTGAGCGTCAACGCAGCTCCGTCCGCGTCGAATTCGAGCATCGCGGGCTCCTCGCCGCCGGCCGTGAGTACCGTCTCGGCGGCGTGGTAGGCGGCCAGGTCGACGGCGGTGGGCAGCCGTTCCGGTACGCGGCCGGTCAGCCGTATCTCGATGTCGCGGCCGTTGACCCGGAGTTGGCGGGCGAGCAGGTCGAGCGCCTGGAGGGTGGGCTGCGGCCGTAGTTCGTGCTCCGCCTGGCCCTCCCGGACGGTGTCGAGCAGGGCGCGCATCGCGGCCAGGGCCTCGCGGGCGCGGCTCGCTGCCGCGTCGAGCCGGCCTGCCTCCGCCTCGGTGACCAGGTCGGCGGTGCGGGCCAGAACCGTCGTTTCGAGGCCGGCGGCAATGCGGCGGCGCTCGGTCCAGGCGTCGCGGACGGCCTCCTCGGTCCAGGTGGCGAGGCGTTCGTCGTGGGCGCGGAGGCCGGCTTGCCGGCGCCGGGTGCGCAGGCGTCCGGTCAGGTGGGCCGCGGTGGCTGCCAGGGCCGCGCCGGCCGTGGTCGCGGCGATGACCGTCCAGAGGGGAGCGGCCGTGCCTCGGTCCAGAACCGCGGTGGTGGCGGTCGCGGCGTGCACCAGCACGGTGAGGAGAACGGCCGTGACGTGGCCGCCGGGCGCTGAGGGCTGGTCGCAGGCACGGTCATGGGGGACCCCCGTCGCGGCGGGGCCGCCTTTCGCTACGGCTCCGCGTCCCTTTCGGGGCGTCGCCGTCGGGGCCGGTTCCCTCGCGAGGGCCGCGCACGTGGCCAACAGGCTCAGCGCGGGCGGGAGGAGGACCGGGCCGCTGTAGTTCCCGGCGTCCATCGCCACCGGCCACAGCAGTGCGAGCCCCAGCAGCATCCCGTACGCCGTCCGCGGCGCCCTGCGCAGCCACAGCAGGGCCACCGCCTGGCCCGCGGCCAGCAGGGCGAAGAGCGCGCCCGCGGACACCTGCGACGCGCTCGACGTGTCCTCGGCCCTGACGGCCAGCGCCGGGAGCAGCGGTTGCAGGACCAGGCCCGTCGCCGCCACCACCTGCGCCACGCGGTAGGCCCTCGGTACCGACGGTTCCACCGCGGTGGCCGTCCCGCCCGCCAGTACCGCCCGGACCTCCCAACCACCCTGCGCCGTCGGGCCGCTGTGGACCGTGCCGCCCGCCTCCCGTGCCCGGGAGCGCAGGAAGCCCTGCCCGCGGCCGCCGCCCAGGCCCGCGCCGTGCGCCACCGCACCGGCCTGCGGGGGCGTGCTCGTGACCACGACGTCGGTGCGGGTGTCGCCGTACCGGCACAGCACCCTCGTATGCGCGCCGGGGGCATACCGTGCCACGTTGGTCAGCGCCTCACGCACGATGCCGTACGCCGCCTCCGCGACGGCGCCGTCCGGCAGGGGGTCGATCTCGCAGTCCACCCGGTGGTCCAGGCGCCGGAACCCGGCGACCAGGTCGAGCAGCCGCTCCTCCGGTGGCGGCTCATCCTCGCGGGAGGGCGCCGGCGCCCGTACCGCGCCGAGCGCGCGGGTGACCTCGCGGCCGGTCTCGACCGCGAACTCAAGTGCCTGGGCGGCCAGTTCCGGGCGGCGTTCGCGCAACCCGAGGGCCGCGCCCGCCGTGACCACCACGGCCGTCAGATGGTGGGCGCTGACGTCGTGCAGCTCCCGTTCCATCCGGCGCCGTTCGACCGCCGGGAGCCGGTGGCGCTCGGCCTCGGCCCGCTTCAGCCTGTGCTCGGCCGCCCGTCGGGCACGACGGGTCCGCCGTACGAGCAGGCCGGTGCCGCACACGGCGGCGTACAGCACGGCGGTCAGGACGAGGTCGAGCCCGTCGCGGTCGCTGAGCCCGTGCAGCCTGTTGCCCAGCAGAAGCTGGTAGACGGCGAGCGCCACCCCGCACAGCACGGCGGTGAAGGCGTCGCGTTCGCTCGCCACGGTGAACAGGGCCAGTGCGACGCCCGCGGTCCCCAGCACCGCCAGCGCTTCGGCGGGCAGCGGCCCGGAACCCAGCATGCACGCGGCGGTGACCACGACGAGGACGACCACCGGGCGGGTGCGGCGCAGAGCGAGCGCGGCCGTCACCACCGCGGCGACCAGGGCCGCCAGGAGGAGGGAGGCCGTGGTGGGGGCCGGTACGGCCCCGCGCGCCAGTGGCGCCCCGGGCCACACCAGGGCCTGGGCGCAGAGCAGCAGGACCGGGAACAGCCGGTCGTCGGTTCGATTCATGGCGGATCAAGGCTATGGCCCCAGGTGAGCGGCCCGGCTCCGACTGGAGGCGGATCCGGGTCTCTTACCTGGGGTGCAGAGCCTCTACCTGTGGTTCGACGCGCCAATCGTCCCGCAGCGTGAGGACGGAGCCGTGCCGCCGGCCATAGTCTCGATCACATCGAGGAAGCGGTCGGCCACCGCTGCTCGACCACTTCCAAGTCCGGCTTCACCAGCGGGTCTTCCACGGCCGGCCGCGGTCTTCCGCGTATCCGGACCGGCATTGCGAACTCCAACGAACAACGAACTCAAGGGGATCACCCATGTCCAAGCGCATTCTCCTCCCGTCGCTCATCGGCGCCGTCGTCCTCGGTGCGGTGGCCGCCGGCGGCCTCGCCCTGGCCGCGGGCCCCACGGAGCCGACCCTGGAGCACGGTTCGGCCCGCTACACGGCTCCGTCCGACGCCGGTGCGGGCTCGCTCGCCTTCACCGTGGACGTGAGCGACGACTCCGGCATCCGGGGCCTCAAGGTCCTTGCCTGGCCCGCGAGTTCGAAGCTCGACCCGACCGAGGCGGAGCTTCGCGCGGCGGAAGGCGTCAAATGCCGGAGCACCTCGGACGAGACCAGCCGCTGCACCTACACACTGAAGGTCACCAAGCGGGATGCGGCCGACCTGGTCAAGGGCACCTGGTACATCTCGGCGCTGGCGACGGCCAAGGACGGGGAGACGGCGTTCGTGTCCCGCGCCGCCACGTTCCACGTCACAGGCTGACGCGCCGGCCGGACGGTCGTCGAGCCGGGCGATCCGCCGCAGGCGCGGCTCCTGGGGGACAGCTGGTCTCCGCCGGGAGCCGGGCCCTCCTCACCTGGAGCGGCGATGCCGCAATGGCTCGACGACTCCCGGGAGGAGGGCCCGCGGGCCGGGCCGGTGGCGTCAGCCGCCGACGTACCAGCTGAACCCGCCGGAGGCGGCCGCGATCACCAGTACGACGACGATCAGCAGGTCGATGACGCCGAGCACCAGCCCGGCCTTGGCCATGCCCGTGCCGCCCTTCGCGGACAGCTGGCGCAGGCCCACGGCACCGAGCACGATGGCCACCGGTCCGAGGACGACGCCGAAGAAGAGCAGGCCGATGATGCCGCAGATCAGGCTGGCCACCGCGAAGCCGTTCGTTCCGGACCGGGCAGCGGGGGCGGAGTACGAACTGTTGTCAGGCGTCATTGCACTCTCCCGTTGAATGGTCGGTTCGGTGCTGGAGTTCCCTTGTTCCCCTGATGATGCGGCGCATGCCGCGGAGGGATATCCGTGCGGTAATTCAGACGCGGTCAGCGCGCCATTACGGCAAGAATGATCTTTCCTTCGCGGCCGAGCGGGCGGATGGTCACCCGATGGGCGAGCCGCAGGATCATCGGCCAGCCGAAGCCGCCCGTCCGGCCGGTCATGTCAGGGACGCGGGACTGCGGATGTGCGGGGCTCGGGTCGGCGACCCGGACGTGCAGCGTTCCGCTGTCGGCCTTGAAGGACAGGGCTGTGACGGCTCCGGCGTGCTGGATCGCGTTCGTGACCAGCTCCGACGAGAGCAGCAGCAGATTCTGGACGGTGCGGGCCGACGGCGCGGGATGCAGCTGCGCGGCGAACTCGGCGGCTGCCGCGCGTGCTTCCGCCGCTCGGTGAGGTGGCGCCGGACACCGCGTGATCTCCCTCCCGGCGGAGGAGAGCCCGGTGGGGGAAAGAGGGGTCGTGCATTGCTCCGTCATTGTTCTCACCCCGTGATTCATGCGTGAAGGCGGGTTCTCGCTGCGTGTACCCCGCGATAGTGCGGTGTACCCCCGGAATTCTCCGTGCGAGGTGGGCGGGGGAGGGTGCGGATGCGTGTTCTGCGGATTTCCGGGCAGGACTTCCTGACACATCTGATCCGCTGCGAAGGGAATGCATCATGAACGAGTCCGCCGAACGCGCGCCGGGCTCGACCGCGGTCGTCGTCGAGCCCGTGCCCGACCTCCAGCTCCAGCTGCTGATCCAGCTCCTCGACCGGGAGATGCGGTCCGGCCTGCCGCTCACGCTCACGCTTCCGGCCGGTGTGCTGCACGGTGATGTGATCGGCCACGAGGCGTGGAAGGCCGAATGGGCCAGAAGTCTGCGCCAGGTCGAGGGTGAGGGCGCCAACCTCATCGCGGAGTTCCCCGAGACGGTGGATCAGGGGATCAACGAGCTGCGGTCCGACGAGGACGTGCGGCAGCTGCCCCGCTGGATCCATCTGCGGGACGCGACGCTCGTCCTCGGAGGTTCGGCCCCGATCGGGCTGCCGTTGTGGCGCGGCCGGCTGGCGGATGTGTCCGGGTGGGCGCTGGGGCGGCCCGAGTAGCCGGGGACGGACGGAGAAGCCGACGGGGCCCGGCACACCGAAGTGTGCCGGGCCCCGTCTTCGCCGGTGCTCAGAGCCGCTCGGGGGTCCTGATGCCGAGCAGCGCCATGCCCTTGTGCAGGGTGCGGGCGGTGAGGTCGCAGAGGAAGAGGCGGTTCTCCACGACCTCGGACGGGTTCTCGTCGCTCAGGACGTGGCACTGGTCGTAGAACGTCGTGTAGAGCGAGGCGAGCTGGTAGAGGTACGCGGCCAGCTTGTGCGGCTCGTAGCCCGCCGCCACCTCGGACAGCACCTCGCCGAACTGGTCCAGGTGCAGGCCGAGCGCCCGCTCGGCCGGGGCCAGTTCCAGCTCCGGGTGCGCGACCGGCTTCGCGTCGCCGGCCTTGCGCAGGATCGACCGGATCCGGGCGTAGGCGTACTGGAGGTACACCGACGTGTCGCCGTGCAGCGACACCATCTGGTCCAGGTCGAACTTGTAGTCCCGTACGGCGGAGGTCGACAGGTCCGCGTACTTCACGGCGCCGATGCCGACGTAGCGGCCGTTCTCGACGATCTCCTCCTCGGAGAGGCCGATCTTCCCGGCCTTCTCCCGGACGACGGCCGTCGCCCGCTCGACCGCCTCGTCGAGCAGGTCCTCCAGCCGGACCGTGACGCCCTCACGGGTCTTGAACGGCTTGCCGTCCTTGCCGAGCACGGTGCCGAAGGCCAGCTGGTGCGTCGTGACGCCGTCCTTCAGCCAGCCGGCCCGGCGGGCCGTCTCGAAGACCATCCGGAAGTGCAGGGACTGCCGCACGTCCACCACGTACAGCAGGGTGGTCGCGTCGAGGTTCTGCACCCGGTCGCGGACCGCGGAGAGGTCGGTGGCCGCGTAGCCGTAGCCGCCGTTCGTCTTCTTGACGATCAGCGGGGTCGGGTTGCCGTCCGGGCCCTTCACGTCGTCGAAGAAGACGCAGAGCGCACCCTCGGAGCGGACGGCGACGCCCGTCTCCTCCAGGATGCGGCAGGTCTCCTCCAGCATGTCGTTGTAACCGGACTCGCCGACGATGTCGGGGTCGTTGATCTTCATGTCGAGCTTGTCGAAGACCGAGTAGAAGTAGACCTTCGACTCGTCGACGAACCGCTGCCACAGGGCGAGGGTCTCCGGCTCGCCGGCCTGGAGCGCGACCACCCGGTCCCGTGAGCGGTTCTTGAACTCCTCGTCGGAGTCGAAGAGGGCCCTCGACGCCTTGTAGAGCCGGTTCAGCGACGACATGGCGGCCTCGCCGTCGGCCTTCTTGTCGTCCTCGTGGTCCAGCTCGTCGGGGTGCTCGATCAGGTACTGGATGAGCATGCCGAACTGGGTGCCCCAGTCGCCGATGTGGTGCCGCGGGACGACGGACTCGCCGGTGAACTCCAGGATCTGCACCATCGCGTCGCCGATCACGGCGGACCGCAGGTGGCCGACGTGCATCTCCTTGGCCACGTTCGGCTGGGCGTAGTCGATGACCGTGGTGCCGGCGGAGGCGTTGTACGGCACGCCGAGCCGGCCCTCGTCGTCCGCGGCCCGGGCGGCGAGGGTCTCGGTGATCGCCTTGTCCGAGAGCGTGATGTTCAGGAAGCCGGGTCCGGAGACCTCGATGTCCTTGATCAGGTCGCTCGCCGGGAGGGCGCCGGTGACCTGGGCGGCCAGCTCGCGCGGGTTGCCCTTGAGCTTCTTGGCGAGCGCCAGGATGCCGTTGGCCTGGAAGTCGGCCCGGTCGCTTCGGCGCAGCAGCGGGTCCGCGGTACCGGCATCCGGCAGGGCTGCCGTCAGGGCGTCCGCCAGCTGCTGCTGGAGCGTGGAAGCGAGGGAATTGACCGAGGCCATGAGCTGGCTGCCGTTTCCGTAGGGGTACAAGGGATGGGCCCAAGTATCCCACGGGCCGCAAACGGGTTTTTCGCGTCCGGCCGCGCGGCTCGTAAAGCCGTTTTCGCGCTGTGGGCGGTACCTGGGAGAATGGTCCACGCCCCTATGAGTCCTACAAGAGAGAAGGACGTGCCGACCGTGGCTCAGAGTCAGAGCAGCACCGAGACCGACTGGGTCTCCCGCTTCGCGGACGAGGTCATCGCCGAATCGGAGCGTCGTGCGCCTGGCAAACCGGTCGTCGTCGCGTCCGGCCTCTCCCCGTCGGGCCCGATCCACCTGGGCAACCTGCGTGAGGTCATGACCCCGCACCTGGTCGCCGACGAGATCCGCCGTCGCGGGTACACCGTCCGGCACCTGATCTCGTGGGACGACTACGACCGCTACCGCAAGGTGCCGAACGGGGTCGAGGGTGTCGACGCGTCCTGGGCCGAGCACATCGGCAAGCCGCTGACCTCGGTGCCCGCCCCGGCCGGTTCCGCGTATCCGAACTGGGCCGAGCACTTCAAGGCCGCCATGGCGGGGGCCCTGGACGAGCTGGGTGTCGAGTACGACGGGATCAGCCAGACGGAGCAGTACCTGGCGGGGACGTACCGCGAGCAGATCCTGCACGCGATGCGCCACCGCGCGGACATCGACGCCGTCCTGGACCGCTACCGGACCAAGAAGGACCCGGCGGCCGGTGGTGCCAAGGGCGGGAAGAAGCCGCAGCAGCAGAAGAAGGTCGACGAGGCCGAGCTGGAGGCCGAGGCGGGTTCCGGCGCGGCGAGCGAGGACGACGGCAGCGGCGGCTCGGCCGGCTACTTCCCGTACAAGCCCTACTGCGGCAACTGCGAGAAGGACCTGACGGCGGTCACGTCGTACGACGACGAGAGCACCGAGCTGAACTACACCTGCACGGCCTGCGGCTTCGCCGAGACGGTGCGGCTCAAGGAGTTCAACCGCGGCAAGCTGGTCTGGAAGGTCGACTGGCCGATGCGCTGGGCGTTCGAGGGCGTGATCTTCGAGCCGAGCGGGGTGGACCACTCCTCGCCCGGGTCCTCGTTCGTCGTCGGCGGCCAGATCGTCCGCGAGATCTTCGACGGGGTGCAGCCGATCGGACCGATGTACGCGTTCGTCGGCATCTCCGGCATGGCGAAGATGTCCTCCTCCAAGGGCGGTGTGCCGGTCCCGGCCGACGCGCTGAAGATCATGGAGGCGCCGCTGCTGCGCTGGCTGTACGCGCGCCGCAGGCCCAACCAGTCCTTCAAGATCGCCTTCGACCAGGAGATCCAGCGGCTCTACGACGAGTGGGACTCGCTGGGGCGCAAGGTCGCCGACGGCTCCGTGCTCCCGGCGGACGCCGCCGCGTACGCCCGGGCCATCGGGACGGCCGCCGGTGAGCTGCCGAGCACGCCGCGTCCGCTGCCGTACCGGACCCTCGCCTCGGTCGCCGACATCACGGCCGGTGCCGAGGACCAGACGCTGCGCATCCTCAGCGAGCTGGACCCCGAGAACCCGCTGACGTCGCTGGACGAGGCCAGGCCGCGGCTCGACCGGGCCGAGAACTGGATCACCACCCAGGTCCCGGCCGAGGCCCGCACCGTCGTCCGCGGTGAGCCGGACAAGGAACTGCTCGGTTCGCTGGACGAGCAGGGACGCGAGTCGCTGCGGCTGCTCCTGGAGGGGCTGGACTCGCACTGGTCGCTGGACGGGCTGACCACGCTCGTCTACGGCGTGCCGAAGGTGATGGAGGGGCTGGAGGCCGATGCCAAGCCGACGCCGGAGCTGAAGGCGGCGCAGCGGTCGTTCTTCGCGCTGCTGTACCGGCTGCTGGTCAGCCGGGACACCGGCCCGCGACTGCCCACGCTGCTGCTCGCCGTGGGGGCGGACCGGGTGCGGACGCTGCTCGGCGCGTAGCACGTCCGGCACGCACAGGGCGAAGGGCCGTCACCCGGGGATCCGGGTGACGGCCCTTCGTTTTCCCCCGCGCGGGGGAGGTCGCGGGGGGTGCGCCTCACGGGGGTGAGGCACGTGTGGGGGTGTTTCGTGGGGCGGTGCGGCGGGGTTCGGGGGTGCGTCGGCGCGGTGGCGGCGGTTCGTGGGGCGCGGCGGCGCGGTGGCGGGTTCGTGGGGCGCGGTGGCGGGTTCAGCCCGTGGGGGCCAGGGCGGTCTGCGGGTCGGAGAACGTGTCGCGCGGGATCCGGGGGACGGTGGCCTTGGCGAGGCCCGTCAGGGTCCGGCCGGGGCCGATCTCCATCAGGCGGTCGCAGGCCAGGTCCGTGGTGAGGGTGTGCAGCGTGTCCGCCCAGCGGACCGGCGCCGTGAGCTGGTGGCGGAGCAGTTCGGCCCAGTGCGGCCCGCCGCGGCGGGCGCGGGCGTCCACGTTGGAGACGACCGCGGAGTGGCCCGGCATGAACCGTGCCGTGGCCAGGGCCGCGGCGAAGGGCTCGACCGCTTCGGCCATCAGCGGGGTGTGGAAGGCGCCGCCGACCGTCAGGGCCACCACTTTGGCCGCCCCGGCCCGTTCCGCCGCCCGGGAGCAGCGTTCCACGTCGGCCGCGTGGCCCGCGATCACCGTCTGCTGCGGTGAGTTGAGGTTCGCCACCCATACCTGGCCGCCGTCCGCGTGGGTCTCGTCGACCAGGCGCTGTGCCTGTGCGGCGTCCAGGCCGAGGATCGCAGCCATCGCTCCTTCCGTCCGTGCGCAGGCCGTCTGCATGGCCGCTCCGCGCGCCACGATCAGGCGGACCGCGTCCTGCGGGTCGAGGATTCCGGCGGCGACGAGGGCGGAGTACTCGCCCAGGCTGTGTCCGGCGCAGGCGCCGGGGAAGGCGGCCAGCGGGTGCTGGTGGCGCAGCTCCGTCAGCGCCACCATGGCCAGCGTGAAGGTGGTCAGCTGGGCGTTGTCGGTACGCCGCAGCGTCTCCGTGCCGGCGTCCAGCAGCAGTGCCTCCATGTCGCGGCCGGCCGCCTCGGAGACCTCCGCCACCACGGACCAGCCGGGGGTACGGTGCCAGGGCAGGCCCATGCCGGGACGCTGCGCTCCCTGGCCGGGGAACATGAGCGCCAGTCGGGTGCTCGCCATCGTCTTCCGTCTCCTTCCTGCGGCCGGGGGTGATGTGTCGCTGAGCGGTGGAGAACGTGTCCGCCGTCCGCTGACACGCGTTCCCCGCCACTGGCGTCAGTGACTTCTTCCATTCCCGGATGCCGCGGTCCGGATCGCATTGTTGCGATCCGTTGCTTTCTCCGGTGATGAAACCACCTCAACCACCCTGTTCGGACGGTGCGTTGCACTTGAGTGGTGGCTGAATGCGCCTTTGGGAGGGGGGGTGTTCCTTTGTGTTTCTCCGGTCCGGTTCCGCGTGTTGAACCGGATATCAGGCGACGGCCTGGCCGAGCAGGGCCAGATGTGCGCAGTGCTGCGTGACCATGAAGAAGCGGTACGGGCGGCGGCGCAGATGGCGGTCGTCGGTGGCGCGGCCCGCGAGCGTCACGGCGGCCAGGGCCAGAGCGCCCGCCAGGACCACGCAGGCGGTGGGCAGTTGCCCGGGCGCCCAGCGCAGGGCTCCGGCGGTGAAGGAGGTGCCCACGGCGACGGCGCCCGCCGAGACGAGGACGCGGGTGCGTCGTTCGCCCAGGGTGACGGCCCAGGTCCGGCGGCCGGCCGCGGTGTCGCCCTCGATGTCGGAGAAGTCCTTGGCGACGGCGCCGACGAGCGCCATCCACAGGGACATGGCGAGGGCCGTGAGGAACAGTGCGGGTGAGCTGGGGGACACGCCGAGGGCCAGGGGGCCGGCGGCGTAGGTGAGCAGCCCGGAGAGGAACACGACGGCCATAGCGGCGGGTGTGCTGTTCTTCCAGACGGTGCGGGGCGCGGAGTAGGCGTGTCCGAGCAGCAGCATGGCCGCGCACAGCAGCAGCGGGCCGGGCCCGGCGCACGCCGCGGACATCAGCGACGCGACGGCCGCACCGCGGGCGACGAGCAGAGCGGTGTGACGGGGCAGCCGGCCGCTCGCTATCGGGCGGGCCGAGCCGTTGACCCGGTCCTCGTGGTAATCCGTGCAGCCGTTGTAGAGATAGGTGTAGAAGATGGCGCCGAACCATGCGAGTGAGCCGAACACCGCCTGGATGACGGACCGGGCGCCGAGCGCCGGATCCGCCGCGAGCGCCAGCGCGATACCGGCGAAATAGCGGAGCTGGAAGGCGATCAGAACGGCGGGTCGGGATTCTTCGATGCAGAGTCTCAGAATTCTTTGATTCCGGTACTTCGGACCACTGGGTGCAGTCACAGGCAGTGGCCGTATCGTCGCCATAGGCATGCCCAGGAGCCTAGGCACGGGCAGGGGTACCTGACTGTTCTGCAAATGAGCCATGGCTACCACTAAAGAGGCATGGAGTACCGGCGGGTCGGATTCCGAATTCCTCCCGGGCCGGATCCCGGTGCCGGAGCCGGAACGGGAGCGGGGCCGGGGCGGCTGTCGCGGAGTCGGCTGTGCCGGAGTCCTGTGCCTCCGTTCCGGTGCGCCGTTCACCCGTGCGTCTGCCCTGTCGCCGTTGCGGTACACCCGTCCGCCGTGCGGTTCCCGCGTTCCGTCCGTCGTTCCGCCGCCCGTGCCCCCGTTCTGGTACGCCGGTCCGCCGCCGAAGTGGACCCCCCGCCCGTCTCCCGCCCGCGCTTCGCTGGTGAGCAGGCGGGCGCCGTCGTATCCGGCACCCCGCTTCCCGTTGAGGGCCGTTGGCAGCCCTGGTCCGTTTCCGACCCCGGGAAGCCTTCATGCATACCCTCCTGTCTCCGTCCCTGCCCCTTCCGACTCACTTCCCTCCCTCCCCGGGCACCTCCGTGCTCGCGCCGGGGGAGATCCATGTCTGGTCCGTTCCGCTGGACCATGTGCCGCCCGAGCGTGCGGACCTCGTCCTCGATCCCGGCGAACGCGCCCGGGCGGCGCGGATCCGTCATCCCCGCGCGCGGTGGCGCTACCGCCGGGCGCATCTCGCGCTGCGCACCGTGCTCGGCGGCTACCTCGGCGTCGCTCCCGGTCTGCCCCGTTTCACCCGGCGCTGCCCCGAGCCGGAGGTGTGCGGCGACTGCGGCCGCGGACGGCCCGTGCTCGTGGACGGGCCGTGGCCCGATCTCGGCTTCAGCCTGTCCCATTCCGGAGCCGCGGCCCTGGTGGGGGTGGCCGGCGCGCCGGGCGCGGTCGGCGTGGACGTCGAGCGGCTGCGCACGACCTTCGACTGGGGCCGGGTGCCCGCGGTGGGGACGCAGGACCGGATTGCTGGATTCCGCACCTGGACCGCGGTCGAGGCGGTGGGCAAGGCGGCGGGAACCGGGCTTCGTATACCGGTTTCGGTCGGCGCTCCCGAGGCGGACGGACTGCGGCGCGCGCACCGGTCAGGTGATTCCGCCGACTGGTACGTTCACGATGTGGACTGCCTCGACGGATATGTGGGTTGTGTTGCCACAGCGATTCCGGGGGCTTCCGTAAGCGTTTTCTCCTGGCCGTCGTACGACTTGTCTCAGAACGTGGGACGGGTGGAGCCGTGTTGACATTCCGTAACCGTACGATGATGATCCGACAGTCGGTTTCTGATGAGGGTGGGGGCTCTTTTGATGCATTCCGGTTTTGTTGAATCCGACACGGCCGAACAACTTCTGGGCCGGACGCGCGAATTACTGTCCGACTACCGGGGCCGGCTCGAAAAGATCAAAAGCCCCCTGGTCGCCACCGAAGAGACCTGGCACACCTGCGCCCTGCAGGCCGAACGCATCATCCGGGACTGCGCGGACAGCCTGCGCAGCGGCCGGGCCGATGTGCGCGACCGGCTGATCCAGCAGGTCGAGGGCCTGGGGGTGGAGCGGGCGACCCAGGGCATCGACGCCGTCCACTCCATCCGTGCCGGGATGATCCTCTTCGACATCGTCTTCGACGCGCTCGGCAAGGCGATGGTGGACTCGCCCGCCTCCTTCGACGGCTTCCAGGCCGGTGTGCGTACGTTGCAGCAGGGGATCGGCAGACGGCTGGAGGCCGGCGCGATCGGCCACGACACCTATCTGCTGAACACGGTGCGGGAGGTCAACGCGGCCAGCCAGCGGCAGCTCGCCCGCGAGATCCACGACCACCTCGGCAACCACGTCAGCCTCGCCCTGCGCCGTATCGAACTGCACGAACTGACCTGGGAATCCAGCCCCGACGAGGTCGCCGCGCGGATCGGTGCCGTCAAGGACACCCTCACCGAGGCCCTCGGGATCATCCGCGACCTGGTGACCCAGCTGCGCCGTGCCGACCGCGAGGGCACGCTGGAGTCCGCGTTCACCGCGTTCCTGGAATCGATGGAGATCACGCCCTCCAAGGTGCGGATCCAGGTCAACGGCAGTGAGGAGTGGGCGCCGCAGGACGTGCTCGACGAGGTGTTCCTCGTGGTGCGGGAGTGCCTGCGCAACTCCCTGGCCCATGCCGAGGCCGAGCACGTGCTCGCGGCGGTGGACATCGCGCCGTACAAGCTGCAGGCGCTGATCGAGGACGACGGATGCGGCTTCGACGTCTCGGAGGTCGCCACGGCGGGCCGGGCCAACGGCATCGCGTCGTGCACCGAGCGGGTCGAACTGCTCGGCGGCACCATCCTGTTCGCCAGTGCGCCCGAGGGTACCCGGGTCACGCTCACGATCCCGCTGATGGACCTCCCAGGTGATTCCGTTGAACACGCGACCTGAACTGATCCGCATCCTGGCGGCCGACGACCACACGCTGCTGCGTACCGCACTGGCCGAACTGCTCAACGCCGAGGACGACTTGCAGGTCGTCGCCCAGGCGAGCAGCGGGCGGGGCCTCGTCGAGCTGGTGGAGCGGCACCAGCCGCATGTGCTGCTGCTCGACGTGGAGATGCCGGACCACCACCCCAGGGCGGCGGTACGAGGGCTGCTGGAACGTTTCCCCAGCCTGCGGATCATCATCCTCACCATGTACGACGACCAGCCGCTCGTCCATGAGCTGCTCCAGCTGGGCGCCCGGGGCTATCTGCACAAGAGCGTCTCCCGGGCGGCCCTGCTGAGCGCGGTACGCAACGCCGCGCGGGAGGACGACCAGATCACCATCCTGGTGCCGCGCTCGGGCTACACGGCGGGCGGTGACCAGGCGCACGACCAGGAGGCCGGTCCGGTGTCGCCGCGCGAGCGCGAGGTGCTGACGTGTGTCGCGGAGGCCATGAGCAACCGGCAGATCGCGGCCAGGCTCGGCATCACCGAAGGCACCGTCAAGCGCCACCTGCGCAACATCTTCGACAAGCTGGACGCGGTGTCGCGCATCGACGCGGTGAACAAGGCGCTGGCCCAGAAACTGATCGCGGCGCCCCGGGGCCGCTCGATGCGCTGAGCCGTCCGTCAGCGGCGCCTCAGTGGCCCGTCAGCGGCCCCCCGGCGGCCTCAGGCCCGGCGGGCTTCCTCGTACGCCGCGCCGATGGCCGCCACGGCCTCGGCGATGCCCGTGAGGGGCAGGGAGCCGTAGCCCAGGAGCAGGCCCGGCTCGCCGGGCGGACCGCCGAAGCGGAACGCCGCGCCGCTGCGCACGAGGACCGAGCGGCGCAGGGCGCCGTGCACCACGGCCGCCTCGTCCGTGCCGGGAGGCAGGACGGCGTAGCTGTGCAGGCCGGCCGCGCAGCCGATGATGCGGGCCTCCGGCAGGGACTCGTGGACGGCCGCGGCCAGTGCCTCGCGGCGGGAGCGGTAGCGGGAGCGGACCCGGCGCAGGTGCCGGTCCAGCAGGCCGCTGCGCATCAGTTCGGCGAAGGCCAGCTGGGTGAGGGTGTCGGAGCCCTGGTCCTGGCGTGAGCGGACCCGCTCCATCAGCGGGTACAGCTTCGGGGGTATCGCCAGCCAGCCCAGTCGCAGGCCGGGGACCAGGACCTTGCTCGTGGTGCCCGCGTAGACCACCCGCTCCGGGTCGCCCTCCTGCAGCGCGGTGGGCCTGATCCCGCGGTCGAACCAGAACTCGCCGTCGTAGTCGTCCTCGATGATCCAGCCGTCCCGGGCCCGTGCCCAGGCCAGGAGCTGCTCGCGGCGCTCCGGCGACATCATGACCCCGGTGGGGAACTGGTGCGCGGGGGTGACCAGGACCGCGCGGGCGCCCGAGCGTTCCAGGGCCTCGACGACCAGGCCCTCCTCGTCGACGGGGACCGGCAAAGGGGTCAGCCCGGTGTCCAGGATGAACCGGCGCTGGCCGCTGTGTCCTGGCTCCTCGATGGCCAGTTCATGGATGCCGAGGCGCTGGAGCGAGTCGGAGAGCAGGGCCAGGCCCTGGGCGAATCCCGCGGTGACCATCACCTGGCCCGGCTCGGTGTGCACCGAGCGCACGCGGCCCAGATAGCCGGAGAGTTCGTTGCGCAGTTCGGCGATGCCGGAGACCGGGGGGTAGTCCATGCCTTCGCGGCCGACGTCTCTCAGCACTTTCGTATAGGAGTTGAGCCACTCCTGGCGCGGGAAGTTCGACAGGTTCGCTATGCCGACCCGCAGATCCCAGCGCGCGCTCGTCGCCGGGCGGGAGTCCAGCAGGGAGGTGTCGCCGACGCTGTCGGGCATCTTCCGGGCGACATGGGTGCCCGATCCGCGGACCGCGTCGAGATAGCCCTCGGCGATCAGCTGCTCATAGGCCTCGACCACGACGCTGCGCGAAAGGCCCAGGTCCAGGGCGAGTTGACGGCTCGACGGCAGGCGTGCGCCGGGGTGCAGCACCCGGTCCTCGACCCTGGTCTTGATGGCGTTCTGGAGCTGCGCGGTGAGCGGTACCGCCGAGTCCCGGTCCACTTGCACCGACAGGTGCCAGGCCATCTGGTCTGCTCCGTCTCCCCCGCAGTGGTCTGGGTGGTCCCCCTCGCCCACTGGCCTACTTGATCACGCCAACGGCCTTTATTTATAGCACTCAGAGGGAGAACCCCATGGCTGAAATGACTGGCGTACTCGCTCCCGTGATCCATGGGCGGGACGGCGCACGTGTCTTCGACGAGAAGATCGAACGCCGCACCCTGCGGGTGGGAATCGTCGGCCTCGGATACACCGGTCTGCCGCTCGGTCTCGGATTCGCCACGGCGGGTCTTTCGGTGCTCGGTATGGACACCGACGCCGAGCGGGTCGACCGGGTGGCGCGCGGAAGTTCGTATCTGCCCGATGTGAGCGACGGTGAACTGGCCGCGGTCGCAGCCCGGTTGAAGGCGACCACCGAGGCCGGGGAGCTGGCCGGCTCGGACGTCCTGATCGTGTGCGTGCCGACCCCGGTCACCGGCGACCAGCAGGCCAACCTGGACTACGTGCAGGCCGCGATGGACTCGGTGGCGCCGCTGCTGCGCCGCGGGACGCTGCTGATCCTGCAGTCCACGGTCCCGCCGGGCACCACGGCGGCCGCCGCGGCCGCCCTGGCCCGCACCACGGGGCTGGAGCCGGGTACCGACTTCCACGTGGCGATGGCCCCGGAGCGGGTCGACCCCGCCAACACGAGCGGCTGGAACCTGTCGAACACCCCGAAGGTGGTGGGCGGCCTGACCGAGGAGTGCACCCGCCGCGCGGCGGCCCTGTTCGGGCTGGTCTGCGAGACGGTGGTCCCGGTCTCCCGGACGGAGGTCGCCGAGCTGTCGAAGGTCTTCGAGAACACCTTCCGGCTGGTCAACATCAGCCTCACGCTCGAACTCTCCGACCTGTGCCGCCAGCTGGACATACCGGTGCGTGAGGTCATCGACGCCGCCTCCACCAAGCCCTACGGATTCCTCGCGCACTACCCGGGCCCCGGCGTCGGCGGCGAGTGCATCCCGGTCGACCCGCTGTTCCTGCGGGAGGCCGCGGACCGGGCCGGCACCGGGATGAAGCTGGTGGCCGCCGCGTTCGAGCGCGTGGAGCAGCGGCCCTGGCAGGTCGTGGAGCGGCTCGCGGAGCTCGTCGAGGCCCGCGGCTCGTCGCTGACCGGCGCCAAGGTGCTGGTGGTCGGCGTCAGTTACAAGTCGGGCGTCGCCGATCTGCGCAACGCGCCCGCCCTGGACGTCATCCGAGGACTGCGGGCCGTCGGCGCCGTCGTCTCGTACCACGATCCGCTGGTCCCGGGCCTCGTCGTCGACGGGGAGCCGGTCACCGCGGCGAACTGGGCGGCGGTGGAGCTGGCGCAGCTGGACGCGGCGGTGATGGTCACCCCGGTACCCGGCCTGGAGCAGGACCTGCTGTGGGGCATCCCGCCGGTCGTGCTCGACACCCACAACAAGCTCGTGGCGGCCAGCAATGTGGCGGTGCTGTGATGGCGGCCGCCCTGCTCGCCGGCCGTGCGCTCCCCACCGTCACCCGGGACGCGGTCGCCGGTCGTACGGTGTCGTCCGAGGCGGCCCGGGCGGCGGTGGCGGAGCTGCTGGACGAGACCACGGACGAGGTGGACGCCGCCGCCTTCCTGACCGCGGTCGCGGTGGGCGGGGCGAGCCCGGTCCTGGTGGCGGCGGCGGTGGAGGCAGTGCTGGCGGTGGCCAGGCCGGTCGCCTGGACGGGCCCGGCGGTCGATGTGGTCGGCACCGGTGGTGACGGCAGCGGCTCGGTCAACATCTCGACGCTGGCCGGTCTGGTCGCCGCCTCGGCCGGGGCGACCGTGGCCAAGGCCGGTAACCGGGCGGCGACTTCGCAGTGCGGGAGCGCCGACCTGCTGGAGGCCCTCGGGGTCGAGCTCGACCCCGGGGAGCGCATCCCGGAGCTGCTGGCCGAGCACCGGTTCGCGTTCCTCTTCGCGCCCGCGCTCCATCCGGCGCTGCGCAGGCTCGCCCCGGTCCGCCGCAGGCTCGGCTTCCGGACCCTGTTCAACCTGTCCGGCCCGCTCGCCAACCCGGTCCCGCTGACGGGCCGGCTCATCGGCACCGCGACCCGGCAGGACCAGGAGGTCCTGGCGCAGGCCGCCCTGCTCCTCGGCCACCGGCGGACCTGGGTCATCCAGGGCTTCGACGGCATGGACGAACTGACCACGGCGGGCCCCGCACGGGTGCTCCAGGTGGAGGGCGGTGAGCTCACGGAGTTCACCGTCGATCCGGCCGGGCTCCCGCTGAGCCCGGCGGGCCGCGCGGAGCTGGCGGGCGGCGACGCGGCACGCAACGCGGTCCTCGCCCGCCGGGTCCTGGACGGGACGGCACCCGCCCCGTTGCTGGACACCGTGCTGCTGAACGCGGCGGCCGTGCTCCGGCTGGCCGGTCATGCCACGGACCTGGCATCCGGCATCGCCCTCGCCCGGAACGCCGTGCGGCAGGGAGCCCCGGCCGCCCTGGCCGCCCGGCTCGCCCGGACCCCGCTCGCCGCGACCACCACCCCGATCACCCCGGCATCCGCGACCACCACCCCGGTCGCCGCGACCACCCCGATCACCCCGGAGAACAGCTGATGGCCACCCACCTCGACGACATCGTCGCCGCCAAACGTGCCGCCTGGAGCGGTCCGGCGGCAGCCGACGCCGCAGCCCGCGGCCGCAGGACCGCCGCCGTGCCCGGCCGGCTGGCCGCCGCGCTCGGCGGGGACGAGGTCTCGGTCATCGCCGAGATCAAGCCCAGGTCCCCGTCCAAGGGGCAACTGCTCGACCCCGCCCTGGCCGTTCCCACCGCCCGGAGCTACGTCGCGGGAGGCGCCTCGGCCATCTCCGTACTCGGTGACACGCCCTACTTCGGCGGCTCGCCCGAGCTGGTCCGTACCGTCGCCGAGCACCCCGACGTCACCGTCCCCGTCCTGTTCAAGGACTTCCTGGTCGACGTCCGCCAGGTGACGCTGGCCCACGACACCGGCGCCGACGGCGTCCTGATCATCGCCCGTGCCGTCGACGACGCGCTGCTGACCGACCTGGTGCACACCGCGCACGGTCTCGGCCTCGACGCGCTGGTGGAGACCTTCACCCAGGACGAGGTGGACCGGGCGCTGACCGCCGGTGCCCGCATCGTCGGCATCAACAACCGGGATCTGCAGACCTTCTCGGTCGACCTGGACAACTCGGCCAGGCTGCGACGCGACATCCCGCGCGGCGTGCTGACCGTCAGCGAGAGCGGCCTCGCCGGCCGCCCCGACATCGAACGCATCGCCGCGCACGGCTTCGACGCCGCGCTCATCGGCGAGTCCCTGCTCAGCAGCAACGACCCCGCCGCCCAGCTGCGGTCCTACACCGGGGTCCAGATTCTGGAGGTGGCCTCGTGAACGGCCGATTCGGCGAGTACGGCGGACAGTTCGTCGCGGAGACCCTGGTGGGACCGCTTCAGGAACTGGAGGAGGAGTACCAGAAGGCGCTCCTGGACCCGGAGTTCACCGCGGAGCTCGACAAGCTGCTCAAGATGTTCGTCGGCCGGCCGACGCCGATCACCGAACTGCACCGGCTCGGGGCCACGGAGAACGGCGTCAAGCTCTGGCTCAAGCGCGAGGACCTCACCCACACCGGCGCACACAAGATCAACAACTCGATCGGGCAGGCGCTGCTCGCCCGCCGTCTCGGCAAGAAGCAGATCATCGCCGAGACCGGTGCCGGCCAGCACGGGGTCGCTGTGGCCGCGGCCTGCGCCTACCTCGGTCTGGACGCCACCGTCTACATGGGCCGGGTCGACGCCGAGCGGCAGGCCCCCAACGTGCAGCGGATGGAGCTGCTCGGGGCCCGCGTCGAGCTGGTCGACCTGGGCACGGCGACGCTGAAGGACGCCATCAACGCCGCGATCCGCGAGTGGATCGCCCGCCCCGACACCACCCACTACCTGCTCGGCTCGGTCGTCGGCCCGCACCCCTTCCCCACCATCGTGCGCAACTTCCAGTCGGTCATCGGCCGCGAGGCCCGCGCCCAGTTCCTGGAGGCGAACGACAAGCTGCCCGACGCGGTCGTGGCCTGTGTCGGCGGCGGCTCCAACGCGGCCGGGATGTTCAGCGCCTTCCTCGACGACCCGGTCCGTCTCGTCGGCGTGCAGGCGGCCGGCGAGGGCAAGGGCGGGCAGGGCGGGCACGCGGCCCCGCTGCTCTACGGCGACCCGGGCGTCCTCCAGGGCACCCGCACCTATCTGCTCCAGGACGACGACGGACAGATCCAGCTCACCCACTCCATCGCCCCCGGCCTGGACTACGCGGGCGTCGGCCCCGAGCACGCGCACTACAAGGACACCGGCAAGGTCGAATACCTCTCCGCCTCCGACAACGAGGCCCTGGACGCGTTCGTCGCGCTCAGCTCCCAGGAGGGCATCCTCCCGGCCCTGGAGTCCGCGCACGCGGTGGCCGGCGCCCTGAAGGTGGCCCGCCAGTGCGCCCCCGGCTCCACCGTCCTCGTCAACCTCTCCGGCCGCGGCGACAAGGACCTCACCTCCGCCATGGCCGCCCTCAAGCAGCGTGAGGAGAACGCCCGATGAAGCGCATCGAACAGACCTTCACCGACAACCGGACCAAGGACGAGACCACCCTCGTCGCCTACATCACCTCCGGCTACCCGCTGCTCGGCGAGACCGTCGGACTGATCTCCGCCGCGGTGGAGGCCGGCGCCGACGTGATCGAGCTCGGTGTCCCGTTCTCCGACCCGCTGGGCGACGGTCCGGTCATCCAGGCGACCGGCCAGGCCGCCCTGGACACCGGTACCACCGCCGCCGCCACCCTCGACGTGGTCGCCGAGGCGCGTGCCGCCGGGGTCGAGGCGCCGATCGTGCTGATGGGCTACTGCAACCCGTTCCTGCGCTACGGCCTCACCCAGCTGTACGACGACGCCAGGTCGGCCGGAGTCGACGGGTTCGTCGTGCCCGACCTGCCGGTCAGCGAGGGCGCCGAGTGGCTGGCGCACGCCGAGGCCAACGAGCTGGGCCAGACCTTCTTCACCGCTCCCGGGAGCTCGGCGGAGCGCATCGCGGCCTCCGCCGCCGCCTCCCGCGGCTTCCTGTACGTCCTCGCCGCCAACGGCGTCACCGGAGTCCGCAAGGACCTGGACCCGGGTCTGGACGCCTATCTGGAGCGGGTGCGCGCGGCGGGCGACACCCCGATGGCCGTCGGCTTCGGGATCTCCCGCCCGGAGCACGTGGCGTCGCTGCACGGCAAGACGGACGGCGTGATCGTGGGCAGCGCGCTGCTCCAGGCCATCGGCGCCGCCCGGGACGCGGCGGGCCGCCGCCAGGCCGTCACGGGACTGATCTCCTCCCTCAAGGCGGCCACACGATGAGTGACGCCGCCGCCATCCCGTTCTTCAGCGGGGCCGCCTCCGCCCGCCGGGACCGTGCCGCGCTGGAGGCCATGGTCCGCCAGGTCGCCGCCTCCGGCCGCTTCACCTCCGGCCCGGTCACCGCCGAACTGGAGGCCGCGATCGCCGAGCGCACCGGCGCCCGGCACGCGGTGGCCGTCGCCAACGGGACCGACGCCCTAGTGATCCTCCTCCGGGCGGCGGGCATCGGCCCCGGCGACGAGGTCATCGTCCCCGCGTACACCTTCTTCGCCACCGCCTCCTGCGTCCTGCACGTGGGCGCCGAGCCGGTGCTCGTCGACGTGCTGCCCGGCAGCTACGCGATGGACCCGGCGCGCGCCGAGGCCGCGATCACCGGGCGGACCAAGGCGATCATGCCCGTGCACCTGTTCTCGCAGATGGCCGACATGGAGGTGCTGAAGGACCTGGCCGACCGGCACGGGCTCCTCCTGCTGGAGGACAGCGCCGAGGGCATCGACATGCGGGCGGGCGGAGTGCACGCCGGCCTGTGGGGCAGCGGCGGGGTGCTCTCCTTCTTCCCCACCAAGACCCTCGGCTCGCTCGGCGACGCCGGCATGCTCCTCACGGACGACGACGACATCGCCGCGTCCGCCCGGCGGCTGCGCCTGCACGGCCAGGGCACGGACGGCGCGTACGACACCGACGGCGCGTACGTCTACCAGGAGATCGGCTACAACAGCCGCTGCGACGAACTGCACGCGGCCTTCCTCCTGCACCGGCTGGAGCGCCTGGGCGAGGAGATCGGGCGGCGCGCCGAGCTCGCCGCCCGCTACGACCGGCTGCTCGCCCCGCTCGCCGGGACGGTGACCACGCCGTGGATGGCGCCCGCCAAGACGCCGGGCAACCAGGTCTATTACGTGTACCTGATCGAGTGCGACCGCCGGGACGAGCTGGCCGCGTACCTGGAGGCCCACGGGGTCGGCACCGAGGCGTACTACCCGCGCCCGCTCACCGAGCAGCCGCTGCTCGCCCCGCTGCCCGGCAGCCGGCACCCCGTCCCGGTGTCGGAGGCGGCCGCGCGACGCGCCCTGGCGCTGCCTCTCTACCCCGACCTCACCGATGAGCAGGCCGACCGCGTCGCCGCTCTCGTCCACGCCTTCTACGGAGCCGCATCGTGACCACCGTCATCCCGTACTTCGACTGGTCCGCCCGCTCGGCCGACTGGGCCGACGACATCGTGGCGGTCTTCCAAGAGGTCGCCGAGAGCGACGAGTTCATCCTGAAGTCCCGGGTCGAGCGGCTGGAGGCGGAGATCGCGGACCGCACCGGCGCCGCGCACGCCGTCGCCGTCGCGAGCGGCACCGGAGCGCTGACCGTGATCCTGGCCGCGCTCGGCCTCGGCGACGGGGACGAGGTCGTCACGCCCGCGTTCTCGTTCGTCTCCACCGCCTCCACCATCGCCCTGCGCGGGGCCCGCCCCGTCTTCGCCGACGTCGAGTACGAGACCGGCCTGCTCGACCCGGCCGCCGCCGAGGCCGCCGTCACCGACCGCACCCGGGCGCTGCTGCCGGCCTACCTCTTCAGCGGGTCCCCGCAGATGGGCGCCTTCGCCGAGATCGCCGCCCGGCACTCGCTGCACCTGGTCGAGGACAGCGCGATCGCTCTCGGCGCCGAGGTGGACGGCAAGCCGGCCGGCCGCCACGGGCACGCCGGGCTCTACTCCTTCTTCCCGGCGAAGCCCGCCGGCGGCATCGGCGACGCCGGGATGATCGTCACGGACGACGACGAGCTCGCCCGTACGGCCCGGATGCTGCGCAACCACGGCCAGCCCGCCGGCAAGCGGTTCTACCACGAGCTGCTCGGCTTCAACTGCCGGATGGACGAGCTGACCGCCGGCTTCCTGCTGCGCAAACTCCCGCACCTGGACCGGCTCCTGGAGCGGCGCCGGGAGATCGCCGCCGTCTACGAGGAGGGCCTGCGCCCGCTCGCCCCGGCACTGCTTCCCCCGCCGGCCGGGTTCGAGGGCCGCTCCGTCTACACGTACGTCGTGCGCGCCGAGCAGCGCGAGGAGCTGCGCGCCCATCTGGCCGGCCAGGGCATCGAGACGGCCGTCTACTACCCGCGCCCCCTGCACCTGCAGCCCGCGTTCGCCCACCTCGGGCACGGGCCCGGTGACTTCCCCGTGGCCGAGCAGCTCTCCCGCGAGGCGCTCGCACTGCCCCTGCACCCGGACATGGCACCGGGCGCGGCCGAGCAGGTCGTGGCAGCCATCAGCCGTTTCTACGCAGCGGGAAGGTGAGGACGGTGTCTGTGCCGAACCTCCTGGGCATCACCGCGGACCGGCTGTGCGGCATCGGGGACGAGGCCGCCCCCGATCTGGCGGGACAGCTGGCCATCCACCACGAACTGGGCATGGACGCCATCGAGTTGCGTACGGTCGACGGGCTCGGCCTGCACGAGCTGCCCCCCGGTGACGCCGCCGACCTGGCCCGGCGCACCATCGTCGCCGGCCTGCGGGTGCCGGTCGTGGACACCCCGTTGGGCTCCTGGTCCACCACCGTCGCCACCGGCATGGACGGCGAGCTCGCGGCGCTGGAGCGCTCCGCCAAGGCGGCGGCCCTGCTCGGCTGCGACCGGCTGCGCGTCATGTCGTACCCCAACGACGGCCGGCCGGAGCGCGAGTGGCGCACCGAGTCGCTGCGCAGGATGCGGACGCTGACCCGCGAGGCCGAGCGCCTGGGTGTGACGCTGCTGCACGAGAACTGCCAGGGCTGGGCCGGACAGAGCGCCGCGCACACCGTGCGCATGCTGGAGGAGGTCGCGAGCCCTCGCCTGCGGCTGCTGTTCGACACGGGCAACGGACTCGCCTACGGCTACGACTCCCTCGACTTCCTGCGCCGGGTGGCGCCTTGGGTGGAGCACGTGCACATCAAGGACGGGATCCGCTCCGGCGGACGGGCCGAGTTCACGATGCCCGGTGAGGGCACGGCCCGCGTCGACGCGTGCGTGAAGCTGCTGGAGGAGTACGGCTACCGCGGCTACTACAGCCTGGAGCCCCATCTGGCCCACATTCCGCACCTCGGACTGTCGGGCGATCCCGCCGCACTCGCCGACGGCTACCGCGCGTACGCCCGGCGCTGCGCCGCACTGCTCGGCATCGACATCACGGACAGCCGTACGTACTGGGAGGAGAGCCACCATGGCTGAGACGGCCCGCACGACCCGGACCGAGGGCGGCCTCGCCGCCGCGGACCTCCGGTGGCTGACCGAGCTGATGGCCGTCGACTCGGTCTCGCCCCTGGAGGGAGGCCCGCTGGACGGGGCGGCCCGCGCGCAGCGGGTGTTCCTGGCCGGCGCCGCCGAGCGCGGCTTCCGCACCGTGCTGCACGGACCGCCCGCCGCCGAGCTGCTGGAGCGTCCCGAAGTGCCCGCCACGGTACGGGAGGTGGCCGGACGGGACCTGTCCGCGTTCCTGGCCGGGCAGCCCTCCGCGGTGGTCGCCTACGGGTCCCCGCAGCCGCAGGCGCGCCGCCTGGTCGTGAACTTCCACATGGACACGGTCGGACCGCACGTCGCGCCGCGCCTGGAGGGCCGGGTCCTGCACGGCCGGGGCGCCGTCGACGACAAGGGCCCGGGGGTCGCCGCCGCGGCCGGGATCGCCGCGGCCTTCGCCGAGGACCCGGGGCTCGACGGCCGGATCGAGGTGCAGATCGCGTCCGTGCCCGGCGAGGAGGGCGGCGCGATGGGCACGTACGGGACGCGTGCGCTGATCGACGCGGGACACACCGGGCGCCTGATGGTGTTCGCCGAGCCGACCGGCAACACCTTCATGGACGGCTGCACCGCCGCGATGACCCCGCGCATCACGGTGACGGGCCAGGACTCCACCGACGACCACCCCGCGGACGGCCACAACGCCACCGTGCTGCTGGGCTTCCTCGCGGACTTCCTCGCCCGCCGGCTCGGCCCGCTCGCCCACGGCATGGGAGCCAAGCTCTGCGTCTCGGGCCTGCACACGGGTACCGCCCACAACCGGGTCTACGGCTCGGGGCAGTTGCTGCTCAACATCGCCTACCCGGCGACCGAGCAGGCCGAGCTGCTCGCCGCCTCGCTCGAAGTGCTGATCGAGGAGGCCCGGACCGAGTTCGCCCATCTGCACGCCCACGACCCGTTCAGCCGCCGCACGGTGAAGGACTGGCGCCGGATCGTCCGCCTCGACTGGCTGAAGCAGGGCCTGCCGACACTCGACAACCGAGACCCGGAAGCCGAACTCCTGCTGAATGAAGCCGGGTTCGTCCGCCACGACGGGCTCGCCGACGGTTCCGCCTTCACCTGCGACGCCATCTGGGCGCCGGGGCCGGGCCGCTATGTCGTCGCCTGCGGTCCCGGCCGCCTGGACGCCAACGGGGCGCACACCGCCGATGAGTTCGTGCACCTGGACGACCTGGACACGTACGCCCTGCGCATCAAGGACCTGGTGCACGCGTTCGCCGCACACACCGCCTGACCTTCCGCCTTCTTTCCCCGTATCTCCTTCGAATCAGAGGACCTGCCATGACCGTCCGTGTTCCCCTCGCCGACCTCACCGCCTTCGTCCGCAACGTCCTCACGGAGTGCGGCCTGGACGCCGACTCGGCGCGTACCGCCGCCGACGTCATCACGTACGCCGACGCGAACGGCTTCACCACCCACGGCACCAACGGGCTGGTGAACATCTACGCCCCCCGCCTGCTCGACGGCCGCATCGATCCGGGCGCCGCACCGCGCATCGTGCAGGAGACCGCCGGGGCGGCCCTGCTCGACGGGGACCGCGGGCTCGGTCTGGTCACCATGGACCTGGCCATGGACATCGCCATGGCCAAGGCGCGGCAGACCGGCATCGGCATGGTCGCCGTCCGCAACAGCACCCACTTCGGCAGCGCCGGCTACTACACGCAGAAGGCGGCCGCCGCCGGGCTGATCGGCCTGGCCATGACGAACTGCGGCGCGCAGGGCGTCGCCCCGCCGCTCGGCGGCACCGTGCGGATGCTCGGCACCAACCCGCTGAGCGCGGCCGTGCCGGTGACCGAGGGCGCGCCCTTCGTCCTCGACATGAGCACCACCGTCGTCGCCACCGGAAAGATCAAGGCCGCCCACCGGGAGGGCCAGGAGGTCCCCCAGGAATGGCTGGTCCGCCACGACGGCACCCCGACCTCCGACCCGGCCGACTTCATGGCCGAGGAGGCGGACGTCGCCTGGCTCGGCGGGCCCGCCGCGACCGGTGGCGCCAAGGGCTTCGGGCTCGCCCTGCTGGTGGACCTGCTGTGCGGCCCGCTCTCCGGCGCCGCGTACGGCCCCCGGCCCGGCGTGCTGAAGGGCGAGCCGGCGGGCGACGACAACGTCGGCCACACCGCGATCGTGATCGACCCGTCGGCGTTCGGTTCCGCGCACGCCATCGCCGCCGAGAACCGGATCCTGCTCGACACGGTCGCGAACTCCCCGGCCGCCGCGTACGCGACGCGCGGCGTCACCTACCCGGGCGCCCCCGAGGCCCTGCGGTACGCGCAGTCGCAGCGCGAGGGCGTCGAGCTGCCGGGGCCGGTGGCCGAGGGCCTGGCCGCGCTCGCCGAGCAGCTGAGCCTCCAGGCACCCGCCGCGCTGACCGGGCGCAGCCTCCAGCCGGTCGCCTGAAGCACCGGGGGCCTCGCGGCCCCGCCACCCGAAACCACCACGGACACGGAGAGGACCGAACCATCATGCGTATCGGAGTCATCGGAGTGGGCGTCATCGCGCCCTTCTTCCTTCAGGCCATCGAGGACGACCCGCAGCTGCGCCTGACGGCGGTCTGCGACCTCGACCAGGCGAAACTGACCGGATTCCCGCCGGGGACCGTCATGTTCACGGACCACCGCGATCTCCTCGCGTCCGGTCTGGTGGACGGTGTCGTCGTCACCCTGCCCAACCACGCGCACGCGCCGGTCGTGGCCGACGCGCTGCGGGCCGGTGTGCACGTCTGCTGCGAGAAGCCGCTGACCGTCCACGCCGAGGACGCGCACCGCCTGACCCGGCTGGCCGACGAGCACGGCACGACCCTGTTCACCGCGTTCCACCGCCGCTACAACACCCATGTCCAGGACCTGGCGGAGCGGCTGCCCGAGCCCGCGCTCATCTCGCACGTCACCAGCCGCTACCAGGAGAAGATCGAGGAGCACACCGGCGCCGACCGCTGGTACCAGGACCTCGACCGCTGCGGCGGCGGCTGCATCATCGACAACGGCCCCAACGCCCTGGACGCCCTGGAGACCGTGCTCGGCCCGCTCACGCTGACCGACGCCACGATCGGGGACGTCAGGTCAGGCGTCGAGTTCTGCGCCGAACTCGGCCTGGTCACCGCCGGCGGCATACCCGTCCACGTGGACCTGGACTGGGCGCTGGAGACCGGTGAGCGCAAGGACATCACCGTGCACCTCAAGGACGGCCGGGAGCTGCACGCCGACATGCTGGACGGCTTCGAGGCGTTCAAGTCCTCGCTCGACCACGAGTACGCGGGCATCATGGCGGACTTCCACCGGGTCGTGCGGGACGGACGCAGCGGACCGGACCGGGGCCCGCACATCGTCGACCTCGTCGAGGAGGCGTACGGCATCGGGCGGACCAAGGAACAGCGGCTGAGGATGACCGTCAAGGAGCCGGTTTCGGCCCACTTGGTGAAGCTGCTCTTCCACCGGCGCACGGACCGCGGCATGCGGCTGTCGCCCTGGCAGTCGCGCTGTGTGCGGGCCGGCGACGTCCACGAGCTGGTCACCACCACCGACCGGCCGTCCGCCACCGGGGACCGGGTCGACCACGTGGGATTCCTGGGCTTCGCCGAGTTCCCCTCCGGCACGGTGATCGACCGGGGCGACGTGGTGTCCGGACCCCACGGGCCGATCGGACGGGTGGCCGGATTCGACGAGTGCCACGCGCCGAACCACTACAACATCCTCATCGACACCGAACGCGTCCTCACGGCCGAGGACCTGGATCTGCAGACGCTGGACACCTTCACCTTCTCCGGAGGAACCCGATGACCACGCCCACCTTCCGCAAGGTCGCCGTGACGCCCGAGGCCCGCGCACTCGTGCCCGGGGTCCAGGTGCTGACCCTTCAGGCGCAGATCCCGGCCGCCGGCCCCGCACCGGCCGACGACGTCTGGGCCGAGGCGCACGCGCGGTGGACCGGGGCGAGCCGCGCCGAGGTGCGCGCGGCCCCGAACGTCGCCGCCTACCGCGAGCTGAGCCGCCTGCTGGGCAGCCACCCCGACAAGCGGCCGCCGTCCGTGCAGGCGCTGATCGACCGGGGCCTGCGCGCCAAGCCGCTGGGTGCCTGGCCGAGGATCAACCCGGCCGTCGACGCCGTCAACGCGGTGGCGGTACGCGACCTCGTCGCGCTCGGCCTGTTCGACCGGGACATGCTGGAGGGCGAGGTGGCGCTTCGGCTGACCGACGGCACCGAGGAGTTCACCGCACTGGGCGCGGACGGGCCGGTGACCCTGGAGGCCGGCGGGCTCGTGCTCGCCGACGAGAAGCGCGTGCTGTCGCAGTTCGCCCACCGCGACGGCGTCCACCAGGCGGTGACCGCGCAGACCCGCAGGGTGCTGCTGCTGGCCTGCTCGGTCCCCGGCGTCGACGAGGACAGCTGCCGGGACGCGCTGCTGGCGGCTGCCGCGCTCCTGGGCGCGTCAGCGCGGTAGGGCGGGCCCGAGGGTCCCGGGCAGGGCGGCCAAGTGGTCCGCCGCCGGCCCGGAACAGTGGACTGCCCGGCGGGTACGCGCCGTTGGTTGGCTGGGAGCAAGCCGCTGACCGACCCTCGTACCGAAATGAGACCGCCCACGATGACCATGACCGCCGTCGAGCCCGCCGCAGCACCACCCGGGACGGCCGCCGAGCCCGTGCGGGTGACCGTGGCGCGCATCCCGTTGCCGCCGCACGCCCCGCTCGCCCTGGGCGCCGAGCTGCGCCGGCTGCTCGGCGAGGACCAGGTGTTCCTGTTCGAGAGCCTGGCCGGCCCCGACGAGGACTGCCGTTTCGCCGCGGTCGGCGCCGAGCCGCTGGCCCGGATCACCGTGCGGGACGGACGGATCGCGCTGGACGGGATCCCGGAGCTCGTGGAGCGGCTGCGCCCGCTCACCGACCGCGCCCGCGGCGACGTCCGGCGTCTGCTGGAGGCGGTGAACGGGGCCTTCGCCGTGGAGACCGACGTCCCGCTCGACACCTACGCCTTCGGGTTCCTGGCCGTGCTCGGCTACGAGGCCGCCTGGCACCTGGAGCAGCTGCCGCCCCGCGCCCCCGGCCACGACCCGGAGATCACCCTCACCCTCTTCCGGTACGTCGTCACCTACCACCTGGAGAGCGGCGAGAGCCACCAACTCCTGGCGCAGGCGTCCGAGTTCGGAGGTCCCGGCATCCTGGGCGCCGATCTCCCCGCGTTCGTGTCCACCCTGCCGCCCGAGCCGGAGGCGGACCCCGTGCCGCCCGCCCCGCCGGCGTACAGCGTGCGCCGCACCGTGCGCCGGGGCGAGTTCACCGACCGGGTGCGGCGCTGCCTGGAGCACATCAGGGCGGGCGACGTCTACCAGATCCAGATCGGCCACCGCATCGAGGTGAGGACCCCGCTGCCGGCCATCGACGCCTACCGCCGGCTGCGCCGGAGCAACCCGTCGCCGTACATGTACCTGGTGCCCTGGGCGGGCCGCACCCTGGTCGGGGCCAGCCCCGAGCTGCTGCTGCGCATCGAGGGCCGGACCCTGGCGATGCGGCCCATCGCCGGCACCACCGCACGGGCCGCGGACCCCGCCGAGGACGCGCGCCGCGTCGCCGCGCTGCGCGCCGACGAGAAGGAACGCGCCGAGCACATCATGCTCGTCGACCTGTGCCGCAACGACGTGGCCCGGGTCTCCGTGCCGGGCACCCTGGCCGTCGAACGGATGCTGGCCGTCGAGCACTTCGCCCAGGTCCACCACCTCGTCTCCACGGTCCGCGGCGAACTGGCGGACGGCGCCGACGTCTGGTCCGCCCTGCGTGCCACCTTCCCCGCGGGCACCATGACCGGGGCGCCCAAGGTCCGCGCCATGGAACTGATCCAGGAGATCGAGGGCCGGCCGCGCGGCGCCTACGCGGGCGCGCTGGGCCTGATCGACGTACGCGGGCACGCGGCGACCCTCGCCCTGTGCATCCGTACCGCCGTCCACGATCCCGACACCGGGACGTACGCGCTTCAGGCGTCCGCCGGGGTCGTCGCCGACTCCTCGGCCGACGGCGAATGGCGCGAGACGCTGATCAAGATGAGCGCGGTGTACGCCGCCCTGACGGGCGAGGTGCTCACGGCATGAGGATCCTGCTCGTCGACGCACGCGACAGCTTCGTCCACATCATCGACCACTATCTGCGCGAGCAGGGCGCCCGTACGGACGTCGTCACCGCGCTCGCCCACTCCCCGGCCGAGCTGGACGCCCGCCGTCCCGACGCGGTGGTCCTCGGTCCCGGTCCCGGGCACCCGGCCGACTCCGGCCACCCGGAACTCGTACGCCACTTCGCCGGCCGGGTACCGCTGCTCGGGATCTGCCTGGGCCACCAGGCCATCGGGCTCGCCTACGGCGGGCGGATCGAACGGGCGGCGCGCATCGTGCACGGCAAGACCAGCCGCCTCGACCACGACGGCTCCGGGATCCTCACCGGACTCGCCGACGGCACCGAGGTCACCCGCTACCACTCACTGGCCGTCGCCGACCCGCTGCCCGCCGAACTCCTGGTGACCGCACGGGCCCGCGAGGACGGCTGTGTGATGGGGCTGCGCCATCGCCGCCTGGCCGTCGAAGGCGTGCAGTTCCACCCCGAAAGCATCACGACACAGACCGGATCCGCGTTCATCGCCAACTTCCTCGAAGGGATACAGCCATGGTCGACCACGGTCCCTGGGCGTCGATAGCCGCCCTGAACGGCTCCGAACGGCCCGACGGTCTCACCGGAAGGGTGCTGCGGATGCTGGCGGCCCAGGCCGCCGAGCACGGGGTCCACCTCGATGTGATCCCGCTCGCCGAGTACGACATCACGCCCTGCGGGCCGTGCGGCGACTGCAACGTACGCCCGCTGCCGTGCGCCCTGGACGACGACGTGCCGGCCCTGGTGGACCGGCTCGTGCGGGCCGACGGGGTGCTGTACGCGGCGCCGGTGCACGGCTTCGGGCTGGCGGGCGTCATGCAGAACTTCATCGAGCGGGCCGGCGTCGGCCACCTGCGCTTCGACCGCCCGCTCGCCAACAAGGTGGCCGGCGTCGTGGTCACCGGACGGCGCTACAGCCACGACCGGGTCTACGGGCAGCTCATCGACAACGTCCTGCTCAACCGGATGATCGTGCCGGGCAGCGGCTTCCCCGCCTTCGTGCACGACCAGTTCGCGCCGGGCGAGGACCAGGAGGGCCTGGCCGCCGCACGCGGACTGATGGACCGGATGATCGACCTGATGCGGATCCTGCTGCTGCCGCACGGCGGCCGCGGCGACACCGCGCGGCTGCTGTCACTGCCCCGCAACGAAAGGGCCGGGCTGCTCAGCCCCACGGGGTGAACAGCCCGGCTCCGACGCGCCTCTCAGGATGCGGGCGGCGCCACCGGACCCGCCGCGTGCCGCCCGCCGATCAGTACCGACCGCAGCGCCTGCTTGTCCTGGAGCACCGTCAGGTCCGCCGCCGGGTCGCGGTCCCACACCACCAGGTCGGCGAGCCGCCCCGGCGCCACCACCCCGGCCTCCGCACCGCGTCCGGCCAGCTCGGCCCCGTTGGCGCAGGCCCACTTGATGACCGTCTCGGGCGCGATCCCGGCCCGCTCCCCGTACATGACCAGCTCGTCCGCGTACGTACCGTGCGGGGTCCAGGCGAAGCCGAAGTCGTCACCCGGCACGATCTTCATGCCGCGGGCCTCGGCCGTCGGGAGGAAGCGCAGGGTGTTCTCGATCTCGTCCCGGAAGTCCAGCGACTCCAGATAGTCGGGAGCCTTGCCGAACCGCTCCCCGAGCGCCAGCAGCCGGTCCGGCTGGAACAGGCTCGGCACCACGAACACGCCGCGTTCGGCGATCTCGTCGAGCGCCCGGTCGTCCGCGTACGTGGCGTGGTCGATGACGTCGACCCCGGCGGCCAGCGCGTTGCGGATGCCGGCCAGGCCCCGCGAGTGCGCCCGCACCCGGGCGCCGCGCCGGTGCGCGGTCTCCACGACCGTGGACAACTCCTCGCGGGTGAAGAGAAGTTCGTCGGAGCGGGCGTTGGGGAACGTGTCGTCGCCCGACGAGAACACCTTGATGATCTCGGCGCCCTCGTCGATCTCCTCCTCGGTGTACTTCACCAGATCGCCCAGGACGTCCACGACCGGCATCAGCTCGCGCGGCATCCGCTCCTTGAGCTCGGGCGAACGCCGGCCCGGCGGGCCCGACACCATCAGGTCGCGGCTGCACGGAGTGATGCGCGGACCGGCGATCACACCGGCCTCGATGGCGTTCTTCAGCGCCATGTCGATGCCGGCGACCGATCCGGCCCCGACGAACGCCGTGTAGCCGCAGCTCAGCAGGTCCGCCGCGTGCCGGGCCGCATGCAGCGCGACCTCGGGCACCCGGTACTTGAACAGCGTCTCGCGGCCCGTGGTGACGTTGACGTACGCGATGTGGGTGTGGCCCAGCGTCATGCCGGGCAGCACGGTGGCCCCGGCCAGGTCCCAGCGGACGAAGCCGCCCTCGGCGGGCGCCTCGGCGGCCGGCAGCACGGCCTCGACGCGCCCGCCCGACACCAGGACGGAGCGGGCGGGCAACGAGGCGCGGCCCAGGCCCTCCTGGACGGTGACGTCATGCAGCAGCAGTCGGCGCTCAGTGGTCACGGCCGGCTCCCCACGGACGGACGGGCATCCTCGGAACGGGCGAGTACCGCGGGCCCGAACACCATCCACACCATGGGGACGCCCGGCCGTGAGACCTGGAACTCCAGCCGGTGCGCGGCGCGTCCGGGCTCGTTGGTGACGGCGGCGTCCGCGCGTCCCTCCGAGACCAGTTCGGCGGCGTGGATGGTGGACTCGGCGGGCACCCAGGCGATGTCGTAACCGCCCCGCCCGCCCTCGGCCCCGTCGAGCAGCTCCACCAGACGGCGGGTCTCGTGCAGGGTCGCGAGGCGCAGGATGCCCTCGCGCAGCCCCGAAGGACCGGTGGCGATGCCGTACTCGGGGGTCGGTGAGGAGAAGGTGGCGTCCAGCCGCAGCCGGGGCGACCAGAAGAAGCGGGTCGCGCACTCGGCGGCCCCCGGTACCAGGGCGTAGGCGGGACCGCCGCGGCTGCCGACGGCGGCGAGCAGCTCCTCGAAGGAGTCGTACGGCACGGGCTCCACCACGGGGCCGCCGAGGTGGGCGAGCCGGTAACCGAGACGGGAGAGGGCGACCATCGACGTGGTGCCGTCCGGGCCGAGCGTGCCGACCCGCAGGGTGCCGGGCCGCAGCAGCGGCGAGTGGGGTATCCGGGCGGGCTCCCACAGGATGGGGAACGGTGTCGTGTCGGCGTCGGCGTCGGAGCCGTCGCCGAGGACGGCCTGGGCGCGGAGCAGGGGCTCGGTCATGCGCGGTGCCCCCGGGCCCCGGCGAGCCGGCGGGCGGCGGCCGTCTCGTGGTCGACGGCGGTACGCCGGTCATGGATGCGGGCGGCCTTCCAGCTGACGAAGGCGCCGGTCGTGGTGACCGGGTCCAGCTCGTCCGGCAGCTCCACCCGGCAGCGGACCCCGAGCGCGTCGGCGACCCGGGCCGCGTGCGCGGCCTCCAGCCCCGGCACGCGTTCCCCGGGCAGGTCGAGCCGGACGGTGATCAGGTCCTCGCCGTCCTCGGCCCGGTCGATGACGACCTGGTAGCCGTAGCTGTGGTCGATCCGGCGCAGGACGGCCTGCTCGATCTGCCAGGCCTGGAAGCTGTGACCGCCGAGCACGATCCGGTCGCGGGTACGGCCGACGACCCGCATGACGGGGCCCCGGATCCCGCAGCCGCACACGTTGTCGGAGAGCTCGACCAGGTCGCCGGTCCGGTAGCGGATCAGCGGCTTGATGCCGTCGATCAGCATCGTGACGACCAGCTCCCCGGTGCCCCGGTCGCCGAGCGGGGCGCCGGAGTCCGGGTCGACGAGCTCGGCGATGTAGTTGGGCCGGGCCAGGTGGAGACGGCCGTGGGCGCAGGCCGAGGCGATGACCAGGGTCTCCTGGGAGCCGTAGAGCGCGTTGTACGTCCGGGCGCCCCACGCCTGGTCGATCTGGCGGGCCAGGTCGGGGGTGCACATCTCGCCGGTGACCAGGAAGACCTTCACGGCGAAGTCGCGGCGCGGGTCGAGCCCCTGCTCACGGGCGGCCCGCGCGAGCGAGAGCGCCACGTTGGGCGTGCAGAACACGACGTCCAGGGCCAGGTCCCGCATCAGCTGGAGGGCCTTGGGGAAGCCGATGACGGGGGAGTACGGCCAGATCTTGGCGACGGCCGAACCCACGTTGCGCGCCACGTCACCCAGGGTGTCGCCGAGCGAGTGCACCTCGGTGGGGCCCATCACGCCGACGCGCGGGGCCCGGTCGCCGAAGACGTCCGCGAAGATGTTCCGCCAGCTCTCCGTCACATGGGCGTTGGAGGCGATCACCTCGCGCGGATCGCGGGGACAGGGCGTGGCCGGTCCGGTGGTGCCGGTGGTCTCGTAGAAGAAGCAGGCCTCGTCGAGATCACGGCTCAGGACGTCGGACATGGCCGTGCGCAGATGGTCCTTCGTGGTGAAGGGCAGCGAGCGCACGTCGTCGAGGGTGAGCCGGCCGGCCGGCACGCCGGCCAGGTGCCGGGCGTAGAAGGGCGAGCCGTCCTGCGCGAGCGCGACGACCTCGCGCAGCTGCCGCTGCGCCCACGTACGCCACTCCTCCTCGCCCAGTTCACCCGCGGTGTACCGGTCGTGCAGCGTCAGATAGCGCTCGATGAAGTCGCGGTGCTTCCCGGATGCGGGCAGCCACATGGATCCCCCAGGTGATTCGGCGGGTGCGGTGGACGTCAGTGCCGTGCACCCGGCCCAGGGCCGGGTGCGCCCGTACGCGTCCGGGAAGCGGCTATCCGATACTGCGGGCCGCACCGATGCGCCCTCAATTCGCCTTAGGAGGCAGTGGCTTCACTCTTGGTGGCAGTGCGCCGGGACCGGTCCGGTCAGGCGGCCGCCGCTTTGGCCGCGGCGACGAACCGCCTGATCAGCTCCGGGTCCTTCACGCCACGGGTGCGCTCGACGCCGCTGGAGACGTCCACGCCCCAGGGCCGCAGTCCGGCGACGGCCCCGGCGACGTTGTCCGGGGCGAGACCGCCGGCCAGGAGCCACGGACCGGTGGGGGAGACGCCGAGTGCGGCCGGGTCCCAGCGCTCGCCGGAGCCGGGCCGGGGCGAGTCGATGATCAGCAGGTCCTCGCCGTACGCACCGGTCTCCAGCGGCGCCCCGCCCTCCGGGGACGTGGCCCGGATCAGCCGGAACCCGTCGGCGCGCAGCGCGGCGAACGCCTCGGGCGGCTCCGCCCCGTGCAGCTGGACGGTGTCGACGCCCGCCTCGGCGGCGGCCCGGCGCACCTCGTCGAGCGGCTCCCCGCGGAACACGGCGACCGTCGCGGTGCCCGCGGGCACCAGGGCGGCCAGCGCGCGGACATCGGCGGGGGCGACCCGGCGGGGGCTCGGCGTGAGGACGAACCCGATCGCGTCGGCGCCGGCCTCGACCGCGGCCGCCACATCCTGCGGGCGGCTCAGACCGCATACCTTGACGTACATGTCTTCTCCTGGATCCGGAACGGGGACATCGGTGCTGTCGGGGTCGTCCATGCTGTCAGGGCCGGCGCTCATGACCGGACCGCGGTACGGGAGCACAGGAAGACCAGCGCCGCCGCGGTCAGCCCGCCCGCCGTCACGGCCAGCGCGGTCCGCGGACCGGCCGCGGACGCGAGCAGCCCGCCGAGCAGTCCGCCCACCGGGATCACCGCCCAGGTGAGGAAGCGGAAGGTGGCGCTGACCCGGCCGATGAGTTCGGTGGGCACGGTGGCCTGGCGCAGCGTGATCGAGTGGATGTTGAAGATCGCGATGCCGAAGCCGTTGAGGACGTAGCCGGTGGCCAGGAGCGCGTATCCGGGCCCGGTGCCGGCACCGGCCGCCAGGGGCAGCAGCAGCGTCGCGAACGAGGCGACGGCCATGCCGGTCACCATGGCGCGGCCCACTCCGAGCCGCTTCCCGAGCCGGCCCGCGGACAGCGCGCCGCCGAACGCGCCGACACTGCCGACCGCGATGACCAGGCCGAGGCCGGCCGGGCCGAGGTGCAGGACGCGGATGGCGTAGAGCGGGAAGACGACCAGGACGACGTCCCAGAGCAGGTTGTACAGCGAGGCGTGCAGCATGATCACGCGCAGCAGTCTGCTGTTCAGCGTCATGCGCAGCCCCGCGGCGATGTCCTTGCGCACCGAGGACCGGGCCCCGGCCGCGCGGACCGGCCGGGCCTCCGGGGTGCGGATCCGCAGCAGCATGGCCGCGCCGAAGAGGTAGCCCAGGCAGTCGACCAGGATGGCGACGGGCGCGGTGAGCACCTGGATCAGTGTCCCGCCGAGCCCCTGGCCCGCCGTCTCCGCGACCGAACGGCTGCCCTGGAGCTTGCTGTTGCCCTCGACCAGCTGCTCCTTGGCCACCAGGGACGGCACGTACGCCTGGTACGCCACGTCGAACAGGGCGGTGAGCACCCCGGTCGCGAACGCCACGGCGCACAGGGCCCAGACGCCGAGCCCGCCCAGCCAGGCGAGCAGCGGCACCGCGGTGAGGATCGCGGCCCGGCCGAGGTTGGCGGTGATCAGGAGCGGACGGCGGCGCACCCGGTCGGCCAGCACCCCGGCGAACAGGGTCACGCACAGCACCGGCAGGTACTGGGCGCTGTTCAGCAGTCCCAACTGGGCCGGGCTCGCGTCGAGCAGCACGATCGCGGTGACGGGCAGGGCCAGTTCGGTGACCCGGGAGCCGAGCAGGGAGACCGTCTGTCCGGCCCACAGCCGGCGGAAGTCCCGGTGGTGCCAGAGCCCCTGGGGCGGCGGCTCCGGGGACGGGGGCCCGGCCCGGTCGAGGAGCTCAGCCGACGACATGGAGGGCCTCCCGGGCCGTCGGCCCTCCGGCGTCGGCGGGCTGCCCGCCCTGCGGGTGCCAGTCGAGCCGGTAGGCGGCGAGCGTCTGCCGGATGGCCTCCTCGACCTGCTCCGAGCGGTCGGCCCGGTAGCGGAACGTGCCGGCGGTGTGGACGGCGCCGCCGTTGCCGCTGAGCACCGTGCCGGGAGGCGGCAGGGTCTCGGAACAGAGCGCGGGCACCCGGCCCACCAGCGAGGTCACGGCGTCCACGACGGCCGGGCGCACGGGCGGCTCGGGCATCATCAGATACCCGGCGACCGGGCCGTCCAGGTCCATCGGCGCGATCGTCAGGTCCTCGCCGAGCTGCACCCGTGCGGAGGCGGCGACCAGGTCGACCCCGTAGACCTCCTCCCAGACGACCCGGACCTGACCGCCGCCGGCCCGGGCCCCGATCTCCAGGAACACCAGGTCGTCGCCGTCGCCCGAGGGCCGCGCGGTCCGGAAGACCTCAAGGTGGAAGACGTCGTCGGTGAGGTCCAGGGCGGCGCACACGCGCTCGGCGAAGCCGGTCACCCGCTTCTCGAAGTCCGGGTCGTCGTTGGCGACCGAGCTGAAGGCCGTGCCGGTGGCGAAGTCGAGGCAGCTGCCGCCGCAGCGCCAGGCCCGCGAGGTGAGCAGCCTGCCGCCCTGCACGACCCCGTCGATCTGGTAGAGCGCCCCGTCGATGAACTCCTCGCACTGGGCGTCGGCGAGGCCGGTGCCGTCCAGCAGGGTCTCCAGCTGCTCCTCGGAGCGCACCACGTGCACGCCCTGGCTGTCGGCGCCCGCGCGCGGCTTGAGGACGAACGGATAGCCGTGCCGTGCGGCGAATTCCCGTACCCGGGCGGCCGTGGGCGTCTCCTGGAAGGCGGGCACCCGCAGGCCGGCCGCCGCGACCAGGCCCTTCATCACGACCTTGTCCCGCACGGCGGCGACCTCCCCGGGGCCGCGGCCCGGGATGCCGAAGTGCCGGCGGATCTCGCCCGCGGGCTCCAGGTCGAATTCGGAGAGTGCGAGGACATGGGTGAACGGGCCGTACAGCTCGATCAGTTGAGCGGTCTGCGCCAGGACGTCGGCGGTGTCGGAGAGATCGGACAGCACGCGGATGTCCTCGGCCAGCTCCCCGTCGAGCGGCGGGCGGCCCGCCGCGGTGGTCAGATAGGCGACGCGGTCGACCGTGTGGTCGAAGTAACGGTGGTACTCGGCGAAGGAGTTGGTCCAGCGGTTGAGGATGAGGACATGGCGGTTCATCGGGTCTCCGGATGGTTCGTGGACAGTCCTGCGGATGGCTCAGCTGAAGGTCACGGCACGCTCGGCGCGTCGCAGCACCCCCGCCGTCTCCCGGTACGAGGCGCCCGCGGCGAGCACGTAACCGAGCCGGCCCGCCGAACTGCCGGGGTCCGGCAGGGCGCTTCCCGGCGGCAGGAGGACGCCTATCTCCCGCACCCGCGGATCGGACTCGATCACCGGGTCGACGCGGAACTCGCGGTAGGTGTCGAGGCCGGGCCGCAGGAAGTAGCGGATGCCGGCCCGGGCGCCGGTACGGGACACGGCCGGTTCGGGGTTGGGAAGGCCCAGGTAGCAGCGCAGCATGATCTCGTACAGATCGTGGCCGCAGGCCAGGCGCAGCAGGTCGGGGATGCGGTCGCCGGGCAGCCGGGCCGCGACCTCCATCAGCAGCGGGCCGCGCGCGGACATCCGCAGCTCGGCGTGGAAGGGCCCGATGCCCAGGGCGACGGCGTCCAGGACGCGGGCGATGTACGTCCTGATCTCCCGGGCCGCCGATGTCCTCAGCTGGGCGGGCACGATGTGCCCGACCTCGACGAAGTGCGGTTCGGCCCCGAGGATCTTCTCGGTGATGCCGAGGATGTGCACCCGGCCGTCCTCGACGTAGCCCTCGACGCTGTACTCCGGCCCCTCGACGTACTCCTCGACCAGCACCAGTCCGAGGCCGCCGCGCGAGCCGTCGGCCCGGCCGGAGCGCAGCGCCCTGCGGAACGCGGCCACGGCCTGCGCCTTTGAGCCGGCCCGGCGGACGTCGAGGCTTCCCGACTGGTCGACCGGCTTGACCACGCACACCGGTCCGAGCTCCGCGTAGGCCGCGGCGGCCGACCGTGCGCCGGAGACGATCCGGTACCGGGGCTGGTCGAGCCCCGCCGCGTCCACGGCCCGGCGCATCCGGTGCTTGTGGCGCAGGAACTCCACTCCCGCCGGGTCGATGCCGGGCAGGCCGAGCGCGGCGGCGGCGTGGGCGGCGAGCGAGACGAAGTGCTCGAAGCCGGGCAGGACCGCGTCCAGCGGTGTCTCGGCGTGCAGGGCGCGGATGAGGCCGAGCACGGCGGCCTGGTCGGAGGTGTCGGCGGTGATGACCCGGTCGGCCTTCGCGGGGGCGGTGCCGGGCCCGGTGCCGGCGGTCAGCACCAGGGCGGTGTGCCCGAGTTCATGGGCCCGGGTCACCAGCTCCAGTCCGGAGGAACGGGGCTCGATGATCAGAACGGTGCTCATGCTGCTTCCTGCGGGGCCGGGGTGGCGGAGTCGGCGAACGCGGCGGCGCGGGCGGCGTCGAGGAGTTCCATGGACTCCAGGTGCAGGGCGAGATCGCTGCGCGGCGCCGGGGACTCGTCGCGGAAGTGGGCGTACGCCTGCTCGATGAACCGGGTCAGCGGGGCGTCCTGGACGACCTTGCGGACCGGCCGTCCGGCGATGCGCACCTGACCGAAGTCGTCGTCGCCGGAGACGGGGTAGTCCGCCACGAGCGTGCCCTCGGTGCCGTGGATGTGGAGCCGCCGCCGGCGTACCGGCGAGGCCAGATCGGTGTACAGCGTGGTCCGTACGCCGGAGGCGTGCCGCAACGTGACCTCGGCACCGCCGAGGCGGGCGAGCCGGCCGGACGGCAGCGGCAGGTCCCAGCCGCGCGAGCCGGTGACCTCCGCGACGGGCCCCGCGAGATGCAGGGCGAGCAGCAACTGGTGCGGCAGCTCCACCTCGAAGGCGCTGCCGTGCCCCTGGGTCTGGAGCGAACGGCGGAAGCGCGGCTTGCTCTGCTCCATGTGGTACGAGACCGGCTCCCCGATCGTCCCCGAGGCGACGAGCTCCTCGGCGGCCTCGGTGACCCTGCTGGCCGGCCAGACGCTCATCGGCAGCACCACGGCCCCGGTGGCCTCCGCGAGTTCCACCAGATGGGCGGCCTCCTGCACGGTGTGCGCGATCGGCTTCTCCAGGATGAAGCGCTGCGCCCCGGCGTGCAGGAGCTGCTCCAGGCAGTCCCGGTGGGCGTCGGGCGGCACCGCCACGTGGAAGACGGCGTCGGCCACCCGGTGACCCTCCGCCCACAGCGCCGTCACGGCGCCGCGGACGTCCGGCACCCATTGCCCTCCCGCCACCTCGGCGGGACGGGGATCGACGGCGATCACCGTCGACCGGCCGCCCGTGAGGTCCCGCAGCGCGCGATGGTGCAGATCGCGGCCCGCGTGTCCGTATCCGACGATGACGGAAGGTGAACTGCCTTTCTTCCTCATCTTTTTACCGCCCTTCGCTGTCGTAGTGAAAGGAGCTTCGCAGCGGGCCGGGAACGAGTTCCAGGCCAATTCCCGAGACCCCCGGCGGACCACTTGAACGACGTTCCCGCGGCCGGTCGTGCCTGGTGGTGCCTCGAAAGGAACATCGTGGGCGGCCGAGGTGGTATCGGTCGGCGGCAAGGTCGACAGGCATGCTGAATAAGCGTGTTCGGCGTATTCGGAATTGCGGCACGCATCCCATTCGCCTGGAGAAGGAGTCCATTGATGAGCCTCGAAGGCCGGGCCGCCCTGGTCACCGGTGGTTCCCGCGGCATCGGACGGGCCATCGCGCTCCGTCTCGCGGCCGACGGTGCCGCGGTCGCCGTGAACTACCGCTCCCGCAAGGACGAGGCCGAGCGGACGGTCGAGGAGATCACCGCCCTGGGAGGGCGGGCGATCGCCCTGCGGGCCGACGTGTCGGACCCGGACGCCGCCCAGCGGCTGGTGGACGAGACCATGGCCGGGCTCGGCGGGCTGCACATCCTGGTGAACAACGCCGGAGTGGCGCGGGACGGGCTCATATTCGACCAGTCGCCCGAGGACTGGTGGGAGGTGCTCAAGGTCAACGTCGGCGGCGTCTACCACTGCACCCGGGCCGCAGCCGGCCACTTCATGTCGCAGCGCGAGGGCAACGTCATCAACATCTCCTCGGTCATGGGCGAGGGCGGCTGGGTCGGGCAGTCCAACTACTCCGCCTCCAAGGGCGCCGTCAACGCCTTCACCCGGGCCGCCGCCGTCGAACTGGCCCGCTTCGAGGTCCGGGTCAACGCGGTCCTCGCCGGGTTCACCGCCACCGACCTGATCGGCGGACTGCTGGAGAAGGACGGCGGCAGGGCCATCAAACGGCAGCTGCCGCTGCGCGAGTTCGCGACCCCCGAGCAGGTGGCCGGCGCGGTGTCCTTCCTGGCCGGCGAGGACTCCACGTACATCACCGGTGAACTGCTGCGCGTGGACGGCGGCTGGGCGGGCCAGCTCGGCCTCGGCCGGGCCAAGTAGGACGGTTGTCCCGCGCGGACGGCGCGGGAACGCGGGAAGCCCCGGGGATTCGCTCCCCGGGGCTTTACGCGTTCCGTCCATCAGCCGATCCGGGCCAGTCCCCGGGCGCCCTGCCGGGCGGAGCCGCGGGAGACGGCCAGCGGGTCCCAGCCCTCCGCACGCTCCGGAAGGAGGTCCGGGTCGCCCAGGAGCGCGCCCCGGTGGACCTCGGCCATCAGACCGCGGCCCAGGAGCTGCCCGGCCAGCGCCATCCCGCCGGCCGCGGAGCCCGTGATGCCGGTGCCGTGCCGGGTGTTGGTCCCCACCATGTGGAGGCCCTCGATGCTGGTGCGGGTGTCGGGACGGCTGCCCGTACCGCCCCACTCGGCCAGCCCGTACGGTGTCCCGCCGGTGGCGAGCGTGTAGCGCTCGTGGGTGATGGGGGTCGCCGTCTCCAGATGCACGATGTGCTCCCGGAACGGGCCGAGCGCCTCCTCCGCGGTGCTCAGCATCGCCTCGGTCAGCTCGGCCTTGCGCCGCTGGTAGCCCTCGTTGCGCCGGTAGCGCTCACCGGCCGCCGGGCCCCGGTCCACACCCCAGTACTCGTATCCGGGCGGACACAGCGTCATCACCTGGAAGTTGCTGTGCCCCGGCGGGCAGACGGCCGCCGTGCCCGGGTCCTTCAGCGAGGCGAACGACGCGAAGAGGAAGGGAACCGGGCTGATGGTCTCCTTCGCCACCTGCTCGTAATAGGCCTCGATGTCGTCGTCCCGGTACCACCACAGATTGGCGTTCGGACGGGCCGGCAGCTCCGTGTCCGTGGCGATGTAGAGCGTGGCCAGCGGCAGCGCCATCTTCGCCTGCCGGGTCCTCGACACCACCCTGCGGCCGAAGTGCTCCTCTCCCACGAGGTCGAACACGGTCCGCGAGTAGTCCGCGTTCGACACCACCAGGGGAGCGCGGTGGACGTCGCCGTCCTTCATCCCCACCCCGGTGACCCTGCCGTCCTCGACGAGGATGCGCTCCACCCGGCTCCTGGTCCGCAGCTCCCCGCCGTGCGCCTCCAGCGCCTCGACCAGCGCCGCGGCGAGCACCTGGCCACCGCCCTCGGGGTAGTACGCGCCCCGCAGATAGTGGTCGGTGACGGCCGCATGGGTGGAGACGGTGGCCTGGCGCGGACCCATCCCGTAGTTGGGCGACTGGGCGGCGAGCACGGTGCGCGCCCGCGGGTCCAGCCCGCAGTGGTCGAACAGCTCGGAGAGCGTACGGCGGCCCCACTCGGCGGTGACCGGGGTACGCGCCAGCAGCTCGGCCAGGGACGGCTCACCGTCCGACAGCATCATCGAACGGGTCTCCGCCCCGACGGCCGCGCAGATCCGGGTGAACCGCTCGATGCCCTCGCGCTGCGAAGGCAGCGCCTGCGTCAGCCGTTTCGTGTACGCCTCCCAGCCCACGGGCACATCGACCGTGAGACCGGGCAGCACGATCCGGTCGAAGCCGCCCCGGTCCATCTCCCGGTAGGTCACCCGGCCGTCGAGGCCCAGCCCCGAGAAGATCGCCGGGAGCAGCCCGCCCGGACCGCAGTCACCCAGGTAGTGCACGCCCACGTCGAACTCGTAGGCCCGGCGGCGGCGGAACACATGGCTGTTCCCGCCCGCCACGTCGTGCTGCTCCAGTACGAGGACGCGACGGCCGCTCACAGCCAGGTACGCCGCACACACCAGGCCGCCCATACCGCTGCCGACGACGACGGCGTCCCACTCATCCCGCTTCACCATGCGGTTCAACCGTCCTGTTCCTGTAGGTCCTGTCTGGAGTTCCAGCACGGGAGAAGGCGGGACTCACGTTCCTGTCGCGGGCCGGACCCGCTCGCGTACGACCAGCGCACCGGCGTTGCCGTCGTGGCCGACCGAGGTGATCAGACCGATGCGGGGCTCCCCGCCGCCCGGGGAGCTCTGCCAGCGGGCGAGGAGCGCCGCGAGCTGCATGGCCCCGCCGGCGCTGTACGTCTCGCCCAGCACCTCGGTGACCCGCACCGGGTCCGGCAGCCGGCCGAGGGCGAGCCGCACGGCCCGCTCCTCCACCCGGTCCAGCCCGATGTGGTCACCGGCGCCCAGGGACACGTCGGCCACGTCCCCGGCCGCCACTCCGCTGCGCTCCAGGGCGCGGCCGATCGCGGTGACCAGGCCGTCCGTCAGGCCGCGGCCGAGCCCGGCCCGCCGGTTGACCCCGGTCCAGCCGAAGAAGCCGACCTCGCAGGCCAGCAGCTCCGCGAGGACCTGCTCACCGGCGGACTCCTCGGCCCTGACGACGAAGACGGCGCTGCCCTCGCCGACCGGAGCGGTCTCCCGCAGCGTTCCCGCGTGGTGCCAGGCCCAGGCCGCCGGGGCGCTGAGCTCCTCGGCGCCGCCGACGAGCAACTCGTCGGCACGGCCCGCCGCCATGGCGAGCCTCGCGTGCCGGAAGGCGTAGAGGCCGGCGCTGCGGCCACCGGCCACCGTGGCGTTCAGGCCCTTGAGCCCGTGCCGGATGGCCATCTGCCCGGCGCTGCAGTTCATGACGCTGCCCGCGAACTTGCCCGGATTGATCAGGTAGGGCTTGTCGAGGGTCAGGGTCTCGTACAGCAGGTCGGAGTAGCCCGCGATGGAGCCGGTGTTGGTGGCCAGCACCACGCCGGTCCTGGCCGGGTCCGTACCGGCCGCCGCCGGCCCCGCCGCTTCGAGGGCCTGCTTGCAGGCGACCAGGCTCAGCTGGGCGAGCCGGTCCAGGTTCTTGATGCCCTTGCGGCCCAGGTGGTCGGCGGCCCTGAAGCCGGGGACGGGCCGCAGCGGACGCGGCGGGTAGGCCTCCGCCCCGGCGACGGACTCCGGCCCGGACACGACGTCGCTGTCCGGCTCTCCGGCCAGGGACGCCAGTCCGTAGCCCGCGCTGGAGACCACTCCGACGCCGACGACCGGCAGGGGCTGGACGGGCGCGGCCGTGGTCACAGGTACCTCCCGAGGATGGTGATGACGTTGTTGCCGCCGAAGGCGAAGCCGTGGTTCTGGACGATCTCCACCCGGGCGTCCCTGCCCCGGCCCGGGACACAGTCCACGCCCGGCCCGAGCTCCGGGTCCGTCTCCACCAGGTTCGCGGTCGGCGGCAGGAAGCCCTCTTCCAGGGCGGTGCAGCAGGCGATGGCGCCGAAACCGCTGGCCGCGCCCATGGTGTGGCCGAGCATCGACTTGATCGAGCTGATCGGGGGCAGCCGGTCGCCGAAGACCTGGCGGACCGCCCGGACCTCCGTCGCGTCGTTGGTCGGCGTGCCGGTGCCGTGGGCGCAGATGTAGTCGATCTGGTCGGGGACGACCCCGGCGTTGCGGTGCGCCTGCTTGATGCACTCCGCGATGCTCGTGGCGTCCGGGTGCACCATGTGGGAGGCGTCGCAGTTCGCCGCGTACCCGAGCACCTCGGCGTAGATACGGGCCCCGCGGGCCAGGGCGTGCTCCAGCGGTTCGAGCAGCAGCGCGGCCCCGCCCTCGCCGGTGATGATGCCCGAACGGTTCGCGTCGAACGGCTGCGGCAGGTCCTGGGCCATGGCGCCCAGGGCGTAGAACCCGGCATGGGTCAGCCGGTTCACGGAGTCGGCGCCGCCGGCCAGCATGAAGTCGGCCTCGCCCAGGCGCACCATGTCGAAGGCGTACCCCAGCGCGTAGTTGCTGGCCGAGCAGGCGGTGGGGATGGTCTGCGCGTCGCCGCTCAGGCCGAGTTCGGCGTTGACGGCGCCCGCGATCTGACCCGCCGGCAACTGCCCGACCAGACGGGGCTCCAGACCCTTCAGGCCCTGGGTGACCCACTGGCCGCCCAGGCTCTGGGCCACCGCGGACTCGCCGCTGGTGGTGCCCATGATGGAGCCGGACCGGCCGGCGGAGAGCAGCAGCGGGTCGATGCCGGAGTCCTCGACCGCCAGCCGGGAGGCGGCGGCGGCCAGGAGCGCGCTGCGGCCCCAGCGGTCCGGTTCGAGGTGGTGCAGGAGGGCGGCCGGGTCGAAGTCGTCGACCTCGGCGGCCTTGCGGCTGGGGAAGGGAGTGGCGTCGAAGCTGCGGGCCGGCCCGATGCCGACCCGGCCCGCCCGGAGGGAATCGGCGAAGTCCCGCACGCCGATTCCGACCGGGCTGACCGCTCCGAGCCCCGTGATGACGACTCGGCGCAAGGTGGGCTCAGGCATTCCGCGCGCATCCCTCGACGGCGAGCAGCAGCGTGCGGAGCGTGGTCAGGGACTCCAGCTCCTCCTTGGGCAGGACGAAACCGAGTTCCTTCTCTATGCGGGAGACCACGGTTATCAGCGTGAGCGAGTCGCTGTCGTAGTCCTCGATGAACAGACCGTCCTCGGTCAGCTCACCGTCTTCCAGTTCCAGTTCCTCGTTGACGATGTCGATGACGCGGGTCCGCAGCTCGGCATCCAGTTCCACGGTCTGCACGGTCATGGTGGGTCCTTTCGTAAGGAGCGAACGTGAAGGGGTGGCGCGACAGGTCTCAGGAAACGGGCCGGAAAGGCCGGGTGGTCAGACGGCGGCCGGGGTCGGCGGCACGAGGGTGATGGCGCCGATCTGCGTCAGCAGCAGCAGGTCCTGGCGGAAGCCCCAGTGCTCGACGACCTTGCCGTTCTCGATCCGGTAGATGTGGGTCTGCTCGACGTCCACGTTGCGTCCGCTCGGCGCCATGCCGAGGAAGTCGCCGGTGTGCTTGCCGGTGAAGCGCAGCCGCAGGACGGCGCGGTCCCCCTCGGAGAAGCTGTCCAGGTGCTCCCACTTGGCGCCCTCGAACGCGCTGTGCACCCAGCGCGCGGTGCCCAGGTAGCCGTACGGGCCGTTCGGGACGCCGGCCTGCGCCTCGTAGTCGACGAAGTCGTCCGCGACGTACTTGAGCGCGGCCTCCTCGCTCAGGTCGTTGAAGATCAGGCCCATGTTGATGGAGAGGTCGAGTGCTTCGGTGCTCATCTGTTTGCTCCTCGAACGGTGGGTGGGAACCCGGGGAGATACCCCGGAAATCTGCTCTTGGCCTGCCGGGCGCGGCTGTTCAGTGCCCGGCGCCCAGGCCGCCGGTCACCGGGATGACCCCGGCGGTCACGTACGAGGCGTCCTCGCCGGCGAGGAAGCGCACGGCCGCGGCCACCTCCTCGGGGGTGCCGGTGCGGGCCAGCGCGGTCCGGGCCAGGGCGGCCTCGCGGCGCGCGTCGGTGACGTGCTCGACCATGTCGGTCTCGATCATTCCGGGGGCCACCACGTTCACGGTGACGTTGCGCCGGCCCAGCTCGATGGCCAGCGAACGGGCGAACCCGATCAACGCGGCCTTCGCGGAGGCGTAGTTGGTCTGCCCCGGTGCGCCGGACATGCTGTTGATGGACGACATGTAGATCAGCCGGCCCCAGCGGGCCTTGATCATCGCCGGGACGACCTCGCGGGTGACGGTGACCGCGGCCTGGAAGTTCGTCTCCATCACGGACCGGAAGTCGTCCTCCGGCATGCCGATCAGCAACTGGTCACGGGTGATGCCCGCGTTGGAGACCAGGATCTCGACGGCCCCCTGCTGGATGGAGACCTCCTCGACGGCGGCCCTCACCTGCCCGGGGTCGGTCACATCGCACCGCACGGCGAAGAAGCCGGGCGGGGGCGGCGTGCTGTGGTAGGTGACGGCGACCTTGTGTCCCTCGGCCGCCAGGGCCCGCGCGGTGGCGAGCCCGATGCCCCGGTTTCCGCCGGTGACGAGTACGGAGCGGCTCATGTGCACTTCCTCCTGGTGAGCTGCCGCGGGACGGCCGGACGGGGCCGGACCGCGGTCGGGTTCGGCGGACGCCGCCTCATGAGACGTCCTCCCACAGGGACGCGAGCTGCTCGCCGGCGCTCGCGGCGTCGACGAAGAGCACCGACTGCCAGCCGGCCGCCTCCGCACCCGCGCAGTTCTGCGCGAGGTCGTCCACGAGCACACAGCGCTCCGCGGGCACGCCCGCCCGTCGCGCGGCGAGCTCGAACATGCCCAAGGACGGCTTGCGGTGGCCCACCTCGAACGACAGGATCACGTCGTCCCAGAGCCCGTCGGGCTCGATCATGCGCCGCCAGTACGGGTCCCAGGCGGGCACCATGTTGGAGAGCATCCCGACGAACGCCCCGCGCTCGCGCGCCTTGCGCAACTCGGCCAGCCAGGCGTGGTTGGTCTCCCGCCCGTCGAACCAGGCGTCCGCCATCGTGGTGAGGCGGAGCGTCACACCGTGCTCGGCCTCCAGCACATCGCCGACCTCCTGGAGCCACGCCTCCTCGGTCACCACCGGGGTGTCGATCGGCTCCATGATGTCGCTGGTGCCGTAACGGGCGGTGACCGTGGCCAGCGCGCGGCCGAGGACCTCCTGATCGAGGCCCATCGAGGCGCAGAACGTCTTCATCGTGTGGGCGAGCGGCGGGGTGAGGACCCCGCCGAAGTCCGACCAGACGGCCAGACGCGGTGGTGCGGTGTCAGACATGACGGCTCCTGGAGGATCCGTGGAGGTGGGAGACATCGGCCACGGTGACGGTGAGCTCCGCGATCTCGGCTGCGTCCTGGTGGAATCGGACCCGCACCGCGTGCTGCCCGGCATCCGCCGGAGCCGGCGTCGCGGTCGCCGTCAGGGGCACGTCCAGCTCCGCGAAACGCTCGAACCCGCCCTCGTAACCGACGGCACACAGCGCACCCGAGCCGGACGCCGCCCGGCCGGACCCGGCGGACGCCACCGTCAGCAGCGCCAGCTGGCGCGCCGCCTCCACCAGCGTCATGGCCGGCAGATGGTCGTAGACGTGGTCGAACAGCGCCGGGTTGTCGAAGCGCGGCGCGACCCGGGCCGTGACGGAACCCGCGGTGAACTCCGGCTCCGCGAGCACGACGTTCAACGGGTTGTCACGGCCCACCAGCTCCGGCGCCACCCGCACGGCGACACCCGGCACCTCGGTGAAGTCCGAGCTCAGCGGCGCGGGCGTGCCGCGCTGCGCATGACGCAGGATCTCGTTCTCGTCCCCCTTGAGGAAGAGGACGTCCATGGAGTGATCGGCCACGTGCACGTCACCCATGAAGACCCGCTGCTCCAGCCGGCCCTTGCGGTAACGCCCGCTGTGCCGGGCGGTCTTGCCGAAGAAGTCCGTGTCGACCCTCGGCGGGCCCGGCTCCCCGCCGATCCGCAGCGCGTGCAGATTCCGCAGGGAGAACCGGAAGGCGTGCACGATGGCCAGGGTCCCCGCCGGAACACCGGCGTTCGTGTGGGAACCGGCGATCGCCGACTGCCGGCCCGCCTCCAGCAGCAGCAGGGAGTCGTGCAGCTTCGGCTGCTGCCGGTGGTCGCTGTAGTAGAGGTGGGTGAGCGGCAGGTGGATGCCCGCGGTCACCGCCATCGGCCGCAGACTCCTGACGTCCGTGACGAAGACCTCGGAGATGGCGGAACGGTGGGCGAGCGAGCGCTCGATCGTGCGGCCGTACTCGATCGCCGGAGCCACGGACGTCGCGGCGTCTTCCAGCACCTGGGTGGTCATCGGTTCCTCCGAACCAGATCTCGGGGTGGTCTGCCGGGCCTCGGACCGGTCAGCCGACCGGGACCGACACCTGGCTCTCCTCGGCCGCCTCGTCGCCGGCCCGTTCCGCGCTGCGGCGGATGAGCATGCCGCTCACCGCGCCGACCATCACGACGGCCACACCGATCCACAGAGCGGCCACCAGACCGTCGGTGAACGCCGCGGCCGGATCGCCCGAGGTGTTGTCGGCGAACTGACGGCTGAACACGGTGGTCAGTGCCGCCACACCCAGCGCGCCGCCGAACTCACGGCTGGTGTTGTTGGCGCCGGACGCCTTGTTCTGCTCGTTCTCCGGCACCGCCGAGATCACCGTGGCGGGGTTGCCCGCGAAGACCAGGCCCATACCGATACCGGCAAGTGCCAGCGCCGGCACCAGGGCGCCGTATCCGACGTCGGGCGTGGCGACCAGGGCGATCCAGCCCAGCCCGACGCCCTGGAGGGCGCAGCCCGCCGCCTGGAGCACACCGCCGCCGATCCGGTCCACGAACTGGCTGGCCACCGGCACCACGAACATCGGCGCCAGCGTCCACGGGATGGTGCGCAGCCCCGCCTCGAACGGCGAGTAGCCCATGGGGCCCTGGAGGAACTGCGTGAGGAAGAAGATCGACCCGAAGACACCGAAGTACATCGTGATCGACACCACGTTGCTCAGCACGAACGCCGGCGCGCGGTACATGTGCGTCGGAATGAGCGGGTACCTGCTGTTCCGCTCGGACAGGATGAACCCCACCGCCAGGACCACCGTCAGGGACAGCCCGGTCAGCGTGTTGGCGTGCGTCCAGCCGTGGTCCGCGGCCGAGACGATGCCCCAGACCGCCGACACGACCGACGCGGTCACCAGCACCATGCTCGGGACGTTCAGGCTCCGCTCCTTGCCGCGGCTCTCACCGACCGCCCACAGGGCGAGCGGCAGAGCGATCACGCCGACCGGCACGTTGATCCAGAAGATCCAGCTCCACTCGATCTTCTCGGTCACCAGACCGCCCGCGAGCGGACCCGCCGCGATCCCCAGACCGTTGACACCGCCCCACACACCGACGGCCAGATTCCGCTGCGCCCGCGACACCGCGCCCACGGCCAGCGTCAGCGAGACCGGGAGAATGGCCGCCGCACCCGCGCCCTGGAACACCCGGGCGATGACGAGCGTCACGACCGAACCGGCCATCGCACACGCCACGGACGACAGCGTGAACAGGGCGATGCCGCCCAGGAACACCCGGCGGCGCCCGAACCGGTCACCCAGCGCCGCACCCGCCAGCAACAGACCGGCGAAGGCCAGCACATAGCCGTTCATCACCCACTGCAGCTCCGACTGCTTCACGTCGAAGTCCTGGCTGATCTCCGCCAGCGCGTTGGTGACGACGAGATTGTCCAGCGAGACCATGAACATGGGCAGGGACGTGGCCACCAGCGCCCACAGAACGCCTCGGCTCCTGGTTGTCGTCATCGGAGGATCCCCTTACCGCTCGTGGAGGTGCTGCTCGTGAAGTGGCCCTGGGCGTCGCGGCCGTGGAGCACCGGGCCCGGGCAGGGAAGGCGGCGCAGGACGATACGGTCGGAGGTCTCCCCGACCAGCACCGTCCCCACCTCACCGCTGAGCACGTAGTCGCCGTACGGCGTCACCGCCACCGTCGTCGGGCCGCCGACCGGCCACGGGTCCACCCGCGAGCGGACCGACGCACTGCGCCAGCCGTCACGCGAGCCCACGACCTTGACGGCGTCCACACCGCCGGGCGCGCCGACGGCGGCACCGATGGAGTTGGTGACGACCACCAGGGAGCCGTCGGCACGCAGACCGAGCCCGTCCGTACCCACCAGCGGCTCGGCGAGGTCCACCTCGGCGACCTTGCGGCCGGCCGGGGCGTCGGGACGGATCCGGAACATCCGGCCGTCGTCGTAGCGAACGGCCAGCAGGTAGCCGTCCGGATGCCACACGATGCCGTTGAGGCCGACGATCTGCGCGGCGAACCGGGGGTCGCTCACCACCGGGGTGACATGACCGGCGAGGTCGATCCGCTGCAAGATCTGCGACACGGAGTCCGTGACGTAGATGTTGCCCTGCGGATCGAACGTCAGGTCGTTGGCGAACGTCCGCGGGAGCCCTTGGGCGACATCGATACGGCGCTGCAGCTTGCCGGTGTCCAGGGCGAAGACGGCCACACCCGAGGTCGGGGGCTGGTCGCCGACCTCCAGGCGCTGGCGGATCCAGAAGTCGCTGTACGCGACGAGGATGCGGTTGCGCGCGGTGTCCACCCGGACGCCGAGCGTGGACACCATGCCGATGCTCGGCGCGAGCTCCTCGACGGTGCCGTCCAGCCGGATCACCGAGAGGCTGCCCTTGAGGGCGGAGCCGACCAGGAAGGCACGGCGCGTGGGGTCCCAGGCGACGCCCTCCGGGTAGACGTCGGCCGCCCGGGTGTTGATCACGTCCGGCCCGGTGTGTCGGCCGGCGGCCGAGGACGCCGGGGCGGGCGAATGCGCCAGGGCGGGGGCCGGGAGGGCCATCGGCGCGATCGCCGTGAGAACGGCCGCGGAGGCGAGCACGGCTCTTAGCGGAAGGGCGCGGGACACGGGGTTCCTCTCATGGTGGGCCGGCGGAATCCGGATTCCGTGAAGCGAGGGGAAACGGGGACACGGAGCGGACGAATTCCGGCGGCGCGACGGACAACGCGAAATCGATTGATTTCCGTGCCGTGCGAATCGCCGGGGGCGTTTCCACTGCGGCACACCATCGAATCTAGGTCGGCCGCCGCACGATATGTAGAGGACCTAGGACGTACCGGGAATGCCTCTTTCGAGACATTCCCGGGCCTCGGTGATCCGCGTGGACCTGCACAAACGAGAACGGCCGAGGGCCGTCACCCCGGTGATACGGGGGACGGCCCTCAGCCGTTCTCGGTGCTTTTCCCGACGCCGTTCTCCGGCCGGGTCACGCGATGTGGTCGGCCTCCAGCTCGGCGTGGTAGCGGTTCTTGAAACCCTGGATCAGCTGGCGGAGCAGAGCCGCACTGCGCGGGTGCCGCACGTTGTGCCCGTCCGACAGATGTATGTCGAGAACCTCGATACTGGGATACGTGCTGTGCTGGGTCACGAACGCGGCGAAGACCTCGTACGCGATCTCGCTGAACTCCGCGTCCTCCTGCGCCCACTCCTCGGCCCACTCGTCGGCGGCCTCCACGACGGGCCTCGGCTGCTGCTCCTGCACCGGGAACTGCTCCTGCACCGGCTCCTGCGCCTCGGCGGCCTCGCCGGCCGCGGGGGCCATCGGCATCTGCTCCGTACGCTGGCCGGGCACCGCACCGATCGTGCCGACGTTGCCCAGCGGCCGCGTACGGCCCCCGGGGCCCGACGGGATCATCACCGGCGTGGGCTCCAGGCCCTCGACGTACATCGGGTTGTACGAGCCCTCGTACGCCCCGTCCGGAACCTGCGCCGCGAACCACGGGCTGTCGTGCGCGCCGGGACCCTCCGGGAGCTGCTGCTCCTCGGCCCACTCCCCGGGCACCGTCTTGGCGTACTGCTCCTGCTGACCCGGCTGCTGCGGGTCCTGCGGGTCCTGCTGGTCCTGTGCGTTCTGCTGCGGCGCGGACGTGAGCTCCGGCTGCGGGGCCGTCTCCGCGACGGCGGCCTGGGCCGTGGCGGGGGCCGGGGGCAGCAGGGCCGGTTCGATGCCGGCGGCGGCGAGTCCGGCGGGGCCGGTCTCGGCGAGCGGGACGCCGTACTTGGCGAGACGCAGCGGCATCAGGGACTCGACGGGTGCCTTGCGGCGCCAGTTGCGGCCGAAGCGGGCCTGGAGGCGGGCCTGGTAGATCAGCCGGTCCTGTTCGAGCTTGATGACCTGCTCGTAGGAGCGCAGCTCCCACAGCTTCATCCGCCGCCACAGCCGGAACGTCGGCACCGGGGAGAGCAGCCAGCGGGTGAGGCGGACGCCCTCCATGTGCTTGTCCGCGGTGATGTCGGCGATCCGGCCCACCGCGTGACGGGCGGCCTCGACGGAGACGACGAACAGGACCGGGATGACGGCGTGCATGCCGGTGCCCAGCGGGTCGGGCCAGGCGGCGGCGCCGTTGAACGCGATCGTCGCCGCGGTCAGCAGCCACGCGGTCTGCCGGAGCAGCGGGAACGGGATGCGCAGCCAGGTCAGCAGGAGGTCCAGCGCGAGCAGGACGCAGATGCCGGCGTCGATGCCGATCGGGAAGACGATCGAGAAACTGCCGAAGCCCTTCTGCTCGGCGAGCTCGCGCACGGCCGCGTACGAGCCGGCGAAACCGATCGCCGCGATGAGCACCGCACCGGCGACCACGAGCCCGACGAGTATCCGGTGAGTGCGTGTCAGCTGCATCGCGGCCACCCGCGACCCCTCCCCAATTCTTTGTCCCCGACGTCCGTTCCAGCAGGACGACTTCGAGATCCGGCGGGCACAGCCTGGCACATGCCGGAGCGGGGTGTCGCGCGGGGAGGGGCGAAGCCCGGTTCCCAGGGCGAGGACCGGGCTTCGTCGCAGGAGAGGGCGGGGGCGGTCAGTCCGTCTTCGTGGCGGAGGCGGAGGCCTTGGCCGAAGCGGACCGGGACGGCTTCGGCGAGCCGCTCGGCTCTCCGGCGTCGTTGGCGGCGGCCACCGAGGCGACCGCTTCGCCGGCGGCCTTCTCGGCGCCCTTCAGGATGTCCGCGGCGGACGGGGTCTTGGCGCCCGCGTAGCCGGCACCGTTGTAGTTGACGGTGACGACGACGTTGCCCGTACGGGCGATGACCGTCGCGTACTTGAAGTCCTCACCCGTCTTGGTGAGGTCGTACGTGACCTTGGTGGCCTCTTCGCCGATCGAGCCGGCGGGGGCGGGGGCGGTGGCGAGCTTCTTCGCACCCTCGGCGGCCTGGGCCTTGCTGACCTGCTTCGTGTAGTCCGCCTGGGCCCGGTCCGCGCCGCTGCCCAGGGCCTGGTCGGACGTGAAGCGGGTGAAACCGACGTCGAGCCAGCGGTACTGGGAACCCTTGACGCCGTTGTCGTCGAGGCCGTTCCAGGAGCAGCCGCCGCGGGCGGCGGTGTCGCTGGACTTGCCGCGCGTGCCGCTCTTGTTCTTGGCCGACGGGACCAGGGACTTGACCGTCTTCGCGGTGATCGACTTGCACGGGTCGGGCAGCTCGGCGAACTTCGCCGGCGCGACGGCCGCTTCTGTCTTCGTCGCGTCCGGTGCGGCGGACGACGAGGAGGCGTCGTCCTTCTTGCCGTCGGAGTCCGACGAGCAGCCGGCGACGACGAGCATCACCGGGACGGCGGCGCAGGCGAGTATGCGGGTGAGTCGCGGGGCTGATCGGTGCATGGTTCCTTCACTCGGGTGGCGCGGCGGTCGGGCGGGTGGTCCGGAGGGCCACGGTACGACGGACGGGTCCCGGATGCCGCCTCGGCCGGGGGACCCGGGGGCGGCCCGTGGCGGCCGGGGGCGGGGCTACTCGCTGAGTCGGTCGACCAGCTTCTCGCCCAGTGCCTGGGCCTTCTCCTGCAGTTCCTTGCTGTCGGGGACCTCGGTGGGGACGGCGGGCTGCGCGGTGTACCGGATGGTGACGATGACGTTCGATGTGCGGAATACCACGCTCACCGTGCGGTGCTGTGCGGTGGAACCTGCCGGGGTGAGCAGATCGTCCAGGAACGCGCTGTCTCCGAGCGTGTCGAGGACGCGGGGCCGGAGGTTCTCGGCGGGGCTGCCGGCCGTGCCGCCGTCCGCGGCGTCACCCGTGCCGGCGCCCGTGTCGCCGCTCGGGCTGCTGCCCGGATCGGCTCCGGCGACGGACGTCGCGTCCGTCTTCCCGTCGGCGCCCGGCTTGCCCGTCGGGGGACCCTCGGGCGAGACCGCGCCCTTCCCCGGCTCCTTCTCCGTGTCGTCGGGCGGCAGGGAGACCGAGGGAAGGTCCGCGGCCTCCTCCTTCTTCGCGTACACCTCGCGGGCGCGGTCGTCGTCGCTCACGGCCGGGTCGTACGAGACGACCCGCTCGAAGTCGACGGTGACGCTGCGGGAGGCGTCGGCCGCCTCGGACTTCCAGCTGCAGCCGACGCGGCGGTCCGTGTCGAACGTTCCGGAGGGCGTGCCCTCGTACACCTGCTCCTGCTGGGCCTCGGGCAGTTGCGCGGCGCCCGGCAGCAGGTCCTTCAACGTGGCGAGCGGGATGGCGCGGCAGGCCTCGGGAAGGGTGCGGTACCTGCCCGGGGGCGCGGCGGAGGCGGCCAGGGTGCCGGGCTTGCTGTCGGTGGCGGATGCGTCGCCTTCGGTGCCGGCACTGCAGCCGGCAACGAGTGCCGCGATCAGCACGGCGCCTGGTACGTACGCCATTCGTCGCACGGTCCTGGGCTCCCTTCGCGCGAAAAACGGTTGCCGCTCGATGGCGGCCGGTGGACACAATGTGTATCGCACGCGCCGCCGTGAACGCCGGTCGACCGACTCTTTTGCCGACCTTGGCACCGGTTTTGCGCTTTCAGTCTTTTCGGGGGAATCGAGGGGTTATGTCGTATGTAGAGGTGCCGGGAGCGAAGGTCCCCATCCGCATGTGGGCCGATCCGGCTTCGGTCGAGGACGTCGCCATGCAGCAGCTGCGCAACGTCGCCACCCTGCCATGGATCAAGGGCCTGGCCGTGATGCCGGACGTCCACTTCGGCAAGGGCGCCACGGTCGGCTCGGTGATCGCGATGCACGGAGCGGTCTGCCCGGCGGCGGTGGGCGTGGACATCGGCTGCGGAATGTCCGCGGTCAGGACGTCGCTGACCGCCAACGACCTGCCCGGGGACCTGTCCCCGCTCCGGTCGAGGATCGAGCAGGCCATTCCGGTGGGCCGGGGTATGCACAGCGACCCGGTGGACCCGGACCGGCTGCACGACCTCGCGGTGCCGCGCTGGGACGACTTCTGGGCGCGGTTCGACGGGGTGGCCGATGCGGTCAAGTTCCGTCAGGAACGTGCCATAAAGCAGATGGGAACGCTTGGCGGGGGGAATCACTTCATCGAGTTCTGTCTCGATGAGGAAGATTCGGTCTGGCTGATGCTGCACTCCGGGTCGCGGAACATCGGCAACGAGCTGGCCGACTTCCACATCGGCCGGGCACAGCAGCTGCCGCACAACCAGGACCTGGTAGACCGTGACCTGGCGGTCTTCCTCGCGGACACCCCGCCGATGCAGGCCTACCGAAACGACCTCTTCTGGGCGCAGGAGTACGCGAAGCTCAACCGTGCGGTCATGATGGCGCTCTTCCAGGACGTGGTCCGCAAGGAGTTCAAGAAGGCCAAGGTGACCTTCGAACCGGTCATCTCCTGTCACCACAACTACGTGTCGGAGGAGCGGTACGACGGCATGGACCTGCTGGTCACCCGCAAGGGTGCCATCCGGGCAGGCTCCGGTGACTTCGGCATCATCCCGGGCTCCATGGGCACCGGCTCGTACATCGTGAAGGGCCTCGGCAACGAGAAGTCCTTCAACTCGGCCTCGCACGGCGCGGGCCGGAAGATGAGCCGGAACGCCGCAAGGCGTCGCTTCTCCACGAAGGACCTGGAGGATCAGACACGGGGCGTGGAGTGCCGCAAGGACTCCGGCGTCGTCGACGAGATCCCGGGCGCCTACAAGTCGATCGAGAAGGTCATCGACCAGCAGCGCGACCTGGTGGAGGTCGTCGCGAAGCTGAAGCAGATCATCTGCGTGAAGGGCTGAGCGCGGTGGCGCGGGAGCGGTGTCCGGGAACCGGAATGCCGGGTGTCTCACCGACCCCTTACTATTCGGGCACTTCGGCTGCGCATCAGTGAGTGGTGCGCAGGCCGCTCTGCACCATTTCTGGGGGGAAACCGAGTGCGTAGCCAACTTTCCCGCGCCCTACGCGGCGTGCTCACGACCGGTGCTGTCGCGGGCGTGTTCGCCGCGGCCGTCACCGTGCCGGCCGAAGCGGCGAGCGGGTACGACCGCTGTCCGTGGGGAGACCTGTGTGTGTTCAGCGCGCCCTTGGGCCAGGGCCAGATGCTCGTCGTCAAGCAGAGCAGGCTGACGCTCGGCTCGTGGGACAACCGCATCCGTTCGTTCGCCAACTACACCGACTGGGCCGTGTGCTTCAACACCCTGCCGAACCTGGACCCGAGGGGCGAGGCCACCCACTCGTACGCGGGCAGTGAATCCTTCGACGAGAGCTCGACGCCCCAGCTCGACAGGACCGTCAGCTCCCTGGACGTCGGGCCGGAGGCGGACTACTTCTGCGGCGCGGGCGAGAGCCGGTACGCCACGTACAACTGGGACTACGGACCCAAGGCCCGCCCTGCGGGGCAGCCGGCCTCCGCCGCCTTCGGGGACGTGAACTCCGACGGGTTCGCCGACCTGCTGTCCCGTAACAAGTTCGGACAGCTGTGGTCCTCGCACACCTACGAATCGGGCAGCCGGGACCGGCTGGTGGGCGCCGGCTGGAGCGCCATGAACAAGCTGACCCGGCACGGCGACCAGAACGGCGACGGCAAGGAGGACCTGTTCGCCCGTGACACGTCCGGCGTGCTGTGGTTCTACCCGGGCCGCGGCGACGGCAGCTTCGGCGTACGGTCCCGGGTCGGCGGCGGCTGGAACACCATGCGCGACCTGGTCGCGGCCGGAGACCTCACGGGGGACGGCAAGGGGGATCTGCTCGCCTCCGACGGGGCGGGCACGCTGTGGACGTACCCCGGCAACGGCAGGGGTGTCCTCGGCGCCCGCAAGAAGGTCGGCGGCGGGTGGAAGGCCATGAACGAACTGGTCGGCGCCGGAGACATGAACAGCGACAAGCGGGCCGACCTGGTGGCCCGGGACACCGCTGGCCGGCTCTGGTTCTACCCGGGCAACGGCAAGGGTGCCTTCGGGGCCCGCAAGCTCATCGGGACCGGGGGCTGGAACGCGCTCACGGAACTCGCCGGACTGGGCGATGTCACCGGGGACGGCCGGCCCGACCTGATCGCGCACGCCCCGTCGCAGACCGGCATCCGGGTCTACCCCGGCACCGGTGCGGCGAACGGTGGCCTCAAGACCGCGAAGACCTTCGGTGAGGTCGCGAAGGCCACCTTCGTCTTCTGACCGGTCCCCCGGCCCACTTCCCAACGAAACGGAGTCCGCTCGCATGCGTGGAACCATCCCGGGCCGCCGTGCGGCCGCCACTGCCGTGGCCCTGGCAGCATCACTGGCCGCCCTGGTCACCGCGGCCCCGCAGGCCGCCGCGGCCGACGGAGAGGCCCGCTGCCCCTCGGGGAAGCTCTGCCTCTTCCAGTACAGCTACTACACCGGCCAGATGAAGACGCTCACGGGCAGCCAGTCCAGCCTGGGGACCTTCAACGACAGGACATCCTCGCTCGTCAACAACAGCCGGATGTGGGTCGTCGCCCACACCGCGGCGAAGTTCGGCGGTGACACCCTGCTCCTGGAGCCGCACGCGGGCGGGCTCGACCTCACCGGTGGCAGCTTCGGCAAGGTCTGGGACAACAACATCGGCTCCGTGCGCATGGCGACGACGGAGTACGAGGTCACCCAGGGCGTCGCGTGGCTCGACTGGGGGCCGAAAGAGAAGCGGCCCGCCGGGCTGCCCGCCGCCGCCCAGTTCGGCGACCTGAACAACGACGGCGTCTCCGACGGGCTGGAGCGTGCGGACGACGGCCGTCTCTGGTCCATGTCCGGGGTGACCGGCGCGGACTGGCAGACCAAGGGCAAGCTCGTCGGCGGCGGCTGGAACGTCATGACCCAACTGGTCCGGCACGGCGACTACAACGGTGGTGGCAAGGAGGACCTGTTCGCCCGTGACACGTCCGGCGTGCTGTGGTTCTACCCGGGCCGCGGCGACGGCACGTTCGGCGCACGGGTCAGGGTCGGCGGCGGCTGGAACACGATGTACGAGATCAGCGCCGCGGGTGACCTGAACGGTGACGGCCGCCGCGATCTGCTGGCCCGCGACAAGGCGGGGGTGCTGTGGCTGTACCCCGGCAACGGCAAGGGCGCCTTCGGCCACCGGAAGGTGTCCGGCACCGGCGGCTGGAACGCCATGAACCAGCTCGTCGCACCCGGCGACTTCAACGGTGACGGCAGGAGCGACCTGCTGGCCCGCGACAAGTCCCGGGGTCTTTACCTGTACCCGGGCAACGGCAGGGGCGGATTCGGCGTACGCAAGAAGCTGCCGTACGCCTGGCCCTCCGACGCGCCCGTCATCTCGACCGGTGACGTGACCGGCGACGGCCTGTCCGACATCATGCGGCCCATCGATTACCAGGTGCACGTCTACCAGGGCAACGGCAAGGGCTCCATCAGCGGCCCGTACCCGGACATGTCCTGGGACACCGCACCGCGTGTCCGCCTGTTCTGACCCCCGGTGTGAGGGCGCACCCGTTGCCGGTGAGCCCTCACACCGTGCGGTGCACCTTCGAGTTGGAGGCCTGGGCGCGGGGGCGGACCACCAGGAGGTCGATGTTCACGTGGCTGGGGCGGGTGATGGCCCAGGTGATCGTGTCGGCCACGTCGTCCGCGCTGAGCGGGGCGTCGACGCCCGCGTAGACCTTGGCGGCCTTCTCGGTGTCGCCGCGGAAGCGGGTGGTGGCGAACTCCTCCGTCTTGACCATGCCGGGGGCGACCTCGATGACGCGGACCGGAGTGCCGACGATCTCCAGGCGGAGGGTCTCCGCCAGGACGTGCTCGCCGTGCTTGGCGGCCACGTAGCCGCCGCCGCCCTCGTACGTGGAGAGGCCGGCGGTGGAGGACAGGATGACCACCGTGCCGTTCCCGCTCGCGGTGAGGGCCGGGAGCAGGGCCTGGGTGACGTTGAGCGTGCCGATGACGTTGGTCTCGTACATCTGGCGCCAGTCCGCCGGGTCCCCGGTGGCCACGGGGTCGGCGCCGAGCGCGCCGCCGGCGTTGTTGACGAGGACGGCGAGGGTGCGGAACGCGGTGGCGAACTCGTCGACCGCGGCGCGGTCGGTGACGTCCAGGGCGTAGGCGGTGGCCTCGTGGCCCGCCTCGGTGATCTCGGCGGCGAGCGCCTCGATGCGGTCCTTGCGGCGGGCGGTCAGCACCACGCGGAATCCGGCTGCCGCCAGCTGCCGGGCGGTCGCGGCACCGATGCCGCTGCTCGCTCCGGTGATGACGGCGATGGGGGATGCGGCGGCCATGGCGGGCTCCTCGGGCAGCTGATCGGTAGGGGCCCAGGATAGGCAGGGGCGTGGTCAGTGGTTGCGGGGGGCGTACATGATCACGGCCATGCCGGCCAGGCAGATCAGCGCACCCGTCACGTCCCAGCGGTCGGGCCGGTAGCCGTCGGCGGCCATGCCCCAGGCGATCGACCCCACGACGAAGACCCCGCCGTACGCGGCGAGCACCCGCCCGAACTCGCCGTCGGGCTGGAGGGTGGCGACGAAACCGTACGTGGCCAGGGCGATGATGCCCCCGCCGATCCAGGCCCAGCCGCGGTGTTCCCGGACCCCTTGCCACACGAGCCAGGCGCCGCCGATCTCGAACAGGGCGGCGACGACGAAGAGGGCGATGGAGCGGAGGACGGACATGGGGGAAGCGTGCCATGGGTGCGGAGCCGAGACGCGCCGAACCAGTGGGTAAATATGGATAATTCGTGATGATCTGTATCTTCAGGGCATGGTAGTGACGCGTAAGGCTCTGCTGGGGGTGGCCGCTGCGGCGGCGATGGCGTCGACGGTGGCGCTGGGTGTGGGCGGGACGGCCGCGGCCGTCGGCGCGCCCTTCGGTACGCCTGCGGCGCGGAACATCGCGCCGGAGGCGGATGTCTCGCTCCACGGGCATGTCTCGCTGTGGGGCACCGGCCTCGGGATCTGGCTGCGCAGCGAGAACCGCGGGCCGGCGGATCTGGACGGAGCGACCGTGCGGCTGCGGATCTCCGTACCGCTGGCGGGCCGCCAGCAGCTGCCGCAGGAGTGCCTGCGCTCCGGCCCGGCGACGGTGCTGTGCCGGACGGGCGCGCTGCACGCGGACGGCTCCGAGCAGCGGCAGCTCGCCCTCGAACTCCAGCTCGCGGGCCGGCCGGCCGAGGTGGTCGTCCGCATCGACACCGTGTGGAACGGCGGGGCGACGGACCGGAACGCGAAGAACAGCCGGCACGAGGTGCTTGCTCCCGCCACGGGGGACGAGTACGTGTTCTGAGCGGTCTGAGCGGTCTGAGCGGTCTGAGCGGTCTGAGCGGTCTGCGCTGCCTGTGCTGTCTGCGCTGCCTGAGTGGTCTGTGTGCTTTGTGCGGTCTGCGCTGCGTGTGTGGTCTGCGCGTGGGTCTGTGTGCGCGGGCCGGTTCATCGGGCCAGGGCGGCCGTGAGGACCGCGGGGTCGGTCCGGTCGCCGGCCCAGGCCACGTATCCGTCGGGGCGGACCAGGAGGGCTGTGGTCCGGTCGCCCGTCCAATGGGCGTGCACGATCCGCGCCGGTGACACGGGCGTGGGTACTCCGGCAGGAGTGACGAGCACGAAGGCGCCCTCGCCCAGCAGTTGGTGCAGACGTCCCTCCATCAGGCCGAGGTCGGGGGCGCGCTTTCCGGTGAGCCGGTGCGTACCGTGCGGAGCCGCATAGCCGATCCCGATGCCGGAGATCATGCCGATGGCCCGGTCGGAGGCGGGGCGGACGGCGGACAGCCCCCGGGTGACCAGAGCCCTGACGGTCCGCTGGAGCGGGCTGTGGGCCATCGCGAGGCGGACGATCGCGCCGCTGGCGCGGAGCACCTTGGCGCCGACCGGGTGCCGTTCGGCGTGATAACTGTCCAGGAGCGCCTCGGGCGCTGCGGTGTGCCCCCGCACTACGGCGGCCAGCTTCCAGGAGAGGTTGGCGGCGTCCTGGAGGCCGGTGTTCATGCCCTGTCCGCCCGCGGGTGAGTGGACGTGCGCGGCGTCCCCGGCGAGGAAGACCCGTCCGCTGCGGTACGCGGGCACCTGGCGTTCGTCGCTGTGGAAGCGGGAGATCCAGCGCGCGCCGTGCATCCCGTAGTCGGTACCGAACGCACGGCGTGCGATCTCGCGGAGCTCGCCGAGCTCGACCGGGTCGCTGTCGGCCGCCTGATGGGTGCGGTCCCAGCCCATGACGCGGTACCAGCCGTCGCCGAAGGGGGCGATGAACGCGAAGGCGTCCCCCACCCCGTTGACGGTCAGGAGGGCGGCGGGCTCTTCGGCGAGGCGGACGTCGGCCAGGACGATGGACCGGATCACGGACTCGCCCGGGAAGGGGAGCCCCAGAGCCTGGCGCACCGAGCTGCGCACCCCATCGGTGCCCACGACATAGCGCGCCGTGAGCGTGCTCCGCGTGCCGTCCGTCTCGCGGATGCCGGTGGTGACCGTGTCCGCGCTCGCTGCCTGGTCCAGGTCCGTCAGCTCCGCCCCGTACCGCAGGTCCGCCCCGGCGGTGCGGGCGCGGCGCTCCAGCAGGCGCTCGACCTCGTACTGCGGAGTGATCAGGAGGAACGGGAACCGGGTGCGCAGCCGGGAGAGATCGAGGCCGAGCCGGCCGAAGAGGCGGAGCGAGGTGAGGGTGGTGCCGGTCTTGATCAGCTCGTCGGCGAGTCCGCGGGTGTCGAGCAGTTCGAGTGTGCGGGCGTGGACGGCGAAGGCCCGGGTGACGTTTCCCGCCTCGTGGCGCCGGCGCTCGACGACAGTGACCGACAGGCCTTGGGCGGCCAGGTCGCCCGCGAGCAGCAATCCGGTGGGGCCGGCGCCCACGACGAGTACGTCGACGCCGGGGGTGGGGGTGGAGGTGAAGTCGCGGTCCGTGCTGGTGCGGGTGCCGGAGCTGCTGTTCATGGCGGTCTCCCTGATACCAATTGCCAACGCTTGTGGGTCAACGGTTGTTGGCAATTCTGGACTCGGTCGAGCTGGCATGTCAACAGCTGTTGGCCTACAGTTGTTGACGTGACGAAAGCCTCCGCAGCCCCTCGCCGCTCCGACGCCACCAAAGCCGCGATTCTCGAAGCGGCCCGCGAGCGCTTCGCGGCCGACGGATACGAGCGCGCCACCATCCGGTCCATCGCCCGCGACGCGAACATCGATCCGTCGATGGTGATGCGGTACTACGGGAACAAGGAGGGCCTGTTCGCCGCCGCGTCCGTGATCGACCTGCGGATGCCCGGGCTCGGGGCGATGCCCGGCAAGCACATCGGAGCCGTCCTCGTAGGCCACTTCCTGGACCGCTGGGAGCAGGACGACGTGCTCACCGGCCTGCTCAGGGTCGGCGTCACCAACGAGGCCGGCGCCGAGCGGGTGCGGGCCGTGTTCGCCGAGCAGCTCGGGCCGATAGCCGAGGGGGTCTGTCCCGACCCTGCGGACGCGCCGCGCCGGGCCGCTCTCGTGGCCTCGCAGATCCTGGGTATGGCGCTCGCGCGCTACGTCCTGCGCATCCCGCCCGCGGTGTCGATGGAACGTGACGACGTGATCGCCTGGCTCGCGCCCACCGTCCAGCGCTACCTGACGGCCGAGCAGCCGTAGCGCCGGGCGGTCGTGGGGCGGGGCGGTTGTGGGGCGGGGCGGCTGTGGAGCCGGGTGGCCGTGGCGCCGAGCAGCCGTGGTGCCGAGCAGCTGTGGTGCCGAGCCGTCGCCGCGACCCGGTGTCTGCTCCGTACACTCTCTGCATGCCGCAGAAGTCCCCCGCCCCCCGCCGCAGCGCCCTGCTGGCCGAGCTGACGGTCGCCTCGCGCCGCTACATGGCCTCGTACGCCCTGTTCAACCAGGCGGTGGCCGACCATCTGCGGCTGCACCCCACCGACCTGCAGTGTCTGAACCTGCTGGGCCTGGAGGCCGGCCCGGTCACCACGGGCCGGGTCGCGGAGCTGACCGGGCTCACCACCGGGTCTGCGACCCGGCTCGTCGACCGGCTGGAGCGGGCCGGCTATGTGACCCGCGCACGGGACATGGCCGACCGGCGGCGGGTACTGGTCACGACCGTGCCGGAGCGGATGGCGGAGTTCGGCGCGGTCTGGGAACGGTTGAACGGCGGCTGGGCGGCCCTGTTCGAGGCGTACGACGACGACGAGGTCGCCTTCCTCATCGCCCATATGCGGCGGACCGTGGAACTGAGCGCGACGCAGATCGAGAAATTGCGCGACGGCGACGCGCCCTGACGCGGGGCGCGGACTCAGTCGCCGGACGGACCGGAACCGGCCGGGGGGCTGCCGAAGTCGCGGACGGCCTCGGTGACGATCGCCTCCAGCCGGGCGTGATGGGCGCCGCGCCAGTACACCCGGTCGCACTCCGTGCACTGCGCGAAGACGTCGTAGGACTTCTGCGTTCCGTGCTCCAGCTGCCCGCTGACGGAGTCCTTGTCGGCTGCCGCCAGCGGTCCGTTGCACGCCGTGCACCGCGTCCACGGGGCGAGGTCCGGCGCGAACCGCTCCAGTACGTCGCGCAACTGCGCCTCGGGGCGGTCGCTGTAGACGTACGCCCCCGCCCAGATCTCGCGCCGGTGCAGCAGTCCCCGGTCCCGGGAGAGCAGGACCCGCCGCTCCTTCGCCGAGCGGGTGGCCAGCGCGGGGTCGCCGATGTCCTCGCTCTCGTACGCCGCGTCGACCCCGAGCAGGCGCAGCCGCCGGGCGAGGGTGCCGAGGTGGACGTCGAGCAGGAAGCGCAGGGGCGCGCCCGGCACGCGCTGCGGGCGCTCGACGGCCCGGACCTCGACCCGTTCGCCCGCTGCGGGGATGTGCGACACGGGCACGGGGTGTCCGTCGACGAGGAGCTGCCCCGCCTCGGTGAGCGGGACCCCGAGCGATTCCACGACGTGGCCGAGGGTGGACGAGCCGTCGGTGGTCACGGCCGTCCGGCCGCGGCGGCGTTCGTGCGCGACGAAGAGGCGTAGTCCAGGGGCGACTTCGAGGTGGATCTCGGGTCCGTTCACCTGGTCAGGATGTCATCGGGGCGGGTGGACCGGCCACGGGTTTCGGCCCGGGAGCGCGGGTGTCAGGCGCGGAAGGCGGCGGCGTGGTCGGCGGCCCAGGCGGCGAACGTACGGGCCGGACGGCCGGTCAGTTTCTCCGTTTCGCCGGTGACTTCGGCGGCGGCGCCGTCCGTGGCGGCCCAGTGGTCGAGCAGGCCCTCGGCGATCTCCTCCGGCACGAAGGGGGACACGGCGTCCTTCCAGGCGGCCCTGCTCACCGTGCGGAAGGCGGCGCTGCTGCCCGACGCGGCGGCCAGGAGCCCGACCTGCTCGGCGGCGGTGAGGGACTCGGGGCCGGTCAGGTGGTACGCCGTGCCCCGCAGCCGGATGTCGGTGAGGACGGCGCGTGCGGCTTCGGCGATGTCGGCCTCGTCGATGGGGCTGGTCCCGCTGTTCGGGTAGGGCAGTTCCACGGGGCGGCCGGACCGGATGGACTCCGACCACTGGTAGGCGTTGCCCGCGAAGGCGCCGGGGCGCAGCAGGGTCGTGGTGAGGGGCGAGGCGATCAGCGCCTGCTCCACCGCGTGGTGGGAGGCGGCGATCGGGTTGGCCCCGGGGTCCGGGTCGAGGACCGAGCTGGAGGAGAGCAGGACGATGTGCGCGACGCCGGCGGTCTGCGCGGCGGTGAGGAACTCGTCGACATGGGACGGCTCGGCGTAGAGGAAGACGGCGTCGACGCCTTCCAGGGCGGCGGCGAAGGTGCCGGGGTCGCCGAGATCGCACAACACCGACGGGACGCCGCCGGGCAGCGGGAGTTCGCCGGGGTTGCGGGAGCCGGCACGCACGCCGTGGCCGTCCCGGTGCAGGAGCGTGACGAGTGCGGAGCCGACGCGGCCGCGGCTGCCGGTGACGAGGGTGAGCACGGAGAGGTCTCCTCGGTGAGAGTCGGTGAGAGGGCGGGACGGATCATGGGCCGGCAGTGGCTGCGAAGCGCTGAAGTCGCTGTGCACAGCAGCTGCTGAGCACAGCAGTCGCTAGGCGCAGAAGCTGCGTGACGCAGATAAATATCCAAGAGCGGCCCACGTCCGTCAAATGCTTTGCGCGCTCCGTGCGGGCGCCCGGTGCTTTGCACGCCCCCGTGCGGGCGCCCGGTGCTTTGCACGCCCCCGTGCGGGCGCCAGGCCCCGGCCGCTCAGCGATCCGGGTGGAGGTCCAGCCGCCAGTCGTTGGTCAGCAGCGGGTGCCCCGGCGGGTACTCGATCTCGCACTCGCCCCGCAGCAGGAAGCCCGCCCTGCGGCACACCCCGTTCGACGCGGCGTTGTCCACGGACGGGTAGGCGTGCAGATAGCGGTGCTTGCGCGCGGCGCGCGCCTGCGCGGTCACGGCTGCCGTCGCGGCCGACGCGATGCCCCGGCCCTGGAACTCCGGGAGGACGGCCCAGCCCGTCTCGTACACCTCCCGGCCCTGCCAGGTGCGCTCCCAGAAACCGATGGTGCCCACGGCATCGGCTTCGCCGGGCAGCGCGATGCGGTACATCCTGCCCCGGCCCTCCCGGTCCGCGCTCAGGGTCACATAGCGGCCGTGACGCCCTATGAGCTGCTCCTCCGACTCGGGACCGCCCAGGTGGTCCATCAGCTCCGGGACGTTGGCACGGCGGAGCAGTTCGAGGTCGCTGTCCGACCAGGGCTCGATACTCACGGATGGTGCTTCGACGCGGTCCATGTCCGAACTGTAGGGCGGGCCGCTGACATTCAGCGGGCACCCAGCACGGTCGGCGGGACTCCGACCGTCGCGGTGAAGTCTCTGACCAGGTGCGCCTGGTCGCTGTAGCCGAGATCCGCGGCGAGTCCCGCCCAGTCCACCGCCGGGTCCGACTCGGCGCGCTCCAGCGCCTCGTGGATGCGGTAGCGCAGGATGACCCACTTGGGGCCGACGCCCACGTACGTGGCGAAGAGCCGTTGCAGCGACCGCGCCGACAGGCCCTCGGAGCGGGCCAGTTCACCGACGCGGCGGACGGTGCGGTCGGTGCGTACGAGATCGACCAGGGCCATCGCCCGTTCGGCCTGCGGATCCGGTTCCGGGCCGAGCGCCAGCAGGTACGCGTCGAGCGCCGCGACCCGTGCGTCCTCCTGCCCGGGGTCCAGCACGGCCGACGGCGGCGCGGGCGGCGTGAACACCTCGGCGGCCGGGACCCGGCGGCCCGTCCAGTCGGACACCGGCCGGTCCGGCGCGAACGGCCGGAAGCCGCCCGGCCGGAACTGCACACCGCAGACCCGTCCCCGTCCCTCCAGCTTCTGCGTGAAGAGTTCCAGGCCGATGCCCGAGACCTCCGCGAACCCGGCCTCCTCGTCCCCGCAGCCCGCGTACCGCTCGAAGACGAGGTTGACGCTGGGGTGCGGGACCAGATGGGAGGCGTACGGCTCGCGCAGATCCCAGTCGATCAGCCAGTAGTGCTCCAGATACGGGCGCAGCGCGGGGGCGGGCTCGCGGCGCCGGAAGCGTACGTGCGTGAACAGTTCCGGGGCGTCGACGATGCCCCGGGTGTCGCGTCGGGGACCTCGGGAGCCGGACATGGCTGCCGATCCTATGACCCGGTTCGCTTTCGCGTCCCGGCTGTCGCGTTTGTTCAAGACACCGGACGCCGCCGGATGGATGGTCGGAGCATGAAGACGATCAGTGAATTGCTGGATGCCGCGGCGGGCAGCGCGCTGCCCGTGGTGCGGGGGATCGACGACCGACGGCTGGACGATCCCACACCGTGCGCGCAGTACGACGTCCGTGCCCTGGTCGGCCACCTCTCCCGGGTGGTCGTCAACTTCACGGAGCTCGCGGCCAGGCGGGACGCGGACTTCGGTGCTGCCCCGGACGCGGTCACCGGGGACTGGCGGGGTCGTTTCGGCGAGGAGACGGCCGCCCTGGTCGAGGCGTGGGCGGCGCCGGGGGCGGAGGAGGGGACCGCGGGTTCCATGGGGTTCCCCGCGCGGACGGTCGGGCACATGGTGCTCGGCGATCTGACGGTGCACGCGTGGGACCTGGCGCGGGCCACGGGTCAGGAGTTCGTGCCGGACGCCGACGTGGTGGACGAGCTCGGCCCCGCCATGGCGGGGATGGCCCCGAAGGCCCGCGAGGCGAAGGTGTTCGGCGAGCCCTTCCCCGTACCGGACGGGGCTAGCCCCTTTGAGCGGGTGCTGGCGCTGACCGGTCGTGATCCGGGCTGGCAGCGGCCCCGGGCGTGACGCCGGTGGCCGGAATGCGCGTGTCCGGCGCGGCCGGGCCGTCGTAGAGCGTGCCGAGGCTCTCGTAGGCGTCGTCGACGATCTGCTCGGCGTCCACGAGCATCGCGCGCTCGGCGAGCCGGGCGGCCTGATGGGTGTACGGGGACGGCGGCGCCGGGTGCCGGCGCCGCCACCAGGTATCGCAGGCCGCGTAGATGCCGGAGGCGAAGACCAGCAGGGGGATGGACAGAGCCAGCAGAGTGTCGCCCATGGCAGGCTCCTTCAGTGTCGATGCCTCCTGCATCGGCAGGTCCGGCAGGTCTACTGAAGATCATTCTTCGGCCAATGAATGGCCGGATAGGGCTGGCCGACGGACGCTCTTCGTGCAGGTCAGCGCCTGGGGTGACGCCGGCTGGACCGCGTGTTCGGCGCCGGCCGGGTCAGCGGTGTGCGTGTTCGGCGGGCGTGTGTTCAGCGGCGGAGGAGCCGTCGTCGCGGGGGTGCCCGGCGTCGCCGGGGGAGCCGGTCGGAGGCGGGTGCGGCGCCCGGAAGGTGAACGCCCCGGGCCCTTCCCCCTTCTCGCGGATCAGGGCGATGCGGCCCATGGCCTCCTCCACGCTCGGGCGGTGCCCCGCGGGGACCCACCACAGCGCGACGGAGACGTCGGCCAGGCGCTCGAACCAGTCCCGGCGGCGTGCGAGGACCTTGAGGTGGTCGCTGCGGTACGTGTAGTTCCGCAGTGCTTCGACGGATTCCCAGACAGAGCAGTTGATCAGGAGCAGGTCGTCGTCGCGCTCGGGGCGCAGGTTCGTCGCGTCGGCTCCGCTGTCGTCGACCATGCGCCAGACGAAACCGGGAGCCCGGTCGGCGACGGCGTTGATCTCCTGGAGCTGGGCGACGAAGCCGGCCAGCTGGGGGCTGTCGAGTGGGGCGAGCATGCGCCCGACGTTGACTTGGGCAAGGTGGAAGTCGCTCACGGGGCAAGCATGCCCGGGTGAGGCTTCTAAAGTCAACGGATGCTGTTTTTAGACTTCGGGTGCGGCTTGGGGCGTGGCTTCGGGTGCGGTTTGCGGTGCGGCCTCCTCCGCGCCCTTGGCCCCCTCTGCCCCCTTCGTCCCCTCCGCGGCCTCGAGCGCGACGCAGCACCCCTGCGGAAGCGGATCCATCGCCGCGTTCCAGCTCTGGCCGCCCGGCAGTCCCTTGAGCAGGCCCTCGATTCCGGCCAGGTTCATCCCGCAGACCAGGGCGGGGAACTGATCGGCCAGCGCATGGAAGGGGCAGTTGTTCAGCCGTACCGTCCCGCCGTCCCGGAACGGCTCGTAACCGCGCGCCCGCAGGACCTCGACCGGATCCGCCTCGCACCCCGGATCGCTCCCCGAGGCCTCCCCGGCCGCCCTCGCCGCCGCCTGGAGTTCCCCGTCGAGCCCGGCCCGCTCCACCACCTCGGCCAGCAGCCGACCCGCGGAGTCGTACGAACGGGGCGGCACCGAAACCGTGCGCTCGCCCTCGGCCCTCCGGTACAGCTTCGAGGGCCGCCCGGACCCCGGGCCGCTGCGCCCCGAAAGCCGCCGGAAGCACACCTCCAGCAGGCCGGCCTCGACCAGCTTGTCCAGGTGGAACGCGGCCAGTGAACGGGACACCCCGACCGCCTCGGCCGCGGCGTCCCGTCCCACGTCGCCCGGTGTCCCGGCGACGTGCCGGTACAGTCCCCGCCGCACCGGGTCCCCCAGTGCGGCCAACGCCTCCAGGGCGGCATCCTCGCTGCTCACGGCGTAATTCTATAACTAACGACGATTGACGAAGGGGTCGCCGACGGGCCCCTCGACGGGGTCGCTCCGAAAGGGACGGGTCAGGGCCAGACCAGGCAGTACGCCTGGTGTCCCGCGTCGTGCAGACGGTGGCTGAAGTCCTGCCACTCGTGCAGCAGTTGGTAGACGTTGAACGCGTCGCGCGGGCCGCCGCGGTCCGGGACCGTCGACCAGATGAAGGCCGCGGCGCCGACGGACTCCTCGCCCACGCCGCGCAGCGGGTCCACGACCGTCATGGGGAGCTTGACCACCGCGTAGTCGGGGTGCAGGACGACCAGCTCCAGCGGCGGGACCTTGTGCAGGGGTATGCCCTGTATGCCGGTGAGGACCATCGCGGCGACGGTCTCGGGCTTGATCTTGGTGAACATGCCGCCCATGCCCAGTTCGTCGCCGCCGAGCTCCTCGGGGCGCATGGAAATGGGCACCCGTGCGGCAGTGGCGCCGTCGGGAGCACCGAAGTACTTGTAGGTCACCCCCATCCCGCCACTGCTCCTGCTTCCGGCTCCGACCTGCGCACCGCCGGCCTGTATGCCCTGCTTGCGCTCAGCCTCGCGCCGGTGCCGACCCCGCCGGGCAGGCTCGGGCCCCAGGTCGTCGGTCCCTTCGCCCACTTCGCCACCGCGATGCATATCTCATCCACCCGACTACTAACTAGGAGACACAGCCCCCGCCGCGCAACCCGATCATCGTGTCAGTGACCTCCCCCACGAACGTGCGGTGAAACACCCGTCCGCAAGTCCGTCCGCGGCTCTGACACCATGGCATGTGTGAGCTTTCCCTATGACGCCCCAGTTTCGCAGACGCTTTTCGACCGCGCGTCCCTCGTGACGCCCGGTGGCGTGAACTCTCCCGTGCGTGCCTTCCGGGCCGTGGGCGGTACGCCCCGCTTCATGGTCTCCGGTACCGGTCCGTACCTCACCGATGCCGACGGTCGTGAGTACGTCGACCTCGTCTGCTCGTGGGGGCCGATGATTCTCGGCCATTCCCACCCCGATGTCATCGCCGCCGTCCAGGAGGCCGTCGCCCGCGGCACCTCGTTCGGTACGCCCGGCGAGGGCGAGGTCGCGCTCGCCGAGGAGATCGTGGCCCGGGTCGAGCCCGTCGAGCAGGTACGGCTCGTGTCGTCCGGCACCGAGGCGACCATGTCCGCGATCCGCCTCGCCCGTGGCTTCACCGGCCGGGCGAAGATCGTGAAGTTCGCCGGCTGCTACCACGGCCACGTCGACGCGCTGCTCGCCGCCGCCGGGTCCGGCCTTGCGACCTTCGGGCTGCCGGACACGCCGGGTGTCACCGGCGCCCAGGCCGGCGACACGATCGTGCTGCCGTACAACGACCTGGAGGCCGTCCGGGCCGCGTTCGCCGCGCAGCCCGGTGAGATCGCCTGTGTGATCACCGAGGCGTCGCCGGGCAACATGGGCGTCGTACCGCCCCTGGACGGCTTCAACGCCGGGCTCAAGGAGATCTGCGCCGCCAACGGTGCGCTGTACATCTCCGACGAGGTCATGACCGGGTTCCGCACGTCGAAGGCCGGCTGGTTCGGCGTCGACGGGGTGCGGCCCGACCTGATGACGTTCGGCAAGGTCATGGGCGGCGGCTTCCCGGCCGCGGCGTTCGGCGGACGTGCCGACGTGATGGCGCACCTGGCCCCCGCCGGCCCCGTCTACCAGGCGGGCACCCTGTCCGGTAACCCCATCGCCACCGCCGCCGGTCTCGCGCAGCTGCGGCTGCTGGACGACGCCGCGTACGCGAAGGTCGACGCGGTCTCCGCGGAGATCCGGGGGCTGGTGAGCCAGGCCCTCGACAAGGAGGGGGTCGCGCACACCGTGCAGGCCGCGAGCAACATGTTCTCCGTCTTCTTCACGGACGGTCCGGTGCGCGACTACGAGGACGCCAAGCGGCAGGAATCCTTCCGCTTCACCGCGTTCTTCCACTCGATGCTGGCGCAGGGCGTCTACCTCCCGCCGTCCGCGTTCGAGTCGTGGTTCGTCTCCACCGCCCACGACAGCCGGGCCGTCGAGCGGATCGCCGCCGCGCTGCCCGCCGCAGCCCGCGCCGCATCGGAGGCCACCGCATGAGCGAGACCAGCAGCAACGCCGGACGCAAGGACATCACCGTCGTCCACCTGATGCGCCACGGAGAGGTGCACAACCCGGAGGGCGTGCTGTACGGGCGCCGCCCCGGCTACCACCTCTCCGAGCTCGGCCGGCAGATGGCCGACCGGGTCGCCGAGCACCTCGACAAGCGCGACATCACGCATGTCGTCGCCTCCCCGCTGGAGCGGGCCCAGGAGACGGCGACGCCGATCGCCAAGACGCACGGTCTGGACCTCGCCACCGACGAGCGGCTCATCGAGGCCGCCAACGTCTTCGAGGGCAAGACCTTCGGCGTCGGCGACGGGGCGCTGCGCAAGCCGGACAACTGGAAGCACCTGACGAACCCGTTCCGGCCCTCGTGGGGCGAGCCGTACATCGAGCAGGTCGTACGGATGATGGGCGCCCTGGACGCGGCGCGCGACGCGGCCCGCGGCCACGAGGCGGTGTGCGTCAGCCACCAGCTGCCGATCTGGATCGTCCGCAGTTTCGTGGAGCGGCGGCGGCTGTGGCACGACCCGCGCAAGCGCCAGTGCACGCTGGCCTCGCTGACCAGCTTCACGTACCAGGGCGACAAGATCGTGTCGGTCGGGTACTCGGAGCCGGCCCGGGACCTGGTGCCGGCGCATCTGCTGGCGGGAGCGAAGCCGGTGAAGGGGGCGTCGAAGGGGTTCGGCGCGTAGCCGGCCGTTGACCGGGGGGCGGGGGCCCGTTCGGGGTGGGCTGGGGAAGCGCCCCGGGCGCGCCCGGTGGCCGTTCGTCCTCAGTCGCCGGACGGGCTTGACGGGGCCGCCCCGGCCATGAGGCCGCCCCGGGCTCCTCGCTGATCGCCTGTGGGCCGACCGGGCGGAATTTCGCCGTCCGGGGTTTTGGCCTGCCGTTTTGTGGGCGGGTTCGGGGTCGATCTTGTGTTCGGCCATGGCTGGGTCTGGTTCCGTAAAGAATTGTGTGCTAATTCGAGGAACCCTCGTGTTGCTTCACTCATCTAAGTCTTTGTCAGTTTGTATGGACTTGAGGCAAAACGACCGCAGATGGGAACAGCATGCGCGACATCAGCCGAAGGGGTTTGCTCGGAGCTGGACTCGGAACCGCGGCCGCCATCGGGATGGCGGGCTGCAGTTCCTCCGGCGGGTCCGGTACCGGCGGTACGGTGCCGGACAAGGGGGCCAAGGGGGAGAAGGGCGCCGACGGCGCGGTCAAGGGCAACGGGCCCGCGAAGAAGAGCGTCCGTCTCATCGGGGACGGTTCCACCGCCGACACCGGGAAGCAGCCGAACCAGCCGTCCGCGCCCGTGCCGCTCGAACCCGGGCAGAAGCCGCCGCAGTTCGTGATCTTCTCCTGGGACGGCGCCGGCGAGGTCGGCAACGGACTCTTCCCGCGTTTCCTCGAACTTGCCAGGGAACACGACGCGAAGATGACCTTCTTCCTCTCCGGCCTGTATCTGCTGCCCGAATCGAAGAAATCCCTCTACCGTCCGCCCAACAACCCCATCGGCGCCTCCGACATCGGTTATCTCACCGACGGCCACATCAAGGAGACGCTGAAGGGCGTGCACCAGGCCTGGCTCGACGGCCATGAGATCGGCACGCACTTCAACGGGCATTTCTGCGGCGGCTCCGGATCGGTGGGCGACTGGACGCCCTCGCAGTGGCAGAGCGAAATCGATCAGTCGATCTCCTTCGTCACCGAATGGCGCACCAACACCGGCTGGACCGACCTCGACCCGCTGCCTTTCGATTACCGCAAGGAACTCGTCGGAGGCCGCACCCCCTGTCTGCTCGGGCAGGACAATCTGCTGCCCACCGCGAAGAAGCTGGGCTGGCGCTACGACGCCAGTTCGCCCGGCGGCACCCAGGTGTGGCCGACCAAGCGCATGGACGTGTGGGACCTGCCGCTCCAGGGCATCCCGTTCCCCGGGCACAGCTTCGAGGTCCTCTCCATGGACTACAACATCCTGGCCAACCAGTCGCAGAATTCGACCAGGGGAATGCCGTCGCGCTATCCGGGCTGGCGGAACCAGGCCACCCAGTCGTACCTCAGCGGTTTCCAGCGCGCGTACGAGACGAACCGTGCGCCGTTCTACATCGGAAACCACTTCGAGGAGTGGAACGGCGGCATCTATATGGATGCGGTCGAGGACGCGCTCAAGCACATCGCGGGGAAGCCGGATGTGCGCCTCGTCTCCTTCCGGCAGTTCGTCGACTGGCTCGACGTCCAGGACCCGGCGGTGCTCGCGAAGCTTCGTACGCTGGAGGTCGGGCAGGCCCCCGAAGGCGGCTGGAACACGTTCTTTAAACAAGCCTGACAACGGGCTTTACGGGCACCGAGGGGGGTGCCCAAGATCCCCGAAACCGCCATGCGAAACTTTTCACATGAGCTATGGCCGCGCATCCCGACGCCGCTTCACCCTGCTCGCCGCACCCGCGGCGGCCGTCGCGCTCGCACTGACGCTGAGCGCGTGCAGTTCGGGCGGCACGAGCGGTGGCGGCGGCGACACGAACTTCGTCACCGGCAACGGCGGGATCTCGACCGCGGCCAAGGGCGAGCGGGCCGACGCGCCGAAGCTCGACGGCGAGAGCCTGGACGGCGGGAAGCTCGACCTCGCCGACTACCAGGGCAAGATCATCGTCCTCAACGTCTGGGGCTCGTGGTGCGCCCCGTGCAGACTGGAATCGAAGTACTTCAACAAGGTGGCCAAGGAGACGAAGGACCAGGGCGTCCAGTTCGTCGGGATCAACACCCGCGACCCCGAGCGGGCCCAGGCCATCAGCTTCGAGAAGGACTTCGGGGTCACCTACCCCAGCTTCTACGACAAGACCGGCAAACTCCTGCTGCGGTTCCCCAAGGGAACCCTCAAGCTGCAGTCCATCCCGTCGACCGTCGTCATCGACCGGAACGGGAAGCTGGCCGCCCGCTTCGTGGGCCCGGTCGACGACACCAATCTGCACAAGATGATCGACCCGCTGATCGCGGAGAAGTGATCAGGTGATCACCCTCGCCGCAGCCACCCAGAACGAGACGGTCCTGAGCGGGGCACTGCTGGTCGCCCTGCCCATCGCCCTCCTCGGCGGGCTCGTCTCCTTCTTCTCGCCCTGCGTCCTGCCGCTCGTCCCCGGCTACCTCAGCTACGTCACCGGCGTCAGCGGTGCCGACCTGGCCGACGCCCGGCGGGGGCGCATGGTCGCGGGCGCCTCGCTGTTCGTGGCCGGCTTCACCGCCGTGTTCGTCTCCGGCGGCGCGCTCTTCGGCTACTTCGGCGACACGCTCCAGGAGAACAGCGGACCGCTCACCAAGATCCTCGGCGTGCTGATGATCCTGATGGGGGTCTTCTTCATGGGCCTGATGCCGTGGATGACCCAGCGCGAGTTCCGCATCCACAAGAAGCCGGTCACCGGCCTGGTGGGCGCCCCGCTGCTCGGCGCGCTCTTCGGGATCGGCTGGACACCCTGCCTCGGCCCGACGCTGAGCTCGGTGAGCATCCTCGCGATGGACCAGGGAACCGCCGGCCGCGGAGCGATACTGACCGTCGCGTACTGCCTCGGCCTCGGCATCCCCTTCGTGCTCGCGGCCGTCGCCTTCCGCAAGGCGCTCGGCGCCTTCGGCTGGGTCAAGCGCCACTACGCATGGGTCATGCGCATCGGCGGCGGCATGATGATCGTGACCGGGCTGCTCCTGCTGACCGGCGTGTGGGGCAGCATGATGCAGGAACTACAGGGCTGGTCCGCCGGCTTCACGGTGGGGATCTGAGTACCGATGAGCAACACCACGTCCAACCCGTCCCAGGAGCGCGAGCACCCCGATGAGCGGGAGGTGCGCGCCGAGCAGGACCGGGAGACCGCCCGGGAGCTCGGAGCCGCCGGCTCCCAGCTCTCCACCGCGCCGCGCGAGGAGGTCCTGGCGAGCCTTCCCGCCATGGGGATCATCGGCTGGGTGCGCTGGTTCTGGCGTCAGCTGACCTCGATGCGGGTCGCGCTGATCCTGCTCTTCCTGCTGTCGCTCGGCGCCATTCCCGGCTCGCTGATCCCGCAGAACAGCGTCGACGAACTCAAGGTGCAGACCTTCAAGGGACTGCACACCACCGTCTCGCCGATCTACGAGAAGCTCCAGTTCTTCGACGTCTACAGCTCGGTGTGGTTCTCCGCGATCTACATCCTGCTGTTCGTCTCCCTCATCGGCTGCATCGTGCCGCGCACCGGCACGTTCATCGGCCAGCTGCGCAGCCGCCCGCCGGGCGCCCCCAAGCGCCTGGCCCGGCTGCCCGCGTACACCACCTGGCGCACCGAGGCCGAGCCCGGGCAGGTCCACGAGGCCGCGCTCAGGATGATGCGCAAGCGCCGCTACCGGGCCCACGTCGACGGGAACGCGGTCGCGGCCGAGAAGGGCTATCTGCGCGAGGCCGGGAACCTGATGTTCCACATCGCGCTCATCGTGATGCTGGTGGCCTTCGCCTGGGGACAGCTCTACAAGTCCGAGGGCGCCAAGCTGATCGTCGAGGGCGACGGGTTCTCCAACACGATCACGCAGTACGACAACTTCAAGTCCGGCTCGCTCTTCGACGAGGACGCGCTGGCGCCCTTCAGCTTCACCCTCGACGACTTCATCGGCACGTACGAGCGCAACGGCCCGCAGGTCGGCACGCCCCGGACGTACGAGGCGCGCGTGACGTACTCCGAAGGCGCCTACGGCAAGCCGAAGAAGAAGGTCATCAAGGTCAACGAACCCCTGGTCGTCGACGGTACGAAGGTCTACCTCAACGCCCACGGCTACGCGCCCGTCGTCTCCGTCAAGGACGGCAGGGGCAAGGAGGTCTACAAGGCCGCCGTGCCGCTGCTGCCCCTCGACAACAACGTCACCTCGTCCGGTGCGATCAAGGTGATGGACGGGTACCGCGACAAGAACGGCAAGAAGGACCAGCTGGGCTTCCAGGCCTTCTTCGTGCCGACCTTCGCGGGCAGCGGCAAGGGCACGATGTTCTCGCAGTTCCCGGCCGCCGACATGCCGGTCCTCGCGCTGAACGGCTTCCACGGCTCGCTGGGCGTCGACTCCGGACTGGCGCAGAACGTCTACCAGCTCGACAAGTCGAAGATGAAGGAGTTCAAGGACTCCAAGGGCGAGCAGCTCAAGCAGCGGCTGCTGGTCGGCGAGACGATGAAGCTGCCCGACGGAGCCGGCTCCATCACCTTCGAGGGCCTCCAGGAGTGGGCGAGCTTCCAGATCTCGGAGCAGCCCGCCAGCGGCTGGGCGCTCACCGGAGCCATCGGCGCGATCGCCGGACTGGCCGGCTCGCTGTTCATCCAGCGCCGCCGGGTCTGGATCCGTGCCGTACGCGGCGCCGACGGCGTCACCGTCGTCGAAATGGCGGGGCTCGGCCGCAGCGAGTCCGCGAAGCTTCCCGAGGAGCTGGCCGATCTCGCGGTCACGCTCAACGCCGTCGCGCCCACGGCGCCCGGCCCAGACACCGACCCCGACACCGATCCGGATTCCGGCACCCACGTCGTCGCCGCGTCCTCCGCAGAACCTTCCGAAGGGGCTGAGAAGTGAATCTCGCCGCCGCAACCAACGAGAATCTGGCACACACCAGCAATGTGCTGATCTACTCGTCGATGGCCGTCTACACCCTGGCCTTCTTCGCGCACATCGCGGAGTGGGTGTTCGGGTCCCGCAGCAAGGTCGGCCGCACCGCCGCCTCACTGACGGCCGAGCAGGCCGCCGCCGGCACGGTGAAGGTCCAGGTCGCGCAGAAGGGCGGCAGCACCGCCGTCCTGGAGCGGCCGAAGATCGTCACCCGGTCCGCGGCCGGATCACGCGACGTGCCGGACGGTCCCGGCGCCGCGGGCGGCACCTTCAAGGGCGACCTCTACGGGCGGATCGCGGTCTCCATGACCGTGCTGGCCTTCCTGATCCAGGCGGGCGGGGTCGTCTCCCGTGCCCTGTCCGTGCAGCGCGCCCCCTGGGGCAACATGTACGAGTTCTCCATCACGTTCTCCACGGTGGCGGTCGGCGCGTACCTGGCTCTGCTCGCGCTGAAGAAGAACGTCCGCTGGATGGGCCTGATCCTGGTCACGGCCGTCCTGCTGGACCTCGGCCTCGCGACCACGGTGCTCTACACCTCCAGCGACCAGCTGGTGCCCGCGCTGCACTCGTACTGGCTGTGGATCCACGTCTCCACCGCCATCATCTGCGGCGCCGTGTTCTTCATCGGCGGCATCGGCACGCTCATCTACCTCTTCCGCGACAGCTACGAGAGCAAGATCGCCAACGGCGGTGAGCCGGGTGCGTTCGCCCACTCCGTGCTCTCCCGGATGCCGTCCGCCTCCAGCCTCGACAAGTTCTCGTACCGGATCAACGCGGCGGTCTTCCCGCTGTGGACGTTCACGATCATCGCGGGCGCGATCTGGGCCGGCGACGCCTGGGGCCGCTACTGGGGCTGGGACCCCAAGGAGGTCTGGTCCTTCATCACCTGGGTCGCGTACGCGTGCTACCTGCACGCCCGCGCGACGGCGGGATGGAAGGGCCGCAAGGCCGCCTACCTGGCGCTGATCGCCTTCGGCTGCTGGATCTTCAACTACTACGGCGTCAACATCTTCGTCACCGGCAAGCACTCCTACGCCGGCGTCTGAGACCCGTCGCGGACACCACGGCTGCCCGTTCCCGCTCCGGCGGGGCGGGCAGCCGTTCGCGTATCGCGGGTCAGGGCGCCGAGGCCGGGGGCAGGCACTGCTCCTTCGGCGGCGCCCCCTCGGGCCACGCCAGTGCCGAGAACCGCTGGTGCGGCGGGTCCGGTGCCAGCTCCACCACCGGGACGGCCTTGTTGTACGGGTTGCCGTGGTTGTCCAGGCAGATCCAGCCGCTGGCCCCCCGCACCCGCAGCGAGCCCTTCACGCGGGGCCACTGGCCGCCCACGTCCTCCATGTCCGGCAGTTCCTTCCCGTCCGTGGTCGCCCGCCGGATCCCGGCGACCGCCAGGGTCATCGCGTCATGGGCGATGATCAGCTGCCCGTCGGTCAGGTCGTCGTGCGCGGTCGGCCCGATCGGGCCGACCGGCTTCTTGCCCACCTCGGCCAGCAGATCGGTGAACGCCCGGTAGTCCTGCGCCGAACCGCCGGCCGGCTTCTTCTTCCCCGCCGCCACCGCGGGCCAGGCGTCCGGGTGCGCCAGCGAGGCGTAGCGGACCGTCACCTTGCGGCGCAGCGCGTTCCGGTCGAGCTTCGTGTCGTCGCCCAGGTAGGAGCCCTCGTCGCCGGTGAGGACGGTGAAGCGGCGGTTCTGGCAGCCGCGCGCGCCCAGCGCGTTGACGAACTGGCGCAGCTGCACATGGCGCCCGGCGAAGAACACCGTGTCCGCGTCCGTGTCGCAGATGAGGTGGGTGATCTGCTCGAACGTGTTGGCCGTGGTCCCCTCGTCGTACGGATCCTTCCGCGAGGTGAACAGCTGCGGCTCGTACTTCGAGCCCTTCAGCAGCGTGCTGAACGCCGACTTCAGGGTGTCCGTGTAGTGGTCGCCGCTGCGGGTGTCCTGCACCAGCAGCGCCTTGTCGGCCTTGACCTCACCGAAGGAGGCCAGGGCGCGGGCCTCGTCCCGGTTGGTGGGGGACACCCGGGCGAGGCCCGGGAACGGGTCGCCCGAGGGGCCGTTGGCGATGTCGTCGGCGGTGATCGTGGAGCCCACCACCGGAATCCCGGCGCCGGTCAGCTCCTTCACCGCCTCCTTGGCCTGCGTACTGCTGATCGCGACCCCGGACACCGCACGCAGCCGGTGCGGGGCTCCCGTCATCGTCAGCAGCCGGTCCACCACGGGCTGCCACAGCAGGCTGTTGCTCCCGGTGTTGGCGAGGACCAGCCGGATCTGCGGGACCTGGCCGTTCGCCCGGTGGTTGGACCGGTACTGCGCGGCGAACGCGCCCTGGAGCTCGTGCAGCACCTTCGTCCGCATGGACGCGTCGGTCGAGGTCAGCGGGAGCAGCAGCGCGACCGTCGCGTACCGGCCGGCCTTCAGGGTGCTGTTCTCCCGGCCGATGGCCGCGGCGACCTCGGTCAGCTGCGGCTGCCCGAAGTCGTAGCCGTCCCCGGACACCCCGACGCACTCGTCGCTGTCCTGCGGGCGGGAGACCCCCGTCGCGCAGGACCGGTCCTCGGGCTCGGTCAGCCGGTCCGCCCCGTACCAGCCGGCCGTGACCAGCAGGGCGGCCACGACGACCGAGGTGATGATCTTCTGCCGGGTGGTCCACCACAGCCGGTACCGCAGCGGGTTACGCATCCGGGCCACCGTTCCCCGGACCCGGCTGCCCGGCCCGGACGGGCACGGGCGCGCCGGGCGGCATGGACAGTGCCCGCCAGTCGCGCAGGTCGCGCGGCCAGTGCGTCGCCGCGTCCCAGAGCACCGAGTGCCCCGTGGGATGCCTGCCGGACAGCTGCCGCAGCTCGTGCGCCATCTTGTCGATCACCTCTTCGTCGGGCAGGGCCAGCGGATCGGACAGCAGCCACACGGCGTGCAGCAGCCGCCGCAGCTGCAACTGGAGTTCGGCGGCCCGTTCGTCGAGCCCGGCGAGCGCGTCCCGTTCCTCGTCGGAGGCGGCCGCCCGGCCCAGCGCGACGGCCCGCCGCGGATCGGGCCCGGTGCTGCCGGGCGGGCGGGGGCAGGGGGCCGAGGCGATGAAGCGCAGCGCGTCGAGCCAGCTCAGCACGTCGGGCCGGGCGAACCGCACTCGCAGATGCGTCACGCAGTCCTCCGCCGCGCCCAGTACCAGCTCCTGGTGCAGGCGGTGCGGTTCGCTCGGGCAGCTGCCCCCGGCGGCGTACGCCGAACGCAGCGTCTCGTGCACCGCGCGCCACACCGCGTAGTACGGCGGGTCGTCGTCCTGGAAGCGCAGCCGGTGCAGCAGCAGCGAGCGCAGCAGCGGATCGGCGACGAAGTGCTCCGGCCCCACCGGCCAGTCCTCGGCCCGCAGCGCGTCCCGTACCCGCAGCGCCACATCGCCGTCCAGGGACTCCCCGCGCAGCCGGGTCGCGGCCAGCAGCCGGGCCGACTCCTCGCCGTGCGCGGCGGCCAGCACGCCCAGCACCTCCGGGCGCTGACCGGGCAGCAGCCGTTCCAGCAGCTCGTCGGCGACCCGGACGGGCGGCCGGTCCTCCCGCAGCTCCACCGTGCGCTCCAGCAGCGCCCCCGGCACCAGGCCGCCCTGGTCCGGCGACTCGCCCGCAGCCTGCGCCAGCAGGGCCACCCCCAGCGGGCGGCCCCCGGTCAGCCGGTGGATCCCGCGCGCCAGCCCGGCCGGGGTACGGCCGCGCGGGTCGTGCCGGTCGAGCGCGGAGCGCACATGGGCGGCGTCCAGCGGGGTGAGGCCGACGGCCAGGATGCCGGACGTCACCTCCGTGCCCCGCGTCCAGTGCGAGGCGTGTGCCACCTCGGGCAGCCGCCGGCGCACCGCGTGGCTCAGCCCCGCGTGGTCGTGGACGCGCGAGGACGCGAACAGGGCGATCTGATCGCGCACGCCGCCCGCGCGCTGCCGGAGGAGGGGTTCGACGAGCTGCCGGCCCAGTGGGGTGTGGGCGTTGTCGAGGAGCAGGACGGGGCGGCCGCGCCGGGCGCCGCGCGCCATGCCGCGGTAGGCCCGCGTCAGGTCCGCGACCAGGGCCAGCACCAGGTGGTCCTCGGCGCGGCGGCGCAGATCGCCGCCGCGTTCGAAGTCGACGGCGAGCTGCCGCAGTCCGATGCGCCCGTTGCCGCCTGCCTGCGGATAGGTTCCGTACCACTGCGCCGAGCGCCGCTGGAACCGGCTGAACGTCTCCTCCAGCACCGTCTCCACGGTCGCCTCGGCGACCAGGCCCGCCATCGGCGCCATCGAGTCGAACGCCCCGGCCGCGAGCTTCGTCAGGACCTTGGTGACCCAGCCCGTCGCGGTGTCGGCCCGGGTGTCGAGCGTCGCCAGGACGGGCCCGAGCGACTGGAGGTCGCGCTGGGCCCGGGACTCGTCCTCCCGCCGCCAGGACACCGAGGCCACCGCCACGAGACCCAGGGCGAGGCGGGGGAACTGCACCGGGCGGGCCGCGTGCACCCGCGCCGTGAGCTGTGTGGCCAGTTCGGGCAGCACGGCCGTCACGGGTGTCCAGCCGGGGCCCGGGTCCGCGGGCGGCCGTACGGCCTCGCAGTCCACGAGTGCGACCGGTGTGATCTCCCGGTACAGGCTGCGCAGTTGTTTGAGCGCGGCCGTCTTGCCCATGCCCCGGCCGCCGGTCAGCACCACGACGGGCGGGTCGTCTCCGTGTTCGCAGGTGACCCGTCGCGCACCGTGCGGAGTGAGACCGGTCAGGCGCGCCGCGAGTCCGTCGTCACCGAAAATTGCCTCGCGCCCGTACAGGTCTCGCTCCACAGCACCCCCAGCGCCGCCGCCCCGCCCCGATCTGTTGGCCCGTCAACACCAGGATATCGACCGGGTGTTGGAGGAGGGTGAAGATTTTCGAACGATCGTGATCGAGCGCTGCGGCGTGTCCGGGATCAGGTGGCGGGCGGGGGCGTCTCCGGGCCGCTCTCCCGCCGCTTGAGCTCGTCCTCGCGGCGGCGCAGGTCCGCCTCCCAGTCCTTGAGGACGGCCTCGTCCTTCTCGTTCTCGTCCTTGAGCGACTTCAGGAAGTCGGGGTTGTCGTCGGGTGCCACCCACTGCCGGCGGTGGCCGCGGTGCCATTCGGAGGGTGTACGGCCTCCCTCGGGCACCTGGCGCAGCTTGCCCGCGGCCAGCCACACGATCGGGCCGACGATCCAGAACAGCAGGATGATGAAGACCCAGGCGACCTTCGGCAGGTGCTTGGCCTCGTCCTCCGGGGTGTTCAGGCAGTCGATGAACGCGTAGATCGTCAGCGCCAGGGGCAGGAGATAGATCAGGGCCCGGAGCATGGTGGAGAGGTCCCCCCGAGGAGAGTTGGCGGGGCGATGCACCGCCCCGGTGACGCGCCCAGAGTAGCGGGTGTCCGTTACGTCCTCGGGGGAGCGGGCCGGGGTTCGGGGCCCGGCCGGGCGTGACCGGGCGTCGGCTGTCCGGGGCTCCGAAGATTCCTCGCTCTTCTCCCCGAAAGGCCTCATGGCCCCCGCGCGGGGGCCGGCTTCGCCGCGTGCCGTCAACAGGCCTACGCGGAAGGGGCATTGACGGTGGAAGGCCGCGATCGGCGTGACGCGGTCGCGGGTGGTGCGTCCTCTTGACGGACGTCCCGCCCCGAGTATGGTCTAGACCTAAAGGTGAGCCCCGGTCGACAGTGCGTGACCGGCGGCGCGCGAAGGGTCTGCGGGGCGGCGCCCCCCTCGCCACCGGCCGCACCCGTGTGTTCACCGTGCCCGGTACGCATCACGCCACGGGACCACGCCGGTGCGGGCGCGTCCTGACGCTGCCGTTGCCTTCGGCAGCCCCTTCAGCGAAGGAGTTGGCATGAACGCCAAGCGAAGACTGGCCCTCGTGATCGGCGCGGGCATCGCCCCCCTCATCGCGGTGGCCCTGCCCGCCACCACCGCGAGTGCGCACGGATACGTCTCCTCACCTCCGAGCCGTCAGGCCCAGTGCGCCGCGGGCGTCGTCGACTGCGGTCAGATCAAGTACGAGCCGCAGAGCGTCGAGGGCCCCAAGGGCCTGACGAGCTGCAGCGGCGGCCACGCGGACTTCGCGGAGCTCGACGACGACAGCAAGAACTGGAAGGCCACACCGGTCGGCAGCTCGGCCGACTTCTCCTGGCAGCTGACCGCCCGGCACGCGACGAGCAGCTGGCAGTACTTCGTCGGCGGGACCAAGGTGGCGCAGTTCAACGACGGCGGCGCCCAGCCCGGAGCCACCGTCACCCACCGGGTCGACTTCGGCTCCCTCACCGGCCGGCAGAAGGTCCTCGCCGTCTGGAACATCTCCGACACGGCCAACGCCTTCTACGCCTGCGTCGACGTGCAGATCGGCGGCGGCACCGGCCCGGGCGACCCCGGCGGCCCGGGCGACCCGGGCGACTGCGCGGCGTCCGCCTGGGAGGCCGGCCGGATCTACAACGGCGGCGACACCGCGTCCCTGGGCGACCACACCTGGCGCGCCAAGTGGTGGACGCAGGGTGAGCAGCCCGGCAGCACCGGCGAATGGGGCGTCTGGGAGGACCTCGGCGCCTGCTGACGCCGCCGCACAGGCCCGGCCCACGGGGGGCACGCCCGCCCACCGGTCGGCCGGCCCCATAGGGCCGTGCACGCCGCACCGGCCCGGCCCGCAGGGCCACGCCCTCGCGCCGGCCGGGCCCCGCGGCGCGGCCGCTTCTCCGCGGGACACCGCATCCCGCGGAGAGGCGCGGCCCGCGACCCGGGGGAGCCCCGGCGGCCGACGGCGGGCGGGATGACAGACTGGACGGCATGGCTTACGACGATCTTCGTTCCCTCCTCCGGGCCCTGGAGCGCGAGGGCGAGCTCAAGCGCATCAAGGCCGAGGTCGACCCCTACCTGGAGGTCGGTGAGATCGTCGACCGGGTGAACAAGGCCGGTGGGCCCGCGCTGCTCTTCGAGAACGTCAAGGGGTCCTCGATGCCCCTCGCCATGAACGTGTTCGGCACCGACAAGCGCCTCCTCAAGGCCCTCGGGCTGAAGTCCTACGCCGACATCAGCGACAAGATCGGCGGACTGCTCAAGCCCGAACTGCCGCACGGCTTCGTCGGCGTACGGGAGGCCTTCGGCAAGCTCGGCACGATGGTGCACGTACCGCCGAAGAAGGTGAAGAGCGAGAACGCGCCCGTCCAGGAGGTCGTCCTCACCGGCGACGACGTGGACCTGGACCGGCTGCCCGCGCTGTTCACCTGGCCCAAGGACGGCGGCTCCTTCTTCAACCTGGGGCTCACCCACACCAAGCACCCCGAGACCGGCGTCCGCAACCTGGGGCTCTACCGCCTCCAGCGCCACGACCGCCGCACCATCGGCATGCACTGGCAGATCCACAAGGACAGCCGCAACCACTACCAGGTCGCCGCCAAGCGCGGCGAGCGGCTGCCCGTCGCCATCGCCTTCGGCGCGCCGCCCGCGGTCACGTACGCCTCCACCGCGCCGCTGCCCGGGGACATCGACGAGTACCTCTTCGCCGGGTTCATCCAGGGCAAGCGCATCGAGATGGTCGACTGCAAGACCGTGCCGCTCCAGGTCCCGGCCAACGCCGAAGTCGTCATCGAGGGCTGGCTGGAACCCGGGGAGATGCTTCCCGAGGGGCCTTTCGGCGACCACACCGGCTTCTACACGCCGCAGGAACCGTTCCCCGCACTGACCATCGACTGCGTGACCATGCGGAAGCGGCCGCTGCTCCAGTCCATCGTCGTGGGCCGGCCGCCGACCGAGGACGGTCCGCTGGGGCGGGCCACCGAACGGTTCTTCCTGCCGCTGCTCAAGATCATCGTGCCGGACATCGTGGACTACCACCTGCCCGAGTCCGGTGGTTTCCACAACTGTGCGATCGTCTCGATCGACAAGAAGTACCCCAAGCACGCCCAGAAGGTGATGAGCGCGATCTGGGGTGCGCACATGATGTCGCTGACGAAGCTGATCGTCGTCGTGGACTCCGACTGCGACGTCCACGATCTGCACGAGGTGTCCTGGCGGGCGCTCGGCAACACCGACTACGCGCGTGACCTCACCGTCGCCGAGGGACCGGTCGACCACCTCGACCACGCCTCGTACCAGCAGTTCTGGGGCGGCAAGGCGGGCATCGACGCGACGAAGAAGTGGCCCGAGGAGGGCTACACCCGGGACGGGGGCTGGCCGGACATGGTCGAGTCCGACCCGGACACGGCGGCGAAGGTCGACCGCCGCTGGAAGGAATACGGACTGTGAGCGCCGCCGAAGCGACCCTGGGCTCCGGCCCCGCACAACCGAACAGCAAGGTCAGGGCGTTCCTGCGGCTCGTGATGATCGAGCACTCGGTCTTCGCGCTGCCCTTCGCCTACATCGCCGCGCTGACCGCGATGTTCCTGGACGACGGGTCCGTCCAGTGGATGACGCTGCTGCTCGTCACCGTCGCGATGGTCGGCCTGCGCACGTTCGCGATGGCCGCGAACCGGATCATCGACCGCGAGATCGACGCCCGGAACCCGCGCACCGCCGGCCGTGAGCTGGTGACCGGCGCGGTGTCGGTGAAGTCGGCGTGGACGGGCGCGCTGGTCGCCGTCGTCGTGTTCCTCGGGGCGGCGGCCCTGCTCAACCCGCTCTGTCTGGCGCTGGCGCCGGTCGCCGTGATCCCGATGGTCGTCTACCCGTACGGCAAGCGGTTCACGAACTACCCGCACGCGATCCTCGGTATCGCCCAGGCCATGGGGCCGGTCGGCGCCTGGCTGGCCGTGACGGGCAGCTGGTCGTGGGACGCGGTCATCCTGGGTCTTGCCGTCGGTGTGTGGATCGGCGGCTTCGACCTGATCTTCGCCTGCCAGGACGTCCAGGCCGACCGCGCCCACGGAGTGCTGTCCGTCCCGGCGCGCTTCGGCGTGCCGGCGGCGCTGTGGGGCGCGCGGGTCTGCCACGTCGTGACGACGGGCCTGCTGGTCTGGTTCGGCCTGGCCACGGAGGCCGGGCTCTTCTACTGGGTGGGCATGGTGATCGTCGCCGTGGCCTTCGTGTACGAGCACCGGGTGGTGCGGCCGCACGATCTGTCGCGGCTGAACCGGGCGTTCTTCCAGGTCAACGGGTTCATCGGGATCGCGCTCTTCGCGTGCGCGCTGCTGGATCTGCTGGTGCGCGGCCTGACGGTGTAATGCCCGTGGGCCGCCCGGCACGGCCGTGAACTCCTGACACCTCGCCGGATCGGGGTCCCGGATAGGCTCGGGGGTGTGGATTCCGGGACTTCAGTGAGTCAGCAGCGGCGAAAGCCTTGGATTGTCGGGGTTTCAGGCGCTTCGGGCACCCCGTTCGCCGCTTCCGTGCTGCGTGGCCTGCTGGCCGCGGGGGAGAGCGTCGACCTGGTGGTGAGCCGGGCCTCGCGGCTGACGCTGCTGGACGAGACCGGGATCGCGTTCCGCGACGCGCACTGGCGGGAGGACCTGGCCGCCTGGCTGGCCCGCGGGGCGGACGGGAAGCCGCACACCTTCGACGTGGACGTGTCCGGTGTACGGCACTGGGCGGCCGGTGATCTGGCCGCGGGGCCGTCCTCGGGGTCGTATCCGGCGAAGGGGATGCTGATCGTGCCCGCGTCGACGGCCTGTGTGGCCGGGGTGGCGCTCGGGCTCTCGAAGGATCTGCTGCAACGGGCCGCGAGCGTGACGCTCAAGGAGCGGCGGAAGCTGGTCGTCGCCGTGCGCGAGACCCCGCTGAACGGGCAGACGCTGCGGCACATGGTGGCCCTGGACGAGGCGGGCGCGGTCGTGCTGCCCGCCTCTCCGGCGTTCTACGCGGGGGCGACACACATCCAGGATCTGGTGGACTTCGTCGCCGGGCGGGTGCTGGACGCGGCGGGGGTGCCGCACCAGCTGTACCGCCGCTGGGAGGGAGAGCTCGGTGGCGGCTCTCGTGGCTGATCCGGGCGGGGTCAGCGCTTCTTGGGGGCGCGCAGCCTGCGCGTCAGTCCGGCCCGGTGGGCCGTGGCGGGCTGGTGGGCACGCGAGCGGTTGGCCAGGTCCTGCAGCTCGCGCATCCGGGCGTAGGCCATCTCGATCGTGTACACGGTGTATCCACTCCTGAAGATTCGAAAGCGTTTTTGGGAAGTTCGGAAAGATTTGCAGGCCGTGGAGCCTGCATGCCTTAGATTCTACACATAGACTCGCGAAACTGCTGAACAATGGAAGGTTTCAGTCACATGGACGCGGTGGACAGGCAGCTCATTCAGGCCCTCAGGGAGAACGGCAGGGCCTCGTACGCCGAGCTGGGACGGCTCGTCGGGCTCTCCGGGCCCAGCGTCACCGACCGCATCAACCGGCTGGAAACCGCCGGTGTCATCACCGGATACCGCGCCACCGTCGACGCGGCCTCGCTCGGCCTCGGGGTCACGGCCCTGATCGGCATCTCGCTCTCGGACGCCGCCGACCACGAGGACGTGGCCCGCCGGCTGAAGGACCTCGCCGAGATCGAGGACGCCTGGTTCATCGCGGGCGACGACTCCTACATGCTCAAGGTCCGGGTCGGTGACGTGGACGGCCTGGAGAAGACCATCCGCCGGCTCAGCGGCACCAAGGGCGTCTCCCGTACGCGTACGACGATCGTGCTCTCCACCAAGTGGGAGAACCGGGTCGGAGACCTTCCCGAAGAGGGCTGAGGGCCGTCCCGCCAGGAACTGCGGGACAGCCCCCGGGGGTCTCTCGTCCGGACCGGGCCGGGCCCGCGGGGTCCGGCACGCTGACCCGCCCTGATCCGAACGGGAGACCCTAGGCGTACGGTGATCTGAGTCTGTTACGAAGAGGAAATGGGAGGCGCCCTAGTGGACGCGGGACTCAAGCGCGAGCTGGAGCAGAAGGTCCGGGACGGCGAACGACTGTCCCGCGAGGACGGGATCGCGCTCTACGAGTCCGACGACCTGGCCTGGCTGGGCGGACTGGCCCATGAGGTGCGTACGCGGAAGAACGGCGACGTCGTCCACTTCAACGTCAACCGCCACCTCAACATGACCAACGTGTGCACCGCCTCGTGCGCGTACTGCTCCTTCCAGCGCAAGCCGGGGGAGAAGGACGCGTACACGATGCGCATCGAGGAGGCCGTCCGGCTCGCGAAGGCGATGGAGGGCGAGAGCCTCACCGAGCTGCACATCGTCAACGGGCTGCACCCCACCCTGCCGTGGCGCTACTACCCGCGTTCGCTGAGCGCGCTGAAGGAAGCGCTGCCGCAGGTCTCCCTCAAGGCGTTCACCGCCACCGAGATCCACCACTTCGAGACCATCTCCGGGCTGTCCGCCTCCGAGATCCTCGACGAGCTCATCGAGGCCGGTCTGGAGTCGCTGACCGGCGGCGGCGCGGAGATCTTCGACTGGGAGGTCCGCCAGCACATCGTCGACCACGCCACCCACTGGGAGGACTGGTCGCGCATCCACCGGCTCGCGCACGAGAAGGGCCTCAAGACCCCGGCGACGATGCTGTACGGGCACATCGAGGAGCCCCGTCACCGCGTCGACCACGTGCTGCGGCTGCGTGAGCTCCAGGACGAGACCGGCGGCTTCCAGGTCTTCATCCCGCTGCGCTACCAGCACGACTTCGTGGACATGAAGGACGGCAAGGTCCGCAACAAGCTCCAGGCGCGCACGACGATGGCGACCGGCGCCGAGGCGCTGAAGACCTTCGCGGTCTCCCGGCTGCTGTTCGACAACGTCCCGCACGTCAAGGTCTTCTGGGTCATGCACGGCGTGCAGACCGCCCAGCTCGCCCTCCAGCACGGTGCGGACGACATGGACGGCTCGGTCGTCGAGTACAAGATCACGCACGACGCGGACAACTACGGCACGCCGAACAAGCTGGGCCGTGAGGATCTGCTGGACCTGATCCGCGACGCCGGCTTCCGGCCCGTGGAGCGCAACACCCGGTACGAGATCATCCGCGAGTACCCGGGCCCGGACGCCGGGCGGCGCGAGTCGCCGCAGCCGATGCGGGTCTGACCCGTCGCGCGCCCCGTCGCGCGCGCAGCGCTGTACGAAAGCTCCGGCCGCCGTCCCCGGCCGGAGCTTTCTCGCGTTCCGGACGGTGGTTGGGCAGACGGCGAGTAATGGTTAATCTGTACCTATGGCACTTACATTTGAACTGGACCCGAAGTTCGACCGGTCGGTCCGCGACGGCATAGCCGAACTCTGGTCCGATGTGTCCAACGCGGGCGGAGCGGTGGGCTTCGTGCCGCCCGTCACGGCGGAGGACGTACGGCCCGCACTGGTCAAGCACCTCGTGTCCATGGCCGAGGGCCGCACCCGGATCCTCGTCGGCTACGACGAGGAGGGCGCCATCGCCGCCACGGCCTTCCTCACCCACAACACGCACCGGCTGATGGCGCACTGGCTCTGGATCTACACCGTCATGGTCCATCCCCGCCACCAGGGCCGCGGCTACGGCCGCGACCTGATGGCCGCGGCCGCCGACGCCGCCCGTTCCATCGACGGCATCGAGGCCATCCGCCTCACCTGCCGCGGCGGCACGGGCGCCGACCGCTTCTACAGTGCCTGCGGATACAAGGAGGTCGGGCGGGTGCCGGGGGCGATCCGGGTGGCCGACGGCGACGACCGCGACGATGTCATCATGCTGCTGCCGCTCGGCTGATCCCGCCCCCGGCGGGGTGGTTGGCGCAGCCCTCCGAACTGATCGATTGTGGGGCATGCTTCACTGGTCGGGCAGGACTGTCGTACGTAGAGAGAAGGCCAGCTGTGTCCGCTGCCAAGCCGAGTGCAACCGTCCGGTACACCGCGATGCGTCTGAGCATCTTCGTCGGCTGCCTCGTCGTCGCCGCCATCGCCGTCAACTTCGGGCTCATCCCCGCCGGCGCGGGAGGATCCAACATCGTCTGGGTCGTCCTGCTCGCGCTGGTGCTCTCCGCGCCGCTCAGCTACGTACTCCTGCGCAAGCAGCGTGACGAGATGTCCGAGCAGATCGTGTCCTCGGTCGACCGCGCCAAGGCCCGCCTCGAGGCGAACCGCACCCGCGAGGACGTCGCCCAGTAGGGACCGGAACCCGGCAGGGACCGGAACCCGGTCGGGAGTGGAACCCGGCAGGGACCGGAACCCGGCAGGGGTCGGAACCCGGTCGGGCAGGTCCCCGTGGCGGCGGCGTGAGGGCCGCGTAAGGACTTTGTAAGCTTCCTCACACCCCTCGCCTTTCTTCTCGAAACCCCAGCACCGGAGCGAGCGCTCCTGTACTGGGGTTTCTCGCGTTCCCGGGGCCGGTGGGCGGGGCCCGGCCCATTCTCCGGGCCCAAAGAAGACCTTTGAGGTTCTCAAAGTTCAAGTGTTAACGTGTTCGACATGAAGACAGCTGTGCGCCTCCGACCTGCCACGAGCATCCCGCTCGTGGAGCGCCTGCATGTCGATCTCTGCCGCTGTATGTCCGCGGTCTGTTGCCGCAACGTCTGATACCGGCATCATGCAGCGGCGCCGCCCCCGACGCGGGCGCCGCACCCCCGTCCCCCGCACCGTCCCCGTGCGTCCCGATGCGTCACATCTGGAGTGTGTCCGTGTCCGCGAACCCCGCGTCCACCACCGCTGAGCCCTCCGGCTCCGGTTTCCGCATACCCAAGGTCCCGTTCTGGGTCCAGATCGTCGCCGGCCTCGTGCTCGGCGTCCTGCTCGGCTGGCTCGCCCGCAGCCAGGACATCGACTGGCTCTACACCACGCTCGACAAGGTCGGCCACATCTTCGTCCAGCTGCTGAAGCTGGCCGTCGCGCCCCTCGTCTTCTTCGCGATCCTGGTGTCGATCACCAACCTGCGCAAGGTCAACAACGCCGCCAGGCTGGCCACCCGCACCCTGCTCTGGTTCATGATCACCTCGCTCATCGCGGTCGCCATCGGCCTCGCGATCGGCCTGATCACCAACCCGGGCTCCGGTACCGGCCTCACGCCCAAGGACGGCAAGCTCCCCGAGCACTCCGGCTCCTGGCTCGACTTCCTGACCGGCATCATCCCGGACAACGTGATCACGCCGTTCACCGAGCTGAACGTCCTCCAGATCGTCTTCATGGCCGCCGTCGCCGGTATCGCCGCCCTTCAGCTCGGCGAGAAGGCCCAGCCGATCCTCACCCTCAGCGAGTCGGTCCTGGAGCTCCTCCAGAAGGCCCTGTGGTGGGTCATCCGCCTCGCCCCCCTCGGCACCGTCGGCCTCATCGGCTACGCCATCGCCGACTACGGCTGGGACCTGATCGGCAAGTACGCGACGTTCACCGCCGACGTCTACATCGGCTGCGCCCTGGTGATGTTCGGCGTCTACCCGCTGCTGCTCGCCACCGTCGCCAAGGTCAGCCCGCTCCAGTTCTTCAAGGGCGCCTGGCCCGCGATCCAGCTGGCCTTCGTCTCCCGCTCCTCCGTCGGCACGATGCCGGTCACCCAGAAGGTCACCGAGCGCCTCGGCGTCCCGAAGGAGTACGCCTCCTTCGCCGTCCCGTTCGGCGCGACCACCAAGATGGACGGCTGCGCCGCGATCTACCCGGCGCTCGCCGCGATCTTCATCGCGCAGATCTTCGACGTGCAGCTGGGTGTCGGTGACTACATCCTCATCGCGTTCGTCTCGGTGATCGGTTCGGCGGCCACCGCCGGTCTGACCGGCGCCACGGTCATGCTGACCCTCACCCTGTCCACGCTGGGCCTCCCGCTGGAGGGCGTCGGCCTGCTGATGGCCATCGACCCGATCCTGGACATGATGAGGACGGCGACGAACGTGGCCGGCCAGGCTCTGATTCCGGTGATCGTCTCGGCCCGCGAGAAGATCCTCGACCACGACGCGTACAACTCGGCCTCGGCCTCCCCGGTCGACGACGAGGTGCCGGCCGCCGAGCCGGAGCGCGTGCCGGTCGCCGCGTAACCGCACACGCACGACACTCTGGAGCGCCTCCGGTCCCGACGGGTCCGGGGGCGCTCCCGTGCGTCGTGGGGCGGCGGCTTCCGGCCCCGCGGGCCGGGGCGGGCCTGCTCCGTACGACGGTGAGGCGCCCCGCGCCGTACGCTTACCGCGGAGTGGCGCATCGGGGGCGGGAGGAAGTCGACGTGGGTGCTGTGAAGAGCAAACGGATGCCGCGCGCGGTGCGTGAGCAGCAGATGATGGACGCCGCGGTGCAGATCTTCGGGCAGCGGGGGTTCCGTGCCGCGTCGATGGACGAGATCGCCGAGCTGGCGGGCGTGTCCAAGCCGTTGGTCTATCTCTACCTGAACTCCAAGGACGAACTCTTCTCCGCCTGCATCAGGCGTGAGGCGAAAGCGCTGGTCGCAGCCGTGCAGGCGGGTGTGCAGCCGGGGCTGCCGGCGGACCGGCAACTCTGGGAGGGTCTGCGGGCGTTCTTCACGCACACCGCGGAGAACCCGGACGGCTGGGCGGTGCTGTTCCGGCAGGCGCGGACGCACGGGGAGCCGTTCGCCGGTGAGGTCAACGTGATGCGCGAGGAGATCGTTGCGTTCGTGACGGGTCTGATCGGGGCCGCGGCGCGCGAGGCGCATCACGATCCGGCGCTTCCCGACCGCGATGTGACGGGGCTGGCGCAGGCGTTGGTGGGCGCCGCGGAGGCGCTCGCCGGATGGGCGAACGAGACTCCGGGCGTCTCGGCCAGGGAGGCGGCGGCGACCTTGATGAACTTCTCCTGGGCCGGTCTGGAGAACCTCATGAACGGCCGTCCGTGGCAGCCTCCCGGGCAGTCCGCGCCGTCCCGGTGAGGTGGAGGCGGCCGTCGTGGCCGCGCAGCTGGAAGGCGGCGCCGTCCGAGGCGTAGGTGACGGTGCCGGGCAGCAGGACGGGGGCCCTGAAGTCGGCGCGTACCGAACGGATCAGATGGGGCTGCGGGGCTTCGGCGAGGCAGCGGGCGACGGTCCACATGCCGTGGGCGATGGCGCGGGGGAAGCCGAACAGCCGGGCGGTCAGCGGGTACAGGTGGATCGGGTTGCGGTCGCCGGAGGCGGCTCCGTAGCGGCGGCCGAGGCCGGCGGGCAGCTGCCACTCGGCGACGGCGGGGAGTGCCGGTTCGGGAGCGGCGGGGGCCGGGGGCGTGGTGGTGCGGGTCGCGTGACGGGACAGGTATCCGCTGCGGGACTCCCAGACGAGCTCGTCCGCGCGCCGGGCCTCCGTGACCACGGTGACCTCGGTGCCGCGCCGGTGCGGTGTCATCGCCTCGGCGCGCACGGTGAGTTCGAGCCGGTCGGCGGGGTGGAGCGTGCGGTGTGCGGTGATCTCGATCCAGGTGTGGACGAGTCCGGTGACCGGCAGCGGGAAGCGGCGTCCGGTCATCAGGCCCATGGCGAGCGGGAAGCCCAGGACGTGCGGGTAGGTGACCGGGAGGGGGCCGGTCTCCGGGAAGGCGCAGATCCTGCGGTACGCGGCCAGGGGGCCGGGGGCGGCGGGTGCGGCCGGGCGGTGGTGGTGGTCGGCCGGCAGGGTGGCGTCCGGCCTGCCCGCGCGCTTGAACGGGGAGGTGACGGCGCCGCGCGCCAGGGAGAGCGACAGGTTCGGCATCCGCGTCACGCTCCCAGCAGGCTCTGGCCGCAGACCCGGACGATCTGGCCGTTGACGGCGCTGGAGGCGGGCTGGGCGAACCAGGCGGTCGTCTCGGCGACGTCGACCGGGAGGCCGCCCTGCGAGAGGGAGTTCATGCGGCGGCCCGCCTCCCTGATGAAGAGCGGTACGGCCGCGGTCATCTTCGTCTCGATGAATCCGGGGGCCACCGCGTTGACCGTGACGCCGTGGTCGGCGGCGGCGCGCGGGGCGAGCGAGCGGACGAGGCCGATGATGCCGGCCTTGCTGGCCGCGTAGTTCGTCTGGCCGTTGTTGCCGGCGATGCCCGCGATGGAGGCGGTGGCGACGATCCGGCCGCCGCGGTTGACGGTTCCGGCCTTCAGCAGGGCGTCGGTGGTGCGCAGGACGCTGTCGAGGTTGACGTCGATGACCGAGGCCCAGCGGTCGGCCGGCATGTTGGCGAGGCGGCGGTCGCGGGTGATGCCGGCGTTGTGGACGAGGATGTCGAGGCCGTCCGGCGCTGCGGCGGCGATGCGTTCGGCCGCGTCGTCGGCGGTGATGTCCAGCGGCAGGGCGGTGGCGCCGAGCCGGTCGGCGGTGCGGACCAGGTCCTCCTGGGCCTGCGGGACGTCCAGGCAGATGACGTGGGCGCCGTCCCGGGCGAGGACGGAGGCGACCGAGGCGCCGATGCCGCGGGCGGCGCCGGTGACCAGCGCGGTGCGTCCGGTGAGCGGGGCGGCCCAGTCGGCGACGGGTTCGGGAGCGGCGTCGGTCACCTCGATGACCTGGCCGCTGATGTACGCGGACCGGGGCGAGAGCAGGAAGCGCAGGGTGGACCCGGCACCGGCGACGGCGCCGGGGGCGATGCGTACCAGCTGCACCGTGGCGCCCTTGCCGATCTCCTTGCCCAGGGAGCGTACGAAACCTTCGAGGGCCTGCTGGGCGGCGGCCTGGTGGTGGTCGTCGGGTGACGGGTGGGTGCCGAGGACGACGATGCGGCCGCCCGGCGCGAGCGAGCGGACGACGGGGTGCAGTGCGGCGTGTACGGCTCCGAGTCCGGCGGCGGTGTCGACGGCGGTCGCGTCCAGGACGATTCCGGCGGGCCGTTCGGCGTGGGGCAGGATCTCCGGGCCGCAGGCGGCCAGGACGGTGCGGAGTCCGTCGGTGACGGCGGAGTCGCCGGCGGTGAGGTGGAGGACCGGGCCGGGCAGCGTCGGTGTCTCCAGGGTCCAGCGGCGCAGCCGCGCGGGCTGGGGCAGGCCGAGTCTGCGGGTCAGAAATCGGCCGGTTGCCGTGCTGGTGAGGTGCAGATAGCGGTCGGCCATTGTCCAGACTCCCTGCTCGGTCTTAGATTTACTCTGGAGTAAGGTTACTCAAGAGTCAGGAGTTGGTCGAGATGAGTTGGTCGAGTTGATCCCCCTCGCACTCCCGCAGCCCCGCAGGGTCGCGGTCATCGGCGGCAGCCGTATCCCCTTTGCCCGCTCCGACGGGCCGTACGCGCAGGCATCCAACCAGCAGATGCTCACCGCCGCACTGGACGGACTGGTCGAGCGCTTCGGGCTGGACGGGCAGCAGGTCGGCGAGTTCGCCGCGGGCGCGGTCCTCAAGCACAGCCGGGACTTCAACCTGGCCCGGGAGACCGTGCTCGGCTCACGGCTCGACCCGCGCACCCCCGCCTACGACCTCCAGCAGGCGTGCGGCACCGGCCTCCAGGCGGTGATCGCCGCAGCCAACAAGATCATGCTCGGGGCGGTCGACTCGGCGATCGCGGGCGGCGCGGACACCACGAGCGACGCGCCGCTCGGAGTCAACGACGAACTGCGCCGCCTGCTGCTGACGGCCCGGCGCGCGAAGTCGACGGGCGCAAGGGCCAGGGCCCTTGCGGGCGTACGGCCCCGGCACCTCGTCCCGGACATCCCGCGCAACGCCGAACCCCGTACCGGCCTCTCGATGGGCGACCACGCGGCGGTCACCGCCCGGCAGTGGGACATCGGCCGCGCGGAACAGGACCTCCTTGCCGCGACCAGCCACCAGCGGCTCGCCGCCGCGTACGAGCGGGGCTTCCTGGACGACCTCGTCGTCCCGTACCTCGGCCTGGACCGCGACCAGAACCTGCGCCCGGGATCCACCGTGGAGAAACTCGCCACGCTGAAGCCGGTGTTCGGCACGGACCACCCGGACGCGACGATGACCGCGGGCAACTCGACGCCGCTCACGGACGGCGCCGCGACCGTACTGCTGGCGAGCGAGGAGTGGGCGGAGCGCCACGGTCTGGAACCGCAGGCGTACCTCTCCCTGTACGAGAGCGCCGCGGTCGACTACGTGGGCGGCGAGGACGGGCTGTTGATGGCGCCCGCGTACGCCGTGCCGCGGATGCTGGAGCGGGCCGGGCTCTCCATCGAGGACTTCGACCTCTTCGAGGTCCACGAGGCCTTCGCCTCCCAGGTACTCGCCACGCTGGCCGCCTGGGAGAAGCAGGGGCTCGCGCCCGTCGGCCGGGAGAAGCTCAACGTGGCGGGATCCTCCCTCGCCACCGGGCACCCGTTCGCGGCGACGGGCGCACGGATCGTCGCTACGCTCGCGGGGCTCCTCGCGGAGCGCGGCGCCCCGGGCCGCGGGCTGATCTCGATCTGCGCGGCGGGCGGCCAGGGAGTCACGGCGATCCTCGAACGCGTCTGACCCGAAAGGCAGTTGAGCAAGGTTCGGCGCACGCGTCCGACCGGTACAGAAGTTGAGCACGGTTCGGCGCAGGCAGCAGGGCCTGTCGCCGGACGGACCAGGTGAACCGCCCGCCCCCGATGCCGAGGAGCCGCACGTGTCCACGCGATCCGCCCCATCCACCGCCCCCGCCACCCCCGTCCTGGTCGAGCCGACGAAGGTCAGGGCCGCCGACGGCACCGTCCGGCAGGTGTCCGTCCCGGCGTTCGCCCGTCCCGTGCGCCGTGGCTCGCTCGCCGAGATCCCGTTCGACAACGCCCGCGAGGCGCCCTCGGACGCCGTACTCAGCCGCAAGCAGCAGGACGGCAGCTGGCAGGACGTGTCGGCGGCGGAGTTCGCGGCCGAGGTCCTCGCCGTCGCCAAGGGCCTGATCGCGGAGGGCCTGCGGGGCGGCGACCGCATCGCGATCATGGCGCGTACGACGTACGAGTGGACGCTGCTCGACTTCGCGTCCTGGGCCGCGGGCCTGGTCACCGTACCCATCTACCCGACCTCGTCCGCCTTCCAGGCCCGCTGGATCCTCCAGGACTCGGGCGCGGTCGCCTGCGCCGTCGAGACCGCCGAGCAGGGCCGCGTCATCAGCCAGGAACGCAAGCAGCTCGGCGACCTCACGCACCTGTGGCAGTTCGACACGGGTGCGCTGGGCCGGCTGAAGAAGCTCGGCAAGGACATCCCCGACGACGCCGTGACCGCCCGCCGCGCCACCCTGGAACCGGAGACCCCGGCCACCCTCATCTACACCTCGGGCACCACGGGCCGTCCCAAGGGCTGTGTCCTGACGCACGGCAACTTCTTCGCCGAGGTCGACAACGCCATCGAACTGCTGCACCCGGTCTTCAAATCCGTCAGCAAGTACCCCGCCTCGACCCTCCTGTTCCTGCCGCTCTCGCACGTCTTCGGCCGGATGGTCGCGATCGGCTGCCTGCGCGCCCGGGTCCGCCTCGGCCACGCTCCCTCGATCCGGACCGAGGACCTGCTCGCCGACCTGGCCGGGTTCAAGCCGTCGTTCCTGCTGGCGATCCCGTACGTCCTGGAGAAGGTCTACAACACCGGCCGGGCCACCGCCGAGAAGATGGGACGCGTCTCGTCCTTCGACCGGGCCGCCCGGATCGCCCAGCGCTACGGCCAGGCCGTCGAGGCCGCCGAACACGGCACGGGCCCGGGCCCCGGCCTCGGCCTGCGGGCGGCCCGCGCCCTCTACGACCCGCTGGTCTACCGCCGCATCCGCGCGGCGCTCGGCGGCCACGTCCGCTACGCGATCTGCGGCGGCTCCCCGCTGGGCCGCCGGCTCGCCGCCTTCTACGCGGGCGCCGGGATCGAGATCTTCGAGGGCTACGGCCTGACGGAGACCACGGCCGCCGCCACCGTCACCCCGCCGCTCAAGCCCCGCCTGGGCACGGTCGGCTGGCCGATGCCCGGTACCGCGGTGCGCATCGCGGAGGACGGCGAGGTGCTGCTCAGCGGCGGCCAGGTGTTCCAGGGCTACTGGGATGCCGCCCGCGGCGAGGCCGTCCCGGTCCTGGACGGCGGCTGGTTCGCCACCGGCGACCTGGGCGCGCTCGACGAGGACGGCTACCTCACGATCACCGGCCGCAAGAAGGACATCATCATCACGTCGGGCGGCAAGAACGTCACCCCGGCCCCGCTGGAGGACTGGCTGCGCGCACATCCGCTGGTCAGCCAGTGCATGGTGGTCGGCGACAACCGCTCGTTCATCACGGCGCTGATCACCCTGGAGCCGGACGGGCTGTCCCACTGGCGCCAGATGAAGAAGAAGCAGGACGTCCCGATGCGCGAGCTCGTCCACGACGAGGAACTGCGGACGGCGCTCCAGCGGGCCGTGGACGAGGCCAACCGGCTCGTCTCGCGGGCGGAGTCGATCCGCAAGTTCACGGTCCTGACGGGTGACTTCACGGAGGACGGCGGGCACCTGACGCCGTCGCTGAAGCTGAAGCGGGACGCGATCGCGCGGGACTTCGCGGCGGAGATCGAGGAGTTGTACCGCAAGTAGGCGTGCCGGCGGCCGGGGTGAGGAGGCGGCTTCTCTTCGAGAGGGCTCACCGCCCATGGAAGAATCCGCCTCCTCTGCTGTTCCTTCGGGGGGATCATGCGCCACCTCATCACCACGTCCACGCTCGCGGCCGTCTGCTGCCTGAGCCTGACGGCCTGCACCGGGGGCGGTGACGACCACGGCGACGGCCGCGGCGACGAGCGCAGCACGGCCCGGCCGAGCCCGCGCCCCACGCTCAGCCTGGGGCAGAGCGCGGAGACCACAGGTGCCGGTGGCCGGGGGGCTGCCCGGATCACCCCGGACACGGTCGTCTACGCCGACAGCACCGGCTTCGGGGCCCCGGAGCACGGCCTCTTCGTCGTCGTCACCTACCGGTCCAGTAACCGCACCACATCGCCCGTGACGACCACGGCCGGACAGGGCGGCCTGCGCTGGAGGACCGCGGACGGCCGCACCGTCACGGAGCGGAACAGCAAGGCCGCGAAAGGCGTGGCTCCCATCGGATTCAGCGAAGGAGGGCCGGTCCTCGCCCCCGAGGTGGGTCACCAGGACGTGGCGGTCTTCGACGTCGCCGGGGCCGAGCGGGGCGGCACCCTCATCTATGTCGACGGGGACGGCGCGGCCTTCCGCTGGAAGATCCCCGCGAGCGACTCCGGGTCCGCGGTTCCCGCGCTGAAGTTCGCCCTGGACTGAGAAGCCCTCTTCTTCGGACGGCTTCAGCCCCGCTCGTTCCCGAGCGCTCGCAGTCCGTGCGGATCCGGCGGGGTTCCCCGGTCCCGTCGGCCGGCGGGCGGACCGTGACGCCCCGAGCAGGCGGGGATGCCCGGGGCCGAGCCGGACGCGGGTCCGGAGGTCGGTGCGCCGTCGGCGATCCCCTGAGCTCCTTCTGCCCTGCCACCCCCTTGCCTGATGAAGCGTCAGGTACGACGATGACCCCGCTCGCAATATGACGAGGCGTCAGATTCGTTGAGGGTCACCCAGGGGAAGGAGGCCGTTCGGTGCCGATACTGCCCGCCGGACCGCTGTCGTACGGGATGCAGCTCCCGATCCAGTCGCAGAGCGCCATCTACGCAGAGCCGTGGGAGGCCGGAGCTACCCCGGCCGACCTCGCCGAGATCGCCCGCACCGCCGACCGGGCCGGGTTCGCGTACATCGCGAGCTGCGACCACGTCGCCATCCCGCGGCGGCTCGCGGCGGGTATGAGCACCGTCTGGTACGACCCGGTGGCCACGCTCGCCTTCCTCGCCGGGGTCACCGAGCGCGTGCTGCTCATGAGCCATGTCGCCGTCGTCGGGCTGCGGCACCCGCTGGCCACCGCCAAGCAGTACGCCACCCTCGACCACCTCAGCGGCGGGCGGCTGATCCTCGGGGTCGGGGCCGGGCATGTGCGGGAGGAGTTCGAGGCGCTCGGGGCGGACTTCGACGGGCGGGGCGGGGTGCTCGACGAGACCATCGACGCGCTCAAGGCCGCGCTCGGGCCCGAGGAGTACCCGGAGTTCGCCGGTGAGCGGTTCTCCTTCAGCGGGCTCGGGCAGCTGCCCCGGCCCGCCCAGGAGCGGGTGCCGGTCTGGGTGGGCGGGTCGTCGCCCGCGGCGGTGCGCCGGGCCGCCGTGCGGGGGGACGGGTGGCTGCCGCAGGGCGACCCGCGGGACAGGCTGCCCGCGCAGATCGGGCGGCTGTATGCGCTCCGCGAGGCGGCGGGCGTCACGGAGCCCGTCGTCGTCGGGGCCATCACCGAGCCGCTGTACGTGGGGGAGCCGGACTGGTCCGTGGGGCGGCGCACGCTCAGCGGGAAGCCGGAGGCCCTCGCGGAGTCGCTGCGGGAGTACGGCGCGATGGGGGTGCACCAGATCCAGGTGCGCTTCCGCAGCCGCAGCAGGAGTGAACTGACCGATCAGATGGCGGCGTTCGCCGCCGAAGTCGCACCTCACCTCGACAACATCGACAGGTAGGAGTCAGGCCATGGGCAAGCTCGACGGGCGGACCGTACTGATCAGCGGTGCGGCGCGCGGACAGGGTGAGCAGGAGGCGCGGCTCTTCGCCGCCGAGGGCGCGCGGGTGGTGATCGCCGATGTGCTCGACGAGCAGGGCGAGGCGCTCGCCAAGGAGCTCGGGGAGGCCGCCCTCTTCGTGCATCTGGATGTGAGCCGGGAGGAGGACTGGCAGGCAGCCGTCGCCGCAGCCAAGGGCGCCTTCGGGAAGATCGACGGGCTGGTCAACAACGCGGGGATCCTGCGCTTCAACGAGCTGGTGTCCACGCCTCTGGAGGAGTTCCAGCAGATCGTGCAGGTCAACCAGGTCGGGGCCTTCCTGGGGATCAGGAACGTCGCCCCGGAGATCGAGGCGGCCGGCGGCGGGACCATCGTCAACACCTCCTCGTACACCGGGCTCACCGGCATGGCGTTCGTCGGCGCGTACGCGGCGACCAAGCACGCCGTGCTGGGGCTGACCAGGGTGGCGGCCGTGGAGCTGGCCGCGAAGGGCATCCGGGTCAACGCCATGTGTCCCGGCGCCGTGGACACCCCGATGACCAACCCGGCGGCCCTGGACCCGGACGCCGATCCGGTGGAGACGGCCGAGGCCGTGGGGGCGCTGTACAAGAAGCTCGTGCCGCTCGGGCGGATCGGCCGGCCCGAGGAGGTGGCGGCGCTCGCGCTGTTCCTGACCTCGGACGACTCCTCGTACATCACCGGTCAGCCGTTCGTCATCGACGGCGGCTGGCTGGCGGGGGTCAGCCTGTTCTGAGCAGGTGCCCACTCGCCGCGTCTGACGAAGCATCAGGTATTGACGGGTCGGAGCGTCGGTGGAACAGTCGGACGCATCAGAATCTGACGGTGTGTCAGAAACGATTGAGGACGGTGAACCCCCTTGGAATTCGGGCTCTTTGTACAGGGGTACGTGCCCGCCGCGCGGGCCAAGGTCGACCCCGGGGCAGAGCACAAGGCGCTGATCGAGGAGACCGAGTACGTCATCCAGGCGGACAAGTCCGGCTTCAAGTACGCCTGGGCCTCCGAGCACCACTTCCTGGAGGAGTACTCGCATCTCTCGGCCAACGACGTGTACCTGGGCTATCTGGCACACGCCACGGACCGCATCCACCTCGGATCCGGCATCTTCAACCCGCTCGCCCCGGTCAACCACCCGGTGAAGGTGGCCGAGAAGGTCGCCATGATGGACCACCTCTCGGAGGGCCGCTTCGAGTTCGGCTCCGGCCGCGGGGCGGGCACCCACGAGATCCTAGGGTTCATGCCGGGCATCACCGACATGAACCACACCAAGGAACTCTGGGAAGAGACCATCGCCGAGTTCCCCAAGATGTGGCTCCAGGACGAGTACGTCGGCTTCCAGGGCAAGCACTGGTCGCTGCCGCCGCGCAAGATCCTGCCCAAGCCGTACGGGAAGTCGCACCCGGCGATGTGGTACGCGGCCGGCTCCCCGCCCTCGTACGCCATGGCCGGGAAGAAGGGCCTCGGCGTGCTGGGGTTCAGTGTGCAGAAGGTCTCCGACATGGAGTGGGTCGTCGAGTCCTACAAGAACGCCGTCAAGGACGCCGAGCCGGTCGGTGACTTCGTCAACGACAACGTCATGGTGACCTCGACCGCGATCTGCGCCGAGACCCACAAGAAGGCCGTCGAGATCGCGGTGGGAGGCGGGCTGAACTACCTCCAGTCGCTGCTGTTCCGCTACCACGACACGTTCCCCCGGCCGGAGGGCATCCCCGAGTGGCCGGAGCTGCTGCCGGAGTACTCCGAGGAGATCATCGAGCTCCTGATCGCCGAGGAGCTGATGATCTGCGGCGACCCGGACGAGGTCCTGACACAGTGCCGTCGCTGGGAGCAGGCGGGCGCGGACCAGCTGAGCTTCGGGCTGCCGATCGGAATCAGCCCCGAGGACACGATCAACTCGATCAAGCTGATCGGCGAGCACGTGATCCCGAAGATCGACACGGATCCGGTGCACCGGACCACGCGGTTCCGCGACGCGGCATGAGATCGAGCCCCTCCGGCGACTGAGGAGCAGGGGTCCGGGGGCAGGGTCCCCGGCCACACACGGGCGGCGTCTTCCCGGACCGCCGCTCCGCGAGCCGGGGTGCGTACCGCGGCCGTACGCACCCCGGCGCACACCCATGTTGGGACACCGAGGAAGGAACCCCGTCATGCTCGACCACCTCATCCGCGGAGCGACCGTCGTGGACGGCACCGGCGGGCCCTCCTACCGCGCGGACGTCGGCATCCGGGCCGGCCGGATCGCCGTCGTCGCGGAGCCCGGGACCGTCGCGGAGGAGGCGGTGACCTCGGAGGACGCCACCGGGCTCGTGCTCGCGCCCGGCTTCGTCGACCCGCACACCCACTACGACGCCCAGCTCTTCTGGGACCCGTACGCCACCCCGTCGATGAACCACGGCGTCACCACCGTCGCCGGCGGCAACTGCGGGTTCACCCTCGCCCCGCTCCACCCGGACCGGCCCGAGGACGCCGACTACACCCGGCGCATGATGTCGCGGGTCGAGGGCATGGCACTCAAGGCCCTGGAGGAAGGCGTCGACTGGAGCTGGTCCAGCTTCCGCGAGTACCTCGACGCGCTCGACGGGCGCATCGCCGTCAACGCCGGGTTCATGGTCGGGCACTGCGCCCTGCGCCGCCACGTCATGGGCGCCGACGCGGTCGGCGGCCGGCCCACGCCCGCCCAGCTCGACGCCATGCTCGCCCTCTTCCACGACGCGATGGACGCCGGGGCGTGGGGCCTGTCCACCACCCAGTCCTCCACCCACTCCGACGGCGACGGACAGCCGGTCGCCTCCCGGCACGCGCTCCCCGAGGAGCTTCTCGCGCTCTCCCGCGCCGTCGGCGAGCACGAGGGCACACAGATCGAGGCGATCGTCGCGGGCTGTCTCGACCAGTTCTCCGACGACGAGATCGACCTGCTCGTCGACATGAGCGCCGCCGCCGGACGCCCGCTCAACTGGAACGTCCTGACCATCGACGCCGCCGTCCCCGAACGCGTACCGCGCCAGCTGATCCCCAGCGAGCGCGCCCGTCGCGCGGGCGGCCGCATCGTGGCGCTGACGATGCCGATCCTCACCCCGATGAACATGTCGCTCGGCACGTTCTGCGCCCTCAACCTGATCCCCGGCTGGGGCGACATCCTCGCCCTCCCCGTCCCCGAACGCATCGAGCGGCTCCGGGACGCGGACACCCGAGCCGGGATGCTGCGCCGCGCCGACAGCAAGGAGGCGGGCGTCTTCCGCCGCCTCGCGAACTTCGGCCGGTACGTCATCGGCGACACGTACAGCGAGGCGAACGAGGGCCTCAGCGGGCGCGTCGTCAAGGACATCGCGGCCGAGCGCGGCCAGGACGCCTTCCACTGCCTGGTCGAGATCTGCGCCGCCGACGACCTGCGTACGGTCCTGTGGCCGATGCCCACCGACAACGACCCCGACTCCTGGGCGCTGCGGCAGCGCACCTGGGAGCACGAGGACGTCATGCTCGGCGGCTCCGACGCGGGCGCCCACCTGGACCGGATGTGCGGCGCCCCGTACACGACGCGCTTCCTCGGCGACTGTCTGCGCGGCCGCAGGCTCATGCCGCTGGAGCGGGCCGTGAAGATGCTGACCGACGACCCGGCCCGCCTCTTCGGCCTCCGCGACCGGGGACGCGTCGAGGAGGGCTTCCACGCCGACCTCGTGCTCTTCGACCCCGAACGCATCGACGCGGGCCCCGCCACCCTCGTCCACGACCTGCCCGGCGACAGTCCCCGGCTCGACTCCAAGGCCCTCGGCATCGTGTCGGTCCGCGTCAACGGGGTGGAGACCCTGCGCGACGACAAGGTGACCGGTGCGGTCCCCGGGACGGTACTCCGTTCCGGCCGCGACACCCGGACGGTGAGCACGGTATGACCACGACACCCCAACGCCTCTTCATCAACGGCGAGTGGACCGAACCCGCCGACGGCCACTACGAGGTGATCGACCCGGCCACCGAGGAGACCGTGGGCCTGGCCCCCGAGGCGAGCCGCGCCCAGGTGTACGAGGCGGCCTCCGCGGCCCGTGACGCCTTCGCCACCTGGTCCCGCACCCGCCCCGAGGACCGCGCCGCCATCCTCGACCGCGCCGCCGGCCTGATGCAGCGCGACTTCCTGGCCAACGCCGCACTCGCCCAGGCGGAGAGCGGCGCCACCACCGGGACGGCCCGCGGGATGCAGGTCGCCGTGGGCGCCGCCCGCTTCCGGCGGTACGCGAAGGGCGCGCTGGAACCGGTCGAGGAGGCGATCGGTCCGCAGATCAACGAGGCGGGCCCGATGGGCCGGGCCGGGATCTTCGGGGCCCTCGCCGTCCGCCAGCCGGTCGGCGTCGTCACCTGCATCACCTCGTACAACAACCCCTGGGCCAACCCGGCCGGCAAGATCGCGCCCGCGCTCGCGATGGGCAACACGGTCGTCGTGAAACCGGCCCCGCAGGACCCGCTCTCCGTCTACCGGATGGCCGAGGCCCTCGCGGAGGCGGGCGTACCGGCCGGGGTCGTCAACGTCGTCAGCGGTTCGGGCCCGGTCGTGGGCGAGGCCGCCGTGGACTCGCCCGACGTCGACATGGTCAGTTTCACCGGCTCCACGTCCGTCGGGCAGCGCATCGCCGAGGTCTGCGGCCGGTCCATGAAGCGCCAGCTGATGGAGCTGGGCGGGAAGGGCGCCGCCGTCGTCCTCGACGACGCGGACCTGGACTCGGCGGTCGCGGGCATCGGGACGACGTTCTCGTTCTACAGCGGACAGATCTGTACGGCTCCGACCCGCGTCCTGGTCCAACGGGCCGTCCACGACGCGCTGATCGAGAAGCTCACCGCGTACGCCGGGTATCTGACGGTCGGCGATCCGACGGCGAAGGGCACGGTCGTGGGCCCGGTCATCTCCGCCGCCCACCGCGACCGCGTCGAGGCGTACGTGGAACTGGGCCGGAAGGAAGGGGCCCGTGTCGTCACGGGCGGCGAGCGCCCCGACCCGACCGGCCGCGGTTTCTACGTCGCCCCGACCCTGCTGGCCGACTGCACCAACGACATGCGGGTGGTGCGGGAGGAGATCTTCGGCCCCGTCGTGGTCGTCGTCCCCTTCGACGACGAGGAGGAGGGCATCGCGCTGGCCAACGACAGCGACTACGGACTGATCGACTACGTCTGGTCCGGCGACGTGGCCCGCGCCTTCCGCGTCGCCCGCCGGCTGCGCGCGGGCGGGGTCGGCGTGAACACCATCGGCCGCAACATGGAGGCCCCGTTCGGCGGCTTCAAGCGGAGCGGCGTCGGACGGGACGTCGGCTCGTACGCGCTGCACGCGTACAGCGAACTGCAGTCGATCGTCTGGCCGGGCTGAGGGCGGCCGCGCGGCCCCGTCCCCGCATGCGTACCTCCGTGAGGCCGGCTCTAATCTGTGCCCACGCTCCCGCGCCGGACCCGGTGCGGGCGGTGAGGAGGAGGGGACATGCGAAGACATGTGCTGTGGGGCACGGTGGCCGCTTCGGTGGTCATGGGCGTGCTGGGGGCGTCACCGGCGCACGCCGAGGGGCGGGGAGACATCCGGGTCGTCAAGGCGGTGGCCAACAACGGGAAGAACGTCGTCGTCGGCATCGGCTCGGTGGTGACCTTCCCGGTCAAGCTGACGATCAGGGACAACTCGGGCGTCAAGGGGGTGGGGCGGGCTGACGCGAGCACCACTCAGAGCACCATCGGCGGCCCGTCCGAGACGGTCGGGATCACCTGCAAGAAGCTGAGCAGCACCACGTCGGACTGCACGGCGACGATCCGCATCGTGCCCGCCTGGTTCCCCGGTTACAGCGACCACAACGCCAACGAGGCGGCCGGCAACTGGGGCGTCTGGGGCATCGTCAACGCCAACGACCGGGACTACTGGATCTACGACGCGCTGGCCCCGTTCAAGCTGAAGCGAGCCGCGACGCTGAAGGTGTCCGCGACGCGGCCCAGCCTGTTCGGGACCAGCAGGCAGGTCAGGGTCACGGGCGCGCTGGCCCGCGCCGACTGGGAGGCGCTGAAGTACCGCGGCTACGGCGGCCAGAGCCTGAAGCTCCAGTTCAGGAAGGCCGGCGCCGCCTCGTACACGACGGTGAAGACGGTGACGACGAACAGCGCGGGCCAGGTCGGTACGACGGTGACCGCGCCCGGTGCGGGCAGTTGGCGCTGGTTCTACCCGGGCACGTCCACCACTGCGCAGACCGCCTCCGCGGGCGACAGCGTCTCCTTCGCGGCACCGGTCATGCGCTCCAGTGCGGCGATGCCTCCTCTGCACAACGTCTCGGCAGGGTGAGGGACCGAGCCCCTCGCCACCCGACCGGGCCCGGCGCGGGGCGCGCTGCGCCAGCAACCAAGGGCAGACCAAGGTGAGTTGATCCGAGCGGGCCGCCCCCCGGGGCAGGGTGGGGGAAGCCCCAGGGCGACTACGGTGACGAGCACCATCGCCCCGCCCCCACCCCGTCCAGCAGGCTTGTCGCATACCCGGAACGGGAGACCGGCTCCCGTTCGTCCGCCCCGGCGGACCACGATCGAGACGAGGCTGCGATGCGACGCATGAACCGGGCCCTGGTGACCCTGGCTACGGCCCTGGCGGTGGTCGCGGTCCCCGCCGCCGCCTCGGCCGCGCCCCGCCCGGCGCCCCACGACGGTCTCCAGGAACGCCTGGACGCCATCGTGTCCGCGGGCGCCGTCGGCGCCCTGGCGGAAGTGCGGGACGGGCGGGACGTGTGGCGCGGCACCAGCGGGGTCGCGGAACGGGGCACGAAGCGCGAGGTACCCGTCGACGGCAGGTTCCGGATGGGCAGCATCACCAAGACGTTCCTGGCCACCGTCGTCCTCCAACTCGCGGGCGAGGGGCGGCTGGAGCTGGACGACACGGTCGAGCGATGGCTGCCAGGAGTCGTCCCGGACGGCGACCGCGTCACCCTGAGGCACCTGCTCGACCACACGAGCGGGCTGTACGACTACAAGCGCACCCTGACGATGCCGCCGTCCCCCGCGTTCCTGGACGGCCGGCTGCGGACCTGGACCGCGTCCGAACTGGTGGCGCGGGCGGTGGCGCAGCCGCCGACGTTCACACCGCCGGGCTCGGGCTACGCGTACTCGAACACGGACTACGTCCTGCTCGGCCAGGTCATCGAGGAGGCGACCGGCCGGTCGTACGGCGAGGAGGTGACGGACCGGATCATCCGGCCGCTGCGGCTGCGCGACACGTCGGTGCCCGGCACGTCCCCGCGTATCCGCGGACCGCATCCGCACGGCTATGTGCCGGTCGTGCGGGCCGACGGGATGGAGCTGGTGGACTACACGGAGATGAACCCGTCGCTGATGGGGGCGAGCGGCGAGATGATCTCCACGACCCGCGACCTCGGCCGGTTCGTCACCGCACTGCTCGGCGGACGCCTCCTGCCGGATCGCCTCCTCGACGAGATGAAGACCCCGGGGGTGGCGGACGGAACCTACGGACTGGGGCTGTCCTGGCGGGACACCGCGTGCGGAGTCACGGTGTACGGCAACGACGGCGATGCCCTGGCGTACCAGTCCTGGTCCTTCGCGACCGAGGACGGGCACCGCCGGGTCACGGTGGCGCTCACGCCGGACTTCCGCGGCGACCCGGACGACGCCGTCGACGACCTCCTGGACGAGGCATTCTGCGGCTGACCCCGCGAGCGGCGGGGCGCCCGGCGCTAGTTGCGCCGGGCGCGCGAGACGAGCACCTGCTGCACCTCGCCGCGACACCGACGCCCGTCAGTTGCGCCGGGCGCGCGAGACGAGCACGAACGCGATGATGCCGACCACGATCACGGCCAGCACGATGCCGACGACGAGTCCGCCGCCGAAGCCGCCCGATCCGTGCTTGCGCCGCTTGCGGCTCTTGCTCTTGCTTTTGGTCTTGCTCGTGCTCCGGTACGTGTGCGCGGCGTCGCGCACCCCGGAGTGGGCGGCCCCCGCCGCGCTCGTGTGCCCCAGGCCCTGGACCGACGAAGCGGTACGGGCGGCCGCCACCGGCGCGGCCGCTGCGGCCGATGCCACGGCGGGCACGCCGCCGATGAGCACACCGGTGAGGAACAGCGCCGTGAGAGCGGTGCGGGTGCGTGTGGAATCCATGGTGTTCGACCTCCCCCGAAGTCGCCGAGGTCTCGGCTTTGCGCACGGTACGGCATACGTTTGAGCCGCCACCAGACAACGACGGAGGTGCTTTCGTATGCGGATCGCCACGACGATCTTCCTCACCGACGAAACGATCACACCGGTGCGGCTCGCGCACCAGCTTGAGCAGCGGGGATTCGCGGGGCTCTACCTTCCGGAGCACACGCACATCCCGGTGAGCAGGGAAACTCTTTACCCGGCGGGCGGCGACCTGCCGCCCGAGTACGGCCGCACGCTGGACCCGTTCGTCGCGCTCGCGCAGGCCGCCGCGGTGACCGAGCGGCTGGAGCTGGGCACCGGGATCACGTTGGTCACCCAGCACGACCCGATCGATCTGGCCAAGCAGATCGCGACCCTCGACCACGTCTCGGGCGGCCGCTTCACGCTGGGTCTCGGCTTCGGGTGGAACGTGGAGGAGGCGGCCGACCACGGGGTGACCTGGTCGACGCGCCGGGAGCTCGGCCGGGACCGGATGGCGCTGATGCGCGCGCTGTGGTCCGCCGAACCCACCGCGTACGAGGGCGAGTTCGGCTCGGTACGGGCGAGCCACGCCTACCCGAAGCCGGTCCAGGAGCCGCGCGGTCCGGTGGTGGGCCCGCGCACCCTGATCGGCGGTGCGGCGGGCCCGAAGCTGTTCGCGCACATCGCGGAGTACGCGGACGGCTGGCTGCCGATCGGCGGCCGGGGCCTGACGGAGTCGGTGCCCGCGCTCCGTGCGGTCTGGGAGTCGGCGGGCCGCGACCCGAAGGACCTCCAGGTGGTTCCGTACGCGGTCCTGCCGAGCCCGGGAAAGCTGGCGCACTACGCGGACCTGGGCATCGAGGAGGTCGTCCTCCAGCTGCCGCCCGCCGCCGAACCGGAGGTGCTGCGGACGCTGGACGCGTTCGCCGAGTACCTCTAGAGCCTCTCGTCCGGGTCATGCCGGGCTCGCGGGGGCCCGGCACGTCGCCACCTCGTCAGTCGCCCGCCCTAGGACTGCGCCTGCTCAGCCGCGGCGGTCAGCGCGTACATCGTCGCGACCGGCAGCGCCGGATTCGCGGCGGCCCACCGGGCGAGCTCCTGATCATCGAGCAGCGCCGCGATGCGGTCCCGCGGCAGCCGCGGATGGCGGGCCGCGTCCGCGCGGACCTGCGGGTCCGGGTCGCGGGTGAGCCGGTCGGCGACGTCCCCGGCCATCCCGGGGTCGAGCAGGGCCAGCCGTCGGACCGCCGGATCCCCGTCGCCGGCGAACCGGGCGAGGCCGGTGCGGGGGAAGTTGCCGTGCCCGGTCAGATGCCACCGGTCGCAGCCGGTGTACTCCAGGAAGCAGCGGAGCAGCAGCGCGGCCGGGGCGTCCGGGTGGTTCTGGCCGAGCAGGACCCGTACGCCGAGGTCGGGGTCGTCGGCGAGGATCGCCACCAGGTCGGCGGGAAGGTTGGGCAGGCGAGCGGCCCGCCGCCGCAGCAGCGGGTGGGCGGACAGCGCGAGAGGGCGGATGTCCTCGGGGCCGGGCAGCGACTCCGGGTCGTACACGGGACTGTGGCCGTACGACGTGTCCTGCCCCACCTCGTAGTCGATCGCCGCCCGTTCCGCCTCGGTCAGCGCCGGGTGCACGGAGACGGCGAGGCGTACCGCAGGTTCGGGGTCCACGGCGAGCGCGCCGCGCTCGGCCGGCCCCAGGTCGGGTCTGGCGGCGACGCGGGTGCGCACCTTCGGGTCGGGATGGGCGGCCAGCAGCGCCACGGTCTCCGGCGGCAGGCCGGCGTTGAGGGCGATCAGCCACGCGTGCCGTGGCAGCGCCGCCGCCACGACGTCCGGGGCGAGCGCTCCGTACATCAGCAGGTGGGTGTGCGCATGGCAGGGGTGCCCGGGCAGGGCCTCGCGCACCGCGGCCGGGTCGCGGAGCCGTTCGTACGAGTGTCGGGAAGCGGCGACCGCATCGCGGACGTCCGGGTCCGGATCGGCCGACAGGGCCTCCCGTGCCTCGGGTGTCAGCGAACCCCAGGAGGAGGCGTTGACCCCCATGATGCGGACCTTCGACGAGGAATGGGTGGGCATCGCGCGCCGCAGACCGGGTGAGACCAGCCGGTTGAGCTCCCACAGGAGGTCGCTCTCGTACGTCTCGATGATCCGGACGACGGTCGGGTCGGGCAGCGGGCGGGGCATGCACACGTCGTCGGTCCGCGGCTCGCCGGCCAGGCGCCCCCGTACGCGGTATTCCGGATCGTCCACCAGCCGTGCCCGCTGCTCCGGATCCGCGTACGGGTTCTCGGCGAAGGAGCCGCGCGTGCTCCCGTCCGGGTGGGCCACGATCGCGTCCACGACGGGACCGGGCAGCACCCGGTCCCGGGCCAGCGCCATCCGTACGGCGGGCGGCCCGTCCGCGAGCAGCCGCAGCAGGACGTCGACGGGCGCGGCCGGATTGAGGGCCACACCGACCAGCCGGCGTTCGGCCGGACCGGCGGACTCGGATATCGGTTCAGGGGCCACGACGGAATGGTCGCACGGCCTACTTGGCCCTCGCCCCGTCCCACGCCTCGCTCCCGAGGAAGTACGTGTCGTAGACCTCCTGCACCTCCAGCAGGCTCTCCGGAGGGACCTCTTCACGATCGACGGAGGAGGCTCCTGCCCCCGGTACGCCGCTTGACCGCCCCGGCCGCCGGCGTCGGGTGGAGTGCCCGGCGCCGACAGCGGTACGGCGGTGTGGCGGTGTGCGGGGATACGCGTTCGGTCAGGGTGCGGAGACCGTGCCGAGCGGGGAGCGCGCTGTCGCGTCCGGCTCGGCCTGCTCGCAGACCGAGGGAAGCACGGACGCCAGGGACGCCGTCAGCCGGTGCGTGTAGGGCAGATGGAGCGACTCGTTCGGCCCGTGCGCGTTCGTACCCGGCCCCTGGACGCCGCAGGCCAGGACATGGGCGCCCGGGTAGTGCCGTTGCAGGATGCCCATCAGCGGGATGGTGCCGCCCTGGCCGATCATCGCGAGGCCGGCGCCGTCGTAGTGGTCACGGCTGGCCCGGTCCAGCGCGTCGTGCAGCCAGGGCCGCATCTCGCCCGCGTTCCACCCGTCGGCGAGCACGGTGTCGGGCGTGAACCGCACCCGCGTGCCGTAGGGCGGGTCCGCCTCCAGCAGGCTCTGCAGATCGCGCACGGCGGCCGCGCTGGACACGGTCGGCGGCAGCCGCAGCGACAGCTTGACGTCGGTGCGCGACCGCAGCACGTTGCCCGCCCGGTCGATCGGCGGCAGCCCCTGCGCGCCGGTGACCGAGAGGCTGGGCCGCCACGCGCGGTTGAGCAGCAGCTCGACCGGGTCGTCGGTGACCGGGCCCGTCGTGCCGTGCCAGGAGAAGCGGTCGGCGATGCCCTGCCCGAGCACGGCGCCCGCCTGTACGGCCTGGGCCCGGCGGTCCGGCGGAGTCGGAACGCTGAACGACGACGGGACGAGGCTGCCGGTGGCACTGTCCTCCACGCGGTCCAGCAGGATGCGGAGCACCCGGAAGGACGACGGGACGACTCCGCCCGCATCGCCCGAGTGGGCGGCCTCGTCCAGCACTTGTACGTCCAGCCGGCCGCCGCAGTGCCCGCGCAGCGAGGTGACCAGCCACAACCGGTCGTAGTCACCGGCGCCCGAGTCCAGGCACATCAGCAGGTCCACCGGCCCGATGCGCGGCGCCAGTTCGGTGAGCCAGTGGTCGAGGTCCGGACTGCCGGACTCCTCGGCGGTCTCGAAGACGCCGATGCAGCGCGGCCTGGGGGCCGACTGGTCGTCCACGGCGAGCACCGCTGCCATCATCGCGTACGCGGCGTAGCCGTCGTCGGCGCCACCGCGGCCGAAGAGCCGGGTGCCGTCGAAGACCGGCTTCCACGGACCGAGTCCCTCGCCCCATCCCTCGCCTCCGGGCTGCTTGTCGAGGTGCCCGTAGAAGAGGGCGGTCCCGTCGCCGGTGCCGGGGACGTCGATGTACACCACGGGTGTGCGGCCGGGTGCCCGAAGGACCTCGGCCGTCAGTCCTTCGACCGGCATCGAACGGGCCCACCGGGCGAGGTCGGTGGCCGTCAGGTCGAGCAGGCCGCGCTGTTCCCAGTCGTGGTCGTACGCCGGGCTGAGGGCCGGGACCTCGATGAACGCGGACAGCTCCGCGAGGAGCGAGTCGTTCCACAGGTCGCGGCAGAAGGCGAGGGTCCGACGCGGATCGAGCCCGGTGTCACCCCGCTCAGGCATGGACGGGCTCCCCGGCGGCCGGTGCGAAGGAGAAGCCGATGGCCTTCTCCAGCGGCTCGTACAGATCGGGCATGAACATCGTCTTGGAGAGGATCAGGTTCTCCACCGGGGCCACCATGACGGTGATCCGGTCACCGGGACCGATCTCGCCGGACGTGACGGGACGGCCGTCCTCGGCGAAGGTCATGATCAGCTCGGGGAAGCGGGCGACGCGGGATCCGTCGTGGTCGAGGACCATGTACTCGTTGATGAAGTGGACGGTCGTCGCCCCGGCGTCGTCCAGCGACACGAGCCCGTGGTCGCGGCCGCCCGCCTGGACGCACCGGTAGTCCGTGACGGTGCCCTCGGTGACGATCCGGCCGCCGAGGTGCTCGGCGGTCGCCTCGACACCGCCTTCGATGTGGACCCGGCCCAGCTCGATCGCCTGGCTGATGGCGCCGGGGGCGCCGTTCTCCACCGCGTACTCGACGGTCACCGGGTTGCGGGCCACGCCGATCCAGCCGCCCGCGTGTTCCGACGCCTGGCGCACGAGCGCGGAGGTGCCTTCCAGGTTCCCGGTCAGCACGCCTTCGACGTAGCTCTCGGGGTGTCCGCCGGCGAAGGCCTGGAGCGACTGGTAGCCCTCGCGCAGGTGCAGGCCCATGCCGCCCATGACGCTGGTGGGCTGTGCGCGGCCGTTGCAGGCGAAGTCGATGACCGGCAGGCCGGTGAGGGCGGAGTGCAGCCAGCCGTTGAAGGTGGTGTAGGCGCCGTTCTCGTTGCAGTGCACGGCCGCCAGCTTCCGGCCGGCCGGAAGCTGTTCCCGCAGCAGTTCCAGGGTGCGCAGCATGTGCCGGGGCAGCACCATCGGGTCGGGCGCGGCCGGCGCGCCGACCAGGGCGATCGTGGCCGTGAGGTCGTCGGCGGCGAACTCGTCGGCGCTCCACAGCTGCGGGGTGCCGACCTCCATGGCCACGCGGACGGCGTCGCGGCCCGTCTCGACGATGCCGCCGCCGCCTCCTCCGAGGATCGCGCCGCCGATCAGGGCGGGCTCGACGTCTTCGATGGTCAGGTCGCGCTTCATGGTGTACCTCCGTCAGAGATGCGGATGATGGGTGTGCGGGGGAAGAAGGGCCGGAGATCCGGGTCCGGGCACCGCGCGGGGCGAGGTCAGGACTTCGTGGCGCGGTAGACGCCGTTCCCGAACGCGTAGAGCGCGTCGCCGGCGATGACGCCCCCGGCGAAGACCTCCACGTGTTCCTTGGCGTCCTTTCCGTAGCGGTGCGTCACCGCCAGCCGGACGGCGAGTCCTGCCAGGACCATCCAGCCGGCCCAGGGGGTGGAGATGAGGAGCCCGGTGGCGAACAGGACACCGAGCTGTCGGCGGGAGCCGCCGACGATCTGGAGCAGGGCGCCGGGGAGCGCCCACAGCAGCAGGTGCGTGGCGGTGCCCGACGACATGCCCGCCTTGATCGCGGCCACGTAGGCGGCGTTGATGGGCGCGACCTGCCCGCGGGCGAAGAACGCGTGGTACGACAGGGACACGACTGCGATCGCGACGACGAAGCCGATCATCCCGGCGATCAACTGCTGCCGTCGGCCTTCGAGTTCGAAGAGGGGGTCGGCGCCTTCCCCGCGGAGCAGATGTCCCGTCTTGAAGTCGTAGCCCATGTCCGCGAAGGCCGGGCCCGTGGCCGCCGTGAACCCGGCGAGGACGACCAGCGCCTCGGGCGGGAAGCCGATCAGGATGCCGATCAGCAGGGTGATCAGGGCGAGCGCGAACGCGGGGAACCACCCCGAGTGCATCGCCGCGATCCCGACGAGCAGCTCGTGGACCAGGGCCGCGACTCCGGCGTACAGCAGGAACCCGATCAGCATCGGCACGCTCATCCTGGCGACGATCCCGGTGCCGAACGCGAGTCCGACGGCGATGACCAGGTAGCCCAGGGCGCCGGTGCCGAGCGAACGGCCGAGCGAGCCCGCGCTGACCGCCGTGCCACGGCCGGCCCCGGACGCGTCGAGCGGGCGCGTCGACTCCCGTCGCACGCCAGCCGTGGCGGCGGAGCGCGCCGGCCGGCCCTCACGGCGTACCAGCGCACCGACCTGGACGAGGGCGACGAGTCCGGCGCCGATCATCATTCCGTGCGGTACGTAGTCGGAGGCCAGGTCCCATCCGCTCAGGTCCGGGAGGTACGCGAGGGTGAGGAGCCCGGCGCCGAACGCGATCATCGCCCCGATCCCGCCGATCATGGCGACGCCGAACGCCGACATCGGCAGGGCGAACAGCCACGCCCCCAGGACCCCGGTGAGGAGTCCGCCGCCGAGGACCATGGCCCGGCGGCCGCCCTGGTCGCCGGCCCTGATCGCCTCGGCCGCGGCGATGCCCACCGGCCAGGGGTTGGCCGCCGCGAACGCGGGGGTGTCGTACATCCGGTAGAGCAGCCAGGCGTCCCACAGCAGGGCGACGGAGACGCCGATCAGCATCGGGACGACCATGTCGTGCAACCCGAAGAGGTACGGGATGCCGATGGGCAGGAACAGGCTGTTCGCGGCACCGAAGGTGGCCGAGGAGATGCTCGTCTGCACGAGGTTCTGCACGTGCACCGAGCGGTAGCGGCGGAAGAACGCCAGGGGTATGCGTGCCAGGGTCATCGCGACGAGGGCGCCGATGAGCGAGGTGCTCGGCGTGATGCCGAGACTCGTCAGCACCTGGATGCCGACGACGGCGCCGAACAGGCTCACCCCCACGCACAGCACCAGGATGCTCGGTGCCAGAGCGCGTGGATGGCTCGCGGTGGATGGTTTCGGCAGCACGGGTGCCTGCTGGTCGGTCACTCGGTCCTCCCTCACGCCGATGACCGTTGTGGACGGCCACGCGAGTTGCATAAACTGCAACCGTGATCCAGTTCGTGCAACATTAGCCACCCGGGGTGGTGGCGGTGTCAAGAGTTGACTCCCGCTGCCGTTGCCGCGTATGAGCGTGTTGTGCAAGGCAATTGAGGGCGCCGGGAGGGCTTATGAGCAGCTTGGTCAAGGCAAAGGACGTTCTGCGGCTCATGTCGCGCATGCGTCGCGATCTGACCGTCATGGACATCGCCAACGGGCTCGGCCTGCCGAAGAGCTCGGTGTCCCGGACCCTGGCGCTGATGGCGGAGCACGACTTCCTGGAGCGGGATCCCGTGACGCGGGCCTACCGTCCGGGGGTCCTCGTGGTCGAGGCGGCCTACCATGTGCGCGCCTCCCGTTCGGCGCCGCAGCTCCTGGAGGAGGAGCTCGGGAAGCTGGTCGACGAGATCGGCTACACCGGGTACGTCGTCATGCTCGACGGCAGTGACTCGCTCGTGATCCACATGCGCACCGGCAAGGCGGGCACCCTTCAGGCGTACACGCCCGTCGGGACGCGAGCGCCCGCCTACGCCACCTCGATGGGGCGCGCGAAGCTGTCACGCCTGAGTGACGGCGAAGCGGCGGCGCGCGTCGGCAGCGTCCTCGACCCCATCGGCGAGGCGCCGCGCAGCCAGGCCGAGTTGCTCCGGCAACTGGCCCAGATCCGGAGCGCGGGCTGGGCCTTCTCGCACGACGAGTTCGTTCCCGACGTGGCCGGGACCGCCTCCGCGGTACGGGACCCCGGGAGCGGGCAGATCTTCGGGATCGGTCTGGCCTTTCCGGCCCGGGACCACGGTGACGCCCTGGTGGCCCGGTGCGGGACCGCCGTCCGCGATGCCGCCTCGCGGGTCGGCAAACACCTCGGCGATCCCTCGTGGCTCGCCTTCACGGGCTGCTGAGCGGGGTCGGCGCCGATCCGGGGCGGTGGGGGATGGGCGTCCCACCGGCCGTGCGGCGCAGGTGCTTTGCGTGGGTGACCTTCGCACCGGATGTGCAACGTGGCGAGTGAGGCCCGTACGCGGGTGGGGCGTCGGCCGCCATGGGCAACCAGGCTGCCAGGCAGCCGAGATGGGAAGCGAGTGGCCGAAGTCATCCTGGGCGGGCGCGTGTTGGGGGGTCACTCATATCGGGACGGACGCTACGAGATCAAGCGGTCTGTAATGGACGAGTAACGGCGGCCTCCTAGGGTCCGGGCACCCAACTGCCCTTCCCGGAGGAGTGCTTCGATGCACATGCCCCGATCGTCCAGGCGCAGACGCGCCGTGTGGGCGGCGACCTCGCTCACCGCGGCCGCCGCGCTGCTGTCCAGCCCGATACCCGCTCTCGCCGACTCCGCACCGCCGGTCCCGGTATCGGGCAAGATCGATGCCGGACTCGCGAGCGCTGTGCGCGATGGCGGTGACGCCCGCTTCTTCGTCGTCCTGAAGGACCAGGCCGACCTCACGGCCGCCAAGCGCAAGACGTCCCACGCCCAGGCGGCCGAGGCCGCCTACAAGGCGCTGCGTGACACCGCGGACAAGGGGCAGCGTTCGCTCACCGCCTTCCTCGACAAGAAGAAGCTGGGGCATCAGGACTACTGGATCGCCAACACGGTCCAGGTGACCGGCGACCAGGCGCTCGTGGACGAGCTGGCGAAGCGTTCCGACGTGGCCAGGATCGTCAAGGCGCGGACGTACCGGCTCGACGGCATGGAGACGTCGGACAGCAAGGTCACCGCGTCGCGCACCCGGGCCGGGGCCGACTCCTCCGCCACCGGCGACGACGCCCCGGAGTGGGGCGTCAAGGACATCGAGGCCGACCGGGTCTGGTCGCAGTACGACGACCGCGGCGAGGGCATCGTCATCGCCAACGTCGACTCGGGCGTGCAGTACAACCACCCGGACCTGGTACGGCAGTACCGGGGCAACAACGGCGACGGCAGCTTCACGCACGACTACAACTTCTACGACCCGACCGGGGTCTGCGGCGCCGACGGCGCACCGTGCGACAACAACGGCCACGGGACCCACACGATGGGAACGATGGTCGGCAGCAACGGCATCGGCGTCGCCCCGAACGCGAAGTGGATCGCGGCCAAGGGCTGCGAGTCCGCCCAGTGCACGGACGACTACCTCCTCAAGGCCGGTCAGTGGATCCTCGCCCCGACCGACCACAACGGGCAGAACCCGCGCCCGGACCTCGCCCCGAACATCGTCAACAACTCCTGGGGCAACAAGGACCAGCTGACGCCGTTCTACGAGGACATCATCGAGGCCTGGAACTCCGCGGGCATCTTCGAGGCGTTCGCCGCCGGCAACGACGGCAACGGCGTCACCTGCTCCACCACGCACCCGCCCGGCTCGCAGGCCGACACCTACGGCGTGGGCGCGTACGACTCCGCCGGCAAGATCTCCAAGTTCTCCGGCTTCGGCCCCTCCCCGATCGACGGTTCGGCCAAGCCGAACATCTCGGCCCCGGGCTCCAACGTCCAGTCGACGTGGCCCGGTTCCTCGTACAACACCATCAGCGGCACCTCGATGGCGACGCCGCACGTCGCGGGCGCGGTCGCGCTGCTGTGGTCGGCGGCCCCGTCGCTGATCGGCAAGATCGACGAGACGCGCGCACTGCTCAACCAGGGCGCCCGTGACGTCGAGGACACCCACTGTGGTGGCACCGCCGGCATGAACAACGTCTGGGGCGAGGGCAAGCTCGACATCTTCGCGTCCGTGGAGAAGGCCCCGCACACCGCGGTCACGGTGTCCGGCAAGGTCACGGACAGGACGACCGGCACCGCGCTGTCGGGCGTCACCGTCAAGGCCACGAGCGCCGCCACGACCCGCTCGGTGACCACCGCCGGTGACGGCTCCTACCGGCTGTCGCTGCTCCCGGGCACCTACAGCTTCTCGGCCGGCTCCTACGGCTACGCGACCGGCACGGTGCCCGGCGTCGAACTGACCACGGGCCAGCCCCTGACGCAGGACATCTCGCTCACCGCCGTGTCCACGCACAAGGTCTCCGGCTCCGTCCTCGACGTCACCGGCCGCCCGCTCGCGAAGGCAACCGTCTCCGTGACCGGCACCCCCGTCGAGGCGGTCACCACCAACAGCCAGGGCCTGTTCACCCTGCCGAAGGTCGCCGAGGGCGCCTACACGCTGACGGTCACCCCGGCCGCTCCGGTCGTGTGCAACGGCACCTACACCGGCGCGCTCAGGATCGACGGCGACGAGACGGCCGACGTACGCCTCCCCAACCGCACGGACGCGGGCGGTACCTACTCCTGCGCCCCCGTCGCCTCCTCCTGGGTCAAGGGTTCGAAGAGCGTCGACCTGACCGGTGACGAGGACTCCACGAAGATCAGCCTGCCGTTCCCGGTGCGCTACTACGGCGCGACCTACACCAGCGCCTCCGCCACCACCAACGGCCTGGTCGACTTCCTCCAGCCGCGCCTGGGCGACTACGTCAACAAGGCTCTGCCGGCGCCCGGTCAGCCCAACGGGGTCATCGCGGCCTTCTGGGACGACCTGACCCTGGACAGGACGTCGAGCGTCCAGACCGCCGTCACCGGCAAGACCGGCTCCCGGAAGTTCGCGATCGTGTGGAACAAGGCCGCCTTCGTCTCCGACCCCTCGGTGCGCGTCTCCTTCGAGGTCCTCTTCGACGAGGCCACCGGCGCCGTCACGCTCCAGTACCAGGGCATCGGCAACAACGTCTCGCAGCGCGGCGGTTCGGCCACCACCGGCATCGAGAACCAGGCCGGCACCGACGGTCTCGGCAGCTCGTTCAACGAGACCGTCCTGAGCGACGCCACCGCCCTCCGCTTCTCCCCGAAGGACATCTGATGAGAAACCGTCAACGACGGGCCCTGCGCCTGGCCTCCATGCTGGTCGCCTCCGGCCTCGCCCTGAGCGCCGCCCCGGCGGTCCACGCCGATGACGGCAACGGCCTGCTGAAGCTCACCGACAGCCAGGCCGCGCAGATGGCCGGCCGCCTCATGCCCGACGCCTACGGAGACGGGCGCGGCCTGGGCGACGCCCGGCAGGCTGCCCGGGCGGCCAAGGCGACCGCTGACAAGACCGCCTCCGCGGCGGGAACGGACGCCGCCGCGACGGACGGTGGCGCGTCGACCGACGCCACCAGCTCCTGGAAGCTGACCAGGAAGTCCGGCATCGAGGGCGCCCAGGGCATGGCCGCCACCTTCCCGGTCGGCGGCTCGAAGGGCGACTACTTCAGCGTCAACGGGCTCAGCCCGATCCAGCGCGTCAGCGCCGACGGCAAGCAGAAGTGGTCGCGCGACGCGATGTCCCTCGACGCGGACTGGCAGATCACCCCGACCCCCCGCGGCAGCAAGGAGCCCTACCCGCCCGCCGTGGTGATGGGCTTCAACGCGGTCAGCCCGTTCTCCATGTCCAGCGACGACGGCGTCACCACCGGCGACCTGACCGGCGACGGCGTGGACGACATCGTCTTCACCGCCGAGAACGGCGTGATGCCCTACCGCCCGTTCACCTCCCCGGGCTCCACGCTGCCCAACGGCACGTTCGTCACGGTCCTGGACGGCGCCACCGGCAAGACGCTGTGGTCGAAGCTCTACGCGGCCGCCTACAACGTCAAACTGGTCGGCAGGACGCTCGTCGTCGCCGACTCCGCGTTCTCCAACATGAACTCCCCGGCCGGCTCCAAGGCGACCCTGACCGGCATCCGCTTCGACTTCGCCGACGGCAAGCTGACCCCGAAGCAGACCTGGACGCACGACGCCGACGCCTACGCCGGCGTCCAGTGGGGCTCGCTCCAGCCGCTCGGCGACGGACTGCTCGCCGCCTCCTGGAACCAGGACCGCGACTACTCCGCCGACCAGACCCCCAACGGCCACACCCTGGTGATCGACACCAAGGACGGCAGCGTCAAGTGGGAGCAGGCCGGGCGGCTCTACGTACGGCAGCTGCGCCTGGACGCCCGGCGTGAGCGCGTCGTGGCGCTGGAGCAGTCGGACTACACGGAGGGCGTGAAGTACGAGATCGCCGCGTACGACCTCGCCGACGGCACCCGCACCACCCTCACCGAGCGGATCAACGCGCTTCCTCTCGCGCTGGAGATCGGCGACATCCAGGGCAGCTCCAAGCCGGAGTACACGGTCAGCGAGTCGACGCTCGCCGAATCCCCGTACAGCCCGATCCCCGACATGAACACCAACAGCGTCCGCGCGCTCGACGGCGACGACGCGAGCCTGCTCTGGGCCCGCACCGTCAAGCGGACCACCGACAGCGGCGACGTCGCCGCCGCCTGGGGTCTGAAGGCGGTTGACGGCAAGATCATCGCCTCCTACCTGGACGATACGGACCGCCAGGTCCCCGAGAACCGCGGCGCCTCCCACTACGCCAGGATCTCCGTCCTCAGCGGCGCCAAGGGCACCGTGAAGTGGGAGAAGAACGGCGTCGTCGGCTCGGTGATGTACGCCCAGCCGTTCAAGGACGGCGGCTGGCGGATGCGGACCGTCGACACCAACCAGAACGTACGTGTCTACAACCTCGGCAACGGCGCGCAGAAGTCCCTCTCGCCGCTGGAAGGCGTTCCCACCACCGCCGCCACCACGGACATCAACGGCGACAAGAAGAACGACGTCGTCCTCGGCGGCTCGTCCAACGGCCTGTTCGCCTACGACGGAACGTCGATGGTGACCGGGAAGCCGAAGCGGCTGTGGACGGCGACGCTGCCCGGCCGGGTGGTCCAGATCATCAAGGCCGACACCACCGGCGACGGCCGCGATGAGCTGATCGTCGCCGCGAGCTCGGCGACCGCCATCGTCGACGCCCGGACCGGCAAGGTCCGCACCGTCATCAACGCGGGCGCCGGCGAGTACGTCCGTAACGTCGTCGCCGCAGACCTGGACCGGGACGGCGCCGCCGAAATCGCCGTGGCGACCGACAAGGTCCGCGCCTACGACGGCGACGGCTCCCTGAAGTGGCAGTACGCGGTCCCGGCGGAGATCGGCACCCCGGCGTTCGCCGACCTCTCCGCGGCCGACGGCAGGATCTACGCCCAGTACCAGACCCGCGGAATGAACCCGGGGACCGCGGTCCCCGTGGGCGGCGTGGCGCTGAACGGCAAGGACGGCAGGGCCGTCTGGTCGTCCACCCCGAAGGCGCCCAGCAGCAGCCAGGGCAGCGTGCTCGGGATTCCGCTGCGGGCCGGCACGTTCGCCTCGTCCGGCATCCCCTACGCCGACGGTCACGCGGTGGTCTTCACCTACGTGGTGCGCGGCAACGCCGATCAGCTGCCGCCCAACCAGCTGACCAACATGGTCCAGATCCGCGACGGCCGTACCGGCGAGCTCCTGCACGAGGCCGAGGCGGGCGGCTACGCCACTCTCGCCAACTGGATGACGGGCCCCGAGGGCCTGGTGGAGAACAGCCTCGCCTCGCTCCGCACCTACGGTGCAGGCGGCCTGGACGGCCAGGCCCGGGCCATCGCCGAAATCCGCGGCGGTTCCTTCGCCACGGGCCCCGACGGCGCCCGCATCCTGGTCCGCAGCGGCTCGACGTTCGTCGCGCTCTACAAGCCCGAGGTCCTGCTGGCCGACATCGAACCCCACCAGATGGCCGTCACCGGCTTCGACGCCTGGGGCGCCCGCGAGCACTTCGTGGCCGACCTCGACGGTGACGGGAAGGACGAGATCGTCACCCTGCCCTTCGACGAATACGACGCGGACCGCACGGCCGGCCTCGTCGGCAACGGTGTCTCGGGCTCCTACACCGCCATCCGTTCGGCGATCACCCTGACCATCGACAACGCCTGACATCCCCGAACCCCCTGAGCCGGCGGACCCGCACCACTGCGGGTCCGCCGGCTCAGGCATGCACGCGAAGCCCCGGCCGGGGTGTAACGCGTCAGTAACGGCCCCTGCATACGGTTCCGGAGATCCCTGCGCCTCGCCCGGCTCCTCTGGGGATACCGGGGATCCGCCGACCGAAGGTGCACAGAGAGGGCGAGGCGCGGGGATCGCTCATCCGGACCGGTCCACGGGCGCAGGCTGTGCCGGGAAGCAGCATCTTCCGCGCCTCCGCCGCCGCCGCCTTCCTCGCGGCGCCGATGATCTCTCTGAGCACGGTCCGCGTCGCCGATCCGGCGGCCAGTGCAGCCGGCCGGGAGACCTGCATCGAGGTCACGTCCCTGAACACGGCTTTTGACGAGAGCCGCTGTGCGGGCAGTTCGGTTATGGGGGACAACGGTCCCTGCGGTCGGAGTTGTCAGGGGATCTCACGGGCGAAGGGACAGCAGAATCCGACGATGCACAAGGTTGATGGCGACTACCTTCACGGCGACCTCGTCGCCGACCTGCAAGGCGTACTCCTCCGGATGGGACATGTGGTCTGCGAGCTCGGGCCACGGGACCAGCCCCGCGTAGTGCTGGTCGACTTGCACGAACGCGCCGATCTCCACCACCTTCTTCACACGACCTGTGACGACACGACCGAAGTGCGTGCGCGCGAACTCTGGGAGTGGGTCGGGACGGAGCGCGTTGAGTGACAGGGCGCACCGCTCCCGGTGCAGATCAACGCCCAGGACGACGACCGTCACCTCCTGCCCGATCTCAACGATGTCCGACATCGCCTCGTAAGGAGTCCAGCTCAACTCGGTTGCGTTCACCATGCCGTCCAGGCCCCCGATGTCGACGAACACGCCGAACGGTTCGATCCCTGAAACGACGCCTGTGCAGACCTCGCCCGCCTCCAACCCCTCCAGCTTGGCCCGGCGCACTTGCGCCTTGGACATCTCCGCCATCTCCGCCCCTTCCGAAGTCGCCCAGACTCTCACCGCAGACCCGGCAGGAGAAGGCGCGGGCCGGGGCGGCGACGGCGGAGCCGGGTTCGACCGCCACGGCAGCGGAGGCGTGGGCGAGGGCGGGAAGCGCGGCGAAGGCGGCCGTCCCAGGCACGGCGACAGGCCGAACGGGACCGATGGACCGCCGGAGCCGGGGCGAGAGGGGCGAAAGGAGGCCTAGAAGGCGAAGTCCTTGGGCGCGTCCTCGCCGACGCGGCCGTCCACTGCCTCGCGGAGGATGTCCGCGTGGCCCGTGTGCCGCGCGTACTCCTCGATCATGTCCAGGAGCATGTCCCGGACGCTGGGCGTGCGACAGCTCGGCGAGGTGAAGGACGACGGCCCGTCGAGCCCGCGCTCCTTGATGACTTCGGCGACGATCTCGCGCGAGCGCTCGACCGCGTCCCGCCACACGGTGTAGACGTCGTCCGGGGAGTCCTGGGCCCCGGTGCGCCATTCCCAGTCGGGGTCGGCGTCGAAGTCCACGGCGTCCCAGGGGGCGCCGTACTCGCGCCCCGCCAGCTTCACGGCCAGCCAGTCCGCCTCGACCAGGGCCACATGCTTGACGAGGCCGCCGAGCGTCATCGAACTGGCAGCCGTCGTCGCGCGCAACGCCTTCTCGTCGAGCCCTGCCGTCTTCCAGGCGAAGGTCCGTCGGTTGCGTTCGAGAACCGAGCGCAGGGATTCTGCCTCGGCCAGGCCGGCAGACGGATCAGGAAGGGCAGTTGACTCGCTCATGATCAGGAGCCTAGCGGGATGCGGTCCTCGGCCACCGCTCTTTGAACTGATGGGCGGCGGGACTGCCGGAGGACGGCCCTCGCCATGCCGGGCGGAGGACGGCCCTCGTCATGCGGGTCCGCTCCTCAGGGACGCAAGGCATCGAGTTCGGCGGCGCGGCGGAGATCCTTGGGGCGGCCGAGTGCGCGCCTCATGCGGATCAGATCATCCAAGTCGGCGTACCTGATGGTGAATCCCTCCGGGTCACGGGTGCTCACGGCCCGGGCAAGGCAGGGCGCGACATCCATGTCGCCCCAGGGAAGAGCCGGAGTGCACAGGTCGCCGCTGACGCCGGTCGCCCGGTACTCGACCTGCGGCCGGTCCAGCGTGGGCAGAGCCGCGCAGCCCGTGGCGGCCAGGGCCTCGTGCAGGGCGCGTCCCTGTTCCGGCGAACCGTCCCACAGCAGGTCGAGGTCACCCGTCAGATCGGCCGAGCCGTGCATGATCCCGGCGACCTGACCGATGACCACCGCGCCGGACCCGGCCTCGTGCAGAGCCCGCAGCAGGGGCAGCGGGTCGAATCCGAGCGCACCGTCCGTGGAGAACGTACCGGCGACGTCATCGGCCTCCTCCGGGCCGCGCCCCGTGGCGACCCGCTCACGGGTGGCCTCATGAGTACGACGGACGGCCTGACGGAGGCGGAGCGCTGCGGTCTCGTTCACCGGCCCATTCAACCGCAGCTGTCCAGCGGGTTCGCCTGCGCAGCCCCGCTGCACTCGTCGCAGTGGCCCGGCTCCGGCGCCCTGAACGCGCGGTCGCAGCCGTCGCAGTTCTGCATCGGCACGGGCCGGTACGCGGCAGGCAGGGAGCGCCCGGACGGCAGGGACACCGTGAGCCGGTGCCTCAGCAGCTGCGCCGGGAACCGCACGGGCCGGGGCAGATCCTCGGTGAGCGCCTTGCGTAGGGCGGCGGGCGAGGCGTCCCGCTCGAACCACGCCGCCACGCCCGGCGTGAGGAAGTCGATCTGCTCCTCGGTCAGGACGAGTTCGGCGTCCTGCTTCTGGAGCCCGACGAGCAGGAGCGCGGCAGCCTGGAGCAGCTGCGGCCGGGGATTGACCGGCTGGGGCAGCGGAGGGCGCGGGGACTTCCTGGCGGTGGGCGCGGGGACGCGGGGGAGGGGCGCGGGCTCGGGTTCGGGCTGTGCGGGGTGCGGCGGCGGGGGCGGGGGCGGGGGCGGTGCGGGGGTGGGCCTTGGGGCCGGGGCCGAGGCCGGGCGGGGGATGCGCGGCTTGATCGCCTTTGCCTTCGTCCTCGTCCGCGTCTTCGTCCGTGTCTGCGCCTTGTCGAGGGCGGCCGGGTCCGGGTGGTTGTACGACACCGTGCGCGTGTAGACCTTGCCTTCCGGCGAACGTACCCGGGTGCGCTTCAGGTAGCCGTGCTCCTCCAGCTCCCGCAGGGCCTCGGCGATGCGGTGCTCGCTGTCAGAGGGCAGACGGGCGGCGAGGACCTTGATGCCGACCTTGGCGCCGGGCGGCAGCGACTGGATGTGAAGGGCGAGACCCCGTGCGGCAAGCGAGAGTTCGGGGTGCTGACTGAGGTGGTTGCCCACGACGGTGAAGCGCTCGGTGTGGCGAACGTTGACATGTTCGACACCAGAGGGCGGGACGTAGGGGCCCGCGATAACCTGCGAGGTAGCCATCAGGAAGGTGTTCTCTTCCGCGTTGGTCAGGCCCCCGTTTTGGGATTGCTGTCCCGGCGGGGGCCGTCAGAGGTCTGAAGTTTGGTGCGGCGAGCATATGCCACGCAACCGGGTGCAAATCCAGCTCAGTTGGCTGATCTCACCCGTGCGGGTGACGAGGACGCCAGGCGGGTTGGGTGGGTTTTCAGTTCTCTTCCAACAGCCTTTAAAAGCTTTTACGTCGCGGCTCACCGGGACGCGGAAATCCACGACGTGGGTACCGCATCGTGGATTTCCGCGACCCGGTGGCGTGCGATCCGATCGGGGTCAGCCCCGGCAGGCGTAGGCGACGAAGGCGGACCAGGCGGCGGGGGCCACGTCGACGTGGGGGGCCTGGAGGTTCTTGGAGTCGCGGATGTGGATGGTGGCGGGGGAGGTGGCCACCTCGATGCAGTTACCGCCCTCACCGTCGCTGTAGCTGGACTTGCGCCAGTCGTAGGCGACCTCGATGCAGGCTCCGCCTTCGCCGCTGCTGTAGCTGCTCTTGAACCAGTGCAGTTGCTCGGTGCTCATGCCTCTCCCAGCATCTTCTCGATCAGCGTCAGGGACTCCCTCGGGGTGAGAGCCTGCGCTCGGATGATCCCATAGCGTTCCGCGAACACACTGACCTCATCAGGGTCAGTGACCAGTCTTGGGTAGCCCTGTACTTCCATGTATGCGACCTGCTGACGCCCTTTGGGGGTCAGCAGGGTGAAGGAGCCCCCCAGGCTCGGGTGTTCCTCGCAGTCGGTCGGCATCACTTGCAACTGGACGGTCCGCATGAGGCCAACCTGGCGAATCCGCAGTAACTGTTGCCGCTGCACTCGCCGCCCTCCGACGGGACGCTGCAACGCTGACTCTTCGAGTACGTAGCTGAAGGTGGGAGCAGGCCAGCGCTCGAAGATCTGCTGGCGCGCAATTCTGTCGGCCACCCGCTTTTCAATGGTGACCTCGTCCAAAAGCGGACGCCGCTGAGTGAAGACGGCACGGGCGTAGTCCTCAGTCTGAAGCAGTCCGGGAACTGCCTGACTGCTGTACTCGTGAAGGACGACCGCCTCCGCTTCCGTTCGCGCATAGTCCCGGAACCAAGCTGGATGCCGCGTCCGCGACCGCGCCAACGCCTCCCGCACCTCGTCCGCAGCCGCCGCCAGCACCCCGCCCGCGTCGAGCACCTGGTCCACCCGCTCAAGGAAGTCCGGCTGAGGCGTCCGTACGCCCCGCTCCACCGCCGACACCAGGTCCTCCCCGCAGTGGGCGGCAAGTCCCAGCTCCCGCTGGCTCATGCCCGCGCGTTCGCGCAGGACCTTGATCTGTCTGCCCAGCGCCCTGAACAGGTGCGCCGTACCGTCCGACTCGGCCGGCCGCTCCGGCCGTTCCTCGCGCTCCGCGTTCGCCATCCGTCCCGTACCGCCTCTGCTATGTACCCGGTCACGGCCGACAGCCCGTACAGCCGCCGGGGAGGACCCGTACAGCTTCACGGCGTCGTGGTGTCACTCCTGGTCAGCGTACGAGTACGCGGACACGCTGAGTCACATGAACGCCGAAATCACCCTTGCGGGAACCGAGTTCGTCCAACGCTTCAGCGCCACCCGCCGTGGCGCCCGGCTGGCACGCCGGCTCGCGGTGCATCAGCTGGACGCGTGGGGTGTTCCGTACGGGAGCGAGCTGTCCGACGACGTGGCGGTGATCGTGGCCGAGCTGGCGGCGAACGCGGTGGTGCACGGGTACGTGCCGGGGCGGGACTTCGAGCTGCGGCTCAAGACGCTCGGCGCGGACGGGGTCCGGATCGAGGTCTCGGACGCGCGCTCGGAACGGCGGCCGGAGATGCGCGAGGAGCAGGCCGGCGCGGAGGCGGGTCACGGACTCCGGCTGGTCGAGGCGCTGGCGGCGAAGTGGGGCGTGGCCGAGCGGGTGGTCGGCAAGACGGTGTGGGCGGAGGCCGGGGCGGGTGCGGGGAACCGGGGCGGCGACTTTGCGCGTCCCGGTGCATGACGTGAACATTCCTTGACCTAGGGGGAGCCGCATGCGGCAGTCAACCGGAAGCCGGATCGTCGTGCGCGCAGCAGGGGCGCTGCTGGCGGTGGCGTTCGCGGCGGGTTGTTCGGCGAGCGTGGGGTCGAAGGAAGTGAAGAAGGACGAGGTCGCCAAGCAGGCCTCGGCGGCCCTGGGCAAGAAGGTCGGCCGGGAGCCCGACGACGTGACCTGCGAGGACGACCTCAAGGCCGAGGTGGGCGCGAGCATACGGTGCGAGCTCACCGACGGCGGCAAGAAGCAGGGCATGACGGCCACCGTGAAATCGGTCGACGGCGACAAGGTCAACCTGGACTTCAAGGTCGACGAGGCCGCGGGCGCCGGAGACTCCGCGGAGCCGACCGACGCCGCGAGTACCGGTACCGACGCCGGGGGCCAGGCCGTGAACAGGGCCGAGGTCGCCCGGCAGGGCAAGGCCGCGCTGACGGCCCAGGTCGGCAAGGCGCCCGACGCCTTCTCCTGCTCCGAGGACCTTCCGGCCCGGGTGGGTGCCACCATCCGCTGCCAACTGGCCTCGGAGGGCAAGCAGTACGGCGTGACGGTGACGGCGAAGTCGGTCCTGAACGGCAAGGTCAGCATGGACTTCAAGGTCGACGACACCGCGGGCGGCTGAGGCCGGCCGCACTGCACCCTCGGTTGGCCGGACCAGCGGCTAAGGGTTCGCTGGAGCGCGATGTACGCGTGGGCACGAGGCCAGGACCGCGACCGGGGATGCCTTCATTTACCGGCCTGCGGGCCGTACCACTGTATTGCCTGGCCAGTGATGGCGGCGATGCATTCGAAGTCGTGATCGCGGTGCAGGAGGGTCAGCCCCTGAAGTTCCGCGGTGGCGGCAACGACAAGGTCCACAGCTCCCGCACTGCGGTGCTGACCGCGCCGGGTCAGTAGATCCTGGACCTGCCAGGCGCGATCGTATGCGCGGTCATCGACGGGCACCCAGCCGAACAGCATGCGCATGTCGTCGATGCCGCGTGCACGGTCTGCGACGGAGCGGACGCTGTAGAAGAACTCCAGCTCGGTAATGGGGCACGTGGCGATGAGCCCTGCTGTGGCGGCCTGATCCCATCCGTACTGTTCGGCATCGGCGCGGAAGAAGCGAGCGAGCGCGCTGGTGTCGATCAGGAACTGTGCCGCGCTCACCGCCGGTAGTCCCTCTTGTCCTCGAAGGCATCAAGATCGAAGCCGCCCTCGTCCGCTGCGGCTCGCAGCCGAGTGAGAGCGAGAGCCCGCCGGCGATTCTCCAGCACCTCGCGCAGAGCGGTGTTGACCGTCTCCTTTTTGGTGCCGGTCCCCAGGGCCTGAGCCACATCGGCCAGCAGTTCGTCGTCGAGGTCGATCACTGTGCGACTCATCAAGCACCTCCGGTGATATCGGCTCGTACGTCGAGTATACCTCTCTGGATATATCCATGGCAGAGCGAGACGAGAGCCTGCGCGGCAGCCGGTACCTTCCGCCCACCCCTCCTGCGTCATACTGGCCGCCGGAATACAGGGGGCGTGCGGCGCATGGGGTACGGGGCGGACGGTTCGGGGCTGCCGGAGAGTGTCGGCGGGTACGCCGTGGAGCGGCAGTTGGGCGCCGGCGGGATGGGCGTCGTCTATCTGGCGCGGTCGCGCGGCGGGCGTGCGGTGGCCGTGAAGGTGGCGCGCTCCGAGCTCGCGACCGACCCGCACTTCCGGGAGCGGTTCCGCGCCGAGGTCGAGGCCGCGCGCAGCGTGGGCGGCTTCCACACGGCGCCCGTGGTGGACGCGGACCCGGCAGCGGCGGCGCCCTGGCTGGCCACGGCGTACATCCCCGGGCCCACGCTCGGCGCGCTGATCGAGGCCGAGGGCCCGATGGGCGAGCCGCGGCTGCGGCAGCTGGGTGCGGCGCTCGCCGAGGCGCTGGCGGCGATCCACCGCTGCGGGCTGGTGCACCGCGACCTGAAGCCCGGCAACATCATCATGGCCTCGGACGGGCCGAGGGTCCTGGACTTCGGCATCGCGCGGGCGCTGGAGTCGACCCGCCTGACGGCCACCGGAATGGCCTTCGGGACCCCCGGTTTCCTGGCGCCCGAGCAGGCACAGGGACTCGAAGTCGGGGGAGCCGCGGATGTGTTCGCGCTCGGGGCCGTGCTCGTCGCGGCGGCGGGCGGAGCGGCGTTCGGGGCGGGTACGCCGATGGGGCTGATGTACCGGTCGGTGCACGAGGCGCCGGATCTGGCCGTGGTGCCGGAGGGCCTGAGGCCGATCGTGGCCTCGTGCCTGGCCAAGGAGCCCGGCGAACGGCCCACGCCGGAGCGGCTGTTGGACCTGTTCGTGCCGGGCGGCCCGACGCACACCCCCACGGTGGCGGTGCCCCCGCCGCCCTCGTACGCACCGGCGGCCGCCGCCGCAGTCCCGCTCCACAAGGCGCCGCCAGGATTCGGGCCGCCGAACTACGTGGAGCCCGACGCCGGGTCCGACATGGACTTCATGGCGGTCAGCGCGGACAGCTTCCTTCTGGTCCATGCGGCGGGGGTCGACCTCGGAACGCCGCTCGGTGAGGTGCGCTTCACCTGGGCGGACATCAGCACGGTCGAGTACGCGGCCACGAGCCCGAAGCATCTGGGGGTGACCGTCCGCCTGCGCAACGGTGCCGCCTACCCGTGCGTGATCGCCGCCCGGAAGCGGGCCCGCCTGCGGGCGTGGCTGGAGGACCTGCCGCTGGTCCTGGAGTACTTCAGGTAGGGCGGAGCGTCTCGGTCACGTACCGCATGTGCTCGGGAGCGCAGGCGATCAGGATGTCGGCCTGTCCGTCACGGCATTCGGCGAGCTGCCAGTACGAGTGGATGGTGCGCGGGTCCGTCCGTGCCCGGTTCCGTATCCGCTGTACGGCGATCCGCTCGGCCGGCAGCGCGCTGCGCCGGAGCTCCTTCACCTCGGTGGGCGACACGTGCAGCGCGGTCCGGGAGGCGGAGAGGAAGACGGGTACCGGGCGGCAGTACGGACGGTCGCCCAGGACGTACGCCTCGAAGGTCACCTCACCGCCGTCCGCGAAGGCGCGTTCCTGCGCCCGCTCGCGGCGTCGCCGCCCTGGAGGCCCCGGGGTCAGGAGCTGGTCGACGACGAAGGAAATCAGGAACGTGATCATTTCTTCGAGGCCTCCAACGGCGGTGGGCGGTCACGTCCGGCCCTGCGTGACGGTGACCGAGCGTGCTGCCCGGCCGGGCCCGGCCCAGGAGCACGCTCGGAGTTCTACATCGCGTGCATCACCCGTGGGAACGCCGAGTGCAGCACGCGGGGTTGGGTGGCGACAGTGTCCCCGCCCGACGACGAAGCCCCGGAGACGGAGTTGCCGTAGTACGTCCACCGCCACGTCCCCGGCCCGGTGGCCTTCACCGTGGTCCTGAGGGACCCCGTCGCACTGGACACCGCAGTCCTGACGGTCTTGTACGACGAGGCGCCCGTCGCCTTGAACTGAAGGCTGACAGTTCGGCCCCCGTACCCCTGGTACGTGTGGGTGTCCCAGTTGGCCCGTGTGAGACGGCCGGACACGGTGATCGTCCTGCCGATCGCGACCGGCTCCGGCGAGGCGTCGACAGTGAGGCGCGTGGCCCGCTTGACCTGCAACGGGACATTGACGTCGTCAATGTCCTGGGAGTCGCCGGGGAGAAAGACCCGCGCGGCGGTCCGCCAGGTGCCTGCGTCCTCGTTCCCGAAGTCGAGGTCCCGCGGGTCGATGTACAGCGACTCCTCGAAGTCGCAGATTCCCTTCGCCCTGTCCACGACCTTGCAGTCGCTGCTTTCGATGACGTTCCACAGGGTCTCCGGGTTCTCCGTCGTCCCCCGGTAGGGGAACACCGTCGGCCCGCTGTCGTGTCGGAGTGTGGTCGTCATCCGGAAGGTCGCATGCACTTCGACCATTTCCTTGACCCCGATCACGATCGGCTTCCCGCCGTTCACGGAGACCCTGCTGAAGGCGACCCCACCCTCCGCCGCCCCGGCCGGAGCCGCCGCCACGCCGGTGAACACCAGCGCGGCTCCACCGGCGATCACGGCTTTCCACATCGTCCTGGCCATCTTCGAGCCCGACCCTTCCCCAGCAGCCTTGACCGGGCGCGCAGCGCACCGGCCGGAGGCATGTCCTCTCGGCTTACTGTGGGACAACAGAGGGCTGTGAGCGGTTGTACGCGGCGCGGCAACGATTCGATCACCACGGCATCAACGGGACGCCGCCGTCGGCTCGCAGGAGTCCGCTCACCACGGCCCGTCACGGGATCAGTAGTCCGACAGGTCCTGGCGGGTGGCGTCCGGTGCGGGCTGCCGCGCGCCCAGGGTCCAGGCGGCGAACGCTTCGACGCCGTCCACGACGGCGTCGAAGCGCGCGGAGTGAAAGATGTCGAACGCATGCTGTCCACCCGGTAGTTCGGCGTAGACCACTGCGCTGCCCGAGGTCCGGCGCAGTTGCGCCGCGAAGTTCCGGGCGCCCTCCACGGTCCCGAGCGCGTCCTTCGTGCCGTGCGCGATGAGGAACGGCGGAGCGCCGGGGTGGACGTAGCCCTGCGGCTGGGGCGGGGGCGGCGGCTCGTCCGGCTGGGTGCCGAAGTAGTGGCCGTAGTAGCCGTAGAGGGAGATCGCGGCGGTGACGGAGGTGTCCGCCGACTCGAAGCCGGGCTGGAACGACGGGTCGTTCGGCGTGAGCGCGCACAGGGAGGCCATGTTGGCTCCGGCGGAGCTGCCCGCCACGAACAGTTTCGACGGGTCGGCGCCGTACGCGGAGCCGTGCTCGCGGACCCAGGCGATGACCTTCTTGGCGTCGATCTGATGGCCGGGGAAGCTGGTCTGCGGCCGCAGCCGGTAGTTGGCGCTGACGCACATCCAGCCCTGGGCGGCGAGGTGGTACAGCAGAGGGCGGGCCTCGCGGTTCTTCGCGCCGCCGCTGTAGTGACCGCCGTGGAAGTAGATGAGGACCGGTGCGTCCCGCGGTGCATCGCGGCGGAGGTAGACGTCGAGAAGGTTCCGGCGTCCGGCGTCCCCGTAGCTGATGTTGGGGATCCGCTGCACGCCTCGCCGCCGCATCATGCCGGGCAGCAGCACGATGCGGACCCAGGGCCGGTGGCGGCGCAGCGGTATGCGGACCCGGTCCCGCCACTCCGTCCCCAGCCCTTCGTCCAGGGCCCGGGCCACGGCCTGATCCGTGCGCAGGCCCCGCCACGCGGATGCCGCCAGGCCGACGGCGGCGGCCGCGGCCACCGCCACCGTCGCCCTGGCGCCCGTCGAACCCAGGTCGCCCTGGGCTGCGGCCAGGGCCGTGGAGGCGGCCAGGACGATGATGCCCAGGAACGGCACCTCGTTGAGGACCATGCCGAACAGGAAGCTCAGGTGCGCCAGCGGCCGGGGCCGGCGCGGTGCGATGACGGCGAAGAACGTGCACCACGCGATGAGCGCCGTCGACGCCGCGTATCCGATCGGAAAGGCCACGCCGGTTCCCCTTCATCAACTCCGCCGACGCGGACCGCCCGGCGGGCGGTACCGCCCAGGCCGCGACCGTACCGCCCCAACAGCCCTCAGACCACGTCGAATTCGTTGCCCTCGGGGTCCTGCATGGCCGCGGCGAACAGCCCCGTGTCCGGCTCTTCCCTGATCTCCAGCACGGTGGCACCGGCCGCGACCAGCCTCTCCGTCGTGGCCCTGACCCGCTGGGCGCGGACGTCCAGCGGGACGGCGCGGCCCCCGCCGACCTTCAGGTCGAAGTGCCAGCGGTTCTTGGCGGCCTTCGGCTCCGGAACCTGCTGGAACCACACCCTCGGGCCCTGCCCCGCAGGATCGATGATCGACTCCGGGACGTCCCCGGCACCGGCCGGCAACTCCTCCTCGGGCACCCCCATCGACGCCCAGTACGCACGCCACGTGGCGTGCCCGGACGGCGGAGGCTCGGGGACGTAGCCCAGGGCCTCGGCCCAGAAGGCCACCATCCTCTGCGGATCGGAGCAGTCGATCGTCAGTTGCACGGTCATCTCCATGCCCGGAGCATCCCAGGCGGGTCTGACACCGGCGGTGCCGCCGCACGTGCGACCCGGCCGAGACGGAGCTTCCCCGCTACCGCAGGCCGTTCAGGAACGCGATGGCCCGCCCGGTCAGCAGCTCCGCCGCGCTCCGGTCGTAGGACGACAGCGAGGAGTCCGCGAACAGGTGGTTCTTGCCGGGGTAGAGGAACAGCTCGGCCCCGTCGGTGGCGGCGGTCAGCTCCCTCGCGGCGTCGAGGTCTCCCTCGTCGGCGAAGAACGGGTCCCCGTCCATCCCGTGCACCTGCACCGGGACGCCGGCCGGCCACGCCTCGCCGAACTCGGACACGGGCATGCAGGCATCGACGAGCAGAGCGCCCCTGGCGCCGGGACGGGTCTGGGCCAGGCGCTGGGCCGGCATGACGCCGAGGGAGAAGCCCGCGTAGACCACGTCCTCGCCGAGCGCCCGGGCGGCGGCGATGCCGCGCTCCATGACGGTGCCGAACCCCGTCCGGCTCGCATGGCCGATGCCCTGCTCCAGGGTCTCGAACGTGTGCCCCTCGTAGAGGTCCGGCACGTGGACGGTGTGGCCGGCCCGGCGGAGTTCGGCCGCGAAGGCCTCGACCCCGGGGGTCAGTCCCTGCGCGTGATGGAACAGCACAACCTCGGCCATCGTCTGCCCGCCTTCATCTCGCTGAGTTCATCCTGCTGAGTTCATCTCTGAACGATCCAAAAGTTTGGAACAATCGGCGATGCTAGTCTATTCGAATTATGCCGAGCAATACTCCGGACTACGAACTCGACGAGACGATCGAGCTCACCACCGCTGAGCAGGTGCGGGCCATCGGCGACCCCCTGCGCACGACCCTCCTCGGGCTGCTGCACGAGCGCGCCGCGACGGTGACCGAGCTCGCCGCCGCGGTCAAGCGGCCCAAGAGCACCGTCGCGCACCATGTCGCGGTCCTGACCAAGGCCGGTCTGCTGCGCGTGGTGCGGACCCGCAGGGTCCGGGCGATCGAGGAGCGCTACTACGGCCGTACCGCGCGGATGTTCTTCGTCGGCCTCGGCCGGCAGGCGCCCGGCGGGCAACTGCCGCACGACTTCAACGACTTCGAGGTCGCGGCGAAGGAGTCGGCCCCGGCGTACGAGCTCGGGCAGCTGCGTGGGTTCATCCGGCGGGCCCGGATCTCCGACGAACAGGCGGCCGCGTTCTGGGAGCGCGTCGAGCAGGTGATCCACGAGTTCGACACGCTGCCGCGCAGCGGTGACACGGTCCACGGCTTCGCCGTCGGCGTCTATCCGATCCCCGACCACCCGACCCTGCCGCCCGCCCCCGCCCCGCACGACGGAGAACAGGACTGACGCCGTCCGCTCACCCGCTCCGCTCCGTCCGGCCCTTCCGGATCAGCCGCCTGCCCCGGGCCCCGTGCCCGGAAGCCGGACCGTGACGAGGAGGCCGCCTGCGGGACGGGCGTCGAGGTCGAGGGTTCCGGCGTGGGCGCGGACGATGCTGTGCACGATGGCCAGGCCGAGTCCGGCGCCCGGGTGCTCGTCCGTGCGTACGCGTTCCGCACCGCGCTGGAAGGGTTCGGTCAGGGTCGGTACGAGTTCCGGGGGCAGCCGGCGGCCCGTGTTCTCGACCCGCAGCACGCTCGTGCCGTCGTGTGTCCCGGTGCGGACCGTCACGCTGCCGCCCGTGGGCAGGTTGTGGACGACGGCGTTCTGGACGAGGTTCGTCACCATCCGCAGCAGGAGCTCCGCCGAGCCGCTGGTCCCGGCCGCCGTGCCGGTGACGTCGAGGGTGATCCGGCGGCCTTCGGCGAGCGGGAGCAGCGTTTCGGCGGCTTCCTCGGCGAGGAGGGACAGGTCGACGCTCTGCCTCGTGAAGGAGCCGCGTTCGCCGCGGCTGAGGAGCAGGAGCGCTTCGGTCAGGTCGATGGCCCGCGTGTTCACCTCGTGCAGGCGGTCGATGAGCGCGTCCCCGTTCCGTGCGGGGTCCTTGCGCGCGACGTCGAGGAGCGTGCGCGAGATCGCCAGCGGGGTGCGCAGTTCGTGGGAGGCGTTCGCGGCGAACCGCTGTTGCTCGGCGACATGGGACTCGAGTTGTCCGAGCATCGCGTCGAATGTGTCGGAGAGCTCCCGGAACTCGTCCTGACGGCCCTCCATCCGGATCCGGTGCGCCAGCGACCCGGACCCGGCCCGCCGTGCCGCCTCCGTGATCTGCGTCAGCGGCGCCAGCATCCGCCCGGCCAGCAGCCATCCCCCCACGAGACCGAACACCAGCAGGGCGGCCATCGCGATGGCGGCGGGCGGCGCGAACGTGTGGATGAGGAGGTAGCGGTTGGGCGAGATCCCGAGCAGGCCCTGCGGGTTGTCGGGTACGTAGCGCAGCAGGTAGACCCACACCACGGCCAGCAGAAGAGCACCGGCGACGGCGAGGAACGCGGCGTAGCTGAGGGTCAGCTTCAGCCGGACGCTGAGCCCCGGGCGTCTACGCATGCGGGCTGCCGGGCGCGGGAGCGCGCGCGCCCGTGTCGATCCGGTAGCCGACGCCGGGCACCGTGGCGATGAGCCACGGTGCGCCGAGCCGTTTGCGCAGGGCCGAGACGGTGATGCGTACGGCATTGGTGAACGGGTCCGCGTTCTCGTCCCAGGCCCGTTCCAGCAGTTCCTCGGCGCTGACGATGCCGCCCTCGGCGGCGACGAGGACCTCCAGCACGGCGAACTGTTTACGGGTCAGCGCGACGTACCGGCCGTCACGGAAGACCTCCCGGCGGAACGGGTCCAGCCGCAGGCCCGCGATCTCGCGGACCGGGGGCCGGGCGTACGCGCGCCTGCGGTCGAGCGCCCTCAGCCGCAGGACCAGCTCCCGCAGCTCGAACGGCTTGGTGAGGTAGTCGTCGGCGCCGAGCCCGAACCCGGACGCCTTGTCGTCGATCCGGTCGGCCGCGGTCAGCATGAGGATCGGCATGCCGCTGCCGGAGGCGACGATGCGCCGGGCGACCTCGTCGCCGGAGGGGCCGGGGATGTCGCGGTCGAGGACCGCGAGGTCGTAGGAGTGGACGCCGAGCAGTTCCAGGGCCGTGTCGCCGTCGCCCGCGATGTCGGCGGCGATCGCCTCCAGCCGCAGACCGTCACGGACGGCCTCGGCCAGATAGGGCTCGTCCTCCACGATCAGTACGCGCATGTGTGAAGCCTAGGACCGGCCGGCCGGAGCGGGGTGCTGCCGGTCCGTGGACGCCTGTGCCTCCGTACGCCACCAGCGGCGCGACGCCAGCCCGGCCAGTACGGCGCCGGTGGCGTTGACCAGGACGTCGTCCACGGAGGACACCCGGTCCAGCCGGCAGACGTACTGCGCGATCTCGACCAGCGCCGAGCAGCCCGCCCCGAGAGCCAGGACCCGCGGCACGGACGCCAGTGACGCGAACCGGATCGGGGCGAAGAAGCCCAGCGACGCGAAGACCAGCAGGTTGCCGACGATCCCGAGCGGCCCCATCGTGACCAGGTCCCGCAGCGGCACCAGGCTCACCGCGCCGGCCGCGGTGCCGGGCTCGGCCCCCGGCATCATCGTCATCCACAGGAACGGCGCCGTCCCGTGGATGATGCCCACCTCGGCCAGCGACAGCCGCCACGGCGATACGCCGTCGATGGTGCGCCGGCTGCGCGCCAGCACCCACACGGCGAGTGCGGACAGGGGCAGCGCGACCAGCGTCATGAGCACGATCCCGTTGAACGTGTCGTAACAGCCGTGCCAGCGCCCCGCCATGCACCGCGGCGCGGCCATCGTGAGCATCCGCCGCACGGGGAACGCGGCGACCGCCAGGGCGAGGACCGCGAGGCCGCCGAGCGCGATCCCGCGCGCGCGACGGGGCGGCGCGGGCGAGGTGGCGTTGTGGTTCATGGACCTATGGGAGACGGGTCGTGGTTGCGGGGGCGTATGCGGATTTCGATACGCCCGCGATACACGGAGTCCGGCGGAGAGAAGGAGCGTCGGAGCGCGGCAGCCCTTAGATTGCGGCGATGGACCTCTTCTCCCACACATGGGCAGCGCTTCGTGCGGCGGTCGCCGGACTTCCGGACGAGGACTTCGCCCGCCCGTCCGGCTGCACCGGCTGGCTCGTACGGGATCTGGTGTGCCATCTGGTCATCGACGCCCAGGACGTCCTGATCACGCTCGCCACGCCGGTCGCTTCGGAGCCGACGCGCGACGCGGTCACGTACTGGGAGGTCTCCACCACGGCGCCGACCGGTGACGACCCGCTCGACGCGCTGACCGTGCGTCTGGCGGCGGCGTACGAGGAGCCGTGGCTGCTCAGGTTCCACCTCGACGACGTGGGGTCGGCCGCGGGCCGGGCGGCGGCTCTCGCGGATCCCGCGGGCCGGGTCGGCACCCGCGACGAGGTGTTCACGGTCGACGACTACCTCACCACGTACGTCCTGGAATGGACGCTGCACCACCTCGACCTCATCGCCCATCTCCCGGACGCGGCGGGCCCGCCGCGGGAGGGCCTCGCGCGCTCGCGGGTGCTCCTGGAGTCGATCGCCGGGGCGGCGTTCCCCGCGTCGCTCTCCGACCGGGACGTCCTTCTCGTCGGCACCGGGCGGCGTGCCGCGACAGAGGCGGAGACGGCCCGGCTCGGCGGCCTGGCCCCGCGACTACCGCTCTTCCTCGGCTGACGGGCCTTGCGCGGCCGCGCGGTGACGGTCGGCCGACGCGGCCCCCACGAATCACGATCACAGGGGCCTGGGCATCCCGAATCTGCCGGGAATTCTTCGGGGTGAATCTTTTCGCTACGACCGTTGCGTAAAGGGTCGCGTGGAGCTACCTTCGTTTTACGAAACGGTCGTAGCGATAAGAGGTGGCCCATGGAACCGGCAGTCCGGCGCGGTCGGCCGCGCAGTGAGGCGGCGGACGCCCGCATCGCCGGTGCGGCACTGGAGTTGCTGCTGGAGCGCGGCTACGACGCCTTCTCGGTCGACGAGGTGGCTGTGAAGGCCGGGGTCGCCAAGACCACGCTGTACCGGCGATGGCCCACCAAGGACCACCTCGTCGTCGCCGTCGTGGCGCGGATGCAGGACGAGGTCCCCGTCGAGTACCGGGGCGACGTACGCGCCGATCTCACGCGCTACCTCAACGCGATCGTCGACGGCCTCGACCGGATGCGGCTCGCCGGGCGCCCCGCGGCCTCGGGCGACACGTCGGCCGGGCTCGTCGCCGAGGTCGCCGCCGCCGCCGCGCGCCACGCGGACATCGGCGCCGCGGTGCAGGCCATGTTCGTCCGGCGCAACGCCTTGGTCCTGCGGCTCATCGAACAGGCCCGGGACGCGGGCGAGTTGCGGGAGGACGTCGAACCCGAGGTGCTCTTCGACCAGTTGGCCGGCGCTCTGTACTACCGGCTGCTCATCACCGGCCGGCCCCTCGGAGCCGCGTACGTCGACCGGCTCGTGACCGGCGTGCTGCGGGGCGCCGCCGCCCGGACCGCGTAACCCCCGACGAGAGGAAGTCCGACCATGACCGCCGCCTTACCGACCATGCCGGCCGGCACATCCCCGGCTGCCGATCAGGCTCCCGTTCCCGCCCGGCGCCGCAGGCGCCGGGTACTCCTCGGGGCCGGGGCGGCGCTCGTCGCCCTGCTCGGCGGGTACACGGCGTGGAGCAACACCCACCCCGTCCGGCTGACCACCTCCATCGAGATCGAGGCGTCGTCCGACGAGGTCTGGCAGGTACTGACCGACCTGCCCGCCTATCCGCAGTGGAACCCCTTCATGACCTCGATCGAGGTGACCTCGCAGGGGCACCGCCTCGAAGAGGGCGCGACCCTGCGCAACGTGATGCACGACCGGACCGGGGACTCCGTCTTCACCCCGGAGGTCCTGACGCTGGAGCCGGGCCGGGAGCTCCGCTGGCTCGGGAGGATGGGGCCCGGCTGGATCGCGGACGGGGAGCACCGGTTCGTGATCGAGGAGATCGGCGGCGGCCGGGTCCGTCTCACGCAGAGCGAAGCCTTCACCGGGGTCGCGGTGCCTTTCGCGAAGGGGAAGTTGCGGACCGATACGCTCCCGCAGTTCCGTGCGATGAACGAGGCGCTCGCCCGGCGGGTCGAAGCGGTGGGGCGTGAGTGACGTAGGCCCCCGTTCGCCCCTCCGGGGCTTTCAGTGCGCGCTCAGCGTCATCTCGAAGGAGTACCGCGACGCCCGGTAGAGGTGGGACCCGAACTCCACCGGGCGGCCCGCGTCGCCCAGGACCGTGCGTTCCATGGTGAGCAGGGTGCCGCTGCGGCCCTCGTCCAGCAGGCGGGCCTCGGCCGCCGTGGCCCTGCGGGCTCCGATGTTCTGACGGGCGGTGCACAGCGGGACCCCGGCCCGCTTGAGCAGTTCGTAGAGGCCGTACCGGGTGAGGTCGTCCTCGGCCAGGGGCAGCAGGCCGGCCGGGAGGTGGTTCTGCAGGACGGCCATGGGCTCGTCGTCCGCGTAACGCAGCCTGCGCAGTGCCACGGTGGGCGTGCCCGGTTCGAGGTCGAGGGCGGCGGCGACGGTGCCCGCGGCGGGCACGGTCGAAAGGGACAGCACCTCGGTGCGGGGGTGGCGGCCGTCGCGCCGGAGGTCCTCGAAGAGGCTCGTCAGCTCGACCTGCCTGCGTACCCGGTTGTTGACCACCTGCGTGCCCACCCCGCGCTTGCGCGCCAGGAGCCCCTTGTCGACGAGGTACTGCATGGCCTGACGCATCGTCGGGCGTGAGAGCCCGAACTTCTCCGCCAGGGCGATCTCGTTCTCCAGGCGGGTGCCGGGTGCCAACGTGCCGGATTCGATGAGCTGTTGGAGCTGCTGGGCGACCTGGAAGTACAGCGGCACCGGACTGCCGCGGTCGATGCTTATCAGCCTGGTGATCGATTCCACGGGGACTCCTGGACGCGTGGGGCCGGGCGTTCAGTATGCCGCACACGCTGACGGAAGCTCAGTACGTATATATGTCAGTACAAATGCTTGACTCGTTGTGAGTGCCAGGGATACAAATCGGGTGCGGGGGGATCAGACAGGTATCCACTCCTCCTCGAACCGGAGGCATTCGCGTATGCGCATCGGACTCATCGGTACCGGCCGGATCGGCACGTTCCACGCCGAGACCCTGATCGGGCTGCCTGCCGTGAAGCGGGTCGTCCTCCATGACGCCCTCGAACACCAGGCGCGCGAGCTGGCCGTCAAACTCGGTGCCGAGTACGCCCCCGGCCTCGACGAGCTGCTGGACTCGGGCCTGGACGGCATCGTGATCGCCGCTCCCACCGCAGCCCACGCGGACCTCGTACGGGCCGCGGCGGGCGCCGGAGTTCCCGTCTTCTGCGAGAAGCCGATCGCCGGCACCCTCGACGGCACCCGCACCCTGCTGGCCGAGCTCGACGGCACCGGCGTCCCGCTCCAGGTCGGCTTCCAGCGCCGCTTCGACGCCGGGTTCACCGCGCTGCGCGACGCCGTCGCCGCCGGTGAGCTGGGCTGGCTCCACACGATCCGGGCGTGCACCGCGGATCCGGCGCCGCCACCGGCCGGATACCTGCCCGCGTCGGGCGGCATCTTCCGCGACTGCGCGGTCCACGACTTCGACACGGTGCGCTGGGTCACCGGCCGCGAGGTCGTCGAGGTCAGCGCGACCGGCGCCAACCGCGGCGATTCCTGCTTCACCGCCGCCGGAGACGTCGACACCGCCGTCACCGTCCTCACCCTCGACGACGGCACGCTCGCGACCTGCACCGCCACCCGGTACAACGGCGCCGGTTACGACGTACGGATGGAAGCGGCCGGCTCCACCGGCACCCTGGCCACCGGCCTCGACCCCCACACCCCCCTCCGCTTCACCGCGGGCGGACCGCAGCCCGGGGCCGTCTCCCACGACGGGTTCCTCAGCCGCTTCCGTGACGCGTACGTCGCCGAACTGACCGCGTTCACCGAGGTGGCCGCGGGCGCCCGCCCCAGCCCGTGCACCGGGGACGACGCGCTGGCGGCCCTGCTGATCGCCGAGGCCGCCGACCTCTCGTGCCGTACCGGCCGGCCCGTACGCGTAGAGGAGGCGGGCCGATGATCCGCGTCGCCGGAGCCCCCATCTCCTGGGGTGTGTGCGAAGTCCCGGGCTGGGGTCACCAGATGGCCCCCGAGCGGGTGCTGGAGGAGATGGCCGCCGCGGGTCTGGCCGCCACCGAGTTCGGGCCCGACGGGTTCCTGCCGCAGGACCCGGACGCCCGTGCGGAACTGCTCGCCGGGCACGGCCTGGCCGCCGTCGGCGGGTTCGTCCCCGTCGTCCTCCACGACCCCGGCCGCGATCCGCTCCCCGAAGTCCGGCGCGCGCTGGCCGGGTTCGGGACCGCGCGGACCCTGGTCCTGGCCGCCGCCACCGGATCCGACGGCTACGACGCCCGCCCGGAGCTCACGGACCGGGAATGGGCCACCCTCCTGTCCCATCTCGACCGGATCGCCGCCCACGCCGGCGTCGAAGGCATCACCGCCACCCTGCACCCGCACATCGGCACGATGGTCGAGGGCCCGGACGAGGTCGAACGCGTCCTCACCGGCAGCTCCGTCCCGCTCTGCCTGGACACCGGCCACCTGCTGGCCGGCGGTACCGACCCCGTGGCCCTGGCCCGCCGGGCCGCCGACCGCATCGCCCACGTCCACCTCAAGGACGTCGACGCGGCGCTCGCCGCCCGCGTCCGGGCCGGGGACGTCACGTACACGGAAGCCGTCCGGACCGGGCTCTACCAGCCGCTCGGCCGGGGAGACGTGGACATCTCCGCGATCACCACGGCCCTGGACGCGGCCGGCTACACCGGGTGGTACGTCCTGGAACAGGACACCGTGCTCGATGCCGAACCCGCCGTGGGCGAGGGCCCGTCGGCCGATGTCGTCGCCTCGCTCGCCCATCTGCGGAAGGTGACGTCATGAACGCCCCGGGGCCCGCCCCCGAGGTCCTGGTCATGGGGCGGCTCGGTGTGGACCTCTACCCGCTCCAGCAGGGCGTGGGCCTGGCCGACGTCGAGTCCTTCGGCAAGCACCTGGGCGGCAGCGCCGCCAACGTCTCCGTCGCCGCCGCCCGGCACGGCCGCCGCACCGCCCTGATCAGCCGTACCGGGCAGGACCCCTTCGGCGACTACCTCAGGACGGAGCTGCGCGGGTACGGAGTCGACGCCTCCCGGGTCGTTCCCGTCGCCGGGCCCCCGACCCCGGTCACCTTCTGCGAGATCTTCCCGCCCGACGACTTCCCCATCTGGTTCTACCGCCCGCCCGGCACCCCGGACCTGCGGATCCGCCCCGAGGAGCTCGACCCGGAGGAAGTGCGGGCGGCCGGACTCCTCTGGGTCACCGGCACCGGGCTGTCCGCCGAACCCAGCGCGTCCGCGCACCTGGCGGCCCTGGCCGCCCGCGACCGCTCGGGCATCACCGTGCTCGACCTCGACTACCGGCCCCGGCTCTGGCCCTCCCCGCAGGCCGCCGGACCCGCACTGCGGGCCGCTCTCGCGGGGGCCACCGTGGCCGTCGGCAACCTCGACGAGTGCGAGGCCGCCGTCGGTGAACGCGACCCGGACGCCGCGGCCGACGCCCTGCTCGCCACCGGCATCGAACTGGCCGTGGTCAAGCAGGGACCCGCGGGCGTGCTGGCACGCACCGCGACCGAACGGGTCGTCGTCGCCCCCCACCCCGTCCGGGTCGTCAACGGCCTGGGAGCGGGCGACGCCTTCGGCGGCGCCCTGTGCCACGGCCTGCTCGCGGGCTGGCCACTGGAGCGGACCCTCCGCTTCGCCAACGCCGCAGGCGCCTTCGTCGCGGGACGGCTCTTCTGCGCCCCCGACATGCCGACTACGTCCCAGGTGGAGGACATGATGGAGCGCGCCCGCTCCCGGGAAGCGGCTCCGCATGCGTGAGGGAGCACTGCGGGCCCTGAGGGAGACCCGGGCCCGGCGGCCCGAGGCGATCCTGGAGGCGGCCCAGCGGCGCAGCCGCCGCCCGATGATCCGGCCGTCCGGCCGGCTGATGCTGGTGGCCGCCGACCATCCGGCCCGCGGCTCCCTCGCCGTCCGCGGCCGGCCCGACGCCATGGCCAACCGCGCCGGACTCCTGGACCGCCTGCTGACCGCGCTGGAACGCCCGGGCGTGGACGGTGTGCTCGCCGCCCCCGACGTCCTGGAGGACCTGCTCCTGCTCGGCGCCCTGGAGGACAAGGTCGTCATCGGCTCGATGAACCGCGGCGGCGTACCCGACACCGTCTTCGAGATGGACGACCGGTTCACCGCCTACGACGCCGCCGCCATCGAGGAGATGGGCTTCAACGCCGGGAAGATGCTCCTGCGCATCGATCCGGCCGACGCCGCCACCGCCTCCACCCTGGCGGGCTGCGCGGACGCCGTCTCCGCCCTCGCGGACCGCCGGCTGACGGCTCTGGTCGAGCCGTTCTGGGTCAGGCGCGGGCCCGACGGGCGAGCCGTCAACGACCTGAGCCCCGAAGCCATGATGCGCGCGCTGGCCATCGCCCAGGGCCTCGGCCGGACCTCCGCCTACACCTGGCTGAAGGTCCCCGTGGTCGACCACATGGAAGCGGTGATGGAGGCGTCGAACCTGCCCGCGCTGCTGCTCGGCGGGGACCCTCCGGGCACCCCCGACGAGACGTACGCCTCCTGGGAGAAGGCGCTCCGGCTCCCCACCGTGCGCGGCCTGGTCGTGGGCCGGTCGCTGCTCTACCCGCCCGACGACGACGTGGCCGCGGCGGTGGACACCGCCGTCGGCCTGCTGTGAGAGGAGAGGACGCCATGGACGGCCATCAGCCCGCGGGCAGCACCGCGCACGGCCCCTGGACCGTGGACACCGCCATGCGGCACACCGGACTGCGGGTACTGGAACTCGAACCCGGCGGCTCCCGGTCCTTCGGTACGGACGAACGCGAAGTCATCGTGCTGCCGCTGTCCGGCTCCTGCTCCGTGCGCTGCGGAGCCGAGGAAGCCGAACTGGCCGGGCGCCCCGGCGTGTTCGAGGGCGTGAGCGACTTCGCGTACGTCCCCCGGCGCAGCGACGCCGTCATCAGCAGCCCCGGCGGCGGCCGGTTCGCGCTGGCGAGCGGTACGGCCGGACGGGACCTGCCGTTCCGCCGCGGCGCCGCCGGGGAGGTCCCGGTCGAGACGCGCGGCGCGGGCTCCTGTCTGCGGCGGGTCCACAACCTGGCCAGCGCCGACGGATTCGCCTGCGACCGGCTGATGGTGGTGGAGGTCCTCACCCCGGACGGCAACTGGTCCAGCTATCCGCCGCACAAGCACGACGAGCACACCGCGACGGAGTCGGAGCTGGAGGAGATCTACTACTTCGAGATCGGCCGCGGCGGCTTCGGCCACCACCGGCTCGGCGGCAGCCCGCCGGGCCCCGCCGGTGAGACGGCCGAAGTCCGCACCGGTGACGTCGTACTGGTCCCGGACGGCTGGCACGGCCCGTCCGCCGCCCTGCCCGGCTACCCGATGTACTACCTCAACGTGATGGCCGGCCCGCACGACGAGCGCGCCTGGCGGATCACCGACGACCCGGCCCACGCCTGGATCCGCGAGACCTGGAGCTCCACGCCGGCCACCTCCCGCGCGGAAGGGACCTCATGATCCGGCTGACCGTCGCCCAGGCGCTGGTGCGCTTCCTGGTCGCCCAGCACACCGAACGGGACGGGGAGAGCCGCCGCCTGTTCGCCGGCTGCTTCGGCATCTTCGGGCACGGCAACGTCGCCGGGCTGGGCCAGGCACTGTGGGAGAACCGCGACCTGACGTACTACCAGGCCCGCAACGAGCAGGCGATGGTGCACACCGCCGCGGCGTACGCCCGGATGTCCGACCGGCTCTCGACGTTCGCCTGTACGTCCTCGGTCGGCCCCGGGGCCACCAACATGATCACCGCCGCCGCCGGAGCCACCGTCAACCGGCTCCCCGTGCTGCTCCTGCCCGGGGACACCTTCGCCACCCGCGTCGCCGAACCGGTGCTCCAGCAGCTGGAGACACCGTGGGCCGGCGATGTGTCCGTGAACGACGCCTTCCGGCCGGTCTCCCGGTACTTCGACCGGATCGCCCGTCCCGAGCAGCTGATCGGCGCCGCCCTGGCGGCCGTACGCACGCTCACCGACCCGGTGGACACCGGCGCGGTGACACTCGCGCTGCCCCAGGACGTGCAGGCGGAGGCGTACGACTGGCCGGAGGAGTTCCTCGCCCACCGGGTGTGGCGCATCGACCGGCCGGCCCCGCAGCCTCAGGCCCTGGCCGACGCCGTCCGGATGATCCGGGCCGCCCGCCGCCCGCTCGTCGTGGCCGGGGGCGGCGTCGTCTACGCGGGCGCCACCGAGGCGCTGGACGCCTTCGCCCGCGCCACCGGGATCCCGGTCGCGGAGACCCAGGCGGGCAAGGGCGCGCTCCGGCACGGCCACCCGTCCTCGGCCGGTGCCATCGGGCACACCGGCACGACGGCGGCCGACGCGCTGGCCCGCGACGCCGACCTGGTGATCGGCATCGGTACCCGCTACAGCGACTTCACGACCGCCTCGCACACCCAGTTCGCCGACCCCGGCGTCCGGTTCCTCAACATCAACGTGGCCCGGTTCGACGCGGTCAAGCACGCCGGACTGGCCATGGTCGCCGACGCCCGCGAGGCCCTGGAGGCGCTGACCGCCGCGCTGGCGGACTGGCAGGTGCCACCGGAGCACCGCGCGCGGACCGCGGCCCTGGCCCGCGACTGGGACGCGGCCGTGGACGCCGCGTACCACCTGGGCCACACCCCGAAGCCGGCCCAGTCCGAAGTGGTCGGCGCGGTCAACGAGGCGGCCGGTGAGGACGGTGTGGTGATCTGCGCCGCCGGATCGCTCCCCGGCGACCTGCACAAGCTCTGGCGGCCGGCGGACCCGAAGCAGTACCACGTCGAATACGGGTACTCCTGCATGGGTTACGAGATCGCGGGCGGGCTCGGCGTGAAGCTCGCCGCCCCGGAGCGCGAGGTCTTCGTCATGGTCGGCGACGGCTCCTACCTGATGATGGCCCAGGAACTGGTCACGGCCGTCGCCGAAGGAATCAAGCTCGTCGTGGTCCTGGTCCAGAACCACGGCTACGCGTCCATCGGGGCGCTCTCCGAGGCGGTCGGCGCACCCCGCTTCGGCACCTGGTACCGCTACCGCGACGCGGACAGCGGAGCGCTGGAGGGCGACCGGCTCCCCGTCGACCTGGCGGCCAACGCGGCGAGCCTGGGCGTGGACGTCCTGCGGGCCACCACGGTCGCCGAACTCCGCGGCGCACTCACCGAGGCCCGCGCCTTTGACCGCTGCACGGTGATCCACGTCGAGACGGACCCGCTGGTGCCCGCGCCGTCCTCCGGCGCCTGGTGGGACGTGCCGGTCGCGGAGGTCTCCACGGCCCCGGAGACCGGGGCCGCCCGGGAGGCGTACGTGAAGGCGAAGTCCGCGCAGCGGCCGTACCTCTGAGGACGCGCGGAGGTGGAGCGCGCGCCGGCGTGTCGGCAGCCTGTTCGCTGATCGCCAGGAGTGAGGCCGCTCCGGCCGGCACGTGGACGAGAGCGTGCCGTATCCCGCGAACGGCTCGCGGAGCGGGGACCTCGGCCACGCGGTCCAGCAGGCCGGGACGGTCGGCCGGCCGCAGCGGAGGCTGACCACCGAACTGGTCAAGAACGGGAGGGATCAGGGGGATGCGGATGCGGGCACGGTCCTCCGCATGGCTGGGCGGCTCAGGCGAGCGTTGATTCTTGATCGGCCCGGTTGGTGCGGAGGCGTCGCAGGTGCTGCTGGACGGCGTTCCGGCTGAAGCTCAGGCACTTGACCTGGCTGTCGAGGCGGGCGAACTCGGCGTCGAACAGTGCGATCAGGTCGTCTCCGTCGCCTGATTCGTCCCCGTCCACCTGGTTTTCCCGGAGCAGCGGCAGGATCAGTCTGGTCGGCAGCCCTGATCTGACCAGGCTGCTCACCAGCGTTGCCTGTTCGACGTCCGCCTCCTGATAGTGCCGGTAGCCGCTCGGTGCGCGCTCCGGCCTCAACAGCCCCCGCTCCTCGTAGTACCGCAGCATCCGGATCGGAATCCGGGTGCGCTTGGACAGCTCGCCGATCCGCATCAACCGCTCCTTGACTCTCACATGAATGTGAGACTTTACGGTACCGACCATGAGCACTCAACCCACCGAAATTTCCGCGGAAGCGACGCCCGGGCTGCCCTGGGGAGCACTGCTTCTTCTCTCGGGCGCGGCCTTCGCCACCGTCACCACCGAACTGCTGCCCGCGAGCGTGCTGCTGCAGCTCAGCGACGGCCTGGACATCACACCCGCGACCGCCGGCGGACTGGTCGGCGCATGGGCACTGACGATCGCCGTGGCCAGCGTCCCGCTGACCCGGCTGACCGCACGGGTACCGCGCCGACGGCTCTTCACCCTCATTCTGCTGCTGCTCGCCCTCGCGACCACCGGCACCGCGCTCGCCCCGTCCTACGGGTGGGCGCTCGCCAGCCGGATCACCGCCGCCGCCGCGCACGGCCTCTTCTGGTCGCTGCTCGTGCCGACGGTGGCCACACTCGTCCCGCCGGCGCGGACCGGCCGGGCCGTCTCGGTCGTGCTGGCCGGTCCCGCGATGGCCGGCATCGTCGGCATTCCGCTCGGCGCTACCGTCGGCGTCTCGCTCGGGTGGCGGGTCTCCTTCGGCGCATTGGCGGCGCTGCTCGCGCTGGCGGCCCTGGGCATCCGTTCCCTGCCGCTCTCGGACGCGCCCCAGTCGGCCGTGCGGCAGGAAGGCCGGGACCCGGCACTGTGGACCGTACTCGGCGTCGCGCTGGCCGGAGGGCTCGTCATCACCGGCCACTTCCTGCTCTACACGTACATCGCGCCGCTGCTCAAGCAGTTCGGCGGTTACGACAACGCCACCAGCGGCATACTGCTGTTCGTCTTCGGAGTGGCAGGGGTGGTCGGCACCATCGGGGCCGGATCGCTCTCCGACCGGTTCCCGCGGCAGGCGCTCACCTGGGTCAGCGTTGCCTTCGCCGGCAGCGCCGCCTCACTGCTCCTGCTCGATCTCCATCTCTCCGTGGCCGTCGTGGTGATCGCGGGCTGGGGCGTACTCATCGGGCTGCTGCCACCGGTCTTCCAGATGCACCTGCTCCGGATCGCCTCGCCCGGCCGGGAGGCCGCCTCCGGGGCGATCGGCATCACCGTACTCAACCTCGGTATCGCCACCGGGGCGACGCTCGGCGGGGCGGTACTCGACAACTGGCAGGCCGGAGCCCTGCCCGTCGTCGCCGCCGCGGTCATCGCCGCAGCCACCTTCGGACTGGTGGTCAACGGACTCCGGGGCCGGCCCGCCGCCGGTCAGAAGTCCGGAGCCGAGCACACCGGTGTTGTCCGAGAAGGCGACGATCCCGCAGGCACCGGCGCACAGGATTCCTCCGCCGCAGAAGCCCACTGACGGGCTGCTCCACGCGCCTTCGCCGATCGGCGGGTGCCGGTGGTCAACGGGCCGGCCATGAGCCCGATGACAGCAGGCACTCCTCGGCGGCCCGACAGCGGAGCCAGGCGCCCCCGTACCGCCCGGTCCGGCTACAGCGCCCGCAATGCCCGCGGGCGGGGCGGTTCCGGCGTGTCCGGGGCCTTGCTCAGGAGGGCCGGCAGCTCCGTCAGCGCGTTGATGCGGAAGTCGGCCGTCTCCACCACGTCCGGGTGGTCCGCCCACCAGTACCCGCACGCGCCCCGCCGGATGTGCGCCGCCCGCAGCCCCGAGGACTTGGCCGGGAACAGGTCGCCCGCCGGGTGGTCGCCCACGTACAGCGTCGACCGGGGGTCCGACCCGGACGCCTCCAGGACCCGGGCGAAGAACTCCGGGTCCGGCTTGGCGACGCCCCACTCGTCCGAGGTGACCACCAGGTCCGCGGGCAGGTCCAGCGCCCGCAGCAGTTCCCCGGCCCGTACCGTCCCGTTGCCCGCGACGACCACCCGTGCGCCCAGCGCGCGCAGTTCGGCCAGCGCCGGGCGCACGTCCGGGTAGAGGTCCGACTCGTCCAGGTGCTCGCCGCGTCCGGCGGCGGCGCGGGCCTGCGAGGCCTCGGTGACGTCCATGTCGGGGCGCAGCATGCTCAGCGCGTCGGCGCTGTCCCGGCCCTGGACGACCGCGGCCCCGACCAGCGCACTCAGCGTGTGCGGCGGGACGCCGAGCCAGTTGGCCCAGGACGCCCAGTAGCGGTCGTCGCGGATGAGTGTCTCGCCGATGTCGAAGACGATCGTTTCCATCACCGGGCCGAGCCTACGGGGCGGGGACCGCTGCGCGGCCGAGGCGCCAGGGGCGTGGGTGACCTGCGGGAGATCCGGCCGGTCACCGGGCGACTACTCGCTCGTATGCTCGGGTCATGACCGATCCTCAGCGCGGACGCCCCACCACCAACTCCATGCGACGTGCCCTCAAGCGTGCCAGAGACGGGGTCGCCCTCGACGTGGCCGAGGCCGCCGTCCTGCTCCAGGCGCGCGGCGACGATCTGACGGATCTCGCCGCCTCCGCCGCCCGGGTGCGGGACGCGGGTCTGGAGGCGGCGGGCCGGCCCGGTGTCATCACGTACTCCCGCAAGGTCTTCATCCCGCTGACCCGCCTCTGCCGCGACAAGTGCCATTACTGCACCTTCGTCACCGTCCCCGGCAAGCTCCGGCGCGAGGGCCACGGCATGTTCCTCTCCCCGGACGAGGTCCTCACCATCGCCCGCGAGGGTGCCGCGATGGGCTGCAAGGAGGCGCTGTTCACGCTGGGCGACCGGCCGGAGGACCGCTGGCCCGAGGCCCGGGAGTGGCTGGAGGCCGAGGGGTACGACGACACCCTCGCGTACGTGCGCGCCATGGCGATCCGCGTCCTGGAGGAGACCGGGCTCCTCCCGCACCTCAACCCGGGCGTGATGACCTGGACGGACCTCCAGCGCCTCAAGCCCGTCGCCCCGTCCATGGGCATGATGCTGGAGACGACCGCGACCCGTCTGTGGTCCGAGCCCGGTGGCCCGCACCACGGCTCCCCGGACAAGGAACCGGCCGTCCGCCTGCGCGTGCTCGAAGACGCCGGGCGCTCCAACGTCCCCTTCACCACCGGCATCCTCATCGGCATCGGCGAGTCGTACGAGGAACGCGCCGACTCCCTCTTCGAGCTGCGCAGGACCGCCCGTGCCTACCACGGCATCCAGGAGGTCATCGTCCAGAACTTCCGCGCCAAGCCCGACACGGCGATGCGCGCCATGCCGGACGCGGAGCTGGAGGAGCTGGCCGCCGCCATCGCCGTCGCCCGCCACATCCTCGGCCCGTCCGCCCGCATCCAGGCCCCGCCGAACCTCGTCGACGCCGAGTACGCGCTGATCGTCGGCGCCGGGATCGACGACTGGGGCGGCGTCTCCCCGCTGACCCCGGACCATGTGAACCCCGAGCGCCCCTGGCCGCACATCGACGAACTCGCCGCGCGTACGGCCGACGTGGGCTTCGAGCTCCGCGAACGCCTCACCATCTACCCGGAGTTCATCCAGCGAGGCGAGCCCTGGCTCGACCCCCGCCTCCTCCCGCACGTCCGCGCGCTGGCCGACCCGGAGACCGGGCTCGCCAAAGAAGGCGCGATCCCCGCCGGCCTGCCCTGGCAGGAGCCCGACGAGGGCTTCAACGCCTCCGGCCGCACGGACCTGCACCGCACCATCGACACCGAGGGCCGCACCGGCGACCGCCGCGACGACTTCGACGTGGTCTACGGGGACTGGGAGGCGCTCCGCGAGGCGGCGGTGCCCGGCATGGTCCCGTCCCGCATCGACACCGATGTGAAGGGCGCGCTCAGCCAGGCCGCCGCCGACCCGACGAAGCTGACCGACGCCCAGGCGCTCACCCTGCTGCACGCGGACGGCCCGGCGCTCGACGAGCTGTGCCGCATCGCGGACACCCTGCGCCGTGACGTCGTCGGCGACGACGTCACGTACATCGTCACGCGCAACATCAACTTCACCAACGTCTGCTACACCGGATGCCGCTTCTGCGCCTTCGCCCAGCGGCGTACCGACGCCGACGCGTACACCCTGTCCCTGGACCAGGTCGCCGACCGGGCCGCACAGGCCTGGGACGTCGGAGCGGTCGAGGTCTGCATGCAGGGCGGCATCCACCCGGACCTGCCCGGCACCGCGTACTTCGACATCGCGCGGGCGGTGAGGGAGCGCGTGCCGGGCATGCACGTCCACGCCTTCTCCCCGATGGAGGTCGTCAACGGCGCGACCCGCACCGGCATGTCCATCCGCGACTGGCTCCTCGCCGCGAAGGAGGCCGGGCTCGGCTCCATTCCAGGCACGGCGGCGGAGATCCTCGACGACGAGGTCCGCTGGATCCTCACCAAGGGCAAGCTGCCGACGGCGGAGTGGCTGGAGGTCATCAGGACCGCCCACGAGGTGGGCCTGCGCTCCTCGTCCACGATGATGTACGGCCACGTCGACCAGCCCCGCCACTGGCTGGGCCACCTGCGCACCCTCGCCGACCTCCAGCAGGAGACGGGCGGCTTCACGGAGTTCGTGACGCTGCCCTTCATCCACACCAACGCCCCCGTCTACCTGGCCGGCATCGCCCGCCCCGGCCCGACCGACCGCGACAACCGCGCCGTCACCGCGATGGCCCGGCTGCTGCTCCACCCGCACATCACCAACATCCAGACCAGCTGGGTGAAGCTGGGCACGGAGGGTGCGGCGGAGATGCTCCGCTCGGGCGCGAACGACCTGGGCGGCACGCTGATGGAGGAGACGATCTCCCGTATGGCCGGGTCGAGTTACGGCTCGTACAAGTCCGTACAGGACCTGATCGCCGTGGCCGACGCCGCCGGCCGCCCGGCGAAGCCGCGTACGACGCTGTACGGAGAGGTCCCGGCGGAGCGGGTCGCGGCCGCGGCCGCCTCGGACGGACACCTGCCGGAGCTGCTGCCGGTGCTGCCGCAGTAACGGGGCGCGGACCGCTTCCGGAGCCCGGGCTCCGGAAGCGGCTTGTTCCTATGCGCGTTCGCATCGCGCCACTCGGACGAGTGAGTGTCCTTCGGGAGCGCATCCGCGCTGTTCCGATCGGCATATGCTCCCGGCGAGATGGAGCCGTGCAGGCCTGGGCAATCGCCCGGCCGCACAACAGTGGAGGAACCTGGTGGCCGTGGACCTTTCCTTCTACAAGTCCGCCATCTCCGAAGAAATCCGGGACGAAGGCCGTTCGGAAGGCCTTTCGGAAGGTCGCTCCGAGGGCATCGCGCAGGGCATCCTGCTCTTCCTCGCGCAGGCGGGCATCGACGTCCCGGACGAGGCGCGCGAACGGATCACCACGTGCCGCGATATCGACACCCTCAACCGCTGGCTCCTGCGCGCCCCCACTGCCCGGTCGGCCGAGGACGTCTTCGCCGGGGAGTAGCGAGGCCCTCGGCCGGGGCGGGCTACCCCGGAGGCCTGACCCTCAGCGGTACCCCGTCGCGTCCGCCGGCTTTCCCGCGCCGTCGACCTCGACCAGGTAGCGCCGGCAGTCCGGGCGGGAGCCGTCCAGGTCGGTGAAGCCGTACTCGGCCCCGCCCTCGTACAGCTACCGCCAGGTGGCGTCCCGCACTGGGTAACTACTTGGGGCTGCGATCGCGCTGTTGGAGGGCGGCGAAGTCTGAGTGCGGCGCGGTCTCGACGGCTTCGGGGTACGCCTGGCTCTTCTCGTGTTCGGCGAGCAGGCCGCGGATGCGCTGTTCGATCTGGTCGCGAATCGCTCGTACGGCGTCGAGGTCCTGCCCGGCCGGGTCGTCGAGCTTCCAGTCGAGGTACTTCTTGCCGGGGAATACGGGGCAGGTGTCGCCGCAGCCCATGGTGATCACCACATCGGACGCCTGGACGGCGGCGATGGTCAGCACCTTCGGGGTCTCGGCGGACATGTCGATGCCGACCTCCGCCATCGCCCGTACGGCGGTCGGGTTCACGGCGTCGGCCGGCGCGGACCCGGCGGAGCGGACCTCGACCTTGCCCTTGGAGAGGTGGGTGAGGAAGGCGGCGGCCATCTGGGAGCGGCCGGCGTTGTGGACGCACACGAACAGTACGGACGGCTTGGTCTCAGACACGGGCGGAACCTTCCGGAGCGACGACCGGTCCGGCTGCCGGGGTGGTCCGGGGGAAGAAGCGTCGGGCGGCCAGGGCGACGTAGACCAGGCCGATGAGGACCGGCACCTCGATGAGGGGGCCGACGACTCCGGCGAGGGCCTGGCCTGAGGTGGCGCCGAAGGTGGCGATGGCGACCGCTATGGCCAGCTCGAAGTTGTTGCCCGCAGCGGTGAATGCCAGCGTCGTGGCCTTCGGGTAGTCCAGTCCGACCGCGCGCCCAGTGGCCATGGAACCGGCCCACATGATGGCGAAGTACGCCAGCAGTGGCAGCGCGATCCGGGCGACGTCGAGCGGCTGGGAGGTGATGGCGTCGCCCTGGAGGGCGAACAGCACCACGATCGTGAACAGCAGGCCGTACAGGGCGAACGGGCCGATCCGGGGGATCAACGTGTTCTCGTACCAGGTACGGCCCTTGGTCTTCTCGCCCAGGCGGCGGGTGAGGAACCCGGCCAGCAGCGGGATACCGAGGAAGATCAGCACGCTGCGGGCGATCTCCCAGACGGACACGTCGAGCGCGGTCTGCTCCAGACCGAGCCAGCCGGGGAGTGCGGAGAGGTAGAACCAGCCGAGCAGGCTGAACGCGAGAACCTGGAAGACGGAGTTCAGAGCGACGAGTACGGCGGCGGCTTCGCGATCGCCGCAGGCGAGGTCGTTCCAGATGATGACCATGGCGATGCAGCGGGCGAGGCCGACGATGATCAGGCCGGTGCGGTACTCGGGCAGGTCCGGCAGGAAGGCCCAGGCCAGGGCGAACATCAGGGCCGGGCCGACGATCCAGTTCAGGACCAGGGACGGGATGAGCAGGCGCCGGTCGCGGGTGACGGTGTCGAGTCGGTCGTAGCGGACTTTGGCCAGTACCGGATACATCATCACGAGTAGGCCGAGCGCGATGGGCAGCGAGACGCCGGTGATGGTGACCTTGGCGAGCGCGTCCCCGAGGCCGGGAACGAGGCGGCCCAGGCCGAGGCCGGCCGCCATCGCGATCAGAATCCACACGGCGAGGAAGCGGTCCAGGAACGACAGTCGCCGGGCGACCGGCCCTGCGGGCGCCGCCGTGGTGGTCGCGTCGGTGCTCACGAGGCGGTCCCGGCGGCCGCGGTCTCAGGCAGGGGCTGTCCGGCGGGACGGGTGAGGACCGCCGCGAGGCGGTCGGTCATCTGCGGCAGCAGCCGGTAGTACACCCAGGTCCCGCGCCGCTCGGAGTCGATGAGCCCGGCCTGCTTCAGCAGTTTCAGGTGGTGGGAGATCGTCGGCTGGGACAGGTCGAAGGCTGGGGTGAGGTCACAGACACAGACCTCCCCGCCCGCGCGGGAGGCGATCATCGACAGCAGCCGCAGCCGGACCGGGTCGCCCAGCGCCTTGAACACCTTCGCCAGAGTCTCTGCCCGGTCTTCGTCCAGCGGGGCGGTCAGCAGGGCGGGGCAGCATCCCTCGGCGTCGTCCTGGCCCAGCACCACAAGCTCTTGTTTCGACATTCTTCTATGTTGACGTTATTCGATCCAAGGCGCAAGGTTGAATCGACAGGCATCAATGCAACCTGATCGGGGAGACCGCCATGTCTCGTGCCCAGCTCGCGCTCAACGTCGCCGACCTCGAAGCGTCGGTCACCTTCTACTCCAAGCTCTTCGGCGTCGAGCCCGCCAAGCGGCGCCCCGGCTACGCAAACTTCGCAATCACCACACCGCCGCTCAAGCTCGTCCTCATCGAGGGCGAGCCGGGACAGGAGACCCGCCTGGACCACTTGGGTGTCGAGGTGGAGACCGCCGACGAGGTCACCGCCGCCACCACCCGCCTCAAGGACGCCGGGCTCGCGACCTTCGAGGAGAACGACACCTCCTGCTGCTACGCCCTCCAGGACAAGGTGTGGGTCCACGGCCCCGGCAAGGAGCCGTGGGAGGTCTACGTCGTCAAGGCCGACGCCGACCAGCTGGGCAAGATCCCCGCTCTCGGCGGCGACGCCTGCTGCACCAGCCGGAGCGAGACCGTCGAGACCGCGACGCCCGAACCGGCGGCGGGCTGCGCCTGCGGCAGCTGAGCTGGCCTGGGGGCGGCCGTCCCGGCGCTCGTCACACCGGGGCGGCCGCCCCCTCGCCCGGCGGACCGCGCTGGCACTTGGTGGCCCGCAGCACACGGGCGTCGTCGGCGAGGGGGCGGAGCTTGCCGGCCGTGCTTGAAGCCGTGCGGCGGGCCCCAGCGGCAGAGCAGTCCGCTGGGGCCGGACGCGTCGGCGCGCGAACGGATCACCACGTGCCGCGATATCGACACCCTCAACCGCTGGCTCCTGCGCGCCCCCACTGCCCGGTCGGCCGAGGACGTCTTCGCCGGGGAGTAGCGAGGCCCTCGGCCGGGGCGGGCTTCCCCGGAGGCCTGACCCTCAGCGGTACCCCGTCGCGTCCGCCGGCTTTCCCGCGCCGTCGACCTCGACCAGGTAGCGCCAGCAGTCCGGGCGGGAGCCGTCCAGGTCGGTGAAGCCGTACTCCTGGGCGAGCTGCCCGCTGGACAGTGACTGGCCGGTCCAGCGCGCGAGGCCGTTGTCCCCGGCCAGGGCGGCGACCGCACGCCCCACGTACGACGGGCTCTCCGAGATGCAGAAGTGGGGTACGTCGGTCAGCGCGTCGCGCCAGTTGTCCTCGGACACGCCGAAGGCGTCGAGCATCATCTCCGAGCGCAGCCAGCCCGGGGTGAGCGCCACCGCCGTGCCGCCGTGCGGCTTCAGCTCGTGTGCCAGCACGAACGCCATGCGCAGGACACTGTTCTTCACCAGGTCGTAGAAGTAGGAGTTGCGGTAGTTCGCGTGGTTGTACGCGGCGGTCCCGTCGGTCATCTCGACCACGAGCCCGCCCGGGCGGCGCACCAGCAGCGGCAGCAGGAAGTGGCTGGTGATCGCGTGTGTCTCCACGCCCAGCCGGAGCAGCCGCAGCCCGTCGTCCAGGTCGTGTTCCCACACCGGCTTGTCGAACGCGAACAGCCGCTCGCCGCCCCAGATGTCGTTGACGAGCACGTCCAGCCGTCCCTGCTCGGCGTCGATCCGCTCGGCCAGGGCGCGGACCTCGTCGGGGACAAGGTGGTCGGTCGGCACCGCGATGCCGGTTCCTCCGGCGGCGGTGACGAGCTCCGCGGTGTCCTCGATCGTCTCCGGCCGGTCGTACTCGGAGCGCCGCTCCCGGGTGGTGCGGCCGGTGACGTAGACGGTCGCACCCGCCGCGCCGAGCTGGACGGCGATGCCGCGGCCGGCGCCGCGGGTGGCCCCCGCGACCAGGGCGATCTTTCCGTGGAGTGCCGGTGCCGGTGCCGGTGCCGAGGTGTCGGGCATGCGTCCCCTTGAGGTTCGTGGTTGCCTGTTGCGCCCCGGTCCACGCAGGTCGTCGATGAGGGCCGGTGGCCCCATGCTGGACGCGATACCGGACACCGTGTGTCTTATTTCTTCGTGTTTCGCGCGCGGGGCCCGACGCGGGCACGGCGCTGCCCCGCACCTGGAGGGATCCGGTACGGGGCAGCGCGGCGGCGGGAGCTCCGTGGCGTCAGCCGACCAGCAGGTCCCGCTTCAGCGCGCGCACGTCCTTGGCGTCCAGGCCGAGTGCCTGCTTCTCGTACGCGCCGAACGAGCCGAACGTCTCGGAGATCTCCTGGAACCCGGAGTTCAGGTACGCGGGCCGGACATCGAGCAGCGGCTTGTACACCGCTGCCTGCGCCGCCGGCATCGAGGCGAGGGCCGCCGCGTTCGCCTCGGCACGGTAGTCGTTGGAGGCCAGGTAGTCGGCCATCACGGTGGAGCGCGGCACCCCGAGGGCCGTCAGCAGGGCGGCGTTCGCCCAGCCCGTGCGGTCCTTGCCCGCCGTGCAGTGGAAGACGACACCGCGGGCGCTGTCGTCGCCGATGCCGGAGAACACGGTGCGGTAGGCCTTCTTGGCGGTGGCTCCGCTGACCATGAACTTCTCGCCGTCGACCATCATGGCCTCGGCCTCGGCCGCGGTCGCCGGCATGGCGGTGAACGTCGGAGATCCCGCCAGCACATCCGCGACGACGTGGGTCGCACCGGCCGGGACCCGGTCGGGGGCGGCGGCGCGCTCCGACTCCATGCGCAGGTCGAAGACCGTCGTGACGGACAGCCGCCGCAGCTTCGCCAGATCGGCGGACGTCAGCTTGTCCAGGGCGTCCGAGCGGTAGATCTCGCCCATCTTCACCCAGTGGCCGTCCGCGGTGCGGTAGCCGCCCGCGTCACGGAAGTTGACGGCTCCCTGGAGCCGGATCAGCCGGTCGGCGAGGTGCAGCGAGGCGCCGCGCTCGGGGACCAGATCGAACCACTGGCGGTCGGCGGCGGGCAGCCCGCGCACGGTGACCCTGCCGGCGGAACCGCCGGAGGCGACGGTACGGCCGTTGGCCCGCACGGCCACGTGACGGAGGCCGGGGGCCTTCCACTCCACGGTGTACGAACCGTTGTCGTGCGCCGTCACCGTGGCCGCGGTGAACGGGATGCGCCCGTGGGAGGAGGCGGGCCCGTGCCCGGCGGGGGCGTGCGGGGCGGCGGCCGCGGCCGCCGGTACTGCGAGGCCGGCCAGGAGGGCGGCGGCGGCCAGGGCGTAGGAGGAGGCCCTGACACGAGTCATCTGCGTCATGGGTGCAGGTTCGAACGCCTGCGCGTGGAGTGGCGTAACGCCGGGTGAACGGGGCACGAAGCGAGGTCCAACAGCGCTTCCGCGCCATCCGGAGCGAGCCGCTGTCACCCGCACCGGTCGTGTTCGGCCAGCACGTCGTCGATCACGCGCCGCTCGTTGTCCGCCCGTTCCGGATCCGTGCCGACGAACCCGGTCAGGTTCAGCAGCGCCTTCCACAGGGCCCAGCCCCGGGCCCGTGCCCAGGTACCGGCGTCCTGGCCGACGGCCGTACGGAACGCCTCCCGGCTCTCGCCGTGGAACATGCCCCAGGCGATCACCAGGTCGCAGGCCGGGTCGCCCACGCCCGACGTCCCGAAGTCGATGACGGCCGACAGCTCGCCGTCCTCGACGAGCAGGTTGCCGGAGGCGATGTCGCCGTGGAACCAGACGGGTTCGCCGCGCCATTCGGCGGCCAGGGCGGCGTCCCAGACCGCGCGCGCCCGGTCCGTGTCGACATGGTCCTCCAGCGCGGCCAGGCAGCGCCGGGTCTCCTCGTCGTAGTGGGCGGGCGACGCGCCCCGGTACCAGCTGTGCTCCCCGGCGAGCGGGCCGCCCGCCGCGTCGCAGCGCTGGAGGGCGCGGACGAACTCGGCCACCTGGACCGCGAACGTTGAGAGGTCGTCGAATCGGGCCCGGGCGGCGGTCTCGCCCCGCAGCCAGCGCCGCACCGACCACGGATACGGATAGCCCTCGCCCGGAGCCCCCAGGGCGAGTACCGGAGGCACGGCGACCGGCAGCGTCGGGGCGAGGCGCGGCAGCCAGTGGTGCTCCTTCTCCACCGCGGGGACGTAACCGGCGGCGGTGGGCAGCCGGGCCGTCATCGCGTCGCCGAGGCGATAGGTCCGGTTGTCCCAGCCGTCGACCTCGACGGGTGTCACGGGAAGCCCGCTCCACTGAGGGAACTGGGCGTCGATCAGGCGCTTGACGAGCGCGGCGTCGATGCCGGCGCGACCGTCGGGGTGGGGGGAAGCCATCACGCGATCATCGCTCCGGACGGCCGGTCGGCACAACGAGATTTCGCCGCCCGGCCCCGGCGGCCTCACGTGCGGGGGTCGCCGATCCGGCTGCGCCGCCACCGTCCGACACCCGGTCCGGTGTCGGGCTCCGCTGCGCTCCGGGGGAGGGAGCCCGCGAGCCCGCGTGCCGGAAATCGTTCGGCACGGCCGCAGCGGCGTGCCAGAATCCGGCGCATGTCAGTTCGATATCCGCACCCCTTGCGTCCCGGTGACCGCGTCGGCATCACTTCACCTTCGAGCGGCGTCCCGGACGACCTTCGCGCACGCCTCGACGTGGCCGTCCGTACCGTGGAGGCCCGGGGGTACGAGGTCGTCGTCGGGCACTGCATGGACGGCGCCGGTCATGCCAGCGCTCCTGCGGCCGACCGCGCCGACGAGCTGATGGCCATGCTGACGGATCCGGGCATCAGGGCGGTGGTGCCGCCCTGGGGCGGGGAGATGGCGATCGACCTGCTGCCCCTGCTCGACTGGGACCGGCTGCGCGACGCCGAGCCGACCTGGCTGGTCGGGTTCTCCGACATGTCGACCGTCCTGACGCCGCTCACCCTCCTCACCGGCGTGGCGACCCTGCACGGCAACAACCTGATGGACACGCCCTACCGGGCGCCCGAGGGGCTCCTGTCGTGGCTCGACATCGCCGCCGCTCCACAGGGGCACCCCTTCACACAGTCCCCGCCCCACCGCCACCGCGCCACGGGCTGGGACGACTACCGCGCCCGGCCCGAGGTGAGCGAGTACACGCTCGATACGCCGGGCCGGTGGACCAGGCTGGACGCCGACGGTGACGTGGAGGTCGAAGGACGCCTGATCGGGGGCTGCATCGAGACACTCTGCAACCTCACGGGAACGGGCTACCTCGACGCCTCCGCCTTCGCGCGCGCCCACGCCCCGGAGGGGCTCCTCGTCTATGTGGAAGCGGGCGGCGACGAGGCCCTCACCATTTGCAGGAACCTTCACGGGATGCGCCTGGCCGGCTTCTTCGACGCGGCGAACGCGGTGCTCGTCGCCCGGACCTCGGCACCGGACGCCGCCTCGCTCACCCAGCACCAGGCCGTTCTCGACGCGCTGGGCCCGTTGAACGTCCCGATCATCGCCGATGTCGAGTGCGGGCATGTGCCGCCGTACCTGCCCCTGGTCAACGGAGCGCGCGGCCGGGTCGTCCACACCCCGACCCGGAGCGAACTGACCCAGACCCTGGACTGACGCGCCGAGCCGGCGGGCCGGTGGTCAGCGCCCGGCCGCGTACTCCACGAACGCGGACCAGGCGTCCGGCCCGAAGACGAGCGCGGGCCCGGTGGGGGCCTTGCTGTCGCGGACGGGGACGAGGGCGGGGAAGGTGTCCGACACCTCGACGCAGTTGGTGCCGCCGCCGTCGCTGTAGCTGGACTTGCGCCAGTTCGCGGCGGAGAGGTCGAGCGTACGGTTCATGGTCTGTGCTCCTCCAGGACGCCCCTGATAAACGCCATCGAGTCCGACGGGGACAGCGCCCGATCTCGGACCCGATCGTAGGACAGCCGATAGTCGGCGACCTTGTCGGCCTCATCGATCAACTCACCGAATCCGTTGCCCTCCACGTAGGCAACGGAGCTCCCGTCCCTCTCCCACAGCAACCACAGATGACTGCCCATCAGTCCGTGGATCCCCGCAGAGAAGGGGAGGACTTGAAGGACGACGGACGGCAGCTGGGTGACATCGGCCAGGTGTGCCAGCTGGTCCACCCAGACCTTCGGATCGGCAGTCGGGCGGCGGAGGGCGACCTCATCCAGAATCACCCGGACCTGGGGCGCCGGATTGCGGTGCAACAGCTCCTGGCGACTCATGCGTGCGGCGACCTGCTCCTCGATCAGCTCCGCCTTGTCGTCCGTTGTCCGGGACGCCGACAGCACCTCGCGTGCGTACTCCTCCGTTTGGAGCAGGCCCGGAACGGCCAGCTGGTACATCCACATGATGCGGGCCACGTTCTCCAGCCGCATGAACTCCTTGTACCGGTCCTTGAAGACCTCCTTGCGCGCCACCTTCCAGAGCTGCACCAGCAGGCCCCCGGAGTCGTAGAACCGGTCCAGGTCCTCCATCACCGCGAGCTTGGAGAGGCGTTGGCTGACCTCCAGGCGGTAGAGGTAGCTCTTGTCGTAACTGGTCTTCTCGGCGAGCTGGCCCAGCGACAGGCCCGCCTTCTCGCGTAAGTACCGAAGCGCACGGCCGAGCGCGGCGCGGCCCGACTCCTCGTCGGTGGGGGTGAGTTCGCTCATCGGCGGCCCTCCGTTGTCCTGCGCGCGGGCAATCGTGTCTTCCTGTCCGAGCGTACGGCGGGCGCGTCATCATCGGGTCACGATCCGTCACCGTCACCCGTCGGTGGGACGCAGCGCCCGCCGGCCGTCAGGAGCAGTCATGGCCGACCTTCCTCCCCGACTCCTTCCCTGGGCCTCCCCGGAGGGCAAACCGTGCTGGCTCAGCACCGACGATCCCGGGAGCCTGATGTCGCGGCTGGCCGATGACATGGAGGACGAGCAGATCGAGTGCGGCGAGCAGGTGTGGGCCGGGTCGCGGGCTGTGCTGGCCGACCGGGCGGCGGGGGAGCGGGCGGTGCGGTTCGCGCTCACCCGGGCCACGGAATCGCTGGGGGACCTGCTGCGGATCGCGCAGAGCCGGGGGCACCGGATGCAGCGGCAATCTCCGGAGAATGCCGCGCAAAACTGAACCGAACCAGCTACTCCGTACATACCGTTCCGCCCCCGGCGGCCCCGTACCCGTTCGATTACAGTGCTGCGCAGTTACCGCACAGTCGCACACGGGAACGAAGCCGAAGGACCGACGGGAAGGGGCACGGTGAGCTCAGCGACCACAGCTGTCTGGGGCCGTGCCGAACAGCAGGACTTCCGCAGCCGGGTACGCGGCGCACTGCTCGGCGGCGCCATCGGTGACGCGCTCGGCGCGGGCGTCGGCGGGCTCACGCTGGAGGAGATCCGGGAGGCCCACGGGGCCGACGCCGTCACCGACTTCGTCGCCGCGCACGGCGGCCGCGGCCGCGTCACCGCCGCCACCCAGCTCACCCTGTTCACCGTCGACGGGCTGATCCGCGCCCAGGTCCGCCGCGACACCGGCGCCTGGCACCCGCCCACCGATGTGCACCAGGCCCATCTGCGCTGGGCCGCCACCCAGCACGACTGGGGGCCCGACGAGCGGCGCAAGGACAACGGCTGGCTCGCCGCGCAGGAGTGGCTCTACAGCCGCCGCGCCCCCACCCGGGAATGCCTGGGCGGCTTCGGTGACACCCTCATGGGGACCCTCGACCGGCCCAAGAACCCCACCGCGCACGACTCGGCCGCGCTCACCCGCTCCGCCCCGTTCGGGCTGCTCGTCGGCTGGGAGCCGCAGCTCGTGTTCCAGCTGGCCGTCGAGTGCGCCGCCCAGACCCACGGACATCCCACGGCCCTGCTCTCCGCCGGAGCCCTCGCCGTGATCGTGCACGGGCTGGCGCGTGGCGAGACGCTGGACGGCTCCGTGCAGCACGCGCTGGCCCTGCTCGCCGAGCGGCCGGGCCACGAACCCGTCACCGATGCGCTCCAGCAGGCACTCGGCACCGTGCGCCAGGGCATCCCGGGCCCCGCCCTCATCGAGTCGCTGGGTGCCACGGACTCCGCCGAGGAGGTCCTCGCGGTGGCCGTGTACTGCGCCCTGGTCGGCGAGGACATCCGGCACGGGCTGCGGCTGGCCGTGAACCACGGCGGGCCGTCCGCCGCCACCGGTGCCGTGTGCGGGGCGCTGCTCGGCGCGCTGCACGGCGAGACCGCGCTGCCGCCCGCCTGGCTGGCCGAGCTGGAGGGGCGCGCCACGCTTCTGGAGCTCGCCGACGACTTCGCCATGGAGATGACACAGGGGCCCGCCCTGCACAGCCCGGCCACCGCGGCCCCGGGCTGGCTGGCCCGCTACCCGCGCGGCTGAGCCGGCCAACGGGGGCGGGGCGGGGTCACGGAAGCCGCCGCATCCGTGACCCCGCCCCGCACCCCGTACAGCCGCAGGCGTCAGTCCTTCACGCCCTTGACACCCTCCACGGCTGCCACGTCCTCGTGACCGCCCTGGGCCGGCACGGCCGCAGCGGTCGCGGGGCCGTCGCCGTCCGAGTTGATCGCCTCGATGATCGCGTCGCGCTCCGGGGTGTCCTCCGGCTTGATGAAGCCGATGACGACATAGAGCACCAGCGAGATCGCCAGCGGAAGCGCCACCTGGTACTGCAGGGCGACATCCGTCTTCACCGAACCGTCGAAGTTGTAGTTGGTGAAGTAGAACGCCAGCAGGCCCGCCGCCCAGCTGGTCAGCGCCGCCGTCGGTCCGGACTTACGGAACCGGCGCAGCAGACCGAGCATGAACGGGATCGCGATCGGGCCCATCAGGCCGGCGACCCACTTGATGACGACCGAGATGATGTCCTTGAACGTCGGCGAGTTGATCTGGGTCGCCAGTGCCATGGACAGGCCCAGGAAGCCGAGCGTGGAGAGCCGCGCGGCCATCAGGCCGGCCCGGTCGCTCCAGTTGCGGGCCGCCTTGGAGAAGACCGGCGCGATGTCGCGGGTGAAGACCGCGGCGATGGCGTTGGCGTCCGAGGAGCACATGGCCATCGTGTGCGAGAAGAAGCCGACGATCACCAGGCCGAGCAGACCGTGCGGCAGCAGCTGCTCGGTCATCAGCGCGTAGCTGTCCGAGGCGTCCGGCTTCTGCGCGTCCACGAGCAGCGGGGCGCACCACATCGGGAAGAACAGGACCGTCGGCCAGACCAGCCACAGGACGGCGGAGAGCCGTGCCGAGCGGGTCGCGGAGGCGGCGGAGTCCGTGGCCATGTAGCGCTGGGCCTGGTTCCACATGCCGCCGTTGTACTCGAAGGTCTTGATGAACAGGTACGCCAGCAGGAACGTCACGGTGTACGGCCCGGCCGTCGGCTCCGCGTGGCCATCGGGCAGCTTGTCCCAGACCGTCCACAGGGTGCTGATGCCGTCGAGCTTGCTCATCGCGGCGACGAGCATCGCGATACCGGCGAACAGCTGGATGACGAACTGCCCCAGCTCGGTCAGCGCGTCGGCCCACAGGCCGCCGACCGTGCAGTAGACCGCCGTGATGATGCCGGTGATGAAGATACCCTGGGTCAGGGTGATGCCCGTGAAGACGGACAGCAGCGTGGCGATGGCCGCCCACTTGGCGCCGACGTCCACGATCTTCAGCAGCAGTCCGGACCAGGCGAGCGCCTGCTGGGTCTGGATGTTGTAGCGGTTCTTCAGGTATTCGAGCGGCGAGGCGACGTGCAGCCGCGAGCGCAGCCGGTTGAGCCGGGGAGCGAAGAGCTTGGCGCCGATCCCGATGCCGATGGCGATGGGGAGCGACCACGTCACGAAGGACGTGACGCCGTACTGGTACGCGATGCCCGCGTAGCCGGTGAACATCACGGCGCTGTAGCCGGACATGTGGTGCGAGATGCCGGAAAGCCACCACGGCATCTTGCCGCCGGCCGTGAAGAAGTCGCTGACGTTGTCGACACGCTTGTGGGACCAGAGTCCGATCGCGATCATCACGCCGAAGTAGCCGATGAGCACGACCCAGTCGAGACTGTTCATGTGCCCCCTCCTGGGGTCCGCCTTGTGAACGGGAACGCACTTCGTCAGTACGGCCGTTCAGCGGTGGCCCCGTGCGGGAACGGGGACTTCGGGGATTGAACCGCCTGTTCGGTACCTCGGTCAAGGTCTTCATCGGTCAGAGATGTGAACACGGATCAGCAAGCCGAACGATTTTACTTGTTCTTGACCCTCGAAAGCGTTGTCGTGCACGTGACGGCGGCCACACGATGAGCGGGCACTTCGTCAGGCTGTGCAGAGAACCGAGTGAACGTCCAGGAGCGCCGAAGAGCACAGAAAGACCGCACGGGATGCGGGTCCCGTGCGGCCGAGAAGGAGGAGAACTGACCTTGCCGAACTCCCTGCGGGGCGCGCGCGTCGCGCCCGTTCGTCAGCGCATCAGCTCGCCCGCGTTGACCAGCAGGGACTGCCCGGTGATCGCGCGTGCCCGGTCGGAGGCCAGGAAGACCGCGGCCTCCGCCACATCGCCGTCCGTCGCCAGCTCGGGCAGTGCCATGCGCTCCGAGAGCCTCCCCAGCACCTCGGACTCGGGCACCGCCTCGGTGTGCGCGGTGAACTGGACGTAGGCCTGCACCGGCGGACCCCACATCCAGCCCGGCAGCACCGTGTTCACCCGGATCCGGTGCGGCCCGAACTCCCAGGCCATGGAGTACATCGCCGAGGTGAGCGCGCCCTTGGAGGCCGCGTACGCCGCCTGCCGCACCTGGGACGGCGCCGCCACCGCGGACTGCGTACCGATCACGACGACCGAGCCGCCGCGCTCCTTGAGGGCCGGCAGGCAGGCGCGCGTCATCCTCAGGGTGCCGAGCAGATTGACGTCGACGACCGCCTTCCAGGTGTCCAGATCGGCGTCCTCGACCCCGCCGAAGTAGCTGTCCCAGGCGGCGACATGAACCACCGCGTCGATCCGCCCGAACCGCTCGACGGCCAGCGCCGCGAGCGCCTCGCACTGCGCCTCGTCGGTGATGTCGGTGGGCAGGTGCGCGGTGTGCAGCCCTTCGGGATCGATCTCCGCGGCCGACTTGGCGAGATTGGCCGCCGTCCGCGCCCCGAGGACGGCGTTGCCCCCGTCGCGTACGACCGTGGCCGCGATCTGATGCCCGAGCCCGGCGCCCACCCCGGACACGATGACGGTCTTCCCCGCGAGCAACATCGGCGCCTCCCGGCTCTGGAACTTCTTCTGACGGGGCGTCAGAGTAGGTCCCTCCGGCGGAGTACGGAAGGGGAACGGCATGGGTGAGGGAACGAGGTCCGAGGAAGAGCGGGGCGGCGGGACGCGGAGTGACACGTACGCCGAACTGGCCGCGCTGGGGCCGTACGGCGTCCATCCCGGCCACGCGCTGATCACCATGGTGGAACCGCATCCGGGCCATGAGTTCGCGTACAACCGGTGGTACGAGGACGATCACTACTACGCGGGCGCGATGGCGATGCCCTGGATGTTCTCCGGCCGGCGCTGGGTGGCCACCCGGGATCTCCAGGAGCTTCGCTACCCGGACAAGTCCGCGATCGCGCAGCCGGTCGGTGCCGGGTGCTATCTGTCCACGTACTGGGTGACGGACGGGCGCTACGACGACCACATGAAGTGGACCGTCGGCATCAACAAGCGGCTGAACCGCGACGGCCGGGTCTATCAGGACCGCACCCATGTCTTCACGGCGTTCCAGGACCACGAGGCGACGGTCTACCGCGACGGGGCCGCGGGGCCCCGGGACTTCCACGCCCTCGACCATCCCTACAGCGGGCTGGTCCTGGAGGTCATCGACGCCGACGGGCCGGAGCAGCGGGCCGAGTTGCTGGAGTGGCTGCGCGCCCGCCATCTGCCGAAGCGGCTGAGCGGGTCGCCCGCGGCGATGGTGACGGTGTTCCGTCCCACGCCGTTGCCGGGCGACCGGATGACCTATGTGAAGCAGGTCGAGGGCGTCGACACCCGGCTGACCCTGCTCTGGTTCCTCCAGGAGGATCCGCGAGCGTGCTGGGCGGAGCATTTCGCCGGGCTCGACGCGACGGTGGCGGAGTCGGGTCTGGGGCGGGTGGAGCTGGTGGCGCCGTTCATCCCGACCGTGCCGGGAACGGACCGGTACGTCGATCAGCTGCGCTGAACCGGGCGGCGGGTGGTGCCGTGCGGTGGGCGGGCTCCCCGCGCGGGGAGCCCCCTCGGCCAGGACGGCGAACCGGACGAGAGGGCTGCCGGCTGCACCGGAACCGGTGCGGCGATACGGGGTATGAAGAACATCGGTCAGGCGTCGACGGAGCCCTTGGCGACGTCACGCACGAACGTGTTCCAGGCGCCGGGGACGAAGGTGAGCGAAGGGCCTTCGGGGGCCTTCGAGTCACGTACCGCAATCGCCTGCACAAGAGGGGACTTGACTTCGACGCAGGCGCCGTTGCCCCCGGAATACGACGACTTCGTCCAGTTTTCCGTAGCACCCTGACGAATGGCCATGTTCACTCCGGTTCAGAGAGTTGTGTGAGCACCAGCGGACTTCCCGTTGGCGTGATCGACGCTACTCGCCAAGCTGCCCGAGTGAAGGGGCCGTTCACTCGACCGGATGGTATGTACCATGCAAGTCTTCCGCTGCGAGGTGGCGACGGTGTACCGTGCCGTCGCCTCACCCGTAACACCGCTTCATTTCCCTCATACCGGACTTTGCGGGCTGGCTGGTTTACACGCCCGCCCAGCCGGAGTTCACCCCGTGTTCTCGCGGGTGTAGTCCTTCGCGATCCCTTCGATGAAGTGCCGGGTCTGCTCCACGTTCAGCGCCTGCGCCCTCAGGTGCTCGTACATGACGCTGTACCGCTGCACGTCGTTCGCCTTCTCCAGGTAGAGGTCGCTGGTGACGCCCTCGATGTAGACGACGCTGGAATCTGCGGCGTCCGGGAACTCCAGGATGGCGTACTGCCCGTTGATGCCCGGGTGCGCCCCCATGTCGAACGGCAGCACCTGCACGGTCACGTGCGGCAGGTGCGACAGCTCCACCAGCCGCTCCAGCTGCTCGATCATCACCTGCCTGCCGCCGACCAGCCGGCGCAGCGCGGACTCGTCGATGACCGCCCACAGCCGCAGCGGGTGCTCGGGGGCGGTGATCCGGTCCTGGCGGCGCGAACGGACGCTGACGCGCTTGTCGATGTCCGACGGCGGAGCCTCCGGCAACGCGCCGTTGATCAGGGCCTCGGCGTACTGCCTCGTCTGCAACAGGCCCGGAATCACCTGGGGTTCGTACACCCGCAGGGACTCGGCGTCGGTCTCCAGGCCGATGTAGACGCTGTACGGGATGTCACCGAAGGCGTGCCACCAGCCCTGCTGTCTGGAGTCCTTGGCCATCTGCATGAGCGAGTCGACGACGCGGACGTCGTCGACCTCGTACACGCCGCAGAGGTCGCGTACGTCACGCTGGCTGATGGAGCGGCGGCCGTTCTCCAGGCGGCTGATTTTCGACTGCGACACCAGCAGCCGCTCCGCCACCTCCTCGGCCGTCATGCCCTTGATCTCGCGCAGTCGGCGCAATTCCTGACCCAACCGGCGTCGTCTGACGGTGGGATTGACGTTGGACGGCACGGAAACGGCACCTCCGGCTATGTAGCTGTGCGTATCTACTGCTCAGCAGATTGCCACCCGTGGCCCCGGCCGCGCTGGAAAACGGCCACACGCAGCAACGCGGGGCAGCCGGTGGTACCGGCTGCCCCGCGCTTGGTGCGGCTCCCGAACCGGGTCTTCTGGGGACGACGGTGCGGCGGTATGCGGTTGGTGCGGTGGTGCGCTGTGATGCGTGTGATGCGTGTGGTGCGGTGCATGTGATGCATGCGGTGCGGTGCTCGGCGGTGCCCTGTGGTGCAGGTGGCGCCGGGTCGTGCGGGTGCTGCTTCGACGCCCGAGCGGCCCTAATGAGCCACGGTGTGCGCCATGCTGTCGCGGCGTGACTGCGACTGCACTTGCTGTTGCAACGGAACGCCACCGGCCGCCTGGTTGCGGCGCGGTTGTGCGACGGCCCCGTTCTGGACGTCCATGACGGCGTGCGCCACGAGACCGCCCATGGGGTCGTGTCTGATCAGGTCCCGGAGCCGGGAGCGCGAGGAGCGCCCCTCGTTCCCGGGGTACAGGTGCTTGCCGAGTCCGACCGCGTGGGCCAGTGCGGCGAGCGCCGCGGTCCGCGGGTCCGGCGGTACGCCGGTGCGGATCGCACTGTCCAGCCTGGCTCTGATGTCCCGGCTGATTGCCGTGTCCGTCGCCTGGTAGCGAGTTGTCGGCAGCACTCCGCACATCTGGCCCGCCACGGCATGCACCATGCCGCACCGCTCCAGATGAGCGAGATAAATCTGGCGAAGCCCCAGCCGGGGTCCGCCGATCCAGTGGACGGCCCGGACCGGGCTGCCGCGTCTGCGCAGCAGTTCCAGTGCGGAGTCCAGAGTCGGATCTCCTGTCGGCCGTGGCATCACCACGGCGATACGATCCCCATCAGGGGCTATCCGTCCTGCCAGAGCCAGCTCCACTAGCTGTGCCCCGGCCAGGCCGAGGTCGAGCGACTGCGGCTGCGCTGTGGTACCCGTGGTCGGGTCCAGAGCGAGCAGCAGAAGCTCCTCCGGAATTGTTCTGCGGCTCCTGCCCATCCATGCCTCCCCGCGTGGATGAGTGACAGGGTGACCCCTCTCACATCTGTCTGTCGAGAGCGCCTGGGTGCTTTGTGCGGGAACCAGTAGGTATGTCGTTCTCGTCTAGCAGTCCGGCCGAGGGTTCACACGGGACACTGGTAGATGGTTCGGACAGCGCGGGGATGTCCCCGCGCCGCATGGAGGAGGCATCGGTGGCGGGCGAGTCCCCCGACAAGTCGGAGCAGCAGAAGTCGTCGGGAGCGACTCGGAGCGAGGCCGATCCGCGTCTTTCCGTGTTCCGTGAACCCGCCTCTCCGGCGGAGTCCGGAGGCGGTACGGACACGGCGACAGCCGTTTTCCGCACGCAGCGGTCGTCCGAGCCGGAGGAGCCGGAGAGCGCCGAGGGCGCCGAGGGCACTGAGGGCACTGAGGGCTCCGAGAGTGCCGAGGATGCCGAGGGCGGTGTCGCCGCCGGTGGTGATGGCGGCGCCGATGAGTCCGTTGACGCGGCCGTTGACGATGCCGCTCCGGGCGACCCCGCTCCGGGCGATGCCGCTTCGGGTGACTCCTCTTCGGACGATCCCGGGGATTCGGATGTGGCGACTCCTCAGGAGCCCGAGGCCGTCGACGGTGCCGAAGGGGCCACGGAGACCGTAGAAGGCGCTGAGAGCCCGGCGGAGGCCCCCGAGGCCGGTACGGAGCCCGCAGAGGCGCGGGCGGAGTCCGAGGAGCCTGTGGAGCCCGCGGAGTCTTCGGAGCCCGCGCGGTCTGTGGAGCCTTCGGAGCCCTTGCGGTCTGTGGAGCCTGCGGAGTCTGCGGCGGACGAGCCCGCCAAGTCCGCGGACCCCGCGGAGGACGAGTCCGGCGAAGCGTCGGCCGAAGCCGCCGACCCCGCGGAGGGCGATGCGCGGCTGCGTGCCGCCGTTGCCGCGTGGGTGTCCAAGGGCGAGGACGCGGAGGCCGCGGAGGACGGGGGCGCGAAGAGTGAGGCGCCCGCCACCGATGCCGAGGCGGCTACGGAGCCTGAGGAGCCCGCCGCGTCCGACGGTGAGGAAGCGGCGCCCGAAGACGAGGGGACGCCGACCGACTCCGACGCCGACTCCGACTCGGACTCGGACTCGGCGTCCGACTCCGACTCGGACTCCGACTCCGACTCGGATTCCGACGACGCCTCCGACGCAGCTGCCGACACCGCCTCCGACGTGCGCGTTCCCCGGACCCGCGAGGGGGCCGGCGACGAGGCGCAGCCCGCTGCGGACACGCGTGGAATCGATCAGGCGACGGCTGTCTTCAAGGCGCCGAGGCTGCCCCGCGTCGACCAGCCGACGACCGCGCTGAAGATCACCCCGCCGCCGGCGGAGTCGAAGTCCCAGCCGAAGGCCGAGCCGAAGGCCGGGACCGGGTCCCGGCCGGAGGCCCCTGCCGAGCGGACCAGCAAGTTCGTGAAGCTGCGTGCGGACGACGTACGGCCGGCGCCCGCGCCCCGCGCCCCGGAGGCGCCCTCGCCTCCCGGCGCCGGTCAGCAGCCGCCCGCCGCGTCGCTCAGCGGTGCCGAGCGGACCCGGCAGCAGCCGATGCCGCCCCGGCCGCCGCTCGACCTGCTGGCGGAGCTGACGAACACCCCGCCGCCGCCGGAGACCCCGGTCCGCACCGCTGTGCGCCGGGTCAAGATCTGGACCCCGCTGCTCATCCTGCTGTTGATCGTCTTTGCAGTCGTGCAGATGGTGCGGCCGCTGCCGGCACCGGCGCTGACGATGACGGCGGAGTCGGCCTACACCTTCAAGGGCGGCGACCTGAAGCTCCCCTGGCCCGAGCAGGGGCAGTCGGCGGTCACCGTGGACGGTGTCGGCTCGCTCGGTTCGGCGGGGGCGCAGAAGCCGGCGCCCATCGCCAGTGTCGCCAAGATCATGACGGCGTACGTGGTGCTCAAGGAGCACCCGCTCACCGGCAAGGAGCAGGGCGAGAAGATCACCGTCGACCAGCAGGCGGAGGACGAGTCCAAGCTGGGCGACGAGTCCACCGCGCCGATCAGCCAGGGCCAGCAGTTCACCGAGAAGCAGCTGCTGCAGCTCCTGATGATCCCGTCGGGGAACAACGCCGCGCGTCTCTTCGCCCGCTGGGACTCGTCCGAGACGGAGTTCATCGCGAAGATGAACGCCGCGGCCAAGGAACTCGGCATGACCGGCACCACGTACACGGACCCGAGCGGGCTGAAGAAGACGACGGTGTCCACCGCCGCCGACCAGCTCAAGCTGGCCAGGGCCGTGATGCAGAACGATGTGTTCCGGGAGATCGTCGACACTCCGCAGATCAACATCGACGGGGTCGACGGAACGATCTACAACAACAACACGATCCTGCTGGAGCCGGGTGTGAGCGGCATCAAGACCGGCTCCTCCACTCCGGCCGGCGGCAACCTGGTCTGGTCCGCCAACACGGTCGTGGACGGCAAGAAGCTCTGGATCTACGGCGCGGTCATGGGACAGCAGGCGGGTACCGGCCAGCCGTACGACAGCCTCGTGATGTCGATCAACAAGAGCCTTGAGCTGATCAGGGACGCGCAGAAGGCCGTGACGTCCGCCACGGTCGTGAAGAAGGGCGACGTCGTCGGGTACGTCGACGACGGGTTCGGCGGCCACACCCCGCTGGTCGCGACCGCCGACCTCAAGGCGAAGGGCTGGTCCGGGCTCAAGATCGAGCTGTCCGTGAAGGGCAACGCCGAAGAGATCTCGCGCAGCATGAAGGCGGGCACGAAGGTCGGCGTGGTGACCGTGGGATCGGGACCCGGGAAGGTCAGCACCCCGGTCGCGCTTCAGGAGGACCTGAAGGACCCGAGCTTCGGTCAGAAGCTGACCCGGATCGGCTGACGCCCCGCGCCACCGGCCCGGAGCCGGTGGCGCCCGGACCCGGCCCGGTCCTGGTCCCGGCCCGGGACCGGGCCGGGTCTCGGGCCTGCGGGACGCGGAACCCCGGCCCGGAAAGGGCCGGGAAAGCCGGAAGCGGCCGGTTGAGACCGCAGAAGCCTGGAGAAAGCTCCCGGAGGCCCGGCGGAAGCCCGGCGGACGGCCCGGCGGACGGCCCCGGAAGTCCGGCGGAGGCCCGGCGGAAGCCCAGCGGAAGCCCGGCGGACGGCCCGGCGGACGGCCCCGGAAGTCCGGCAGAAGGCTCCGAAGGACTGACGAGAGGCCGCGGACGGCTCGGCGCAGGGCCCGGGAACGTCACGGAACGGCGCGGCGGGACGGACGGACGTGAGGTGCGAGGCACCTCACGGGCCTTACCGGGCACTTTCCGGGCGGTGGCGTGAATGTGCGTGTTAGCGTCCCGTGGGCAACGCGTGGACCCTGGAACGCGTCTTCCCGCCCATGAGACCCGAGCAGGCAAGCCGGCGGTTCCAACGCGTCCGGGGAGGGACGGGGAGAGTCGCAGTGACCACTGCCGAGCCGACACGGGCGAGCAGCACGGCTTCCGCAGGATCCGCGAGCAGCGCGGGCGGGACACAAGGGCCGGACGGACCGGACGGACCCGGTGGACCGGGCGGAACCGGTGGGTTCACCGGGAGGTTCGGCGGCTTGAAGGAGCGGTGCCTGAGGCATCCGGTCCTGCTGACGACGGCGGTCGCGGCCGTCGCCCACATCCTCTGGTTCCTCTTCTTCGCCAACAGCGGCGGCGACATCGCGGCCCAGGACGCCTGGGCCGAGTTCGTCGGCCGCCATCCCGGGACGGCGTACAACCTGGCCTGGTACGGGGGCATGCACCCCGTCTCGTACAGCGTCGTCTCGCCGTATCTGATGTCGCTGGTCGGCGTACGCACGACGATGATGATCGCCGGGACGGTCTCGGCGGGTCTGACCTCGCTGATCCTGTACCGGGTGAAGGCCGTGCGCAATCCGCTGGCCTGCTCGATGGCGGGTGTCTTCGCGTATCTGTGCAACGCGCTGTCGGGCCGGGTGACGTTCGGGCTCGGCATGATGTTCGCCATCGGCGCGACGGCGGCGGTGTTCTGCTGGCCGCACCGCTGGCGGTACAAGCGCTGGGCGAAGGCGGCCGTCGCCGCTCCGCTCGCCGCCCTCGCGACGGCGGGCAGCCCCGTGGCCGGGCTCTTCCTCGGCGTGATCGCGGCCGCGCTCTTCCTGCACAAGCGGCGCCCCGGCGCGTACGCGCTGGGACTGGCGCCGATCGTGGTGGTGGCGCTGTCCGCGTGGCTCTTCCCGTTCTCCGGTACGCAGCCGATGTCGGTCGCGACGCTGTCGGGGCCGTTCATCTTCGCCTGCCTCGTCTTCTTCCTGGTGCCGGGCGACTGGCGGACGGTCCGCACCGCGGCCGCCGTGTACGGCATCGGGACGCTGCTGACGTATGTGATCGACTCGCAGATCGGCTCGAACGTCTCGCGGATGGCCATGCTGTTCGCCGGTGTGGTGCTGCTGGCCGCGCTGCCGTACACCGTGCCCCGCTCCCGTAAGTGGTACGCACTGGTCCTCGCGTTCGTCGGACTGAACTTCTGGATCGGGTTCAAGGGCGTCGACGACATCGTCCGGACCGCGCCCACCGCGTCCTGGACGCGGGCGCTGGCGCCGCTGGTCGACCAGCTCCAGAAGGTCGGTGCCGACCGGGGCCGGGTCGAGGTGGTTCCCCCGAGCAGCCACCGGGAGTCGGCCGCGATGCTGCAGCACGTCAACCTGGCCCGCGGCTGGAACCGGCAGGCCGACATGGAGCGCAACCCGCTCTTCTACGACGACACCCTGAACCCCGTGAACTACCGCCAGTGGCTCGACCGCTGGGCCGTCCACTACGTGGTGCTGCCGACGGGCGACCCGGACTCCAGCGGCGCCGTCCAGGAGACGGAACTGGTCGACAAGGGGCTGCCGTACCTCAAGGCGATCTGGTCCGACGAGAACTGGCGGCTCTTCGCGGTCGACGGCCCCGTGCCGATGGCCGATCCGCCGGCGACGGTGGACAAGGCCGAGGCCGGGGAGCTGACCATCCACGTGAAGGAGGCGGGCCGGGTCCTGATCCGTATCCCGTACTCGCCCTGGCTCGCCGTCGTGGACGAGAAGGGCAAGAGCCTGGAGCGGCCGCAGGAGACCGAGGCGTCCAAGCAGCGTGCGGACAAGGACAGCCCGAAGTCCTTCGCCAACACGAACGGCTGCCTGATCAAGATGGACGAGGACGAGTACGGCGACGAGTGGACGGAACTGCTCGCCCCGCGCCCGGGCGTGTACCGGCTCGGTGCTCCCTATCAGCTGCCGCCCGGGACTCCGTGCCCGGACGAACTGCGCTGACGCCCGCCGCCGGCCCCCGCGCAGCGGTGCGGGGGCCGTCCCGGCCAATTCCGTACGATCCCTCCCTGCGGCGACGCGGCCCTGGCAGGGTGTGCTGCCATGAGGTGCCAACAGTGCGGCGGTCAACGACGTGGTGCGCTGCCCGGTATGAGCTGTCCCGACTGCGACTCGGTGACGCGTGCGGCCGGCGGTGACGGTGCGTGGATCGTCCGGGAGACGCTCGCGGGCCGGATGTCCACCCTGCCGGCGAGCCGTAAGGCCTGGCTGGCGGCGGGGGTGGTGGTCCTGACGGGCGCGCTGGTGACGGCGGTGTCGTTCCTCGCGTCGGCGGGCGGCGAGACCCGGACCGGAGCGGTCGGCCGCCCGGGCCCCGGCGCCGGCGACCGGGCGGGCGGCGCCCCCACCCGCATCAGCCCCTCGGCCCCCGCCTCCTCCGCCCCCTCCTCCCCGGCCTCGCCTCCCGCCGCGTCGGCCCGGCCCGGGTACCGCTACACGGCGTGGGCGGGCCCCGGCTGTTCGACGGGGGAGTACCGCGAGTACGGGCGCTTCGAGAACGGGGACGCGGGCTGGTACACGGTCGGCTCCGGCGGCTTCCGGGGCGGCTCGTGCGACGGCCGGTTCAGCGCCGTCCCGATGTCGGGCAGCCCGGACGAGGACCGCGGCTCCAGCGCCACCTGGTCCTGGCACCTCGGGTCCGGGTTCCGGGAGTGCGCCCTGACCGTCTTCGTCCCGCGCTCGGCCCGGGACCAGGACGTCGCCGGAAACCCCACCGTGTACCGGGTGCTCTCCGACCCGTTCGACGCCGACTCGGCGTACACGGGCTTCGCCGTACGCCAGACCGCGCACCGGGGCAGCGCGGTCGACGTGAACAGCTACCCGGTCAAGGGCGACACCTTCGCGGTCCAGCTGATCGACCGGGGCCGGGACTGGGGCAGCACGCAGTTGGTGGGCGCACACCACGCGGCGGCCCAGCTGAGGGCCTCCTGCCGCTGAGGCGGCCGGCCGCCTCAGCGGCAGGGCGAGCACTCCGGTGGATACTTCCCGGAGCGGAACACACGAGCAGGTACGGCTACGAGAGAAGGAAGACCCGCTTATGCCGGCACCCTCCGGATTCAGCTACGAATCCCACGCCGACGGCACCGTCGTCATCACCCACCGAGACCGCAGGGCCACGACACTGCGCGGCGACCGGGCCGCCAAGTTCGTGGCCGAGGCGGAGTCCGGCGACGCCCAGGCGGTGATGGCCCGCTGGACGGGCGCCTACAAGTTCGGAAACGAGCGGATGGCCCGTAACCACCCCCGGAACAAGGGCCGTTGACCGGCCCGAAGTCCGGCGGCGACCGGCTCCGGCGGTGGCACGCGAACCGTCCGGCGGGGTCGGAGCGGCGGACGAAGCAGGGTGCTTCCGCAGTGACACCGGCCGATCTGGCAGGGCCGTTCCGGAATGAGGCGTGGTGACCGTTCTGATCGTCGGTGGTTCCGGGTTCCTGGGCACCGAACTGCTCCGGCAAGCGGCGCTGACCGGGCAACCGACGGCCGCGACCTACGTGACCGGGCCCGGGAGTTCACGGGAGACCGCCTGGCACGCCCTCGACCTGCGGGATCCCGAACGTGTGGAAGCGGTCGTGGACCGGGTCGGCCCTCGCGTCATCGTCAACGCGTCGAGCGGCGGAGCGGACTGGGCGGCCACTGCCGAGGGACCCGTCCGTCTGGCGATGGCGGCGGCGAAGCGCGGGAGCCGTCTGGTCCATGTCTCCAGCGACGCGGTGTTCTCCGGTGCACGCGTCCACTACCAGGAGTCCTGCCTGCCCGATCCCGTCACCCCGTACGGGGCTGCGAAGGCGGCGGCGGAGACGGGAGTCCTCCTCGTGCATCCGGACGCCGTGGTCGCCCGGACCTCGCTGATCATCGGCGACGGCGGGTCCGCGCACGAACGTGTGGTGCACGAACTCGCCGCGGGGGCCCGCGCCGGCGCCCTGTTCACGGACGACATCCGGTGCCCGGTGCATGTGGCCGACCTGGCTGCGGCCCTCATGGAACTCGCGACGGGAGACGCGAGCGGCATCCGTCATCTCGGCGGCGGCGACGCGCTGAGCCGTCATGATCTCGGCATCCTCATCGCCGGACGCGACGGCCTCGACGCCACCCGACTGCCCACGGGCCTGAGGGCTCACAGCGGGCTCCCCGGGGCCCTCGACGTACGCCTCGACAGCCGGGCGACCCAGCGCACGCTGCGCACCACATTGCGCGGAGCCCGCCAGTTCCTCGCCTGAGGCCGTTCGCCGGACCGGGACGGGCTCGTCCCGGTCCGGCGGAACACAGGCGTCTCGGGACGAGCCCGTCCCGATCCGGATCCGACGAAACGTGGGATCCGACGAAACGTGGGATCCGACGAAACGTGGGATCCGATGAAACGTGGGCAGCCCGAACGCCGGAACCGCGTGGCGGGCGGGCTGCGTGCCGGGCGGGCCGCGTGGCGGGCGGGCCGCGTGGCGGGCGGGCCTACTCCACGTCGATGCCGTACTCCCGGATCAGTTCCTCCAGACCGCCCCGGTAGCCCTTGCCCCCGGTGACGAACTCCCAGTCGCCGTTCGCGCGCCGCCGGAAGGACCCCAGGACGAGCGCCGTCTCGCCGGCGCGGCCGTCGGAGACGTCCAGCCGGTCGATGGGGCTCCACCCGGAGTCGAGCAGCCGGATACCGGCGTCGGCGAACCCGGACAGATCGGCGGTGGGATTGGCGACGGGATCGACGGCGGCGATGACGACGAGCCGGTCGGCGCGCGTCGGCAGGGCGTCGAAGGAGACCTGGATGGCAGCTCTGTCCGGCGCGACGGGCGTGAGCGACCGGACCGTACCGTCGGGCGTCCGCGGGTTGTTGAAGAAGACGAAATGGTCGTCGTCCAGCACCCGGTTGCCCTGGCAGACGAGCGCACAGACGTCCAGGGCGGCACTGCCCGACCAGTACATGCCCAGCACGTTGTGGTCGTCCGCGCCCGTGTCGGACTCCTCGTCCGGCGCGGTCCGCTGGGCGGGAACCGGGCGTTCGCCGGTGCCGAGGCGCCCGCGCAGTCCGTGGCGGTGCAGCAGGTCGACCAGTTCCGAACCTGCCACCAGCTCCAGGGGCTTGCCGTTGGCGAAGGTGTGCGAGCCCGGTCCGAACCCGGACGTCGTGACGAGGACACCCTTGTTGGCGCCGGCGTCCTGGACGGTGCCGTACAGATCCCGGACCGCCGTCGGAGGCACGGTGTTGCGGTACCGCTTGACCTGTACGACGATCTTGCCGCCGCGAATCGGGGCCGGGTCCAGAGCGTCGACGTCCACGCCCCCGTCGTTCGAGCGCTGCGTGGTCACGGCCTGCATGCCCATGGCCCGGAAGAGGTCGGCGACCAGGGCCTCGAAGGCGAGGGGGTCCATCTCGTACAGATCCGGGTCCTCGTCGCCGCCATGGGTGACGACACCGTTGCCGACGTCCTCGGGAACCCGCGCGGGCCGTACGGCCACGTACTGGTCGGGGCGCGAGGAGAGCTGCCCCCGGAGCCCGTCCACCAGGCAGTTGACGGCGTTCACCTGTTCCAGATGGAGCGCGGCGAAAGCGGAACGCGGGGCCATGACCGTGCCGAGGAACATGGGCGCGCGCCGGCCGGTCACCGGGTCGTGATCATCCACGAACCCGTTCAGCGCGACCGATTCCAGCGCACCGAACTCATCCGCCGCGAACAGATCGCGCAGAACCAGCAGAAGACACTGAGCGAGCACGTCCCGGTACAGGGCGCGGCGCTGGGTCACCGGCCGGGGCGACTCCTTCTCCTGATCGGCATTGATCATGTACCGCACCGACTTCGCCTCGGGAACGACGTCGTACCGCGGCAGTTCCCAGTTCAGCACCAACTGGCGGGCGCCGGAGTCGTAGGCCGCCGACACCTGTCGGGGCAACCCCTCCGGCCAGCTCGTCGACGCGTAGAGGGCGGCGGAGAAGTACTCCACCGCGGCCTCGGGATCGCCGTTGCGCAGCCCGGCCGCCATCTCCGCGATGCCCGCGTTGTGCCGGCGGATCTCGCCCAGCTGGTTGTCGGCCCACTGCTGGTACTGGAGCCGGTACGTGGCCAACTGGTGCTGCCGCTGCGCCTCCGCGGCCTGAGCGGCATGCCAGTCGCGCTCGAACCCCGCCCGGGCCTCCGTCTGCGCCTGAGCCCGCCGGGCGGCGGTCCAGCCACCGCCCTGCGGCTGGTACCGGGGATCGTTCTGGTCCGGCATCCGGACGGGCTGCGCAAGCTGCCCCGGCGCGAAGGGCTCGACCTGCTCCGCCCGGCTCAGCGCCGATGCCCTGAACGCGGGCGCGCGGCACCCCGCCGCCAACAGCTGTTGAAGTCCCTCGACTTGAGCATCCAGCTCCGCCGTACGCCGCCGGGCCTCGGCCTCGCGCTGCTCCCGGTAGACCGCCTTCTGCTCGCGATGGCTGCGCGCGAGCTCACGCTCGTAGGCGCGTTGCCGCCTCTCCTGATCCCGTACGTATCTGGCTTGCGCCTCATGCTGACGCTGCTGTTGGCGCTGCGCTTCCGCCCAGACGCCGACCAACCCATTGGAGCGACGGCTCATGCTCTACAGGCCCTCCCCACCGGCTCCCCGGCATTCGCCCGCCGGGAACCGGCCCCGTAACCATCAGTGATGAGCCGACTTTAGTGCGCAACCTCCGTTGCGCCCATGCACTTGCCGCAGATGGCAGCCACTTCGCGGTTCGGGGCGGCGGACGTGGGCCGGGGGAGGGGCGTGCCACGCGCTGCACGGGAGGGCTTGGGGACCCTGTCCCTCCGCACATGTGCTGCCCTGCGCGCCAGGGGTGCTCCTGCGCGCCAGGGGGGGTGCTCCTGCCGCCCTGTCGAGCGGCAGGAGCACATGACGTGCGGCCGTAACCGGAGCGCCGACCGCAACCTTCAGGAGATCAGCAGCTCAGCAGATCAGGACGCCGCACACGAGGTCGTCGGCGAGGGTGCGCCCGCCGCGTCCGACGTACTCGCGAGGAAGCCGAACGTGGTGCTCGCCCCCGCCGCCAGCGTGCCGTTCCACCCGGCGTCGCGCACGGTCGTCCCGGTCAGCGCGCCGTTCCAGACCTGGGTGAGCCGGCTGCCCGCCGGAAGTGCGAGGGTCACCGTCCAGGAGGAAGTCGGCGCCGTGGACGAGGTGTTGGTGACCGTCACCTCGCCCTGGTACCCGCCCTGCCACGCCGACACCGCCCGGAAGGCCGCCGAACACCCCGCGTTCCCGGGCTCACCGGGCTCCTCGGGGTCTCCCGGGGTGAGCAGGGCCGACAGTGCCGGGAACCAGCGGGCCGCCATCTTGGCGTCGCCGACGGCGTTGGGGTGCACGCCGTCGTAGGTGTCCGTGGCCGTGTCGAAGCCCGTCCACTGGTCGACGACGGTGACCGGCGACTGCGCGGTGGTGATGCCTTGGGCCCAGGCCGGAATCCGCTCGTTGAAGGCGGCCGTACGGGCGGCGCACTCGGCGCAACTGCTCGGGTTGACCGGGATGATCTGGGCGACCAGCACCTTCATCGCCGGGTTGTCGGCCCGCATCTGGCCGACCAGCTTGGTGTACGCGGCGAGAATGGTGTCGGGCGCGATGCTGCTCCACACGTCGTTGGTTCCGAAGTGCATCACCACGATGTCCGGCGCGGTCGCCGCCAGCCATCCGGGCAGCAGGTTCTGGTCGGCGGTCGTGGTGGCCAGGTAACCGCCGTGGCCTTCGTTGTCGGCGTCGTGCGTGAGGGCGCAGCTCTGGGCGTTCAGTGTGCCGACGAAGTCGATGTCGGTGTAACCGGCTTTCTGGAGCTGGTCCCAGAGCATGGAGCGCCAGCAGCCCGGAGAGCCGGTGATGGAGTCGCCGAGCGGCATGATCCGTACCGGGTCCGCGGCAGTGGCCGCGGCGGCGGTGGACGGTGCGCCGGCCAGGCCCGAGCCGGCGGCTAAGACGAACAGGGCGGCCAGGAGTGCGGCGAGGAGGGGGTGACGTCTGCTGCGCACGGGGTGTCCTTCCCGAGGGGGCCGGAGGCGGGAGTGCGGGTACGTACGCAGCGTGGGAGCGCTCCCACGCTACGTACCGCCCATCAACCCACGATTGGCGCTGACACGTCAATAAGGGGGTGGGTTCGGGCTCGGGGTCTCGGTCGCGGCGGAGCCACAGCCGGGGCCGAGCCGGATTCACAGCCGGGGCGTCCGCAGGGGCGTGCCGCGCGGGCGTCGAGCCCCGGAGCGTCTACCGCTCGTTCACGCGGGTTGCTGCCGGTGCCGGTCTGCGGGTGGTCCGGCTGCACGATGCCCGCCACGGCTGCGCCACGCTGCTGACGGCGGCCGGCGTCGCACCGAGGGTCATCATGGAGATCCTCGGCCACAGCCGGATCAGCATCACGATGGACGTGTACACCCACGTCGTCCACGACACCCAGCGGGAGGCGATCAGCCACATGGACCGGCTGCTCAAGCGCCGTCTGCCGACCGCCTGAGAGACTGTCGGTCGAATCGCGGCGAGCCCTGGGGTGGGAATGTTCGGGATGATCGTAGTGGGTGCCCTGTTGTTGGTGATGGCACTGGCCGTCGCGTGGGCCGTCCTCGGAGTACATGCGCTGCTGCTCGGCCGGATGCCTGGGCACTGGCTCCCCCGGCTCGTACGGCAGCCAAGAGTGTGGGGAGCGGGGGCCCTGCTCATGGTGATGAGCTGGTACCAAGGATCGCCGTCGCTGCTGGTGATCGGCATTGGTCTTGTCGCATTGGGGCACGTGATGAAGCCCGCGAGGTGACGCGGCCTGCTCGACACTGGGACGCGACTGCCGTCAAATGATGCCGTCAAAAAGGCCCGGACCATGATCGGTCCGGGCCTTTTCCCTGGTGCCCCCGGCAGGATTCGAACCTGCGACACCCGCTTTAGGAGTGGGATCGAAGTCCTGCCGGGGGGTGCCTGAGTCTGCCGCGTGGTGCTGTCCTGCCTGGTCAGAGCCACGCGGATTCGTAGTCGGTCCGGCTCGTGACGCCTTGTGCTGGACCGTCCGCTCACGCATCGCTCACGCATTTCGGCCTTCCGGCCGGCGTCTCCCATCAAACGTCGTCACGCCGCAGGAGGTTGGGCACATGCCACACCGTAAACCTCGTCGTGCCTATCGATGAGCCCACCGCCTGGCCCCCCTCCTCCCCGTCCCCTGAGAGCCGGGGTTCGGCAGGCAGCCACCGGGTCCCGTGCAAAGCGGGAGGCGAATTGTGGCCGAGTGCGCTGTATTTGATCAAAAAGCGCCTTGGCCCGACTCAGCCCCTCCTGTAAGCACTGACTCAAAGGATCAGCTCCACCCGCTATGGGCTGATCCGGAGGGGGTTCTGATGGTGATCAAGGTGCTGCCCGTTTCGGAGTCGCAGACCGACTTGCTTGACGCAGCCGTTTCGCTGGGGGACAGGTACACGAAGACGCTCGGTCTGCTGACGCCTCCGGCTTACCGCAAGGCGGCGGAGGACGGCGGTCTGCTGGTGGCACTCGACGGGGACGAACTGCTTGGCTACGCACTGTTCGGGCTGCCCAAGCGGAGCCCCCACGTGAGGCTGGCGCATCTGTGTGTGGCGGAGGAACACCGTGGCAAAGGGGTTGCTCGTCTACTGATCCAGACGATCCGAGAGCGCCACTCCCAACGGCTCGGCATCAAGGCGAAGTGCCGTCGCGACTACGACCTCAGCGGAATGTGGTCGAGTCTGGGCTTCGTGCCCCGAGGGGAGGCGCTCGGGCGCGGGCGTGACAAGGAGACTCTGGATGGCTGGTGGCTGGACCTCGGGCATGCTGACCTCTTTGCTGAAGTGGAGAGCGACGCGCTGCTGGTCGTGACCGTGGATCACGGAGTGTTCGCGGACATCGGGGGCGGGAAGCCGGGTGGCGAGGCGGAGGAGTCTCGGGCTCTAGAAGCAGGCTGGCTGGCAGACCTCATCGAGCTCGCTTTCACGCCTCAGCTGCTGAGGGATGTGCGGGACGTTGCAGCCCATGCAGAACGGCAGCACCAGCGAGCTGCTCTGCCGAGCATGCGCCAGATCACTCCGGATCCTGATGCTGTGGCCTCACGCCACGGCGAGCTGATGACTGCCATTTCCGAGAGGCTGCCGAATCTGCAGCTGGACGCGACCCTGCGGAGCCGGCTGCACTACGTCGCTGAGACTTCCTGCGCCGGTCTTCAGGTTCTAGCCACCAGGGATCCACTGCTGTTCCGGCTGGCAGACGTCGCCTGGGAGGTGGCCGGAGTAAAGGTGGTGTCCCCGGCGGTCGTGACCCTGCACGTCGACGAATTGCGGCAGGCCCAGGTCTACCGGCCGGCGGATCTGTTGGGCACTGAGTTCTCGGCAGGGGAGGTTGCTCAGGGAGCTGAAGGCGAACTGGTCGCGTTCTTCGATCAGGCGGACGGCGACAGCGGCTCCGCCTTCGAGGAGCGGCTCAGAGCGCTGGGGACGGATTCGGTGCTTTGGCGTCGAGAACTGCTGCGAGATGGGGAGGGGCACCCAGTCGCCTTGTACGTATGGGCTCTTGATGGCAGAACGTTGACCGTCCCCGTACTACGGACCGCCTCACACGTCCTGGAGGAGACGCTGGCCCGGCAGTTGCTGTTCATGCTCAAGCGCCTCGGCCGAGAAGGAGGCGCCCAGGTGGTGCGCATCACTGATCAGCGCCCCTCGCCCGTGGCCCGGGCAGCCGCCGGGGACGACGGCTTCTTTGAGCAAGCCGACGGGCTGACTGCGCTGCTGGTCGACGTGTGCGGTGCGGCCACTGAAGTCTCTTCCGCTGCCAGGGAAATCGCAGGGCGCCTGACCGTTGACGTCACCGCGCTTCACGCCGGCCTTCCGCCCGAGGTGGCAAGTCTGGTCGAGCGCGCCTGGTGGCCGGCGAAAGTCACTGACTCCTTGATGCCTTCCTTCCTCGTGCCCATCGAACCGCGCTGGTCGGCAGAACTGTTCAACGTTCCGGCCATGTTGTTGCCGCGGAGCGACGTCCTGGGCATCAGTAGGGAGCACGTCTACTACCGCTCGTCCGGGCACCGAAGCGAGAGCGTCCCCGCGCGGCTGCTCTGGTATGTCAGCAGGGGAACGTCGGGCGCTCAGGGCAAGATGGTGATCGGCAGCTCCCGGTTGGACGAGGTGCTGATCGACGAGCCGGATGCCCTGTTCTCGCAATTCGAACACCTGGGCGTATATGGTCGGAGTGAAGTGCGATCGGCGGCTGATTCCTCGGGTCGTTCCATGGCATTGAGGTTCTCGGACACCGAGATCTTCCCGAGGCCGGTGACGCTGGGGCGTTTGAACGTACTCGCCCAGAGCCTGGGGCTACCGTTGTCGCTGATGTCGCTGTCGAAGATCAGCAGTGCGCTGTTCCAGGCGGTCTACGAAGAGGGGCACCGAAAGACGTGAGCCATTCGGAACGCGCGATGCTGCTGTCCGTCCACCCTCGATTCGCCACGGCGATCCTGGCCGGGAGTAAGACAGTGGAGGTCCGGAGGCAGCGCGTTGCCGCTCCTCCCGGCACCGCCGTACTCCTGTACGCCACGGCGCCCACGATGGCCATCGTGGGTGTGGCCCGCATCGCAGCGGTCCAGGTGGCCTCACCCAGGGAGGTGTGGTCGGTCAGTCGTACTCGGGCGGGCATCAGCAGGCGCGAATACGACGAGTACATGAGCGGCGCTGTCCAGGCCAGCGGTCTCACTCTGGAGGACCCGGTCACCTTCAGCGACCCCGTTCCACTGAGTGCTCTGAGGGCCGCTGGTTCGTTCCACCCGCCGCAGAGCTATCGGTACTTGAAGAGCGATGATCTGCGGCAGATGGCCAAGGCTGCGCCCACGGCGAACGCCACCCTGCGCGATGTGCTCAGCGAACTTGTACCCGCCTAGTTTCCGTGGGCCGGATCAAGATCAACGGTGCTGGCCTTGACCACAGTGTTCAGCGCGATCAGCGCCGCAAATGCGGAAAGCGCGGCGAGCAGAGCGAAGAAGACTGAATAGCCACCGAGTGGTGAGGCCAGCGCCGCGCCGGCGAACGGGGCGAGCGCTGCGGCCGTGGTCGCAGGTGCTGCGAGGAGTCCGGACAGGCGGCCGTAGTGGGTGGTGCCCCAGCGGTCGGTAATGGCGGTCGCTTGTAGCAAGGTGAGGTTGCCGCGAACCATCCCGGCCGCGACCGACAAGGCGACCAACAGGGCGTAGGGGCCGGGTGTGAAGGCGAGGGTGGCTGTGGTGACGCCGCCGAGCGCGATCAGCGTGGTGGTGCGCGCGATGACCCTGGTGTGGCGGGCGAGTGTCGCGTACAAGGTGCGGCCAAGGGTTTGGCCCGCGCCGCCCAGGCCGAGCGCCCAGGCAGCCTGGCTGGTGGAGTACCCACGCTCCAGTAGAAGCGGGACCAGGGCGACGACGACGGCGTAGACAGTGAATGCGGAGAGGGTCAGTGCGGTGGCCAGCATCCAGAATGGCCGGCTGCGCGACACTGCGGTCGAGGATTCGCCGGCGTGAGCTGTTGCGGGCGGTGCCTCGGGCCAGGGTGCTCTCAGTGCCAGGGCGTGGGCGGGCACGGTCACCGCAGCGAGGATGAGGGCGAGAACGGCATACGTGGCCCGCCAGGTCAGGTGGTCGGCGAGCATGGCCGTCAGGGGTGCGAAGACGGTCGAAGCCAGCCCACCGGCGAGGGTGACGACGGTAAGGGCGCGGACGTGGTCGGGTGCCCACCAGCGGGTCAGTGCGGCGAAGGCAGGCTGGTAGAAGGTGGCCGCCATGGCCAGTCCTGCCAGCAGCCAGCCCGTGAAGAACACCGGCAGGTTGGGGGCGGCGGCAATGACGAGGAGGCTGGCCACGCCGAGGACGGAACCAGCGGTCATGACGGTGCGCGGACCGCGGTGGTCGATCATCCGGCCGACTCGGATCCCGGCGAAGGCGGAGATGAGCAGGGCTGCGGAGAATGCGGCTGTCGTGGCGCCGGTGGGCCAGCCGGTGTCTGCGGTGATGGCTGGGTTCAGGACGGGGAAGGCGTAATAGATGACGCCCCAGCTGGTGATCTGTGTGGCGCATAGAGCAGGAAGTACGGCGCGGGGCCGCGACCGGTCCCCTGTTCCGGTCGCGGCCCCGTGGGCGTCGAGCTTGGTTACGGGCAGCAGCCACCAGCCTCGACGGGCGCTGGCGGGCCTGCTTCGGTGACGGGGCCCTCGCAGCAGGTGCTGTTCTTCTGCTTGGCCATTGAGTCGGCGTCTGCCTTGACGACGTAGACCTCCCACGGTTCCTTGCCGGGGCCGTGGACCCAGACCTTGTCCTGGAGGGCGTAGCAGCAGGTGGTGTCGTTCTCGATGTCGGTCGCCAGCCCTTGGTCCTGGAGACGGGCTGTGGCGGAGTGGACTTCTTCGGTGGCGGCGACTTCGACGCCGAGGTGGTCCATGCGTGTGTCTGCGTCCGGTGTGCCCTGGACGAGGACCAGCTTGAGCGGTGGGTCGGCGATGGCGAAGTTGGCGTACCCGTCGCGCAGTTTGGCCGGCTCGGTGTCGAAGAGCTTGCTGTAGAAGGCGATTGATGATTGGAGGTCGGGGACGCGCAAGGCGAGTTGTATGCGTGACATGACGTTCCTCCAGACTCGGAGTGGTAGCGCCCAGGCCGAGAGCGGCCTGGGTGCGGTGTTTCAGGACCCGCAGCACCCACCGGACGCTGTGTCCTCGGCGACTGCGACCGGCACGGAGATGCCGGTGCCGATCTGTACGAGGGCGGGTGCCGGAGCGCAGCAGCCGCCTTCGTCGGCCTGGCCGGCTGCGGGGCCGTCGAAGAGTCCGGCGCCGCCGCAGACTCCGGTTTCGGGGAGGGTGAGTTCGACGCGGTCGGCGGACTCGGTGTCACCGGCGATGGCGGCGGTGACGGAGCGGACCTGTTCGTAGCCGGTCATGGCGAGGAAGGTGGGGGCGCGGCCGTAGGACTTCATGCCGACGAGGTAGACGCCCTTTTCGGGGTGGGACAGCTCGCGGTGGCCGTGCGGGTACACGGTGCCGCAGGAGTGCTGGTTCGGGTCGATGAGCGGTGCGAGCTCCACCGGTGCCTGCAGGCGCTCGTCCAGGGCGAGGCGGAGCTCGGACAGGAAGGACAGGTCGGGGCGCAGGCCCGTCAGGACGATGACCTCGTCCACCGGGTCGAGGCGTCGGCCGTCCTCACCCACGAGGGTCAGACGATCGTCGGCAGTGGGCTCGATGACCTCAGTGCGGAAGCCGGTGACGGCGTCGGCGTACCCGTCGTCGACGGCGGCCTTGGCGGCCAGGCCCAGGGCGCCTCGGGCGGGAAGCTGGTCGGCGCTGCCACCGCCGAAGGTGGACCCGCTGATACCGCGGCGCAGGATCCACACGGAGTGCGTACCTGGTTCGTTCTTTGCGAGGTCGGCGAGGGTGGCCAGCGCGGTGAACGCAGAGGCCCCGGAACCGATGACGGCTGTGCGCTTTCCCGCGTACCGGGCCCGGACTGCGGGGTCCTTGAGGTCGGGGATGCGGTAGGAGATGTGGGCGGAGGCGGCGCGTTCGCCGAGGGCGGGCAGCCCGTCGGCGCCGATCGGGCTGGGGGTGGACCACGTACCGGACGCGTCGATCACGGCCCGGCCGAGGATTCGGTCCTCGGTGCCGTCGGCGAGCGTGAGGCGGACGGTGAAGGGCTGCTGCTCTCGGTCGGCGTCGACGATCCGGTCCCGGCCGAGGCGCGAGACGCCGGTGACGGTGGCGCCGTAGCGGACCTTGTCTTCGAGGACGTCGGCGAGCGGCTGGAGGTACTGCTCGGCCCAGTCTCCGCCCGTGGGGTAGATCTCCGCGGCGGGCTTGGTCCAGCCGGTCGGCGCCAGGAGCTTCTCGGCGGCGGTATCGGTCAGTTCGTTCCAGGTAGAGAAGAGCCGTACGTGCGACCAGGCACGCACCGCGGTGGCCGCGGAGGACCCGGCTTCCAGGACCAGCGGTTCGATGCCTCGCTCGACGAGGTGGGCGGCGGCTGCGAGCCCGGCAGGGCCGGCGCCGATGACGACTACCGGAAGGTTTGCAGTGGTGGTCATGGCGGTGATGTCCTCCGGGATGGGCGACCGCACCCGGCCGCTGTTTTGATTGCTGTCTATATTCGAAGCTTGCCACTCGCATTGATGAGTGTCAACATAGACACATGTCGAAGTCAGAGGTAGTGGAGCTGCCGGTTCTGGACCCCGTAACGGCGGTGCCGTGCTGCCCGCCGATCACTGCGGGAGAGCTGTCGCAGGATGACGCGGAGCGGATGGCCCTGATGTTCAAGGCGCTGTCCGACCCGATCCGGCTTCGGCTGTTCTCCAGAGTCGCCTCACATCCCGGCGGCGAGGCGTGTGTGTGCGACATCCAGGACGTCGGCGTCTCCCAGCCGACGGTCTCCCATCACCTGAAGAAGCTGCGCGAGGCTGGCCTGCTTACCTCGGAGCGACGCGGAACCTGGGTCTACTACCAGGTAGCCCCGTCCGTCGTGGCGGCCATGGCCGCCATGCTTGACCTGCGCAGCTGACCTCCCGCCCGCCCCTGCGGGTCAAGTGGCGCAGTCGGGCGGGCAGCAGTTCGCCAGATACGCCTGGAGTGCGGAGAGGCGCTGGGCCATCGTGGCACCGTCGGCCCGGTAGTAGACCTGCTTGCCGTCCTTGCGGGAGATCACCAAGCCACCGCGGCGCAGCAGGCTCAAGTGCTCCGAGGTGGTCGACGGCTTCAGGGCACAGCGGTCGGCGATCTCGCCGACCGTCAGCTCGATCCCGCCGGCGAACTGCTGCAGCACTTTCTGGCGGGTTTCGCTGGCCAGTGCCTTGAGGAAGTCGGCCGTCGCCGGATCCACGCGGGTCGTACCAGCGCCGTCTTCTGTCACGGCTTCCTGCCCAACATTTCGTCACATCCCGAAATAACGACTAAAGCGAAGGGTCTACTTTCTCATGGAGCATGCCGATCTCATCGTCATCGGCGCCGGACAGTCCGGCTTGGCCACCGCTGCCCTTGCCCCGCGTCATGGCTTCACCCGCGTGCTGGTCCTGGAAGCCGCGGAGAAGCCGGGCGGGTCTTGGCCGCGCTACTACGACAGCCTCACGCTGTTCTCCCCGGCCCGGTACTCCTCCCTTCCCGGCATGCCGTTCCCCGGCGACCAGGACCGCTACCCGCGCCGGGACGAAGTCGTGGACTACCTGCGCGACTACGCCAAACGCCTGCCCGCCGACATCCGCACCTCGACCTCCGTCACCTCTGTAGCGCAGCAGGACGGTGCCTGGTCCGTGCTTGCCAGCGACGGGCGGAAGTTCACGGCTGGGGCGGTCGTCGCCGCGACCGGCGACTACGGCACGCCCTTCACTCCGGACCTCCCTGGCCGCCAGGACTTCGGCGGCCAGGCACTGCACGCCGCTGACTACCGCAGTCCCGACGTGTTCGCGGGGAAGCGGGTCGTCGTGGTCGGCGGAGGCAACTCCGCGATTCAGATTGCTGCGGACCTCGGCGTGGTCGCTGACACCACCCTGGCCAGCCGGCGCCCGATCGGCTGGTTGGCCCAGCGCCCGCTCGGCCGGGACCTGCACTGGTGGCTCAAGCACACCCGCCTCGATATCGCCCCGATCCGACGGCTACTGGCGAAGGTCCCCGTCTCTGTGATCGATGACGGCCACTACCTGGCTGCACTGGACCGGCATGGCGTTGAACGCCGCGACATGTTCGCCCGGTACACGAACGAGGGCGTGGTGTGGGCCGACGGAACGAAAGAAGCCATCGATACAGTCCTGCTCGCCACCGGCTACCAGCTCACCTTTCCCTACCTGCACAGCAGCGGCGCCCTCGGCTCCGACGGCGCACCGCTCCACAAGGGCGGCATTGCCACCACCGTGCCGGGCTTCGGTTTCGTAGGCATGGAGTTCCAGCGCAGCTTCTCCTCCAAGACTCTGCGCGGCGTCGGCCGCGACGCGGGGTACGTGCTGTCCCGTCTGCAGAGGCGCTGAGCGACAGCGGCTCTGTGCGTGAGAACTGGTTCTGGCTCAACTTCTGTTTTAGCCGCGAGGCGCTGTTCCTGTACGGGAGTGGGCGCTGGGGGCTGGAAGCAGGCGTGGGACCGTGCGGACGTACACGACCATGCCGATCACCTCGACGAGGGTCTGGGTGACCACGACAACTGCGGCGACGGCCAGGGTGTCAGGCAGCGCCAGGGCGAGGGGGAGGACAACGAGGGAATTGCGGGTCGCGCCGGTGAACACGATGGCCCGCCCGTCGGGGGCGTCAAGACGGAAGAAGCGGGCGACGCCGAGTCCGGCGAAGGCCATCACGAGCAGGAACAGGACGTAGAAGGGCACCACTCGGGCCATGTCGGCCAAGCTGTCGCCGAGCTTGGGAACCTGGGAGGCCACCACGGTCAGCAGGGTCGCGGCCATCAGCGGGACCATGGTGGTCCCCATCGCATCAGCGACCTTCTGCCCGGCTGTGCGGCGGGCCGCCCATGCCTGGGTGAGCCAGGCCAGGGCGAGCGGGATGACGATCAGGATCAGGAACGCTTCGAGGAACGGGCCGGCTTCCACGATGCCGGCCAGGTCGGAGCCCATGAACAGGAACAGGAACAGGGGCAGCAGGATCATCTGGGCCAGCAGGAGCAGCGGGGTCGCGGCCAGGAGGCGCTGGCTGCTGCCGCCGGCTAGCCCGCTGAAGACGATGACGTAGTCGACGCACGGCGCCAGCAGGACCAGGAGCATGCCCAGGCGGACGGCCTGGTCGGCGGGCAGGAACGGGAACATGGCCGCCACGACAAGCGGCACTACCACGAAGTTGACCACCAGGGTCGCGGTCAGGAACCGGCCCGCGCGCAGTGAGCGGAGCAGGTCGGCGGCGGGCACCTGCAGGAACGTGACGTAGAGCAGCACGGCGAGCACCGGGTTGATGGCGTGCTCCAGGCTCGGCCCGGCAGAGGGGGCTACCCAGCCGACCAGGCCACCGGCCGCCAGGGCGCCGATGTAGACGGCGACCTGATGGCGCTCCATGGCTTCGACCAGGCCGGATGACTGCGACAACGTATGTGCTCCTTGCTCAGGGACATAGCGAGGTGGGGGAGAGCTCCTGGCCGCAGAGGCACGGAACCGAGGTGTGGGCGGTCGAGGGTCACGCCGGGGTGTGGGCGGGGACCAAAGGCGAGGAAGGCGCAGTGCGGGTCGCAGCGGTCCTCACGGTCGGGCAGCTCGTCCAGATGCTTCACTGCCTGGTGGAGGGAGGCGGTGAACGCGGCCAGCTCGACTGCCCGTCGCTCGGCCTCCGCGATCCGGGCCACGACCCGCTCGCGCAGGTCGGCCTTCACCTCCTGGCAGGCGCTCGCCTGCCACACCCCGAGCAGTTCGGCGATCTCCTCCAGCGGCAGGCCCAAGTGCTTGGCCGCCCCGATGAACGCGAGGCGGTCGACCGCGTCCTGCCCGTACAGGCGGTACCCGGCCGGGGTCCGCTCGGCGGGCAGCAGACCGGCGGTCTCGTAGAACCGCAGGGTGGTCGCCGGGACGCCGCTGCGTTCGGCGAGCTGGGAGATCCGCATCGTGCTCATCGGTCGACCGTAAACCTTCACCTCGACTCGAAGGTCAAGCCCGGCGGCCCCCGCCCGTGATCTTCAACGGGTCCCCCGACGCCTTGCAGCCACACCCTTCCCCGCCCATGGCCTTCGTCGAGGAGGAGCAGGAACAGGAGCCACGACGCCGACCGAGCCACCAGGTCCCTGCCGCGAGTACCGAAAGGACGAGGGCGACAGTAGGCAGCCAGCCCACCACCGCCCCGGCGCCTGCGCCGACGACCCCGGCCGTGATCAGGACCGGAAGCGCGCAGCACGCCACGCAGGCCAGAGCGGCCAGGCCGCCCAGGGCCTTCGGCGCCTGGTGAGGGCGTGGATCAGCAACAGGGTCCGGCATGACGGTTCTCCTCGGCAAGGTCGGTGAAGGGGATGGGGCAGCAGGGGCTTCCGGCACAGACGGCCAGGTCGTCGCACCCGGCCTCGACTGCCGCGGCCAGGGTGGTCCGGATGGTGGTCAAGTCGGAGATCTTCGCGTCGACCTCGGCGAGCTTGGCCGCAGCGCGGTCATGGAGCCCCGCGACGGGGCGGCCGTGCCGATGGCGACCCGCCTCCAGCAGCTCGGCGACCTCCTCCAGCGTGAACCCGAGTCGCTGCGCGGCCTTGATCACCCGCAGCGCGGTCACCGCTTCCTCGCCGTACAGGCGGTGACCGCCGTTACTGCGGTCCGGCTCGGCCAGCAGACCGCGCCGCTCGTAATAGCGCAGGGTCTGGACGTTCACCCCGGCCGCCTCTGCGACCTGCCCGCTGCGCAGCCCCGCACTCACCGCCGGCCTCCGGCGGCGGTCCGTGCGGCCAGGGCCTCCAGGACCACGGCGTGTTGCTGGTCCACCGCAATGTCCAGGCCGATCAGGTTCTCGCCCGGGGTGACGGTGAAGGCGAAGAACGAGCAGCAGCCGCCCTCCCGCTCCGCCAGATCCCGCACCTGCTCCTCGATGCCGGGTCCGCCGGCCAGGTCCAGGTGCAGCCGCAGCGGTCCCGGCCGCGACATCGAGGTCAGGTGCTCGGTGAACAGCTCATCCCACTCTGCGACCCGCAGAGGGCGTTCCTCGGTGGGCAGCGTGCAGGACTGCGGCACCCACGCCAGATCACTCATCGCGCTCACTCCCGTCGTCGCGTCCCCAAAAAAGGGGGAACACCTCCGACGGTAAACCTGTACCTAGGTACCGATTGCAAGTGTCCTGCGTGACCGACCGGGCCATAGACCGGGCCGGCGGCATACGGCCGCACCCGCGTCGCATCCGTCCGTAAGCCGGAGCACTGAGATGGGAGGGGGCCTGTTCGACCCGTCGCCGCAACGCGGCACAATCGGCGCCAGCATCGTGCGGCAGGAAGGAATCGCAGTGCCCGCGCAGTTCACCCTCACCCCCATGCTTGCCGAACACGCCCAGCAGGTCCTGGCGATCTACCAGTCCGGGATCGATGAAGGCAACGCCACCTTCGAAACAGCCGCCCCCTCTTGGGAGGCGTTCGACAAGTCCAGGTTGCCTCATCACCGCCTGGTCGCGCTCACCCCCGACGCGGCCGTGGTCGGCTGGATTGCCGTCTCGGCTGTCTCTGCCCGCGCCGCATACGCCGGCGTGGTCGAGCATTCCGTCTACGTGCACCCGGACGCCCGCGGGCTGGGTATTGCTCGCGCTCTGCTGCACGCATTGATCGCGTCCACGGAGGCGGCCGGGATCTGGACCGTCCAGTCGGGGATCTTTCCGGAGAACGCGGCCAGTCTCGCCTTGCACCAGCAGGCTGGGTTCCGCGTCATCGGGACTCGGCAACGCGTCGGCCGACTCCATGGCATATGGCGGGATGTGCAACTGATCGAACGCCGCAGTCATCACGTCAATTGAGCCGCCCCAGTCGTGCCGCAATCGAGTCCGTTGCCGGAGGCGCCGGCTCGGATGCCTTCAGCGGCTGAGGAGTTCAGCGATCTCTGCGGCGGCGTCGCGGGCCGGGCGGCCGACGCCGATGAGGGTGGCGGAGGCGGGGCCGGTCCAGTCGCCGTAGCCGAGCAGGTGCAGGCGCGGTTCCCCGGCCGCCCGCGTGCCGTGCGTGGGGATGTGGCCGCGTGGTCCCCGAAGGCCCAGCGGGGCGAGGTGGGACAGGGCGGGGCGGAAGCCGGTGCACCAGATCACGGCGTCGGCTGCGGCCCGTATGCCGTCCGCCCACTCGATGCCGTCGGCGGTGAGCCGGGTGAACATCGGGGACGCCTTGAGCAGTCCGGCATCCCGCGCCTCGCGAACGGGCGGGACGGCGACGATGTCGCCCAGGGAGGCGACGCCGCCCGTATCGGTGCGCCCTTCGTCCAGTGCGCGGCGCCGGGCGGTCGCGGCGTCGAACAGGGCCCGGCCGTCGATGTCGTCGGCAAGGAAGCGTGGGGGGCGCTGGGTGACCCAGGTCAGGTCGATGGCGTCGTGAGTGGCGAGGTCGGCGGCGATCTGCGCCCCGGAGTTCCCGCCGCCGACCACGACGACTCGCTGCCCGGTGAAGTCGGACGGTCTCCGGTAGCCGCTGGTGTGCAGCTGACGGCCGGCGAAATCGTTCCGCCCGGGGGTGGCGGGCAGGAAGGGGCGCCACCAGGTGCCGGTCGCCGAGACGACGGCCCGGGCGGACCAGATGTCCTTGTCCGTCTCCACCCGCAGCCGGTCGCCGTCCCGGCGTACCTGGTGGACCCGGACCGGGCGGTGAACGGGCAGTTCGTAGCGCTGCTCGTAGTCGCTCAGGTACTCCACGACGTGCCCGGCATCCGGGTACTCGTGGCCCGGCTGGGCCGGCATGATCCGGCCGGGCAGCGAGGAGAAGGCAGCCGGCGAGAACAGGTGCAGGGAGTCCCAGGTGTGCTGCCAGGCCCCGCCGGGTGCCTCCTGCGCGTCCAGGATCACGAAGTCCAGCTTCTTGCGGCGCAGGTGGTATCCGGCGGCGAGCCCGGCTTGCCCGCCGCCGATCACCACCACGTCCGTCTGCCTGGTCACGGCGTCAGGACGCATCGCCTCAGGCGTCCTTTTGCGGGGTGGCGAGGGCTGAGGGGGCGAACTTCTTGCGCCAGGCCAGTGCGACGTACACCAGGCCGATCAGGACGGGGACCTCGATGAGCGGGCCGACGACGCCCGACAGCGCCTGGCCGGAGGTGACGCCGAAGGTGGCGATGGCGACGGCGATGGCCAGCTCGAAGTTGTTGCCCGCGGCGGTGAACGCGAGCGTGGTGGTGCGGTCGTACGCGAGGCCGAGGCCCTTGCCCAGGAGGAAGGTCCCGAAGAACATGATCGCGAAGTAGACCAGGAGCGGCAGCGCGATCCGCACGACGTCCAGCGGCTGGGAGGTGATGGTCTTCCCCTGGAGTGCGAAGAGGATGACGATCGTGAACAGTAGCCCGTACAGCGCCCAGGGGCCGATCTTCGGCAGGAACTTCGCCTCGTAGTTCTCGCGGCCCATCTTCTGCTCGCCGATGCGGCGGGTGAGGAAGCCGGCCAGCAGCGGGATACCGAGGAAGATGACGACGTTCAGCGCGATGTGCCAGACCGATACGTCCAGGCCCTGACCGTCGCCGAGGTTCATCCAGCGCGGCAGCAGGTCGAGGTAGAACCAGCCCAGCAGGCCGAATGCGAACACCTGGAACACCGAGTTCAGGGCGACGAGAACAGCGGCGGCTTCGCGGTCGCCGCAGGCGAGGTCGTTCCAGATGATGACCATGGCGATGCAGCGGGCGAGGCCGACGATGATCAGGCCCGTACGGTACTCGGGCAGGTCCGACAGGAAGATCCACGCCAGGGCGAACATGACGGCGGGCCCGACGATCCAGTTGATGACCAGCGAGGACACCATCAGTTTGCGGTCGCCGGTAACGGTGTCGAGCTTGTCGTAGCGGACCTTGGCCAGCACCGGATACATCATGACCAGCAGGCCGAGCGCGATCGGCAGGGAGATCCCGCCGATCTCGATCTTCGCGAGCGCGTCGTTCATCCCCGGGATCAGGCGGCCCAGGCCGAGACCGACGGCCATGGCGAGCAGGATCCATACCGCGAGGTAGCGGTCGAGGGTGGAGAGCTTCTTGACGATCGAATCGTCCCCACCGCCGACCGGAGCGGGAGAGGTGGTGGGCTCGGTGGACGTCACGGGCAGGCCCTCTTGTTCTCGGAAGCGGTGCGGGCGGAGTCGGCCAGTGCGGCGAACTGCTCGGAGAGCCCGGCCAGGACCTCGGGCTTGAGCTTGTAGTAGGTGAAGCGACCGCAGGGCTCGGTCTCCACCACCCCGGCCTCGCGCAGGACCTTCATGTGGTTGGAGAGGTTGGTCTGCTTCGCGCCGGTCTCCTCGACCAGGTGCGTCGTACAGAGCGTCTCGCGCGCCAGCAGGGTCACGATCTGGAGGCGGAGCGGATCGCCCAGCACCCGGATCAGATCAGGATCGACTGAAGTCAGCATGCACTGATACTCTCACATCATTACCCGCTGATACCAGCGGGGGCTGAAGTCATTGGCGGGTGAGTTCCGCCGTGCGACGAGAGAGAACGATCATCATGGCCGACTCTTCCGGCAAGCCGTCCGTCCTGTTCGTCTGTGTCCACAATGCGGGTCGCTCCCAGATGGCGGCCGCCTGGCTGACCCATCTGGCCGGGGACCGGGTCGAGGTCCGTTCCGCCGGCTCGAATCCGGGCGCCGCCGTCAACCCCGCCGCCGTCGAGGCGATGGCCGAGGTCGGCATCGACATCTCCGCCGAGACCCCGAAGATCCTCACGACCGACGCGGTCCGCGAGTCCGACGTGTGCATCACGATGGGCTGCGGCGACACCTGCCCCGTCTTCCCCGGCAAGCGCTACCTCGACTGGAAGCTGGACGACCCGGCCGGCCAGGGCGTGGAAGCCGTCCGCCCCATCCGCGACGAGATCAAGACCCTGGTCGAGGGCCTGATCAAGGAGATCGCCCCGGAGGCCACGGCGTGAGCGAGATACGTGACGTCGTCATCATCGGGTCCGGCCCCGCCGGCTACACCGCCGCCCTCTACACCGCCCGCGCCCAGCTGCGGCCCGTCCTCTTCGGCAGCAGCATCTTCGTCGGCGGCTCCCTGACCACCACCACCGAGGTCGAGAACTTCCCCGGCTTCCCCGACGGTGTCGACGGCCCCGACCTCATGGACAAGATGCGGGCCCAGGCCGAGAAGTTCGGCGCCGAGATGATCGACGACGACATCACCGACGTCGACCTCGCCGGCCCCGTGAAACTCCTCACCGACTCCGCCGGCACCGTCCACCGAGCCAGGACGGTGATCGTCGCGACCGGCTCCGGCTACCGCAAGCTCGGCATACCCGGAGAAGAAGAACTCTCCGGCCGCGGTGTGTCCTGGTGCGCCACCTGCGATGGATTCTTCTTCCGGGACCGCGACATCGTCGTGGTCGGCGGCGGGGACACCGCCATGGAGGAGGCCACCTTCCTGACCCGCTTCGCGAAGTCTGTGACCGTCGTCCACCGCCGCTCCGCCCTGCGCGCCTCGAAGGTCATGCAGAACCGGGCTTTCGCCGACGACAAGATCTCCTTCGCCTTCGACACCGAGGTCGCCGAACTCAGACAGGACGGTCCCATGCTCGGCGGCATTGTCCTCCGGGACGTCTTCACCGGCGCCACACGCGATGTCGCGGCCACCGGGCTGTTCATCGCGATCGGGCATGACCCGCGTACCGACCTCTTCCGCGGTCAGCTCGATCTGGACGAGGAGGGATACCTCAAGGTCGCCGCACCCACCACCCGGACGAACATCCCCGGTGTCTTCGGCGCAGGCGACGTCGTGGACCACACGTACAGGCAGGCCATCACCGCAGCCGGCAGCGGCGCTTCGGCGGCTCTGGACGCCGAGCGCTACCTGTCCGCACTCACGGCCGGCGACCTGGCAGGCGCACCTGACGCGGCGAGACTGGACCTCAGCGAGGTGTCGCCCAGCGTGCTGTGAAGCGCGTACCTGGGGGCGTCGGCCGCGGGCATCGTCCTTCGCGTGTCTTATGCGACCGCGAAGGACAGCCTGCGGTCTAAGTCGAAGGCGAGCCCACGAAAGGCGTTGCGGATGTCCGTCAGGGGCTGGCGGTCGCGGGTGTAGTAGAGCTTGTTGGTCAGGAGCACTGCCCAACGTTGTTGACGGGGCGAGATCCACATGCCCGTGCCGGTGAAGCCGTAGTGGACCCAGATATCGTCGGTTGGGGTAGTACCGGGCGCGGGGTGCCAGAACAGGCCGCGTACCGGCTGCAGGTCGCCGGTCTGGATGGTCAGGGATTCCGCGGTCCAGGCGGAGCCGAACCCTGCCCGGCTGGGCGCGTTGACGGGGTCGAGCATGTAGCGCAGGAAGACGCAGAGGTCGTCCATGACGGTGAAGGCGCCGGCAATCCCGCACACTCCGCCCAAGAGCCGTGCGGAGAAGTCGTGGGCGATGCCCTTGAGGTGGGCGTCGGTCTCCGGGTCGAGTTCGGTCGGGGCGCATCGTGAGGCGGTCTCGGCGGGCAGCGGCCCGAAGCGGGTCGTATGCATGCCCAGCGGCTGCCACGTCCGCTGAGTCGCGAGCTCGTTGAGGCGCTGGCCGGCGAGATGCTCGGCGAGGTATCCGAGGATGAGAGCGGCTCGATCGGTGTACTCGACGGCCTCGCCGGGGGGACGGTGCAGGGCTTCGTGGAGGACTCCGTCACGAACGTCTTGTGGGTCCGTGCCATAGAGGTTCTTGAGCTGGGCTCGCAGCGGAACGCCGGCCGTATGGGTCAGCAGTTGGCGGGCGGTTGCGCCCCCGAGCGGATGGCCGTCGACTTCGGACCAGAAGGTGCCGAGTGGGATGTCGAGAGCGAGTTTGCCTTCCTCCCAGAGGGCGCCGATCGATGCCCACACCGCGAGGATCTTCGTCAGGCTGGCGGCATCGAAAATGGTGTCGGGCCGCATCGGCGTACCTGGGTCGTCGGGGTCTAGCACTCCGGCGGAGCCGGAGACGTGGATGCCGGCAGCGTCACCGACGGCCCATACGGCGCCTGGGTAGACCTTGTCGCGGACGCCTTCGCTCAGGAGCTGTTCGATGCTGTCGGTGCGGTACGTCATGGTCTCCCTGTTCGCCGTGTGCATCCCGCCGGGTCAGCGTAGTGACGTGGGCGGGTCCGATGGGCGATCGGCGTGGCGGCATCGTCTGCTGTGCGACGTTCATGTGAGCCGGCGGCCCAGGTCGGTCAGGGCTTGAGCAGTCGTCGAAAGTGGGTAGCGGGCGGCATTCGCGTAGCCCGCCTGCCGCAGAGCGGGCAGCAGTCCCGGTGCGGTCCGCAGCCGGTTCAGGTCGCGGGCGAGTGCGGTGGACTGCGTGAAGTCGGTGACCACTCCGGACCCTGCGAGGACCTCGGTGAGGCCGGGCACGGGCTGGTACAGAACAGGCAGGCCGCAGGCTTGGGCCTCCAGCGCGACCAGGCCCATGGCCTCCAGGGTGGTCGATGGCAGGACCAGCACGTCGTGCTCGGTGAAGGCTTTCCACAGCTGTGGACGGCGGAGCCAGCCGAGATAGCGGGCCCGCACGCCGGCCCGCTGGAGCAGCGGGGTCAAGGCGCGGAACTGGGCTCTGGGGGCGGCGAGGCTCAGCTCGACGCCCGGAATGGGAGCCAGGCCGGTGATGAGGCGCTCGACGCCCTTCTCGGATGTCAGCCGTCCTGCGTACAGGACTCGCAGATGGCTGGTTGACGTGCGGGCGGGCCGGGCCGGTGGATCAGTGAGCAGATGGTCGGGGATGCCCCACGGGATGTGGACGACCTTGCGGCGGTCTGTTTGCGGGGCGAGTTTGAGCAGGTGATCGGCCATGGCGCCGGTGGATACCACGATTGCGTCGGAGGCCCTCGCCGTCTCGCGCAGTACCTGGAGCTGGTCGCGGTGGGCTTCGGCAAACAGCAGGTCGGTGCCGTGGACCATCGCGATCCTTGGGTGTGCCGGCAGAGCCCGCAGCAGGGCGGGGGTGGCGCCGAACGCGAGATGGTGCAAGTGCAGAACGCCGATCTGCGCGGGATCGATCGCTGTCACCAGGGCGCGGCGCAGGGTCGCAACGTAGCGACTGAAGCCGGCGCCTTCCAGGCACTTCCCGGACACGGAGAGCAGGTCGAGGCCCGATGGGAGGCGAGGTCTGGGGCTCGCGGGCGCCAGCATGAAGGCGCGCGCCGGGATGAGGGGCTCGGCGCCGGTATAGAGATCGAGGAAGAGTTCGACGCTGCCGCCGGGGCTGCCGGCTGGAAGGTCCAGGAAGGTAGCTGCCAGAGGGCCCGCGGTTGGGCGAACGACGGACTTCACAACGCTCCTTGGGGGATCTCTTCGTACAGGCGGGAGATGTCGATGCCGTTCGTCGCCGCGTACTTCGCGCGTTGTTGCTGGTAACTGGACGGGCTGCCGACGGTGGTGAGGAAGACGAGCTTGCCGAAGGTCATCCCCGGGTAGACGCGGGCGGGCCTGGCGACACGGATCTCCAAGGTCCAGCGGATCGCGTGGCCCTGGTGGCCGAGCGGCGCGGAGACGTGGACCCAGATGCCGAGGGCGCCGATGGTGCGGTCCCCGTTGAGGAGCTGTGCGTATGTTTCCGAGCCGGTCTTCTCCAGGGTGACGCCGAGGTAGAGCACTCCGGGTCGCAGGACCAAACCGGAGGTGGGGATGGGGTGTTCGGTGAAGGTGGTGCGGGTGGCGGCGTCGAGGTCGCCGTCACAGATGCGGATCGTGTCGCCCAGCCGCCAGTCGTACGCATTGGGTGAGATTCGCGCGGGCTCATAGGGGGAGATGGTGATCTGTCCCGTGCTGACGGCAGCGGCGATGGCTGAGCCTGTGAGGATCACGAGGCGACCGCCTGGATGGGCGTGGTGTCCTGCCAGTAGCGGGAGGGCTGGGGGCCGGCGGCGCCCTGGTACTTGCCGCGGTACAGGTCGACGTCGCCGGTGGAGACGAAGAACATGATCTGTCCGATCTTCATGCCCGCGTACACCCGTAGAGGGCGGATGGGCGAGAGCATCAAGGTCCACTGTCCGTGGAAGCCGATGTCGCCGATCGGTGCGGTGATCTCGACGAACAGGCCGAGGCGTCCGACCGAGGAGCGGCCGAAGAGCAGGGGGACGAAGATGTCTGAGCCGACCTCCTCGACGGTGTGGCCGAGGTACAGCTCGCCGGGCTGCAGGACGTATCCGTTGTCGCCGATCTGGATTGAGCGTGTGGGATTGGTCTGGTGGGCGTCGATCACCTTGGCGGCATACGTCAGCAAGGTCGGACCGAGGCGGACGTTGTAGCTGTTGGGGTTCGTCTGGTCCGGGGTGAAGGGGGAGATTCGTAAGCGCCCGTTGGCCACGGCAGCCTTGATCTCAGGTCCGGTGAGGATCATTACTGGCCTCCTTCTTGGGAGTCGGCGGAGCTGGCGAGCGAGTGGTCAGGACATGGCTTACGGCTTGGCGAAGGCGTAAGCCTGCTTGATGAGTTCGCCCGCCGAGGTAGCTGTCGGCGAGGTAGTCGGTGGTCAGCACGGTTCGGATCGCCGGGGGAAGAGGTGCAGGGACGACGATCAGAGGGCCGACAAGTTCGGTGAGGTGGTCGAGCAGCTTGTCGTGGTCCTGGACGTGCTGCTCGGGGAGGAAGGCATGCACGAGCTGGTTGCCGAAGGGCTCGATGGCCAGCAGGTCGCCGAGGGTCAGCGTGGCGCCGAGTGGCACGGGACGCAGGGCGGTCTCGTTGAGGATGACCGCGTCAGCGCCGAGGCCGGAGTGCAGTCGGCCGGCGATCTCTTCGAGCAGTCTGCGGCGAGCCAAGGGTGCATCGCGGAGGCGCTCGTCCACAGCGCCGATGGGGCTTCTCAGCCGCAGTCCGATGGCTGAGATCTTCTCCATCAGCGAGGTGAGTTCGTGAGGAACGGAATGAGCATCGGGGAAGCACCCGATGCGGGCGCCCCAGCCGCTGCCGACAGGCTCGGCGGCGGCGTATCCGGCACCGAGTTCGCGGCCCTTGACCACGAGGGTGTCGCCGACGTGCACGGGGCCGAAGCGGTCGCTGTGGCAGTGCCCGGCGAAGATGACATCGGCGCGCGGGCAGGCTGCGGCCAGCTTCAGGTCCTCCTCGAAGCCGGAGTGGGACAGCACCATCCACGCGTCAGCGCAGTGGTGGTTCTCCTGCATCACTTCGTGCAGCGCCTGTGCGGGGTTGCTGATGCGGTGGCCGGCGCGCTGGTCGGCAGGGATGGCGTTGAACGCCTGCGGGCCCATCACCGCGGTGACAGCGACTCGTCGTCCTCCGATGTCCTGGATGCGTACTCGGTCGAAGAGTGGCGTGCCGCAGTCGTCGGTTGTGTTCGCGCACACCGTCATCCGGTGCAGCCGCGGCTCGAAGTAGTGCGGCCACCCGTGGTTTCCGGGCGCGAGCAGGTCGTACAGAGTGGTGAGGACTTCGCGCTCGATGCGTCCTTCGCCGAGGTGGTAGTAGCCGCTCCCCTCGAAGAAGTCTCCGCAGTCCACGATCAGGCTGTCGGGCCTCGCAGCGTGGAGGTGGGCGAGCATCGGAGCGGCCGAGTCGAAGGCGGAGTGGACGTCGGTGGTCGCGATGATTTGCCGTAGTTGCCGGTTCACGGGATCACCTCGCAGATGTCGGCTCCGAGGGCGTGCAGCTTGACGGGCAGGTCGGCGTGGCCGCGCCGGAGCTGTTCGAGGCCGCCGAGGGTGGTCACGCCGTGAGCGGTGAGGCCAGCGATGAGCAGGGCGGAGCCCGTGCGGATGTCGGTGGCCTCTACTCCGGCGCCGGTGAGCCGTTGCGGCCCGGCGAAGCGGCACTGTGTGGGCGAGAGCTCGTCGATCGTGGCTCCGAGGCGGGCGAGCTGGGGCAGCAGGTTGCGGTGGCGGCCGGGGTTGATGTCGTCGGCGAACAGGTGGGTGCCGGGCAAGGTGAGGGCCAGGGCCAGCAGCGCGGGCTCGAAGTCCGCGTCCAGGCCGCCAGGGGACAGAGAGGCAATGGCTCGCAGTGGTCGGCCGGTGGGCTGAGCGTCCTGGGCCTGCACGGTGAGGGTGCCGTCCTCGGCCTCGGCTGGAATGCCGAGCCAGCGCAGCGCGGTGATGAGGGGGGTGATGTCGTCGCGGTGTACGCCGAGGATGCGCGCGTTGCCGCCTGTTACCGCGACTGCGCAGGCCAGGGTGCCCGCTTCGATCTTGTCGCCGGGCACCCGCCACGCGATCTCCTCGCCGGAGATGGATCGAGGCGGCTGAAGGGTGAGGACGGCCTCGCTGACCCGGCACTCCCACCCGGAGATCCTCAACGCTTCTACGACACTGAGCACTTCGGGTGACAGGTTCGGTTGGCCCAGTCGCAGCGGCCGTCCGGCGACGACCGTGCGCAGGACAGCGGCGATGCTCGCTCCGCGGGACCGGAAGGGGAGCATGATCGACACCGTCCCGCGTCCGCCAGTGGCTGCTTCCACGAGGTAGCCGCGGTCATCGACGGTCGAGCGGTCACCGAACCGCTCGTACACCTTGAAGTGCTGCTCCATCCCGCGTTCCCCGATGGCGCAGCCGCCCGGCCACGGCAGCCGGGCCCGCCCATAGGCGCCGAGAAGTGCCGGGACCAGGTAGTACGAGGCCCTGATACGAGCAGCGACCTCGGGGGCGGGGTCCGGCCGTTGCTTGTCGCTCGGCAGGATCACCGTGGTGTGTGGATCGCTGACCGGGCGGGTCGCGTGCCAGCCGGTCTGCTGGAGGAGGGTGAGCATCGTTCTGACATCCGTGTTGGCCGGGACGTTGCTCAGGTGCACCGGGCGGTGCATGGCTGCGGCGGCGGCCAGCAGGGGCAGGGCCGCGTTCTTCGACCCGTCTACGGTCACGGCCCCGGCGAGCGGAACGCTCGGGCGCACGGCGACCACTTCAGCGGCGACTGGGGGAATGCGTACGGCTGGCAACAGTCAGCTCCTCATCTGGGGCACGTGTGTCGCGGCGGCTGGAAGCGGAGCGCTGAGATCGAGCTCGGCCCAGCAGCGCTTACCGGAAGGCAGTGGGTCGAATCCGTGGCGGTCGGCGAGTGCGGCGACGAGGAACAGGCCGCGTCCGTCTTCCTCTTCCGCATCCGGCAGGCCGACTTCCGGGATGTCGAAGCTGGTGTCGATCACGGCGATCCGCAGCGCCTTGCCGCTGAGGTAGGCGCCGGCTGTGATCGGTCCTTTGTGTGCGTGCCGTACCGCGTTGGTGATCAGCTCCGAGGCCACCAACACAGCCGCATCCAGGAGTGCAGGTCCGAGAACGGCGCCCCAACCCCGTATCTCCTCGGCGATCTGCCGGCGCGCCGACGCGGCGCCGGCAGGTGTGCCGGGGACGGGAATCCGGATGTGGTGCGCTTCCATGAGCGGCCTCCTGATCGGTTCGGCCACTCCACGTAACCGCTGGACGGGCCTCTCGAACCAGGGCGTGTGCGGGTGCTGCATCGTCTATGCAGGAGCTGCATCACAGTGCACTGCCAGTCCCTTACGCTCGGTTGGGAAGGCAGGATCGGCGACGGCGGGAGGAGCCGTGGCACAGATGGCCGAAGAGCACAGCGAAGCGAGACGGATCGGTGAAGTGATCCGTCAGGCCCGCGTATTACAGCGGCGTTCGCAGAGGGAAGTCGCCTCCGCCCTGGGCTATCACCAGTCCAAGGTGAGCCGCCTGGAAGGCGGCAGGGGCACGGACGACATCCGCATGCTGCGCGAGGTCGCGCGCGTGCTGGCGATTCCGCCCCACCGCCTCGGCCTCGCCGCCACCTCGGACATCAACCACTCCGAACCCGAGACAGAGGACATGCACCGCCGTACCGTTCTCGCCGCCGGCGTCGCCGCGCTCGCGGCCCCTACCCTCCCCGGCACCGCCCATCAGGACCTGGTCCAGTCCCTGCTGCCTGGATCAGCCCGTGTGAGTGACGAACCGGTGCCGGATCTCCAGAGCGTGCGAGACCAAGTCGCAGGTGTGCGACGCCTCTTCTGCACCTGCGATTACACAAAGCTGGAAGGCGCGCTGCCCGTCCTGATCGGGCAGTTACGGCAGGCCATCAGCGATAGTCCCGGATCGAGCGACCTGTCCGGGCTCCTCGCCACGGCGTACCAGACCTCGGCGAGCCTGCTGCTCAAGCAGAGCGACCAGGGCAATGCCTGGCTCGCGGTCGGACGCGCCATGGCCGAGGCCGAACGCTCCGGCGATCCTGTCGTCCTCGCCTCCAGCGTCCGCGTTCACGCCCACGCTCTGGCCCGTGACAGCCACACCGCTCAAGCCGTCGTTCTCGTCCGGCACACCGCCGACCAGCTCACGGGCTCGTACGACCAGCGCTCCCCGAAGTACCTCGCGGCACTCGGACTGCTGCTTCTGCGCGGGGTCACCGCCGCCAGCAGCGGCGGCGACCGCTCCGCTACCCGGGACTTCCTCACCGAGGCGAAGGAAGTCGCCCGCTACGTGGCACTCGACAGCCCCGACGCCTGGGCCAACTTCAGCCCGACCAACGTCGCCCTGCACGGACTCAGCGCGGCGGTGGCCTTCGGCGACGCCGGCGTCGCCCTGGACACCGCCCGGCCTCTCATGCGCCGCCACATCCCCGTCCCCGAGCGTCGTGCCGCCCTGTGGATCGAGGCCGGCCGCGCCTACAGCCAGCAGGGCCGCCTGGCGGACGGGTACCAGGCCCTTCGCATCGCAGAAAGCTGCGCGGCCCAGGACATCCGCCGACCTGCCGTCCGTGAGCTGGTGGCCGACATGGCCGCCCGCGACCGCCGTCGTACGCTGCCGGAACTGCACCGTTTCAGCCGTCAACTGGGAGTCCCCGCGTGAGTGATCAGCCGGACCGGCAGACCAAGAAGCCCTTCCTCTACGTCGTCGTGTGCGCCTCCGGCATCGCCGGCGACGTCGGCATCCTGATCACCGCGGCCCAGAAGGCGAACTGGGATGTGGGTGTCGTCGCCACCCCGCAGGGCCTCGGATTCATAGACGCCGAGGCGGTCGAGGCACAGACCGGCTACCCGATCCGCTCCGCCTGGCGCTCGCCCGGCGACCCACGGCCGCTACCGCCCGCCGACGCCATCGCGGTGGCCCCGGCCACCTTCAACACGATCAACAAATGGGCTGCCGGGATCTCGGACACCCTGGCGCTGGGCATCCTGTGCGAGGCGTACGGCTTCGGCATCCCTACTGCCGTCATGCCCTACCTGAACTCGGCGCAGGCCGCCCATCCCGCATACAGCCAGAGCCTGGAGCGGCTGCGCGAGATGGGCGTCCTGATCGGTTCGTACGAGCCCCATAAGCCGAAGGCCGGCGGTGGCGCGGACCAGTACCGCTGGGAAGAGGCGCTGGAGCTGCTTACTCCCAAACTGTCCGCACCGGCCTGATCACCGCCGCCGTGCTGGTAGTGGTGCCTGTGGCGGCGGAGGTGCTGCTGCCTGGTGGATAGGGGCAGCAGCGCGTAGTGGGGTGCTGCGCGCCCTGGCCGCCTGTGCGCGGGGACCAGGGGCGTGACGGTCACCAAGGCGGCGGATGCGCCAGGTCAGCGCGCGGGCGGGGCTGTGGGCGTCGTCCAGGGTGCGCTGGCCGAGGGCCTGACCGAGGACGGTCGTCGCGTTGTGCCCGACAGCCTCTGCTTCGGCGAGCACGGCGGTGAGTGCGTCCCAGGCGGGGTCGTTGAGAATGCGCTCGGCGTGCTCCGGCACGGCCTGCTGGAGGTGGTGGGCGTAGCGGTGCTTCATCTGAGGGCTGGGGGCACGCTGTGCGAGGCCAGTCAGGACCGGCTCGGCGACCTGGGCGTACGCGACCTGAAGGTGTACGAGAGCCTGTTCTGCTGCCGCTTCCTGCTGGGCGTGCTGGTGGGTGCGGTGCCAGTGCATGGCGAGCACTACTGCCGTGAGCACGGTGTCCAGCAGCATGGCGATTCCCGACCCGTCGCCGTCCGAGGGCCGGTCTCGCCAGATCGTTTGGATTCCCCGCCGCAGAGCGTGGGTGCTGGCGAGGTCGGCCGCGATGCGGGAGCGGGTGGCGCGCTCGAAGACGACAGCGGCTCGTTCCAGTTCGGCCTTCGCCGCGGTCGGTGCGTTGATCGGCAGTAGATCCAGCGTCGCGCCGAGTAGGACCAGTTGGCCTTGGGCGGTCCGGTCGTCGCCGTGGGTGAGGTGGTGGGGGATGCGCTCCGCAGCGGCGGTGGCTTGGTGCCATGGGTTGCCCGGCCGGATGGTGACCGGTTCGGGGCTGGTGGTGGCGAGGCTCTTGCGGATCTTGGGCAGAGACAGGTCGGGGGCGAGGGTGGAGCCCGCGTAGAAGACTGGCTCGCCCTTGTCGTTGGTGTCGTGGGGCAGGGCGAAGTTGCAGCCGAGCGCATCACCGGAGGGGCAGCGCTTGAAGCGCACAGCTACTCCTGTGCTCTCCAGCAGTGCGAAGAACTCGGCCTCGTCGGACGCTGCGGCAACCGCGCGGCGTACCTGCAGACGCAGGACATCACGGGCGGCGGCGCCCTGGCCCAGGCGCTTGGCCTTGAAGTGCTCCTTGCTGGTGTGGTGCTTGGCGCCGGTGCCGTCTCCTGGCTTCAACCGCCGGAGCCCGTAGTCGATTTCGATTGAGCGTGCCTCGCGCTGGACTGCGCGCTGGTCGTAGCCGCGCTCGGGCCGACGGCCGTCGTGGCGTACGAGGGTGGCGGCGATGTGGATGTGGTCGTCGGCGTGACGGACGGCCACCCAGCGGCAGGCTTCCTCGTCCCCGTCGGGGGCTATGCCGGCGGCGGCCACTATTCGGCGGGCGATGTCCGCCCACTGCCCGTCGCTGAGGATCGGGTCTTCGGGCGCGGCGCGGACGGGGCAGTGCCACACGGTGTCCCTGGGGGCCTTGTCGCCCAGCATCTTCACGGGCTGGTCGAGTTGTGCAACGAGCTGGGCCTGCACGTCCTTCGGGTCGCGGTGGGGGCTGCGGCCGGGGTCTGGGGCGAAGCCGTTCCAGGAGGCCACCAGGTGTGGGTCGGTGTGCTCGTTGGCCCGTCCCTTGCCGAAGAGGTAGGCGATGGTGTGTTGTGTGGCTTTCGGGCCCGCGCCGAGGATGATTTTGGGTATCACCAGCTCACCGGGCCTCGGTGACCTGGGCGATGGCGGTGTCCAGTTCGTCGATGGACGCCTCGACGCGGGCCAAGAGCCTTTGGACGGTAGCGGGGTGGGGCCAGGCGCCGTCCTTGTTGAGGTGATGGGTGAGCTGATTGAGGTTGCTGCCGATCTTGCCGAGCTGTCCGTTGGCGGCCATGAGCGTCTTCACCATGGCGCGATAGTCGGCGACAGCTGCGGTGGGGTCGCTGGCACGGGCAGCGGCAAGGGAGCACTCGGCCACGTAGCCACCGGTCGCCATGCCGCTCAGAGCGGCGGCGTTCTTGACGAGGGCGAACTCGTGGTCGTTGTAGCGGGGGTGGACGCGGCGCTCGCGCAACTGCTTGTCACGCAGGCGGCGACGCGGCGCTGGCTGCTGCGGCACGCTCGACGACGGCTTGGTGTCTCCTGACCCGGCCAGCTCCCCCGGGCCGGCCGACTCCGGTGCTGCCTCGGCGCCGGATGCCTCCGCCTCCCCTGGGGCGGAGGTCGGGTAAGGACTCCTTACCCGACAACTTGCTCCGTCTGAAGCAGCCCGTCCGAGTGCCTGCCGTACGCGTTCCGTCAGCGCAGGCGACTTCGTCAGCGGTATCTGTTCCTTGGGGTGGTGTGGATCGTGCGTCATGAACGGTTCTCCAGACGAGGGGGTGGGGTGGGCTCTCGGGACGGGTCCGTGAGCTGCGAGCGGTCACACGGACCCGTCCATGGGCGTGATGAGCCAGTAGTGACCGGCTGGCCGGGTGACCGGAACGGGTTCCGGTCACCCGGCGGGTTTGGTCAGCCGCTGGATGGACCGCTTTCGGCGGAGGCTGTGAGTTCGTTCCGGAGGACGTTCGTCACCTCGGTCAGCCGCTCACTGGAAATCGGAAGGCCCTTGTCCTCAACTGCCTTCCGGACAGTGGCTCGGGTGAGTTTCCCCTGCTCAGCACAGGCAGCCCTGCCGATCTCCACGAGATCCCTGAGCGGGGCGCCGGGCGGGCGGCCACCGCGGGACTTGGTCTCCGTAACGTCCGCAGGAGGTTCCGGAGGCCCATCGGGCACGGCGGCCGGTGGCTCGGTGAGCGTGCCGGGTTCCGCTGGCTCCGCTGATATTCGGGCGGCCCGGAGGGGGGTGGTGACCGATGCCCTCAGCACTTGCCCGGAACCTGCGAGCGGGTGCTGGTCCACGAGCTGGTGGATCTGCCGCATCAGTACGGCGAAGGCCACCATCGCGGCTGCCGGTGGAACCGCGGCCACCACGTAGTCGAGGAAAGGGACGTCACCGGTTTCGCGTGTGCCGCTGACCCCGGCGACGTTCAGGGCGATGGAGCCGACAGAGCCGATGGCGGTCACGGCGATGGCCCATCGGTCGGTGACCTGGCGCAGTCCTGCGCGGAGCATGAGCAGCTCACCCGCGACGATGAAGGCGTCCAGGGTGGCGGGCCACGCCCAGCGGCGGACCGGTGAATCTCCCAGCCCGTGCTGCCCGGCGACGTCGGCCAGGTGCGCGTAGGAGAGACAGAACGCTCCGGCGGTCAGGGCGACGATGACGATGCCGGCCGCGATGAGCGCGTAGCGCTCGGCAGCGCCATGGGGCGCTGCGGGCTGTCCTTCGGTCGTTCGGTTGTCCGGCTGGTGGTGCGGGGGTGAGAGGGGAGGGGTGGGCAAGCGGGTGCTCCTGGGGTGGTGGTGTGGGGCGTCTTTGGCGTCTTGGCCGTTGCAAGTGCAGGTCAGGGGCGGTACGGCAGCGGCTCGGGCTGTCCGTCTCGGCGGTGCCGCCAGCCGTCTTCAGCGCTCTCGCAGTACGCCGCAGGCGGTTCGCCGCGCCAGTGCCCCACCGGGGTGCCCCTGTCCCGAGTCGGGACACGGCGTCTGTCCCTGCTCGGGACAGGGGCAACTGTCCCGAGTCGGGACAGCGGCATTGCGTCTTCCGTCTCACTGGCCAGGGCTGTGACCTGCACCGATACGGCAAGGACGCGGGAGACGGTGCAAGACGGATCCGGACGGCGTCTTGGACGGCCACGCCGGTGGCCGTGATCGCGTTGCCGTCTTGGCCCCGGTCGCCGTCTCGCTTGCAGGCCGTATGACCTGCGAGATCACGGCAGGGACGGCAGGGACGGCAACCAGGGCGGCGGGACTCAGCCCCTGCCGGGGGCGGGGCGGGTGCCGACGGGGTGGACAGTGGGGCAGTACCGCCGCCAGCTGTCGAGGAACTTGTTGCGCGTGTAGCCCTTGCGCTGCGTTCCGTCGGCCATCCGGACGTTGCCCGGCCCCACGCCGAAGCCTCGCAGCAGCCTGCCCAACTCACGGGCGTTCAGCCCGCCGCGCCCCCACTCCGCCCACGGACTCTCGGGGTCCTGGCGCAGGTGGTGCAGGAGTTCCTCGGTGGACAGGCTGTCCACCTCCCGCTGGGCAGCGAAGATCCGACGGATGTCGGCGAGGATCCGTGCGCCGCCGGGGTTGTCCTCCTCGGCTGTCACCTCGGCGGCGACCATGCGTGCGCACGCCATTCGAGCCCGTCGCGGCCAAGACCCACCGGCCAGCTCGGCGACGATCACCAAGGGTTCCCAGGTGTCGGCGGCACGGTCCTCGACCGGCATGTCCGGCTCAAGGATTGCCGCCTCCTCCAGGAGCGGCCCGGCCCACGCGTTGACCCGGTCGCGCAGTTCGTGAAGGGCAGGAATGTCACGGCGGGAGCGGAAGGGCTTCACCTTCTCCCCCTCGGCCCGCCGACGCATCCGGATCACGACCGACCGGTCCATGATCGTGTCGGGCAGGTTGCCGATCCCCGCGATGGCCGCCATGGCGAAGGTGGCGAACTTGTGCGGGGTGTGGTCGTTACCGACGACCCGAGTCACGTAACGCCCGCGCTGATGACCGGCGTTGAGCAGGCCACGCGTCTCCTCGTTCCGCTCTGCCTGCTTCGGCGTACCGAAAATGGTGTCTGCCTCGTCCACCAGGAGCGTCGGCGGCTCCTCCTCGGTGATCGAGCGGAAGATCGCCGCCGGCGTGGTGTTGATCGTCAGCATCGGCTCGTGGACCGTCTCGGTCAGCACGTCCAGGAGCCGCGACTTGCCGCACCGCTTCTCCGGTCCCACCACCGCCAGACGCGGCGCGTGCTGCCACGCGGTCTGCAGGTGCGTGGCCACCACCCACAAGGCGATCGCATCGAGCGCCTCCGCTGACGGCGGGATCACGAACTGGGCTATCTGCGAGTGCAGTTCATCCAGCAGCGTGGAGCCCTGCGTCGGCTCCGCGTCGGGGACGTCCTCCAGCCCGCTCGGCGCCTGCGCCTCAGCGGCGCTGTCGGCGGCCGAACCGCCGGTCAGGCCCGGATCGGTGTCCACGGGCTGGGCGGCGCCCAGGTGTGCACCTGGCCGACCAGGGATGGCGGTCGTGGGCCAGCTCGTCTTGGCGGGCTCGGAATAGTCCTTGGGGTTCTCTGGTTCCACTGGGCAGCTCCTCGTCTGGCGGTGGTGGGCTTGCGCGCCCTTGCCGCCGGGTTGGTTCTTGCAGGGCCGATCGGGGTTGCTCGGGCCTCCGGCGTTGCATCGCCGGAGGCCCACCTTGTTCCCTGAGGGAACACGGACCGTACGGCCATACCTGGCAACAGTCCAGCGTTTCTGTGTCAGCTCAACGCAGAACCGTTTGCTACGCTCCCGCCCTTTCACGCAGCCAGACCCAACAGGATCAGCAGATCCGCGGTCACGACCCGATAGGCGTTGCCCAGCCGCAGGACCTTGCACGGGTACGCCCCGCGCTTCGCCAGCTCATACCCCTTGCTCCGCCCGAGCCCAAGAGCGCGATTGCTGGTTTCGAGGTCAACGGCTACCGGTAGGGCCAGCAGGTCCTCACGACTCATCCCTTTCGGCGATCCCTCTGCGGTGTTTTCGCGCATGCGCCATGCCTTTCGGTACAGCCGTCGGCGAACGCGGGCATCACGTCCGGCTCCAGGCAGCCACCAATCAGGATCCACAAGCTAATGTGTCTACATGACACAACGCCGTGTGGATGATGAAGCGGATGACTTCCCGGAGTGGGTGGACCGGGTCCAGGCAAACGTGGCCGGCGAAGTCCGCCGCAGGCGAAAGGAGATGGGGTGGAGCGCGCAGGAGCTGGCCGACCGGTGCGAGCAGCTCGGGCACCCGATCCCGCGCAATGTGATCGCCAACATGGAGTCCGGCCGCAGGGCCGGCCTGCCGCTGGTGGACGTCTTGGTCCTGGCCGCCGCCCTGGAGACGTACCCCGCCTGCCTGATCTTCCCGGTCGGCTACGTCGAGGAGACCCAGGAGCTCCCCTTCCAGAGCCTCGTCCCCACTTGGGACGCGCTGCGTCGCTTCTCCGGCGAACAGGAAGTCTTCGGGCGCGACCTGGGTCTCGTGCCCGACTTCGAAGCCCACACGAGCCTCGTACGCACCGCCCTAGCAGCGCTTGACGAAGAGGAGCAGGCACGGTTCGCGGCCAAGACGGCAACCAGCCGCGCCCAACAGGAAGAAGCCGAACGAAAACGGACCGAGTACGCCGACCAGGCCATCTCGGCCAAGTACAAGCTCCGTCACCTCCGTCGAGACCTCCTCGACGACGGAGCCGTCCCGCCCGACCTCCCACCCTCACTCCACGACGTCGACCCGCCCGAATGGACCCCCGATACCACCACGGAGGAACGCCCTTGAAGGGATCCACCCACCGCCGCTGCTACTGCCGCGACGCCGAGACTGGTAAGCCGCTCGGCAAGAAGTGCCCCAAGCTCACCAGCCGCAAGCATGGCTCCTACTCCGTACGCCAGGAGCTCCCTCCCCGAGCCGATGGCACTCGCCGATCCTTCAGCCGTGCCGGCTACGAGAGCCTCAAGGCCGCCCAAGCCGACCTCGACCACATACGCGCGCTTCTCGGCCTCGCCGACTCCGATGACTCCGAAGGTCTGGATCAGATCGCCGGGTTGCTGGAGAAGGTGGCAGACGAGAAGGCTCCGCTTCCGGACATCGAGTCGACCCGTCGGCGCCTGAGCCACGGCCTGGACCTCACCAGCCGCCTCACGGTCGGCGAGTGGCTGGACATCTGGCTGGCGGGCAAGAAGGGGCGGCAGAGTGCAATCAGCCGCGACGGGAGCAATATTCGCGTCCACCTTCAACCGCGCATCGGGCACGTTCGGCTCGACCGCCTTCGGGTCACTCACCTCTCGGAGATGTTCGAGGCCATCGCCGAGGCCAACGTCGAGATCGCCGAGGGGAACGCCGCACGACGCAAGGCGGTCGAGGATCTCGCACAGATTGCCTGGAAGGGGCGCGAGCCCCGCGCCCGCCGTAAGGCGATGAAAGCGGCCATCGCCGAGATGGACCCCTACCGCCGCATTGTCGGTCCGGCGACGCGGCAACGTGTTCGTTCCACACTGCGGGCAGCGCTGAACGCGGCGATCGCCCAGCAGCTGATCACCTTCAACCCGGCCGCCCACGTCGAGCTGGAGGCCGGCAGGCGCCCCAAGGCGCTTGTGTGGACTGAGGAGCGCATCCTCCATTGGAAGCGCACCGGAGAGAAGCCCTCGCCGGTGATGGTCTGGACGCCGGAACACACCGGGCTCTTCCTCGACCATGTAGCCGAGGACCGGCTGTACGCGCTGTTTCACCTGGTCGCCTTCCGCGGACTTCGGCGAGGCGAGGCGTGCGGTCAGAGGTGGACCGACACGAACCTGGACGCCGGGCTCCTCACGGTCGCCAAGCAACTCGTGGTGAACGGCTGGGAGGTGTACGAGGACGATCCCAAGACCGACGCCGGAGCGCGCACCATCGCCCTCGACTCCGACACCGTCCAGGCCCTCAAGCAGCACCGCGCCCAGCAGGACAAGGACCGCCAGGAGTGGGAGAGCGCCTGGGTGGAGACCGGAAGGGTCTTCACCCGCGAGAACGGAGAACTGCTCCACCCCGCCAACATCACACGGCGGTTCATCGAGCTGCACGAGGAAATCGGTCTTCCGCCGGTCCGGCTCCACGACCTCCGTCACGGTGCCGCGACGCTGGCTCACGCGGCCGGTGCCGGCCTGAAGGACATTCAGGAGATGCTCGGCCACTCCTCGATCACCATCACGTCGGACACGTACACGAGCCTGCTCCCCGAGGCAGATCTGGCGATCGCAGAGGCCGCGGCCCGGCTCGTGCCGCGAGCGCGCGCCACTGCCGAGGGCATCCCGTCCGGGGCTGGCGCCCAGCCAGGCGAGGCTGACGAGTCCGTGCCGGATGGTGCTGATCGGTTGGGGAAAATCCGGGAGATCAACTCTCCGTCCGCTCACGCACCGCTCACGCAAACGGCCTCGGACGAGAAGTCCGAGGCCGAATAAGACCCCTTCCTGGGGGAGAAACCCCAGGTCAGAGCGGTAATGCGTTGTGCCCCCGGCAGGATTCGAACCTGCGACACCCGCTTTAGGAGAGCGGTGCTCTATCCCCTGAGCTACGAAGGCGGGAACTTGCCGAAAACCCTGCCGGAATCCCCAGGGGGATACCGGGCGGAGCGAGGCAAAAGCCCTGGTCAGGCTCCCTTGCGGGCGACGCCGGGCAGGGTCCGGAGGGACGCTTTCCCGGGCGGGCGCACTGAAGGTCGACTGACCGCTGACAGCCTAGCGGATGGGAGTTGCCGAGGTCGCCCCCGTTGTTGCCAAGCGCTGCCATGGGTTGGTGGCATACGTGCTGACCTGGTCTTTTGCTGCCGGTGTGGGTAGGGCTGGGGCTGGTGCGATCAAGGTGTCGGCCGTCTGCGGGTGGCGCGGGAGGTTCGTGCTGGAGCCGAGTCCCGTAGTGAGCGGCCTTGCGACGCCTTCCCGTGCGGGGGAGTCAGCTCCTGGTGCGGTGGAGGGTGCTGCTTCCGTCGGTGCTCACCAGGGTGGGCATCGCTGCCCGCTCCGTGGGGTGGTGGTCGGCGCTTCGGAGGAAGCGCCGACCGGTGTGCGTGCGCCGACCGGATCAGGTGAGGGCGTTGTAGATCGTCCAGCCGGCACCGATACGGGCCCGGGACTGGAGCGGTGCGTTGGCGTTGCTCGTGCCGCGGTAGAGCCACAGGGCGCCGTTGGGGTCGGTGGCGAGCAGGTCGTTGATGCCGTCTCCGGTCGCGTCGCCGGTGCTGACGAGGCGGGTGTACGCGTTCCAGCCGCCGCCGACGCGGGTGCGGGCGGCGTAGGGGGTCTTGATGCTGGAGGTTCCGCGGTAGAGCCAGAGGACGCCGGTGGCGTCGCGGGCGAGGAGGTCCGCCTTGCCGTCGCCTGTGAGGTCCGCCCCGCCGGTGAGCTGGTTGTAGGTGTTCCAGCCGGCTCCGATGCGGGTGCGGGCGGTGAAGGGAGTGGTGGTGCTGTCGGTTCCGCGGTAGAGCCACAGGACGCCGTCGCGGTCGCGGGCGATCAGGTCCGGCTTGTGGTCGCCGGTGATGTCGCCGGGGCCGGTGAGCTGGGTGTAGGTGTTCCAGCCGCCACCGACCTTGCTGCGTGCGGTGAAGGGTTGGGTGATGTCGCCGGTGTCCTTGTAGAGCCAGAGGGTGCCGGTCTTGTCGCGGGCGACGAGGTTGCCGGTGCCGTCGGCCTTGAGCGTGGCGAGTTTGGTGAGGGCGTTGTACGTGTTCCAGCCGCCGCCGACCTTCGCGCGCCGGGTGTAGTGGGCGGGGTCGTTGTCCCGGCTGGACTGGTACTGCCAGAGCGCTCCGGAGCTGTCGCGGCCGTAGAACGCCGCCCGGTCGGCGGTGAAATTGAGGGTTTGGGGCCTGTTGCTGAGCTGGGTTCCATCGGGGTCGAGGGTCTGGAAGATGCCCGAGAGGTGTCCGGCGGGCAGGCCCCAGGCCGCTGTGAAGCGGAGGTGGTCGCTGATCTTGAGCGTGCCTTCTGTCCAGACCTGCTCGGAGATCTCGAGGTACACGGAGCCGTCGGCGCCGATCGTCCAGGGGCGGGCGCTGTAGGTGTTTCCGTCACTGGAGTGCTGGACGTGCACGTCGCGGGTCAGCTGCGCGGCGGTGTAGCCGGCCTTGGCGACCTGCTGTGCGGTGAAGAGCAGTCGGAGCCGGGTGGAAGGCGGCGGGGTGCTCAGCTGCATCAGGGTGTCCAGACGGACGCCCGCGGCTTTTGTCGTTCCCGCCGCGACTGTGTAGCTGCCCGGCCACTGCCAGTACGGGATCACGCTCGGCTTTCTGATGTGGACGTTGGCGTGTGCGGGGTTGATCGGTATGCGACTGCCGGTGGCGCCGTCGATGTAGTAGGCGTTGATGTTCAGACCGTCGCCCACGTATCCGTCCGCGGTGACCTGTACGTGCAGTGACCCCGGGGTGAGCGGGGCGCCGGGTATGCCGTCGTGATCGCTGTCCTCCTTGCCGAAGCGGAAGGTGACCAGGGAGTCGTCGGCGTAGACGGGATCAGGGGCCAGGACCGCCCCGGTGTCGTCGGTGACGGTCAGGTGGGCTGCGTTCTCGGTGGTCAGATCGAGTTCGACGAAGCTGTCGGCGGTGGGCGGGGTGGTGAGGGTGATGTCGATGTCCTCGGGGGTACCGACCGTGTCGATGGTGTCCGAGGTGCGCAGGGTCATGGCGACGGCAGCGGCGTTGGCCGTGGTCAGCGGGGTGACGCCGAGCGCCGTGCCGATGAGTGCCGCGGTGAGAGCGGCGCGGTGCCGCTTGGTGAGACGCATGACGGAGCCCTTTCAGAACCGGTCACCGTTTGGTGGCCAGGCGGCGGAGAAGGAGTATCGCTCAAAGGGGCGTGCGCGAAAGCAGCAGTGAGAAGGTGATCACGGCGAACCGGTGGACATATGCGACCGAGTTCTGTCGTGTGTCAGGCCCCAGCGGGGGGCCTGACACACGACATTCAGGTCAACTGAGCGATGTGAAACCGCTCCAGCCTCCTGGTCCTACCATGGCCCCGCCGGCGAGGTCAGAGTGCAGCACCCTCACCCTCCCCGACGGCAACGAGCTCACCGTCGCCGCCAACGGCACCAAGACCGGCACCCGCTACTACACCCACAACGGCGAAACCGTCGCCATGCGCACCGGCGGAACCATCTCCTACCTCATCAGCGACCACCAGGGCACCGCGATGACCGCCGTCACCGTCGTCACCCTCGCCCTGACACGCCGCAAGCAACTACCCTTCGGGCAACTCCGAACCGAACAATCCAGCGTTTTCGGCACCCGCGGCTACGTCGGCGGCACCAACGACCCCACCGGCCTCACCCACCTCGGCGCCCGCGAATACGACCCCACCCTCGGCCGCTTCCTCAGCGTCGACATCAACCAACCAGCCCAGATGAACGCCTACAGCTACGCCCACAACAACCCACTCACCCTCTCCGACCCCGACGGCCTCTGCCCCGCAGACCTCTGCGGCAACGGCTACCCCATCGGCGGCACCGGCCAGGTCAAGGGCGACAAAACTCGCTACACCAAAAACACCTCCACGGGAAACCGGTGGAAACTCGGCCCCTACGTCAGCAAGAGCGGGAAAGCCGTCACCTTCCCAGGCAAGAAGACCAAACAGCAAGCAGACGCTATGCGCCGGGCCAAGGACGCAATCGCCGCCGCAAAGAAGGCTGCAGATAAGGAACGCCGGAAGCGGGATGGAATTTTCGGTAAAATCAAGAGTGGGCTAAATGATGTTAAGGGTGCGGCGAATGGCGTTTCATCGGGTTTGTCAAGTGCGGTTGGTGGTTACGCAAAGGATCATTGGTGAGGTATAGCGCAGGTGGCAATAGTAGTGGTTGGGACTGTAGCCATCGGTGTCTGCACAGCGGCTACAGCAGGGGTATGCGCAGGGGCGGGAGGCATAATTTTGAGTGCGGCGATCGGCGCATCGCAGGGTATTGCGACATATGGGGTATCTGGCGGGCAGCATAGTGCAGAGGGATATGCGCAGTCTGGCTTGGGAGTAAGCCCTCCAATGCTCAACCAGGATCGTGATTGATCGAATTTGAGAGAGTCGAGAATCATGGAAGAGCAGCAACTACGGGTCATTCGAAACGAAAGCGGCTCAAAGACCCCTACGTCCGCTCGCCTCCTTCTTTGGTATGCAAAGAGGCGTAGGAAGTCGGGGCTGCTCTTCCAATGTGCAATGCGAGACAATTTTCGCAGCATGACGCTCAAGTGGTCGATCGTGACGATTGAGTGGGGAGGAAAGGCGCTTTGCGAGATGAGCGGTACTACGTTCAAGCGCCCCATGTTCGTGGACTTGCCGCCAGGGGAGTACGAGCTCGCCTTTCGTGTTATCCGGGCACGCAGGAATCGCGGTACTGTGTTTCGCGAAAAAGTGCTCCTTCGCGAGGGCGATATTCTCCTGGCCCTGTGTGAACCGATCCAGCCGAATGTGTTTTATCGGAAGAGCCCGACGGAAGACACCTGGAGGATCCGCCTAGTGGAGTCCGACCCTCGGGCATGACCGTCCGCGACCTGGCACCCAATTAAGAGGATGTCTTACGTGGTGGTCTGTTGATACAGCATCATGCCGCATCAACAGACCACCACGTGAGACATCCTCCTATTCTGTGCGCTGCCATTTCAGGCGAGCGCTCTCTGGACGTAGCGATCGAGCGTTTACCGTGTGGCCATCGATGGGGTGACGGCGACGAGGGCGCAGCGCACGAGAGCGAGGTGCCCCGATGCCGACACCTGAACGTCAGGTCGCGTGCGGTCTGCAGGTGGAAGTGGACTGCCACGCAAGGGCGCCCTCGCGATGAAGCACGGCGTGCACGAAGAAGCGAGATGACGAGCAGCGCCGCCAGAAGGAAGGCATCTGGAGCAGCATCAAGAAGTCTTGTTTCGGCCGAGCTGTGAGTTCGGCTGGGAAGAAGGTTTTGGATAACCGTGGAAACATCGTAAAGACGGCCGCTGGTGCAGCATTCTTGGCATGCACTGTGGGTGCAGCCGGCGTTTGCGCAGCTGTAGGTACTGCAGCATTTCCCCTATCTGTAGCGAATCGCGGTATCGCTTTCAGTCAGAGTGGAAAAAGGGTGGCGACTGGGCAGCCTTTGGCAGTGGCGTGGCGATAGATATGGTTGGCTGGAGAGTCAACGTGGTGAGACAACCAGGAATGTTCATCAAGAAAATTCCCCTCCTCGTGGCGCTTTTCACTCGAGCCGGACAGGCGCGCCTATATCAACAAACTTCAGCCTTGGGTTTGGGGAACGCTAGGCTGGTGAAGTCTAGATGTTGCGCCACATCGGCCGATGTGGCGCAACATCTAGACCATGGCAAACCTTAAAGGAGAATATTTCTGTGGCGGTTAATGTAACTCCTGACGGGATTCCCGTGGTGGGAGTTCTCGTCATGGTGGGGCTCTTTGGATTCTTTGTCTGGGATTCGCTGAGATTGCCCGCCGGGCTCTGGTTTCGTTGGTTCATGCCTATCGGACTCCTGCCGTTTATGGCGGGGGCTAACTTTGACGTCATATGGCTAATTTTGATCGGAGTTCTCGTGATGGCTACTGGCTTCGGCATGGGGAAAAGCTGGCGTCAGAAGAATCATGTGAACTGGTTCTAGGGTTGACCATAAAGGTCCTCTAGAACTGACGTGCGGCGATGCTCGGTGCGTTCCAGGAATGGCCATGGAACGTTTTCAGTCGCCTGCTTAGCAGCGGTCTGACCTGCGCTTTCAGGGTTTTCTGCAAGCCCCACGAAGGCGGGGCTCAGCCGCTCACAACCTGGTGGATAGGGGCTGCGGAGGCCGCCCCGGTAGTCGCCGTGCGCGGCCGGGCTTCGGGTGAGGGTGTCCGCGCTGGGGGTTTTCCCCTGGGGTGTGCGGGGCCGTCGGGCGTCAGCCCAGCGTGCCCTGTTCCAGTTGCGCGGCCATGTGGGTGCGGGCCGGCTTGCCGCTCGCTGTTCGGGCGACCGCGCTGTGGGACACCTCCATCACGCGCTCCGGGGCCATGCCGAAGTCGGCGGCGATGCGGGTGGCCACCTGGGTGGTGTCGATGTGCTGGGAGCGTTCGGGGACGACGACGACGGCGAACGAGTCGGCGGACGGCAGCACCACGCATTCGGCGACGCCGGGGACCGTTGCCGCGACCTGTTCGATGTCCGTGGCGAAGATGTTCACGCCGCTGACGGAGATGCGGTCGCCGCGGCGGCCGCTCAGGTGGAGGCGGCCCGAGCGCAGGCATCCCAGGTCGCCCGTGTCGAACCAGGTGGTGCGGTGGTCGGTGGTTCCGTCGTAGCCGTCGAACAGCGTGGCGCCGCGCAGTTGTACCGCGCCGACCTCCGCCTCCGCGCAGTCGAGGCCCGACTCGTCCACGATGCGCAGGTCCAGGCCGGGCATGGTCCGGCCGAGGCAGGCGGATGTGGTGGGGCCGTCCGTGCGGAAGCTGGTCGCGGCGTCGACGTAGCGGTGTGAGGTGGCCATCAGGGCGGCCTCGGCGAGGCCGTAGCAGAAGACCAGGGCCGTGGGGTCGAACCCCCAGGGGCCGGCGGCCTCCAGGAAGGTGCGTACGGACTGCGGGCGGATGGGCTCGGCGCCGCAGAACACGGTGCGCCAGACGCCGAGCAGCCCCGGGTCGACCGCTTCCCGGTCCGTGGCCGCCTCGTCGATCCGGGCCGCGAGGTAGCGCAGCATGAAGTCGGGCAGGGCGCTGTGGACGCTTTCCGCGTCGCGCATGAGCCGCAGGGCCGCCATGGGTCTGCGCAGGAAGGTGCCCGGGTCCTCGACCACCAGGTCGATGCCCTGGACCAGGGAGGTCAGCACGCCGATGAGGCCCATGTCGTGGTGGAGCGGCAGGGCGATCAGGCCGGCGTGGCCCGGCTTCATGCCCGCGACGACGCGGATGGCCTGGATGTTGCCGAGTACGGCCCGGTGGCTGAGCGGGATGGGGCGGGGCATTCCGGTGGAGCCGCTCGTGTACTGGACGAACGCGAGGCCGTCACGGTCTCCCGGAGCGGGCTCGGGCGTGGCGCGGGGGCGGAGCACCAGCTGGAGTTCGTTCAGGCCGTGTCCGGCGATGCGGAAGGCGTGGCGCACGTGCTGCTGCTGCGTCACCCTCGCGAAGTACTGCGCGGTGATCGCGCCCGGGACGCGCGGCTTCACGGAGACGGGGACCGCGCCCATGTGCATGAGGCCCAGGAGGGCGAGTACGCCCTCGCGGGAACTGCCGATGCGGATCATCACCCGGTCCCCGGGCCGTACCCCCTGCTGCACGAAGCCGCCGGCGACGGCCGCGATCTGTTCGGCGAACGCGGGGTAGGTCAGGCGCTCCCGCTTGGCGGAGGTGCCGAAGGTGACGGTCGCGTCCTGGCGGTGGGCCTGTCCGGCGACGGCTTCCTGAAGTGTGTTCGTGGTCATGCCACCCTCCCGGGCGTGCTCAACAGCGCCTGAAGGTCCGCCCGGTGGATCTTCTTGGTGTCGCGGTCGACGAGCCCCAGCCGGACCTTGCCCCGGGCGGCCACCGTGCCGTCGGTCCGTTCGATGTCCTGGTTCAGCGTGAAGCTGTACGCGGACTGGCCCGCCAGCGACGTACGGACGACGAGGTGGCCCACCGGGTCCCAGTCGACGGTCTTGAGGTAGTCCAGCTGGAGCTGGAGCACGACGGCGACCAGGGAGCTGTCGCGCAGGTCGGCGCCCAGGGCGAGTCCCCACTGCCAGCGCCCCGACTCCAGGAGCTGGACGTGCACGCTGTTGTTCAGGTGCCCGGCCCAGTCGAAGTCGTTGGGGCGCAGGGCGATTTCGCAGGTGTGCTCGAAATCCTGTGGTGTGACGGCGTTCATGGGGTCGGGCCTCCGCTCCGTGCCGGTCCGGTCAGGAGGACGACCACCGCACCGGCGAGATCGCCGGTGTGGCTGATCGACAGTTCCACGGCGAGGTCCTGCTGCAGGCGCCACCGGTCGATCGGCCCGTGCAGCTGGATCCTGGGCTGCCCCGCGGGACCGTGCACCACCTCGATGTCGGGGAAGGTGTGGTCCGGGGCGCCGCCCAGGGAGCCGATGGCCTTGACGAAGGCCTCCTTGGCCGAGAACAGTCCGGCCAAGGAGGCGTGCGGGTCGGGGCGGGAGTGGCAGTGCGCCAGCTCGCCGGCGGTGAACAGCGCGCCGCTAGTGAGCAAGTGCCGCTTCGCGCGCAGCTCCGTCACGGACTGCAGATCGAATCCGGTCGACATCGTTCGTGCGGAGGCTGGCGAAGTAGGCACGCTTGAGGTCCTCATACGATTGGGTCTGGATGCCGGTCACCTCGCGGACCAGGGCGAACACGCTGGTCAGCTTCTTGGCGTGGATCGACCCCTCGTGCAGTGCGTCGTCGGCGAGCGCGAACTCCTCGTCGCCGGAGCGGGTCCGCTCCCACCAGTTGACGTGGCCCTGGCGCTCGGTCTGGGCCTCACGTGCCGCACCGAAGGTCTCGCCCCCGTCGGGGCGGACCCAGGTGTACGCCATCGACAGGACGTCCTTCACGGGATAGACGCCGGTGTCCACCAGGGCCTTGGCGAAGGAGGCGAAGTACTGCCGGTGCTGCACCTCGTCCTTCATCACCGTGTGGAAGACGTCGCGTACCAGGGCGTCCTCGGTGGCGCGGGACTGCCAGCCGTACGACACACAGGCTTCGATCTCCACGCACGCCTGGAGCATGCAGACCCGCACGTAGTTGTCCATCGGGAGCTCGCCCCGGCACTCGATCACTTCGTCCTCGTCGATGGGGTCGATGCCCGCCATCTCCATGAGGCGGCCGAAGGCGATCTCGTGGTGCGCCTCCTCCTCCAGCCAGTAGCGGGCCGACCAGGCCGCGGCGATGTGCAGGACGTCGGCGCCGAGCGGGTTGGACTCGCGGATCTCGTTGGCCAGCTTCACGCCGTCGACCGCCAGCCGGAGGCCGGCCGGCTGGGTGGTCAGTTCGGCGCGGGAGGCGTGCCACAGAGCGGCCTTGTCGCCGGCGCGCGGCCGGTCGAGGCGGCGGCCGTCGAAGAGGCTGTCCGTTCCCCAGCGCCGCTGCTCGTGGTAGCTCTGCTGGACGCGCAGCACATCGGTGATGGTGGCCCCGGCGCGGAGCTCCTTGGCTATGTCGGTCATGATCAGCACGGTTCGCGCCTTCCGGTTCAGGAGGAGGTGGTGGCGAGCTGCTTGCCGAGGGCCGACACGACTTCCTCGGCGGTGTGGTCGAGGGTCATCGTGGGCAGTTCGACGTCGTCGTCGACACCGACGTCGGCGAGCGCCCCGGCGAACGCGTCCAGCAGGTCGATGGAGTTGATGGCGCTCGGCGAGGCGACCAGGACGGCGGAGAGCGGCTGGCCGGCGAACACCTCTTCCTCGGTCAGGCCGAGCCGGCGTGCGACATGCGTTCTGAGGTCGGCGAGCATGCGTGTCTCCCTGTGGATGTCGGGGTGTGGGCGGGCGGGACGTTCGAGCGCGCCCTAGCGGGGGGCCGGGGCGGACCAGTCGGGCGAGCGCCCGAGCGTGGTCAGGACCAGGTCGAGCGAGTGCGCGCCGGGCGCCGTGGGCAGGGCCGGGCGGAACTGGGCGTCCGGGCCGAGCCGGCGTTCGTCGTCCGGTACGCGCAGGGCGATCACCAGGGCGGCGTCGACGGTGCCCTCGTCCAGGTCGAGGCTCACGCCGAGGGTCCGGGCCAGGTCCCAGCCGTGGACCACGTGGTCGAGGAAGTGGAACCCGATCGCGACCGTGGCGGGGAAGCTCCGCGTGTCGCTGATCTCGGGGAGGCTGAACTCGCGGGTGAGTACGGCCTGTTCGGCGAAGGCCGCGAGGGCCGCCTCGGACGCGGCGCGGTAGGACTTCAGCGGATCGTCGACGGGTGGGCCGGGGTGCCAGGCGGCGAGGCCCGTCCTGATTCCCGCGGCGGCGGCCGCGAAGCCGTGGTGTTGGGCCGTCATATGGGCCACCAGCTGGTGCAGCGTCCAGTCGGCGCACGGCGTGGGCCGGTCCCAGTCCTCGGGGGCCGCCTGCTCCAGGATGCGCAGGGTCTCCAGCACGGCCGCTCGGTCCAGCTTCCGGATGTCCATACGGATCCTTTCGGCGAGTGTGGGCACACGCAGCCGCCTCTCCGGTGGAGTGCGCGAGCAGAAAAACAATAGCACGACCGTACGTTTAGTTAGTGTGTTGCGGGGAGGCAGGTGAGGGGGCGGGTCGGTGGGTGTTGTGAGCAGGGCGGTTCCGGCCGGGGGAGGGCTTCCCCCGGCCGGAAGCGGCGGGTGCCGGGGTGCCGGTGTGCCGGCCGGTCCCGGTGCGGGGAACGGGCGCGGGTCCGTGGTTTCGACCAGGTCGCGAGCCCGGCCTGACCCGGACGAGAAGCCCCAGGTCAGGAAAGTACGCGGGTGATCCGGCAGCGCGCCGTACCGGCCACCCGGAGGCTGATTCCCGCGGCGACCGCGAGATCGGTGTCCACGGCCTCGAACTCGTACGACCGCAGGATCATCGCCATGGCGATCACCGCCTCCAGCATCGAGAAGTGCTGCCCGATGCAGGCGCGCGGACCTCCGCCGAAGGGGTAGTAGGCGTAGCGCGGGCGGGTCGCCTCCGCCTCCGGGGTGAACCGGTCGGGGTCGAAGCGCTCCGGGTCCGGCCAGTAGCGGGGGTGGCGGTGGGTGGCCCACGGGACCAGCATGACGTCGGCGCCCGCCGGGATGGTGTGGCCGTCGATCTCGCTCGCGGCGACCGCGCGCCGGCCGGTGACGGGAGCCGCCGGGTAGAGCCGCATCGCCTCCTTGAGTACGCGCATCAGGTACGGGAGACGGTCGAAGTCGGAGGCGTCCGGCGTCCGGTCGCCGAGGACGCGGCCGATCTCGTCACGGGCCCGGGTCTGGATCTCCGGGTGGGTGGCCAGCAGATGCAGGGCGAACGCCATCGAGGTGGCCGTCGACTCGTGCCCGGCGAGCAGGAAGATGAGCATCTGGTCGCGCAGTTCGGTGGCGTCGAGCTCCCCGTCCTCCTCGTTCGTGGCGGCGGCGAGCAGGGAGAGCAGATCGTCGCCCTGGGGGGCCTCGGCGCTGCGCCGCTCGGCGACGATCCGGTCGCACACCCCGTACAGCTCGTTCACCGCGGCGGCGGCCCGCCTGTTGCCCGGGGTGGGCCAGTTGCGGGGGAGGGTCGCCGGGGAGTAGCCGCGGCGCATCGTGTACTCGGTGATGACCGGGAAGCAGCGGTCGACCACGTCGATGGTGGCCTCCACGTCGGTGCCGAACAGGATCCGGGCCACCGCGCGCAGCGCGAGGCGCATCATCTCGTGGGAGAGCTCGACGACGCCGTCCGGTGCCTGCTCCCAGGAGGCGAGGGTCGCCTCGGTCTCGGTGACGACGGCTCCCGCGTACCCGTCCACCCGGCGCTTGGTGAACAGTGGTTGCACCAGGCGTCGTTGGCGCAGGTAGTCGTCGTCCTGGCTGGTCAGCAGGCCGTTGCCGAAGGAGTCGCGGATCTCCTGGTAGAAGTGGTTGTCCTTGCGGAAGTTGGCCGCCTGCGATCCCAGTACCTGGTGGGCGCCCTCCGCGGAGAACACGCAGTGCATCTCGGCGCGCAGTCCGGGCGGGCCCGCGGTGATCCGTACGACGTCGCCGTGCGCGTGCATCGCGCGTAAGTACGTGCCGAGCGAGTCCGACTTCATGTCGAAGAGCGAGCCGAGCAGTGGAACCCCGGCGAGCGTGGGTATGGCCGCGGGGGCGCCGGCGGCGCTGCCCGGGGACGGCTCGGGCGGGCTGGGAGGTTCCGGGCGGGGACGGGCGTCCGACGCGTCGGATTGCTGTCGTTGACTCATGCCGATTCGGCTCCTTGTCGCAGGTGGTTCCGTCGCCGTCGCCGGCGCTGTCTCCGTCGTGGGCCCGCTGGTCCCTACCGGCCTGCGCGGGACGCCTGTCCGGTGATGAACTCGGCCAGTCTGCTGACGCCGTCCTTGATCTGTTCCGGAGTCAGCGCGCTGCAGGAGAGCCGGAGCTGGGTGCTTCCGCCGCCGTCGAGGTAGAAGTCGCTCATCGGCGTCCAGAGCACCCCGTAGTTCCGTGCCGAGTGTTCGAGCGCCTTGGTGTCGGCGAGGAACGGGACGGTGACGACGAGGAAGAACCCGCCGTCCGGCCTGTTCCAGCCGACCCCGAGTTCGCGGCGGCGGTCGGCGGGGAAGTGCCGCTCCAGCTCGTCCAGGAGGGTGTTCAGATTGGTGCGGTAGAAGGCGATGGCATCGGCGTTGGCCGCGCGGAGCCGACAGCCGGACTCGATGAGCAGCCCGCCGATGACGGCCTGGCTGAGGGCCGAGGTGTTGACCGTCGTCATGCTCTTGATCTTGGACAACTGGTCGGCGAGCAGCGTGCGTTCGCCGGCCGGTCCGATGACCTCCTGGTCGGCGACGACATAGCCGACGCGCGCGCCAGGCAGCGCGGTCTTCGAGAACGATCCGAGGTGCAGGACCCGCCGCTCGCGGTCCAGCGCCTTGAGCGTGGGCCTGGAGGATCCTTCGCGTACGAAGAACCCGTAGGGATCGTCCTCCAGGATCAGCAGGTCCTCCTGAGCGGCGATCTCCAGGAGCTGCTCGCGGGCGGCGACGGTCATGCTCGCGCCCGACGGGTTGGCGAAGTCCGGCACCACGTACAGGGCGCGGGGCCGTCCCCCTGCCGCCCGGGTCTGCCGTACAGCGGCCAGGATCGCCTCCGGGTCCGGTCCGGCGGGGCCTTCCTGGACGGGGCACAGCGCGATGTCCAGCAGCCGGGCCGCGCCGGTGACCCCGACGTAGCAGGGAGAGCTGACGAGCAGGGTGTCCTCGGGCCGGGCGAACAGGGCGCGCAGCGTGAGCAGCATCGCCTCCTGGCAGCCGGTCGTGACGACGACCGACTCCGGACTGACGTGGATGGACTCGTCGTTGGCCAGGGTGCGGGCGATGAGGTCGTGGATGATGCCGTTGGTCCGGCCGTACTGGAACAGCTGGGTGCGGACCCGGTCCTGGGACCAGCCGAGTTCGTGCTCCAGGTGGTCGGTGTAGGTCCGGAGGTGGCGCGCCGGGTCGTCCGTGGCGAAGTTGCCGGCGGACGGTCTGCCCGGGGCGAAGGAGAGGGCATCGGGGAAGCGGGAGACGACCTCGTTCAGGAAGTTCATCGCGTCGAGCACCGGATCGGTGAGGGACGCGTGCAGTTCGGTGAGGTCGAGGGGCACGGCGGCCCGGACGGGGTCGGTGCTGTCGCCCATGGGTCAGCCTCTCGTCGGGGTGTCGGCGAAGGTCCTGCGCAGGTAGGCCGCGGCCTGCCCGATGGCGCGGCGTCCCGCGTCCAGGCTGCCGGCCATGGCGAAGAAGCCGTGGGCCACGCCCGGGTAGCGGGTCGACTCGACGAGGACGCCGCAGTCGCGCAGCCGCACGGCGTACTGCTCGCCCTCGTCACGCAGCGGGTCGTACTCGGCGGTGATCACCAGCGCGGGCGGCAGACCGGAGTGGTCGGGGGCCCGCAGCGGCGAGACGAGCGGGTGGGCGCCGTCCTCGGGGGATGCCAGGTAGTTGTCCCAGTACCACTGCACGGACTTGTCGTTGAAGAGCAGCGGGTCGGTGTTCTCCCGGCGCGAGAGGGTGTCCGCGAGGTGGTCCGTGTTCGGGTAGACGAGCACCTGGGCGAGCAGGTCCGGACCCTTGGCCTCCTTGGCCATCAGGGTCACGGCGGCGGCGAGGTTGCCTCCGGCGCTGTCGCCGCCGACGGCCACGCGCGTGGTGTCGCCGCCGAAGCGGCCGCCGTGCTCGACGGCCCAGCGCACGCCGGCGAAGCAGTCGTCGGGGGCGGCGGGGAACTTGTGCTCCGGCGCGAGCCGGTAGCCCACCGCGATGGTCAGGCAGCCGGCGGCGTTGGCCAGGCTCCGGCAGATCGCGTCGCTGGTCTCGATGGATCCCAGCGTCCAGCCGCCGCCGAAGAAGTAGACGAGGATCGGCAGCGGGCCCTCGCCCTCGGGCCGGTAGATCCGGACGGGAAGCGGCCCGTCCGGACCGGGAATCGACTCGTCGGTCACCTCACGCACCGGCTCGGGGGTTCCCGCGTCGGCCTGGATGGCGGCGAGGTCGGCTGCCCGGGCCTCGTCGAGCGTCATGGTGTAGAGCGGCCGGACGTCCTGCGCCGTGCGCTGGTCGTACAGGGCCTGGAACTGTGGGTCGAATGGCATGGTGCCTCCGGGACATGGCTCACGGTCCGCGGGACCGCGGACGGTGTCAGGGTCTGTCGGGCAGCAGTGAGGGGTCCGTCGTCACGCCGTGCAGGCGGGTCAGGATGCCGTTGGCCGCCCTGCTGTAACAGGTGAAGTTCTTGTGCAGTACCGATTCGGCGTTGGCCATCTCCAGGAGGGCGACGAGCTCGAACGCGAGCTGCGGGATGTCCGTGTCGTCCCGGACCTCTCCCACCTGCCGGGCGTCGTCGATCGTCTGCTCGACGAAGGAGAACCAGTTGCTGTGCGCCGCGGCGACCGTGTCGTGCACCCTGCCCTCGCGGGCGTCGTACTCGGCCGAGACCGAGTAGAAGAAGCAGCCTCCCGGGAAGACGCGCTGCTCGGAATAGGTCAGCCAGTTGCGGCAGAGCAGCAGGATCCGGCCAAGTCCTGCGGGCAGTTCACGGGTCGGCTGCACCACGTGCTCGATGAGGACCTTGATGGCGGCGTGCACGGTGGCGACCTGAAGCTCCTCCTTCGAGCCGAACAGGGCGAACACCCCGCTCTTGCTCAGCTTGAGTTCATTGGCCAGCCGTCCCAGGGACAGCCCTTCGAGGCCTTCGACCGATGCGATGCCTACCGCATGCTGCAGGATCAACTGCCTGGTCTGGTTGCCGCGTTCGATCCGTCCATCAGGGCGCGCCAGAGTCACGCGACACCTCCTCATCTCCCTTGCGGGGATCACCTCCCCGTGCGGCGGGCCCGCCCACTGTACTAAGTGGACGACCGTGCGGTCATTGTGCAAGAGTACATTTACCGTACGGCCGTGCGGTTAGTTGTAACGGGGGGATGCAGAGTGGCGGAGTTGGCCTTACGCGACTACGAGGCTTCGGCCAGGGAGCGGCTGTCCGGTCCGGTGTGGGACTTCCTGGAGGGCGGCAGCGGCACCGAGTCGATGCTGACCTCGGGGCGTGACGCGCTCGACCGGCTCCGGCTGCGGCCCCGGTGTCTCGTGGACGTCTCGGCGTGCGATCCCGGCACGACGCTGCTCGGCGCCCGCCTGGCGGTCCCGCTGGGTATCGCTCCCGTGGCCTACCACCAACTCGCGCACCCCGAGGGCGAGGTGGCCACCGCGCGTGCCGCCGGCGCCGTGGGCGCGCTCCTCACGGTCAGTATGTTCGCCAGCCGCACGATCGAGGACATCGCGGCGGCGGCGACCGGCCCGCTCTGGTTGCAGCTCTACTGGCTGAAGCGGCGCGAGTCGATGATCGACCTGGTCCGGCGGGCGGAGAACGCGGGGTTCCGGGCGCTGGTGCTGACGGTCGACGCTCCGGTCGTGGCGCATCGGCCGCGGGACGCGCGGAACGGGTTCGCCGTTCCGGCGGGAATCCGTGCGGTGAACGTCGACCCTTCCGTCATGTCCGCCTCGCACGAGGCGGAGGCGGGGGAGTCCGCTATCGCGAGGCATTCGAGGGAGCAATTCGACCCCTCGATTACCTGGGAAGATCTCGAATGGCTGCGCGGGCGCACCTCGCTGCCGCTGGTATTGAAGGGCGTCCTCTCGGGCGAAGACGCCGTCCGGGCCGTCGAGTGCGGAATCGAAGGGCTTGTCGTCTCGAACCACGGAGGCCGGCAGCTGGACTTCGCGCTGCCTGCGGCCGATGCCCTGCCGGAGATCGCCGAAGCCGTCGCAGGCCGATGTCGGCTGATCCTGGACGGAGCGGTTCGGCATGGCGCCGATATCGCAAAAGGGTTGTGTCTGGGTGCGGACGCCGTCTTTGTCGGGCGTCCCGCGCTCTGGGGTCTCGCGCATTCCGGAAGTGACGGGGCCGAGGCCGTACTGCGGACCCTGCGGGACGAGTTCACCGAGGTCATGGCCCTGATGGGTGCTCCTCGCGTCAGTGATTTCCGCAGTTCGGGAATTGTTCGCCGCTGAGTCGGGCCGAACTGGCCGGGCTCCGGGGCGTACTCGCCCGGGTCGAATCAAACGTATACGGCAGTCACGTCGAACCTCATTCATTTTTTGTTCACCAAATGAATGAGGGCTTTTGGCGTGGCCGAAAAAGGTTTTCCGATGCCGCGATCAGGGCTACCAGCGAGTATTATTTTGCTTCAGGCTTTACTTGATTACTCGCTGGTAGTCCGCAAGCATGAATGTGTCGCCAGGGGGAATGTGGTGGCACTGTACGTCCGTATTGCCGATGGACAGAGTCGTCCGATCGCAAGTCGGGTCGTTCCGCAATCTGTGATAGGTGGGGATTCCTGTGGGGGGAACGGTGCCCAGCGGGCCCGTTTGCGCCGAGGGCGCCTGGGTCGACGAGATATTACTTCAGGGGGAAGGGCGGGATATCGCCCTCCATCTGGGTGAACCCGTGAGCCGGGCGCAGCTTCGGATCCTGGTCGAGGAGCAGCAGCAGCGCCTTCAGGCGGCCGGACTGGTCGCCGGAGGCAGTGTCGCCGTACGGCTGCCGCCCTCGCTCGGCTGTATCGTCGCGATGCTGGCGGGCTGGCGCACCGGGGCCCAAGTAGTCCTGCTGGACTACCGGTTGACGACCCATGAGGTCGGCATGGCGGTCGCACGCCTGTTGCCGCAGCTGGTCGTCGAGCCGGTTGCCGAGGTCAGTGGCACACTGCGCGGATTCTTCGAGGTCGACACCCGTGTCACCCCGCTGCGCGGCGGCCGGCCGGCTGCCACGGAACACATACTCCTTCAGCTGAGCTCGGGCTCCACGGGCCCGTCCAAGGTCATCGGCCGTACCGCGGCCAGCCTCCTCGCGGAGATCGACCGGTACGGACGGCTCGACGGATTCCCGCGCCGCGGCGAACGCACGGTGGTGCTCGCCTCGATCGTCCATGTGCTCGGCCTGGTGGGCGGGCTGCTCTACGGACTCGCCAGCGGAACGCAGGTGGTGCTGCCCAGGCGGCAGACCGTCGACGGCATCCTCAAGGCCGTGGCGGCGGGCAGCGAGCCGACGACCGTCCTCGGTGTCCCGTCCCAGGCGGCCGTGCTCGCCGCGGCCCAGAACCCACCGCGACTTCCCCAGCTGCGCCGCATGATCACCGGAGGCGAGCTGGTCAAGCCGGCCGTCCGGGACCGCTTCATCCAGGGCTACCGTGCCGAACTCGGCGCCATGTACGGCATGACCGAGGCCGGCGTCATCGCCACCGACCTCACCGGAGCCAGCAGCCCCGGCCTGACCCCGGCGCCCGGACTGCGGGTGCGGGTCGAGGGCGACGAGATCCTGCTCGGCCTGCCGGCCACACCGTACGTCGGACTGGCCGACCCGAGCCGGTACGTGGACGGCTGGCTGCGCACGAAGGACGCCGGAAGCTTCGACGAGGCGACGGGCCTGCTGACGGTCCACGGCCGGCTCGACTCCCAGGTGTCCATCGGCGGACTCAAGGTGGACCTCTCCGAGATCGAGGCGTCCATCTCCGCGCTGCCCGGCGTCACCGAGGCCGTGGTCGTGCACGGCACCGGCATCGAGGCGTTCGTGACGGTCACCGAACAGGCCGCCTTCGACGGTCTCGCCGCCTGTCTGGCGTCCCGCCTGGCGCCCTACAAGCGGCCGCGCACCCTCAACCTCCTGCCGGAACTCCCGCGCACCGCGACGGGGAAGCCGGTGCGGAACACCGAGATCCTGCGCGCCGCCGTCCGGTCGGCAGCCACCGTGTGACCAGGTCAGGTGTACGCGACGGGGGAGACCTGATGAAGCCTGAGACGTACGGGAGCGGGGCGCGGCCCGGCCTCGCCACCACCGTGCCGGGCGACACCGACGACAAGACGTCCGTCCCCGACGACGGCGGCCGCCGACGCGGTCTCCGGATCGCCGGGCAGCGGCCGCAGGACCGGCGGGGCGCCCTCGACGGGAGGCCAGGGCTCCGGCAGCGGAACCCGGCGGCTCATGCCTCCCCGGCGCAGCCCCCGGCCGAGCGCCTTGCCGGCCGACTCCTTCTGCGTCCACAACCACAGGAAGGCGACTGACCGGTCCTCCTCGGGCAGACCCGCCACCCAGGCCGCCTCGACCGGGGCGAGCCAGGCCCGCGCCATCGCCTCGGCCCTGAGCCGGCGTACGACTTCCACGTCCACACCCACAGGGGACCCGCCGGTCAGCGCGACGGCCAGTGCCCCGCGCGCATGAGTGACGCTGACCCGCAGCGCCTCGCCGGCGCCGCCGAGAACCGGGCGGCCGTCCTCCATGTGCGTCAACCAGAGCTCGGACAGCGGGACATCGAGCATGTCGGCTGCGGTCCGCACCAGCAAGGTGTGCGCCTTCCGACGCTCGTCCCCATCCGTGGTGCACCACAGCACCGTCACCGTGTCCGGGGCCAGTCCCGGGTGCATGTCCATGAAGAGGAGTCAATCAAATGTCCACTGAGGTCGAGAAGTTCATCATCGAGGCTCTGGCGAACATGAACTACGACGTTTCGGATGTCACCGGCGACACCCCGCTGGGCCCGGCCGGTCTGGACCTGGAGTCGCTCTCCGTGGCCGAGGTCGCCATCCAGGTCGAGGACACCTACGGCGTGAAGTTCGAAGAGGACGAGATGGAGACCGTCGCGCTGCTGACGGTCGCGGGCCTGGTCAAGGAGATCGTCGACCGGGTCGCTGCCGCCGCCCCGGCCAAGTGAGCCCACGGCCGGTCCCGTACGCCCGGGAGTCAAGCCCTTCCTGCCCGCTCGCCTCCGGGCACGGGCGGGAGGGCGCGGCACGGGACCGGTAGGCGCGGCAGCAGGCCGCGCCCCCCTGTACACCCCGCCCGCAGCGCGTCGTACCCGAAGAGTCCGATTCAGAAAGTGGAGACACCGAGGAATGAATCCGAAGAACGAGCGCGTGGAATTCGCGGCCGATCAAGGGCTGGGCGTCGGCAACGTGGTGACCACACTCCTTGAGCGGGGCACCGGCCTCGACGCGCCGACGCTGACCTTCGACACCGACGTGGACGGGCACCCGGCCTGGCAGGCCCTGTCACTGGCACAGCTGGGCGAGCGGGTGGCGGCCCGGGCGGCCACGCTGCACGAGCTCGGCATCAAGCCCCGGGACCCGGTCGCGGTCTTCGTGACGACCGGTGCCGACCAGGTGCTCAGCTATCTGGCCCTGGTCCGGCTGGGCGCGATCCCCGCCCTCGTCAACGGCAAGGTCGCCGCCGAGCTCGCCGCCGAGTACATCAAGCGGCTGCGCGCGGTCGGCGTCATCGCCGACACCGCGCACAGCGAGGCGCTGTCCGCCGCCGGATCCACGACCCCGCTGCTCGCGGACCCGGCCGACCTCGGCAAGGGCGACCCGGACGCGGCCCCCAAGCCCTACCGGCACCACGGCAGCGAGCCCGCCGTCATCACCCACTCCTCCGGGACCACGGGCCTGCCCAAGGCCGTGACCCACACCCACCACAGCCTGTTCGCGGCCATCCGGCACCGCCTGACCCTGCCCAAGGGCCAGGGCATCGACCGGATGCTGGGCGCCCTCCCGTCCGCGCACGCGGCCACGGTCATCGCCGTGAACCTCGCGCTGACCAACCGCGCCCAGCTGGCCGTCCTCTCGCAGCAGACCGCCGGACCGGTGCTCGACGCCATCGAGTCCTGGCAGCCGCTCAGTGTGCTCGGCTTCGCCACCACCTGGTCCGAGCTGGCCGGCATCGACCTGTCGACGCGCAAGCTGGACTCCGTCGGCACCTGGTGGAACACCGGCGACTGCGCGCACGAGGCGCACATCCGCAAGCTCATCGCCGTCGGCACGCGGGATTCCGTCACCTCGAAGGGCCGCGTCCGCGTCGCCGGCTCGTTCTTCGTGGACGGTCTCGGCTCGTCGGAGATGGGGCACTCCCAGTTCTTCATCACCCACACGTCCGAAACGGCCCGGTACGGACGGTGCATCGGCAAGCCGCACGCCTTCTCCGACGTGGCGGTCATGGACGACGACGGCGAGAAGCTCGGCACCGGCCAGGTCGGTCAGCTCGTCATCAACGCGCCCACGCTGTCGCCCGGTTACTGGAACGACTCCGTGACCACCTACCGCACCCGCCGGGACGGCTACTTCCTCACCGGCGACCTCGTCTTCCGGGACCAGGAGGGGTACTACTACCACGTCGACCGCCTGGTGGACGCCGTGGACCTCGGTGAGGGCAGGAAGCTCTTCACGATGCTCTGCGAGGAGCAGGTCCTCGCGCAGTGCCCGGACGTGCGCGAGTGCACCGTCGTCGCCCTGCGGACGGAAGGCCGGGTCGTCACCTCGGTCCTGCTGGTCCTCGACCCGGCGGCTGACCAGGACGCCGACCGTACCGAGGAGGTGCTCGCCGCCCTCGACCCCCATGTCCGCCGCACCGTCGAGCGCGTGGTCGTCGTCGACCCCGAGAGCATTCCGCTCGGGGCCACCGGCAAGGTCCGCAAGATCCTGCTGCGCCAGCGCTTCCTCGACGGTGAGCTGCTCGGCACCGAGAAGACCGCCCAGGAGGTGGGCGCATGAGCGGGGGCACCTCGGAGTCGGCCGCCGTCATCACGGGCATCGGCACCTTCACCTCGCTGGGCCGCGGCGCGGCGGACACCTTCGACGCGCTGTGCCACGGCAAGTCCGGCCTGGTCAGGCCGCCGGAGGGACACCTCCTCGACGGAAGCGTGGACGTGGCCGGCATCGCGCCGGACATCTCTGCCGGTGAGGTGCTGCCGCCGAGCGAGGGCCGCCTCGTCGACCGCTACGCCCTGATGGCCCTGGCCGCGGCGGACGACGCGATGGCCGACGCGGGCCTGGTCGTCGGGCGCGACGCCGACCCGCACCGGGTCGCGGTGATCATCTCCAGCGGGGCGGGCGGTCTGTCCACGTACGAGGCGCAGTCGCTGGCGCGTGCGGAGCGCGGCCCGACCGCGGTCAGCCCCTATCTGCTCCCGGGCATGCTGCCGAACATGGCGGCCGCCCGGATCGCCATCAAGTACGGCATCCGCGGCTGGAGTTCGGCGATCGCGACCGCGTGCGCCGCCGGTGCCCACGCGGTGGCGGAGGCGGCGCGGCTGATCCGCTACGGCGAGGCCGATGTGGTGGTCTGCGGCGGCTCCGAGGCCCCGCTGAACCCCACGTCCGCGCTGGCGTTCGCGCACGCCCGGGCGCTGTCCCACGGCTGGGAGGACCCGGAGGCGGCCAGCCGCCCCTTCGACCGGCGCCGCAACGGGTTCGTGCTGGCCGAGGGCGCGGGCGTGCTCGTCGTCGAGCGGGCCGACCACGCCCGGGCTCGCGGTGCGGCGGGCTATGCCGATCTCCTGGGCTGGGGCGCCACCACCGACGCGTACCGGCCCACGGCGCCGCGCCCCGACGGTGAGGGCGCCGCGATGAGCATGCGCGGGGCGCTCGCCAAGGCCGGGCTCGCCCCGCAGGACGTCGGTTACGTCAACGCGCACGGTACGTCGACCAAGCTGGGCGACATCGCGGAGACGAAGGCCGTCCACGCCGTCTTCGGCGACCACGCGCCGGCCGTCAGCAGCACGAAGTCGATGACGGGCCACCTGCTCGGCGGTTCCGGGGCGCTGGAGGCGGCCGTCTGCGCGCTGGCGATCTCGCAGGGCCGGATGCCCCCGACGCACAACCTCGACGAGGTGGACCCGGCCTGCGATCTGGACCACGTGCGCGGCGAGGCCAGGCATCAGCGGATCGAGGCCGCGATCTCCAACTCGTTCGCCTTCGGCGGTCACAACGTCAGCCTCCTGCTCGGTGCGGCAAGTACCCCCAAGAAGCGCTAGAGGAAAGGGAACAACGCGTGAACATCGGAGCCGTGGACCATGTCGAGTTCTACGTGGGGGACGCCCAGCAGTCGGCGTTCTACCTCTGCACCGCGTTCGGATTCCGTGTGTGCGGCCAGGCCGGTCCCGAGACGGGGCAGGCCGGCCGGCGCTCCCTGCTGCTGAAGCAGGGAGGCATCAAGGTCGTGCTGACGTCCGCGCTGACCGCGGAGCACCCGGCGGCCGCCTATGTGGCCCAGCACGGTGACGGCGTGGCCAACATCGCGTTCGAGGTGACCGATGCCGCCAAGGCGTTCGCGCTCGCCGTCGAGCGGGGTGCCGTCGCGGTCGAGGAGCCGAGAACGTACAGCAGGGACGGTGCCGAGGTCGTCACCGCGTCCGTGCTCGGCTTCGGCGACGTCGCCCACCGGTTCGTACAGCGCAGCGGGGACCCGGAGCAGTTCCTGCCCGGCGAGATGGACATCTTCGCCGAGGACCCCGACGAGGGCGAACACCGGCTGAGCACGGTGGACCACGCGGCGATATGCCTGCCGGTGGGCCAGCTGCGTCCCACGGTCGCCTTCTACGAGAAGGTCTTCGGCTTCAGCCAGATCTTCGAGGAGTTCATCGAGGTCGGCGAGCAGGCCATGGACTCCATGGTGGTGCAGAGCCCTTCGGGGAAGGTCACCTTCACCCTCATCGAGCCGGTCGCCGACCGCAAGCCCGGCCAGATCGACGGCTTCCTGGAGCGTCACAACGGCGCCGGTGTGCAGCACCTCGCCCTGCTCACCGACGACATCGTGGCGACGGTGCCGGCGCTGGAGGCCCGCGGGGTGAAGTTCCTCGGGACGCCCGAGGCCTACTACAGCGAGCTGGTGGAGCGCCTGGGCAGCCCGGACCTGAGGATCGACGACCTCAGGCGCACCAACGTCCTGGTCGACCAGGACCACTGGGGCCAGGTCTTCCAGATCTTCACCCAGTCCGTGTACGTGCGGAAGACCTTCTTCTGGGAGGTCATCGACCGGCACGGCGCCCGGACCTTCGGCAGCGGCAACATCAAGGCCCTTTACGAGGCGGTCGCCCGCGAGAAGGCGACCGCCTGACCACCCGGGCGTGGTCTGCCGCGCGCAGAGCCGCCACTCCCGAACGAATTCGTCTCACTTGTACCGAAGGAAGACCGTGACTGTTCAGGACGCCTCTCTGTTCACCCTGACCGAGGAGGAGCGAGCGCTCCTTCCCACCGACGAAGACGTCGACTTCTACGCCGAGCACGGCTGGTACCTCTCCAAGAAGCTCTTCACCGACGAGGAAGTGGATCTCCTCGAGTCGGCCAGTGAGCGCTTCTACGCCGGCCACCGCGACCGCACGCTGCCGGTGCGTCCGTCCAAGCTGGCGTACTGGGAGCCGGAGCACGGCGATGTGCAGCGGCACAACGACTACATCCACTACGAGGACGTCACGATCGGCCGCATCCTGCGCAAGCCGCTGCTCGGCGCCGTGGCCGCGCGGCTCGCCGAGACCGAGGAGATCCGGGTCTTCCAGTCCACCCTGATCCTCAAGCCGCCGGTCGCGGAGGAGCAGTCGAACATAGTGCCCTGGCACTTCGACCGTCACTACTGGTCCACGTCGACGTCCGAGCGGATGCTGACCGCGTTCATCCCCTTCCACGACTGCGGTGAGGAGATGGGCACGATCACGATGGTGGACGGCAGCCACCGCTGGAAGGAGACGGCCGACAACGATGCCACCTCCCTGCACTTCGCCGAGCGCGACCGCAGCGAGCTCGACCTCATGCTGGAGGAGAACGCCCAGTACAACGGCGTCGAGGTGAAGAAGATCCCTGTCCACATCCCGAAGGGGCATGTGAACTTCCACCACTGCCGGACGTACCACGGCAGCGGTGCGAACGTGAGCGACCGTCCGCGCCGCGCCATCTCCTTCCACCTGCAGGACGGCGAGAACCGCTACCGCACCTTCCTGCGCTCGGACGGCACCCAGGTCGCGTACAACCACGACGAGCTGGTGCGCAGGACCGCGGACGGTACGCCCGACTACAGCGACCCGGAGTATCTGCCGGTGTTGTGGAGCAGCCGCTGATGCGCAGTGCCGCAGTGGTCGGAACCGGCCTGATCGGTACGTCGATAGCCCTGGCCCTGCGGGGCCGGGGTGTGGCCACCTATCTCATCGACCGGGACCCGGAGGCGGCCCGCACCGCCGCCGGTCTCGGGGCCGGCCTGGTGGCCGTGCCGCCGGTGCCGGCGGACCTGGCGATCCTCGCGGTTCCTCCGCAGCACGTTGCCTCGGTGCTGCGCGAGCACCAACTGCGCGACCTGGCTCATGACTTCACCGATGTGGCGAGCGTCAAGGTCAGGCCGCAGGAGGAGGCGGCGGAGCTGGGCTGCGACGTGAGCCGCTATGTGGGCGGGCATCCCATGGCGGGTCGGGAACGGTCGGGACCGCTCGCGGCCCAGGGTGACCTCTTCCAGGGCAAGCCCTGGGTGATCACGCCGGGCGCGGGCGCCCGCCGGCAGGCCGTCGACCGGGTGACGGAACTCGCCGAACTCTGCGGTGCCCGCCCGGTCGTGATGAGCCATGCGCAGCACGACCGGGCGGTGGCGCTCATCTCGCACACCCCGCACATGGTGGCGAGTCTGCTGGCCGCCCGTCTGCTGCACGGGGACGAGTCCGAACTCCAGCTCGCCGGACAGGGGTTGCGCGATGTGACCCGGATCGCGGCCGGGGACGCCGAGCTGTGGACCGACATCCTCGGCTCCAACGCGACGGCCGTCGCGGACGTCCTCGCGGAGATCGCGCTGGATCTCCGCGAGGTCGTGGACGCCCTGCGCGACCTGGGCGCGGCCGCTCCGGAGCGGCACCGCACCAGCAGGGCGTACCTGACCACGGCCCTGGCCCGCGGCGTGCAGGGCCATGGCCGGATCCCGGTGCGGGCGCCGGGCGGGATGCGGCTGAGCGGTGTTGCCGCGGCCAAGTGAGGCATGGCCGGCCCGCGGGACCGGTGGTGGGTCCACAACGACTTTTCCGACTCAGTGGAGAGAGCGACTATGACCAGCCGACAGCTCAACGTCTGCCTCATCGGTGCCGGGCCCCGCGGGCTCTCGCTGCTTGAACGGCTGTGTACGAACGCCGGGTCGGCGCCGCGGGAGGTGTCGATCACCGTGCATGTGGTCGATCCGTTTCCGCCCGGGGCGGGGCAGGTGTGGCGCACCGACCAGTCCGAGCACCTGCTGATGAACACGGTGGCGTCCCAGGTCACGATGTTCACCGATGAGAGCGTCGACGTCGAGGGCGTGCTCGCCCCGGGCCCCAGTCTGTACGAATGGGCACGCTTCCTCATCCTCATCGGGCCGATGGACGACCAGCACTACGACGAGCGGGTCCTGGCCGAGGCGCGTTCTCTGGGACCCGACTCCTATCCGTCCCGCGCCTTCTACGGCCACTACCTGGAATGGGTCTTCCGGCGCGTCACGAAGACTGCGCCGTCCCTGCTGACCACCGTCGTGCACCGCGCCCGCGCGGTGTCGATCGAGGAGGAGCCGGCGGGCGACGGCGGGCCGGACGGCGTGCAGAGCGTGCTCCTGGACAACGGCACGCTCATCGACGGTCTGGACGCGGTCGTCCTGGCTCAGGGGCATCTTCCCGTGCGCCGGTCCCGGCGGCAGCGCGAGTTCGGCGGCTTCGCGCGGGCCAACGGTCTCGGCTATGTGGTGCCCGCCAACCCGGCGGACGTGGACCTCTCGGGGGTGCAGCCGGGTGAGACCGTCGCGCTGCTCGGGCTGGGCCTGAACTTCTTCGACTACATGGCGCTGTTGACGCTCGGCCGTGGCGGCCGCTTCGTCCGGCGCCACGACCGGCTCGTCTATCTGGCGTCGGGCCGTGAACCCCGCCTGGTGGCGGGCTCCCGCAGAGGGCTGCCCTTCCACTCCCGGGGGGAGAACCAGAAGGGCGCCCACGGCCGCCATGTGCCGACCGTACTGACCGCCGAAGTGATCCGGGAGCTGCGGGAGCGGTCCCGGCTCCACGACGGCCTCGACTTCCACGCCACGCTGTGGCCGCTGGTCTCCAAGGAGGTCGAGACCGTCTACTACAGCGCCCTGCTCACCGCCGAGGGACGGGCCGGCGACGCGCGACGGCTGCGGGCCCGCTACCTGGCGGCCGCGCCGGGCAGCGGTCAGGAGCAGGACGTGATCGCGGAGTTCGGGATCGCCCCGGGCGAGCGCTGGAACTGGGACAGCATCGCCCGCCCGTATGCGGACCGCGCCTTCTCCTCGACGCAGGACTTCCAGGACTGGCTGCTCGGCCATCTGCACGAGGACCTGCGTGCGGCGCGCGACGGCAACGTGGAAGGGCCGCTCAAGGCGGCCCTCGACGTCCTGCGCGACCTGCGCAACGAGCTCCGGCTGATCGTCGATCACGGCGGTCTGACCGGGAGTTCGCACCGCCGGCACCTGGACGGCTGGTACACCCCTCTCAACGCGTTCCTCTCCATCGGTCCGCCCGCCCGCCGGATCGAGGAGGCGATCGCCCTGATCGAGGCCGGGGTGCTGCGGGTGCTCGGCCCCGACGTCCGGTCCGGCACGGACGAGGAGGCCCGGGCGTTCACCATCGAGTCCGCCTCGGTGCCGGGCTCGCTGACCCGGGCCACCACGCTGATCGAGGCACGCCTGCCGGAGATCGACCTGCGGGTGACCGCCGATCCGCTGCTGCTCCAGCTCCTGGCCTCCGGGCAGTGCCGTACCTACGAGGTCACCGACCCCGACGGTTCGGTGTACGAGACGGGCGGTCTCGCCGTCACCGACGCGCCGTTCCACCTGATCGACGCACACGGCCGGGCCCATCCGCGGCGCTTCGCCTTCGGCGTCCCCACCGAATCCGTGCACTGGGCCACGGCCGCAGGCATAAGGCCGGGAGTGAACTCGGTGACCCTTCAGGACTCGGACGCCATCGCGCACGCCGTACTCGGCCTGGACCGCGGCCTTCTACCGGACACCGAGATGATGGGAGAGCTGACAAGGTGAGCACGACCACCCCGCCCTCTTCGCCCCCGCCGCACGTCCTGGACGCCGGGCTGCTCAGTCCCGTGCGGGCCGGCACGCCCGCGGAGGCCGCCACCTCCGACGGGGCCTGGCTGCAGGCCTTGCTCGACGCGGAAGCCGCGCTGGTCCGCGCCCAGGCGAGCCTCGGCAACGTGCCGGTGGAGGCCGCCGAGGCGATCACCGCGCTGGCCCGGGCCGACAAGCTGGATCTGCGGGAGATCGCCGTGCTCGGCCGGGGAGCGGCCAACCCGGTGGTGGCCCTGGTCCAGGCGTTCACCGCCCTGGTGGCCGCCAAGGCCCCGGATGCCGCCGACCACGTGCACCGCGGTTCGACCAGCCAGGACATCTTCGACACGGCGCTGATGCTCGTGGCCGGGCGGACCCTGGATCTCCTGGTGGCGGATCTGGAGGGCATCGCGGAGTCTCTGGGCGCGCTGGCCGAGGAGCACGCGCGGACGCTCATGGCGGGCCGCACGCTCGCCCTGCACGCCGTGCCCACGACCTTCGGCCTGAAGGCGGCCGGCTGGCTGGCTGCGGTGTGCGAGGCCGCCGACCGGCTGCGCAGGGTGAGGGCCGAGGGTCTGGTGGTCCAGCTGGGCGGGGCGGCGGGCACGCTGGCGGGCTACGCCGAGTACGAGAAGCTGCACCGGGACGCGCGAGGGGAGGCGGTTGCCGAGGGGTACGCGGCGCGGCTCACCGAGCGGTTCGCCGCGGAGACGGGCCTGTCCGCCCCGGCCCTGCCCTGGCACAGCCACCGTGCCCCCATCGCGGCGCTGGCTGCCGAACTCGCCCTGACCACGGGCGTGCTGGGGAAGATCGCGGTGGACGTGCAGTCGCTGGCCCGGACCGAGACCGCGGAGGTCGCGGAGCCAGCCGCGGCCGGCCGTGGGGTTTCCTCGGCGATGCCGCAGAAGCGGAACCCCGCACTGGCCACGCTGATCCGCTCGGCGGCCCTCCAGGTTCCCGCGTACGCCGGTGTGCTGACGCACGCGATGCTGTCCGAGGACGAGCGTTCGGCCGGTGCCTGGCACGCCGAATGGGTGCCGCTGCGGGAGTGCCTGCGGCTGGCCGGAGGCGCCGCGCACACCGCACGCGAGCTGGTGGCCGGTCTGGAGGTGTCGCCCGGACGGATGCGGGCGAACCTGGACCTGACCGGCGGCCTGATCGTCTCGGAGCGGCTGGCCGCCGTGCTCGCGCCGGTGCTCGGCAAGGCCGCCGCCAAGGAGGTCATGAGCCGGGCCTCGCGCGAGGCCACGGCCTCGGGCCTGTCCCTGGCGGAGGTTCTCTCGAAGGAGGACGCGATCGCCGAACGGTTCGACGCGGAGGCTCTGCGCGGGCTGCTCGACCCGGCCGGCTACACGGGCGCCGCCGAGGAGCTGACGGAGCAGGCGCTGCGGCGGTACGCGGCCCGGCCCCACGGAGCCGGAGCATGACGCGCGGGGCGCGGCACGCGGGTGCGGTGCTGAACGCGCTGTCCGGCCCGGCGCCCGGTCTCGCCGGCCGTGCGGTCTTCTCCCTCTTCTGCAATCCGGTCCGGCGGGGCCGGATCCTGCCCCGCGAGCAGGCCGTTCACGAGCAGGCCGTCACCGAGGAACTGACCATCGGCGGGCAGCGGGTCCGGGTGTACCGCTGGGGCGACGGCGAACGCCCCGTCCTGATGCTGCACGGCTGGCAGTCCAGGGCCTCCCGGTACGCCGCCTTCGTGCCGCGGCTGCGGGAACTGGGCCTGACGCCCGTCTCCTTCGACGCGCCGGGGCACGGTGAGTCGGGGGGCCGGGGCGCGACGATCCTTCAGTACCGCGAGATCATCCGCCGGCTCCAGGACGGGTACGGCGCCTTCCACTCGGTGATCGCCCATTCGCTGGGCGCCACCAGCGTGCTCCTCGCGCTGCGGGGCGGCACCGAGGCGGGCCGTCTGGTCACGGTCGCCGCGGTGAAGGACTTCGGCCACTTTCCCGACAAGTTCGCGGACATCCTGGGTCTGCGGCCCGCGTTGCGGCGGGACCTGCGCGACCGGATCGAGCACCGGCTGTTCGCGGAGGTCGCCCGCCCGTGGGAGCTCTTCGACGCCACCCGCAGCCCCGACGAGATCAAGGTGCCGATGCGGATCATCCACGACGAGGACGACGAGATGGTCCCGGTCGAGCAGGCGTACGCGCTCAAGGCGGCGTACGGCGACCGCGCGGAGCTGGTCGTCACGGCGGGGCTCGGGCATCGCAAGGTCCTCGGCGAAGCGGCGGTCGTCGACGCCGCGATGGACTTCATCGCCCGTCCGGTGCCGGGCGAGTGAACGCCTGTGACCCCTGCCCGCAACCGAATCGGCCTTTTAAATGCACGCACGGTCGTTTAGTTTTACCTGTGGGTCCAACGCCGTGGATCCATTGACGAAGGGACCACGCATGACCACCGCTTCACCGCAGTCACCCGGGGCCGGCCCGGCTGACGTCGCGGCGTCGGCCGGGGAACAGGCGCCGCAGGGCTCACCGGAGGCATCGGCCGCCTCGAAGCTGGCGCTGTTCGTCGCGTCGGGGGCGACCTTCCTCGCGGTCCTCGACACCACGGTCGTGAACATCGCGTTCTCCGACCTGCGCGTCGACTTCCCCGACGCCTCGCTGTCCCAGCTGACCTGGGTCGTCACGTCGTACACGGTCGTGTTCGCCGCACTGCTCGCCGTCGCGGGGCGGGTCGCCGACGTCATCGGACGCAAGCGGCTCTTCCTCTGGTCCACGGCCCTGTTCACCCTCGCCTCCGTGCTGAGCGGCTTCGCCACCGGGGTGCCGATGCTCGTCGGGGCCCGTGCGCTGCAGGGCGTGGCGGCGGCGGGGATGATTCCCTCGGCGCTCGGTCTGGTGCTCCAGCACACACCCGCGGCCCGCCGCCAGGTCGCCGTCGGCGTCTGGGGAGCGGTCGGCAGCATGGCCGCGGCCGTGGGGCCGAGCCTGGGCGGTCTGCTGGTCGACGTGTGGGGCTGGCGCAGCGTCTTCCTGATCAACCTGCCGATCGGGCTGGCCATCGTGGCGGTCTCGGCACGGCTCGCGGGTGACGAGCCGAGCGGGCGCAGGCTGCCCGACCCGGTGGGCACCCTCGCCCTCGCCCTGGGCATCGGCGGCGTCGTCTTCGGTGTGACCCAGGGAACGGACTGGGGCTGGGGCAGCGGACGGGTCCTCGCTCTGCTCGCGGGCGGCGCCGTCCTGGTGCTGGTGGCCCTGCTGCTGTCCCGCCGGCACGTCGCGCCCGCCATCGAGTGGGACCTGTGGCGCAACCGCGCGTTCGCCGCCACCAACGTGTCCTCGCTGCTCTTCGGCGCGGCCATGTACTCCTACCTCCTCTCCTCGCTGCTCTTTCTCAACGCCGTATGGGGGTACTCGGAGCTGAAGGCCGGCCTGGCCGTCACGCCGGGCGCCTTCAGCGCCGCGGTCGGTGCCCTGGTGGTGGGGCGCCGGGTCGCAGCCGGGGCCCAGTGGGCCGCGCTGGCGGTGGGCGCCGGGCTCTTCGGCGTCTCGTGCGCCGCGATGTACCTGCTGCTCGGTACGGATCGGCAGTACGCGGCGGTCTGGCTGCCCATCGGAGTCGTGGCCGGTATCGGCATCGGCGCGGCCCTGACCGCCATCTCGAACGCGGCCACCGCCTCGCTGGAGCCGCAGCGCTTCGCCTCCGGTACCGGACTGCTCATGACGACGCGCCAGATCGGCGGCGCGCTCGGCATCGCGGCCCTCGCGGCCATCCTCGAACGCCACAACGTCCTGGACGACCAGGGCTATCTGCAGGTGTTCCTCGCGTGCGCCATCGGGTCCCTCGCGGCCGCGGTGGTCGCGCCGGTGATCCGGTCCAAGGGCCGGCGGGCCCCGGCCCCGTAAGGAACGGCTCCACAGAACCGCGGCAGGGGATCCGCGGCGGTGGGGCCCGCCCGGGCCCCCCCCCCCGCCCCCCCCCCCCCCCCCCCCCCCCCCCCACCCCCCCCCCCCCCCCCCCCCCCCGCCCCCCCCCCCCCCCCCCCCCCCCGGCGCGCCCCCCCCCCCCCCCCCCCCCCCCCCCCCCCCCCCCCCCCCGAGCGGCCCGCCCCCCCCCCCCCC
>NZ_JBIVTU010000015.1:0-227637 GCF_044756845.1 Streptomyces sp. NPDC091416
TATGACGTGCACACAGTCGGCAAACCAGGCTCCGCCAAGCGACGAACGAAGAAGTCAACGACTCCACGTCCACGCCGCACAGGTTAAAGATCAAGTTAGGCCCGGGACGGGACAGAAAGCCGACCATCAAGGTGGCCTGCCAGGTACGGGCATGAACGTACATGCCGACAGTGCGACACTCCCAGCCGAGCTCGCGGGCCACGGAGCCGTGGCTCCGGCCAGCGCGAGTCAGAGCTCGGACCGCATCGAACAGACTCCGGGCATCACGCCCAGCCCTGCAGTTTACTGCGGCACTCTCAATAGTCTCCTCAGCCAGCAGGCCATCATCCTCCGTCCTCACTGACCGGTGGCAGGGCTGCAGGCAGGCAGCCGCCGCAGGCAAAGGGCCTGTCCTGAACTCGGCGAAACAAGCCCTGCCAGAGGTAAAAGCGGTCGCTGACCCACACAACTTCCAGGGCGCCAACTGCGATGCCCTGCCGGTAGATGAGGCAACCATCACGGCAAGCCACCTCAACACCCAGGTGATCACAGAACCAGCGCCCGAACTGTTCCACACCACGCCCCGCCCAGAAGGCGAGCGCGAACCAGGTGGATACGCCGACAAAGAAAGCGCCATAGCTACCGCCGTGAAGACAGGATGACAGCCGCCCTGCCGGGTAACGACCTACCGTGGGGGAATCTTCCCCGTGAGCTGCTGCCATCGGTGACGTTCGGCATCCAGGTCGGCCAGAACGGTTTCGCGGCGGGGGTTGGTCTTCTGCCAGGCACAGACCGTGCGCAGGTTCTCCACGGCTTCATCGCGGGCGGAGGTATCGGCCCGTGCGATTTCGAGTTCCTTGCGGGCCTGTGGCAGCCGAGAGCTCTGGCGTGCCCGGAACTCGTACTCATCGGCTGCCGCGTTCAAAATATCGAGGGTGAAGTCGCTGAGTTGCTCCGAGGTGAAAAACGAGGCGTTCTCGCAGTCCGGGTCGCGGCGGCGGGGGTACTTCGCCCGGTGGGTACGGCCGCTGGGCTCGGTCAGGTCGATCATGTACGTGGGATCGGACCGGAACACGGCTTTCAGCCCCGCGAGCGGGATCACACCCGACTGACCGGCCAGCTCTACCACGTGCTCGTACACGGTGATGTCCCCGACCGGGCCCTTCACAAGCCGCCCTCTCCCAGGGTCCAGCAGTACCCTGATCTCCTTCTCCAACGCCCGGATTTCCTGCTGGTACCCGGTCTCCGCCCGGTCGGCCTTCCGCTGCGCGGCTCTCTCGGCCTGGCGGGCCTCCTTGGCCAACGTGCTCAGATCACGCCGGCAGCGCCTGAGAGCCGACCGCTCGTCCGCGTACACAGCACTGAAGGCGAAGACCCACTTGCCGGGGTACCTCGACCAGTACCAGCCCACCCCGGCGAGCACCGCCAGTACGACGAACAGCAGCGTACGCATCCCGAGTTACTCCCCTGTCAGCCATCACGCATGGAACTCATGTCATACCGCTACAGAGCACAGGGACGAGGCCGAACCGGCCAGAACAACAGCAGAAGGCGTACCGCCAGCCGCCGACTCACCCGGCCCACATTCCTCGGTAAATGCGGCTCCAACCGTGCCCATTCGTCGTCAAAGAGATCGCCCCGCCCCATACTGACCGCAGCGATACTTCGCAAGGCGAGTCACGCGACCCATCGAGCAGACCCTAACCGTGCACGAGCTCGTTAGGCTGGCGTAGTGGCTAATGAGCAGAAGCGGGTGCAGCCGTCGGGAGTGTGGGCCACGGCGGTGGGGGTGGCCAGGGTGCGGGCGCTGGAGACCGAGCGGGAGAACGCTCTGTTCCGCGACCCACTGGCAGAAGCCTTCGCCGCTGCCGGCGGCCTGTGGCCTTCCTCGCCGCCGCTGCCGGATGACGAGACCGCGCGACGCCGTCGACTGGCCGTGTCGTTCTCCATCGTCATCAGGACGAAGTTCCTCGACGACCTGTTGCAGCAGGCCTCCGCATCCGGGGTCCGGCAGGTCGTGCTGCTCGGCGCCGGCATGGACAGCCGGGCCTTCCGGATGGGTTGGCCGGAGGGCACCCGGCTGTTCGAGGTCGACACCGCTGCACCACTGGACTTCAAGGCTTCGGTGCTGCGCCAGGAGCGGGCCGTCGCACGCTGCGAGCGGATCACCGTCGCGGTGGATCTGCGTGAGGACTGGCCAGGCGCGCTGGCCGCCGCAGGGCACGACCCGACCATGCCGACCGCGTGGATCGCCGAAGGACTGCTGATCTATCTGCCCGAGGACGCGGTGGAACTGCTGCTGGCCCGGATCAGCGCGCAGTCGGCAACAGGCAGTCGGATGGGGCTGACATTGGGATCGCGCGGCGTGATCGAGCGCTTCAGCGCGAAGCTCGTGCCGGGATCGGCGGCGTCCATGTGGCTCTCGGAGACGCCCGACGACCCGGTGGGCTGGCTGGCCGGACACGGCTGGGAGGCCGACAGCCACACCCTGCGCGAGCGCGCTGCCGCCTACGGCCGTCCGATCCGCACCCCGCCGCGGCGCGAGGAGCGGCCCGGCGGGCTGATCTCGGCGCTCCGCCGGTAGAGCGCCTCGAACGGCCCGCGCCGGGCAATCGCAACGACTGCGAGGCATGGGAACTGTCCGGAGCCAGGAGCTCGATCGGCAACACCACCAAGCATGGGGCACCCCTCGATGTCCACAAGGGCCACTGCTCCTCGACCGGGAAACTGTTCCTCGACCGGGAAGCGAAACCGCCCCATCACACGGGAACAGGCTCAGCTTGCCGTCCGACCTCGGCGTGAGACGAGCCGGGAGAGCGCCTCTGTGGGCCAGCAGAGGCATGCGAGAAGACGGCTGTTGACCACGAACCAGTGGACGCTGACTCGCCCCTGCTCCTTGTCCAGGATCAGTGGGGCTTCATCGCGAAAGACGTAGCGGAGGTATCGGCGGCGGACCGGCGCTCCGGCCATCAGCAGCACTGGTGAGGCGGCAAGGACGGCCACGGGAACCAGGGCTCCCGCAGCGGTGAGCTTCGGCTTCTCCTCGTATCGCATGCGCTCAGTGTGCTGGTCCCCGAACCCTGACCCGCGCCACTCGGTGACAGAACTGGACTCCGGATACGGCCGAGTGAGGCTGCGGGCTGGCGAACATCCGGCCCGCGCAGACGCCAGGGCCCGCTGACGTGCCGCGAAGAGCCCACGACCCGCAACAGCGATCAGTCCGTCTGCGGCAAGTGCGGGTCCTGGTTCCAGAGCGGCCGCAGAAGCAGTGCCCGATGGCTGCCCAGCTCATCCGCCTGCCTGCCGCACCTCGCCAACAACCGGCACAGCCAGATCTTGACTGGATCGGCTCCGATGGCCCTCGTCCGCACCATTGACGCGGTCATGCCTCCCCCGCATCATCATGGGAGCGCTCCCATACACGCAACGAAGGCACCCCACCGACCACTCACGCCGGGCGTCCTGCCGACCGACGCGGCACTCGCCCGAGGAGGACACGTCATGCCGCTCGCCCACCTCCCCGCCACCGGCCGGTTAGGCCGGCCGTCCCGCAGAGCCGGAAGAACCGCGGGCAGACGCCCGGCCGCCGCGTTCGTCCTCGCCCTCGCCACGATCGCCGCCCTCGCCGCCGCTCCCCCGGCGCCCGCCGCGACCGGCCGGACCGCCACGGCGACGGCCGCGGACGAGGCGTCGACCGTCGAGGTATCCGTCAACGCGGGGGTGGGGCTCGGCACCATCGACAAGGCTGCGTTCGGCGTCAACCACGCACTCTGGGACTCGCACATGAACGACCCCGAGGTGACCGGCCTGCTGGGCGAGGCAGGCGTCGGCATGATGCGCTACCCCGGCGGCTCCTACGGCGACATCTACCACTGGAAGGACCACACCGCCCCCGGCGGTTACGTGGCGCCCGGCACTACCTTCGACGAGTTCATGGGCAGCGTCCGCGCCACCGGCTCACAGCCGATGATCATCGCCAACTACGGCACCGGCACCCCTCAGGAGGCCGCTGATTGGGTCCGGTACGCCAACGTCACCCGCGGCTACGGCGCGAAGTACTGGGAGATCGGCAACGAGATCTACGGCAACGGTCACTACGGCGGTGGCTGGGAGGCCGACGACCACGCGGACAAGAGCCCACGCGAGTACGCCCGCAACGTCCTCGCCTACGCCGAGGCGATGAAGGCGGCCGACCCGACGATCAAGATCGGCGCCGTGCTGACCACGCCCGGCGACTGGCCGGACGGCATCACCGGCCCGGGTGACTCGGCCGACTGGAACCACACCGTGCTGTCCGCGGTCGCCGGAACGATCGACTTCGCCATCGTGCACTCCTACCCGGGCGGCGCCACCGCCGACGAGGCCCTGGAACGGACCGCCCGGCTGCCCGGACAGCTCCGCGAGGTCCGCCGGCAGATCGAACGGTACGCCGGTGAACGCTCGCCGGAGATCGGCATCGCGCTCACCGAGGTCAACTCCAACGTCCAGATGAACAGCCGCCCCAACGGCCTGTTCGCCGCGGAAACCTACATGACGGCGCTGGAGAACGGCGTCTTCAACGTCGACTGGTGGAACGTCCACAACGGGCCCACCGAGGCGGGGACGGTGGACGGCGACACCGACTTCAACGACTTCGGCCTGCTCTCCAGCGGCGGATGCGTCGGCGACGTCTGCCAGCCGGCCGTGAACACGCCGTTCCACCCGTACTTCGGTATCAAGTCGCTGACCAAGCTGGGTCGCCCCGGTGACACGATGGTCGCCTCCTCCACTGACAGCGAGCAGGTCTCCGCGCACGCCGTGCACCGGGCCGACGGCACGCTGAGCGTGATGCTGATCAACAAGGACCCGCTGAACTCCCACACCGCGGACATCAGTTACGCCGGATACACGCCCACTGCCCAGGAACCGGTCGTACACCGTTACGGCCGCGGCGACACCGATGTCACCCGGGTGGCCGCCACCGCCGGGGGCGACCAGGTGCTGCCGCCGTACTCGATCACCACCATCACCGTCGCCCCGCACGCCCCCGCGGCCTCGGTCGGCGCACCCGGCGCACCGAAGACCACCGTCACGGACAGTTCGACCGCCACGGTGAGCTGGACGGCCCCCGCGAACGGCAAAGCGGTGCGCTACGAGGTGTACGAACGCCTGGGCGCCAACGCCCAGCTGCTCGCCACCTCGACATCCACCTCTGCGACGCTGCACAACCTGCCGCCGGGATCCGAGCACACGGTCAACGTGCTCACCCGGGACGCCGACGGCCGCCTCTCGCGCCCCTCCGATCCGCTGACCTTCACCACCACGGCTCCGCGCGACAGCAGCTGCCTGGTCAACTACCGGGTGGACAGCGGCTGGGGCAACGGATTCGTCGCCACCGTCACGGTCTCCAACGTCGGTGACGCCCCGATCAACGGCTGGACGCTGGACTTCACCTGGCCGTCCACCGGCCAGGCCGTGCAGAGCTCGTGGAACGCGAACGTCACCAGCTCGGGAACACGCGTCCATGTGACCGACAACGGCACCAACGCCGAGCTGACGCCACGCGGCGGCTCCACCGCCACTTTCGGCATCGTCGGAGCCAACGACGGTGCCAACCCCATCCCGATGACGTTCACACTCAACGGCACGGTCTGCCGCACCTCCTGATCCACCGCCCGTGGCCCGGTCCGGCCCGTCCTCCGGCAGGCCGGACCGGGCCACGGGCGCGGGCGCGCTGGAGGATCCTCACCCGCACCACGCGGAGGCAGGCGTGGAACCAGTGCTTCGTTCTTGACAGGGACACCGTCCCTGTCGAACCCGGCCGCCAGGGTCGGGCGTCTGCACCTGTGCCAGGTTGCGGTGTCCCAGGCCGAGACCGGGCTGCCGTCCGGCCTCCGCCATTGGTCGACGACGAGTACGGCGTCGATTCCGCCGCACACATGGGCAAGGTCACGAACCGGTACAGGGGGCTATCACCGTTCACGCGACCCGCTGCTCTCCGCGTAGAGGAGCGGGCCCCAGTCCCGTCGGGCGACCCCGCTCCTCGACGGTCAGACGTCCTACGGGTCCGCGCGGTCGGTGCCTGCACCGGGCTGCTTCGGAAGTGGATCAAGGCCGTGCGATGATCAGGTTCTATGGCTCGGGGGGATCTGACAGACGCTCATGGGCGACGCTGGAACCTCTGCTATCGCAGGACATCAAGGCTGGCCGACCGTCGGTGCACACCAAGCGGCAGCTGATCAACGGGATACGGTTCCGGACCCGCGCGGATATGCCGTGGTGCGATCTGCCCGAGCGGTGCGGGCCGTGGGAGACGGTGTACGGGCTGTTGGCCGATGGCAGCGTGACGGCATATGGCACCGCATCTTGGAGCAGCTCCAGGCCTGGGCCGACGCGAAGGGCCTGATCACCTTGGACATCTCGGTGGACTCCACGATCGCCCGCGCGCACCAGCACGCAGCCGACGCCCGGCAAAGTGGGATCTGCAGGTCGTGCCGCCCGGCGGCGTCTTCGCCGAGCCCGACGACCACGGGTTGGGACCTCGCCTGCGGCATCAGTTCAGACGACCACTGGTACGACTGGTTCGACGTCCACATCCACGCCGAGGCTCTGCAGAGCCTCGGGCTGCACCCCGAACAGTCGGCCTCCCAGGTCACAGTCCCCTCTCCGCCCCGCTGGTGGCACGCCGCCGCAGACCGTCGCACCCGCTGGTGATCCACTTCTGAAACAGGCGCCCTAGCAAGGGACGAACCAGCCGCGACCGCGGCGTTCTATGAGCTTCGCCATCTTCGACCATGCAGGTCGAAGGCCTGGCGTTGGTGCTCGCTCGGGATACTCATGCTGATCTCGGGCGGGAGTCTGCGATATTGATCATCAGTCATGTCAACGGTCGCGGCTGTGACGCTGGCCGTGGCGCGGTCCGAAGGGCGCATCACGCCCCAGCGTCATCTCCTGGTGCGGTACGCCTCCGACCCACGGCCGGTGACGGCGTCCGCCAGGGGCGCAGCCAGGTCTCCGCTGTATGTAGTGTGCGGAAATGACAAGAAGCGAGCGAATCGCGGACCAGTTGGACTGGTACTGGGGCAAGAACCTGCGGCCACGACTGGAGGGTCTTTCCGGCGAGGAGTACTTCTGGGAGCCGGTGCGCGGCTGCTGGAGCATCCGCCCGCGTGGTACGTCGGACGCACCGATGTCGGAAGGTCCGGGGGAATGGACGATGGACTTCGCCTCCCCTGCCCCGGTGCCGGCGCCGGTGACCACGATTGCCTGGCGGCTGGCACACATCGTCGTCTCGTGCCTGGGCTATCGGGTCGGATGGTACTTCGGCGGCCAGGACCTCGAGTCCCAGGCATTCGCCTACGCGGGGACCGCTGACGAGGCGCTGAAACAGCTCGATGAGATGTACGGGAGATGGAACACGGGGGTCCGCGAGCTCTCGGACGCTGACCTGGATAATCCGCCCACGGTGGGGCCCGAGCGGTTTCCCATGGAGAACAGGGTCCTGCACGTCAACAGGGAGCTGATCCATCACGGCGCCGAGATTTCCCTGCTGCGCGACCTCTACCGCTGGCAGGACGGAACGGTGCCGCGCCGAATATGACTGGTCATCTGTCAGCGTGAAACTCTAGGTTCGAGAGGATCAGGAGAGCGCGCAGAGGGTCGGTGGCGCGAGCGGGTTCGGTGCGGAGTTGGTGAGGATGCGCCAGGTCTTCAGGTACCCGAAGCCGTGTTCGAAGGGGGCGCGTGTGGCGGCCATGACCCGGTTGGCCTCCTTCTCGCCGGGGGTGAGCTTGCGGGCGTGGGTGGCCTCGGAGCCGGTGACGATCATCGGATCGCCGCTGTCGCCGGAGAGGCCGAGGAAGCCGAGTCGGTCAAGGCGCCGATGGCAGCCGCGCGCGCAGGTGGGTGAGGATGTGGTCGCGGCGCAGAAACCCACTCTCCGAAGTCCGCCGACGAACGGAGGCTCCGCCCCCTCACCACCCGGCCGGGCGAGCGCCTTCAGCTCAGCCGGACCTCATACCGATACCTCTGCCCCCGCGTCTCCACGCACACCAACCTAGGACGCATATCGAAGGTGCTGGTCGGCGGCGTGGCACGGCCTAAAATGAGGTGCAGTCTTCGCTCAGTCGTGCTGGGATCGGTCCCTGTGAATGATTACTTTCTCCATGAAGCCGACTTGACGGACAGGATGGAACGGAACCTGGCGGAACACGCCTGCCATCTGCACCGGAGCATGTCCGCTGCGACCGTCGCAGAGACCGGTGACCTCCTGGTCGCGGACAGCGGCCTGGACGACGACACGTTTAACATCGTTGCCGCAGCCCGCTTCGCCGCCGGCGACGCCGCGGCCCGCATCTCCGAGACCGTCGGGACGCTGGCCGGCACCGGCCGCGATTTCTCCTGGTGGGTGGGACCGGCCTCGACACCGACAGATCTCAGCGCCCGCCTGACGGCGGCCGGACTGCCGGTGTCCGAGCGTGAGACGGCGATGTGGGCCGAGTTGGACGACGCCCTGCCGATTCCCTCTGTCCCGGGTCTGGACATCCGAACAGTAACCACGCCCGAACAGCTCGCCGACTACGCCACGGTCCTGGCCGCGAACTGGAATCCACCCGCCGAAACCGTCCGCGCCTTCTTCGCCCGGGCCGCTTCCCGGGCCCTGGCCGCTACCTGTCCCGCCCGGTACCTGGTGGGCTACGTGGAGAACAGTCCGGTCTGCTCTGCCGAGGTGTTCCACCACGCGGGAGTCGCCGGCATCTACAACATCTCCACCCTGGCCGCCCACCGCCGACGCGGCTACGGCGGAGCCATCACGCTCGCGGCCCTTCACGCTGCCCGCGAACGAGATCACAGCATCGCGGTCCTGCAGGCATCGGCCGACGGGGAGCCTGTGTACCGCCGCCTGGGGTTCCACGCCTGCGGCCAGTTCGTCGAACATGCCATCAACACCTGAACCTCCGCGACTCCACGGACATCCCTCCGTCACCCCTGATTTAGCTGGTCCAGCCATTCATTGATGGCCGTTACGAGGACAGTGGCCTCGTAACGGCCCGCGAGCTTGTCGTATCTGTTGGCCACTACCCGAATCCTTTCGATGCGGGTGATGCCGCACTCGACGGCATGCCGAGCCTTGCAGTCCTCGGCGTTGAACCCGGACGGCCGGCCACCGAGGGAGTCGAGCTTCTTGCGGTTGCGCACATGGTCGGCCTTGTCCGGAATGGTGTAGCGGATGCCGCGGCGGCGCAGGTAGGCGGCGGCTCTTCCGGGAGGCGTACGCCTTGTCCGCACGGACCCCCGGTTGGGGCGGACACGCGGCCGGTCGCCCTGCCCGAGGCGGGGCACACGTACCCTCTCCAGCACCGGCGGCTCGAGCTGCGGCGAATCGCCGCGCTGCCCTGCCGTGATCACGATCGACATGGGCTTCTGTCCCTGCTCGACCGCCAGGTGCAACTTGGCGGTGAACCCGCCGCCCGACCTTCCCACCCCGTGGTCTCCGAGCTCGGTGAACACACCACCCGGCGGTTCTCGCGGCCGGTCACCACGCTAATAGGCCCCAGCCGCATTGCTGGTAAGCGCGGCAGACTGTGGAGTCGACACTCAAGTCCCAGACGATCGCGCCCCTCGCGTCGGCCAGGGACTGAAGCCGAGTGAGAATCCGCTGCCAGGTGCCGTTGCGCTGCCACCGGTGGAACATGTCGTAGGCCCGGCCATGGTCCTTATTCGACCGGCACGTCCCGCCACGGCACACCGGTCCGTACACGGATCCGGATGCCGTCGATCAACTGCCGGCGCGGCCAGACAAGGGGCGGTCCCACTCTCGCGCCCTTCGGCAGCAATGGTGCCGGCACTGCCCACTGCTCGTCCGTGAGCAGCCCGGTCGGCCCGCTTGGCCAACTGAACTGCGCCTCTGACCATCGGCCAACACTGCGGCAGTTGCCGACCTGTAAATCGAAAGACGGATCCCGTCCCCCGCAGCAGACTTCCCTCATGTCTACCGATTTCAGCGGGATGGTCGAGTGCAACCCCGGAGCACATCTCTGGGGTCCGGATGACGAGGACTCCGTGTGGCAGTCCGCCATCGACGTCTGGCTCCTCAACTCCGGCAATGCCTACGACGCGCTGGCCGCTCTCTTCGGCATCCGCAACTACTTCGGCTTCCGTCCGCTGGCGGAGGACCGCGGCCTGCCGGAGGACACATCCGACGGAATCCGCGCCATGTTCGCCGCTGCCGGCGGACCCGATGGTGTGTACGGCACTACCTGGATCACCTGGGCGGAGCTGACCTCGGCCGACTGGAAGGAGACCAACAGCTCAGGTTCGCTCACCCGACAGGAGGTGGCAGGTGACACGACCCATTGGGGTCCGGTCTGGAGTGTGATGCGTACCCTTGCCGAGCTCCATGGCCCCGAGAGCGTCCGGCTCGTCGTCTGGTTCCACTGACGGGGCAGGGGTCTGCAGCACCGCTTCGACGGGTCGACGTGAGCGCTCAGAGGCCGACTCAATCGCTCAGTCAAACCGGCGCCGGTCAGCGTCAGCGCACACCCGAGCCGACCCCGGACGGGAGCACCACCAGCGGCACCGCGTAGGCGAGCCGGCGGGCCCAGCGCGGCACCCCTGCGGCGGGCTCGTGCGCCGCACGCCACGCCCGGGCAGGCGGCCCTCGCGGCGTGGCGTGTTTGCTGCTTCGTCGGTGGTCGTGGTCGGCCTGGCCTGGCCTGGAACATCTGCGCTCCTCTCGTCCACGGGCCGGGCCAGGCCGTGCGCTTCGAGACTCGCAGCAGGCGAGGCCGGTCAGGATCGCTCCGCAGACCAAACGACGTCCGCCGGGTGGGCGAGCACGAATGCGGACGCTCCGTCTCAGGGATGACGGGTCATCGGAGGACGATCCGTCCGTGCGACCCAGGTTCACCGGCAAGGAAGCCGAAGCGACCGGGTTCACTGTCAGACGCCTGTGTTCGATGACAGCGGACAGTCACAGAGGCTGAGCCGGAGCCGGAGCCGGAGCCACTACTGGTGAGTGAAGACGGGCAGGTCCTCTCCTTCAGTCTCCTGGGCGGCAGCCCTGGGCAACACATCCCGGATGCGCCGCCCTTGGCACCATGGGTGATCGCGCCGCCCGGCGGGCTGCCTTCAGGTCAGTGCCGGGCCATGACGATCACCTCGTCGTCCGCGGTCCAGTGGCGGACTTCGGCCTTGGCCGGGTTGATGCGCACCTCGTGGCCGATCCTTGCTCGTACGGCGCCGCGACTGCGGTAGCCGAGGGCGCATTCCCCGCGGCGCGAGGCGGCCTCGACGACCGTGGCGAAGGATGCCCGGTGTCCTGGGCGGATGTAGTCGGCGGCGGGCTTGAGATGAATCGCGTTGCCCTGCGGAGCCAGTAGCTCGCCGAACAGGCCGGCGAGGTGCCAGTTCTGGGAGATCTGGGCCATCAGAAGACCGACCAGTTTTCCACTCACGATGAAGTCGGCGCCGACGCCGGCGGGGGCGAGGGCTCTGTTGCGGTCGTCGGTCATTTCGGTGACCACCCGGACCGGGACCCCTGCCGTGCGCTCACGGTCGCGCAGAAGCAGCAGCGTGACCAGCGTCCGGTCGTCCGGTGAGTCATGACGGGGCCCGTGGTCGGGCCAGTGGTCGGAGGCGTGGTCGGGGCCGAGCACGATGACACCGTCGTGCTCGGAGAGGTCCACGTCGTTCAGCGTCTCCGGAAGGGTGGGGTCGCCCGGTCCGAAGGTGACGGTCAGCGTGGGAGCGGCTTGCGCGGCGGCGGCCCGTACCTCCGTTGCCAGGCTCTCGCCTCCGTGGGCGACGACGTGGAGAACGGAACCGGGCGCGACATGGCCGGAGAGGTGACGGACGATGTGCCGGGCGCGGCGGTTCCATCCCAGGAGCAGCACCCGTTCGGGGCGGGCCGCTGCCGGTGGCCGGTTCGTCATCACCGACTCGTCGAATGCGGCGGGTTCGAGGGTGGTGCGTGTGGTGTCGTCGTCCCGGGCGATTACGACGAGACGGTCTCCCGGGCACAGGACCGAGTCGCCCGGGGGGTTGAGGCTAAGGGTTCCGTCCGCCCGTACGAGCCCGACCACGCTGGACGTCGGGCATGTCCTCAGCACTTCGGCGAAGACACGGCCGATCCCGTCCGGGGCGTCGACGACGTAGAACTCGTCGCCGGCGAAGTCGAGCAACTCCTGGTAGACGAGCGACAGTCCGGGCTGTCTGGCGCACTGGGCCACCAGACGCGCGGTGACGTCGTCGATCTCGAGCACGACCCCGCCCGGGCCGGCCGCGAGTTCGGCGGCGAGGCGGTACTGGGCGTCCCGCACCACCGCCACGGTCCGCACCCGGCTGTCGTCGTCGACCGCGGTCCGCAGAGCCAGCAGGTTCTTGACGATCTCCGCGTCCTCGTGGGGGTGGTCACGCGGCAGGACCAGGACGGCGTCCGCCGTCGCCGGGCTGACTCGCGTGAGCGCGGCCGGGTCGGTGGGGCGTCCGTTCCGGCAGACGACTCTGGTCCGGCCGGTGTCGCCCACCTCGCTGCGCAGTTCCTCCTCCATTTCCGTCACGTCCCGGTCGGCCAGGACCGCGATGGCGCTCCGGCCCTGGTTGGCGTTTGCTGCGACGAGTTCGGCCACCACGGTGAAGATCTGGTCCGACCAGCCGAGCACGACGGTGTGACCGCTCTCCAGCACCGTGGAGTGGCCACGCCGCAGGGCGATGAGTTCCTCGGTGAGCGCCGTGGTGACGAGACCCACGATGGTGGAGACGTAGAAGAGTGCCATCAACGCCAGCAGGACCGACAGAATGACGCGCAGCGGTGAGCCGACCTCTCCTCCCAGCCTGAGGGTCTGCCCCACGCTCCGCCACACGGCCGCCGTCTTGGCGCCGGCCGTGTCCGGGGCCCTCTCGTCCGTCCACACCAGCAGTGCGCTCACCGGGATCACGACGGCCAGGCATGCGACGGCAAGCCATCCGATGAGTACGGTGACACCCCTGGCCAGTGTGTTGTCGAACCAGTACCGGGCGCGCTCGTACAACGGAGCCCGCGGCGGTGGCGTTTCCCGCACCGGGCGCGGCACCGGGGACGCTGTACTCCGTGGCTGTCTCTGCTTCCCCACGCGGGCGCCGACCGCGCTCCGGCGCCGGCCCTGATCCTTGATCATCCTGTACACAGCAGCAGCGTGCGGAATCGGCTTCTCCGCCACACGGGTATCGGGCGGCGTTTCATCCGATAGGGAACGGAACCGGGGCAGCGGGCAGTCGGGCGGCGCTGCGGCACGCCGGCCCGAAGGGCCGTCGAGCGCGGCAATCCGGCGGAGCCGGGCTGATGAACCCGCTCAGCCGTGAACAGCCTCAGCAGGAAGCCGAGTGCTCCGCCCGTACGGCGGTGCGCAGGCCGCCCGGGGCGGCGGGGGCGGCGGGGGCGGGAGGGCGGCGACGGACCCCGCGGCGTCGGCCCCCTCCACCACGCGTACGGGAGAACGGGGTGTGCATACGTCCGCTGTCATCCGCGACACCCGCGACACTGCCACGGTCACCGTCTCCGTCGTCCGGGCGATCTCCCTGCGGGGATGGTCGCCGGCACACCCGGGATCCGTACGGGCACGGGTCGACAAGGCGCCCCTGCGGCCCTGCCGGAATCGCGAACGGCATGGCCCGGTCCGTGCGCTCCCCGCGCACGGAGGCGCAGGCCGCACTCGCTCATGCACATCACGGGCGTCCCTGCCGTACCTCCTGGCCTGCCCGTTTCTTCCGCGCGCCCTGCGGCAGCCGCGATTCCGTTTCCTCGTTCCGCGCGGACCGGACACCACGGAACCCCTTGACGCACAACGGGGCACAGGACAGGATGAGCGAAATCTGACAACGTTGTCATTCTTGCGGAGGACCCATGCCCGACAACCCGGCCACCTACGACAGACGCCGGTTCATCCAACTCGCGGGCCTGACGGGACTGTTGACCGCCGGCTCGCTGAGCCTCCCGGGCATGGCGGCAGCTGCGGGACCGTCCGTCGCCCCCGGCACGCGTCATGGCGACGACGAGCGGGACAGCATCGCGGACACCTATTACCAGGTTCTGCTCACGCATACGCGCTGGGCGGAGACGCAGTGGAACCCGGCTCTCGGGCACTACACGGCCAAGGACTTCGGCTTCGCGGTGGTGCTCGGCAACGCGGTGCTCCTGACTCAGGGCACGTACGATTCGGAGCTCGCCGGCATCGGCAAGGACGAGCTGCGGTCCCGTACGCTCGCCACCATCAAGCACTTCGCGGCTTCCCACCGCCTCACGGGCGGTTCCGAGTGGGGCCGCACGCTGTTCTTCGACACGACCTTCCAGTTGTACTTCGTGCTCGCCGCCCGGCTGCTCTGGGACCAGCTGGACGATGTCACGCGGCAGAACGTCGACACGATCGCCCGCGAGCAGGCGCAGTACACCACCTCCCTCGGCAGCAAGAACGACCCCGCCTCCGGGAGCTGGACGCCGAACGGGCTGAAGGGCGGCTTCGTCGGCGACACCAAGCTGGAGGAGATGGGGGTATACGCCCAGTCGCTGGCGCCGGGACTCGCCTGGGCCCCCGCCGATCCGCGTCACGCCGAGTGGACGGCCGCCTTCGGCCGGTGGACGCGGAACGAGGCGGGTCTGCCCGCGGCGGATCTGGCCAATCCCGCCCTGGTCGACGGAGTCGCCGTGCGGGAGAACACCGCGACGAACCTCTACGACACCTTCATCGTCGAGAACCACAACTCCTTCGGCCCGCACTACCAGGAGGAACTCTGGCGTACCTCCGGCCGCAACGCCGCCCACTTCATCACCGCGGGCCGTCCCCTGCCCCAGGTCCTGACCGAGCAGCCGAACGCGGGTCCGCTGTGGCGCACCCTGCTGATGGTGATGAGTGACGCGGGCGAACCGCTGATGCCCATGGTCGCGGACCGCGAGCACCTCTACGGACGCGATGTGATCCCGCTGGCCTTCCTGGCCCAGGTGACCGGGGACCGCGCCGCCGCCTGGGCGGAGGCTGCGATGGCGCAGCGGCTGGCGCCCTACCAGGCGTATGCGCCGGAGTACCGGCTCGCCAAGTTCTCGGGGGAGGCGAAGTACGAGCCGGAGGCCCGGGCCGAGATCGCCATCAGCTATCTGCTGCACCGGTGGCGGGCGGCCCACGGTGGTGTCGTGGCACCGATGTCCGACGAGGAGTTCTACGCGAATGCCTCCGGCGTACGGGACTTCGCCGAAGGCCCCGGGCTGGTGGTCCAGCAGACGCCGGCGGCCTGGGCGGCCGCCGTGAGCAAGCCGGGCTTCGTCAAGTTCGCCTGGCAGCCCGCCCATGACGACTGGCTCTTCGCGCTGAGCGGCAGCACCCCGATGTTCCTGCCCTCGACCGCGAGCAAGGTGCTGCGGCGCTCGGTCACGACGTACCGCCAGGTCCGCGACGGCATCGACGCGACCGCTTCGGTGCTCGAACTCGAAACCGGCATCGCCGGATTCACCACCCTCCCGTCGGGCGAGGTCGTCTACGCGACGAGCGGTACGGCCGCCGGTGAGGGACACCTGCAGATACACAACCTGACGATGCCGGGCCTGGCCGGCCTGGACGGCAGTCGTACGTACACCGCGGCCGAGGGATCGGTCCAGGTGAAGTCGAAGGACAGCGGGAACACCTCGGGCGGTGCCGGGCCCCGGGTGGACACGCTTGTGCTCCCCCGCGGTTCCCACCGTTTCGTCCGGATGCAGGGCGTCTCCGGGCACCCGCAGTACGGGTACTCCCTGTACTCCTTCTCCGTCCGGGACGGTGCGGACGGAACCGATCTCGCCCGCACCGCCGTCGCCACCGCTTCGTCGGCGGCACCCGGCCGCGAGGCGGCATTCGTGCTGGACGGGGACGGCGCCACCCGCTGGGCCGTCGCCGTCGCCGAACGGGGGCGCCAGGACAGCTGGCTGACGGTCGACCTCGGCAGTGCCGTCGCCTTCGACCACGTCACCCTGGCCTGGGAGTCGGCGGCGGCGAGCAGGTACCAGGTGCAGGGCTCCGACGACGGCGAGAACTGGACCGAGTTGACGCGCTTCCCGGAGGCGGAGCTGACGAGCCGCGGTGGCTGGCTCTCCGTGGACGGAAGAGCCGGGCTTGTGGTCCGTGGCTCCGCGCATCCGCTTGCCGTCTACGGCGACATGCTGGTCCTGTCCGACGGTCCCGCCGAGGCCCTCACCGTGGAAGGGCATCCGAACGGGGATCCCGCCGCGCTGAAGGCGGCGGCGTCCCGGGAGGCGCCGCGGGCCGCTGACTCCGCCGTTCACGCCAGCACCGCTGGCGGACATCTGAGCCTGTTCAACCTCTCCCCCGACTCCGTGAAGACCGTGGTGGCGCTGCCCCGGCAGGATTCCGGCATCGTTCTCTACGCCGGTTCGCAGACGGTGACCGGCTCCGGCACCGACTTCACGGCCGAGCTGAAGGGCGCGACCGCGGCTGTCGCCGCGGCCCGGTTCACCCTGCGTCCGGCGACGGGGCGGACGGTACCGACGGGTGTCAGGGCGGATGTGGTCGACGCCTCGACCATGCGGCTGACCGGGCCGTCGTGCGACCTGCTGGTGACCGCCGCCGACGGACAGCGCACGAAGGTCCGGCTGCGCCGCGGCCGGACCTCGACGGTGTCGTTGCGCGACACCGTTCCCTATCCGCTCGACGACGCCGCGCTGGGATGCGACACGTTCCCGAACGCACCGCGCCCCGCAGGCATGTCGGACCCGTCGGCCGCGGTGGACGGCGACCGGCACACCTCGTGGACCCCGGGATCCGACCGGGCCCGGATGGTCGTGGACCTCGGCTCGCCGCTCCCCGTCGGGCGGGTCCTCGCGGAGTGGACGACGGGCAGGGTGCCGGGGGCGACGGTCGAGTTCAGCGACGACGGTGTCACCTACCGGCCCGGCGGGACGCTGCGGGGCCGGGCCACCTCGACCGGCTTCACCGCAGGCACCACCGCACGGTATGTGGCGCTCGACGTCACGGGCTGGCGCAGCGGGCACGCACGCCTCAGGGCCCTCTCCGTGCTCCCCCGGTAAGCACGCCTGACATCGCACGCGCCCCGGGCACGGCTTCGCCGGCAGCACCCAGCTGCCGGCTGAGCCGCCCGCGGGCCGGACGCGTCGGCGCCGAGCGGGGACGGCTCCACGTCCTGCCGCCGGTGGCGCGCAGCCCGCGGGCCGGAAGGTGGACGGCAGCGGCTGTCCGGCTTTCCGTCCCGCTGGGCGTCGTACGCATGCTGCGGTCCCGCCGGACCAGGTGGCCACCGGACGGGACGTGAGCGCGGAACACTCTGACACGGGCCGGCAGGACCCGGCCGCGCCGTGACGGCGGCGGCCGGGCCCTGCCGGACGTGCATCAGGCTCCGTACGATCAGCTGTAGATGCCGAACTCGTGCAGTGAGTAGCCCCAGGCCGTGCCTCGCGCCTTCAGCTGAAGACGCACATGGCGTGCGGTGGCGGGGGCGTCGATCGTGTCGATGTCCCCGTTGCCCGACTCGGTCGTGTGGATCGTGCGCCAGTTGGTGCCGTCGTCGGAGACCTGCACCTCGTAGGACTTCGCGTACGCGGGGTCCCAGACCAGCTGGATCTTACGGAACGCGGTCGGCGCGCCGAGGTCCACCTGGATCGACTGGGGGTCGCTCCAGTCGCTGGCCCAGCGTGTCTCCGTCTTCCCGTCCGTCACCAGCGAGGCGGGGCAGGGGCAGTCGCCGTAGGACGCCTGGAAGGAGGAGGCAGTGGCGGTCTTGTGCAACGCGACGTTGGTGCCGTCGACGGGCGGCACGACGACCTTGACCGACTTGGTTTCGATTCCGGCGTTGCCGTGGCCGTCCTCGGCCTGGATGTACACCTTCCACACGCCGAGCTTCTCGGGCGCGGTGACGGCGAAGGTGCCGTTGCCGGTGGAGCGCCACTGGGCCTCGACGAGCCGCTTGTCGCCGCCGGCGTAATTGCCGCTCAGGAAGATCTTGTACGTCACGGGGTCGCCGTCCGGGTCCCGCACGTCCGCGCGGACGGTGAACTCCTTGCCCGCCGGGGCCGAGGATGCCGGGGTGACGCCCATGTTCGTGATGACGGGAGGCGTGTTGTCCCCGCTCGTCGAACCGGAGTAGGCCTTCTTCACCGCGTAGTACGACAGGCGCTTCAGCCCGTCGGGCAGCAGGTTGAACCAGACGCCGCCGAAGTCGTGCTCGAGTCCGTAGTGGAAGAGCGTGGCACCGAGCGCCACGCTCTGGTGTCCGGTGACGCAGCCCCACGCCCTGGTGTAGCCGTCGGCCTTCTGGACGTCGGTGGGCTCGTCGGGCACACCGTTGGCATCGTCCGGGACCTCCCACTCGCCGGCCGGTCCGCCTTCGGTGATGATGTAGGGCTTGTTGTAGCCACCCTGCTCCCAGGCTCCGCGCACATTGCAGATGTCGCCGTAGGAGTTCATCGAGTAGAGGTCGAGGTCGGGGGCGTTGCGCTTGTAGTAGGGCCAGGCGCCGGTCCACGCGTCGGTGGAGGTGACCGGGTGGTCCGGGTCGATGGAGTGGATCTTCTTGGCGACGTCGTTGACGAAGGACGTGTAGGCGTTGCGCTGGTTCTCCAGCTCGGTGCCGCTGTAGCAGTTCTGGAGGCCGAGCACCGATTCGTTGCCGACGTTCCACATCAGAACACCGGGGTGGCTCTTGTAGACGTCGACCCACTTGGCGAACTCGGTGAGCGAGGTGCTCTTGTACGCGGCGTCGGTGACGTAGTTGACGCAGCCGCCCGCGCCCGGGCCCCCGCCGGGCTGAAGCCAGAAGCCGCTGACGACCCGGATGCCGTTGGCCGCGGCCTCGTCGAGCAGGGGCTTGCTGGAGCCGTCCGTGCCCCAGGTCCGGATGGTGTTCACGCCCATCGATCTCAGGTCGGGCATGTAGCGGGCCGCGTCGGCGACGGACGGGCCCCAGGTGAGGCCCTTGACCTGGTAGGGCTTGCCGCCGACGGTGAGCTGCCAGTTGCCCTGCGAGCCGGTCACGGCGACCGCGCCCCCGGTGGCGGGCGGCGGACCGTCGCCGTCGCCGTAGACCTGGAACTCCCACAGTGAGTACCCGTACCCACTCGTGCGCGCGGTGCCGAGCATCCGGACGTAGCGGCCGGCGCCGGACACGGCGACGTCGTCGGTGCCGCCGTCACTTCCCGTGACGGTCTTCAGGGTGCGCCAGTCGGTGCCGTTGTCGGAGGCCTGCAGTTCGTAGTTCTTGGCGCGTGCCGCTTCCCAGGTCAGCACGATACGGCTCAGGTTCTGCCTGCTGCCGAGGTCGACCTGGAGCCACTGGGGGTCGCTCCACTGGCTGGCCCAGCGGGTCCCGGTGAGGTTGCCGTCCACGGCGGCGGACGCGCTGTACGCGTCGCCTTCGCTGGACGACGCCGTGGCGGTTCTGCCCTGGGACAACAGAGTCTCGGCTGCCTGGGCGGGAGGGGCGGCGGTGAGGGTGAGTGACGACGCGACCAGCGCGCCGAGGGCCAGCAGGGGCACTCCGGCACGTCTGCGTGACGACGTGGGGTGCAAAAGGAGTTTCGACACATCTGCTCCTGGCAGGTTCGGGTGCCGGACGGAGGAACGTGCGTACGCAGGTCCTGAATCCGGCCGGCGTGTGGGGAGACGGCCCGTCCGCCGGACCGGGCGGGGCATCCGGCATCTGTGCGTGTGCGCTGTGCGATCCCTCCGGGCGGGTCGCGGGGCTGAAGCCCGCCCGGAGGGCGTTGCGTCCGGTCCGCTCCGGCGAGCCGATGCGGACCGGTGGATCATCAGGGGTAGGACACCACCGTCGACGGGACCGTCGAGGTGCCCGAGGTGGGCGATCCGGTGTCGTTGATGACGTGGTTGTAGTGACCGTTGCCGCCGAGGGAGACCACCAGCAGGCTGTGGAACTTCACGCCGGGCTTCACCGGGGCCTTGAATCCGTGGTCCTGACGGATCGTCGGGTCGACGTTGTAGTTGGAGTAGCTGCCCATGCCCCAGCCCTCGTGCGTGTTCACGGAGTCGTCGACGCGGTAGGCGGCGTAGCCCTTGGTGTCGCCGTTCTGGATGGCGGCCTGGTTGGGCGCGTCGTACGCCTTCTCGTTCTGGTAGAAGATCGTCCTGCCCCGCTCCCCGTACCAATCGACGTCGTACTTGTTGAAATGCTCGACGAACAGACCGGTCGCCAGTACGTCGTCACCGTTGACCCGTACGCCGTAGTCGGCGCGGTTGGTCTCCCAGCCCACGCCCTCGCCGTGGTCGGCACGCCACACCCACGTGTGGTCGATGATCACGTCGTCGCTGTTGACGACGATGCTGGTCGTGGCCTTGCCGGGGCCGGCGCCGCCGACCCGGACGTACACGTCCTGGACGGTGGTGGGGTTGGCGGAGTGGTCGGCGGCGGCGCCCTGACCGCCGACTTCCAGCAGGGTCGGGGAGTTGACCGGGCCGGCGTCGATGAGGAAGCCGGCGAGCCTGACCCCGTCGACGTCGGCGACCTTCATGGCGGTCACGCCGTTGTCGGGAATGATGGTGGCGAGGCCGAGACCCAGGACGACGGTGTCGGCCCGGTCCACCTCGATGGTCCGGTCGACGTGGTAGATGCCGGGGGTGAAGAGCAGATTCAGCCCCTGCTTCAGGGCGGCGTTGATCGTCGTGGCGGTGGCACCGGACTTGACGACGTAGAACTTGCTCAGCGGGATGGACGTCCCCTGCGGGGTGCCGTTGGCCCATGTGGTGCCGCGGGCGTTGGTCCGCTTGGCCGGCGCGAAGACCTTGAACTCGCCGCCGTCCATGTAGAGGAAGGGCTTCTCGCGCGAGACGGGCGTGGTGTCGAGGGTGGTGTAGCGGGGCTCGGGGAAGCTGTTCGCGGGTGCGCCCTCGACTCCGGAGAAGGTCATGTTCCAGACCCCGTTGGTCCAGCCGCCGATGGTGCTGTCGCGGGTGTACCACTGCTGCTGCGAGTAGGGGCCGACCTGGCCGTCGATCTTGCTGTCGGCGATGTACCCGCCGCTCGCCCAGCCGTAGCCGTTCGGCGCGAGGTTCAGGTCGCCCTTGACGTGCATACGACGGAACGACGCCGCCTGGGAGACCGCCCAGCGGTCCGTGCCGCTGACCGGGTTGAGTGCGAGGTTCTCGGCCGAACGCCAGAAGTTCTGGGTGGCATTGCCGTTGAACCAGCCCGCGTCGACGGTCACGTCACCGTTGAACGTGGTGTCGTCCGGCTTCAGCCCGAGGCCGGCGATCTGGGTGTAGAAGCCGATCTGGGCATTGATGTTGTCGTACGTGCCCGGCTTGAAGAAGAAGGCATGGCGGCCGCTGCCGAACTGCGCCGACTCCTGCTCGCTGAAGACCTGGTCCAGCTTCGCCTGGATGCCCGGCGTGGAGGGATCGAAGATGTGTACGTTCGGGCCGAGGTCTCCCCCACCGGGAATGACCGGTCCCGTCTCGCCGTCCGTGCTGCCGAAGACCTTGAACTCCCAGAGGGAGTAGCCGTACCCGGTGGCTCGCGCGGTCCCGAGCATGCGGACGTAGCGCGCGGTCCCCGAGACATCGACCGTCTCGACGCCGCCGGCTCCGGTCGTTGTCGAGTAGGCGGTCGACCAGTCGGTGCCGTTGGACGACAGCTCGATGCGGTAGGTCTTCGCGTATGCCGCCTCCCAGTTCAGCTCGACCCGGTCGAGCGCGGCGGGTGCCCCGAGGTCGACGCTCAGCCACTGCGGGTCGGAGGCCGCGCTCGACCAGCGGGTACCGGGATCACCGTCGACAGCGCTGCCGGCCGGAGTGCCGTAGTGCTCCTGGCTGGAGGCTGTCGCCTGCTTGCCCTGGGACAGGAGCACGGGCGCCGCTTCGGCCTTGGTGGCGGTTGTCAGAGCGAGCAGGGCGGCCGCCAGCGCAGTGACCACCGCGCCGACGAGGCCCTTGCGGACGGCTCTGGGCGGCGGAGTCGAGAGGGGGAATATCCCAACTTCGGGCATGGAACAGCTCCTTGCGAAACAAGTGGACGGGAGAGCGCTCTCCGAGAGAGTGCCGCGCTCCGCCCGCGCGGTCAAGGAGCCGGGAGGGACTTTTCTTTTGCCTTATATTAAGACGGGGTCGTGAAGCTCTCATGAATGGACGGCCACCCCGGCACCCCTGCGTGCATCCGCTGGGCCGACAGCGCCCCATGACCAGGACCGCGATCCGTTCCGGCCCGACCCCGACGACGCGCCCCGACAACACCCGGGCCGGTGGTCACTGTTCGCGCTCATCCCCCGCCGCGACCGGGCAGGAAGGCGACGCTGTGCACGAGTCGACGACGGTCCTCTCACCAGCCGATCGGGCTTCGGCGGGAAGGACACGATCGGCGCTGACCGCCTGCGCTGCGCCGTCGACCCGGACGGGTCGTGCAGGCCGCGGTTGGGACACCGACCGAGCTCAGGGACGGATGATGCCGCGGTGTCCGTGAGCCCTTGCATGCGGGGTGGGCCAGTCCTGATCCGCGCTTGTCCGGCGCGCCCGCCGGGCCGGGGCCACCGGCGACGCATCCGCCGGTGGCCCCGGCAGCGCCAGCCGGCTACATCTGGCCGGCGGCGAACAGCTCAAGGTGCCCGCACCCGTGCGGCGGCCCACCTCCGTCTGCCGCCGGGGCCGGCCCGTCCCCTTGGCGCCCTCGGTCGAGGGCCCCGGATCCAGGAACGGGGCCCGGCCGCGGCCACCCCGCCTCCAGGCCGCCCCGCGACCGGAGCCCGCACGCCCTCCCGCCACCCCGCGCCTCTGCCGCCGACCGGACGAGGGGTTGCGGGATTCCACCGGTCACGACGTGGCCGGCGCTCCCGGAGCCGGCAGGAAGCCTGATCCGTGGAAGTACGTGAGATAGCGGATCAGGATCTCGTCGGTCAACGCCGGCTGGAGGACACCCACGGCGGCCGCCGCCGCGGCGGTCCGCCGGGAGTCGAAGCGGCGCCGGTCCGCCGCCTCGTGCCCCGTCCGTCCCTGATCGCCGAGGAACAGCTGTGCCGCGTTGTCGGGTTGCTCCGCGACGCGGGCCTGCCACTGCGCCGCGGGAACGGTTCGCAGTTCGTGCCCGAGGCGGGCGGCCGCTTCGAAGACCCGGTCCAGGCCCGGCGCGTCCGGATTGGTGAAGTGGTAGGTCTGCGCACCGGTCGGGCCGGATACGGAGAGGGCCACGACCGCGGCACTGACGTAGTCCACGGGGACCCAGTCGGTCGACCCGTACGGCAGGTCCGGGACCGCGCCCGCCTGGAGGCAGCCCTTGACGAGCTGCCAGAGCAGGTCGCGGTCCTGGCAGGCGCCCGTGGAGGTGTCGCCGCTGATCCGTCCGGGCCGGTGGACGGTCACCGGAAGCCCGCGTTCACGGGCCAGGCCGACGAGTTGCTCGGCGACCCACTTGCTCTGCGCGTACCCGTCCGGCAGGGCGGGAGAGGGGCCCGTCGGGGTCGACTCCGTGATCGTGACCGTGCGGGGGCCGGAGGACGGGGCGTACACACTGGTGGTCGAGACGTAGTGCATGCCCGGTGAGGCGGAGTCGGCGAGCAGACGCAGCAGTTCCTCGGTACCCGCCACGTTGGGGGCGCGCAGATCACCGTATGCGGCAGCGAAGTTCACGTGTGCCCCGTTGTGCAGGACCGGGCCGAGGCGGCGGACCAGGGCGGTGCGGGCGGCGGGTGGGAGCCCGAGGCCCGGGGCGGCGAGATCACCCGGGACGGGGTTGACCAGGTCCGCGTACCGGGGGCGCCACAGGCCGTAGCGCTCCAGGTTGGCCCGCAGCCGGTGCGCCGCCCGGTGTTCGTCCTCGGCCCGTACGAGGCAGTCGACGGGGCCGCCGGTCGTCTCGATGAGGTCGCGCAGGAGGAAGGCGCCGAGGAAACCGGAGGCGCCGGTCAGCAGCGGACGGGCGGAAGGCCGCTGGGGGCGGCGTGCGGGGGACGTGGCCCCGCGTCCCGTCCCGGTGATGTCCGGTGCCAGCCGGACCTCGGCGGCGAGGTCGGGGGCGGCCGCCTCCTGATGGTTCTCCTCCCCCGCCTCGCGCCCCAGCAACCGGTCGACGCCCTCGACGGTGGGCGCCGCGAACAGGGACCTCAGGGAAGGGCGCCGGCCGCATCGTTCCGAGATCCGCCGGGCCAAGGTCACGGCGAGCAGCGAGTGGCCGCCCAGGGCGAAGAAGTCGTCCGTGACGCCTACCTCGGGCACACCGAGCGTCTCCGCGAACACCTCGCACAGGATGTGTTCGCGCGGGGTCACGGGCTTGCGGCCTCCTTCCGGAACCGGTTGGCGGGGCGCGGGCAGGGCCCGGCGGTCCGTCTTGCCGTTGGGGGTGACGGGCAGGGCCTCGAGACTGACGCAGGCGGCGGGAATCATGTGCTCGGGCAGGGTCGCGGCGAGGTGAGCACGCACTGCGGCCTCGTCCGGCCCCGGCACACCGTCCGCGGGCACGGTGTACGCGACCAGGCGCCGGTCGCCGGGGCGGTCCTCCCGGACGGCGACGCAGGCCGCGGCCACGCCGGGCAGGGCGGTGAGCGCTGCCTCGATCTCGCCGGGTTCGATGCGGAACCCGCGGAGTTTGACCTGGTCGTCGACTCGGGAGACGTAGACGAGTTCCCCGCCGGTCGTCCAGCGCACCAGGTCTCCGGTGCGGTACATACGGCCCCCCGCGCGGTCGAACGGATCGGCCACGAAACGGGAGGCGGTCAGAGCGGGCCGGCCGTGGTAGCCGCGGGCGACTCCGTCGCCGGAGACGTACAGCTCACCGGCCACGCCGGGCGGCACGGGTTCCAGCCGGTCGTCCAGGACATGGACCCGGGTGCCGTTGACGGGAACCCCGATGGACACCGTGCGGTCGGGCGCGAGCGGACCGTCCGCCTGCTGGAAGACGCTCATGGTGGCGCAGACGGTGGTCTCCGTCGGACCGTACGCATTGACGAGGAAGCGGCCTTGCGCCCAGGCGTGCACCTGGGACGGAGGGCATGCCTCCCCGGCGAGAACCAGCGTGGTGCCGGCGGGCAGCGAGCCGGGCGGCATCACCGCGAGTGCGGCAGGCGGCAGGGTGAGGTGAGTGATGCCCCGCTCCTGGACCAGGGCGGCGAGAGTGGGGCCGGGCAGCAGGGCCTCGCGTTCGTCGATCTCCAGGCAGGCTCCGGAGAGCAGGCCCATGCACAGTTCCCAGAACGCGGCGTCGAAGCTGACGGACGCCATGTGCAGCACCCTGCTGCCCGGGGTGACGCGCAGCCGTTCGCGCTGGGTCCTGGCCATGGCGCCGACGCCCCGGTGGGTGACCACGACCCCCTTCGGGCGGCCGGTGGAACCCGACGTGTAGATGACGTACGCCGGATGTGCCGGGTCGGGCAGCGGCGCGGGAGCGGTGCGGGCGGCGACGGGCGCGCCCGTCGTGGGACTGCTCCCGGGCTCGTCGGCGTAGAGGTGCGGCACGGGGGACGCGGGGAGGCGGCTGTGGATGGCGGGGGTGGTGAGCAGGAGACGCGGCCGGGCGTCGTCGAGCATGTGGGACAGGCGCTGGGCCGGGTAGTCGGGGTCGAGCGGCACGTACGCCGCACCCGTCCTGAGGACGGCGAGCAGGGCCACGACGAGTCGGTGCGTGCGGGGCAGGGCGACGGCCACGCGGTCCTCGGGGCCGATGCCCTGTGCGGTGAGGTGGTCGGCGAGGGCGGCGGCGAGCGCGTCGAGTTCCGCGTAGGTGAGGGTGGTGTCCGCGTCGCGGACCGCAGGGGCCCGGGGGGTGCGCCGTACCCACTGGTCGAAGAGCACGGGAAGTGTCGGCTCGGGCAGCTCCTGGACGGGCCCGGTCCCCCAGGCGGCGAGGCGGGTGCGCTCGGCGGGGGTGAGCACGTCGTAGGCGTGCAGGGGGCGGTCCGGGTCCGCGCCGACGGCGCCGAGAAGCAGAACGAGGCGGTCGGCGAGGGCGTGGACCGTTGTCGCGTCGAAGAGTTCCGTGGCGTAGTCGACAGCGGCCCGCATGCCGCTGGGGGCGCCGTCGTCGTCGTACGTCTCGGTGAAGGTGAACGACAGGTCGAACTTGCTGACCCCGGCGTCGACCGGCACGTCACTGACCGTGAGGCCGGGCAGGTCGACGGCGGCGCCAGTGGTGTGGTTCTGGAGGACGAGCATGGTCTGGAAGAGCGGATGGTGGCTCTGCGAGCGCGCGGGGTTGAGGAGTTCCACCAGGCGCTCGAAGGGAACGTCCTGATGCGCGTACGCGGAGAGGTCGAACTCCCGCACGCGCAAAAGCAGTTCGCGGAAGGTCGGGTCGCCGCTCAGGTCCGCGCGCAGCACGAGCGTGTTCACGAAGAAGCCCACCAGGTCCGAGGCCGCCTCGTCGGTGCGCCCGGCGACGGCCGTGCCGAGCGGGATGTCGTCGCCGGCGCCGTGCCGGGACAGTACGGTCGACAGGGCGGCCTGGAGGACCATGAAGAGGCTGCATCCGCTGGTGCGGGCGAGGTCCGCGAGCTGCCGCGATGCGGTGCGGTCGACGGCGAAGTCGTACGTGGCTCCCGTGTGCCGGGGCACGGCCGGGCGGGGCCGGTCCCAGGGAAGTTCGATGATCTCCGGAAGGTCGGCCAACGCGCTTTGCCAGTGGGCGAGTTGTCGTGAGACGACGCTTTCCGGGTCGTGCTCGTCGCCGAGCAGGCGGCGCTGCCAGAGGGTGTGGTCGGCGTAGTCGACGGGCAGTTCGGCCAGCGCGGGATCCTCTGCCCGGGCCCGGGCCCGGTAGGCGGCGCGCAGGTCCTGGGCCAGGGGCGCCAGGGACGAGCCGTCGGCGGCGATGTGATGGATCACGAGCACCAGGACATGGGTGTCCTCGGCCAGGCGCAGCAGGGTCGCCCTGATCGGGAGGCAGTGCTCGATGTCGATCGGGTCGGCCGTGGCGGCACTGATCCGGTCGGCGGCCTTGTCCTCGTCGACGGCTTCCCGCGTGAACGGGAGGCGGACATCGTCCGGGGCGGTGATGTGCTGGGACGGCCCGTGGTCGTGTTCGGGGAAGACGGTGCGCAGGGCTGCGTGCCGGCGCACGACGTCGCCCAGTGCCCGGTGCAGGGCTTCCGTGTCGAGCGGTCCTTCGATACGGACGGCGAGGGGGATGTTGTACGTGGCGGAGGGGCCTTCGAGCCGGTGGAGGAACCACAGGCGCTGCTGGGCGTACGAGAGCGGGAGCAGGGCAGGGCGCTCCTGCGGGACGAGGGCGGGGCGCGCGGGGCGGCTCCCGGCCTCCAGGGCGGTGGCCAGGGCGGCGACGGTGGGGTTCTCGAACAGGGTGCGGATCTCGGTCTCGGTGTCCAGGACGGTACGCACGCGGCCCACCAGCCGGGTGGCGAGGAGGGAATGGCCGCCCAGGGCGAAGAAGCTGTCGTCGACGCCGACGCGTGGCACGCCGAGCACGTCGGCGAAGAGCCCGGCGAGGATCTCCTCCAGGGCGCTGCGCGGTGACCGGCCTGTCGTGCCGGACGGGGTGGCGGGTGCGGGCAGCGCGGCCCGGTCGAGCTTGCCGTTGGGGGTCAGGGGCAGCGCGTCGACCGGCTGGATGACGGCCGGCACCATGTACGCGGGCAGGTGGAGTGCGAGGTGCGCGGCGAGCGGGCCGGGCTGTGGCGTGTGTCCGGGAGCGGGGACGACGTAGGCGGTGAGGGTCCGGTCGCCGGGCAGGTCCTCGCGGACCAGTACGCAGGCGGCGCCCACGGACGGGTCGGCGCGGAGCACCGTCTCGATCTCGGCGGGCTCGATGCGGTGGCCGCGCAGTTTGATCTGCTGGTCCGCCCGGGCCACGTAGTGCAGGCTGCCGTCGGTGGCGCGGCACACCAGGTCGCCGGTGCGGTACATGCGTGCCCCGTTGCCCGCGTGCGGGTCGGCCACGAACCGGGTGGCGGTGAGGCCGGGCCGTCCCAGGTATCCGCGTGCGACACCGGCGCCCGCGACGTACAGCTCCCCTTCGGCGCCCGGTGGCACGGGCCGCATCGCCGCGTCCAGGACGTAGGCGCGCATGCCGTCGAGCGGCCTCCCGATCGGGGCCGCGCCGCCGGGATCGTCGTCGGGGCGCACGCGGTGCACGGTGGCGAAGGTGGTGGTCTCCGTGGGCCCGTAGACGTGGAGGACGACCGCGTCCGGATGGGCGGTGGCGAGGCGCTGCAGGACGCCGGGCGCGGCGGCCTCGCCTCCGGTGGCGACCAGACGCAGCAGGCCTAGGGCACCCGCGTCGGTTTCGGCCAGCACGTTGAAGAGGGCGGTCGTCAGGAACACCGCTGTCACGCCGTGCCGGGTGACGAGGTCCCGGAGCACGGCGGGCTGGAGCGTGCCCTCGGGGGCCACGACGACGCGGCCGCCGTTGAGGAGGGGGGTCCAGATCTCGAAGGTGGAGGCGTCGAAGACGTACGCCGAGTGCATCAGGACGGCGTCGGCCGCACCGCCGTCCCAGTTCCGGTCGGCCGCGAGGGCTGTCACGTCGGCGTGGGTGACGCCGACGGCCTTGGGCAGTCCGGTGGAGCCGGAGGTGAACATCGTGTACGCGAGCCGGGTGCCGTCCGTGACCGCCGGGAGGGCTCCCGGGGTGGCCGGGCCCCCGTGGCGGACGCGGCCTGTGGCATCGACGGTCAGCACGGTGGTGTCCGGGCCGAGTTGACGGACCCAGGGGTGTGTGCGGGCGCGCTCGTCGACGATCAGGACGCGCAGGGCGGCCACCTCGGCCACCCGGTTGAGCCGTTCGGTGGGCCAGCGAGGGTCGAGCGGCACGTAGGCGGCACCTGCGCGCAGGACGCCCAGGGAGGAGGTGACCGTGGCGGCCGAACGGGCCACGAGGATGCCGACGCCGTCCTCGAATCCGGTGCCGAGCCCTGTCAGTGCACCGGCCAGGGCGCCGGAGAGGTCCTGGAGCTGCCGGTAGGTCACGTGCTCGCCCGCACCGGTGACGGCCACGGCGTCCGGGTTCCGGGCGGCGTGCTCGGCCACGGCGTCCGGGATGCTCTGCTCCCCCGCCGCGCGCCGCAGTTCCGCACCGGTTCCCTGGGAGAGCAGTCTCTCGCGCTCTCCGTCCAGGAGGAGGGGAACCGCGTCGGCGCGGCGGTCGAGCCCTTGGGCCATCATCACCAGCAGGCGTTTCGTACGGGCGACCGTGCGGGCCACCTCTTCGCGCTCCAGGACGGCGGCCCGGTACCCGAAGGTGATCCTCAGGGCGTCGCCCGGCGCGATGGTGAGGGTGAGGGGGTAGTGGGCGGCGTCCGTGCCGCTGAACCCGGTGACGGCGAGGCCCGGCAGGGCCTGTTGCGCGGTGCGCAGGGCCTCGTCGTCCATCGGGTAGTTCTCGAACACGGTGAGGGTGTCGAAGAGTTCGTCCAGGCCGGTGACACCCCGTATCTCGGTCAGTCCCAGGTACTGGCTGCCGAGGAGGCGGCTCTGTTCCTCCTGAAGCCGGGTCAGGAGCGCGGCCAGGGTTTCGCCGGGTGTCGTGCGCAGCCGTACCGGCACGGTGTTGATGAACAGGCCGACCATCGACTCGATGCCGGGAATCTCCGGCGGGCGACCGGACACGGTGGCGCCGAACACGACATCGGGGCGTCCGGTGAGGTGCCCGAGCACAAGGCCCCAGGCGCCCTGGACCAGGGTGTTGAGGGTGAGCCGGTGGACGCGGGCCGTCTCGCGGAGCCGGTGTGCCGTGGCGGCGTCCAGGTCGAGGACGAGCGTTTCGGGGAGTTCGGCGGAGTCTGCGGCGCCCGTGCCGCGAGGCCCGGCGAGCAGGGTCGGGGCCTCGATTCCGTCCAGGGCGGAGGACCATGCCTCCAGAGCGGCTGTGCGGTCCTGCTGCGCGAGCCAGTGGAGGTAGGTGCGGTAGGGGGTGACCCGCGGCAGGGCGCTGTCGTCGCCCTCCGAGGCGTACAGCGCGAACAGCTCCCGTACGAGGAGCGGCATCGACCAGCCGTCGAACAGGAGGTGATGGCTCGTCATGACGAGTCGGTGGCGCTGGGGCGCGGTGCGCAGCAGTGTGAACCGCATCAGCGGCGGAGTGGTCAGGTCGAAGCGCCGGGTGCGGTCGGCGGCGAGGAAGGCGGTGAGGCGTTCCTCCGTCGAACCGGTGCCCTGCGTGGCGGTCAGGTCCCGTTCCTCCAGCGGCACGGGGACCTCGGCGGCGACGGCCTGCACGGCTTCGTCCAGATCCTCGTGGAGGAAGCCGACCCGCAGGTTGGCGTGCCGGCGCAGCAGGCTGCCGATGGCGGCGCGCAGCGCGGGAACGCCGACGGGGCCTTCGAGGTCGAAGACGAACTGTGCGGTGTAGACGTCGACGGCGTGGGAGTCGTACAGGGCGTGGAAGTGCATGCCGGCCTGAAGCGGCGTCAACGGCAGTACGTCCTCGAGTCGGAACCCGGTCACTTGCGGCCACCCCACTTGTTCTGCAGTCGGTCGATCTGTGCCTGGTCGAGCGAGACCAGGGGAAGGTCGGACGGCGTGTAGCCGCCCGCGTCGGGTCGTTGTACGTGTTCCGCGATGGCGCGCAGCGCGCGCACGAACGCCTCGGACAGGGCGCCCACGTCCTCCTCCTTGAGCAGGTCGCTGGGCCAGGTCCAGCGGGTCACCAGGCGTGGGCCGTCGGGGAGGTCCTCGGTGTGCGCGTTGATGTCGATGACGTGGTGCACGGGCATGTCCGGGTCCTGGCTGCGCGGCCCGCCTCCGTCGAGCATGACGTCCCAGTCGGCGCCGTCGGCGGTCTCCCCGGGTTGCTGTGAAGCGGCGTACCTGCCGAGGTAGTTGAAGCCGATCTGCGGTTCGGCCGCGGGGGCGAGGCGGGAGCGCGTCGCCGGGTTGAGGTGGCGCAGCATTCCGTAGCCGACGCCGTGGTCGGGCACGGTCCGCAGCTGTTCCTTGACGCGTTTGACGGCTCGTTCGACGAGGGCGGCGTCGAAGCGTCGGGGGTCGCGGGCGTCGAGGGGCCCGGGATCGAGCCTGACCGGGTAGAGGCTGGTGAACCAGCCGACCGTGCGGGACAGGTCGAGGTGGTCGGCGATCTGTTCGCGGCCGTGGCCCTCCAGGTCGAGGAGGACGGTGGTGCCGTCCGGGCGGAGCCCGCCGGGTCCGGTGGCCCGTTCCGCCCGCCAGGAGCAGACGGCGAGGGCCAGGCCGGTGAGCAGGATGTCGTCCACTCCGGCGTGGAAGGCGCCGGGGGCGGTGGTGAGGAGGGACTTCGCCCAGGTTGCGGGCAGGTGTGTGACCAGGGTGCGGGTCTCGTCGGCGGTGTCCAGATGGGGGTCCAGCGGCCGGTATCCCAGTTGGGGATCCGGTGTGCTCAGCACGCTCTGCCACAACGGGAGTTCGGCTTCCCGGTCGGCGCTGCGCGCCTGGGACGCCAGAAGGTGCGCCCAGGCTCTGTAGGGCGTGGTGGCGGGCGGCGCCGGGGCCGGGTCCTCGTCCCTGTCCGCGGCTTCCGTGACCGTCTGCCACGTGCAGGCCAGGTCGTCCGCGAGGATGCGCCAGGAGACCGCGTCGACGGCCAGGTGGTGCACGACGAGCAGCAGACGCCCGCGGGCGTGCGGCCCGGCATCGCCCCAGACGGCCTCGATCACGTCCCCGGCCGCGGGCCGCAGACGGCTGCGCGCCTGTTCGCCCGCAGCGGTGACGGCAGCGCGGGCGGATTCCGCGTCGAGGCCGGTGATGTCGACCCGGGTGAAGCGGCGGCGGGCCTGCACGGCGCCGGGGGCCAGGGCTTCGAGGACGGGTTCACCCGCGGCGGGCCGGCGGACGCGCAGACGGAGCATGTCGTGCTGGTCGATGAGCAGTTGGAGGGTGGCGACGAGCGCGTCCTCATCCGCGCCCGCGGGCGTGCGCAGCACCCCGGACTGGTTGTATCCGTCCGTGCCGCCGGGCCGCTCCAGGAGCCGGGCGGCGATGGGTGTCGGCGGCATCTCGCCGGTGCCCTGTTGGGCCGGTGCGGCATCGTCCCGGCCCAGGGGGGTGGCGACGGCCGCGATGGCCTCGGGGGTGCGGTGGACGAAGACGTCGCGCGGGGTGACCGCGAGCCCGGCCTCGCGGACGCGGCTGACGAGTTGGATGGAGAGGATGCTGTCGCCGCCGAGCGCGAAGAAGTCGTCGTCCGTGCGGACGGCCGGGCTGCGCAGGACGGAGCCGAACACGTCGCACAGCACACGTTCCTGCGCGGTGCGCGGCCTGCCGCCCGGCCCGGCGGCAGGGCGCTCGGGGACGGGCAGGGCCCTGCGGTCGGTCTTGCCGTTGGGCAGGAGCGGCAGTGCGTCGAGGGCGACGAACACGGCCGGCACCATGTACGGAGGCAGGACCGATGCCAGCAGGGTACGCAGTTCGCCGCCCGCCGGATCTTCGGCGTCGCGGTGCCGGTCGGGAACGGTGTAGGCGACCAGGCGGCGCTCGCCCGGCCTGTCCTCGCGGACGACGGCGCAGGCGGCGGTGATGCCGTCGAGCGCCGTGAGCGCGGCTTCGATCTCGCCGAGTTCGATACGGAACCCGTGCAGCTTGACCTGGTCGTCGGCGCGGGAGACGTAGGTGAGCAGGCCGTCGGCACCCCGTCGGACGAGGTCGCCCGTGCGGTACATGCGGCTCCCGGCGGGGCCGTACGGATCGGCGACGAACCGCGCGGCGGTCAGACCGGGGCGCCCCAGGTAGCCGCGCGCGAGGCCGTCGCCCGCGATGTGGAGCTCGCCGGTGACTCCCGGCGGCACCGGCCGGAGCCCGGCGTCCAGGACGTAGGCCCGGGTGTTGTCGACGGGGCGGCCGAGCGGCACGCCTCCTTCCGCGGCGTCCTCCGCCTCCCCGCTGCGGTGGTGGTGGGCGGTGGCGTCGATCGTCGTCTCGGTGGGTCCGTACAGGTTGTGCACCTCGACCTGCCAGGCCCGACCCGTACGCGCCGCGAGTGACCGGGGCAGGGGTTCACCGCCGCACAGGACGGCCCGCAGGGTTGTCGGGACCTCGTCGGGACCGGTCTCGGCGAGGATGAGCGAGAGGTGCGCGGGCACGAACTGCACGAGCGTCGCGCCCGCTTCGCGTATGCGTGCCAGGAGTCCGGCCGGGTCGTGGTTGAGCGCGGGCGGCACGGGGCAGGTGGAGGCGCCGTGCAGCAGCGGCAGCCAGGTCTCCCAGACGGAGGCGTCGAAGCTCGGCGAGGTACGTGCCAGCACACGGTCCCCGCCGGTCAGGCCGAGGTGGCCGGCCATCCACGCCATGTGGTTGACCAGGGACGCGTGCGTGACGACCACGCCCTTGGGGCGGCCGGTGGAGCCCGAGGTGTAGATGACGTACGCGGCGTCGAGCGGGTCCGGCGCGGCGGCCGGCGGTGCCGCGCGCCCGGTGGACCATGCGGCCCGGTCGTCGAGTGCGAGGCAGGGCACGGACGGGACGTACCGCGCGGCGCGGGCGGTGCCGTGGGTGAGGAGCAGCGCCGGGCGGGCGTCGTCGAGCATGTGGGCGATCCGGGCCTCGGGGTATGCGAGGTCGACCGGCAGGTAGGCGGCTCCCGCCTTGACCACCGCCAGCATCGCGACGACCTGGTCGGCGGTGCCTTCCAGGGCGAGGGCGACGAGGTCGCCGCGTCCGATGCCCCGGTCGTACAGGTGGTGCGCCAAGTCGTCGGAGAGAGCGTCCAGTTCACCGAAGGTGAGCAGGTGTGCACCATCCCGTACGGCGATCGCTCCGGGGGTCGCGGCAGTCTGCGCGCGGAACGCCGCGGGCGCCGTGGGCGTCGCCACGCGCCGGACCGGGCCGTGCGAGGCCCGCTCCAGGCCTGCCTGCTCCGCCGCGTCCAGAACGACGGCCGAGTGGACGCGCCCGCCGGGGTCGGCGGCGAGCGAGGCGAACAGGCGGGTGAGGCGCGCGGCCAGGGCGTGCGCGGTGGTGTGGGCGAACAGTTCGGTGGAGAACTCCAGGACTCCGTCGAGTCCGGCGGGCCGTCCCGCGTCGTCCCGGGTCTCGGTGAAGGTGAAGGTCAGGTCGAATTTGCTGATCCCGGTGTGCACGGGCTGCCGGGTGACCGTGAGACCGCGGAGGCCTACGGTGGTGTCCGCCTGGTTCTGGAGGACGAGCATGGTCTGGAACAGCGGGTGATGGTTCTGCGCCCGCGACGGGCGCAGGGCGTCCACCAGCCGCTCGAACGGCACGTCCTGGTGCGCGTAGGCCGCCAGGTCGAACTCGCGCACACGGTCGAGCACTTCGGCGAAAGTGGGGTCTCCGGTCAGGTCGGTGCGCAGGACGAGGGTGTTGACGAAGAAGCCGACCAGGTCGTCGAGGGCTTCTTCGGTGCGTCCGGCCACGGCCGTGCCGAGCGGGATGTCCTCACCGGCCCCGTGCCGGGACAGGAGCACCGACAGGGCCGCCTGGAGCACCATGAAGAGGCTGCAGCCGCGGGCTCGGGCGAGGTCCGCGAGTGCCCCGTGGGTGCCCGCGTCGACGGTGAACGCGAACGCGTCGCCGCGGTACGCGGTGACGGCGGGACGCGGCCGGTCGTACGGCAGGGCGAGCAGGTCGGGGGCGTCGGCGAGCGCGGTACGCCAGAAGTCCAGCTGGCGGGCGGCCTGGCTGGTGGGGTCGTCCTCGGCTCCGAGCAGTGCGCGCTGCCACAGGGTGTAGTCGGCGTACTGGACGCCGAGTTCCGTCCAGCAGGGTTCCTCGCCGTCGCCGCGGGCCCGGTAGGCGTCGCCGAGGTCGCGGGCGAGCGGGGCGAGGGACCAGCCGTCGCCCGCGATGTGGTGGACGAGGAGCACCAGAACGTGGGTCTCGGTGCCGAGCCGCAGCAGCCGGGCCCGTACGGGAAGACCGGCACTCACGTCGAAGGCGTGCGCCACCTCGTCGCTCAGGACGTCGTCGAGACGGTCGGGGTCGGTGTCCCGGGGCGTCAGGTCGAGGTCGGCTCCGGCGGCGTCGAGGACCAGTTGGCGCGCCACGCCGTCGGTCTCGGGGAAGACGGTGCGCAGGCTCTCGTGGCGTTCGACGACGTCCGCGAGGGCGCTGTGCAGAGCGTCCTCGTCGAGCGGGCCGTCCAGGCGGAGCACCAGCGGCACGTTGTACGTGGCGGAGGGGCCTTCGAGCCGGTTGAGGAACCACAGGCGCTGCTGGGCGTAGGAGAGAGGCAGCGGATCGGGCCGCCGCCGGGCCCGCTCCAGCGGGGCCCGGGCTTCTTCGGCGCCGGTCAGGGCGGCGGCGAGGGCGGCCGGAGTGGGGTGCTCGAAGACGGCCCTGACCTGGACCTCCAGGGCGAGCGCGGTACGGATGCGGGCGGCGAGCCGGGTCGCGAGCAGGGAATGGCCGCCCAGGGCGAAGAAGTCGTCGTCCGCGCCCGCCGTGTCGAGGCCGAGCACGTCGGCGAAGAGCGCGCAGAGGATCTCCTCGTGCGCGGTACGGGCGGCGCGCCCGCGGACCGGAACAGGGTGTGCGGGCACGGGCAGGGCGCGCTGGTCCACCTTGCCGTTGAGGGTCAGCGGAAGAGCCTCGACCGGGACGAACGCGGAGGGCACCATGTAGGCGGGCAGGGACCGGCCGACGGCCCGGGCGAGGTCGGCGGATGCGGGTCGTGATCCGGAGGCGGGCACCACGTACGCCACGAGCCGGCGGTCGCCGGGGACGTCCTCGCGGACGACGGCGAAGGAGTCGGCGACGCCGTCGCAGCAGGCCAGTACGGTCTCGATCTCTCCGAGTTCGATGCGGTAGCCGCGCAGCTTCACCTGGTTGTCCGCGCGGGCGACGTAGGCGATCTGCCCGCGATCGGTCCACCGGACGAGGTCGCCGGTGCGGTACATACGCCCCCCTCCCCCGTCGAACGGGTCGGCGACGAATCGTGCGGCGGTCAGGCCGGGGAGCCCGGTGTACCCGCGCGCCACGCCGCGGCCGGCGAGGTACAGCTCGCCCACCACGCCCGGCGGGACCGGGCCCAGGGAGCCGTCGAGGACGTAGCCGCGCATGCCGTCCAGGGGCCGTCCGATGGGTGGCGGGCCGGGTGGCAGGGCGGCCGTCACGTCGTAACGGGTGGCGAAGGTGGTCGTCTCGGTGGGCCCGTACACATGGAGGACGCGCACACCGGGCGCTGTGCCGGCCACCCGCTGCATCGCGTCCGGGGAGGCCAGTTCGCCCCCGGCGCAGACGAGCCGGAGACCGGCGAAGGCACCCGGATCGGTCTCTGCGATCACGTTGAACAGGGCCGTCGTCAGGAAGACGGCGGTCAGTCCGTGCTCATGGACGGCATCACCGAGGGCCCCGGCCTCCAGGACGCCCTCCGGTGCGATCACGACCTTGCCGCCATGCAGCAGCGGGGCCCAGATCTCGAACGTGGAGGCGTCGAAGACGTACGCCGAGTGCATCAGTACCGCGTCGGCGGCGCCGCCCTGCCAGGCCGAGTCGGACGTCAGCGCCACCACGTCGGCGTGCGTGACCCCGACGCCCTTGGGCAGACCGGTCGAGCCGGAGGTGAACATCACGTAGGCGAGGGTTGCGGGGTCCGGCACGGCAGGGAGGCGGCCCGGCCGCTCCGGCGCGCCGCGCAGGATCCGTCCGAGGCGGTCCACGACGAGGACCGGTACCCGCGGGGCCATGGCGGCCACCCACGGGGAGGCCGAGGCGTCCTCGTCGACGACGAGGACGCGAAGGGCCGCCACCCCCGCGACCTGGTCGAGCCGCTCCCCGGGCCAGCGCACGTCCAGCGGGACGTAGGCGGCGGCCGCTCGGACCGCCCCCAGCGACACCGACACCACGGCGGGCGACCGGGTGAGCAGAACTCCGATCCCCGCCTCCGGGGCGACACCGAGACCCGTCAGGGCGCGGGCGAGGTCGGCGGAGATCCGGTCGAGTTCGGCGTAGGTGAGGGCCGTTCCGCCGCCCGCGACGGCCACCGCGTCCGGTGCGCGGTGCGCCTGGGCCGCGAAGAGGGCGGGCAGGGTTTCGGCGGAGGGGACGGGCGGGATGCGGCCGGTTCCCCAGTGGGTGACACGGGCGTGCTCGCCGGGCGTCATGAGGGCGTGGCTCGCGACGGGCAGTGCGGGCTCGGCGGACACCTGCTCCAGGAGCCGGATCAGGCGGTCCGCGAGTGCGGCGACCGTGGAGCGGTCGAAGAGGGCGGTGGCGTACTCGATCCCGGCGGTGAGGCCAGCCTCGCCCCGCTCCTCGTCGAAGGCGAAGGTGAGGTCGAACTTGCTCAGGCCGTTGTGGACGAGCCGGTCCACGACCGTGAGGCCGGGCAGGCCGGGGCGAGCGGTCTCCTGGTTCTGGAGGACCAGCATGGTCTGGAACAACGGGTGGTGGTTGCGTGCCCGGACGGGGTTGATGCTCTCCACGAGGCGCTCGAAGGGAACATCCTGGTTCGCGTATGCGGCAAGGTCGAACTCCTTGACCCGCTGGAGCAGTTCGAGGAAGGTCGGGCTGCCCGACAGGTCCGTGCGCAGGACGAGCGTGTTGACGAAGAAGCCGACCAGGTCCTCCAGTGCCTCGTCCGCGCGGCCGGCGACGGGCGAGCCGAGCGGGATGTCGTCGCCCGCGCCGTGGCGGTGCAGCAGGGTGGCCACCGCCGCCTGGAGCACCATGAACAGGCTGCTGCCGGACTCATGTGCCAGGCGCAGGAGTCGTGCGTACAGTGCCGGCGGTACGTCGAAGGTGTGGACGGCTCCCCTCGGGTCGGTGGTGGCCGGACGCGGCCGGTCGAGCGGCAGGTCGATCAGCCCGGGAAGGCCCGCGAGGGCGCTGTGCCAGTGGTCGAGCTGTCGGCGCAGGAGGCTCTGCGGTGCGACGCCGTCGCCGAGGGCGGCATGCTGCCAGAGGGCGTAGTCGGCGTACTGGAGCGGGGTGCCGGGCGCGCGTTCGGGCTCACGTCCCGTGAGACGGGCCGCGTAGGCCTCGCCGAGATGACGGGTGAGCGGGGCGAGGGACCAGCCGTCCCCCGCGATGTGGTGCAGGACGATCACCAGCACGTGGTGGCCGGGTGCGGAGCGCAGCAGCAGGGCCCGTAGCGGCGGGTCCGTGACGACGTCGAACGGTTCACGCACGGCGGCCAGGACGGCCGCCTCCAGGTCCGCGGGCGCCGTGCTCACGACAGTCAGCCGGGGTGTCACCGCGTCGGCCGGAAGTACCAGTTGGTGCGGTACGCCGTCGCGTTCGGGGAACAGGGTGCGGAGCGCCTCGTGACGCTCCACGACGTCGCGCAGCGCGTCGCGCAGCGCGTCCGTGTCCAGGGCGCCGTCGAGTTCGAGGACGAGCGGGATGTTGTAGGCGGAGCTGGGGCCTTCGAGCCGGTTCAGGAACCACAGGCGTTGCTGGGCGAAGGAGAGCGGCAGCGGATCGGGCCGCTGTGCGGCGGGCACCACCGGCGGGCGGACACGGCTCTGCGGGTCGAGGGCGCGGGCCAGTTCCGCGACGGTCGGGTGCTCGAAGAGGGTGCGGACGGTGATCTCCGCGCCCAGGACGGCCCTGACGCGGCTGACGACCCGCATGGCGAGGAGCGAGTGCCCGCCGAGGTCGAAGAAGCTGTCGCGCGGGTTCACGCGGGGCCGTTGCAGGACGTCGGCGAAGATGCCGGCCAGCAGGCCCTCCTGGAGGGTGTGCGGCCCCGCTCCGTCGGCGGGGTCGGACCCCGCCGACGGCTCCGGCAGGGCCCGCCGGTCCACCTTGCCGTTGGGCAGGAGCGGGAGGTCGTCCAGGATGACGACGGCACCGGGCACCGCGTAGTGGGGCAGACTCCCGGCGAGGGCATCGCGCAGGGTGACAGGGCGCAGGATCGGGTCGCCGGTGACGGCATAGGCGACGAGGTGGCGCCCGCCGGCCCCGTCCGCCCGGATGACGGCGCAGGCGGCAGTAACGCCGGGGCACGCCAGGAGCGCGGCTTCGACTTCGCCCAACTCGATCCGGAACCCGCGGAGTTTGACCTGGTCGTCGGCGCGTGCCACGTAGTCGAGCAGACCGTGGCGGTTCCACCGCACGAGGTCACCCGTGCGGTACATGCGCGCGCCCGTGCCGTCGAACGGGTCGGCGACGAACCGTGCGGCGGTCAGGCCCGGGCGGTTCAGATATCCGCGGGCGAGGTGCGCACCGGACAGGTACAGCTCGCCGGTGACACCGGGCGGCACGGGACGCAGCCGGCCGTCCAGGACGTAGGCGCGCATGGTGTCGACGGGGCGGCCGATCGGCACGGTCTCGTACGCTGCGCCTTCCGGCTGCCCGCTGCTCTCCTGGCCCCTGCTCTCCGGGCCACCGTTCTCCGGATCGCTGTTCTTCTGGGCACTGTTCTTCTGGCCGGTCACGCGGTGGGCGGTCGCGTCGATGGTCGCCTCGGTCGGCCCGTAGAGGTTGTGCGCATCGGCCCGCCACAGCTCGGCGATGTCGTCGGCGAGGGTGCGGGGTAGCGGCTCACCGCCGCACAGCACGGCGCGAAGGCCGGGCAGCGACGCGGCGTGCGCCGCCTCGGAGAGGACGAGGGTCAGGTGGGACGGCACGAACTGGGCGATCGTGACACCGAACCGGCTCATCCAGGAGACCAGAGTGCGGGGTTCCGTGTTCGCTCCGTCAGGCAGCACACAGACTTCGGCGCCGTTCATCAGCGGAAGCCACACCTCCCACACGGAGGCGTCGAAGCTTGAGGAGGTACGTGCCAGGACCCGGTCGTCCGGAGTGACCGTCAGGTGCCTTGCCATCCACGCCATGTGATGGGCCAGGGCCGAGTGCGGCACGACCACGCCCTTGGGCCGGCCGGTGGAGCCCGAGGTGTAGATGACGTACGCGGGGTCCGCCGGACCGGGTGGATCCGGGAGTGGCCCGGTGGGCTGTGCGGGCCGGACCTCGTGGCTGTCGAGGGCGAGCCACGGAAGGTCGCAAGTCGGCAGCCCCGCGTGGACGTCCCTGGTGGTGAGCAGCAGGACGGGGCGGGCATCGTCGAGCATGTGGCTGATGCGGGCGGGCGGATACTGCGGGTCGACGGGCAGATAGGCGGCGCCGGACCGCAGCACGGCCAGCATGGCGACGACGGTGTCCACGGACGGCGGCGCGGCGATGGCCACCCTGCTCTCGCGGCTCGCGCCGCGCTCCCGCAGGACATGGGCGAGGGCGTCCGCGCGGGCGTCGAGTTCGGCGTAGGTCAGGTGTGTGTGCGCGTCGCGCACGGCGACGGCATGGGGAGTGGCCTCGGCCTGCTCGCGGACCGATTCGGGGGCGGTTCGGGAGGGCGCCGGCTGCTTCGCGCCGCGCCCCTGGGCCAGGAGGCGGTCCCGCTCCCCCGGGACCAGCGGGTCGAGGTCGCTGATGGCCAGGCCGGGGTCGGTCACGGCGAGGGTGAGGACGCGGGCGAACCGGGCGCACAGCGCGCGGGCGGTGGCGGCGTCGAAGAGGTCGGTGGCGTATTCCAGGTACCCGCCGATGCCTCCGGCGCCGTGCCGGGTGTCCGCGGCAGCGCACCCTTCGGGGTCGGCGGGTCTGCCGGTTCCGGGAGCCCCGGCGGGTCTCCCGGAACGCCTCTTCGCGGCTTCGGCGACAGCGGCTTCTTCCGCAGCTTCGGTCGCTTCGGTCGCTTCGGTCGCTTCGGTGAGCGAGAACGTCAGGTCGAACTTGCTGCCCCCGCGGTGCCGGGACCTGTCGTGGACGGTGATGCCCGGCAGATCGAGGGTTGCCCGCTCCTGGTTCTGAAGGACCAGCATGGTCTGGAAGAGGGGGTGGTGGTCGCCGGACCGCTCGGGGTTGAGGGCCTCGACGATCCGCTCGAAGGGAAGGTCGCCGTGGCTGAGGGCGGCTATGTCGAATTCCTTGACCCGGTCGAGCAGTTCGCGGAAGGTCGGGTTCCCGGACACGTCGGTTCGCAGGACGACCGTGTTGACGAAGAACCCGACCAGGTCATCGAGTGCCTCCTCGGTGCGTCCGGCGACCGCGGTGCCCAGCGGGATGTCGGAGCCCGCGCCGTGCGCCTGGAGGGTCACGGCGAGAGCCGCCTGGAGCACCATGAAGGGGGTGCAGCCTGCCGCACGGGCGAGCCGGACGAGCGCGGCGTGCGCGGGGGCGGGCAGGTCGAAGGGCACGGCGGCGCCCCGATGGCTGGGCACGGCCGGACGGGGCCGGTCGAGAGGCAGATCCAGCAGGTCGGGGGCGCCCCCCAGCGCGCCCTTCCAGTAGGAGAGCTGGACTGCGGCCAGGCTGTCCGGGTCGCCGTCGTCGCCCAGCAGCCGGCGCTGCCAGAGGGTGTAGTCGGCGTACTGCACGCGCAGCGGGGCCCAGTCGGGCGCGCCCCCGCGCTCGCTCCTGGCGCGGTAGGCGGTGCCCAGGTCACGGCTGAGCGGGGCGAGGGACCAGCCGTCGGCGACGACATGGTGGAGAACGAGGACCAGGAGGTGGCGGGCGGGGCCCAGACGGAGCAGTCGGGCGCGGACTGCGGCGTCGGCCGTGAGGTCGAAGGGCCTGGTGGTCAGCCGGCGCAACGTTTCGTCGGCCCAGGCGTCGGCGGTCTCCTCGGCGGGGGCGTGCTCGACGACGAGAGGGACGAGCGTTGCGGCAGCGTCCGCGTCGAGGACTTCCTGGCAGGCGATGCCGTCGTGTTCGGCGAAGAAGGTGCGCAGGCTCTCGTGGCGGACGACCACGTCGGCGAGGGCGCCGCGCAGGGCGTCGGTGTCCAGAGGGCCGTCGAGTTCGAGGACGAGCGGAATATTGTAGGTGTCACCGCTGCCCTCGACCCGGTTGAGGAACCAGAGGCGCTGCTGCGCGTGGGACAGAGGTACCGCTTCGGGCCGTGGCTGCGGCGAGAGGGCGGGCCGGGCCGCGGCTCCGGCGTCCAGAGCCGCGGCCAGGGAGGCGACCGTGGGGTGGTCGAAGAGCGTGCCCAGGCCGGCTTCGGCGCCCAGGGCGGTCCGTACCCGGCCGGTGAGGCGGGTGGCGAGAAGCGAGTGTCCGCCCAGGGAGAAGAAGTTGTCGTCGATTCCGACCTCGGGCACGCCCAGGACATCGGCGAACAGGCCGGCCAGGACCTCCTCGTAGGCGGTGCGCGGTGCGCGGCCCGTGGTGGTGACGCGAGGGGCGGGCAGGGCGGGGCGGTCGACCTTGCCGTTGGCGTTGAGTGGCAGCGCGTCAAGGGATACGAACGCGGAGGGCACCATGTACGCGGGCAGAGCGCGCGCGACACGACGGGCCAGGGCTGAGCCCTCCGGTCTGGCGCCGGGGGCGGGCACGACATAGGCCACGAGCCTGCGGTCACCGGGTATGTCCTCGCGGACGACGACGCAGGCGCCGTGCACATCCGGGTCGCCGAGCAGGACGTTCTCGGTCTCGGCCGGTTCGATGCGGAACCCGCGGAGTTTGATCTGACCGTCCGCGCGTCCGACGTATTCGATCTCGCCGCTCGCGTTCCAGCGCACGAGGTCGCCGGTGCGGTACATGCGGCCACCGCGTGCGTCGTACGGATCGGCGACGAACCGGGTGGCGGTCGGCGCGGGAGCGCCCTGGTAACCGCGGGCGACGCCGTGCCCGCTCACGTACAGCTCCCCCACGACGCCGGGCGGCACCATGGCGAGGGAGTCGTCCAGTACGTACAGGCTCATCCCGTCGAGGGCCCGGCCGATGGGCGGCACGCCCGCGGTGCCGGCGGCGACCGGGTGGCGGGCGGTGAAGGTCGTGGTCTCCGTGGGCCCGTACACGTGCAGGACGAGCGTCGCGGGCGCCGCCGCGGCCACCCGCTGCATCAGGTCCGGGGTCGCCGCCTCACCCCCCGCCGCGACCATACGCAGTCCGGCGAAAGCCGCCGGATCCGCCTCGGCCACCACATTGAACAGGGCAGTCGTCAGGAAAAGTGCGGTGAGACCGTGGCGGTGCACCATGTCGTGCAGCACTCGCGCGTCCACGACGCCGCTGGGGGCGACCACCACGCAGCCGCCGTTCAGCAGCGGCACCCAGGTCTCGAACGTGGAGGCGTCGAAGACGTACGCGGAGTGCAGCAGTACCGCATCGCACACGCCGTCCTTCCAAGTGGTGTCGGCCGCCAGCGCGAGGACATCGGCATGGGTGACGCCGACGCCCTTGGGCAGACCGGTGGAGCCGGAAGTGAACATCACGTAGGCCAGCCGGTCGCCGCGGGTCAGGCACGGCAGCGGGCCCGGTCGAGGCGGAGCACCACTCAGGACGCCGCCGAGAGCGTCGACAACGATCATCGGCAGGCCGGTGGCCGACTCCTGCACCCAGGGCTGACCGGCGGTGGTCTCGTCGACCACCAGAGCACGGACGTGGGCGGCCTCGGCGACGCGTGCGAGCCGCTCGGCCGGCCAGGCCGGGTCCATGGGTACGTATGCCGCTCCCGCGCCGACCGTGGCGAGCGTGGCCGACACGACGGCCGCCGAACGGCCCACGAGGACACCAACGCCGTCCTCGGCTCCGACGCCCCAGCCCGCCAGTGCACTCGCCAAGCCGTTCGCCGTCCGCGCCAGCTCCCGGTACGAGAGCGTGACGGCGCCGTCCACCACCGCGGGGGCGTCCGGCGTCCGGCGTGCCTGTGCGCCGAATGCCTCCGGCAGGCTAGCGGCCACGGCTTCCACGGGCAGGGCGGTGCCCCGCCCCTGCGCGTGCAGGGCCTCGGCGGTCGCCTCGTCGACGAACGGCAGGTCGCGCAACGGGGTTTCGGCGTCCGCGTCGGCCAGTGTGGTCAGGAAGGAGACGACAGCATGCTGGTGCAGCCGTACGTCCTCGGGGCGGTACAGCTCCGGGTTGGCGTCGAACCCGATCAACGGCCCTTTGCCCGCGGCCCGTTCGGAGACGAAGAGGGACAGGTCGTCCACCGGGCCGATGGACAGCACGCGGGAGGCGCCGGGGCTGCCGGCGAAGTCGAGATCGTAGTCGTAGCCCATGATGTTGACGACGACACCAGTGAGCCGTGCCGCGTCGTCGGTCATGTTGAGTTCACGGGCGAGTTGCTCACGGGAGAACCGGCGGTGTCGCAGGGCGCCGCGCATTTCGGCGGCGACGGCGCGGACGAGCGTGCCGACCGACTTGTCGGAGGCTACGGTCAGGCGCAGCGGCAGGATGTTGGCGGTCATGCCGACGATGTGCCGCAGTCCGCCGTGCCGGCCGTTGGAGGCGAGGCCCACGGTGACTTCCCGCATTCCGGTGACCCGGCCGACGTACGCGGCGACCGCGCTGACGAGGACGGCGCTCCAGGTGGTGCGGTTGTCCGAGGCGAGCCGGCGCAGAGCGTCGAAGACGGCTACGGGCAGCGTCTCACCGGTGTGCAGCCGGACGTCCGGCCCGTCGGGGACCGGCGGTGGCGGAGCATCGGTGCGCCGGCGCACGAGCGCCCGGCCGCTTTCCGCGTCCGCTTCGCCCCCGGCAGGGGCCGGGTCCACGGTGCGGTCGTTGACCAGGTCCGCGAACCGGTCGGTCCAGTACGTACGGTCGGCCTCGTACCGCTCCGAGCCGCGGTAGGCCAGTTCGTCGGCGACGAGTTCGCGCAGAGGCGCGACGGGAAGCCCGGCCTCGGCCAGGTTCTCGCCGCGCACAGCACGCGCGTAGAGGTCGGCCACGGTGCGGGCGAAGACGGCGCCTCCGAGGCCGTCGACGACTATGTGGTGAAAGCGGACGTACCAGTAGTGCAGTCGGGGGCCGAGCCGCAGCAACGCGAAGTGGTAGTGCGGGGCGTCGAGCCCGTGGACGGCGGCCATGTCGTCGGTCAGGTAGCGCTCGGCCTCCCCGACGGGGTCATCGGCGTCGGACAGGTCGATCACCCGGAGTCGGCCGATTCCTTCCGGGGAGCGTCGGACGACTTGCTGGCGAACGGCCTCGTCCGTGACGACGAACTCCACGTTGAGGCTGTCGCACAGGGCTACGGCCCGGTCCAGCGCTGCGGCGAACAACGGCTCGTCGAGGCCTCCATGAATCTCGAAGCACTCCGCGATGTTGTATTTCGGACTGTCCGGATCGACCAGCTGCCCATACCAGACACCCTGTTGAGCCGCGGTAATCCCAAAGGGCTCCACGAGGTCCGTGCGGGAGGAGAGAGAGTCGTTTTCACGCATGCCGAGTCACACCTTTGGGGAGAGGTTTCGGGGGACGAAGAAGGCAGGCCGAATCCGATCGCGCCGACGCGGTAGGCATCGCCGACAAGGACCGGTTCACATCACAGAGAACAACGCAGCGACAATGCGGCAGGCAGCACCGGGATCCCTGCCGGCTCAAGAACCCGGCAAGGCACTTCGCGGTCTTCGTGTTCTTCCGGGATCAGAGACGAACCACACGGCATCCCACCGGTGGTTCACATCAGCCATGTGAAAGCGGTATGAAGAATTGCGGGCACGATACGATCGGTGACTACTTCTGCCTGATCACTTTTGCTCGAATAGAGAGCAGAAGTGATCAGGCAGAAGCGTCAGAACCCGCAGGGCCCACCGGGGGCAAGCGACACCCTCGACGGCAGGGAGCCCTTATCCGGTGCCGGCCTCCATCGCCCGCACCAGACTGGCGGGCCGCATGTCGGCCCATGCGGCCTCGATCGCGTCCAGACACTCCTGACGCGACCCCTCGGGTCCACCCGCACTCCAGCCGCCCGGGATGTCGATGTGCGCCGGCCACAGTGAGTACTGACCCTCACCATTCACCAGCGTCACGAACCGCCCCGACTCGTCATCAAAAGGATTGCTCATGACCGCCCCCTGACCTGTTCTCACACTTTCCACGACATGTTCATCAGCGCTTTCCAGGCACGCCCGCGCAGATCAATTCCCTGCCCCCACACCACCGAGCCGAGCACCCCTGGCGGGGCACTATCAGCCACACATGGCGGAAATCGTTAGATCCGGAGATAGCGAGGCCATGCCGACGGGTCCGCCGGGATTCCCCGGCTTCACCCGATCGCCGCAATCACCATAGATGACCCTCAACGGCCGAAGACGTAAATCCAGTCCATTGCTTACGAGTCTCCGATCAGGCAACCAGGAACCGGGGCGCCCGAGACATATGCCAACCCTCCTTCGACGTAGATAATCAGCCACCCCCATGCCCCGATTGTGCACGTATCACTGAATACGACCCGAACAAATCCGGATAGGCGCGGGCGTGCGCCCGCAGACTCTCTGACATCAATGAAATCCGCCGCGCCCCCGTGCGCCGGTCACGCGCCCCGCCGCCTGCCCCCATGCCGAGCGGAGGCGGGGCCTGCGCCGGCAGGCGGCTTGGACTTCATGGCGCAAGGCGCCGCCGACAGCGGACGGACAGACACGGAGGCAACGGGCTGTCGTCGCGGACCAACGGACAACGGTCTCCGGTCCCTGCCCATGGTCCTGCCTCCGAGCCGCGCCTCCAGGCCGTGCCTGGACCGCGCACGACGACCACGCAACTCGGCCTGGTCGAGCCAGGAAGCCGACGACGGGGACGGGGACCCCCGGCACCTTCCGTAAGCTCCAGTCATGCCGAACGAGGTGGACGCGCGGGAACTGTACGAAGCTCTGGCACGGCACGACGGAGGGCGATCGTACGAGACGATCATCGCGCCATGGCTTGATCAGGCCCAGGGCCGCTACCGCGCGTGGCTGGCCACGGCGGGCGAATTCAGCTCATGGTGGGCCGAGAAAGAGGCTGAGCCCGAGGGCCAGGACCTCGTACGGGAACTCTATGCCCTGCAACGGGTCAGCGACCGGCTGCTGCTCACCTTCCAGCCGCCGTCCGGCGATCCCGGCTCCGCAGACCCGCAACCTTCGCTTTCGGAGGGCGAGTACCTCGACGCATTCGCCTCTCTCGGCATGACGTCGTTCAGGGACGGCGACGCATTCGACCCGTTCCTTCACGAGATCGTCGAGGTCGAGCAGGCCGACGACCCGCACGCGCCGATCGCGATCACCGAGGTCCTCTGGCCCGGCCTGATGCTGGGCCGGTTGCTGTTCAACCGGTCCGGCGTACGAATCCGAGCCGGTGTCGAGCACGCGCAGCGCGGCGTCGCCGACCGCTCACCGCTGTACTGGACCTTCCTGCGCCGCCACCGTCCCACGGTCGACCTGTCCCAGGGCTGGGGCAGCAATTCCCAGTGGCGCACGGACTTCCGCCTCGACTACCGGACATCGGCCGGCGATCGGCTCAACGTGGCGGGGTGCCGCCCGATCGACGGCGATGCCGACCTGGACCCCGGCCACCCGATGAATCTCAGCCCCGAGGAAAGGCTCCTGACATCCGGCGTCCGACGCGAACTGCTGCGCCACCGCTGCCTTCTGCGTACGCCGGAGGCAGCCGGCACCCTGGCCGGCTCACCCGGCTGGGAGCGGGATCTGATGCCGTTCGACTGGCGGCTTCCCGGCTCCGAGGCCTGACCTCCGGGCGGCTCGCATCCGGGGCGGGGGGCGCGGCTGTCAACGTGCGACGCGAATGCTGACGCGCAGCCCTGACGTCATGACGCAGGCGCCGCCGCGCCTCCGCGCCCTCGCCGCCGCTACCCCGGCCGGGCCGCCGGCCTTCGCACCGGAGGCGGCTCCTTGACGATCGGCCGTGACAACGAGCCGGTGAGGTACCGGGGGGCCCGGCGCGCGGGTCGTCCGCGTACAGCGACGGCTGACTACACCTCACCGGTGGCGAACAACTCGAGGTGCCCGCACTTGGGGCAGCGGAACGCCTCTATCCGTCGCCGGGGCCGGCCCATCCGCTTGGCGCCCCCGAAGATGCCCCGCTCCAACGCGCCCTCGATCCAGCGCGCGTACCCGCGCGAGTGCTCACCTGCGTCCTCGATGAATCCCTCCGTCAAACCGACGGTGCCGCACTGGGTACATGTGTAGTTGTCCATCCCGCGAGTCTAGGAAACGGCGCAGCAGGGGCTGCCCGCCAGGGCACCGCAGCACGGTCGCACCACCCTGTACTGCCTCGACCCGGCACATGGCAACACGTGACGAAGCCGATGGACGGCCGCACGTTTCGTCCTCGGCCAGGGCATCGGCCACGGTGGGCGGAGGTTATGGCTGCTCAGGTCCCCGCGGCAAGTGTGTGAACGCCCGGCCCCTCGAGCTCGTCCAGGGCTGATCGGCGCCCGGAGACGGCCAGGAGCAGGGCGAGTACGGGGCCTGCCACTGCGGGGCCGGTTCCGAGCGTCAGTTCGCCGTCGGTTGCCGTGAGCTGAACGCGGCCCATGAGTTCCTTGGCTCCGCCGAATGACGCCGGGGTGCGGGTCTGCAGGCGGAGCGCTCTGACCACGGCCTGCGGCGGGTACGTGCGGGTGAGCCCCAAGGGACGCCGGATGTCCTCACCGTGGACGATCTCCTCGACGAGGCGGCTGTCGAGGGGCGCTGGAGGCGTCGACTTGCGCGAGGCCGCCTGGCGGAACCGCTCCAGGGTCTCCTGTGGTGTGGCCCCGCGCTCGCGCGCCACTCCCCGGGTGTTCTGACGGTCGAAGTCGAACCGTGCCAGGGCGAGGCCCACGATGAAGCCCAGGCGTGTTGTCCGAGCCGTGTCCACGAGGTGGGCGACCACGTCGTGCACGGTCCAACCGTCGCAGAGTGACGGTGTGGCCCACTGCTCGTCGTCGAGGTGCGCGAGTTGCTCGATCAGCGCCGCACGTTCTGCGTGCACCATCGACCAGACGTCGGCCGTCACGGCGTCCTCCTTCGTTGATCACAGTGTTCTGAGTGTGACGACTCCAGCAGTGGCGGAAACTCATCGCCCGGTGCCCGAATGGACGAGGTCGGGCGTTCGGCTCGGCAACGGGCCCGCTCCGCGCGCGAGGGGGCCCGGCGGCGAGGGTGTGCGGTGCCCCATACCCTGGGCAGGCTGACGGCACTCTGTGCACGAGGTCTTCAGCGATCTCGTGAACGCTGAGGTCACACGGCCGGACATCGGGGAGGCCGGGCCGGACGCTGTCCGGCTGTACGGGCCCGGAGTCTCTGCCCTCAAGCGAAACGTGCCCGCCCGGAACCGGGGCGGGCACGTCGGGATGTACTGGAGCACGGCGGCTTACAGGGGTTGCGGCTTGATCATCGCGAACGGAGCGCCCTGCGGGTCGGCGACGACGGTCATGCGGCCGGCCATCATGTCGAAAGGCGGCGCCAGCACAGTGCCGCCCCTCTTGACCAGGGCATCCACCGTGGAGTCGACGTCGTCGACCGCGAAGTAGGTCAGCCAGTGCGCGGGAGTGCCGGGCGGGTCGTTGTCGAGCAAGGTGACGCCGCCGACGGGGCGGCCGCCGACACGCAGTTCCCAGTAGGAGTCGGCACCGTCCATCGGCTCGATGTCGATGCCGAACACCTCGCCGTAGAATGCGGTGGCGGCCGGGACATCGCTGGTGTGCAACTCGTTCCAGACGAGTGCGCCGGCCTCGTTGGCGACCTGGGCGCCGGAGAACTCGCCGGACTGCCAGACGCCGAACACCGCCCCCTGTGGATCGGCGGCGACCAGCATGCGGCCGAGGTTGCCGACATCCATCGTCGGTGCGAGAACGGTGCCTCCCGCCGAGACAACGGCTTCCTGGGTGGCCTGGGCGTCGGTGCTGGCCAGGTAGTTGGTCCACACCGTCGGCGGCTCCGGCACGCCCTCGGGCGCCATCGCCGGACCGATGCCTGCCGCGGCCTTGCCGTGCAGCTCGCAGACCGCGTACCCACCGAACTCGGCCGGGCCCGGCTTCCCCTGCCAGCCGAACAGATCGCGGTAGAAGTCCAGCGCGGCCTGCTGGTCCTTGGCCATCAGATCGACCCAGCACGGGGTGCCAGTCGCATACGGAGTGGTGACTTCAGGCATCTTTCTCCCTCGGATAGAGCTCTTTGTCACCTTTCGTCACCAGTCGGAGCAGATCCGTCCGACACGCCACCACGAAAGTGGGGAACCCGGGGGCCGAATGAGCAGGCGACAGGTGTCGAACCCGCCTCGGACTCTCACATGCCTCATGAGACACCTTGTCCCGCAGCGCCTCGGCACGTAACGGTGTTCGCATGACCGCTCGTTGGACGGCAGGCCGCGTGCGGTCCTCGGCCCGACGCCGCGGCCACGACTTCCTGGCCACCGGCACCGCGGCCGGCCCGCGCCCGCGGCCTGTGGTGACCTGCCCCGGGCAGCGCCACACCACCGTCCGTCCCACGGCCGCCACGCCGGGGCAGCCTCCCCTCCCCCGCCAGGACACTCACGCCCGGTAGACCGGACAGCCCCGAGGAGAAGGCAGGCGGATGGACGGCGACACGACCGGGGCAGCGAGGGGCTCTCTCGTACGGCTGCTGCTCGTCTCGGACACCCATGTGCCTCTGCGCGCACAACGGCTCCCCGACGAACTGCTGCGCGAGACGGACCGGGCGGACGTCGTCGTCCATGCCGGGGACTGGGTCGACCCGGCCACCCTGGACCTGCTGGAAGGGCGCGCGCGGCGCCTGGTCGGCGTGTACGGCAACAACGACGGCCCGGAACTGCGGGCCCGTCTGCCGGAAGTGGCCCGCGTCCGGCTGGGAGGCCTGCGCTTCGGCGTCGTCCACGAGACGGGGGCCGCCCGCGGACGGGAGGCGCGTTGCGCCACGCTCTATCCGGACCTGGACATCCTGGTCTTCGGCCACAGCCACATCCCGTGGGACACCCGGGCGCCGGGCGGGCTGCGCCTGCTGAACCCGGGGTCTCCGACGGACCGCAGGCGACAGCCGTACTGCACGTACATGACGTGCACGGTGGCAGAGGGTGTCCTCGGCGACGTCGTCCTGCACCGCCTGCCGAGGCACTGATCCCTTCCCGCCGGGCCAGGCAAGGAGGGCGTCAGCGGCAGGGCGGGCTGATCCCTTCCCGCCGGGCCAGGCAGGGAGGGCATCAGCGGCAGGGCGGCCGACCGCGCAGACACCCCGGCCATCTTGCACGGCACCGGCAGGGTCCGTCTTCGGCTCAAGCCTGAACACTGCCGGTGCTGTCATGCGCGTTGCTCCGCCGGACGGCGGAGGCGGACACGGGGCTGTGGCGGAATGTCAGCTCCGGCGTCCGCCGACGCCCCCGGTGGGCGCGATCTCGGCGATGCGGTCGAGGTCTGCGGGGGTGAGGTGCAGGTCGGCGGCGGCGGTGTTCTGCGCGACTCGGGCGGCATTGCGGGAGCCCGGAATCGGGACGATGTAGGGCTTGCTCGCCAGCAGCCAGGCCAGGGCCAACTGCGGGAGGGTAGCGCCCTTGCCGGCCGCGAACTCGGCGAGCTTGCCGACGATGGCGGTGTTGGCGTCGAAGTTCTCGGGCTTCCACCAGCCGATGCTCTGCCGGAAGTCGTCGGCGGCGTAGTTCTCGCGGGACTGGACGGCACCGCCGAGGAAACCGCGGGCGAGCGGCGAGTAGGCGACGAACCCGATCCCGAGCTCCTCCAGAACGGGCAGCACCGGTGCGACGTCATGGGGGGCGAAGAGCGAGTACTCGTGCTGGAGCACCGAGATGGGGTGCACCGCGTGGGCGCGGCGCACGACGTCCTCACCGGCGTTGGACAGACCCAGGTACTTGACCTTGCCCGCGTCGACGAACTCCTTCATCACTCCGACCACCTCCTCCACGGGCGTGTTCGGGTCCGGCACGTGCTGGTAGAGGACGTCGATCACGTCGATGCCGAGGTTGACCAGGCTGTTGTCGACGACCTCCCTGATGTGTTCAGGTCGCGAGTCGGTCGCCCAGGTCTTCGTCAGGCCGAACTTGGTCGCGATGGTCACCTCGTCCCGGATCGGCGCGAGCGCGTGTCCGAGCAGCTTCTCGCCCTCGCCCCAGCCGTACATCTCCGCAGTGTCGAAGTGGGTCACGCCCAGCTCGTGGGCGGCGCGGATGGCGGCGATGGACTGCGTGTCGTCGGCGGGGCCGTAGCCGGTGGCGGTGCCCATCGCGCCGTAGCCGATCTCGGAGACGGTCAGGCCCCGTGTACCGAGCGTTCTGGTGCGCATGCTGCATTCCCTTGGTCAAACCAAACTGTTCGGTTCTACCGTACGACCCGGGCCGCGCCTGGGGCAAACCAAACGGTTCGGCCCGTTAGATTGGAGCCATGACGCCCTCGAACGCCCCTGACTCCACCCGCGAGCGCATCCTCGCCGCGGCCACCGCCGAGTTCGCCCGGCACGGAATCGCCGGAGCCCGCATCGAGCGCATCGCCAAAGCCGCCCGGACCAGCAAGGAACGCCTCTACGCCTACTTCCGCAGCAAGGAGGAGCTGTACGCGACCGTCGCCGCCCAGGAGCTCACAGCCGTGGCCGAGGCGACACGCCTCGATGCCACCGACCTGCCCGGCTACGCAGGACGGCTGCACGACTACTTCACGGCCCACCCCGAGCGTCATCGCCTGATGAACTGGGGCCGGCTCGAACTGGCCGACGAGACCACGGCGAGCGACGACGACCCCATCCGCGCGACCGTCCGCCACAAGACCGAGCAACTGCGGGCCGCACAGGACGCCGGCCACCTCGAAGCCGCGTGGGAGCCCATTGACATCCTGGTCTTCGTCAACCAGCTCGCCACGGCCTGGGCCGGCCAGAGCGACCTGCTGCCCCCCGACGCGGACGAGCGCGAAGCCTTCCTCGCCGCCCGCCGCACCGCCATCGTCGCCGCCGTGCAGCGCCTGTTCCCGGCTGCCGCATAGAGCACAGGATCCGCCGTGCGCCGCCGAGCGGGATGGCGCAGCCGTCGCTGTCGCTGCGGGCCCGGAATGATCGGGACGAGAGGCCCTGAGAGGAGGGGCCGGGCAGGGCGGCTGCCCGGCCCCTCTGCGAGGGGACAGGAAGGGCTGCCTGCCGTGGGGCGGCAGTCAGCCCTTCACTGTCCCCGGCTTACGGCCTGGGGTCAGCGGCGGTGGTGGTGTCCGCGGCCCCAGGACTCCTTGTCGACGGTGCGGCCCCGGTCGTCGCGCAGGGTCGCGGTGTCGGAGTAGTTGTCCCAGACGTAGTGGTAACGGTCCTGATAGAGGTCGGTCCGGGTGTCTCGGCCCACACCGGTGTGGATGCGGACGGTGGCGTAGCCGCCGAGGCGGACGTCGTCGAAGCGGTAGCGGTTTCCGTTGTCGCCGCGCAGGGTCCATCCGTCCAGGTCCACCGCGCGGCGTCCCTGGTTGGTGATCTCGATCCATTCACGGTTCAGGGACCGGTTGGATCCGTTGTCACGTCCGGGGCTGTCGGCCTGGACGTCGCTGATCACGACCCGGGCCTGAGGGCGGTGGCGGTCGTTGTCACGGTCGTGCGCGGAAGCCGGCAGCGCGACGGCCGAGACAACAGCGCCGGCCGTGAGCACGGTCGCGGCGATACGGCGGGTAGCCGAAGAAGCAGACAAGGTGATGTCTCCTCAGGAACAGTGCCCATGCCGTTCGATAGGGCCGGCATGGGCGGTGCGAGTTCCCGACCCGTACTGGGCCGAGAGCCAGAACACTGCACCCAGGAAGCCGTCCGCGGCAGGCTCAACCGGGCCGGTTACCAATCAGGGACATTTCCGCAACTCTCGGGTGCAAACGGCACGCATAAGCGGCGGGCCTCGCCCTGACGTTCACTGACCGCTACACCCACCCGTTCAATCATCAACAGCAAGCCCTTCCATACCCGGGCGCGCGGGCCTGGGCGTCACCCGGCTCGCCACTCGCACGGCCGAGGCAGTCTTCGTAACGGTCGTTCTTCACGTTTCTTCGCACACGTGGACCCGCATCGGCAGGAATGGCGAGTCCGCACGCGTGGACAGCTCTCCTGACGGGGGTCATCGCCGGATGCCCGCGCCCCGAACGCTTCGGCACCCCCGGCGGCGAACACCTCAGTGCCCGCCGACGCCAGGTGGCGCCGCTGGCGGAGCATCCTGCTCTCCGTCGGCCCTCCGGGCGCGGGCTCGCCTCGAACGTTGCGGAAGGGCCGCCGGGGCTGGGGGCAGCGGGGCCGGGGCCCGGCGCGCAGCCGATCCGGATGGGGCGGTCGTCCATGGCGCGAGTGCCCCCACAGGGGGCGGGCCGGCCGGGGGATCCAGGACACGCCCATACATGTCTGCCGGTCCGCGCCGGGTTCAGCCACGGCAAGGTCGCTCTCCACTCCTCGCTCGCCCATGACCCTTGGGGACCCCGGATCGATGCGGACGCGGTGCCCGGAGTGGGCACAGCCCGACCAGAACAAGGGCGGCGCGAGAACGAACATCAGCCGCGTCGCAGGCCTGCGTCCCTCCCGCTCAGTGGCGACTTGCGCGGGTGGTGCGGCGCCAGCCGAAGGGGCCAGGCAGATTCATCGACGTCGTACGCCGGCCGGTGCTGCTGCGGGTCCGTCGTGGACCGTGCTTGCCGCCTGTCGTGATCGACCACGACTTACGGTTGATGTTGAGGGTCACGCCGGGGAGGATCCTGAAGCTTTTGCGGAACGTGAGCGGCATGGTGCCTCCTGGCTCGGTGTTGTCGACCAGCCTTCTCCATCGGCCAGTTGGCTCTCGTGTTGCCTGAAAGTCGCCGTGCATGCGCGGCGGCCCGGCTGAGTACGGGGCCCGGCCGCTCCCTGTGTGGAGGTCTCGTTGCGCAACGGCTTCGGGGCTCACCCGATCCGCTGCCGTCCGTGGCTGTTACCGGCCCGTCGTCGCCGGGTCACTTGGCCCTCGGCCCGCGCCACGGCACGGGTGCCGCGCCGCCGTTCCGCTGCCGGCCGTTGCCCCCGGCCGGTCTCTCGTCCGTCGCACGCCGGCGCAGCCGAGCATCGTGGAGCGTCTCAGAGGTGTGGCACGCTGCCAGGCCGGCCGACCAGGCAGCATGCCACCGCACGCACCTGTCGTCCGCTGCGTTCACGGGCGCGGCGAACGATCCCTCCGGAAGAACCGTCTCAGCGGATGCGCGTGACGCGCGGATGCCGTGCAATTGTCAACGCCTACTACATCGTCCCCCGTGCCCAGGACGGCACGGCCGGTCTCCGCGCGTCGTGCCGGGCGCAGGGGGTACGCGAGGTGTCACACCAGCCCGCCACTGCCGAGGCGGGCGCGTACCGACGGGAGCAGTGACATGACCGATCGCAGGCCGCAGGGCACCGCCTACACCGGGGCCGAGGGCAGCCCCCCGCCGATACCCGCCGATATTCCCGACCAGCAGGTCCAGGACGGCGAGGACGCCCTCGACGTGATTCTCCCGCCAGGTTCCGAACAGCTCGAAGACGAGAGGGAAGCCGCCAGGCCCGACCCCGACGAGGCCGGATCGGGCCGCAACGCCGCACGCAACGCAGGCATTCACCCGGAGCACCCCACCCCGGACGAGTCGACGGGGTGACGGGCAGCCCATCGGCTCCCGGATCGAGGCCGGGGCCCGGCGGCAGGCACGAAATCAGGCTGGTCGTGCCTGTGAGCGCATACTGGCCGTATGGACACGTCCACGCGTGCCGGGTCCGGCCTGCGGGAGCGGCTGGGCAGCGCGATCTTCAGCCAGGTCGCCGGTCCCGCAGGGCCGGAGAACCGCGCCCGCATCCACGGGGAGCCCGGCCCGCGCTGGTTCGGTCCGGACCGGCCGATCCGCACGGTCCACGGCGATGCTTCGATGTTCATCGGCGGACTGCGGGCGCTCCTGCTCCAGTCCTTGCACCCGTTGGCCATGGCTGCCGTGGAGGCTCATTCCGGCTACCGCGGCGACCCCTGGGGACGGCTCCAGCGCACCAGCACCTTCCTCGCCGTCACCACATACGGAACAGCGGACGACGCACAGCAGGCAGTCGACCGCGTGCGTGCCGTGCACCGCCGGGTACGCGGAACGACCTCGCGTGGCGAGTCCTACTACGCCGCCGATCCACACCTTCTCGGCTGGGTGCATGTGGCCGAGGTCGAGAGTTTCCTCCTGGCCCACCAGCGCTACGGGACCGAACCGCTCGACGCGGCCGGGTGCGACGGGTACATCGCTGACACGGCGCGGGTAGCGGAAGCACTCGGCGTCACCGAACCTCCGCGCAATCGCAGAGAACTCGCTGCCTGCCTCGGGGCCTACCGCGGTGAACTGCGCCCGACCGGGCAAGCGCGCGAGGCCGCCCGCTTCATACTGCTGCACCCTCCCCTGCCCTGGGTCGCCCGAGCCCCCTATGCCGTCCTCGCCGCGAACGCCGTCGCCGCCCTCCCCCGGTGGGCCCGTACGTCACTGGGGCTGCCCAGACTGTCCGGCGCGGCCGAAGCTTGCGTGAAGCCGACCGGGCGAGCCCTGACTGCCGCGATTCGCTGGGCCATGGTCCCGCCACCGCCGTCGGCGTGATCGCTCACATCCTTCTCCGCCCCGGGGTCCGGCTGTCGGCAGCGGCGGGTTCTCCGCGCTGCGCTGTCGCCGTCGCCGACCGCAAGAGGCCGCTCCGCCGTCGTATCTCCGGTCGCCCGTAACCAAGGGCGGTCTCTGCTTCCGCTTCCGCTTCTCGGCTGAGCGCCCGCCTCCGAACTATGGTTGATCGTGAGGTGATTCTCCGGGCCGTAGGGAAGGTGTCGTTCATGAGCGGCACGGAAGTGGCGCGTGCCAGAGTGCTGGGAGAGCTGATCGCTGCGAGCCATCTGATGACCCTGGAGCAGCTTCCCGGTGCGGTCGCTGCGCATGCCTCACTGGCGGGCTGGCCGCACGTGCTCATCTACGTGGCGGACCTGCGGCAAGAACGGTTGTGCCTGCTCGCCGGCAACGTCGGTCTCAGCCCCGGCGGAGTGGACGTGCCGTGCGAGTTGGCCGTTGAGGGAACGGTGGCCGGGCGAGCCTTCCAGCTGGGAAGGATCTCGCCGGCCTCGGCTTCCACGACGGGGCAGTGGTGGGTTCCGCTGCTGGATGGAACCGAGCGGCTGGGTGTGCTCCGGGTCGGTATGCCGGGCGCAGAGGTCGAAGCGGATGACGATCTGGACAGGCTCGCCGGCCTCGTCGCCCTGCTTCTGGGGAGCAAGCGCGGAACGAGCGACCTGTACTCCAGGCTGGTGCGCCGCCGGAAGATGAAAGTGGCGGCGGAGATGGAATGGCGGCTCATGCCGCCGCGGACTTTCGCGACCGACCGGCTCTTGATCAGTGCGGTCATGGAACCGGCTTACCAAGTCAGCGGGGACGCTTTCGACTACGCCCTGTCGGGGGAGATCATGCATCTTTCCGTCTTCGACGCCATGGGGCATGACACCGCTGCCGGGCTGACTGCCAATCTTGCGTTGGCCGCTGCGCGCGTCCACCGTTGCCAGGGTTCCGACCTCTTGCAGACTGCCGAAGGTGTGGGGGCGGCGCTGACCGAGCAATTCGCCGGCAGCCGCTACGCCACGGGCGTCATGGCCGACCTTCATCTGTCCACGGGCGTCCTGACCTGGACGAACTACGGTCACCATCCCCCGGTGGTCATCCGTGGCAACCGCACCGTCGTGCATCTGTTCTGCCCGCCCGCACCTCCGCTGGGGACCGGGCTGGGCGTGCGGGGAACGCTGCGCCGCGACCAGCTCGAACCCGGGGACCGCCTGCTGTTCTACACCGACGGCATCACCGAAGCACGCAATGAAGACGGCCAGGAGTTCGGCCTTGACGGGCTTACCGACTTCCTCATCCGCCACCACGCCGACGGCCTCCCGGTCCCGGAGACTCTGCGGCGACTGGTGGGGCACCATGTGGACTACCACCACGGCCGCCTCAACGACGACGCCACCGTGATGCTGCTGGAGTGGCACGGACCGAACCCCTACCAGCCGACCCAATTGAAGGCGCTGACGGGTCTGCCCCCGACCATCGCCGCAGACACCATCGCCTCCGCATGGATCCAGCAGCCCGCTGACGACGAGAGCGCCTGACAGCGCCGCCCTGCGGCCGTTTCGGGCTGCGCCCGTATCGCCGAAGGGCATCCGGTGCACGAACCGGCCGCTGTCCGACCGGGCATGACGTTTCGCCAGATGTTGAGACGGTTCCGGGACGACGAACGTGTCGCACTCGCCGTCCGTCGCCCCACCGAGGCCAGCGGGGCCGCCCACGCGATGACCAGCCGGTTCATGGGCTCCGGCGATCACAGTGCCGGGGCCTTCGTGCGCGCCTGCGTCAAGCGATCGGGCCATCGGCGTGCCTCCTCTCCTGCCTGCAGGAAACGCGGCAGGAAGCGCGGCAGTGGACGCCGGGCGCAGACGTGCCGATTGGCAGGCAGGTCGCCGATCAGGTCTCCGCCGCGCCGGACTGCCTGACGCCCTCGCGGTATTCGGCGTTGATGCGCTGTGCCTCTTCGAGCTGGTCCTCAAGGATGACGATGCGGCAGGCGGCCTCGATGGGGGTGCCCTGGTCGACGAGTTCCCGGGCGCGCGCGGCGATGCGCAGCTGGTAGCGGGAGTAGCGACGGTGGCCGCCGGCGGAGCGGAGCGGGGTGATCAGGCGAGCTTCGCCGATGGCACGGAGGAAGCCCTGGGTGGTACCGAGCATCTCCGCGGCCCGGCCCATGGTGTACGCGGGGTAGTCGTCGTCATCGAGACGGCCGAACGTGTCATCTGCTGTCATTTGCACCTCTCTGCGGAACGCGTGGAGGGGCCCTGGTGCCGTACGGCACCAGGGCCCCGAAGGAACTGCTACACCATCTGCCGGCCCTTAATGCTCTGCCGGCCTTCTGTTTCCGCATGTCCCGACGTGATGCTGCCGGGTCTGCGGGGATCGCGGTTGCTTGACCGGAGACCACCTCACTATCGATGTCCTGCGGTACCCGGGCTCTGTCATTCCACCCGGGCGATCCCGATGGCGCCTGGCTCCTCCGTTCTTCCCTCTGAGACCGATCACTTACTGACGCTGTACTGCTCGGTGGCCTGTGACAGCGCCTCGCCTCGCCCGCCGGCTCCGTCGCCCGTCCTGCTCCGGCTTGGAACCCACTGACGAACCCGGTGCGCGCGTCCGCAGCCGACGCCTTCACCGAGGTTGCTGCTCACTGACTTGACCGCTGGTTCTGCGCACGCTCTTACGGGTACCGCTGCAGGGCCGCCCCTGATCACTGCGGGCCACCCGGTCCGGTCGCCAGCCCCGTCGCCGTCCTGCAACCACCCTGGCTTCGGAACTCCGCCACCGAACCGTCCTGCGAACTGCAACCACCCGCACCGCACGTACTGCTGCCCGGCAGTTCATCTCTGCCAGGCCCCCGCGGCCTTTCCGGCTACGAGAGAAACCATAATCACGCCGCCATCCAATGTCTACTGTCGCCGACATAGATTTTCGCGTGGCGACTTGTGAGGTAATCCCCCTCGGACGCCGAGCCCGCGTGGCCGGTGGGGGTCCCGGAGTGCCACACCCCGGGCGGCCGGTGCGCCGCCGCGTTCGTGTCCGGGGCGACGGTCCCGGTGTGTCCGGGCGGGGCGGGCCAGACTGTCGCCATGGCACAGGAACGGTTGCACTTCGACGGATGGATCGGGGCCGTCGGCACGGTCTCGGGGACGCGGCTCGTGTGGGGGCATTGGCCACGGTCCCCGTTCGGGGCGTTCAGCGATGTCATGATCGAGCACCCGGACGGCGAGCGCGGTCTGCTCGCCCCCTCCCGCCGGATCGCCGAATTCGTCGCGGACACCTACGTGTTCGAGCGCGTGGAGGTGGTGCCGGTGGAGGTCAGGCGTGACGGGAACCGCTGGCACGTCGGTGCGGGGCCGCTGGTGCTGGACCTCGTCACCGGTTCCCGGACCGCCCTGGGCAGGCTGCTGCGCGTGGTGCCCGCGCCCCTGGCCCGCAGCCGCACCTGGGCCGCCGTCTGCGACATTCCGGCCCGCCTGCTGCCGGGTGTCCGCACGTTGGGCCGCGCGGGTCCGGACCGTCGTGAGTGGTACGGAGCGCGGGACCTGCACCGCGTCCGTGCGGCAACAGCGATGCTGGACGGGCGGGATCTCGGCGGGCTCGCTCCCGTCGACCCCCCGGTCACCTTCGGGTTCGGTTCGGCGCCCCGGTCCCCGTCGGTCGTCCGGGTCACCTCCACCGTGGAGATCGCCGGGGCCCCGCGCCACCGGCCCACCTCCACGGGCTGACAGTCCGTGCCCGCGGGACGGCGCGCCGCCGGAGCCGCTTGCGGGCTCCTCTCCGGCGGCCTCCCCCTGTCACCGGGGATGCCTCCGCAAAGATCGCGCCCCGCTCAACGAGGCGCATGAGCAAGCCGGGACGCGGGCTCTCGGCCGAGCGGCCGGAGCCCTGTCATCGGGGCCCGAACACGTGGGTTAGCCTTGCCGACGCAATCCGACACGGGGTGCCCCGACCAGCGGGGCTGAGATCACACCCGTCGAACCTGAACCAGTTAGCACTGGCGGAGGGATGTCATCCATGTCATTTCCCCATGCTCCGAGCGGTCCGGCGGACGCCGGCTGCCGGCCCGTTCCCGACGGGCGGACGTCCTCCGCCGGCGGTGATCTGCGCATCGAGACCCGCGGGATCGCCCCGGTCCCCGAGTCGCACCGCTACGGCGCTCCCGGGCGGCTGTTCACCGTGTGGTTCGCCCCCAACCTCACCATGACAGGCGTCTTCACCGGCACGATCGGCATCGTCCTCGGGCTGGACTTCACCACCGCGCTGGTGGCTGTGGTGCTCGGCACGCTCGTCGGTGCCGTGCCCACCGCGTACCTCGGGACCTGGGGCAGCCTCACAGGGACAGGTCAACTGCCGCTCGCGCGGCTCGCATTCGGCCGGGCCGTTGCCGTTCCCGGCGTACTGCAGTGGCTGTCGTCGGTCGCGTGGGACGCGCTCATCGGCCTGTTCGGCGGGGACGCGCTGGCCCGGCTGTGCGGATGGCCGTTCTGGCTGGGCGTACTCGTCATGATGGTGGGGCAGGGCCTCCTCGGTGTCTTCGGCTACGAGGCGATCCACCGGCTCCAGAAGATCATGACCTTCGTACTGGCCGCGGCCTTCGTCGCGCTGGCCGTCAAGCTCCTCGACGGCGTCCACCCCACCACCACCGGGTCGGTGCACGGCGCCGACCGCGCCGGCGCATTCGTGCTCACCAGCACCATCGCACTCAGCCTCGCGCTCTCCTGGGCCCCGTACGCCAGCGACTTCAGCCGGTATCTGCCGCGGTCCGCCTCCCGCCCCCGCATGTTCTGGTACACGCTTCTCGGGATCTCGGTCTCCTTCGTAGCCGTGCAGGCGCTCGGCCTGTGGGGAGCCTCCGCCTTCACCGACCAGACCGCGAGGGGCGTCGATGAACTGCTGGGAGGCGGCGCGCTCGGCGCGTTCGGGCTGCTGGCCGTCGCGCTGGCGGCCCTGTGCAGCAACGCGATGAACGACTACAGCGGCTCTCTGGCCCTTCAGACCGTCGGAGTACCCATCCCGCGGCCGCTGGCGGCGGCCCTCGCTGCCGTACTCGGCTTCCCGCTGGTGCTGTGGATGCACGCCGCGGACACCACGGCCCGCTTCCAGAACGTGTTGCTGTTCGTCGGCTACTGGATCCCCGGATTCGTGGCGGTCGTAGCCGTCGACTGGTTCGCGCGCGCCGGGGAGAGGGGCGGAGCTCCCTTCGAGCCGGCTGCCGAGAGCGACCGCCCGCAGCCGTGGTGGCCCGCTCTCGCGGCGTTCGTCGTCGCCTTCGGCGCGGCGGTTCCGTTCATGGACACGAGCCTGTACGTAGGACCGGTGGCCGCGGCACTCCACGGTGCGGACCTTGCCTACTACGTCGCGTTCGTCGCGGCGCTCGCCGTTTACGCACCCCTGCGGCTGCGCCGCCGGGCGGCCGGCCGCTGACCTGCTGGCGTCGCGGGGCGGTATGCACCGCCGCTTCCGGGCCTCCGCCGCCACCGCTGCCACCGCGGCGACCGGCAGATCCGAGCCCTGCGGGAGGGCCCCCGGGCCCGCCGCCCGCCGCCCGCCGCCCGCCGCCCGGCAGATCCGAGGCGGGCGGGCCCGGATGCGTGGGCGGCGTGGCGCAGCACCGGGGGACGGAGGCCGCGGTCCCCGGACACGGTCCATGCCTGTTCGGGCTCCGTGAGCTGGGTGACCTCCGGCGGTTCGCACCCCTCGGGCTCACCGAAGGGCTCCGGCGGCACCTCGTCCGGGGCCGCCGCGGGCCGGACCGGCAGCGTGAGGGAGCTGCCGGCCTCATGAACGCTCGGCCGCGCAGGCGAGGGCGCCGGCCGGACGAGCGGCCAGTACGAGGTGGAGAGCCCGGGAGTCGCACGCGATGTACGGCGGGGACCACCTGGGGCGACCCCGTTGAGCGGGATCCGGATGTGAGAGATCCGGCCCGGTTCAGGGGGCTCGAGAGCGCCATCACCCGATCCGTGCGCAAGGTTGAGCGCCCCGTAGGCCACCCGGGCCGCACGGCCGTCGGGCGCGACGGAACTTCGTCATGTCCGATACGGCTTAGGCGATTTCCGAGGAATGGGCGAGTGCGGGCTTGAGCCACATGAGAAAGGCCACGCCGTCGCGTCCGGGGGGGGCCGCGCATTGCAGGCCCACCCGCCCGAAGTTCGGGTATGCATCGATAACCTTCCGCTGTTCCATCCCGCTCAAGTACTTGTGCGCGCATTTGACGACGGATTCCAGGCTGGTGGTGCGTGTGCTGTACTCCCGGCCCAGCATCGGAATGAGTGTGCTGACCGGGAAGTCGCCGTGGACGACGATCGCGTCGATGCTGCCGTCATGCGCGTCGGAGACCGCACGGGCCCGGCTCATCGGATCGGAGGCCGAGACCTCGCCCTCCGGTAACTCCTGGATGCCGAGCAGCGGATGGAACCTGTACGTGCCGGCATCCGGTACGGCGTTCAGCGTCGGCAGGTCGGCTTCGTCGAGGCCGAGCACGAGGATGTTCCGCTGGTGGGACACGGCTTGTCCTTTCGTGAGGTCCACGACGCGTACCCGTCCCACGCGCTCCGACCGGCGCCCCGGATCTGACCGGCCCGAGTCCCGCACCTTCTTGCCGTCGCCGAGGACTACCAGCGGTACCAGCGGCCACGGTGGCCGCCCGCTCCGACGGAACGCATGACAAAGCCGAGCAGCCAGACGGCCAGCACGATCACTGCCACGATCCACAAAGCCTTCAACGCGAATCCGGCACCGAAGAGAACGAGGGCGAGCAGAAGAACGAGAATCAGGGGAACCATAGTTATCAACCTCCAGGACCTCGAATGCCCCGACCACCCTCTCCCATGCATTCGAAACCGCAGGTTTGTTCGACGTGACCAGGGGAAAGAGATGCCGCTCGGCCCTGGGTGGCCACCTCTCTCCGTCACCCGTTTCCGCCCTCCCCACAAACTCTCAGAGATACATCCGAGGCACAGACGCATAGGGGCGGAGAGGAAGGGCAGGCGGCTCTCCGAGAGGGCGTCACCGCTTTCACAGGGACGCCGGCACCTTCCGCTGTCGCACCGCGGAAGGTGAAGAATCTCTATCAAGGAGTCAATTCATGAGTGACAACATCTGGGGCTACCAGCCGGCCGCCAACCACACCGCGGGCACCGACCTGATCGGATACAAGGTCGAAGCCACCGACGGAAGCATCGGCAAGGTCGACAAGCACTCGGACGAAGTCAACTCCTCGTACCTCGTGGTGGACACCGGTCTCTGGATCTTCGGGAAGCACGTCCTGCTCCCGGCCGGCACGGTCATCAACGTCGACCCGGACGATCAGCGGATCTTCGTCGACCTGACGAAGGACCAGATCAAGCACTCCCCCGAGTTCGACAAGGACAAGCACGTCGGAGACGCCGGATATCACGGGCAGGTCGGCGACTACTACCGCAGTCACCGCCGCACCTGATTCCCGCGCGACGGCAGTGGGCAGGGGCCCGACCGGCATCTCCGGTCGGGCCCCTGCCGGCATCTCGGCCATCACGCCGGCGACCGCGCAGCAGCTGCTGTTTGACCTTGACACGGTGACAGGCCTTTCACTGCTTGCCGAGGAGGTGGTCGAGATGACGGCCATGAGACAGGACACGGATGCGTCGCGGGCGCTCCAGGGGCTGGAGGACGGTCGTTCCTCCGTTCGGCTGCGGGCGGCTCTGGCGATCGGCTCGGCGCCCGACCCGGGCTTCGTCGACAAGCTGGTCCGTCAGTGCGGGATCGAACCCGATTTCTTCGTCCGCGACATGCTGACCTGGGCGCTCACCCGCCACCCGGTGTCCACGACACTCCCCCGGCTGGTCCGTGAGCTCCGTTCGGAGCGTGCGCAGGCCCGGAGCCAGGCACTGCACACCCTGTCCAAGATCGGGGACCCGCGCGCCTGGCCGGCCCTCACACGGGCGCTGCTGTCCGACGCCGACCCCGAGGTAGCACGGGCCGCATGGAGAACCGCGGTCGTGCTCGTACCGGAGGACGAAAAGTCCGCCCTGGCCGTGGTGCTCGCGACGCAGCTCGGGCATGGGAACCGGGAGACACGGCTGAGCCTGAGCCGTGCTCTGGTTGCGCTGGGTGAGGTCATCGTGCCGGCTCTGCACGGACCGGCGAGGGCTGCCGACCCGCAGGTCCGCGTACACGCACTCGCGACGCGGCGGCTGCTGCACGACCCGGAATCCGGATTCGAGTACGCACTCGAGGAGGCGAAGCGCGTCGTGGCCCTCGGCGGATACGTCCAAGGGTGACAATAGGACGTGTTGATCGGTGAGGTGGCGCAACGGTCCGGGGTCAGTGCCCGGATGCTCCGGCATTACGAATCGCTCGGCCTTGTACGGCCTTCCGGTCGTACGGGTTCCGGCTACCGGGAGTACTCCGGGGAGGACATCCGGCGCATCTTCCACATCGAGAGCCTGCGGTCGCTGGGGCTGTCGCTGCGTGAGGTCAAACGTGCGCTCGACGATCCCGGCTTCACGCCCACGGAGCTCGTCGGCGATCTCATCCGTCAGACGCGCGAACGCATCGCGGCCGAGAGCGACCTGCTCACGCGGCTGCGCCGGATCGATGCGGCCGACCCCGCCGGCTGGGAAGGCGTCCTCCACGTCGTCGCGCTTCTCCAGGCCCTGGGGTCGAACAGCCCCGACGCGCGCCAACGCGCGGCCCTCGCCTCGGGCGACGAGGTTCCGGTACCGGTGGAGGCCCTGGTCGAGGCGGCGTTGAGCGAGGCGGACACGAACGTGGCCGGGGCCCTGCGATGGGCCCTGGCCCGTTCGGGCGCCGACGCTCCCGCGCTGCTGGCTCGGGGCCTCGGCTCGCCGGCGGCCGCGGTACGCGAGCGCGCTGTCCGGTCACTCGCGGAGATGCCGGGTGAGGAGGCGACCGCGGAGCTTCGGCACGCCCTTTCGAACGCCGACCTCGTGGTCCGTGGCTACGCGGCGCTGGCCCTCGGCACACGTGGCGAGGCAGATGCGGTCCCGGTCCTCATCGGCATGATCGTGGACGGACGGAACGACACCGATGCGGCCGACGCCCTGAGCGTGCTGGCGAGCGACGCCGCGAGGGCGGACCGGATCGCGACCGGACTCGTCGGCCGCCTGGCTCACGACGCCACCGGAGCGCCTGCCCGGGGACGGCTGACGCAGGCGCTGGCCGCCGTTCCTGGGCCGGCTGCGTCATCCGCCCTCGTGGAGCTGTCGCGTGACGGGGACCGTGCCGTCGCGCTGACCGCGACCTACCTTCTGCGGCTGCGCGACACCTCTTGACCTCCGGTTGAACCGCCCGGCACCGCGGCCCCGTTCGTACGGGCCCGGGCGCGCCCCGGCCGGCCGCCCGCAGACCGTCGGCCGCCGGGAAGGCCGGCGGACGGGAGCCCGCCTGCTCAACCGTCCCGACGTCGTCACGGCGGAGACCGGTTCCCGGGCCGCCCGCGGGTCCTCGGGGCCGGTCAGGGCAGGATCTCGACGTACCCGTCCGTTCCGTGCACACGGATCCGCTGCCCGTCCCGGATCAGCCGGGTGGCCCGCTCCACGCCCACGACAGCGGGCAGGCCGTACTCCCGCGCGATCACCGCGCCATGGGTCATCACGCCGCCCACCTCCGTCACCAGGCCCGCGATCCCGACGAACAGCGGCGACCAGCTGGGGTCCGTGAAGGACGTGACCAGGATGTCGCCCGCTTCGAGGTCTGCCTCCGACATGTCAAGGATGACGCGGGCCCGTCCCTCGACGGTCCCGGCGGAGACGGGGACACCGACAAGAGCACCGGCCGGCACGTCGTCGCGTCGGTACGCCCCCGTGAGGGCCTCTCCGTCCGACGTGAGAACGCGGGGCGGTGTCAGCGCGTGGTACGACTTGAACGCGTCCTTGCGCCGCTGGATCAGCCCGTCGTCCAGCCGGTTCGAGCGCACGACGTCGTGGAACTCCTCGAACGTGAGGTAGAAGACGTCCTCCTTCTCGCGGAGCACATCGTCCTCGACGAGGCGCTCGGCCTCCCGCAGCAGGGCCTGCTTGTAGACGAAGGTGCGGCTGACGATGCCGTACTTCGGGTACTCCCGGTAGCCGATGAACGTCCTGACCCGGTCGATCATCCGCTTGGTCTCGTCGGCCTTCCGATCCCCGTCGGGCAGAACCCGCAGGCGTGACAGCACGTCCTGTTCCTTCTTCTGCGCCCGCTGCCGCCCTTCCTCGAAACGCCGCCCGGCAGCGCCTCGCTCGAAGTTCCTGACGTTGTCGAGGATCACGGGCACCAGCGTGGTGGGGCGTTCGCGCCAGCGGGGCCTCGTGATGTCGATCTCGCCGACGCAGCGCATGCCGTACAGGTCGAGGTAGGCCTCAATGGCGTCGCGCGCTTCGGGCCCGCCCTCGACTTTCGCCAGTTCGTCCAGGAAGGCGTCGTCCTGGACGTGTTCGACGCCCCGGAGGAAGTCGACGACCTCAGGCCTCGGGCGGATCACGTCCGCGACATCGAGGAGTGCCAGTCCCATCTCCGACGTGACGTTGTCAGGAGCGGACAGCGTGAGCGTGTCGGCCGCGTTCTTCTCGCCCAGCCACTCCTCCAGTCTGTCGTTGAGCCACCATGTGGCCTCCATCCCGGCCATGATCACCTGCATGCTCGTCCGGTCGCCGAGGACTCGTTTGTGCTCCTCGAAGGCCTCCAGCAGGAAGTCGAACAGCTCCGTTCCGGTCTTCGTCCGGATGTCGCGCTCCAGGGCGGCGACGGATGCCCGGCTGACCTCGATCAGCTCGGTGACGACGGCCGGATCGGTCTCGACCGGGGCGGGCGCACCGCCGGCCGGCGGCTTCCCGGGGTCCGGGTCCGGGAGCGAAGGGACGAAGTCATCGCGGGCGAGGACGGTCTCCAGAGCGTCCCTGACCAGCGGATCGCCCTTCCCCATGACCTCCAGGAGCGCGGCGCGGCTCGCGGGCGAGGCCAGGCGCCGGGTGACGTCGACGAACAGCCTTCCGCCGGCCTCGTGCATCGCGACCATGGCCGTCCGCTGCCACATGGAGAACCCCAGCGGCTTCATGGGGTCGGTCATCATCTGCTGATGTCCGACGGAGACGTAGAGGTGGTTGTCCTGGTCGTCGGTCTCGGGGACGGGGAACAGTGTGGTGACCGGCCGGCTCTGAACGATCTGGAAGCCGTCGTCGGCCAGGCACCATTCGATGTCCTGCGGGCGGCCGAAATGGGCTTCGATCTTCCGCCCGAGCCGCACGAGCCGCAGCACCTGCTCGTCCGTCAGCGCCGGCTGCTCCTGGTGCTGCGCGTCGATCGCCACTTCCTGGGTGCCGCCGTCCGGCAGGGCGTGCACGGCACGCTCCTTGGCAGCGATGGTCCTGGCGACGACTTCGCCGTCCCGCACCTTGAAGACGTCGGGGTTCACCAGACCGGAGACAAGCGCCTCGCCGAGGCCGAAGCCGGCGTCCACGGTGGCGACCTTGCGGTTGCCCGTGACGGGATCGGCCGTGAACAGGATGCCGGACGCCTTCGGGAAGGCCATCTGCTGCACGACCACGGCCATGTGGACCGTACGGTGATCGATGCCGTTCCGCTGACGGTAGGTCACTGCCCGTTCGGTGAACAGCGAGGCCCAGCACCTGCTGATGTGCCGGAGGACCGCCGTCGGCCCCAGAACGTTCAGGTACGTGTCCTGCTGGCCGGCGAACGAGGCCGTCGGCAGGTCTTCCGCCGTCGCGCTCGACCGGACCGCGTAGGCGGTCCGGTCGCCGAGCCGGGTGAGCGCGCGGGTGATCGCCGCTGCGACATCGCCCGGGACGGCGATTCCTTCGATGGTCCGGCGGATCTGCGCACTGAGCGTACGGATCGCCTCACGGTCGCCGGGGTCCGCACGGCACAGCTGGTCGAGGCTGTCGTCGATCGACGTCGCTTCCGCCATGACGCGCCGGAAGGCGTCCGTCGTCACACAGAAGCCGGGCGGCACCCGGACCCCGTCGATCCGCGACAGTGCGCCCAGGTGCGCGCCCTTGCCGCCGACGACCTCGGCCTGCGTCTCGTCAGCCTCCCGGAGATCCCACACGTACTGCTCGATCATCGCGACACCTCCGAGGCAGTCGTGTCCCATTGCCCTGCACCGGCCGATCGAATCACAGGCGCCTCCCCATACGTCGTACCTCTTGCCCGCCATGTCGTGGTCATCGGCCGTCCTCGATCCGGCGACCGGGGCGGCTCGCATACCCGCACCACCGTCCCGGGCAACCCCGCCCCCGCACTGCTCGCCCCCACCGCTTCCCCGACGTCACCGCGTCCCCCGTACATCGACACCTCACACACGTCGTGCTCCCATTTCCGCAGGCTGTGGCCTCGGCCGACGATTCTGCGGCACCACCCGGGCCTTGCCGCAAGCCCCCCGGTGCGCTATACGTTGGGAGTGGCAAGGAGAGCGATCTCCTTGCCTTTGCTGTTGTGGCGTCGTCCGCGCAATCTGCACCTCCCCGAATCTCGCGGCACACCGACGGACCACTTCCGAGGGATCCTCGGCGAGCTTCGTGCCTTCACGGGACAGCCCTTGGGCTCCGGCCATGTCCGCTTCGGCGTCCGGTCCTCGCTTCCAGTCCCTGCTCCGCACGCTTGGCCGGGGAGCCGGGCGAGGATGACCACGAAGTCGGCCGCATCCTGCGGCACGAAGCCCGGTCCCGTGAGGACTGTGCGCGCGGAAGGGTGCGACGGAGCAGATGTGCTGGTGCTCGTACGTCAGCACCACCCCGGTGCCCCGTTGGCCGACTTCGACCGCTTCCGAAGGGTGCTCGACGGGGTCCCGCGTCAGGGTCGGCTTCTGCACGGGTTTCGTCCGCATTCCCGAGCCTCCGAGACGCGGGAAGGCCGCGTCACGGTGTCCTTGAAGGCCTTGATGCCGGACCCTCGTGCGGCGTTCGCCGAGAAGGAGGGGCGGGTCCTCTCCGGGACGGTCACGAAGTCCGTCCCGTTAGGCCTGTTGCCCTTCGAGCGGCGTGAATCGCCCGGCCGGTCCGGGCCGGAGCCGTCGCTCCGGTTCGCTGTGCGTTCGACGGGCGTTGCGCCAATGGACCACGAGAGTTGACGTGCACACGCCTTGACTGGTGGCTGCCCGCACACGCACCGTTGCTGGGCGGATCTTTCCCAGGGGGGTACATGAACAGCAAGGTCCTCGGCACGGCTACGGTCCTGGCACTGATTGCCCTGGTCGGCGCCTCGCCCGCGCCCGCTTCCTCCGAACCGCGCCCCGGGCCGGCGCGTGCCCTGCCACTGGGTGCGGTGGGTCTGACGGAGACGCGGAGCACGCGGACGCTCCAGCCCGGTGTCACCCTCACGCGGATCGTGCGCGGTGCCGACGCTCCGGCGCTTGCGTGGACCGTCGAGGTGTCCATCCCGGGCGGCGCCACCTCGCCCGATCCCGACGCGCCACCGACGGCGCTCAAGGACCGGGCCAGTGCCGATGAACTGACGGCGGACATCGCGGGGGATGGTTTCGACGCCCGGGCCGAGCAGGTCACGACGCCGTCCGTCGCCGACTTCGCCGGCGGACCGCTCGGATGGCGGGTCCGGGTCGGGCGGTTCGACACGCAGCCCGCAGCGGCGGCCGAGCTCACCCGCCTGAGACAGGCCGGCTACGCCGGGTCCGCCGTGTACACCGGCTGGGACGGCGACCCGACGGACCGCGGTCCGTGGCGGATCGACGTGCTCACCATCGACCCGGACCGGTTCCGCGGCGGGCTCGACGCGTCGTACGGCCCCGATCTGGAGAACCGTGAGACGACCAGTGAGCTGGCGGCCGCGGCGGGTGCGACTGCGGGGATCAATGCCGGGTTCTTCGTACTCGATCCGAAGGCCGGCGCACCGGGTGATCCGGCCGGTGTCGGTGTCTACGACGGCCGGGTACTGAGCGAGCCGGTCAACGGAAGGCCCGGCCTGGTGATCCACGACAACGGCCGGCACAGCGCGGTGGCCCGGCTGACCTGGGAGGGGCGCGTTGTCGGCCGCGGTGCGTCGCAGTCCCTGGACGGAATCGACCGTGTTCCCGGCCTGATCCGGAACTGCGGCGGCACCGCGGACGACACGCCGACCTCGCTGCCCCTGCACGACGTCACCTGCTCCGACGCCGACGAGCTCGTCGCCTTCACGCCGGACTACGGACGGCAGACGCCGGTCGGCGAGGGCGTCGAGGCCGTACTGGACTCCCGCGGCCGCGTCCTGGAGCTGCGGTCGCCGCGCGGCGGGCCGCTGCCGGAAGGCGGCAGCTCCGTTCAGGCGACCGGCACCCGCGCCGCCCGGCTGACCGCCCTCGCTCAGGTCGGCCGGCCCCTGCGCGTCGAGAAGACGCTGCGGGACGGTGACGGCCGCAAGGTGTCGCCGTCACGGACGACCAGCATCCTCAACGGAGGTCCCGAACTGGTCCGTGACGGGCGCCTGCACGTCACGCCCGCCGCCGACGGGATGGTGCAGTCCGGCAATCCGAGCTTCTACTACGGCTGGATGCACAAGCGCAATCCGCGCACGCTGGCCGGTGTGGACGCCGCGGGACGGACCGTACTGGTCACGGCCGACGGGCGCAGCACCGGCGCACTCGGGCTGAGCATCCCCGAGAGCGCCGCCGTCGCCCGGGCGCTCGGCCTGCGCGACGCGGTCAATCTCGACGGCGGCGGATCGACCACGATGGTGGCCGACGGAGTCATGATCAACGATCCGTCCGACGCGGCGGGTGAACGCCCCGTCGGCGACGCACTGCTGATACTGCCCGCCCGGAGCTGACCGGCCCGGGCAGGGAGACCCGGCTCGCGACCGCCCACAGTCCATCGACAGGAGTAGCCATGACCGCCGTTCCGATCCGAAGAGCCCGCCTTCTGCTCATCGTTGGGGCACTGCTGTTCACGCTGATGTCGAACACGCCCGTGTCGGCCGCCGCGGAGCCGAGCGGGACCGCCTCGTCCCGGGGCGCCGAGGTCGTCGCCGTCACCCAGGTCGCCGACCGGCAGGTCGACCTGTCGGTTCGCTCACCCGCGCTCGGCGGCCGGACCGTGAACGTGCGCCTGCTCACGCCGGAAGGCTGGGATCCGGGCGACCGGAGCCGGCACTGGCCGACCCTCTGGCTGCTGCACGGCTGCTGCGGGGACTACACGTCGTGGACCAGCAAGACCGATGTCGCGCAGACCGAGAGCCTGCGCGACGTCCTCGTGGTCATGCCGGAGGCCGGCTGGAACGGCTGGTACAGCGACTGGTGGAACTACGGCCAGGGCAGTGACCCGGCGTGGGAGACCTTCCACACCAAGGAGCTGCGGATCCTGCTCGAACACGGCTGGGGTGCGAGCGGCAACCGGGTCGTGGCGGGACTGTCGATGGGCGGTCAGGGCGCCCTGATGTACGCGGCCCGGCACCCCGGCATGTTCAAGGCGGCCGCCTCGTACTCCGGCTCCGCGCATCCGCTGCTCGACGACGAGTCGGTGAACCGCATCATGGGGTACTTCGCCGGTCAGGGCGACGACCCGCTGAAGGTCTGGGGCGACCCGGTCGCGCAACGCGATGTCTGGGCGGCCCACGACCCGTTCCACCTCGCCAAGCGCCTCAGGTCGATCCCGGTCTTCCTGTCCTGCGGTGACGGCACCGCAGGCCCGCTGGACCCGCCCGGCGCCACGAACGCCCTGGAGGCGGACTTCAACCGGCAGAACCACGCCCTGGCGAGCGAGCTCGAACGCGTCGGCGCACGGCACGTGGTCACCCGTTTCTACGGGCCGGGCACTCATCGCTGGGCCTACTGGGAGCGCGAGTTGCACGCCTCGCTGCCGATGCTGCTCCAGGCCCTGCGGACCGGCCGCTGAGCCTGTGCGGACGCCGGCGGCCGCCCTCGTGGCCGCCGGCGCCTCGCCGCGGGCCACGACTCGCCCGGACGTGCCTCGCGCCCTGCACGGTCCGGGCGGGTGCCCGATCGTAGGGTGACGCGGGTGATCGTTCGCGAGGGTGCGGTGAGAACGGGCGGTGGCCGGCGTCCCGGTTACGTGGCTGCGGCTGTGGTGTTCGCCATCGGAATGGCCGGGACCACGCTGCCCACTCCCCTGTACGGGCTCTATCAGCGGGAGATCGGCTTCTCCGAGCTGATCGTGACGGTCGTGTTCGCCGTGTACGCGCTGTCGGTGATCGCCGTGCTGATGCTGGTGGGCAACTACTCCGACAAGGCCGGCCGCAGACCCGTGCTGCTGTGCGCCATGGCGCTGTCGGCAGCGAGCGCGGGATGCTTCCTGCTGGAGAGCGGGCTGCCGCTGCTTTTCGCGGGACGTCTGCTGTCCGGCGGCGCGGCCGGCCTGCTGAGCGGCGCGGCGACCGCGGCGATTCTGGAACTTGCCTGCCCGGGACAGAAGGCGCGGGCCGGATTCGCCGCCACCGCCGCGAACATGGGAGGGCTGGGTTGCGGGCCGCTGCTGTCCGGCGTGCTCGCCGAGTACACACCGTGGCCGTTGACGCTGCCGTTCTGGGTTCACCTGGGTCTGGTGGTCCTCGCGTGCGGAATCATCCGGCGTCTGCCGGAGACCGTGGCGCATCCCCGGCGGTGGCCGCGGCCGGCGCCTCAGGGCGTGGCGGTTCCGCCGGAGGTGAAGGGGGTGTTCGCCCGCGCCTCGATGGCGGCGTTCGCCGGATTCGCCCTGCTCGGGCTGTTCACCGCGGTCGCGCCGAGCTTCGCCACGCAGACGCTGGGCGTGGACAACCTGGCGGTCACCGGGGCCATCGTGTTCTCCGTGTTCCTGGCTTCGACCGCCGGACAGTCGCTGAGCGGTCGCATCGGCGCGCGCCTCGCGTTGCCGCTCGGTTGCGGGGCGCTCGTCGTCGGCCTGCTGCTGGTGGCGTCCTCGCTGATCGCGGAGTCATTGCCGCTGCTCGTCCTCGGAGCCCTGTGCGGCGGAACCGGCCAGGGCCTGTCCTTTCGGGCGGCGCTCACGCTCGTCAGCGACGCCGCTCCGGCGACGCACCGGGGCGGCACCATCTCGGCGTTCTTCGTCGTCGCGTACACCGGTATCTCGGTGCCGGTGGTCGGTGTCGGTGCGCTGGCCACGTGGCTGGGTCTGCGCGAGGCCGGGCTGATCTTCACGGGCTGCGTGATGCTGCTGGCGGCAGGCGCGGGGGCCTACTCGGCCCTCAGGCCGCCGGCACGCTCTTGAGGGATCCGGTTCGCAGGAGGTGCGCAGCGGTGTCCGGGGCGGTCAAAAGGGGTGGCCGGAAGGGCGGAGCGGGTGGAAGGGGGCGGTCGGCGTCGTGACCGCCCCCTTCCGTCCGTGGGGGCGGCGGCGGTCAGTGCGCGACGGCGGGAATCCTCGCCTCCTCCTGAGCTCCCTCCGCGGCGCGCGAGGTGGCCGTGGGGCCGCCCTGGTGACCGGCCGTGATCATGGTCAGGGCGATGCCCGCGGCCACAACCAGGATCCCGACCGCCCACCAGGTGGCGCTGGAGTATCCGTGCACCATGGCCTGTGCCTCAACCAGCTTCTGCGCGGCCGGAGTCGTCGCGCCTGCCGCGTGCGCGGCGAGGTACGCGGTCGTGGCCGAGGCCGCGATGGTGTTGAGGAGCGCGGTGCCGATGGCGCCGCCCACCTGCTGCGAGGTGTTGACCATCGCGGAGGCGACCCCGGCGTCACGCGGCTCGACGCCGTGGGTGGCGAGCGACATCGCGGGCATGAACGCCGTGCCCATGCCGAGTCCGAGCAGCAGCAGGCCGGGCAGCACCAGTCCGGCGTACGAGCTGCCGATGTCCATCCGGGTCAGGAACAGCATTCCGGTCGCGGCGACCAGGAAGCCCGGGCCCATGAGCAGTCGCGGGGGAACCCTCGTCATCAGCCGGGCACCGATCTGGGTGGAGCCCGTGATCATGCCGGCGACCATCGGCAGGAACGCCAGACCGGTCCTGATCGGCGAGTAGCCCTGGACGATCTGCAGGTAGTAGGTCAGGAACAGGAAGGTGCCGAACATCGCGATGACCGCGAGGCCGAGCGAGAGGTAGACACCGCCGCGGTTGCGGTCGGCCGGCACGCGCAGCGGAAGCAGCGGCGCCTTGACCCTGGCCTCGGTGACCAGGAACGCGCCGAGCAGCACGGCGGAGGCCACGAGCATGCCGATCGTCAGGGCGTCGGACCATCCCGCGGACTCCGCTCGCGTGAATCCGTACACCAGGGAGACCAGTCCCAGGCTGGAGAGGACGACGCCGGGGATGTCGAGCGGCGAGCGGTTACGGCCTCCGGCCGGCTCACGGATCACGAGGTACGCGCCCAGGGCCGCGACGATCGCGAAGGGTACGTTGACGAAGAAGGTCCAGCGCCAGTTCAGGTACTCGGTGAGGGTGCCTCCGAGGATGAAGCCCACGGCTCCGCCCCCACCGGCGATCGCGCCGTAGATACCGAACGCCTTGGCGCGTTCCCTGGCTTCGGTGAACGTCACCGCGAGCAGCGAGAGCGCCGCAGGCGCGAGCAGCGCGCCGAAGACACCCTGCAGCGCACGGGCGCCGAGCATCATCGCCTCGCCCTGGGCGGCGCCGCCGAGCACGGAGGCGGTGGCGAAGCCGGTCAGGCCGACGAGAAAGGCCCGCTTGCGGCCCCAGAGGTCGGCGATGCGGCCGCCGAAGAGCAGCAGACCGCCGAAGGCCAGGGCGTAGGCGGTGATGACCCACTGCCGGTTGCCGTCCGAGATCCCCAGGTCCTGCTGGGCGGAGGGCAGCGCGATGTTCACGATGGTCGCGTCGAGCACGACCATCAGCTGCGCCAGGGCTATGAAGATGAGCGCCTTCCAGCGCCTCGGGTCGGGGCCGGTGTCGGCTTTTCCGGCGGACGGAGTTGTTTCGGACATGGGGGTACCCACTTCGGGACTCAATTCGGGACTCGGTTTCGGGACTGCGGGGTCAGGAAGGAAGAAGGCTTGGGGGTGAGGGCGGGGACGCGCCGAGCCGGGTTCGGGTGCGCTCGTCGGTCGCGTCGGTCAGGCCGCGTCGCGGGTGATCGTGGGCCGGCGGTGCCGGGTGGTGTCGGCGCCCGCTTCCGGCGCCGCGTGGATGGCGGAGGCACAGCCGTCACGGTCCGGGCTGCCGTGGGCGCCGGACATCATGGCGCCCGGGCGGCAGGGGCCGGCTTCGATGCCGGTCCCGCCCGGTGTGCGGTACCGCATGCGTCCCCTCCCTCCCCTGGGCTGCCGGTCACGCGTCCGGATAGAATGAAACCGGAACACCGTTCAGCAATCACAATACGGAACATCGTTCCGGAGCGCAAAGGGAATCCATTCCATGTCTGATCGCCCCACCGAGGAGCCGGTCGCCCGCCGTGTGCGGCCCGACGTCCAACGCAACCTGGACGCCCTGCTGACCGCAGCTGCCGCCGTGTTCGCGTCGGACGGCGTGGACGCCCCCGTGCGGCGGATCACCGCCCGCGCCGGAGTGGGTGCGGGCACGCTCTACCGCCATTTCCCGCAGCGCTCCGACCTCATCACCGCCGTCTTCCGCCATGAGGTCGACGCCTGTGCCGAGGCTGCCCCCGTCCTCGCGGAGCAGCACGAGCCGGTCGAGGCCCTCACGCTGTGGCTGCAGCGCTTCGCGCAGTTCGTCGCGGCCAAACGCGGTCTCAAGACGGCTCTGCACTCGGGCGACCCCGCCTACGAAAGCCTGCCCGCCTACTTTCAGCAGCGCTTCCTCCCCGTGGTGACGGAGCTGCTGGACAGCGCCGCCGCATCCGGCGGGCTCCGCGCCGACATTCCCCCCTACGACCTGCTGCGTGCCGTCAGCGATCTCGTCTCGCCGGACGACCAGGGCTACACGGAGCGCATGATCACGCTGCTCGTCAACGGCCTCCGTTACGGCACGGACGGCAGCGTTGCCCCGGCCACGGACGGCGAGCGCGGCTGACGGGCCGGACGACCGGATACGGACCGCGTCCGACGTGAAGGAACAGCCGCAGCCCGCGACCATCCGCGTGTTCATCGCCCTCGCCCCGCCCGACCCCGCGAAGGAAGAACTGGTGCGGGAACTTCGGCCCGCCTACGGCTCGCATCCGCGGATGCGGTGGAATCGGGTCGAGGACTGGCACATCACCCTGGCGTTTCTCGGAGAGCTGCCGGTCGAAACGGTCCCGCTCCTGCGTCCGCCGCTCGCCGGCGTCGCAGCGGCCCATCCCTCACCGCGCCTTGCGCTGCGGGGCGGCGGGGACTTCGACGACCGGGTGGTGTGGACCGGAGTCGACGGAGACCTGGACGCGTTGCACGAGCTGGCCGCCGGCGTGCGTACGGCGGTCGGGGACTGCGGAGTCGTACCGGCGGACCGGCCCCTGCGACCGCATCTGACGCTGGCCCGCGCACGCCGGGGCGACCGGTCCTCGGCAGCGGAGATCGCGGCCGGGCTCGCCGGATTCACCGGCCGCCCATGGGCGGCCGAACGGTTGCATCTGGTCGGCAGCAACGTCGCACGGAGCAGCGGGCCGATCCACTATCGCGACATCACCGCGTGGCGTCTCGGCTCCGGGGACCGTGGTGACGGCTCCTCGGCGTCTGCGCCGGCTGCGATCCGGCAGGACTCGGCCCAAACGGCCGCGGACTCCGCCGACGGTTGACGGATGAACGGGCAGGAGGAGCCGGGCCGCCTTCCCTCAAGGGGACTCGTCGCCCCGGCGGAACTCGTGGACCACCTGGATCTCCCCGACGATGTGGGAGTTGAAGTCGTCCAGCTCCTCGGCCGGAACCCAGAGTTCGAGGATCGTCCGCCCGCCGGCCTGCTGCACGGGATACCGGCGCAGGAACTCCGACTCGACCTCGAACCGGGTCACGAAGCCTGCGCCGTCGTGCTTCACGTTCCAGTCGCGGGCGATCCTCACCGCGTAGTCCTCGTTGAGAACCGGGTAGAAGATCGGCTGCTCGGGCAGCCTGGGCGGCCAGGCCCGCCAGTTCAGCTCCCGGACCAGATCCAGCTCCACGGGTCCGGTCGGGCGCCAGAGGGTCGTCGTCGCTTGCCGCCCGGTCATCCGCATCGCTCTCCGCACAGGGGCCCCACTCGGTGTGCCGGGCCGAAAGCCGGACCCTACCGTCTGCACGGACTCACCGGCCACGTGCGCGCCCCGGCCCTCTCCGCGACGGACCGTCGAGCCGGCGGCCGGAAAATCCGTGTGCCCGGTTGAGCGGGCCGCGATAAAGTCGTTCCCATGAACGTCACCGGCTCACACACCACCGCGACCGCGCGAGCGACCAGCTCGCCGGTTGCCGCCGTCTGACATTCCCTCCCCCGGCGACCGGAAACGGTCCGTCGGCAGTGCCGTGGAGCCTCTCGCCCCGGCCGGGTGACTGAACGGTCCCGTTCTCCGGTGCCTCCCCCGCTGTGACGCGAAGGAGCCATCCCATGCATACGGACCAGCTGGTCAGCACGTTCGTCGAGTACTTCCGGGAGCGCGGTCATCACCGGATCGTCGGCTCGACGCTGCTGCCCCCGCCCGGCGACCCCGTCCTGTTCACCACCTCCGGCATGCACCCCCTCACTCCGTACCTGGAGGGCCGCCCCCATCCGCTGGGCAGGCGGCTGGTCAACGTACAGCGCTGTCTGCGCACCACGGACCTGGAGGAGATCGGCGACGCCACTCACCTGACCGTCTTCGAGATGCTCGGCACCTGGTCACTCGGCGACTACGAAGGCCCGCTCAGCCTCGGCTGGGGGTACGGGCTGCTCACCGAAGCCCTGGGCGTCGATCCCGGCCTGCTGCACGCCACCGTCCACGCCGGCGACAGCCAGTGCGAACGGGACACCCCGTCCCTTCAGCTGTGGCAGGACCTCGGGGTCCCCGTCGAGCTCACGGTGGAGGACAACTGGTGGTCCAACGGGACCGTCGGACCGTGCGGCCCCGACTCGGAGATCTTCCTGTGGAACGGTGACGGCCCGCCCCGGTCGACGCCCACCCGGGACGACCGATGGGTGGAGGTGTGGAATCACGTGATGATGAGGCACCGCCGGCTCGACGACGGGTCCCTCGTACCCCTTCCCCAGCGGAACATCGACACCGGGCTCGGCCTGGAACGGCTGGCTGCCCTGCTCCAGGGCAAGTCGTCCGTGTTCGAGTCCGACCTGTTCGAGCCGTGGCGTCGCCTCGTCCCGCCGCTGTGGCAGCTGGACGAACCCTCGCTGCGCCTGGTCCTCGACCATCTGCGCTCGGCCGTCGTGGTGCTGGGCGACGGTGTACGTCCGGCCAACACCGGGCGGGGGTACGTGCTGCGCCGCCTGGTACGACGGGTCCTCACCGCTCTGTGGCGGAAGGATCCGTCGTACGGTCTCGCCGACCTGCCGGACGACCTGGTCCGGCACACCCTGGACCACTTCCGGCAGGAACTGCCGCCGTCCGACGTACGTCAGGTGCTGCTCGACGAGGAGCGCAGGTTCAGGCTGCTCATGGACCGGGGCCGGCAGGTCCTCGCCCGGCCGCGCTTCCGGGGCCGGCTCACCGAGGACGACCTGCACTACCTCCATGACACCCATGGCCTGCCTCGTGACCTGGTCACGAGCCTGCGCCAGGGCTGAGGCGCCACGCACCGGCGGGGGACGGCATCCAGGCCGCCGTCCCCCGCCCGCGGGCCGCGGCAGACGTTGGGAGCGGCCCTGAGGCGGCGTGGCGCACGGACGGTCCGTTCCCGTCCCGCCTGCGCCACCCGCTGTTCCCGACGGGCCCCGGGTTCCCCGAGCCGCGCCCGCGCCGCTGCACCGGCCGGACGTCGAGCGGTGAGACGGGGACGCCACGGACCGAAACCCCGGCCGGGCACTGGCCGCCGGCACGATGAACTCCGGTCCGCACGACCTGCACCGGTGGGCCAGGACCGTCGCCGCCGGAAGCTGCTGCCCCGCCGGGCGGGCGCAGCGGCCCAGGACACGTCCTACGGACATCCCCGGCTTCAGTTCGTCGTACGTGCCTCGCACCTCGGGGGTCACGTCCTTGGGGCCGGCAGGCAGACTGTCCTGGTGACGACAGTGAGCAAGGGCGCCAACATGCCGGTGACGGCCTCCACCGTGAAAGCCGTCCTGGGCTGGTCGCCGGGGTCCGGCGTGCCGGATGTGGATGCCTCCGCGCTGCTTCTGACCAGCGGCGGACGGGTCCGGTCCGACGACGACTTCGTCTTCTACAACCAGCCGCGGCACGCGTCCGGAGCCGTACGCCACCTCGGCAAGCAGCCAGGGGCCGACTCGCTCGAGATCGACCTCCACGGGCTGGGACCGGACATCGAGCGGGTGGCTCTGTGCGCTTCGGCCGACGGGGGGACCTTCGGGCAGGTGCCCGGTCTTCATCTGCGTCTGTTCGATGCCGCGTCCGGTGCCGAGTTGGCCCGCTTCGACATGGACGCGGGCGCCGAGACCGCGTATGTGAGCGGCGAGCTCTACCGGCGCGCCGGCGGCTGGAAGTTCCGCGCCGCCGGCCAGGGATACACCAACGGGCTGGCCGGGCTGGCGACCGACTTCGGAATCAGCGTCGACGAGGAACGGCCCTCCCGCGCCCCGGCGCCACCGCTCCCCGCTCATGCGCCGCCCCCGTCCCCCGCACCGTCCCCGGCCGGACGCCAGGAGTCTTCGATCCGGCTCACCAAGGGCGAGGAGAATCTGCCGGTCGACATGCGCAAGCGCCTGTCGCTGCGCAAACAGCAGATCGCCGTCAGCCTGACCAAGCACGGCCTGCCCCGACTGACAGCACGCGTCATCCTCGTCCTCGACGCGTCCGGATCGATGGGCGGCCTGTACTCACGCGGCACCATGGCCGGTGTCACCGAGCGGATGGCGGCTGTCGCGGCCCAGCTCGACGACGACGGGGAGATGCAGGCGTGGACGTTCGCCAGCAATCCCGCGCGCCTTCCCGATCTCGTGGTCGGTGAACTGCCGGACTGGCTCGCTCTGCACGTGCGCGTCGGCCAGGTCAGCCTCTTCGGCCGCAGGAAGCCGCCGAAGGGTCTGCGGCCGGGGCAGGTCGACATGCGCGCGGTCGGGATCCAGAACGAGGAGCAGAAGGTCATCGCCGAGGTGCGCGCCTTCGTGCGTGACCATCCGGTGCCCGACCCGACCCTGGTCCTGTTCTTCTCGGACGGGGGCGTGTACCGCAACGACGAGATCGAGCGGGAGTTGCGTGCGGCGGTGGAGGAGCCGGTCTTCTGGCAGTTCATCGGCCTCGGCCGGTCGCAGTACGGGGTGCTGGAACGCTTCGACACGTTGCCCGGCCGACGGGTCGACAACGTCGGCTTCTTCGCCGCGGACGACATCGAGACGGTCCCCGACGCGGAGCTGTACGACCGGCTCCTGTCAGAGTTCCCGTCCTGGCTGAGGGCGGTCCGTCAGCTCGGCATCCTGCGCTGACCGTCCGCTGGAGTCCGCTCGCGCCCGGTGAAGGGCGGGGCCGCGGCCCCGCCCTTCACCGGGCACCGGACGCCTACGGCGTGACGACGGTGCCGCCGAAGGTCACGACGAGGCGGCCGTCCGCGGCGAACGACCAGTCCATGGCCCCGTCGTACGAGGAGCAGCGGGAACCGTTCGAGCCGGTCCAGAACTGGTTCGAACTGTCGGCGTCGCCGACCGTCTTGTCGTTGGAGCCGCTGCCGCTCCGGCAGGAGGTGTTGTCGCGGTAGACGGAAGTGCCCTTGTCGAAGGAGAAGTTGCGCTCCTCGTTGTCGATGGCGACGTTGTCGGACACCGTCATCGAACCGGGGTTGCTGTTGTACGTGAATCCGTGATGGCCGTTGTCGTAGGCGATGTTGCGTCGCACGACGTGGTCGACCTCGATGCCGTCGCCGCCGAGCTTGAAGCCGTTGCGGTCACCGTCGGCGTTCACTGTCCCGTCCGACAGGGTGCCGTTGCTGTACGAGAGGGAGTCCTCGATGGTCACCGGGCCGATGGGGCCGGTCTCGTTCTTCGTGTAGAGGTCCCAGCCGTCGTCGATGTTGTTGTGGGACACCGTGTAGCGGAAGACGTTCCCGGGCCCGGACGTGAGCTTGGAGGCGAAGCCGTCGGCATCCTCACCGTCGGAGTCGGCGTTGTCGTGCGACTCCGAGCTCAGGATGAGGTTGTTGGCGGGCCACTCGTCGTCCGGCGTGGTCGAGGCGATCCGTGAGATCTGCAGACCCGAGTCGTGGTTGAACCGTGTCACGACGCGTTCGACGATGTTGTTGCTGCCTCCGACGAAGATCCCGTTGTCACCGGCGTGCTCGACGACGATGCCGTTGATGTGCCAGAAGTCCCCGTTCACGGCGAGCCCGCGGTTGGCCGGGTCCTCACTCATCTCCGCGAAGTTCAGCACCGGGCTCTCGCCCGGGTAGGCGGCCAGGGTGGTGCGGGCGCTGGACGAACCGTCGTTGCCCGGCGGAATGGTGACCGTCTGTCCGTAGTGGTACGTGCCGCCGCGCAGGTAGATCGTGCCGCCGGAGTCGACGCGGCTGATGGCCGAGGCCAGAGTCGTCGGGTCGGCTTCCGTTCCGGCCGCGTCGTCGGTGCCGTCCGGCGCCACGTAGAGGGCGGTGGCGGCCAGCGGCACGGAGGCTGCCGACGCGTCGCCGCCGAGCCCGGGCAGGCAGCCCGCGCCGGGGCCGGCGCAGACCGCGGCCGACTCTCCGGCCCGGAGCGGAGCGGGCGCTGCCTGAGCGGTCGCGCCGCTCACGGCGGCCAGCGAGCCGGCCAGCAGGCTGACGCATGCGATGACGGGTTTGATCTGCATCGTTCGACTCCAGGTGGGGTTGGTTCGTTCGACGAGTTGGTGTGGCGGGTTCGTGCCGTCGCGGGGTCCGCCTCTGGGTGGGGCGGCGGACCGGGCAACCGCGCTGCCGGCATGGCGATGTCTGTCGGTACGGGCGCGACCGCACCCACGCCAGGAGGAGAAGCGTGAGCGCCCCTTCTGCCGAGGCTTCAGTCATGGCACCGTGATTGCATGTTCGAGTCCGTGAACGGGGTCTCACGGAGAGGAACGTTCATCGCGGTGTGCAAGCGCTTTCCATGGACCCTAAGTGTCAATCATGTTCACGTCAATGGACATGTATCTGAAACATAATCATGCTCGTGAACCGATGGTGTATCACCCGTCGCCGGTGGAGCGCGACAGCCGCACCGGCCGGTCACGTCGGCGGCCGCGCGTCATGAGCCCTCAGCCGCTTCACGTTCACCGCCACCCGGCGATGCCGCTTGCCCCCGCCGTACCGCCCGGCCGCACACGAGGTCACCGGCCTTCTCCGCATTCCCTCGCGCGCCGAGTCCCATCTGCCGTATTCCTATGGGTGATCCATCAAGTACCCAGTCTTCAGACCGGAGTGAGGCGTGCCGACAATGAACCGGAACCGGATCCCCCTGACCGCAGCGGGGGTCGCAGCCGCGACGCTCGTGCTGGCCGGATGCGGCACCGACGTGCCGACGCTGGAGTTCGGATCGGCGAAGCCGTCCGGCGCCCGGCTCGACGCGCAGCCGCCTCAGGGAAGTTCGCTTCCTGTGGCGCAGTGGCCGGACGCGTGCGAGGCCCTGAGCGATGAGGAGATCCGCGCGATCCTGCCCCAGGCGGAGGACTTCGAGCGCGAGCCCATCAAGGTCACCGTCCTCAACTTCAACCCGCTCGCGGAGTCGGACCCGGGGACCACGGGGGACGTCCCGAAGGGGGGCTGCAAGACCGAGTTCGGCCTGCCCGCCGAGTACGAGAGCGAGCACAACAGCAATGTGCGCCTCGTGTTCCAGACCGTCGCCGATCCCGCGCTCGTGGCGAAGGGGTACGCGAAGGACCAGGCGTACGAGATGAAGAACGGCGGCCGGGACCCCGAGAAGTACCGGGACCTGGGCGCCTCGCTCGGTCCGACGGGGTGCTTCCAGAAGGACGACGCCCAACTGGTCTGCCATCAGGGGCCGTACGAGTTCGAAGTGAGCGGGTCCTCGACCGCGGACGGCGTCGGGGAGTACCCGGAGGCCGACAAGAACTGGCGGGAGAAGGTCCTGACCGAGGTGGTACGGACTCTGAGTGCCCGTATGGCCGGACGGGCATGACGACGGACGGACGGGCGCCCCGCTCCCGCCTGGCACACGGCCTGGCCGGACCGGCATGACGACGGACAGGCGTCCCGCTCCCGCCGGCGGGGCGCCCGTCCGTCGCGCCTGTCCCGGGCAGGGCGCGCCGACGGCGGACAGCAGGGCCGCTCCAGGCGGCCGCGCCCTCCGTCAGGGAGCCTCCACGGTCTTCACCCGGGTGCAGGTGACCACCCGGATCCGGCCGTCCGCGCGTTCATCGGGAAACGTCAGCACCACCTTCCCCTTCGTCCGGCTGACCCTCATCCGGCGATAGCCCGCGTCCTGCCCGTCGGTCAGTCCGCCCGAAACGGTGTAGGCGCCGGCCAGCGCCTGCTCGACGTCGTCGGGCACGTCCTGGACGACATGCGGCCGGCGCGAACGCATCGTCACCGAGAGGCGGCCGGAGTCCAGCGCCCACGCGCCTTCCTCCGACCAAGGGCTGTCCGCGCCGCCGCCCGTCATGAGCCAGTCCCCCTCCTTCGACACCGCGATGCGGGCGCCGGCCCCGTTCTCCGCCTCGAACTCCCAGCTGCCCTTGAGGAACGCCCCCAACGTCCGGAACCGGACGTCGGTCGAACCGCCGTCACGCGAGCAGGCGGAGACCGCGGCGGCCACGAGTCCCGCCATCGTGTACCGCAGTACGGCCCGGCGCCCCATCAGGCGCATGATGTCCCCGGTCTCCACAGACTCGTCCCCTCCCCTGCCCGACGCCGTGCCACCCGACGCGACGTGTACGAGTCACACCATCGCGGCAGCGCGAGCGCCGGGCCAGGAGAACGGCACGCCATGGCCGGATCCCGCCCGCCGGGCCGGAGGGAACGGCCACCGGGCCGGGCCCGTATTCCACTTCACCCGGGCCGCCGGGTCCCCGCGTCCCGCTCCGCCGCCTCGGCGACGCGTTTGATGCGTGCCAGCCGACGGTCCCAGTCCGCTGCCAGCGACGACATCCACCGCGCCGTCGCGTCGAGCGCCGCGGGCCGTACCGCGTACCGCACCTCGCGTCCGACCCGGGTACCGGACACCAGTTCCGCGGCATCCAGGACCGCGAGGTGCTTGACCACGGCCTGCCGCGAGACGGGAAGCCGTTCGGCCAGTGCCGTCGCGCTGGCCTCGCCCTGCGCCGCGAGCAGATCGAGCAACTGACGACGCGTCGGGTCGGCGAGCGCGCCGAGGACCTGGCCGACGGCCTCGGCTTCGCCGGTGCGTTCTTCGGTCATGCGGCGGGCTGTTCGGCGCGCACCCTGAGCGCGTCGAGCTCCAGCGGCCAGCCCCCGGTGTGGTCCTTCAGATTCTGACTGCGCAGCTCCTCGGACCCCGCCAGCGCCGCGAACCCGCTCTCGACGACGCGCAGCCGCGTCCGGTCGCCCTCCTGGGTCAGGGTGAACTCCACGAGGGTGCTGTTGTCCTCGCGCAGTTCCTCTCCCGGGAACGCACTGGTCCAGCGGTACGCCAGGTACGCAGGCGGCCGGACCTTCTCCACACGTACCGGGAAGTCTCCGTGCTCGGGGTGCTTCGCCACCATCAAATCCCCTTCCTTCGCGACGGTGCCCGGCAGGCTCGCCTTGTCGGCCACCCAGAAGCCGGGCTGGGCCACCAGCGACCAGACCCGCTCCAGGGATGCCTCGATCAGGGTTTCGCGTTCGATCCGGTCCTCGCTCATGAGCTGACTCCGCTTCTTGTCGCCATTGGACTTGCAACTTCAGGGTTGCACATCACGACATCACGCGCAACCTGAAGGTTGCGCGATGGCGCGCCGCGATCCGATCGGAAACCCCCGCGTGCGGATCCGCGAGGCAGAGGTGCTGTCCTGCGACCGGTACGTCCTGCGCAGAACGGCCCTTGGCTACGAGCACACCGGCGGACACGTCAGCCGGGAGCGGCGGGAGACGTACGACCACGGTGACGGGGTGACGTCCCTGCTCCACAGCACCGGCCATGGGACCGTGCTGCCGACCCGTCGGTTCCGTCTGCCCGCCTACGTCAACGGACACCCCGACGGCATGCTCCTGGAAGCCGCGGCGGCACTCCGCGACGGCGACGGCCCGCACACGACGATCCGCCGCGAGGCCGCCGAGGAGACCGGAGACGTCATCGGCGCTCCTGAGCACGTCTTCGCCGTCTGCACGAGCCCGGGATCCGTCGCCGGACGCCTGCTTTCCACGCCGCCCGGTACGACCCGGTGGGCGATCCGGCCGGGCCGACGGGGGGCGCGGCCGAGGGCGAGGTCATCACCACCGTCGAGCTCAGGTTCGCCGAGGCGCAGGCCGTGGCACGCGCCGGTCCGATCGTCGGCGCGACCACCGTCACGCTGCTCCAACGGGCCTGCGTGGAAGGCCTGTTCCACCACCCGGCCCCCATCCCCACACCGTCTGACGGTGTGCGCCGCCGCGGCGTCGGCCTCATGCCGCCGGCAGCCGACGCACCCGGCTGTCAGAGGCCCGCGAGCAGCCCTTCGAGCGGGGCGGGTACGCGCCCGGGGTCGAGTGCCTCGACCAGGACGCGGCCGTAGTGGATCTTGCGCCCCTTCTTCGTGCCGAGGAAGCGCCGCACACGCTGCTGCGGGGTACGGCTGCGCTGGGCGGGCTGGTGCAGGAAGGTACGGAAGGCGCGTCCGTCGCCCTCGGCCTGGATGAGTTCCTCCACGCGCGGCACACCGAGGGCGCGGATGAGTTCGTCCTCCAGATCCGCGGCGCAGACGAAGAACTCGTCCTGCGCGGCTTCCGCCCGCTCCAGACCGCGCGTGTAGTAGGGCCGTTCGGCCTCGTCGCACAGTCCCGTGAGCCGAAGCCCCAGTCCTGGCGGCCCGAGCAGGCGGGCGAAGCGTCCGACACTCATGGCACCGCCCATCGGCAGGACGCAGATCCCTTCGGCCGCCAGGTTCCGGCCGCGGCTCGCGGCCAGGGCGTTCACCGCCGCGGAGTCGCTCGGCCCCTCCAGCAGGACGGCCGCGCGGACGGGCAGCCGCGCGGCGATTTCGCGCGCGGGCTCACCGGGGCCGCCGGCCGCCCACGCGATGACGGTCTCCCGGAACAGTTGCATGTCGGCCACGGAACAAGTCTCCGCCCTCCTCCGCTCCCGCGGTAGTGAATTACTGCCGGCCTCTGCTCGAAGCCGGCTCCCCCGGGCTCCGCGACCGCCACGGATTCGGGTGCCGAACCACAGCAACGGGGGGGGCCGCTGGTGAAAGATGGGCGACCATGACCCACGTGATCGGAGTTCCGGCCCCCGACGACGCCCCGGCGCTGGGCTCCTTGCAGTTGACGGTCTGGCTGGAGACCTATCCCAACGCGGAGGCGGGCATCGATGAGGCCTGGATACGCGAGCACCGCGGCTCCTGCGCGACCACGGAGGGCATAGCCCGGTGGCGGGATTTCATCGAAGCGGCCGGACAACGGCCGGACCTGCTCTTCTGCCGCGTGGTCCGCTCCGGGACGGAGATCGTCGGCTTCCTGTGCGGTCGGCGGGAGGAGGTGGTGACGCTCGGCCCGATGTACCTGCTGGAGCGGGTCCGGGGCCGCGGCGCCGGGGACCTGCTGATGGGCGAGTTCCTCGCCTGGGCCGAGGACGAGCCCGTCTTCCTGTGGGTCACCGAGTACAACGACCGGGCGGTCCGGTTCTACGAGAGGTACGGCTTCGAGGCCACCGGCGAGCGCGAGCTCTGGCGGGGCCGCCTGCCGAACGCACGCATGGCCCGCTCCGGCGCGCCGAGCGCCGGACTGGACCGCACCCCCGGTCACGGCGGATCATCCGCTACCTGACCGTGCCGCTCCGGACTGCGGCCCGGCAGGCGCCGCCACCGGCCGTCGCACATCCGGACGCGGGTCGGCACGCTCGCGGAAGATCCGCTCGGTGCCGGAGGGCGGCCTCGTCCGCCTGCTCACCCCCCGCTCTCCATCGCATCACCCTCGCCGGGCGTGCAGACAGTGCGCAGAGCGTACGTCAACGCCGTCGCGTGGAGGCGATCGAGGTGTCGACGGTGACGTACGTCCGCCTCGGCGGCAGTCAGTGTGCCCGCGCAGGAAGGAGCCGCTCGTACGGCGGCCGAGGCGGCGATCGCGCGCACCGTCTCGGCGTTGATGCGATTGATCTCCTCGCGCACCCGGGCGAGATCCGTTCGGGATGCCGGCGCCTCGGCGGGATCGGCGTTCCAGCGCAGGTGCATCGCGCGCTGAACCTGCTTGTTCGCCTCGATCTGGTCCTGGAAGATCCGTACGGTCTCCCGCGGGTCGGCCCCTTCTTCGCGCGCCAGCCGGGTCACGGTGTCGAGGACCTGCTGCTCGCGGGCCGGATCGTCGACAGGAGCACCGGTCCCCCACTTGGCGGAGGCGACGAGGTCCGCCGTGGCCAGGCGGCGGGCCGCCGGATCGACGAGCCGGTGGAGCCGGTCGTATCCGCTGCGGCCCGCTCCGGCAGCGGGCGGCGGCTGCGAGGGCGCGGCCGTCGCGTTCGGCCCCGGGAGGAGCAGGACGGCGGCGACGGCGCCGGCGGTGAGCAGGCGCTGGGGGCGAACGGGCGGTTGCATGGAGTGATCGTACGGTCACTCGCCGAGCCGCGCGGTGCACGTGCCGCACGTCATCCGGCTGAACGCCTCTGCCCCTCAGTGTCTGCCGTCGGCGGACCGACGCTCGCTCAGGACCGTGCTCGGGGTGGCCGGTTCGCGGCCGATCAGACCTGCCGGAGTCGGGCCAACAGCTGCTGACTCGCCCGCTCGAGCGGCCCCGGACATGCCCAGGACCCGGTCGGCAGCCTCGGCGGGCGCTCCGTCGCCCCGCAGCCGTCCGGGGCACGGGTCACCCGATGCTGCGGCCCTCGTGACGGTGCGGCCCGTGGCAGCGGTGGCGACGCCGGGGTGCCCCGGACGTCTCCTTCCGCCGGGCGTCCGCACTGCCCGCGCGGACGCCTCGTCCTCCTCGTCCGCACCAGACCGAAAGGCACCCGGCCGCTCCGGCCGACAGGCCGCCCGACGCGTGTTTCCGCCCGGGTGCGCAGGCCTTCTGATGCCGGGTCGGGAGCCGACGTCCACCGCGGCTGTGCGCTGCCGCGGCGCTTGGATCCGCTGCTCGTGGGGGCCGGCGGGCCGGAATCGCGGCACGTGACGCACGCCATCCTTTGCGCCCGCGATCTCTGGGAAGGTCTCCGGTACGGTGTCGAACGCTCCGGGCCCGAGAACCACGGAGCGCTTCGCCACCGCCACGTGACCACCGGATGCCGATTGGCGTATCCCGTGCGTCATCGCCTGCCCTGAGGCCACGCGCCCGTGACACGAATGGGGAGTTTGATGTTCGACAAGGTATTGGTCGCCAACCGCGGGGAGATCGCGATCCGGGCGTTCCGCGCGGCGTTCGAGCTCGGGATCTCCACCGTGGCCGTGTACCCGCACGAGGACCGCAATTCCCTCCACCGTGCCAAGGCCGACGAGGCCTACCGGATCGGCGAGCCGGGACATCCCGTACGGGCCTACCTCTCGGTGGAAGAGGTGATCAGAGCAGCCCGGAAGGCGGGCGCGGACGCGATCTACCCGGGCTACGGATTCCTGTCGGAGAATCCGGACCTCGCGGCTGCCTGCGCCGACGCCGGGATCACGTTCGTCGGACCGCCGGCAGCGGTGCTGAATCTGACGGGAAACAAGTCCCGGGCGGTCGCGGCCGCCCGCGAGGCCGGCGTCCCGGTGCTGAAGTCTTCCGAGCCGTCACAGGACGTGGACGAGCTCGTCGCGGCCTCCGAGGACATCGGCTTCCCCGTCTTCGTGAAGGCCGTCGCGGGTGGCGGCGGGCGCGGAATGCGCCGGGTGGCGGAGCCGGGTGAACTGCGCGAGGCGATCGACGCGGCCATGCGTGAGGCCGGGTCCGCGTTCGGCGACGCGACGGTCTTCCTGGAGCAGGCCGTGATCAACCCCCGGCACATCGAGGTGCAGATCCTCGCCGACGCCGAGGGCAATGTCGTCCATCTCTACGAGCGTGACTGCTCGTTGCAGCGCCGCCACCAGAAGGTCGTCGAGATCGCGCCCGCCCCCAATCTGGACCCGGCCCTGCGGGACCGGATCTGTGCCGACGCGGTCGCCTTCGCGCGTCACATCGGATACGTGAACGCGGGCACCGTCGAGTTCCTCGTCGACGAGCGCGGCAACCATGTGTTCATCGAGATGAACCCCCGGATCCAGGTCGAGCACACCGTCACCGAACAGGTCACCGGACGCGACCTGGTGATCGCGCAGCTGCGCATCGCCTCCGGCATGACGCTGCCCGGTCTCCATCTCACGCAGGACGACATCACCCTCAACGGCACGGCGCTGCAGTGCCGCATCACGACGGAGGACCCGGCCAACGGGTTCCGGCCGGACACCGGCACCATCTCCGCGTACCGCTCGCCGGGCGGACCCGGCGTACGGCTGGACGGCGGCACCGTGCACACCGGCGCCGAGGTGTCGGCCCACTTCGACTCGATGCTGGTCAAACTGACGTGTCACGGGCACGACTTCACCAACGCGGCCCGTCGTGCACGCCGGGCGATCGCGGAGTTCCGCATCCGCGGTGTGGCCACGAACCTGCCGTTCCTGGGGGCCGTGCTGGATCAGCCCGACTTCCGGGCGGGGCGCGTCACGACCAGCTTCATCGAGGAGCATCCGGAGCTGATCCGGGCCCGCCCGTCGGCCGACCGGGGCAGCCGCATGCTCGGCTACCTCGCCGAGACCACCGTCAACCGGCCGTACGGCCCCAGGCCCTCCGTCATCGAGCCCGCCGACAAGCTGCCCGCACTGCCGGCCGGCACGCCGCCGGCCGGGTCCCGGCAGCGCCTCGCGGCCATCGGTCCCGAGGCCTTCGCCGCGGAGCTGCGCGCCCAGGCGGCCGTCGCCGTCACCGACACCACGTTCCGGGACGCCCACCAGTCGCTGCTGGCCACCCGGGTCCGTACCCGTGATCTGCTCGCCGTCGCCCCGCACGTCGCGCGGACCGTGCCGCAGCTGCTGAGCATCGAGTGCTGGGGCGGCGCCACCTACGACGTGGCGCTGCGCTTCCTGGCGGAGGACCCGTGGGAGCGGCTGGCCAAGCTCCGGGAGGCCGTGCCGAACATCTGTACGCAGATGCTGCTGCGCGGGCGCAACACGGTGGGCTACACGCCCTACCCCACGGAAGTCACCGAGGCGTTCGTCGCCGAGGCCGCGGCCACCGGGATGGACATCTTCCGCATCTTCGACGCCCTCAACGACGTGTCCCAGATGCGTCCGGCGATCGACGCCGTCCGCGCCACCGGCACTTCGGTCGCCGAAGTGGCGCTCTGCTACACGGCGGACCTCTCCGACCCGGGCGAGACCCTGTACACGCTGGACTACTACCTGCGTCTCGCCGAGCAGATCGTGAAAGCCGGCGCCCATGTGCTCGCCATCAAGGACATGGCCGGGCTGCTGCGTCCGCCCGCGGCCCGCACCCTCGTCACGGCGCTGCGCGAACGGTTCGACCTGCCGGTCCATCTGCACACCCATGACACCGCCGGTGGGCAGCTGGGCACGCTGATCGCCGCGATCGACGCCGGCGTGGACGCGGTGGACGCGGCGGTCGCCTCCATGGCGGGAACGACCAGCCAGCCCCCCATGTCGGCGCTGGTGGCCGCCACGGACCACACGGAGCGCGCGACGGGCCTTTCCCTCCAGGCGGTCGGTGACCTGGAGCCCTACTGGGAGGCGACCCGCAAGGTGTACGCCCCGTTCGAGTCCGGGCTGGCCTCGCCGACCGGCCGGATCTACCACCACGAGATCCCCGGCGGGCAGCTGTCCAACCTGCGCCAGCAGGCCATCGCCCTCGGGCTGGGCGACCGCTTCGAGCTCATCGAGGACTGCTACGCCGCGGCCGACCGCATGCTCGGCCGGCTGGTGAAGGTGACGCCCTCGTCGAAGGTGGTCGGCGACCTGGCGCTGCATCTGGTGGGTGCGGGGGTCGAGGCGTCGGACTTCGAGTCCGACCCCGGCAAGTTCGACGTGCCGGACTCCGTGATCGGGTTCCTGCGGGGCGAGCTGGGCGACCCGCCCGGTGGCTGGCCGGAGCCGTTCCGTACCCGCGCGCTGCAGGGCCGTCCGGCGAAGGAGCAGACACCGCAGCTGTCGGACGAAGACCTCGAAGCGCTGCGCGAGTCACCGCGCGCGACGCTGAACCGGCTGCTGTTCCCCGGCCCGACCAAGGAGTTCAACGCGCACCGCGAGGCGTACGGGGACACCTCCGTACTGCCGACGCAGGACTTCCTGTACGGCCTGGAGACGGAGACCGAGCACACGGTCACCCTCGACCCCGGTGTCACCCTGCTGATCGAGCTGGAGGCGATCTCCGAGGCGGACGAGCGTGGTTTCCGGAGCGTACTGGCCACTCTCAACGGGCAGTTGCGGCCCGTCTCGGTGCGGGACAAGTCCGTCGCGACCGATGTGAAGGCGGCGGAGAAGGCGGACCGGGGCAACGAGGGCCATGTCGCCGCGCCGTTCGCCGGCGTCGTGACGCTGCAGGTCGAGGAGGGCGCTTCGGTGTCGGCCGGCCAGACGGTCGCCACCATCGAGGCGATGAAGATGGAGGCCTCGATCACGGCACAGGCCGCGGGTGTGGTGCGCCGCCTGGCGATCGGCAGGGTCCAGCAGGTCGAGGCCGGTGATCTCCTCATCGAGGTCGGCTGACGTTCCCGGCCCGTCCGGATACCGGCGGACGGACCCGCCGCGCGGTCTCAGCTCAGACGGAACACCGGGCCGCGCGGTGTGAACGGCAACGAGGCGCCCTGCGGGATCAGGAAGGCGTGTTCGCGCCGGATCCGCAGGGTGTCACACCATCCGTCCGTGATGACGAGCACCGGGGCCGTCGGCGGGAAGTCGTCGGCCCGCCGCAGCAGTTCGATGCCGGGCTGGAGTTCGGTCCCGCCGCGGCCGCGCACCCGCACCCGCCCGGCGATCTCGGCCGGTGGCAGGTAGCCGGCGTCGTACGCTGCCGCGTCGCAGAAGACCACGCGCGCCGCGGGTACGTCACGTGCCTCCGCGTACGACGCGATGGCACCGAGCGCCTTGCCCAGGAGGCCTCTGTCCATCGAGCCGGAGGTGTCCAGGACGACGCCGAAGGTGCAGCGCGCCGTCTCCTGCGGAGGGAAGCGGCGGCCCGCGCGCGGGATGTCCGGGGTCGACGCCTGTCTGCGTGCCGGGCGCGCGTAGGACCGTACGGCCTCGGGCCGCGGGACGTACTCGTCGAACCAGCGGGCGAGCCTCGCGTCCCACGGCACGGGCGGGTGGGCCAGCGCCCGGATCTCCTCGACGAGTCCGGAGGGCAGAAGGCCGCGCTCCCCGTGCCGGTGCAGGTCGAAGCCCTGGACCAGCCCGCGCCGGTAGAACTCGTCCAGGTCGGTGCAGGCGCGGGCCTCGGCGTGCGGCAGCGCCTCGCCGAGGATGTCACCTGCGCCTCTGCCCCGCAGCGTGGCGAGGCGCCGCTGCCGGCGCAGGCCGGTCGCGATCCGGTCGTACACCTCCTCGGCGGACAGCCCGCGCAGGCCGGGGTCGTACAGCAGCCCTTCGGGCATGTCGCCGACACGCATCTGGACGAGCCAGTCGTTGACGACGTAGTCCGCGGCGACGTTGAACAGGAACGGGTCGCGCCCACCGCCGCGTTCACCGTGGCGCAGAGCGGCGTGCAGCATCTCGTGGGCGAGGACGAACCGCCACTCCTCTTCGCTCAGCGCCCGCAGCGGGTTGACGTAGATCTCGCCCGCCACGGAACTCACCGCGGCGATGGAGATGCCCTGCGACCGGGCGAGTTCGGCGTCGGCGACGACCGTGAGACCGGCGGCGAGCCCGCCCAGCAACGGATAGGAGGAGACGAACCAGTTCAGGGCCCGGTCCCAGGGGCGCAGCGGTGCGCGTACGCCGGTGACGCTGTCCCGGCGGCCACCCGCCACGTCCATCGCGGCGGAGACGCTGCGGGTGAGGGCGCGCGCGAAGGACGTCTCCCAGTCGGGGACGGCGGAGTTGTTCCAGGTCCTCCAGGTGGTGAGGACCTGGTCGGGTTGTCCGCCCGCGGTTCCGCAGGCCTCGTACAGGGCGGGAATGCCGTCCCGGCGCCAACGGGCGGCAAGCTGCTCCTCGTCACCGCCGGGATAGGAATCCGGCAGGTCGACGGGGGGACGGCCGGTCGGATGGGTGAGCAGGAAGCGGTTGACGACCACGCAGCGTGCCGCGAGGTCGAACCGGTCGGGCTGCTCGCGCCGGTCGTCCGCGGCGGCCGGCACATGGCCGAAACCCAGATGCAGCAGGCAGTGGGCCAGGGTCCAGGCCCACTCGGCCGGATCGGCCCGCTTCGTGGGGTGGACATGGACGGTGCCGTTGGAAGTGACGACGGCCAGTCCGCCGGCCGGAGTCAGGACGCAGTCGGGCGCTCTGCACACGGACGCCTCGACGGCGGCGAAAGCCGGGTTCCGCCTGGCCATCGCGAGCCCGGCGGCGAACGCCTCGGCGGCCGGGTCGGACACCGCGCCCTTGCCTGCCTTCCGGCCCCTGGCACCGGCCCGGTGGCCGGCGGTCGCCTTCATCGCCGGGCCTCGACCAGCCTGGGCATGTCGCGTGCGGCTTCGACGAGGAACCAGGCGGGCAGCACCGGCTGACCGTCGGTGTCGTCCGCGATGACGGTCTGGGCGACCTCGACGGAGATCTCGGCGAGGTGCACGAGCAGCGACTTGGCCCGGTGGGCGGTCTGCCGCATCGATGCCGAGACGTGCTCCCTGCGCCGGGGAAGCTCCTTCACGAGCCGTCCGCGGAACGCCTCGGCCAGGTAGTACAGCAGGTCGCGGTCCTCGATCCGGGCGGGCCAGGAGGCATCGCCCTTCAGGATGGCCTCGATGCCGAAGGAGTGGCGGACGATCTTGGCGTACCCGCAGAAGGAGACGGCGTGGGCGGGGGTGAGCGTGCCGTGCACGATGACCTTGAGCGTCTCCTCGCCGATGTCCGGCCCGAAGGAGTGCAGCGCGTCGGAGAGCATGTGCCAGGACCGGGGCGTGGAGAAGGCTTCCTCGGTCTTGGGCGGCTGGGACCAGAGGTGGTCGGGGCGGTCGGCGAGGTAGTCCGTCACCCACGGATGGACCCCGTTCTCCCCCGCCCACACCAGCCAGTCCGCCGACGAGGCCCGCAGATGGACGTGGGTGAGACGGTTGACCAGCGCGGACGCGATGGGCCTCGCCAGCGCGTTGTCCGTGGCACGGTTGCCGGCGCCGATGACGACCGAACCGGCAGGCAGCTCGTACGATCCGATCCTCCGGTCCAGGATGAGTGAGTAGAACGCCTTCTGGACGTCGGGCGTGGCGGCGTTGAGCTCGTCGAGGAAGAGGCAGTAGGGCTCGTCGCGGGCGATGGCCTCCGGCGGGCAGAACACGGAGCGGCCGTCACGGATCTGCGGCACGCCGATCAGGTCCTCCGGTGCGAGCTGCGTGCCGAGAAGGCTGACGCACTCCATTCCCAGCGAGTCGGCGAACTTCCGTACGAGCGACGACTTCCCGATGCCGGGCGCTCCCCACAGGAACACGGGCCGTACGGTGGCGAGCCCCAGCAGCAGTTCGGGGATCTGGGCGGGAGTGACGGTGACGGCAGCCTGCACGCTGGTGAGTTCCTCAGGGCTCGGGAGTCGAAGCCCGCTCAGTATGCGGAGGCCGGGTGATGCGCGCAGCCGAATTTCGCCGCGCCGTCCGGTGCCGTCCCGGGTCGCGTCGTCCGATGCCGTCCCGGGTCTCGTCACCCGGTGCGGCTTCAGGAAACGTAGCGGCGGAAGCCCTGGGCCGCGGCCCTGAAGCCGCACGCTTCGTAGAAGGTGTGGACGTACGCGTCATCGGCGGCCAGCAGCTGCACTTTGTAGCAGCCCTCCGTCGCGGCGAGGTGGAAGGCCGCGTCCATCAGCAGGCGGCCGACGCCGCGCCGCTGAGCGGCGCCCGCCACCACGACGTTCTCCACGAACAGGATGGCCCGGCCGCCCCGGGTGAGGTTCGGCATGACCAGGCAGTCGGCCGTGCCGACGAGGGTGCCGGCGGCGTCGGCCACCAGGACGGTGCGTCCGCGCTGCCGCGAGATCCGCTCCCACACGTCGTGCGCGGACGCCTGGGGCAGCGGGGCATCGTCCGGGTTCAGTTCGCCGTAGAGGGCCAGCAGCGCCGGCAGGTCGCTCTCGTCCGCCTGCCGCACGGTGATCTTCATGGGCCGAGCTTAGAGGTCGCGCGGATAGGCGCGGTGGTGGTACCTGGCAGCAGGACAGGTACAGATCCTGGTGATCATGGAGTTGCGACGCTCTGTGATCACCGGGGAAGAGGGTCTGAAACGCTCGGGCATGACGGACGGGTAGGGCATTCCACTGGGCCGCGTCCTGGCTGGGCCGACCGACACGACTCCCCACTGCTCGCGCCGGCCCTGGACCGCTGGACGACCTCCGACCGCTGCCCGACGACATCACCGTCCGCCTGGACGCCGGCTACGACTCCGACAGGACTCGCGCCCTGCTCGACGAGCGTGGCCTGCGGGGCCGGATCGCGCACAAGGGCGAGAAGGCGCCCCTCCAGGCAAGCCAGAGGTGGCAGGTGGAGCGCACCCATGCCTGGCAGAACGCCTTCCATCGCCTCGCCCGCTGCTACGAGCGCCGGGCCATCGTCATCGACGCCTTCTTCAGGAAGTTGCCGGAGACAGGAACCGCACGTCGGTGAGTTGTTCCGACAGTTCCCACAGGCGGCGGCCGGTCCGGGCATCGGCTGCCGCGGTGGACAACTCCACCTGCGTCGGGCCGCCTCGCAGCTCGGCGAAGCCGTCCGGCCCGATGAACTCACCGCCCTTCACGACCGGGGCGGTGGCCGCGTACAGCTGGGGCAGTACACCCTGCTCCGAGGGCTGGGCGAGCGGGGCGAGGATGCGGCCGTACAGCACCTTCACCATGCCGACCGGCGCGCTGGTTTGGAGGTTGGTGGAGGTGAAGCCGGGGTGGGCGAGCAGGCTGCGGACCGAGCTGTCTGCCGCGGTCAGCCTCCGGTGGAGTTCCCGTCCGAAGACGGCGTTGGCGAACTTCGACTGGTTGTAGAACCCCATGGGCGAGTACTTGCGCTCGCCGGAAAGGTCGTCGAAGTAGAGGTGCCCCTGCCGGTGGTTGATCGAACTCACCGTGACCACGCGGGGGTCGTTGCCGACGGTCAGCAGGTCGAGCAGCAGACCAGTGAGCGCGAAGTGGCCGAGGTGGTTGCAGGCGAACTGCAACTCGTGGCCCTGAGCGCTCAGTGAGCGGGGCGGCGCCATCACGCCGGCGTTGTTGACGAGCACGTCCAGCCGCGGATGATCGGCGCGCAACCGATCGGCGAACGCCCGGACCGAATCGAGATCGGCCAGGTCGAGGCGGCGCACCTCAAGGTCGGCGCCAGGCTGCTCAGCTGTGATCTCCGCGGCGGCCCGGTGGCCTCTGGCCTCGTCGCGTACCGCGAGGATCACGTGCCCGCCCTTGCGGGCGAGTGCCCGGGTGGTCGCCAGGCCGAGGCCGCTGTTGGCTCCGGTCACGACAAACACTCGCTCGGCCTGGTCCGGGATCTGATCGGCGGTCCAGCGCTGATTCTTCGTCATGCGACACACGCTGCCTTCGCTGGCACTTGGTGTCAAGCAGTTACCGAGTGCCATGTATGGCATGGCGGTAGGATTGCCCGGTGAACTCCCGACCTGAAGTCACCATGGCCCAGCGCAAACGCCAGCTCGTCTCCAACGAGCTGAGCGAAGCGGCGCTGCAGCTACTGGCACTGAAGGGGTTCGACGCGGTCACCATCGACGAGATCGCGGCCACCGCCGGCGTGTCCAAGCGGACATTCTTCCGGTACTTCGCCTCCAAGGAGGACGTGGTCGTCCAGTTCCTGGCCGACATGGGCATCGGCATGCGCGCGGCGCTGGCGTCTCGCCCCATCGAGGAGCAGCCCTCCGCGTCCCTGCAGCACACCGTCTGGGTCTCCATGGCTGCCTGCGCCGACCATTCCGACAGGGCACTGCGCGTGGTTCAGCTGATTCTGCGCACTCCCGCCCTGCGCGCACGTTTTCTGGAACGCCAGGACCAGTGGCGCGACGACCTGGCAGCAGAGTTGGCGCAGCGCCTGCGCCTCGACCCCGACACCGATCTGTACCCGCAGCTAGCCGCCGGGATGGCGCTCACCGCCTTCGACGCCGTGCTGCAACGGTGGAGCGGTAGCGAAGGTGGTGAGGACCCCGCCGAACTGACCGGCCGGGCCTTCGCCACCATTGCCCCGGCGTTGGACTCTGTCGAGTGAGCTGACTTGCAGCCGGCGAGAGATGTGCGCTCAGGAGTTGCAGGAGCTTGTCGAAGATGATCAGGTCGCTGATCAGGCGTGGGTCCCGCCCGCCGCCCCGGCGTCATGTCAGTGTGGGGCCATGGCCTTGGACGTTCGCCCGGCATCGGACTTCGAGGACGTCCGCGCGCTCCTCGGCCCGAAGTCGTCCGGCGCCAACGTGTGCTGGTGCCTGAGCCACCGGATCCCGTCCGCGCTCAACAGCGAGCTGCGCGGCCCGGCGCGCGGTGAGTTCGTCGCCGGGCTGTGCCGGGCGAAGCCCCCGCCCGGAGTCCTCGCCCACGACGGCGACGAGCCGGTCGGCTGGGCCGCCGTGGCGCCGCGCTCCGAGACCTCGTTCGCACGCAGCCGCCGGATTCCGCACGTCGACGACCTGCCCGTCTGGTCGCTGTGGTGCATCCGGGTGCGCCCCGGGCACCGGAAGCAGGGGATCTCGCACGCCCTCATCGCCGGTGCCGTCGAGTTCGCCCGCGCCAACGGTGCGCCGGCGATCGAGGCCTACCCGGTCGACAACGGTGACGCCAAGGTCGACCTGACGATGGCGTACGCCGGGATCCGGAAGAACTTCGAGCGCGCCGGGTTCATCCATGCCGCCGACACCACGTCCGTACTGGCCGGGCATCCCCGGGTCCTGATGCGCCTCGACCTGCGCTGAGGCACGGCCCGGCCGGCACGAAACGTGCGGTCACCGCCGGCGCAGCTCGCCGAACCACTTCACGATCGCCGTCGTGGCCGCGACGTTGGATCCCAGGTGGCGCGACTCCTTGTGGTCGACCTCCCCGAGATCGACGACCGGGACATCCGGCCCCCTGCGGGCCAGAGCGGCCCGGCAGTGCTCCGTGTTCTCCGTGGTGGCCTGCTCGTCCCCCGTCGCCATGTAGAGCCGGACCGGAGCGCGGGGCGTCCAGTCGGTGCACACGGCGTCCGTGGTGCGCAGGGCCGCCGCCAGCGCTCCGGTCGGATGCGTGAGCAGGGCGAGGCCGTGATCCGTCAGCAGCGCGTCCAGGGAGTCCGGGATCCCCTGCATCAGTTCCAGCCCCGTGTGTGCCCCGTCGAAGAGCTCCTCGACCGTCTGCGCGTACGTGCCCCGGAAGACCTCGGCGGGCCGCTCGTAGATGGGGTGCAGCCGGTTGAACGCCACCAGCGTGTACGCCGCGTACACCGCGCTGGACTTGGGATCGAGCCTGCCCGCGACCAGTGCGGGCAGCTCCGCGCCGCCGAAGTCGTACGCCCCGCTGACCGGGGCCAGCGCGCCCAGCCGGAACCAGCGGTCCTGGCCCGCCTCCAGAGCCCTGCCCAGCCCGAGGGCGGCCGAGGCCCCCTGCGAGAAGCCGGTGACCAGGACCTCACGGTCCAGGATGTGTCCGGTTCGGGGCGCGAAGGCGCGGGCGGCCCGCAGCATGTCCAGCGAGGCCGTGGTCTCGGAGGCGATGTCCATCCACGGGTGCAGCCCGGGGCCCTTGCCCAGCCCCAGGTAGTCGGGCGCGACCGCCGCGGCGCCGGCCGCCGCGTGTGCGATCACGGGCGCCGAGTGGAACACGGCTCGCCTCATGGACGGGGAGTCGTCCTTGTGTGAGCCGGTGCCGTGCGCGAAGGAGACTGCCCGCAGGCGGGTCCCGGTGCCGAGCGGCACCGCGAACAGACCGCTGGCCGTGGTGGGGTGTCCCTTCGCGTCGACCGTACGGTAGATCAGCCGGTACGCGACCACTCCGTGGCGGACGGTGTCGTCCCCGAACCCGGCGGTGCGCAGTTCGGCCGCCGCGGCTTCCGGGCCGGCGAGCGTGTACAGCTTCTCGGCGGAGACCAGCGTCCCGCGGCCGGACTCCTCGTGCTGCGTACCCTCCTGGGCTGCGGCGGGCACTGCGGCGACCGCCGGAGCGACTGCGCCGGCCAGGACCGGACCGGCCAGCAGCACGCCGCAGCAGACCGCCGCCACAGGTGCTCTCAGGCGGACTCGGTGACGGGTCGCGCCGAGCGGCGCGGTGGCGGGCGAGTTGACCATGGATTCCTCCAAGTGCGTTGCCGATGCGGTCACTTCACCCTCACGTGTCTCGCACGTGAGCACACTGGTGCGGTCCCCCGGGCATCTCCTGACGCCATCCCCCGTTCGCCTCGGGCGTGCGGCGCGTCCGCAGGCCGGAATCCGCAGGTCCTGGGCGGAGGGTCCGGGCAGGATGACGGTCGTGAATCATGTGCTCTGCGGCCTCGCCCGCAATACCGCCCTGCCGGCGGAACTGGTCGATCGGCTGGTCTCGGTCGCGGACGAGGATGTTGCCGCGAGTCTCGCCGGTCGTGCCGACCTCAGCCGTGCGCAGGCGGCGGCTCTGTCGGCGCGCGTTGCGCAGAGCACGGTCCAACTGGTCCGTGAAGGCCGGCTGACCGCCCTGGACGTCGATCCGCGGGCCCGGCCGGATGCCGCCCTCGCCCTGCTCGACGAGGGTTCGGGCAAGCCGGAATGGGCGCGCAGGTTCGCGACGGATCCGGTCGTCGAACACCGGGAGGAACGTGCGGCCTGCCCCGGCCTCCCCCTGGACGTGGTGCGGTTGCCGGCCGGGGACGCGGACGTGCGCGTGGTCGCCGAGCTCGCGCTGTGGGCCACGCCGGAGGTCGCTGCCGGACTCGCGGGGCATCCGCGCGCCGAGGTGCGCCGCGCGTTGGCGCACAACGAGGACACGCCACCGGCCGTGCTGGCCGCGCTGGTCACCGGTGAGGGGTTGCCGCCCGCCCGGCGGTGCCTGGTCTGCGACAGGGAGGAGACACCGTTCGTCCATGACCGGCAGTGCGAGCAGCCCGGCTGCGATCTGCTGCCGGGCGCCTCGTGCGACGGTTCCCACGAGTCCACCGTGTTCGACATGCGCCTGGCGGCACTCCACAACCCGGCCACGCCCACCGATGTCGTCACCGGCTTTGCCCGGCATCCTTCGACGCTGCTGCGCTGGGCCCTCGCCGCCCGCCCCGGACTGCCGCCGGAGGTGAGCAGACGGCTTGCGGAGGATCCGGTTCCGGGGGTACGGGCGGACCTTGCCGAGAACGCCGCGATCGACGACTCCGTGATGCGCACCCTGGCGGGCGACCCCGACGACAGCGTACGCCGCAGCCTCGCCCGCAACCCGAACGTGCCTCTCGACATGCTCATCGGCCTGGCGCGCACCACCCGGATCGGCCCCGCCCTGCTGCCGCGGATCGCCTGCGCTTCCCTACCGAAGTCGCCGAAATGGCCACGTCACCGGTCCCTGCCGCAAGGATGCTCCTGGCCCTGCGCCGCGATCTGCCTGCGGGGATCCGCGACGCGCTCGCTGCCGACCCCGATGCGAAGGTGGTCAAGGCCATCGCGCCCCACCCCGGCCTCTCCGACGCACAGCTGCGGGACATGACCCGGCGTCACGCGACCCGGATCGCGGCCGGGGTGGCGGCCAACCCGGAGGCGACACCGGAGCTGCTGGACGGTCAGGCCCGGCACGGTCCACCGGCGCGCAAGGCCCTCCGCACCATCGCACGGCACCCGCACGCGCCCGCTGCGGCGCTCCTCGTCTGCCTGTCCGACGACAGGGCGCGGGAGGCGGCCGCCGCGCATCCGGCTCTGCCGGAGCACGTCGTGGTCGCGCTGCTCGCCGGCCCGGACCCGCACGTGGCGGAAGCCGCGGCCACCAACCCGTCGCTGCCGTCCGCCGTGATGTGGGATCTGGTGTCCCGCCTGTGAACCGGCGAGGAGGCACACGTCACGGCGCTGTCTCCCCGCGGGACTTCGACCGTGCGGAAATTCCCCGACCGCTCAAGGGCGGCTGCGACACAATCGCCGGATGATCGGCAACAAGACCACTCATCGCACTGCGGACGGTGTTCGGATACCCGGCACCTGGCGCCACGCCTTCATCCGCAACGGCGGCACGCACTACCTCACCGACCTGTTCATCTACGCCGACGGGCTCATCGACTGCTGGGAACTGGTCACCCTCGAGGAGTTCCAGGACAAGCTCCGCAGCGGCTGGGTTGCCACCACCCTGCCGGAGGGCGCTGAGGCATCCGCGTTCCAGCTGGCCGGCTGGACCTTCAGCGAGCCCCGCAGCTACCTCACTCCGGACCTGTTGGTCGCCGAGATCCGGGACACCATCGACCAGCTCAACGGGCGCCCGGATTCGACGGGCCGATGCCTCGCCGCCGTCGACACATTCCTCTCCGACCGGACCGAGGAGAACCGCGCCGCAGCCCGCAACGCCTTCCTGGCCATCCCGGTCTCGCAGCGCCGCTACGCGCTGGGCGACATGGACAGCGAAGACTGGCCGCTGCGGGTGCTGGTGGCGGGACCCGGCGGCGAAACCTACGTCCCGGTCGATGGGCCGATCACGCAGGAGGCCTACGACAGGGCCGTCGCCTACTTCGAGGAACGGGCGCGATGGGCCGCTGAACGGGCCGCACGCGTCCCGGCGGACGGACCGGTGACCTCCTTCGCCCCGGCGATCAAACTGGACCACACGTATCCGAGCAAACCGGTCGATGCCCCGGGATTCCGGGGCTTGCGCAATGACTACCCGGCCCCGATCGTCGTCGGCGAGGTCAGCTACCCCTCTGCCGCCCACGCCTACTGGGCGCTGTCAGTGGCTGCTCCCGAGGCCCGAACCGCGATCGCCACGGCAGAGACCCATGCCGCCGCACGCGAGTCCGCGACCGCGGCAGCCCAGCGTGAGGGCTGGCAGCATGCACGCACCGCGGTGATGACGGCCCTGCTGCGCGCGAAGTACGACCAGCACCCCGACCTGGCCGAGATCCTGCTGGCCACGGACGACGCCACCGTGATCTACGACGACGCCGACTCGGACTTCTGGGGTGACAACGCCGGCCGCGGCCGCAACTGGGCAGGCCGCCTCCTGGAACTCGTCCGCTCGGAGCTGCAGGCGCAGCGGGCCGGTTTCGCAGGGCTGTAGAGGGCCGCCCGCTGCCGGGAGCCAGCGGCCGCCCCGCCGAGGTCGGTAGCCGGGACGTCGAACCAGGTGACCGGAATGCGGAGGACAGGGCCGTCACGAGTGGCCCTGTCACATTCTCCCGCGCAGGCCCGTCACAGAGGTGTACCCGTCATCACCTCTAGGAGTTCACCATGGAAGCGCGCCTGAACCTGTTCGCCAACCCGCTGGCGGCCAAGTCCCTGAAGCACCTGGTCGCCGCGGGCAGGGCCTTCGCGGAGTCGACGCTGCCGGCCTCGACGGCGGAGCTGGTGAAGCTCCGCGCAAGTCAGATCAACGGCTGCGGTGTCTGCACCGACATGCACACGAAGGACGCCGCCGCAGCCGGCGAGACCGCGACCCGCCTGCATCTCGTGGCCGCCTGGCGGGAGGCGACGGTGTTCACCGACGCCGAGCGCGCCGCGCTGGAGCTGGCGGAGCAGGGCACCCGCATCGCGGACGCGGCGGGAGGCGTCACGGACGAGGCCTGGTCGAACGCTGCCAAGCACTTCGACGAGGACCAGCTCGTCGCGCTCGTGGCGGTCATCGCGTTCATCAACACCTTCAACCGGCTGAACCTCATCGTCCGGCAGCCAGCGGGCGACTACCGGCCCGGCCAGTTCGCATAGCCCGGGCCTTCGGGACAACGAAACCCGTCCCGGGGCGTCCCGTGTCATCGGGTGGCCCCGGGGAGCCGGCTCGTGCGCGTGGTCCGCAGGCGTGACCGCCGGTCGTCCCGCGGGCCCACACCACCTGGGCTCCCGGGACGACCGGGGCGCGGGCGGTCACTCCGTCCGCCGGGGCAGCCCCAGCTCGCCCGCTCTCAGCCCGGCCTGGAAACGTGAGCCGGCGTCGAGCGTCGTCATGAGCTGCGCCACGCGTCGCCGATAGGTGCGCAGCGAGACGCCGAGCCGTCTGGCCGCCGAGGTGTCGGTGAGCCCCGAACCCAGCGCGTCGATGATCGTGCGGTCGTCCGCGTCGAGATGCGGTACGTCCTGCCTCAGGTAGGCGTCGAGCTCGACGGAGTTGTCCCAGATGGCGGAGAACAGCGCGTGCACGCCGTCGACGACGGTGGTGGAGGTCGTCACGGTGTACTGGCGGCCGGCGGGCGTCTCCCGGCCCGCGAGGATCGTCACCCGCCGGTCGATGATGATCGTCTCGTGCGGAAGCGGAGAGCCGCTGATCCGGACGAGGGCGCCCTGACTCTGTACCAGTCGCAGGTGCCTGCGCGTCGCCTCGTCGGCGAGCGCCATCGGGCTGAGCAGTTTGCGGGCGGTCGGGCCAGGAGAATCCGTGGCCCGCATGCGGTTGCGGATCGATGCCCTGGCCGACGGCTGTGACCAGGTGTCGAGATCCCGTGCCGCGCACAGGAACTCGGTGCGCACGGACTCGAAGAGATGACCGGCGCGCGCGATCAGTTCCGCGTCGCCCTGGACCGAGAACATCTGTTCCTTTCGCACTCCTCCAGTCTGGCAGCAAGCTGCCACGAGCTCGCCCTGCCGCACCCACGGCGCTGACCATGGGTCCCATGACGATCAAGACGTTCTCCCTCGGCGGGGACCTGACCATCCGGCGGCTCGGATTCGGCGCCATGCGCCTGGCGATGGGCACGTTCGACGGCCCCGCACGCGATCCTGGCACCGGCATCGCGGTGCTCCGTCGCGCCGTGGCGCTCGGCGTGAACCACATCGACACGGCGGGCTTCTACGGGAGGGGTGCCGGACGGGCCAACGAGCTGATCCGTACGGCTCTGGCTCCCTACCCGGACGGCCTGGTGATCGCGACGAAGGTCGGACCGCTGCCCGGACCCGGCGGTGTGCCGAGCGGCCAGGCGACGCCCGGTCAGCTGCGCTCACTGGTCGAGGCGGATCTGCGCGCCCTCGGTCTCGACCGGCTCGACCTGGTCTATCTGCGGGTGGGCGGTGTGACGGGGCCGGGCGGCGAATCGATCGCGGAACGGTTCGCGGTACTGGCCGAACTCCGGGAGGAGGGGCTGATCCGGCACCTGGGCGTCAGCAACGTCGACGCCGTCCAGTTCGCCGAAGCCCGGACGATCGCGCCCGTCACGGCGGTACAGAACGCGCACGGCGACGACCTGGGGATGCTGGCTGATTGCGAGGAGTCGGGTATCGCGTACGTGCCGTACTTCCCGCTCGGCGGTGGCCGGACCCCGCTCGACACCGAACGGCTCGCCAAGGCCGCGGCCCGGCTGGGAGCGACCGCCGCACAGGTACGGATCGCCTCGCTGCTGGCCACGTCGCCGTCGGTGCTGGCGATTCCGGGCACCGGTTCCCTCGATCACCTGGAGGAGAACCTCGCGGCGGACGACCTCGTGCTCGACGCGGAGGACCTGCGCGAGCTTCGCGGCTGACCCCCGAGGAGCCCGGGTTCGGCATGTTCCACACGCTGCGCGTGCCGGGTGCTGCCGGTCGAAAAGCCCCGCCCTTCCGGCAGTGCGGGAACAATGGCCCCATGCCTCCCGCCTCCGCCACTCCGCCATCAGCCGGGGAGGAGGAGGCCCTCCGTCTCCTCCCCGACGACGCCCTCCGGTCGTTGGCCGTGGTGGCCAACAACACGATGAACCGCGAGCGTGGCCTTCACGGCGTCAACAGCTACACCCGCGAGCTCGGGTTCGATCCGGTCACCCACTTGTCGGGCCGCTCCGCTTCACCGTCCTGGCTCGATCTGTGCAGTGGGGAAGGCCGTGCCCTGCGGGCGGCCGCGGCCCGGCTGCCCGCATCCGCCGTGCTGACCGGGGTCGACCTCGTCGGCCCGCTCGATCCCGCTGCCCGGCCGCGGGGACTCGAGCTCGTCACGGCCTCCGTCACCGACTGGGAGGCACCTCGGGCGTACGACCTGATCACCTGTGTCCACGGGCTCCACTACCTCGGCGACCAGTTGCGCATGCTCACGCGTGCCGCCTCCTGGCTTGCTCCCGACGGGCTGCTGGCCGCCCATTTCGACCCGGACTCGGTTCGCCGTACGGACGGCAGGCCGGCCTCACGTCCGGTGCTGGCCGCTCTGCGCGCCGCCGGATTCACCTACGTCCCCCGCCACCACCGGCTCACGCTCCGCGGCCCGCGCCCTGTCCGGCTGCCGTTCCGCTACGCCGGCGCCGATCCGGCGGCCGGCCCGAACTACACCGGGCAGCCCGCTGTCGCCTCGTACTACACCCAGGTGGACAACTGAAAGAGGCAGGGCCCGGAACCATGGGTTCCGGGCCCTGCCTCAGCAGTAGCGGGGACAGGATTTGAACCTGCGACCTCTGGGTTATGAGCCCAGCGAGCTACCGAGCTGCTCCACCCCGCGTCGTTGTGATCCCCAGCCTATGCCATCCGGCCGGTTTCCCCGACCAGCAGGCCGCCGCGGCAGAGGCATGCCTTCGTCACCACGGATGCGGTCCCCCGCCGGACAGCCGACCGGTCACTCAAAAGCTCGTCGGCGTACGGTAGTTGCCTCAGCACACCAAATTGAGGGAGTACTCGTATGCCGGTCACGCTCGGTCTCGGTCTGCCGCAGACGAAGCAGTACGACATCGGCCGCGACGTGACCGCCGTGGCGCGCGCCGCGGAGGCCGTCGGGTACGAGAGCCTCTGGGTGTTCGAGCGGCTCCTCTTTCCCGAACCCGCGGTCCAGGGCCTGTACGGCGTGCCCGGGCTGGCCTGGCCCGACCATTACCGAGGCGTCGCCGATCCACTGGTCACACTGACGCTGGCCGCCGCGGCCACCGAGCGGGCCCGGCTCGGCACCAGTGTTCTGGTCGCACCGTTGCACGTGCCGTTCCAGCTCGCCCGTTCGCTCGCGTCGCTCGACGCCGCCAGTGGCGGCCGGGTCGTCGCGGGGCTGGGCACGGGCTGGTCCCTGGACGAGTACGCGGCGGCTGCCGTCGCGCCGTTCGAGAAGCGGGGCGAGGTTCTGGACGAACTGCTGGACGTGTGCGCAGCCGTCTGGGGCCCGGATCCCGTCTCGTACAAGGGCCGTCTGACCACGATCGCACCGTCCGAGGTGGGCCCCAAGCCCGCGCGTCCCATCCCCGTCTATCTGGCGGCCTCCGGCCCCCGGGCCACGCGCCGTCTGGTCGACCGGGCGGACGGCTGGATGCCCGTCGCCATGGGTGCCTCGCAACTCGCCGAGCAGTGGCAGCGGGTGCGGGACACCGCCGCCGAACGTGGGCGCCGGCATCCGGTCGGGGTCTGTCTCCGTGCCAACGCGCGGTACAGCGCGACGCCTGTGCCCGGCACGGACCGGAAGCCGTTCCACGGCGACGCCGCACAGATCGTCGAGGATCTCGCCGCGCATGCCGCCACAGGCGTTCCGGAGATCATGCTCGACCTCCAGACCTCCCTGCGCGACGCCCGCGAACTCATCGACGTGGCAACCGAGGTGTACGAGCGGGCACGGGCGGCCGGCGTCTGAGCAGGGTGGTGCCGGACCGGACGGGGCGGGCGTCCGGTCGGCGCCGGCGCCCCCGTAGTTTCTGGAGGGCAGCTTCAGCCTCGACCGACGGAGGAACGTGACCCATGGACGACCGCACTGCCCTGGCCGAACGGTTCGAGGAGGACAGAAGCCATCTGAAGGCGGTCGCGTACCGCATGCTCGGTTCGGCGAGCGAAGCCGACGACGCGGTTCAGGAGTCCTGGCTGAGGGCCTCCCAGGCCGACATCAGTGAGGTACGGAACCTGACCGGCTGGCTGACCACGGTGGTGGGCCGGGTCTGTCTGAACATGCTCCGCAGCCGCCGTACGCGCCACGAGGAACCTCTCGACACGTACGACCGGGAGCCGGGCAGCGGTGAGGGGCACGATCCGGAACAGGAGGCTCTGCTCGCCGACACCGTCGGGCTGGCGCTCCTGGTGGTGCTGGACCGGCTGGCGCCGGCGGAGCGGCTCGCCTTCGTGCTGCACGACATGTTCGCCGTACCGTTCGCCGAGATCGGCCCGCTGCTGGACCGCTCCCCGGACACCGCCCGGCAGCTGGCGAGCCGTGCCCGCCGCCGGGTGAAGGGCGGCACCACATCGGGGGATGCCGACCTGCCCCGGCGCCGTCAGGTCGTCGATGCGTTCCTGTCCGCCTCCCGCGCCGGGGACTTCGAGGCACTCGTGGCGCTCCTCCACCCCGATGTGGTGCTGCACGCCGACCGTTTCGTCGTGCCCACCCCCGAGCCCGTCGTGGTCCGGGGCGCCCACACCGTGGCCAAGGGCGCGATGGCCGCCACGGGCCGTGCGCTGTTCACCGGGGTCGCGCTCGTCGACGGGCAGGCCGCGCTGGCGATGGCGCCGCACGGACGCCTGCGCCTGGTGCTCGGCTTCACCCTGGTCGACGGCCTCATCTCCGTGATCGACGTCGTCGCGGACCCGGACCGCATCGCCGGGCTCGACGTCGGCGTCCTCGACGACTGACGCGGGCCGGGCCCGGCCGACGCGTCGTCACCGTCGGCCGGGCCCCGCCCCCGTCCCACGGGCCTGCCTGAGCCGGCCGCACTCCCGAAGCGGGCGGGCTTCACCGCGTGGGCGCTGGGTTTCCGGGGGCGGGACCCAGCCCGGTGCGGGAAGGTTCCGCGCACGCCTTCACGCCACCGGGGGGACCGGGCGCCGGTAGGTGACGCCGTCCTTGGTCCGGGTCAGCTTGCCGCCGATGACCAGATAGCGGCGCAGCGCCGCACAGTCATCGTGGACGGTTCGCAGGGCGTCGTTGACTTCGCGTTCGGTGTAGGTCCGGTCGGGCCGGAACAGGGTGTGGGCGAGATGGTCCAGGAGCTGTTCGCGACGCGCCGTCTTGCGCGGGATCGCCGTCAGCCGCCCCTGGGAGAAGAGGGCGGCCACGCCGTGGCTGGAGCTTGATCGTTGGTCGGACATGCCCGGAGCCTCTCAGCCGGATCCGGCGCGCGGCAACAGATTTCTCGCGGCGCCCGGCCTTCCCGGCGCTCGTGGACGGGCCTCGGCGACGTGGTGCCGCGCGGCGCGACGCCTGCCTGGATGTGACGAGTTGACGTGCGGGTGCCGCCACGGTTTCCTGCTGCGATGAGTGAACTTCGCATCGAGCGGATCGAGCAGGCTGACGGGGACGTCCTGCTCAGGGACTGGCAGTACGTCCACAACACGATCATCCCCACGGCCGTGCTGTCGCTGGAGGAGGTCCGCGAGCGCGCCGGGCGCAACCGGCTGACCGTCGCCTATCTCGGCGAGGTTCCGATGGGCTGCTCGACCGTGCGGCCGCCCGCCGACGGCACTTCGGTGGCCACCGTGATCGCCCGGGTGCTGCCGGAGCACCGTGGCAGGGGGTTCGGCGGCCGGCTGTACGAGCACGGTCTGGCGGACGCACGCGCGCTCGGCGCCGAAGCGATCGAGACCTGCGTGCTGGAGTCCAACCCGGAAGGGCTGCGCTTCGCGCTCGGCCGCGGATTCGTCGAGACCGAGCGCTACGTACTGCCCGGCGACAGTGTGCCGTTCATCGATCTTCGGCTGGTTGCGGAACCTGCGGGCGGTGCCGGGCCCCGGTCGTCGTCACAGCCGGGGGTGCGGGCGGTCCGGGTGGGGCCGCCGGGCGACTCCGCCGGCCAGGAATAGCCGGACGGCCTTACGGGTGGGGCCTGTCGCACGGAAGCGGTGGGCTCCCCTACGACAGGCCCCGGGGGCCGCCTGTCCGGTGTCAGGCGGTGTGCAGGGTCAGTCCGTAGCGGTTCAGGATCTCGTTGATCGGCTGGTGCCAGGTCTCGCCGCCGGAGCTGCAGTTGCCCCAGCCGCCCGAGGTGACGCCCTGCGCCTGGTCCCCGCTGATGAAGGATCCACCGGAGTCGCCGGGTTCGGCGCACACGCTGGTCTTGGTCATCTGATGGACCGCGCCCGCGCTGTAGTTCACCGTCTCGTTGGTGGCGAGGACGCTTCCGCAGTGCCAGTGCGAAGTGGATCCGGAGCGGCAGATCGACGCCCCGACCGGCGCCACGGCGGAGCCGCGTACCAGTTGGTCGGAGACCGTACCCCAGCCGAGCACCACGGGGACGGTCCACCAGCCGTTGCCGACGCTGACCCAGGCGTAGTCGTTGTCCGGGAAGGAAGACCCCTGGAAGTTGCCTATCCCCGATCCGTCCCAGCCTCTGACGGACGCACCCGCCTGTCCGCAGTGTCCGGCGGTGACGAATCCGCCGTACACGGAGAAGCCGATGGAGCACCGGACGTTGCCCGTGTAGTACGGGTCGCCGCCGACGGTCCCCGCGGAGAAGGTCCGCGGGGCTTCCGCGGTCTGCTCGACGGCGACGGGGCCGGCGTCCCGGGCCCGCTCGACGAACTCCCGGACATCGTTGTCGGAACGCGCCGAGGAAACGACACTGACGACGACCTTGTTGGCCTCGGGGTCGACGTGCCAGCTGCTGACACCTGCGGGCGCCCGGAGCCGGTCGATCTTCGCCTTGGCGGCATCGAGACTGCGCGCGGTGTGCTCCACCAGGCGGACTGCAGCGCCGGTCGCCCGTACGGCAGCTGCCTGCTTCTCGCTGGTGACGGCGACCGTGAGACCGCCCGTCGACGGGTCGAACCAGGAACCGCCGTACGACGCTCCGGCGGCGCGTTGCGCGTCGGGCTGGATCGCGGTCGCCGTCTTCTCCGCGGAGAGCCGGGCCCTGGCCTGGCCTTCCGTCAGGCCGAGGTCCTTCTGCAGGGCGGCCATCAGACCGGCGGATGCCTGCCGGGTGTCGGGGGCGCTGCGGGCACCGGCGGTGGGGGCGTCGGCGGCCTGGGCGGACGGGAAGCCCGCTCCCGCCCACGCTCCGACGAGGAGCACGGCGGACAGGGCGGTGCGTAAAGCCGTGGTGCGTCTCATGGTGTTGGCCCTTCTGTTGTTCCGGCGACGTGGGGGAGGAACAGCAGGCGTCCGGGAGACGACTCCTTGAGAGCGCTCTCAGAGTGTGCCGATCCGGACTGTAGCCGAGACATCGTTAGCAGGTCCATGCCAATGACAAACTGCGGGGGGCCGATCGGCCGGGTCCGAGGCGTCCGCCGTGGCGGACGCCTCCCGCCGGGCCGCGGCGGACGGGCGCGCGCGGGCCGATCGGCCGGGTTCACGTCAGGGCTGGGCCGGGCGGTAGGTGAACGTGCTCCACAGCTCACGCAGAACCTCGCCGTCACGCCAGAAGCCGGGGCCAGCGGCAGGGTCCGCCGCTCCCCAGATCCTGATCGCGTCCCGCGACGCGTCGCCGACCGGCTGCCACCCCGGGTCACCGGTGGCCGCGAATCCGGCCCAGGCCGCGACCATCCGGGCCGAGAGGTGGTGGTCCTCCGGCGTCGGCGGGCCGCCGATCAGGAACCGGGCACTGTCGTCGGCGATGTTCCCGAAGGCGAAGGGAACGTCGGCACAGTGCCAGGCGTGGACCTCCGGCCCCGGTCCACCCCGTTGCCGGGCGAAGCGCGACAGGAAGGTGCGCCCGCCGGCCCGGGTGTGCGCGACGGCGAGCCGGTTGCTGTACTCGCCGTACATCAGGTCCCCGCAGACCGCCAGACGGATCGTGCGCGCAGTGGCGTCCGGCATGATGCGCCGGTATCCGGCCAGCACGGAGTCCGGGACTCCGAAGTCCTTGGCGAAACGGCTCAGTTCCGGTTCCGTCGTGACCTCGGCGCAGCTTCCGACCGCGTCGAACAGCCAGTACTCCTGGGTGGTGTGGCAGACGAGGAGATCCACGTCCGCGGCCACCCCGGCCGCCAGGGCAGCGAGCGGGTCGGCGCGCAGGAGACGGCCGTCGGCGACCGGGCCGAAGATGACGGGGTCCCAGGAGATGCGTCCGGAGTACGGGTCCTGCCGGTATCCCTCGGCCACCGCGTCGGACGCCCGTACCAGAGCCTGCGGGGACGCGGCCGCCAGGCCCGCCCGCGTCGCGGCCACCCCCGCCTCGGCGGCCACCTTCCGGGTGAGGTGCTCGGCGAGTTCCGGTGCGAAGACCGGTCCCACCGCGCTGTGCGCGATCGCCCTCCGGAACAGGCCCCGTGCCCCGTCCATCGTCATCAGGCAGGCCACTGATGTCGCCCCGGCGGACTGGCCGGCCACGGTGACGTTGTCCGGCGCCCCGCCGAAGGAGGCGATGTTGTCGCGCACCCACTCCAGCGCGGCGATCTGGTCGAGCAGTCCGCGGTTCGGCGGGCAGGCGTGGTCGCCGTCGGCCGGGACCTGACCGAACCCCTCGAATCCGACCCGGTAGTTGAGAGTGACCACGACGAGGCCGGCGCGGGCGAGCGCCGCGCCGTCGAAGTCCGGCTGGGCGCTCGAGCCGAAGGTGTAGGCACCGCCGTGGATCCAGACCAGCACCGGCAGCGGGCGGGTCCCGGTCTCCGGTTCGGGGGTCCATACGTTGAGGCTGAGAATGTCCTCGTCGCCGGGCGACCAGACCGGTGCGCCCGGCAGCTCCGCCGACTGCGGCGAAACCGGGCCGTACGCCACGCAGTCGCGGACGCCCGCCCAGGCGCGCCGCGGGCGCGGCGGCCCGAACCGGTCCGCGCCGAAGGGCGGTTCGGCGTACGGGATGCCGAGTACGGAAACGATGCCCCCGTCCGGGGCCCGTCCGCGTACCCGGCCGCTCATCGTGTCGAAAACACTGGTCAAGGCTGCTCCGCCGTCCTTCGCTCGCCGCCCCGGCCGGGCGGAAAGACATCAGAGTGACAGAGCGGACCGCTGTGGTGCGAGCGGATTGATCATCACCGCGGGGATTGGGTCAGCGCGTGGAGAACGCGTGGAGCGTCGTCGTCCGGTAGGTCCGGCCGGGGCGCAGCACGGTGGACGGGAAGGAGGGCTGGTTGGGTGCGTCGGGGAAGTGCTGGGCCTCCAGGCAGAAGGCGTCGCCCTGCCGGTAGAGGCGGCGGGAGGTGCCGGTGAGGGTGCCGTCGAGGAAGTTCCCGGTGTAGAGCTGCATGCCGGGTTCTGTTGTGTACATCTTCATGACCCGGCCGGATTCGGGGTGGGTGACGGTGAGCGCGTACTCGGGCCGGGGTGTGAGCCCTTTGTCCAGTACGTAGTTGTGGTCGATGCCCTGCGCGATCACGGTCTGCTCGTGCGGGGTGCGGGCCTGGGGGCCGATGCTTCTGGCGCGGCGGAAGTCGAACGGGGTGCGGGCGACGGGAGCGAGCTCGCCGGTCGGAATGAGTGTGGAGCCGACCGGGGTGTAGCGGGAGGCGGCCAGTTCCAGCAGATGGCCGTCGATCGTGCCGCTGCCCTCCCCCGCCAGGTTGAAGTAGGTGTGGCTGGTGAGGTTGACCACGGTGGCCCGGTCGGTCGTGGCCTCGTAGTCGATACGCCAGGCGCCCTGCGGGGTGAGGGTGTAGGTGACGCGGACGGCCAGGTTTCCGGGGTATCCGGCCTCGCCGTCCGGGCTGGTCCGGGTGAGGACCAGGCCCGTGCCGGCGCCTCGGGTGAAGGGCTCGACGTCCCACATCCGTTTGTCGAAGCCCCGGTCCCCGCCGTGCAGGCTGTTCGGGCCGTCGTTGACGGGGAGCTGGTAGGTGGCGCCGTCGAGGGTGAACCGTCCGTCGGCGATGCGGTTCCCGTAGCGGCCGATCAGGCCGCCGAAGTAGGGCGACCTGGCAACGTAGTCGTCGAGGTTGTCGAAGCCCAGGGCGACGTTGGCTGTCCCGCCCCGGCGGTCGGTGGTTTCCAGGGACTGGACGATGCCGCCGTACGAGAGGACCTTGAGGGTCGTCCCGCCGTTGTTCAGGGTCCAGCGGTGTACCGCCGTGCCGTCGGCGAGCCGGCCGAAGAGCTCCCTTTCGGGCGTGCGGCCACGGCGGTCCGAGGCGTGGGCGGCACCGGCCGCGGCGGTGGTGATCCCTGCGGCGGCGGCAGCCGTCAGCACAGTGCGTCTGGTGGTGCTGGGCATGGGTGACTCCTTGACGGGGAGGGAGTTACGAGCCGACCTTGCGTTTGTTGTAGACGTCGAAGCCGACGGCGGCGAGCAGCACAAGACCCTTGATGACCTGCTGGTAGTCGGTGCCGATCCCCACGAGAGACATGCCGTTGTTGAGTACGCCGAGCACGAGGCCGCCGATGATGGCGCCGAAGACCGTGCCGACTCCGCCGCTCATGGAGGCTCCGCCGATGAAGGCGGCGGCGATGGCCTCCAGTTCGAAGTTGGTTCCCGCCTGGGGTACGCCGGCGTTGAGGCGCGCGGCGTAGACGATGCCGGCGAGCGCCGCGAGTACGCCCATGTTCACGAAGACGAGGAACGTGACGCGCTGGTCCTTGACGCCGGAGAGCTTCGCGGCGGCGCGGTTGCCGCCGAGGGCGTACACATGTCGGCCGACGATGGCGTTGCGCATGACGTAGCCGAAGCCGATGAGCAGGACGGCGAGCAGCAGGAGCACGACGGGGACACCGCGGTAGCTGGCCAGGGTCATGGTGAAGGCGAGTACGGCCGCGGCCATGGCCACACACTTGGTGAGGAAGATGTTGCGGGGCAGGACGTCCAGTTCGTAGCGCTGCTGACGCCGCCGGTCGCGGACCTCCTGGAGGAGGGCGAAGGCCAGCAGCGCGCAGCCCATGAGCAGGGTGAGGTTGTGGTAGTTGGTCTCGGGCCCGATCTCGGGGAGGTATCCGGTGGAGATCTTCTGGAAGCCCTCGGGGAACGGGCCGAGCGAGCGGCTGCCCAGCAGGATCTGCGTGCCGCCGCGGAACAGCAGCATTCCGGCCAGGGTGACGATGAACGAGGGAATGCCGACGTACGCGATCCAGAAGCCCTGCCAGGCGCCCGCGACCGCTCCCACGATCAGCGAGAGCACCAGGGCCAGGACCCAGGGAACGTCGTGCTCGACCATCATGACCGCGGCGGCCGCGGAGACGAACGCGGCCAGCGAGCCGACGGAGAGGTCGATGTGCCCGGCGATGATGACGATCATCATGCCGATGGCCAGAACCAGGATGTAGCTGTTCTGGAGGACCAGGTTGGTGACGTTGTTCGGCTTGAGCAGGACTCCGTCGGTCCATATCTCGAAGAGGACGACGATCAGCCCGAGGGCGATGAGCATCCCGTACTGGCGCATGTTGCGACGGGCCGCGTCCAGGAGGAGGCTGCCGGTCGCCGGGGGCGCGGCCGGGGCTTCCTTGCCTGTGCGCGGCGGGGTGTCGGTGGGGGCCTGGGGCATTCCTGCTACCTCTTGTCGCTGGTCATGTGGCGCATGAGGACCTCCTGGGTGGCCTGCGCGCGCGGGACTTCGCCGGTGAGCCGGCCGGCGGCCATCGTGTAGATGCGGTCGCACATGCCGAGCAGCTCGGGCAGTTCGGAGGAGATGAGCACCACGGCCTTGCCCTGGGCGGCCAGCCGGTCGATGACGGAGTAGATCTCGTACTTCGCGCCGACGTCGATCCCGCGGGTGGGCTCGTCGAGGATGAGGACGTCGGGGCCGGCGAAGATCCATTTGCCGAGGACGACCTTCTGCTGGTTTCCGCCGGACAGGCGGCCCACCTGTTCGAAGACCGTGGGGGTCTTGATGTTCATGGAGGTGCGGTACGACTCGGCGACGCGGGTCTCCTCGTGCTCGTCGACGATCCCGCGCCGCGACACCTTGTCCAGGGCGCCGAGGCTGATGTTGCGGCCGATGGTGTCGATGAGGTTGAGGCCGTACTGCTTGCGGTCCTCGGTGACGTAGGCGATCTTGTGGCGGACCGCTTCGGAGACGGTGCGGGTGCGGATCTCCTTGCCGTCCTTGAGGACCGTGCCGCTGATGTTGCGGCCGTAGCTGCGGCCGAAGACGCTCATGGCGAGTTCGGTGCGGCCCGCGCCCATCAACCCGGCGATGCCGACGATCTCGCCGCGACGGGCCAGGACGGAGACGCGGTCGACGACTTTGCGGTGCTGGTCGATCGGGTGGTGGACCGTCCAGTCGCGGACCTCCAGAGCGGGATGCGCACCCGGATCGCCTTCGTAGGGGGTGCGTTCGGGGAAGCGGTGGTCGAGGTCGCGCCCGACCATGCCGCGGATGATGCGGTCCTCGGTGGTCGATCCGGAGAGCACGTCGAGTGTTTCCACCGTCCGGCCGTCGCGCAGGACGGTGACGGAGTCGGCTACCTCGGTGATCTCGCCGAGCTTGTGCGAGATGATGATCGACGAAATGCCCTGGCCCTTCAGCTCCTTGATGAGCGTGAGGAGTTTGGCGCTGTCCTCGTCGTTGAGGGCGGCGGTCGGCTCGTCGAGGATCAGCAGCTCGACCTTCTTGGAGAGCGCCTTGGCGATCTCGACGAGCTGCTGCTTGCCGACGCCGATGTCCGCGACCCTGGTCTGCGGGTGCTCCCGCAGACCGACCCGGTCCAGCAGGACGGCCGCGTGGCGCAGGGTCTCGTTCCAGCTGATGAAGCCGCGCGTGGCGTGTTCGTTGCCGAGGAAGATGTTCTCGGCGATGGAGAGGTACGGCACCAGGGCGAGCTCCTGGTGGATGATCACGATGCCGCGTGCCTCGCTGGCCCGGATGTCCTTGAAGGCGCAGCTCTCTCCCCGGAACCGGATCTCGCCCTCGTAACTGCCGTGCGGGTGGACTCCGCTGAGGACCTTCATCAGGGTCGACTTTCCGGCGCCGTTCTCCCCGCAGATGGCGTGGACCTCACCCTGGGCCACGGTCAGGGAGACGTCGGAGAGCGCTTTGACACCGGGGAACGTCTTGACGATGGACCGCATCTCAAGAACGGGTACGGCGGCGGCCGACGGGCCGGCCGTCGGGTTCTTCATCGGAGGTCGCTCTCCTTGATGTAGCCGGAATCGACCAGCTCGGCACGGTAGTTGGTCTTGTCGACGCTCACCGGGTCGAGCAGGAACGAGGGGACGACCTTCTTCTCGTTGTCGTACGTCGTGGTGTCGTTGACCTCGGGCTTCTTGTCGTTCAGTACGGCGTCGGCCATCTGGACGGCCTGCTTGGCGAGGGCCCTGGTGTCCTTGTAGACGGTCTGCGTCTGCTGCCCGGCGATGATCGACTTCACCGAGGCCACCTCGGCGTCCTGGCCGGTGACGACGGGGTAGGGCTTGGATCCGGTGCCGTACCCGTCCGATTTCAGGGCCGAGATGATGCCGATCGAGATGCCGTCGTACGGGGACAGCACCGCGTCGACCCGGTCCGAGGAGTAGGCACTGGTCAGAAGGTCGTCCATGCGCTTCTGGGCGGTGCCGCCGTCCCAGCGGAGCGTGGTGATCTGGTCCAGTTTCGTCTGCTTGCTGCGGACGACGAGCTGCTTCTTGTCGATGTACGGCTTGAGCGCCTTCCAGGCGCCCTGGAAGAAGTAGCGCGTGTTGTTGTCGTCGGGGGATCCGGCGAACAGCTCGATGTTGAACGGCCCCTTCTCGGTGCCGGACTTGAGCCCGAGCTTGTCGAGGACGTAGCCGGCCTGGAGCTCGCCGACCTTCTCGTTGTCGAAGGAGGCGTAGTAGTCGACGTCGGGGCTGCCGAGGATGAGCCGGTCGTACGAGATGACCCTGATGCCCTGCTCCCCCGCCTGATGCAGCACATCGCTGAGGGCACGGCCGTCGATGGCGGCGATCACGAGGACGTCCACGCCTTTGGTGATCATGTTCTCGACCTGGGAGACCTGCTGGTCGACGTCGTCCTCGCCGTACTGCAGATCGGTCTTGTAGCCGAGCTTCTTGAACTCGGCGGCCATGTTCCTGCCGTCGGCTATCCAGCGTTCCGACGACTTGGTCGGCATCGCGATCCCGATCGTCGAGCCCTTGCCGCCGGTCTTCTTGTCCTTGCTTCCGCCTTCGCTGCTCTGTCCGCAGGCGGCGAGGGTCACGGAGAGGGCCAGGGCGGTGAGGACCGTTGCGGTCCGGGCGACGCGCGGGGCGGACGCGGTACGTGAGGTGCGCATGGTCGGTCCTCCGGGGGTGCGAGGGGGCGGCTGGGCGGGCCGCGCCAACCTCATCGACGGTTCGATATTTCGGACATGGTTCGGCGTGCGCGACGGCCGGAGGCACTCGAAGACCCGCCATCCGGGGCACACCCCGTGCAGGGCAGGGCAGGGCAGTTGAGCTGACCGTCGTTCGAAATCTCGTCATGCGTTCGAAATGTGGGCGTGACGGTAGTGAGGGAGCGGGGAAACTGTCAATGGGTCACACACGCACCGTCGCGGCAACCGGCGCCGGTAGCAGGCAGTTTCGGCCGCGAGCGCCGCGAGAGCCGCGACCGCCGCGTTCCGCGGAGACGGGGCTCCCCGGCACGACCCGGTCGACCCGTCGCGCGCAGCTCCTCTCAGCCGGCCTGACCGATGGCACTGCGGAGCATCGCCACGGTGGTCGCCGCCGCGGCGCGCTCCGCCTCGTCGCCCGTGGCCCGCACCCGCTCCTCCAGCAGTACGACGGCGGCCTGGAGTACACCCACCCGTACCGGAACGCTCTGCATGGCCGTGAGCACGGCCGCCGCCTGCTCGGCAGGTGTCGCGGTCGCGGCCTGCGGAATGAGAGTGGAGATTCCGCGCCCGAGTGCACGGTCACGAGGCGGCTGAGCCGCGGCAGTGGTCACCGAGGAAGTCTGCCGTACCCGGGGCGCGGAATGGGTCAGCGACGTGAGCGCTGTGTCCCGGCGCCATCCCGGAGGCGCCCATGAGCAAGGGTCGGGCGCCACCCCGAAGATGACCGTGCGCCCGTGAGCACGTGAGCACGCGTCAGGCGTTCAGGCGTTCAGGCGTTCAGGCGTTCAGGCGTTCAGGCGTTCAGGCGCCACCCTGGAGATGTCCGTGGACGCGCGTCAACAGGGCCGTCAGCCGGGCGCGTTCACGCGCGTTCAACGGTGCCAGGACGTCGTCCTGCACAGCCGTCGCGTCAGCCTGCAGGCGGTCGTACAGCGCACGGCCCGCCGGGCTGACGGTGACGGTCACGCGCCGCCGGTCGGTCATGTCGCGCGACCGGTCCAGCAGCCCCGCCCCGCCCAGCTCGTCGATGATCTTCACCATGTCGCCGCGGTCGATCGCCAGCCGCACCGCCAGTTCCCGTTGCACATGAGGGCCGAAATCAACCAGCGCGGCGAGGACCGCCATGTGCCGGAGCCGCAGACCTCGGTCGGCCAGCCGCTCGGCGAGGCGGTTCCGCGCGGTCTTGCCCGTCCTGGACATGAGGTAGGTCGTGAGTCCCAGGAGACTGGGCGGGGTCTCGTTCTCGTTCACCCGCATATCGTAGGTGCATACCCATAGCGGGTATGCACCTACGACGGCGTCCGGGCAGCACCGCTCCGACGAGCGCACCTCGGCGCCTCCCGCTCCCCCGCCCCACGGTCCGGTCGCTACCCCCGGGCCCAGCTGCGCATGGCCGCCTTGGAGGAGAAGTCGGCCACGTCCTTGTCGAGCGGCTCATCGGTGTACTGGTGGATGCGCCAGGACGCCTTGATGCGTGGCTTGCCGGCGGTCACGTAGTCGGCGACCCAGAGACCGTCCCCGGCGTACGACGTCGTGTCGTGATTCAGCCAGAAGTAGCGGTTGCAATAGAGCAGGACCCTGTGATCCGGACGCCTCCGTTTGACCTCGCGGATGAAGCGGTCCTTCTCGGCGTTGCTCGCGTGGGTGCCCTCGCCGTTCTGCTCCCAGTCGACGGCCAGGAGCTCGCCCGCCTTTTCCGGTGCCTTGCTCAGGAAATATTCCGCCTGAGCCGTGATATTCCCCGGCCACAGGAAGTGGTAGAACCCGACCACGCATTCCGCGTCCCGGGCTCGCTTGGCCTGTGCCGCCAGACGCGGATTTATGTACGAACGACCCTCGGTGGCCTTGATGAAGACAAAGTCCAGCCCGTCCGTTTCGAACGACGGCTGATAGGCACTGACGTCGACACCGTGCAGCATGGGTACCGCCTCACACATGGTCCGGTCATTCCGTTTCCCTCTCTGATACGTGCCCGCAGCAGACGGCTCCCATCCGTCCGAAGGGCCGGAAGAATCAGTGCGCCGGCGTGTGGAATAGCTCCGGACCGACCGGGGTTGGTGAACCGGCGAGAGCTGTTTCACGTCACGCACGCACCCACGCACACACCAGCGGAAGGTCGGATCCCATGAAGATCGGCATTATTGGCGCAGGGAATATCGGCGGCAACCTCACCCGGCGCCTCACCGCGCTCGGCCATGACGTGTCCGTCGCCAACTCACGCGGCCCGCAGACACTGGCCGCCCTGGCCGAGGAGACCGGTGCGACCGCCGTCACCGCCGCCGAGGCGGCGAAGGACGCCCAGGTCGTGGTCGTCACCGTTCCGCTCAAGGCCGTCCCGGCCCTGCCCGCGGGTTTCCTCGACGGCGCTGCGGAGGGCGTCGTGGTCATCGACACGGGTAATTACTACCCGCGCGAGCGCGACGGCCGGATCGCGGCGATCGAGGACGGCCTGCCGGAGAGCCGGTGGACGCAGGAACGGATCGGCCACCCCGTCGTCAAGGCCTTCAACGGGACCTACGCGCAGGACATCCTCTCGAACGGCCGCCCCGGCGGCAGCGCCGGCCGTCAGGCGCTGCCCGTGGCCGGGGACGACGCCGCGGCGAAGCGGACCGTCCGCGACCTGATCGACGAGCTGGGTTTCGACACGGTGGACGCGGGCGGCATCGACGAGTCATGGCGCCAGCAGCCGGGCACGCCGGTGTACGGCCACCGGGGTGATGTCGCCGCGATCGAGAGGGCCCTGGCTTCGGCAACCGCCGAGCGGACCGCCGAGTGGCGGGCCTGAGGTCCCGTCCGGCCGGGACGGCCGGGGGTGCGTGCCCGGGGTCCCGGACTCGCACTCGCACCCCTCGCACAGCAACGGTCCGTACGGGGCGCGCATCCTCCCGGCAGCAGTCCGTACAGGGCGCGCATCCCCCCGGCAGCAGTCCGTGCGGGGCGCGCACGTGCCGGCAGCAGTCCGTACGGGGCGCGCATGTGCCGGGGCCTCAGTCGTCGTAGCCGGTACTGCGGCTGACCTTCTCCCAGGCCAGCACTTCGGTACGGGAGGCGTCGAGGCTCGCGAGCACCGCGTCGGTCGCGTCGTTGCCGAGCGGCAGCCTGAGCGGGGTGTCTGGGGACGCCAGCGCCGTCAGGATGGCGTCCGCGGCCTTGTCCGGGTCGCCCTCCTGCTTGCCGTCGGAATCAGGGAGGTCGTTGCGGACCGGGCCCACCGTCTCCTCGTACGCGGCGAGCGCAGCGGACTGGCGCAGCGCGCCGCCCCCGGCGAAGCCCGTGCGGAACGATCCGGGCTCGACGATCAGCACCTTGATGCCGTGCGGTGCCACCTCCGCAGCCAGCGCCTCGGACAGGCCTTCCAGTGCGAACTTGGTCGCCGAGTAGGCGCCGACGCCGGGGAAGGTGAACCGGCCGCCCATACTGCTCATCTGGACGACGGCGCCGGATCCATGGCGCCGCATGTGCGGGAGCACGGCACGCACCAGCGCGGCCGGTCCGAAGAAGTGCAGGTCCATGAGATCGCGCAGTTCGCGGTCGCTCGTCTCCTCCACGGCGCCGACGAGCCCCATGCCCGCATTGTTGACCACCACATCGATCCGGCCGTACCAGAGCACCGTGTCCGCAACCACGGCCGCGATGCGCGCCGTGTCGGTGACGTCCAGTTGCACCGCCACCGCCCGGTCGGGGTGGGCGGCCACCAGATCTTCGAGAGCCTCCGGCCTGCGGGCCGTGGCGACGACGGTGTCCCCGGCGGCGAGGGCGGCCGTGGCGATGGCGCGGCCGAAACCGGACGAGGCCCCGGTGATGAGCCAGACCCTGCCGGGGGCGTTGCTGCGGGCCGTTGCTGAGTGTTCGGCGTTCATGTCCAACTCCGTTTTTCCCTAGTGGTGTTGCGTTGATTCAGTTATGCCAGCTCGCTTCCCGGGCGGTCCAGGACAAAGATCCACCGGACCGATAAACGGGCCTTATGATCGCTGGATGGAGCTCCGTCAGCTGCACTACCTCACCGTGATCGCCGAGGAGGAGAACCTCGGGCGGGCGGCCAGGCGGCTGTTCGTCAGCCAGCCGGCCCTCTCGTACGCGCTCAAGGGCCTCGAGTCAGAACTCGGGGTGCGACTCTTCGACCGTCACTCCGGTGGCGTCTCGGCAACCGCCGCGGGGCGTGACGTGATCGCCGAGGCCCTGCTCACGGTGCGCCAGTCGGAACGGGTGACGGCGGCGGCGCAGCGGCACGCGCGGGGCGAGACGGGGGTGCTGCGCGTGGGCTTCGAGGCGAGCGGCGCCGGCGAACTGACCACGCGGGCACGGGCGGAGTTCTCCCGGCGGCACCCGGGCGTGCGGGTGGCGCCGAAGCGCTACGACTGGGGGCAGGAGGCCGACGCGCTGCGGGACGGCCTGACGGATGTGGCCTTCGTCTGGCTGCCCAACGATCTCACCGGGCTGCACAGCGAGTTGGTGCACACGGAGCCGCGCGTGGTGGGACTGCCCTCGGGACACGCGCTGGCGTCCCGGTCCGGTGTGTCGGTCCTGGAGGTCGGGGAGGAGCCGCTGCTGTGGACGGAGCGGGCGCCGCGGGAGTGGGTGGACTGGTGGGCCGTCAACCCGCGCCCGGACGGATCGAGTCCACGCTGGGGGCCGACGAACGACAACGTCGAGGAGATGCTGGAGCAGGTGGCGGAGGGCGCCGCCATCTGTTTCGCTCCACTGAGCATGGCGCGTTACTACGCGCGGCCGGACCTCGTCTGGGTCCCGTTGACGGATGTGGAGCCGCTGCGCGTCGTGCTGGCCTGGGCGAAGGAGACCGACAACGCGCTGGTCCGGGGGTTCGCCGGCGTGGTGCGGGAGCTCTCCGCGTCGCAGCCGTAGCACCGTACGAGGAGCGACCGGCGTGCCGTGCCCCGGACGGACATCCTGCCGAGAGCAGGATGTCCGTCGCTACTGACTTCCGGTCAGTGCGGCAGCGACGGGAGCGGGGCCGCTACGAGGCGGCATCCGCGCCGCTACGGTCCCCCTCCTCGCGGGCCGGCAGGCTGTCCATGAAGGAACTGACGGAGAACACCGCGCGCCCGGGGCCGGGCGGCCCGTAGCCGGGAGGCGAGCTGAGTCCGTACTCCTCCATCGTCGCCCGGTAGGCCTCCAGCAACCGGATGTGGTACTCCAGCGGCGCGCCGTCCGGGTTCGTCCTGCCGAGCGGTGTCGTCGGTTCGGGGCACCAGGTGGTGAAGCGCGGGGTGATGCCGTGCGACATGAAGAACCGCAGTCCCTCGGTGGTGGAGTCGATCGCCTCCTTCACCGTGGTGAATCCGAACGGCTCGGCCATCTCCACGCCTGCGACGAAGTTGGGGATGACATTGCGGGCACCGAAGACGTCGGCGGAGTCCAGGATGCGGCGGTGCCACTCGTCGCGGCCGACGTAGCGCTCCTTGCCTGGGCAGTGGAGCTCGAACAGCCTGCGGTCCCACACCTCGTAGTTGGGGTGGTAGATCTGCACGCCGTAGTCGCGGAAGCGCTGGACGTCGGCCTTGGGCAGGGCCTGGGCGACGACCTTGCCGATCCAGCGGCCGGGGAACCGTTCCTCGATGGCCTTGGCGTACTGGCCGTAGAAGTCGGCCTCGTCCCGTCCGCCGATGTGGGTGGTGATGGCGCCGCCGGTGAGGGTGTAGGCGGTGGAGGTCTTCGCCGTGTCGTACCGGTCGATGATGGCCAACGCCTCCAGGACCTCCTCGACGGGCTTCACTCCGGTGTAGGGGCGGCCCGCGGCCTTGTGCTGGCGCCAGTTGTGGTTGATGTCGCAGTACTGGCACTCCTCCTTCGCGCCGAAGTACTGGCAGACGCGGAAGACCGTGAGGTAGACCAGGTAGCCCCACTGGATGGTGGGCGCGACCTCCATGACCGACTTTCCGTTGCCGAGGGCGTGTCGGTAGTAGTCCGGCATGGGAGGCAGACCCACGTCGGAGATCCGCCGGCCGTCGAGGTACAGCCCGAGCACTCCGTCGGCGTCGGAGGCCACCCGGTACGGGGACGCGGGATTGACGCGCACGGAGACGACCGTACGCCGCAGCTCGTACGGACCGCCGGTGAGCACGATCTCCTCGGGCGGGCGGCGCAGCGCGGCGGCGCCGAGTTCGGGAAGGGTGCCGTGATCGAACGAGAAGATGAAGTACGACTTCGGCTTGATGTCACCGCCCTCGTTGTCACTGAGCGCGGACTCGTCGAAGGCCACACCGCCGCGCAGCAGATCCTCCTTGATGACGGCCTCCCGCGGCACGTGCGGGAACTGCTCCATCAGCCGCTCGATCAGGCGGGTGCGGCTCGTGTCGGTACTGCCGGGGTCGGTTCGGCTGGGCATGTGCGGGCTCCTGGGTCCGGTCGTGGAGGGTGTTCCGGTTACGCCGTCCTGTCCAACGAACCAGGGACGCGAAGCGTTCGCGCTCCCGGCCGCCGGAACGGCCCGAACCCGGCACCCGCCCCTATGTGACCGGTGAGTAGGGTGTGGTGCCCGGGAGCCCGTCGGCCGTGCGGCCGTTCCGACGCCCCGGGGTTGCCGCAGTCGGCCGCGGATCGGAAGTGCTCATGCCCCGCACCATGTCCGTGTCGGACAGCATCGTGGTTCTCGCCGAACCCTCGCTCGTGTACGCGCATGTGAGCGACCCCACGGAGATGGGGCGCTGGAGTCCGGAGAACCGGGGCGCGAGGGTGCTCGGACAGCCTCGGGGCGCGTACGTCGGAATGGTCTTCGAGGGTCGCAACAAGCGCGGGGCCATGCGCTGGACGACCAGGTGCACGGTGACGGCGGCCGACCCGGGTGAACGGTTCGCCTTCCGTGTCCACGCCCTCGGGGCGAAGCGGCCCCGGCTGCCGGCGGCGATCGCCACCTGGGAGTACCGCTTCGAGGCCGTGGACGGCGGCACCAGGGTCACCGAGACCTGGACGGACGACCGGCGCTCCTGGCCGGACTTCGTGGCCAACGCCTTCGACCGGGCGGCCACCCGGGGGCACGCGTTCGCCGAGTTCCAGCGCGGAAACATCCGGACCACGCTCCAGCGCCTCAAGGCGGTGCTCGAGTCGTCACCGGAGTCCTCACCGGCCGACGAGGCCCCACAGGTATGACGAGGTGGCGTGCCGTCACCTGTCCCAGTGAGCCGGGCGGCTGAGCGAGAGGGGCAGCCGGGTGGCGCCGTTGCCCTTGGCCGCGTTGAGCTGGGACTGCGTGAGGAAGAGCGCCCCGGTCAGGTCGGCGCCGGACAGGTCCGCGTCCCGGAAGTCCGCGCCGATCAGATCGGCCAGCCGCAGGTCGGCGCCGGTGAGGTCCGCCGCGATGAGGTAGGCACCGCGGAGGTCGGCGCCCCGCAGATCCGCCCCCCGGAGGCGGGCCGCGATCAGGTCCGCACCCCGGTGGCTGCGCTTCTTCTTCCGGGGGGCGGTGGCGCGCACGAGTTCGCTGGTGCGGCCGAGCAGGGCGGCGACACCGTCGCGGTGCGCGGCCACGTCCAGGTCCGTGAGGGCATCCGCGTCGAGGCGGGTGAGGCGCTCGGTCCTCTCCAGGCTGCGCCGGATCTCGCCGTGCAGTGAGCGGGCCGGCGCGAGGGCAGCAGCCTCCGTGAGGTACCAGAGGAGCTCGTGGAGCTGCCGTACGACCGGGAAGACCTGGAACATCTGCTGGGCGCTCTCCGGGGCCGTGCGCCAGTCCCGCCCGCCGAAGGTCTCTCCCGACACCTTCTGGCCCGCGCCGAAGCAGTCGTACACCGTGCAGCCGGCGAAGCCCTCGGTCCGCAGCCGGGTGTGGATGCCGCAGCGGAAGTCTTCCTGGAGGTTGCGGCAGGGCTTGCCCGCGTCCTTGTTGACGGCGAAGTCCGCGGACCGGGTGAGGGTCAGCGCGACGCAGCACAGTCCGAAGCAGTTCGCGCAGTCGGCGCGAAGAGCGGCGCGGTCACCGCCGTCGTTGGCGACGGCTCGGTCGTTGTCGGGCACGGTACGTGGGCCCTTCTGGTGTACGTGGTCATGGCCGTCCGAGCCTACCGAGCTTCGCCGTCGTGCCTTGTGACAAGGTGCCCGGGCGGACGGCGGCCCGGGGCCGCCCGTGGTCCTTCGTCACCGGTGACCATAATGATGGGTCATACATCTTTTGGGAGGTGGCCACCATCGTGGCGAACGCACCGGTCGACAGCATTCCGGCCAAGCGGGTCCTGACCGATCCCGCGGGTCTGACCCGGTACCAGCACGACGAGGCCGAATGGGCCCCGTACGGGACGCCCGTGGCCGTGGTACGCCCGCAGAGCACCGAGGAGGTGCGGGACGTGGTGCGCCATTGCGTCACCCACCGCATCCCGTTGGTTGCGCGCGGCGCGGGTACCGGCCTGTCCGGAGGCGCGAACGCCGTCGACGGGGCGATCGTCCTGTCCTTCGAGGACATGAACCGCATCGTCGACATCGACCGTGCCGAGCGGCTGGCCGTCGTCCAGCCCGGTGTGGTCAACGACGATCTGCGCGCGGCGAGCGCGGAGCACGGGCTGTGGTACCCGCCGGATCCGGCCAGTTCGCCCTGGTCGACCATCGGCGGGAACGTCGCGACCAACGCCGGGGGCATGTGCTGCGTCAAGTACGGCGTGACGCGCGACTACGTGCTGGGGTTGGAGGTCGTCAACGGACTCGGCGAAGTCGTCTCGCTCGGCCGCCGGACCGCCAAGGGTGTGGCGGGGTACGACCTGGCCGGGCTGATGGTGGGTTCCGAGGGCACGCTCGGCGTGATCACGGAGATCACGGTGCGCCTGCGGCCCGCGAGGCTCCAGGAACGGACGGTGGCCGGATACTTCTCGTCCGTCGTCGCCGCCGGTGAGGCCGTGAGTGCCGTGACCGCGTCCGGCGTCATTCCCTCCGCGCTCGAACTCGTCGACCGCCACTGCCTGGCCGCGGTCGACGCCTGGAAGAAGATGGGCCTCTCCGCGGACGCCGACGTGGTGCTGCTCGGCCGCGTCGACACCCCCGGCGCCGAGGGTGACGCCGAGGCCGAACTGGTCCGTGACTGCTTCGAGCGCGCCGGGGCGACCTGGGCCGCGGTCTCCACGGACCAGCAGGAGGCGGACGCGCTCTTCCAGGCCAGGCGACTGGCCTATCCGGCATTGGAGCGGCTGGGTCCGGTGCTGACCGAGGACGTCTGCGTACCCCGGACCGCCGTGCCGGAGATGCTGGCCCGGATCGAACGGACGGCCGCCCGGCACGACGTCCTCATCGCCAACATCGCGCACGCGGGCGACGGCAACCTCCATCCGCTGATCATCACGCCGCCCGGGGACGAAGCCGCGCGGGCCCGCGCCCAGAAGGCCTTCGAGGACATCCTGGACGATGCGATCGCGCTCGGCGGCACGGTGACCGGCGAGCACGGGGTGGGGCTGCTGAAGATGCGCGGCATGAACAAGGAACTGGGCCCGGCGGTGCTCGGCATGCACCACGCGGTCAAGGCGGCACTCGATCCGCACGGCATCCTCAACCCGGGCAAGGTGCTCGGGAGCGTCTGACCCGAGCGCGGTCCTCCGGAGCGTCCCGGGCAAGACGCACGGGAGCATCCGACCCGGTTGTCAGTGGGCCGGCGCACACTGGCACCAGTGCAGCACGGCGAAGGGAAACCGGATGAGCGCCGGGGACGAAGAGACCGGTTTCGAACCGGCCACCGGGGAGGGCCCCTTGCCTCCGGGCCCGGCCGGACGACGGGCCGCTTCGGTGCGGACCGCGTTCGCCGGGATGCTGCAGATCCGGCGCCTGACGAACACCGGCTCCGCCGCCCCGGAGACGGTTCCGGCCGCATGGGAACTGCACCGGACGGTACGGGCCGTTGCGCTGGCCCTGGAGGCATCGGCGCTGGCCGCGTCCGCGGTTGACGCCTCGGGCCGGCGCACGGCGACGGGGTACCGAGTGGCCGCGGGCACCTTGCCCGGCACCGCACGGGTGGAGTGGCTGGGCCCTCCGGGCAGCGGCGCGGCGCACGAGGAGGAGCGCGAGCTGACCCGTTGCGCCACGGCGCTGCGGGAGTTGGGCTGGACAGCCCTGCTCTACCGCGGACCGCGCAACCGCCGGTTCCTGGAGGTCGAACCGCCGACGGGTGCGGCTCGGCCGGACAGCCGGCGGTAACCGCCGGCCGCATGCGCCTCAGCTCTCGCAGAGAGTCGTTGTCAGACCCATGAGAGATGCTTGTGGGTCCGACACCTCTGACCCTGGAGATGCTGAGATGCGCAAGGACGAACTCGCCGCGGCGCAGGCGTATGTCCGTTTACTGGCAGCGACACGGGCGGCGCTCGAAGATCCGGACGACGCCCCGCTGTACATGCCGTCGCTCGCCGCACCGATCGCCGAGGCGGACGGCGCGCTGCGCCGCGCCGGGCTCTCGGGCAACGAGTCGCGGTTCTTCGACCTCGTCCGCTCGCTCCGGCCCAGCACGGCGGGCAGCGGGCACTGACCCTCGGCCCTCACCGCACGGCCCGCACACCACGCACGCCGGCCGGCCAGGCCCGCCCCGGAGATCCGGGGCGGGCCTGGCCCGTCTTCGGCGGGGTCGCCCCGATCCGTGGTGAATTGATTCAATCCCGTTCTACGTTCAAACGAAGACCGCCGGGTCGCTTGACTAGTGACCGGCGCCCTACCTAGCGTACGTTCGGATGAAACGATTCACACGTTCCGGCGATCATGCTCGCCGGGTGACTCTGCTTACGAGGTGTTCATGTCCGATGTGTCGGCCGTCAAGGCAGCCCTGAAGTCCCAGGTGATCGAGACCCCGTCGTGGGGCTACGGCAACTCCGGGACCCGGTTCAAGGTCTTCGCGCAGCCGGGGGTGCCACGGGATCCGTTCGAGAAGATGGAGGACGCGGCGCAGGTCCACGCGTTCACGGGCGTCGCACCGAAGGTGTCGCTGCACATCCCGTGGGACAAGGTGGCCGACTACGCCGCGCTGACCCGCCACGCCGAGGGCCTCGGGCTGCGGATCGGAGCGATCAACTCCAACGTCTTCCAGGACGACGACTTCAAGCTGGGTTCGGTCACCCACCCCGACGCGGCAGTGCGCCGCAAGGCGACCGCACATCTGCTGGAGTGCGTCGACGTCATGGACGAGACCGGCTCCCCCGATCTCAAGCTGTGGTTCTCCGACGGTACGAACTACCCGGGGCAGGATGACATCGTTGCCCGTCAGGACCGGCTGGCCGAGGCACTGACCGCGGTCTACGAGCGGCTCGGCGACGACCAGCGGATGCTGCTCGAGTACAAGCTCTTCGAGCCCGCGTTCTACACGACGGACGTACCCGACTGGGGCACGGCGTACGCGCACTGCCTCAAGCTCGGCCCGAAGGCACAGGTGGTCGTGGACACCGGGCACCACGCCCCGGGCACGAACATCGAGTTCATCGTGGCTCTGCTCCTGCGGGAAGGACGGCTCGGCGCCTTCGACTTCAACTCCCGCTTCTACGCGGACGACGACCTGATGGTCGGGGCGGCCGACCCCTTCCAGCTCTTCCGGATCATGCACGAGGTCGTGAAGAACGGCGGTCTGCGCTCCGAGACCAACGTCAACTTCATGCTCGACCAGTGCCACAACATCGAGGCGAAGATCCCCGCGGTCATCCGGTCGGTCGCCAATGTGCAGGAGGCGACGGCCAAGGCGCTGCTGGTCGACCTGGACGCGCTCGTCGCCGCCCAGACGTCGGGCGACGTACTCGCCTCGAACGCCGTCCTGATGGACGCCTACAACACCGACGTGCGACCGCTGCTGGCCGAGGTCCGGGAGGAACAGGGCCTGGCCGGGGACCCGTTCGCCGCGTACCTCGCCTCCGGCAACCAGGAGCGCATCGCCGCCGCCCGGGTGGGCGGCACCCAGGCCGGCTGGGGCGCCTGACCCCGGCTGCACCGCTGCCCGCTGCCCATCGCCCCTGCTCCGTCCCGTCCCGAAGGAATGCCCATGACGTCCCCGACCCACGCCGAAGTCGCCGCGCTCCTGGAGCGCGCGCACCGGATCGGATCCGACCCACGCAACACCAACTACGCAGGCGGCAACACCTCCGTCAAGGCGGCCGGCGCCGACCCGGTCACCGGAGGTGAGACCGAACTCCTCTGGGTCAAGGGCTCCGGAGGTGACCTCGGCACCCTGAAGGAGGATGGGCTCGCCGTGCTCCGTCTGGACCGGGTCCGCGCCCTCAAGGAGGTGTACCCGGGTGTGGAACGCGAGGACGAGATGGTGGCGGCGTTCGACTACTGCCTGCACGGCAAGGGGGGTGCGGCGCCGTCGATCGACACCGCCATGCACGCCCTGGTCGAGGCCGCGCACGTCGACCATCTGCACCCGGACTCGGGGATCGCCCTGGCGTGCGCGGCCGACGGGGAGAAGCTGACCGCCGAGTGCTTCGGCGACAAGGTCGCCTGGGTGGGCTGGCGGCGGCCGGGCTTCCAGCTCGGGCTGGACATCGCCGCCGTGAAGGAGGCCCATCCGCAGGCGGTCGGAGTCGTCCTGGGCGGTCACGGAATCACCGCCTGGGGCGAGACGTCGGACGCGTGCGAGCAGAACGCCCTGTGGATGATCCGTACGGCGGAGACCTTCCTGGCTGAGCGCGGCCGGCCGGAACCGTTCGGGCCCGTTCTCCCCGGCCGCGAAGCCCTGTCCGCGGACGAGCGCCGGGAGCGGGCGGCAGCACTCGCTCCGGTGATCCGCGGTCTGGCGTCCACCGACCGGCCCCAAGTCGGTCACTTCACGGACGCCGAGCCGGTACTGGACTTCCTGTCCCGCAGCGAGCACCCGCGGCTCGCCGCCCTCGGCACCTCGTGCCCGGACCACTTCCTCCGTACGAAGATCAGCCCTCTGGTGCTCGACCTTCCGGCCGACGCGCCGGTCTCCGAGGCGGTGGAAAGGCTGAAGACGCTGCACGGCGAGTACCGCGAGACGTACCGGGCGTACTACGCGCGGCATGCCGTTCCCGGCTCTCCGGCCATGCGCGGCGCAGATCCCGCGATCGTTCTGGTGCCCGGCGTCGGGATGTTCTCGTTCGGCAAGGACAAGCAGACCGCCCGCGTCGCCGGGGAGTTCTACCTCAACGCCATCAACGTGATGCGTGGCGCGGAGGCGGTCTCCACGTACGCGCCGATCAAGGAGTCCGAGAAGTTCCGGATCGAGTACTGGGAGCTGGAGGAGGCCAAGCTGCGGCGGATGCCGAAGGCGAAGCCGCTGGCCACCCGGGTCGCCCTGGTGACCGGGGCCGGTTCGGGGATCGGGCGCGCCATCGCGCACCGGCTGGTGGCCGAGGGCGCCTGTGTGGTCGTGGCGGACCTGAACGCCGAGAACGCGGCCGCGGTCGCGCAGGACCTGGGCGGCCCTGACCGGGCCGTGGCCGTCACGGTCGATGTCACGAGCGAGGATCAGATCGCGGAGGCGTTCAAGGCCGCGGTGCTCGCGTTCGGCGGTGTGGACCTCGTCGTGAACAACGCGGGGATCTCGATCTCGAAGCCGCTGCTGGAGACGACGGCGCGCGACTGGGACCTGCAGCACGACATCATGGCGCGCGGCTCGTTCCTCGTCGCGCGCGAGGCCGCCCGGGTCATGCAGGCGCAGGGTCTCGGCGGCGACGTCATCTACATCGCTTCCAAGAACGCCGTCTTCGCCGGCCCGAACAACATCGCGTACTCGGCGACCAAGGCCGACCAGGCACATCAGGTACGGCTGCTGGCGGCGGAGCTCGGAGAGCACGGGATCCGCGTCAACGGCATCAACCCGGACGGGGTGGTGCGGGGGTCGGGCATCTTCGCCGCGGGCTGGGGTGCCCAGCGCGCGGCGACGTACGGCATCGAGGAGGAGAAGCTCGGCGAGTTCTACGCACAGCGGACCCTGCTCAAGCGCGAGGTGCTGCCCGAGCACGTCGCCAACGCCGTGTTCGCGCTGACCGGCGGCGACCTCACGCACACCACCGGGCTGCACATTCCGGTGGATGCCGGTGTGGCTGCCGCCTTCCTGCGATGACCTGGACACGATCTCCATGGCTGTGAATTCCATCGACTCCTCGGCGGGTGACGCCGTCTTCGCCGCCGTGGACCTCGGCGCGACCAGTGGCCGGGTGATCACCGGCAGGGTCGGGCCCGGGAGGCTCGAACTGGCCGAGGCGCACCGGTTCGCCAATACGCCGGTACGCCTGCCGGACGGTCTGCGCTGGGACGTACTGGCCCTGTACCAGGGGATGCTGGACGGGCTGCGGGCAGCCGGGCGCTCGGGTCCCGTCGCCTCCATCGGTGTCGATACGTGGGCGGTGGACTACGGGCTGCTGGATGGCGACGGGGCTCTGCTGGGGTTGCCGTTCCACTACCGGGACACACGCAACATCGGCGCTGCGAAGCGGCTGCCGGAGGGCTGCGGTGTGCGGGAGCTGTACGCGGTCGGCGGACTGCAGCACCTGCCGTTCAACACGGTCTTCCAGCTGCTCGCCCACCGGGCGACCGCCCAGTGGGGGGCCGCGCGGACGATGCTGCTGATGCCCGATCTGCTGGTGCACTGGCTGACCGGGTCGGTGGGCGCGGAGATCACGAACGCGTCGACGACCGGGCTGTTCGACGCACGGAGCGGTGGCTGGTCCGACGCGCTGATCGGGCGGCTGGGGCTGGAGCGTGCGCTGTTCCCGCCGCTGCGCGAGCCGGGCGCTCCGGCGGGGACGCTGTTGCCGCACGTCGCCGAGTGCACCGGCCTGCCGGGCGGGACCCCGGTGACAACCGTCGCCTCGCACGACACGGCGTCGGCGGTCGTGGCGGTTCCGGCCGTGGAGGCGGACTTCGCGTACATCTCGTGCGGCACCTGGTCACTGGCCGGACTGGAACTGGACGCCCCGGTGCTGTCCGAGGAATCCCGGGCGGCCAACTTCACCAATGAGCGCGGGGTGGACGGCACGGTCCGCTATCTCCGCAACATCATGGGCATGTGGCTGCTTGAGGAGTGCCGCAGGATGTGGGACCGCGCGGGCGTTCCGCTCGGCCTGGCCGGTCTGCTCGCCGACGCCTCGGCGTCGGAACCGTTCGCCGCGGTGATCGACCCGGACGACGCCTCGTTCCTCATGCCGGGGGACATGCCTGCCCGCATCGACGCGTACCTGCTGCGGACGGGGCAGGAGCCGCCGCGGTCGCCCGGCGGTTACGTGCGCTGTGTGCTGGAGAGTCTGGCGCTGGCGCATCGCCGGACGTTGCGCGCGGCCGCCGAGCTCGCCGTGCGTGCGCCGGCACGGATCCACCTGGTCGGGGGCGGCTCGCGCAACGAGCTGCTGTGCCAGTGGACGGCCGACGCGAGCGGACTGCCCGTCACGGCGGGCCCCGCGGAGGCGACGGCGCTCGGCAACATCCTGATCCAGGCCCGTGCCCACGGCCTGGTGGATGACCTCACGGGTGTGCGGCGGCTGGTCGCCCGCACTCAGGAACTCCGGCACTACGAGCCGCGGGGGAACGGTCGTGACTGGGACCGGGCAGAGGCCCGGCTCGGCCTTCGGCACAATCACGTGGCCGCCGGGACGGAGGGCCGAGGGGCCTGAACCGCCGGCGTGGCGTCGGCCCGGTGCTCGCTCGCGTGGCCACGGGAACGGAGGACGGAAGAGCCCGACCCACTGCTGTGGCGACGGCCCGATGCACGATCGCGTGGCCACCGGAACGGCGGGCGGCGGCAGTTCGTGGGGGGCGCACGATTCCCGGCCTGCCGGACGAGTCCCCGGCGCCCGTCCTGCGCGTGGGCCCAGGAGTGCCTGGGCGTGGGCCAAGAAAAGCCCGCAAGGCCGGCACCGGCGCCGGCCTTGCGGGCACGTGCGCGGTCGGTCCTGCGACGCTGCACCGCCGCTTCCGGGCGCGACCGGCAGCCAAACCGTTGGCCTGGCTCGCCGGGGCACGGCTCGCCCCGGCGCGCCGGCTGATCGAACGGGGTGAGTCCCGCTTCGGGGTGGCCGCGCGGCGCAGCGGCCTGGGCACCGCCGCACGCCCGGCGATGCGACGGGCGAGCGGGCTCAGCTCGTCCGAGTACCGGGGCGGTTCGGAGGGGGGTGAGGGTGAGCGGGACAGGACGGGGGTGAGGGTGAGCGGACAGGCCGGGGGTGTTCGCCTCAGCCGGTCGCTTCTGCCGCGGGACCGAGGCCGAGCTCGCCCTCGCCCAGCGGTGCGAAGTGGCGGGCCACGTCCTCGTCGGTGACTTCGGCGAGCTCCGCCGGGCTCCACCGGGGGTTGCGGTCCTTGTCGACGATCTGGGCACGTACGCCCTCGACCAGATCGGGCCCGGAGAAGGCGATGGACGAGACGCGGTATTCCTGGTCGAGGGCCGCTTCCAGGCTTTTCAGACGACGGGCCCGCCGGACGGCCGCGAGCGTCACCTTCAGCGCTGTGGGGGACTTGGCCATGATGGTCGTCGCTGCCTGCTTCGCTGCGGGCACCCCGCAGTCGTCGAGCCGCTCGACGATCTCCTCGACGGTGTCAGCGGCGTAGCAGGCGTCGATCCAGTCGCGGTGCCCGGCCAGCTCTCCGGCCGGGGCGGTGCCGCCGTATCGCGCGGCAGCGGCGACGACGGCCTCCGGTGTGGCACACGTGTCCAGTGCGGTGAGCAGGGCGGGCAGGTCCCCCGACGGCACGAAGTGGTCGGCGAGGCCGCACAGCAGCGCGTCGGCCGCACCGACCACGTCGCCGGTGAGGGCCAGATGCAGACCGAGTTCGCCGGGGGCCGCACCGAGCAGATACGTACCGCCGACGTCCGGTACGAATCCGATGCCGGTCTCGGGCATGGCGATCCGGGAGCGCTCCGTGACGATGCGGAGGGAGCCGTGGGCGGAGACGCCGACCCCGCCGCCCATCACGATGCCGTCCATGAGGGCGACGTAGGGCTTGGGGAACCGGGCGATGCGGGCGTTGAGCCGGTACTCGTCGCGCCAGAAGTCCAGGGACGTCCGGCCGCCGGCCAGCGCATCGTCACGGATGGACCGGATGTCTCCGCCCGCGCACAGACCGCGCTCCCCCGCACCGCTGAGCAGCACCGCGACGACCGAGGGGTCCTGTTCCGCCGCGTCCAGCGCCTCGCCGATGCGCAGCACCATGGCGTGGTTCAGGGCGTTCAGGGCCCGGGGCCGGTTCAGCGTCACATGGCGGACGCGCCCCTCGGTGTGCAGCAGGACGGAATCCTCGTGGTTCATGTGCGCTCCGGTCAGCCCCAGTGCCGTACCGTCCGCCGGTCACGGACGATCTTTCCCTGCCATTGTGCGCGGCGGGGTGGGGCGCCCGGCAGGGAGGGGGGTCGGCCATGTCGCGGAGCCCGGGCGGAGCGCCGCCCGGCTCTTTCCCGCTGTGGCAGCCCTGCCGAACCGGCCAGACAATTGAGTCACGCCGTACGGCAGCCCCGCCGGACGATCTTCGGAGCACGAATGACCGATCACGACCGGCCACCGTTCATCCCCGTCCCGCCCCGCCTGCTGGTCGAGAAGACCCACAGCGGCGAGACGGCGACGGCGGAGCGGCTTGCCATGAACCGCACCGGCAGCTTCGAGTGGGATCTCGACGCCCGGACGCTGGACATCGACGAGGCCGGGCTGCTGGTGTTCGGCCTGGATCCGGCCGTTTTCGATTCCCGGCCCGAGTCTCTGGTGGAACTCCTCGACCCGGCGGAACGGATCCGTCTGGATGTGGCGATCGACGAGGCCATCAAGGGCGGGAGCAGCTCGTACAGCGTGCACTTCCGGGTTCCCATGGGCGACGGCGATGATCAGTGGACCCATGTCCAGGCGCGCATCCTGCGTGGCACCGACGGGCGGGCGCACCGGGTGATCGGTCTGGTGCGGGACGCGACCGCGGAAGTCACCCATTCGGCCTTCGTGCTGGATCTGGAGAAGCGGCGGCAGCGGCAGACGGACATAGTTGAGCGAACAACCAGTGCATTGTCACGAGCCGTGACCGTCGATGATGTCACCGCCGCGCTGACCGGACCGGGCGGACTGGCACGGCTCGGCGCCGACGGGCTCGCGCTCGGCCTGCTGGACAACGCCACGCTCAATGTCATCGCTCTGAGCGGCGAATCGCTGGAGGTCGGCGACGAGCTGGGCTCGGGCCGGCTCGACCCGAAGTTCCCGCTGGCCGACACCGTCCTGAGCGGGCGGCCACGCTTCGTGAGCTCACTCGATTCGCTCACCCGGCGCTATCCGGTGCTGAAGCCGTTGGTGGGCACGCTCAAGTTCCAGGCGGCGGCCTATCTACCGCTCGTCGCCCAGGCCCGGACCCTGGGCGGGCTGGCACTCTTCTACCGCGAACGCACCGCCTTCACCGCCGACGAACGCAACCTCTGCCTGGGGCTCGCCGCGATCGTCGCCCAGTCCCTTCAGCGGGCCACGCTCTTCGACGAGGAACGCGAGTTCGCCACGGGCCTCCAGTCCGCCATGCTGCCCCGCCGGATCCAGGAGATCGAGGGCGGTGAGATCGCCGTCCGCTACCACGCCGCATGGAGCGGCCGTCAGGTGGGCGGCGACTGGTACGACGTGATCGCACTGCCCAAGAACCGCTTCGGCATCGTGGTCGGCGACGTGCAGGGCCACGACACGCACGCGGCGGCGATCATGGGCCAGCTGCGCATCGCGCTGCGTGCGTACGCCGCCGAGGGGCATCCGCCGTCGACGGTGCTGGCCCGGGCCTCCCGGTTCCTCGCCGAGCTGGACACGGACCGTTTCGCCACCTGTACGTACGCCCAGGTCGATCTGGCGACCGGAACGGTGCGGGTCGTACGCGCCGGCCACTTCGGCCCGCTGATCCGGCACACGGACGGCCGGGTCGGCACCCCGCAGGTGCGTGGCGGTGTCCCGCTGGGCATCGCCACCGACTTCGGCGACGAGGAGTTCCCCGAGACACGGCTGGACCTGGTCCCGGGCGAGACGCTGGTCCTGTACACCGATGGCCTGGTGGAGGAACCGGGCGCCGACATCGACGCGGGGGTGCGCACGCTCATCAACGAGGTCAGCGCCGGCCCGGCAGGCGCCGAGGCGCTGGCCGACCATCTGTCGGACCGGCTGTGGGAGCGCTGGGGCTCGGGCGACGACGTCGCCCTGCTGGTACTGCGACGCAGCCCCGACCCGGGGTCCCCACGGGCACCGAGGCTCCATCAGTACATCCACCAGGCCGATCCGGAGGGGCTCTCCGACGCCCGGACCATGGTGCGTCAGGCACTGGCCGACTGGAACATGGCCGAACTCGCGGACGACGCCGAGCTGGTGACCGGTGAACTGCTGGTGAATGTGCTACTGCACACGGAAGGCGGCGCCGTCCTCACCCTTGAGGTGCTGCCGGAACCGGTGCGGCGCGTCCGGCTGTCGGTGCAGGACCGCTCCAGTGCCTGGCCCCGGCGGCGCACACCCGGCGAGACCGCGACTTCGGGCCGGGGGCTGCTGCTCCTGGACGCCGTCGCCACCCGCTGGGGCATCGAGCCCCGCGGCGAGGGCAAGGCGGTCTGGTGCGAGATCGGGCCGGCCGCGCCGCCCGTGTCCGCACCGGTCCGCAGGACGGCCACCGCACCGGTGGACCTCCGCGGCAAGGACGGCTCGGAGCATCCCGGTTCCGTCGGCGGACGGAACTGACAGCAAGAACGCCGAGAGGACACCTCCGGGAGACAGCGCCGAGGGGCGCGCCTCGTCCCACAGGACACGGCACGCCCCTCGGCCGGTGACCCGGGCGCGATCGCCGCGCCCGGGTCCCGGGATACGTCAGTGCTGCGCGGTACGGCGCTTGCGCACGGACCACATGATGCCGCCACCGGCCAGGAGCACGGCGACAGCCGCGCCACCGATGACCGGCGTGGCGGACGACGAACCGGTCTCGGCCAGATCCGGCGAGCTGGGGCTCGGCGTGGCTGCGGCAGGCGCAGACGACGAAGCGGTCTCGCTGGGAGTGGCGGTAGGCGTCGGCTTCGCCGTGGTGGGCGTGTCGGACGGCTTCGTCTCGGACGGCGTCGGCGTGGGCTCCTTCGGCGGAGTCCCCTCGCACACCGGCGCCTGCTTGGACTCGTCGCGCGAGTACTGGTCGCCGTCACCGGCCTTGACGACCAGACGGACCGTCAGCTCCTTGTCGTGCTCGGGCAGCGCGATCGTCTTGTCGAGCCCCTTGCCGAAGGTCTCGGTCGGCAGGAGGTCCTTACCGTCGACGGTGACGGTCACCTGGTTGGTGACGCCACCGTTGTACGCGGTCAGGTGCAGGCTCACTTCGGTACAGGTCACGGCCCAGGTGGGGGTGTGAGCTGCGGCCGGACCGGCGGTGAGAACCGCACCGGTCAGGCCGACAACCGCAGCGGCGGCGAGGGTTCCCGCAGCACGCCACGATCTCCTGGGTATGGTCATGGATTCTTCCTCCGCAAATGTTTCATCGCCCGAATGGGCGGTGGGGCGCACAGTACTGCCCCCTTCCCTCCTGTGTGCACCCACCCCACAGACCATTCGGTGTCACAACTGATCGCAGACCAACTCTGGTTGGGGCAACCCGGGCACGGCGACGGACTGGGTCCGACCGACGCCGTGGCGTGAAGTGAACGCCCGGCGCCGGAGCGTGCCCGCAGGCGGTCCGCAGCCACGTCCACCCGCCGGCCGTCAGAGCGGCCGGTACATGATGTGAAGTCCCACGAACCCCTTCTTCGGATGGTTGAACCCCTCCGGCAGAGTTCCCAGCACCTCGAAACCGAGGGAACGATAGAGCCCGACCGCGGCGGCGTTGCCCTCCACGACCGCGTTGAACTGCATGGCACGGAACCCGGCCGAACGAGCCCAGTCGATCGTGTACGTGCACAGGGCCCGTCCCACACCCTTTCCGGAGTGCCGGGGGTCGACCATGTAGCTGGCGCTGGCGATGTGTGAGCCGTTGCCCATGTGGTTGTTGTTCATCTTCGCCGTGCCAAGGACGCCGCCGCCCTCGTCCACCGCCACCACCGTGCGGTTCGGGGGCCTCAAGAGCCACCAGTCGAGGGCATCGGCCTCCGCGAGATCGAGCGGGTAGGTGAATGTCTCGCCTGCGGCGACGATTTCATGGAAGAAGGGCCAGATGGCGGGCCAGTCCTCAGCGGTGGCTTCCCTGATCAACATGGTGAACAGAATGCCTGGTCCGCGTCTCGGTGGCGAGCGGCCTCCCTCTGACGCCGGCTGTCCCGCGCGGGCTCCGGTGCTCACGTGTCCGGCGGATCCGGAATCGGGCCAGCAGCCCTGCCGCGCCGTCACCGCCGCCCCGGCCGGCCCGCCCGCGGCCTGGCTGCCCGTCGCCTTCCTGCCTCCGACCTGCGCCCGTATGCCCTGCCCGCGTACCACGCTCCCGGGTGCCGTCTTCGTGCTCTCCGCCTTCCAGTTCGCCGTCTTCCCGTGCGCCGTCTTCCCGTGCGCCGTCTTCGCGCGTGCCGTCCTGCCTTGTGCCGTCCCCCCGTGTGACGGGCCCCTGATGGCCGGACGACGTCGCCGCCGACCCCGACGCCCGCACCGGACCGGCCGACCCCACCTGCACGGCGGGTTCGACCGAGGTTCCCGAGTCGTCCGCCGCTCCGGAACACCGCCCCTCCCCGGGCCGCGGCGCGGCGCGCAGCTCGCGTGCCCGGTCCAGCTCCATCCCGAGGGTGACCCTCCGCCAGAGGATCTCGTCCGGTTCGTCGGCGAGCATCAGCTGCACCATGGCCGCACGCCCGGCCGCCGAGCCGCCCTGGCCGAAGACCGGCACGGGCCGGACCCTGCCGAGGTAGGCACGCTCGTACGGATCCTCGACCACCTCGGCCAGCTGGACCTGGTCCAGCGCTTCCCCGACGACGGCGGCACGGGCCCAGGGGTCCTCGGTGAGGGCCAGCAGCCGCTCGGTCCGGCGGGAACGCCAGTTACGGGCCCGGCAGTCCGTTCCCGCGTCCAGGCGACTGCGCATCCAGGGCGGGCTGTTACCCACCATCAGTTCGGGCGACCGAGCGGCCAGCCCGCCCAGTTCCTGCGCGAGATAGAGCCACACCACCGCTCGGTAGCGATTGAGGTAGAACGCGACCGGCGTGACACAGCCCGCTCGCGCCAGCCGGCTGAAGCGGACCGGACTGATCCCGAGCAGCCGGGCCCCCTCCGCGGTCCCCACGGTCCGCACCCGCTCCTGCAGCGTCTCAGGGAATCCGTCCTCCGACCTGAGCCGGTCGATCTCCTCCCTGCGGACTCCGGTCCGCCCTCCGCGCAGCCTCGTGTCCAGCCGCACCATGCCCAGATGTACGGCCAGGGCGAACTCCCCGCGCCGCAGCCTCAGTTCCGCAGCGGCCCTGCTCGCCGTGACCATGTGAACGCCGTCGTCCCGCACCGTTTCCGTCATCGGCATGACGATTCTCCCCCGTGAGACACGAATACTCTCCATGATCACGGTAGTACGGAAATGGCAACCGCCGCCCTGCCTGTGGATAACCCTCGGGCAAGGCGGCGGCACGGCCGAGACGTCAGACCCTGTTGACCCCTATGCTCCCGTCCTGCCGCGCAGCCACACCGAGGTGCTCCCCGACCCTGTTGACCAGCAGCGTCATCTCGTACGCCACCTGCCCCACATCGGCCTCCGCCTCACTCAGCACACACAGACAACTGCCGTCTCCGGCGGCCGTCACGAAGAGCAACGCCTCGTCGAACTCCACCATCGTCTGCCGGGCCTTTCCGGCACGGAAGTGCCGGCCCGATCCGCGGGCGAGACTGTGCAACCCGGACGAGACGGCGGCCAGATGCTCCGCGTCCTCACGTGCCAGCCCGGTGCTCGCGCCCGTGACCAGACCGTCGTTCGACAGCACCAGAGCGTGGCGTATGTGCTCCACCCGGCTGGTGAGATCGTCAAGCAGCCAGTCGAGTCCCCTGTCCAGCGCCATTCTGTTCCTCCCCGCTCATACGTTCCCCGTGCCCCACGTGTGCGCAAGCCTTACGCACCGGTCACGTACGGGCAAGCGTCCCGCTGCGCTTCGGCGGGACGGAATCTGGCCAAGGCGGCTCAGCCGACCGAGTCCAGAAGCCGTGCAGTGTGCATCCGGCCCGCGTATTCGACCATCCGGATCAGGACTTCCTTGCCCGAATCCCGGTCCCTGGCGTCACACAGCACCACCGGAGTCCCGGGATCGAGATCGAGGGCGCGCGAGACATCCTGTTCGCCGTACGAACGGGCCCCCGCGAAGCAGTTGACGGCGACGACGAAGGGAATCCGGCGGTGTTCGAAGTAGTCGACCGCCGGGAAGCAGTCCTCCAGCCGCCGGGTGTCCGCCAGAACCACCGCGCCCAGGGCGCCTTGGGAGAGTTCGTCCCAGAGGAACCAGAACCTGTCCTGGCCCGGGGTTCCGAACAGATACAGGGAGAGTCCGGACCTGATGGTGATGCGTCCGAAGTCCATGGCGACGGTGGTGGTGGTCTTCTGGGCCACGCCGTCGGTGTCGTCCACCGACTGTCCGGCCTCGCTGAGGAGTTCCTCCGTGCGCAGGGGCCTGATCTCGCTCACCGCGCCGACGAGGGTCGTCTTGCCGACCCCGAACCCGCCGGCGACCAGGATCTTCAGGGCCAAGGCGTCGCTCGGAGGGACCTCGGCGGACTCGTCCCGGGGGCTGTCAGCGTGCTCGGTCGACATGGATCACTTCTCTCACCAGTGAGCCCCCGGACGGCGAATGCGCAGGTCGGAGTCGTCACAAGGGCTCGGATTCAGTGCATCATCGGCAGGCGTACGGCGACAGCATGGCAAACCGGTACCCAGCCTGCGAGGCGCGATCACATTTTTGAGGATGTGACTGTTTCGGGTCGTCCAGTGCCCTGAACCGCACGAATTCCGGTGTGGATGTCAGCCATCCGATTGTTCTTGGCCGATAACCGCGCACAGCCCGTACCCAGCTCCGCGTTCCTGCTCCTGCTCCTGCTCCTGCTCCTGCTCCTGCTCCTGCCAAAGCCTCTCCTCACCCCGCAGGGAGCGCAGCTGATCCCGTCGCCGGGAACGGCGCTGCGCCACCGCGGCCGGGACCGGACCTCCAGCGGCAGCGCGCTGCGGCTTCAGCCGTACGAGAGGTCGCTGCACGGGTCGTCGGCGGCGGAACGGGACCTGTCCGCGACGTCGGACGGCAGGGAGTCGGGTGTCGGTGACGCGGGTGCCGGCGAGGGGTTGTCGGCGTAGTCGCGTCCGACGATCACCTGGATTCCCGCCTCACCGGATTCCATGGTCCGGGCTCCGCCGAAGAGCCGGGCCGCGGTCTCGGCTCCGGCCTTCTCACCGGGCCCGTAGGTGACGACGGTCCGCGCCTGGTCCTGCGAGTTCGCCGTGGCGGTGCCGGTGACGGTGAAGCCGTGGGTGCGCAGGAGCCCGGCCGCCCGGGCCGCGAGGCCGGTCACCGTGGTGCCGTTGTACACGGCCACCTCGACACCCGTGCCGGAGACGGGCGCGGCGGAGGAGGCGGCCGGGGCGGGCGTGGCCCCCGTGCCCCGGCTCGTGCCCGCCGCGTCCTGACCGTCGATCGTGCGGTCGGCCTTGAGCATCGCCCAGAGCGCGTCGGCCTCCGCCTCCACGATGGCGACGCGCTCCCCCTCGTAACGCCAGGGAACCGTGAGGAACTTGGTGTTGCGCAGGTCGATGTTCTTCATCGAGAGGGCGAACCTCAGCAGCTTGTCGGCCGAGCCCAGGCCCGGGTCGACGGTCATCGCGTCGGTCGCGGCGTTGGCCAGGGGCAGCAGGGTGGTCGGGTTCAGGCCACGGGACTTGACCTGCTTGATGAGGGAGCCGACGAACGCCTGCTGCCGCTGGATCCTGCCTATGTCGGAGCCGTCGCCGATGCCGTGCCGGATCCGTACGTAGTCGAGCGCGCGCTGTCCGGAGACCTCTTGGGGGCCCTTGGCGAAGACCCGCTCGCCCCGTGTGGGGCGCTTGGGGTTGAGGTCCCTCTGGTAGATGTCCTGCGGAAGGCAGACGGGTACTCCGCCGACGGCCGAGGTCAGCGCGGAGAAGCCGGCGAAGTCGACGACGACGGTGTGGTCGACGCGCAGACCGGTGAGGTGTTCCACCGTGTTCTGGGTGCAGGCCGGATTGCCCTCGGCGGTCTCCCCCACCGAGAAGGCCGCGTTGAACATGACGTGCTGCTGCGGAGCCGTCCACTCGCCGCCGGGCTTCTTGCAGGCCGGGATGTCGACCAGAGAGTCACGGGGGATGGAGACGGCGACGGCGTGCTCGTGGTCGGCGTAGACGTGCAGCAGGAACGCGGTGTCGGAGCGGCCGACCTCACCCGTGCCGCCGCCCAGTCCGCTGTTGTCACCCGCTCGGGTGTCCGATCCGATGACGAGGACGTTCTGTCCCGCGGACGTGTCGGGCGGCCGGTCACCGGAAATGCCGTCGGCACTGAACGTGTCGATGCTGCCGGTCAGTTTGAGGTAGCCCCAGCCGACGCCGGCGACCAGCAGGACGAGGAAGGACAGCCCGATGACCGCCGTCCGCCGCAGCCTGCTGCCCCTCCCCCGGCCCGCGGCCCCGTTGTGACTGCCTGTCATCGTTCACCCCGTTCGTCCGGCCTCCCTGCGAAAGACCGGTACCGGCCTCGCACGGTTGCACGGTTGCGCTGTTCGTCAGGTTGCGGTGGCCTCGTGGATCACCGGCCCCGTACATCCTCGGTCCGATCCCCTGTCCACAACGCGCTGCTGGAAACATTGACCGGAAGACACCCGGTACCGGCCGCGCCCTGGGCAAATCCCCGCGGATCCTGAAGAGTGGCTCCATGGTCGTGAAGGCAGGGCACGCCGCCGCGGATCCGCCGACGGAGCCCGCAGGGCCACCCCGCCCCTTCACGGCCCGCGCGTCCAGGGAACCATAGGGGAAGGGCCGTCGTCCTCTTCGGTGGCGGCCGAAGGAACTCTGATCAACGGATCACCGGATCATTGGAGGAAGTTCATGGGTGTGACCCTGGCCAAGGGCGGCAACGTCTCCTTGTCGAAGGAGGCGCCCGGCCTGACCGCGGTGACGGTGGGCCTGGGCTGGGACGTACGGACGACGACGGGCGCCGATCACGACCTCGACGCCAGCGCGCTGCTGTGCTCGGACTCCGGCAAGGTCCTCTCGGATCAGCACTTCGTCTTCTACAACAACCTCAACAGCCCGGACGGATCCGTCCAGCACACCGGTGACAACCTCACGGGTGAGGGCGAGGGCGACGACGAGTCCATCAACGTGGACCTGGCCGGCGTCCCGGCGAATGTCGCGAAGATAGTCTTTCCGGTCTCCATCCACGACGCGCAGAGCCGGGGGCAGAGTTTCGGCCAGGTGCGCAACGCGTTCATCCGCGTGGTGAACCGGGCCAACGGGGTGGAGCTCGCCCGCTACGACCTCAGCGAGGACGCCTCGACCGAGACGGCGATGGTGTTCGGCGAGCTGTACCGGCACGGCGCCGAGTGGAAGTTCCGTGCGGTGGGCCAGGGTTACGCGTCCGGGCTGGCCGGCATCGCGACCGACTACGGCGTCAACGTCTGACCGCCGGCACGTCGTGCGCCCGGGCCCTGTGCCCGCCCCGGACATCCGGGGCGGGCACAGGGCCCGGTTGCGTCACCCTTCCTCGCCCACCCGCCCCGATGCGGCCGGGATCCGGCTGATCCTGCTCGGCCACCAGGCCCTGGGGCCGATGTCCACGACCAGGGCGGGGGCCAGCAGCGAACGCACCACCAGGGTGTCCAGCAGCACGCCGAAGGCCACGATGAACGCGATCTGGGCGAGGAACGCCAGCGGGATCACGATGAGCGCCGCGAAGGTGGCGGCCAGCACCACCCCGGCGGAGGTGATGACTCCGCCCGTGCTCACCAGACCCCGCAGCACGCCCTGCCGGGCGCCGTGTTCCAGGGCCTCCTCCCGGACCCGTGACATCAGGAAGATGTTGTAGTCGACGCCGAGGGCCACCAGGAAGACGAATCCGTACAGCGGCACGGACGCGTCGGTGCCGCTGAAACCCAGGACGTGCTTGAAGACGAGCGACGAAACCCCGAGGGTCGCGAGGAAGTTGAGCCCCACGGTTGCCACGAGCAGGACAGGGACGAGTACCGAGCGCAGGAGCCCCATCAGGATCAGCAGAATGATCACGAGCACCACCGGCACGATGATCCCGCGGTCGCGCTCGGCCGTCTGCTGGGTGTCGTACTGCTGCGCGGTGTAGCCGCCGACGAGCGCCTCGGCTCCCGTGACGCCGTGCACGGCCTCGCGCAGACGCTGGACCGTGGCCTTGGCCGCGTCGCTGTCCGCCGCATCGTCCAGGGTTGCGTCGATGCGTACCCGGCCGTCGACCACGAGCGGCTGCCCGCCGCCCGGACGTCCGGACTCGGTGACGGGGGCCGCGGAGGCGACGCCCGGCGTTCCGCCGGCGGCGCGGACCACCTCGTCGGCCCGGCCGGCCTCCGCGACGATCACGGCGGGGTTGCCAGAGCCTCCCGGGAAGTGCTTGCCCAGCGTGGCCTGTGCCGAGACGGACGGGGCGTCGTTCACGAAGATCTCGTCCAGGGGCACGCCCTGCGACTTGAGCGTGGGTGCGAACGCCGCGCAGGCGACGAGGATCAGGGTGGTGGAGACCCACACCTTGCGCGGGGACCGGTCGACGCGTTCGGCGATCCGGCGCCAGATGCCGTGTCCGCCCGATTCCTGGCCGGCCGGACGGGGCTTGGCGGGCCAGTAGGCGGCCTTGCCGCAGAGCACCAGCACGGCCGGAAGGAAGGTCAGTGTGCTCAGCACCGCGCAGACGATGCCGATGGCCCCCACCGGCCCGAGCGCGCGGTTGTTCGTCAGATCACTGAGCAGCAGCGCGAGAAGCCCCAGTGCCACCGTGGCGGCGCTGGCGGTGATCGCTCCGAAGGACCGTCGGAGCGCGGCGAACGCCGCGGCCGTCCGGTCGCCGTGCCGGGCGAGTTCCTCCCGGAAGCGTGCGGTCAGAAGCAGGGCGTAGTCGGTGGCCGCCCCGATCACCAGGATGGACAGGATGCCCTGGACCTGACCGTCCACGCGGACGACACCATGGTCCGCGAGGGCGTACACGACCGCGCAGGCGAGACCGAGGGCGAGGACGGCGCTGAGGATGATCAGGAACGGCAGCAGCACGCTGCGGTAGACGAGCAGGAGGATCACCAGCACGGCGGCCAGTGCCACGCCCAGGAGCAGTCCGTCGATCCCCGCGAACGCGTCCTTGAGGTCGGCCTGGCTCGCGGCCGGCCCGGCGATCTCCGCCGTCGTGCCCGGCACGGATCCGACTGCGTCGCGCACCCGGTCGAGGGTGTCGGGCAGCTCGTCACCCAGGTCCGAGCGCAGCTGGACGACGCCGGAGAGCGCCTCGCCGTCCTGTGAGAGCTTCGCTCCGGAGGGCGGGCCCACCACACCGGGCTGACCCGTCAGCGAGGCGAGCGACCGGGTGGCTCTCTCCTCCGCGCCGGCCGGGAGCTCGCCCGTCCGGCCGGTCCACACGACGATCGCCGGTACGGTCCCGGACTTCTGGAACGCCTTCTGCGCCTCGGCCACCTTGGTCGACTCGGCGCTGCGCGGCAGGAAGGCGGCCTGGTCGTTCGTCGCGACCTCGCCGAGCTTCCCGGCGTAGGGGCCGAGCGTCCCTCCGATGCCGAGCCAGACGACGAGCAGGGCTACGGGCACCAGCCATCGGACGATGCGGTGCCGCGGTGCGGGCTTCATTGCTCCCCCATGGGTCGACGCACGCCATATCTCTCGGCGATTCATTATCTCAATCAGTGAGAGATATTACTATGGGGGCATGCGCACAGCAGACGGAGGCCCGGACAGAGGCACGAGCGACGGCCCCACGGGGCTCCAGTCGTTCGCTGTACTGCTGCGCCGCATGACGAGCGAGCTCAACCGCATCACCCATGAGTTCGCCCAGGCCCAGGGTCTCCATCCGACGGATGTGCAGGCTCTGATCGCCATCCTCGACGCCGAGCACGGTGAGGACGAGTCGGCCATGACCCCGGGAAGACTGCGCGAGCAGCTGGACCTCACCTCGGGAGCGGTGACGGCGTGCCTGGACCGGCTGGAGCGTGCGGGTCACGTCCACCGCGTCCGTGACGGCGGCGACCGGCGGGTGGTCCGTCTGCATTACGCGCCGGCGGCGAAATCGGTCGCCCGCGATTTCTTCAGACCGCTGGCGACCGCCACCGAAGCAGCCCGGCGCCAGTTCGACGAGGACGAACTCCACGTCGTCGTGCGCTTCCTGGAGGCCCAGAACGACCAGCTGACACAGTTGAGGGACCGCGAGAGAACGACGTAGCGGGCCGGGCATCCGGCTCTCAGAGTGCGCGCAGGCCGTTGATCACCTCGCGGATGATCCGTTCATCGGGCAGCTGCGCGGGTGGCACCGGGCGGCTGACCGTGACGTACCCCGATTCGAGCAGGTCGCCGAGCAGCACGCGCACCACACCGACGGGCAGGTCGGCGTCGGCGGAGAGTTCGGCGACCGACTGCGTCTCGGTCCGGCACAGGGCCAGCAGCGTCCGGTGCTCCGGACCGAGCAACGCGTCCTCGGAGCTCCCGGTCACGGTGTCGTCCAGGGTGACGAGCGCGATCAGGTCGAAGCGCGCGGCGCCCGGGCCCGGTTCGGTCCGTCCACCGGTCATGGCGTACGGACGGACGAGAGGCCCCGCGTCGGCGTCGTACCACTGGCTGCCCGGCAGTTCGTACGGGTCGGGGGCCTCCGGGCCTCCGTAGGTCATGGACACTGCTGTCCCCGCCCTCTCAGCCGGCTGCCGACGGATGCCCGGCGAAGCGTGCCGGGGTCCGCAGGTGCTCGCCGACCCGCTTGACGAGGCGGGCCATCTCGTAGGCGACCAGACCGATGTCGGCGAACGCCGTACTCAGCACGGCGAGGCACGACCCCTCCCCCGCGGCCGCGACGAAGAGGAATCCCTCGTCCATCTCGACCATCGTCTGGCGCACCTCTCCCGCCCGGAAGTGCCTGCCCGCGCCCTTGGCGAGGCTGTGGAATCCGGAGGCGACCGCTGCCAGGTGCTCGGCGTCCTCGCGGCTGAGCGCGCTCGACGCCCCGACCGCGAGCCCGTCCCCCGAGAGCACGACCGCGTGCCGGACCTCGCCGACGCGGGTCACCAGATCGTCCAGCAGCCAGTCGAGTTCACCGGACCGGCGGGGCACCCCGGTCCTCTCGTTCGCGATCATGCGGGGTCTCCTTCGCTGAGCGGGCGGGGTTCGGGAGTGCCGGGGGCTGCCGCCGCAGATCCCGGGGCTGCGCCGCCCCCGCGTACCCACCCGGCCCGGTAGGCGGTCATACGGTCCCTGGCCTGTTCGGGGGTGCGACGCGCGGGCGGTTCATCGGCCGGTCCGCCGGAGCGCGGCGGTTCGGGCCGCGGTTCCTCGCGCAGCTGGGGTACGAGGCTTGCCTGCCGCACCCGTCGGGGCAGGGTCTCGTCGCCGGCCTCGTCCCCGGCAGAAGTCCGTGGCGCAGGCCCGGTCCCGTCCTCGGCCTCCGGCCGGCGAGGACGGAGCGAGGTCACCCGGGCCGTGGGCCCGGTGCGGGACTCCAGCGCCGGGACCGGGACGGGTGCGGGGAAGGCGGTGCCCGGAGGCCGCACGGCGCGGGGGCCGGGCCCGAAGGCAGTGCGTTCGTGAGCGTCGCACTCGACGGAGGCCTTCCGCGGCGCCGCCGGCTCCTCGGCCGGCGGCAGTGCGGTCTGCAGCAGAGCCGTCGGCAGCAGCACGACCGCCGTGGTACCGCCGTACGGGGAGGTGCGCAGCTGGACCTTGATGCGGTGCCGTACGGCGAGGCGGCTGACGACGAACAGGCCGAGCCGGTCGCTGTCGAACAGATCGAGGGCTTCCGCCTGCTCGATGCGGCGGTTGGCGTCGCCGAGCAGTTCGGCTCCCATGCCGAGGCCGCGGTCCTCGATCTCCAGGGCGTAGCCGTTGCCCACGGGTTCGCCGGTGATGCGCACCTTTGTGTGCGGCGGTGAGAACTGGGCCGCGTTCTCGACCAGTTCGGCCAGGAGATGGGTGAGGTCGGCGACCGCCGCGCCCTTCACCGCGGCGTCGGGCAGCCGGCTGACCTCCACCCGGGCGTAGTCCTCGATCTCGGAGACGGCCGCGCGTACGACGTTCGTCAGGGACACCGGCATGCGCCAGGCCCGGCCGGGCGCGGCGCCGGAAAGGATGATCAGGCTCTCGGCGTGCCGGCGCATCCGGGTGGTGAGGTGGTCGAGACGGAAGAGGTCGCTCAGCTCGTCGGGGTCGTCGGCCCGGCGCTCCATGCTGTCCAGGAGGTTGAGCTGGCGGTGGACCAGCACCTGGCTGCGCCGGGCGAGGTTGACGAAGACCCCGGAGATCCCGTCCGCGAGTTCGGCGCGCTCGACGGCCGCGCTGAGGGCGGCCCGGTGGACCGTCCCGAGGGCCTCGCCGACCTGGCCGATCTCGTCCTGGGAGGCGAGGCCCGGCGGTGCCTCCGCCCGGATGTCGAGCTCTTCGCCCGCGCGCAGCCGCTGCATGGCCAGGGGCAGTTTGCGCCGGGCGATCTCCAGGGCGCTGTTGCGCAGGCTGACCAGCTCCACGACGAGCCCGCGCCCGATGCGCACGGAGATCACCAGGGAGGCCGCGACGGCGACGCAGCCGAAGATCACAGCGGCGCCGGACGGGCTGAGCAGTCCGTGGGCGAGGGGGTCCACGCGGTCGGCGGCGCGTTCTCCGGCGCCGGTGGTGATGCTGTGCAGTTCGCCGCGTACGGCGTCGGCGGCGCGCTGCCAGTCGGCGGCGGGCACGGCCCGCGCGGCCTCGCGGCCGGGCGCCGCCGTGAGCACCTTGTCCTCGGCTGTCCCGATGGAGCGGTAGGCGGGCAGCGCGGTGAACTCCCGCCAGGCGGTGCGTTCGGTGGCGGGCAGGTCGGCGCCGGCGGTCTCGGTGAGACTGCGCCGGGTGTCGACAGCGCCGGTGAACAGACGCAGCGGGCGGTCCTTCAGGGTGCCCACGCGTGCGGCGGTGGCCAGCAGGGCGTCCTCGCGGGCCAGCATCTCGTCGGCGCGGGCGAGTTCGAGAAGGACGCGGGCGTCGGAGCCGAGGGCGTCGTCCTGGATACCCGTGAGGGCTCCGGAGACGGCGAGGGCCGCGCTGACCGCCGCCGTGTAGCGGTCGTACACGGTGTCTGCGCCGCCTCCGGAGCTGCCGGGGTTCTCCTTGTCCGGCCGCAGGTCCTGGGCGAGGCCGAGGAAGTGGTCGAGCCGGCCGGCCACGCCCGCGGGGAGGTTGCCGGTGTCGGCGACCGTGTGGCCGTCGCCGAGCCGCAGGGCGTCGAGAGCGGTGCCGGTGCGCCCGGTGCTCGCTCTCAGGGCGGCGGCGTGTGCGGTGCCGGGATCGGCGGACTGGAGCATGGCCGCCTTGCGTTCGCTCTGGAGAGCCGAGACCGCCGCCGCGACGGGCGCCCTCACTTCCTCGTCGACGCGCTGCAACTGGCGCAGCCGTGCCACGTCCTGGGCGGTGGACACGGTGGCGAAGCCCCAGAGGGCCAGCAGGGAGACGACGGGCAGCATCAGCAGCGAGATGATCTTCGCTCGCACGGTCCGGGGACGCAGCACCCGCCGTCCGCGCGGGGCGGATATGCCGTACTCGTCCGGCGGACTGTCGAGCTCGGCGCTCTCGTCGGCCGGCGGTCCCGCGTGCGCGCGGCGGCCTCGGGCCGGAGGCGGCGGCGTGGTGGCGGTCCGGGCGTCGGAGGCACCGGGGTCAGGGGTCGCGCGGGGTGGGCGCATGGCCTCCTCGTTCCGGGTCGGTTCTGGGCGGATGGTGGTGGGCCGGGCCGTGCCGTGCGTCAACGGATGCCGACGGGTGGCGCCTCGGGCCTGCGGGCCGCGCGCCGGGACCGGAGGTCGGGTCCGCGGGCACCCGGCGTTGTGGCGGCCACCTCGGAGGAGGTCTGTGCGTGCTCCGCGTGGGCGTAAGCGGCGCGTTCCGGCGCGGTCGGGGACAGGGCCACGAATGCCGAGGTGAGAAAGAGGTAGGAGCCCAGTCCGACGGCGAGAGGGAAGATGAACTGCATCGCGGTGGCCCCGTGCAGGGCGGCTCCCGAGGGCGTCACCTGCACGGTCACGGCCAGCATTCCGGTGTAGTGCATGCTGCTGACGGCCGCGCCCATGACGAGGGAGGCGAGGGCCACGGCACGCGTCGACCTGATGTTGAGCGCGGCCCACAGCGCTGCCGTCGCGGCGATGACCGCGATCACGACGGAGAGGACGACCCTGAGCGGGTCGTAGTGGATGGTGCCGTGCAGCCGGAGTGCCGCCATGCCGAGGTAGTGCATGCTGGCGACTCCGAGCCCGGTGGCGAACCCGCCGAGCAGCAGCGCCCTGGTCCGGTCGCGGCTGTAGCCGACGGCGAAGACCCCGCCCCCGACCACCACCATGGCGCCGAGCAGGCTGAGGAAGGTCAGCGGCACGTCGTAGCGGATGTCGGTGCCGTACACGCCGAAGCCGAGCATCGCGACGAAGTGCATGGTCCAGATACCCGAGCCGATGGCCGAGGCGGCCGTGATCAGCCAGTTCCGCCGCGAGCGCCCGGTCGTGTCGAGGGCGCGCACGGTGCAGCTGAGGCCGAGGGCGGCGCCGATGCAGGCCATCGCGTACGACAGCAGAGGTGTCAGCCAGCCGAAGGTGGCGTGGTCCAGGTGTCCCATGACTCGGGGACGCTAGTCGCGCCAGGGCGCGCGCCCCGGGCGCATTCGAAAGCTGCCGAAATATGACAGAGAGATGTTTCCCAACGATCGCAGCATGCTCGAACATGCGCATCGATTCACGACGTTTCGTTCGGGCGGTGACTGCGCGATCATGGCCTGATGGCCGATGACCACACACACGTCCAGGAGTTCTTCACTGCTCGCGCCGCGGACTGGGACACGCGTTTCCCTGACGACGGCCCCGCCTTCGCCACCGCGGTCACCGCACTGGGGCTTCGCCCCGGCGACGCCGTCCTCGACGCGGGGTGCGGAACGGGGCGGGCGATGCCGGCTCTGCGGGCGGCGGTCGGTCCCGGGGGCACCGTCCTGGGTGCCGATCTCACCGCGGCGATGCTGGGGGCGGCGGTGCGCGCGGGGCGCGGTGCCGGCGGGCTGCTGATCCAGGCCGACGCCGCGCGCCTGCCGCTGCGGCCGCGGGTCCTGGACGCGGTGTTCGCGGCCGGGCTGGTCTCGCACCTGTCCCGGCCGGGTCCCGACCTGGCCGAGTTGGCCCGGGTGGTCAGGCCGGGCGGGCTGCTGGCGCTGTTCCACCCCATCGGGCGGGCGGCGCTGGCCGCGCGGCACGGCCGGCAGCTCACGGACGGCGATCTGCGTGCCGAGCCGAACCTGGGCCCCCTGCTGGCCCGTTCGGGCTGGCGCCTGACGTCGTACGTCGACGAGGAGAGCCGGTTCCTCGCTCTGGCCGAACGGGCCGGTTGACGCACCGCGCGATGACTCAGGGGACGGGTCCGGGGATCATCCGGCCTCGGAGTCCGGACGGGGAAGGTGCGCGACCGGGCAGCCGCCCACGCCCGGTGTGGGGAACGTGCCGAGCGCGGCGACCTCGTACCCGTCCGGGTAGCCCTTGATCTCCGGGTTCTGCCGGGCGTAGTGCGGCTTGGTGCGCGGCGGCAGCAGACGGACCGCGCGGGCTCTCAGCCGCAGGGCACCGCGGGTGAGTGAGCGGGCCGCGGCCCCCGGCCGTCGGTAGCGGAAGGCCCGCAGCAGCGAGTCGTCCAGAAGCGCGAGGCTCGCACCGCGCACGAGCGGCGCCAGGGGGCGCGGATACCAGGAGGCCATCAGCTCCAGCGTCGCGTCCGAGACCGAGCGCGCCCCTTCGTCCCAGCCGAAGTACTCCTCCTCGTAGGCGTCGAGGGTTCGCTCGAAGTCCTCGTAGGTCTGCGGCAGGTCCCTGATCCCCATATGGGCACCCAGGGTCCGGTAGTAGGCCGCACACGCCCGTAGTTCGTGGTCGGACAGACGGCGCCAGCCGTACGCGTCGAGCCACCGCTTCGGGGTGACGACGAAGGTGCACAGCACATAGCGCATGTCGTCGTTGGCGATGTCGAAGCTGTGGTGCATCCGGTTGATCCGGCGGATGGCCGTACGTCCCGGATCGCTGTCGAAACCGTGCTCCATGACCGTGTCCAGGAGCAGCGCGGTGTCGTCGTAGCGCTTCTGCGAACGGTCCGTCAGTTCCGCTGTCTCCGCGAGAAGCCGCCCGATGCTGGGGACCGCATACGTGCGGTACAGCGCCAGTTCGAGGGCGCGGGTGATGTCCCAGGGGAACTCGTACGTCGCCGTGATCCGGTAGATCTCCAGGAAGTCCTTTTCAGGATCAAGGCGTTGAATATCCTTCAGCCGGTCGTAACGCTTCACCACACCGTCCCTCTCGTCCGGGTCGAGTGTTCCAGCGTATGTGCGGGGGCAGGACGGTGAGTACGCACACGTCGACGAAAGGCGGTCCCCATGACCGGCATGTTCGGAATATTGCGCAGAGCCGTGACCTCGGCGCGCAAGGAGACCGTCTCCGCCGCGCGCACGCGGGCGCCGGAGCGCCGGCAGCACAACCTCTTCGAGGCGGCCGCCACGTTCGTCGCGGCATCGGTGGAGGAGGACCAGGACCGGATGGACGAGGCGAGCGGCTGGGTGTCGCCGGAGGCGCTCTCGTTCGGCGTCGGTGAGCTGGCCTGCCGCGCCGTCATCGCACTCGCCCGTGAGCGGAACGAGTCGCCGGAGGCGGTGGCGCGTACGCTGCTCGGCCTGGCGGACGGCTGAGGAGGACCGTCCGGTCCGCCGCCGGGACCTGTGTCCTGCCTTGTCAGGGCCTCGACGAGCGGGTTACCCACTGGTTAAGGTGCGCCGACGACAACCATGACGGAAGAGGAGGGTGCAGTGGCCGGGACGGACGACACAGTCGCCGACGACGACGCACTGTATGTGCTGACCGCGGTCCTGCTGACCCCTGCCCAGTTCCCGAGTGTTCTCGGCGACGACTACCCCGCGGCCTGCGCGGCGCTGCGCCTGGAGCCCTATGCCGAGGGCTACGGCCTCGTCCTGGGCCAGGACGGCGACGGGGCCCGGTGGACCGTGGTCGTCGACGACGTGTCCCTGGTGGCCGTGGCGATAGCGTCCTGGGACTGCGGGATGGAGTACGACCTGTCGCCCGATGACCGCTCGGTGGTCTGCGCGCTCCCCGGCTGGCCGCTCGCCGTGGCGGTCGCCGCTCCCGGAGTGAGCGCTCCGCACGATCCGGAACCGGATCCGGAGGCGGACGGGGAGGACCTCGCGCCGCTGTGTCCTCCCGACACGGAGGTGTGGGGCCCCGCCCAGCGCCGGCTGGGCGCGGACGCGATAGCGCTCCAGTGGTCCGTCTGGCGGGAGCAGATCGACGACGAGACGGCCTTCGCGCCGGCGGGTGACGGAAGCGACGACGGTTCGCGGACGGGCGGTCCGGACGATTCGCACACGGGCGGGCCGGGCGAAGACCGGGCCGGGACGCAGGCGGGCGGCTCGGACGAGGACGCTGCGCCCAGGAACGGCTCGGACGAGGACGGCCGCCCGGAGGCCGGAGCAGAGGACGTACCGCCTGCGTCCGACGCCCCCCTCTCCGGAACCCATCCCGGTGTCCGGCGCGCCCTGGCCGAGGCACACGCCTATGTCGACGCCCCGCCGCCCCCCGGCCGCGTCCGCTCCTCCTTCGCCCCGGGCGACGCCCGGATGATCAGGGCCGACGGTCCCGGCTGGTCCATGGTGGCCAGGACCGACGACATCGCCTTCCTGCTCCTCGACGAGTTGCCGGGGGAGATCCTGACCGTGGGGCGTGGGACAAAACTCCCCGGACTGCTCCGGGCCCTGGACGCGATGGCCGTGCGGCCGTCCTGACCCGGGGCGGCCGGACGATCGCATACGGGAGCCCCCGGGCCCTTCGGTCCCGGGGGCTCCCGTATGTGCGCCGGCTGTCAGACCCGTTCCAGCGCCCGGTGCGGGCCTGCGGGCAGCTCGATCCGGACCTGGTCGCCGGGCGTGACGGTGCCGCCCGTGGCGACCACGCTCATGATTCCGGCCCTGCGGACGATGTTTCCCGCCTCGTCGCGGCCGACGACCTGCTTGAGCAGTCCGTCCTGGAAGTTGTCGATCTGGAGGCACGGGTTGCGCAGCCCCGTGACCTCCACGACGGCCTCGTCGCCGAGATGCAGTCTGGTGCCGACGGGGAGCGCCAGCAGATCGATGCCACGGGTGGTGACGTTCTCCCCGAGGTCGCCGGGGGCGACCTCGAAGCCCGCCTCGCGCAGCTCGTCGAAGAGTTCTTCCTGTATGAGGTGGACCTGGCGCAGATTGGGCTGGGTGGGGTCCTGCGCGACCCTGGAACGGTGTTTGACCGTCACGCCCGCGTGTACGTCGCCCTCCACTCCGAGCCCGGTCAGCAGGGTGACGCTTTTCCGGTTCGGCTTGGTGAAGCTGTACGACTCATTGCTGCTCACCACGGTGACTGTCCCGCTCACTGCGCAGGTCCCCTCTCAGCGGCCTATTTCCTTACGCGTGATCCTACGGAGCCTGCGCCGCTGGCTCGGGTCCAAGGCCAGGTAGGCGATCGCTGGGACTCCGATGAGCACCAGCAGTGACAGCCAGAACCCGATGAACGGCATCAGGACGACTGCGACGACAACTCCCCCGATGGCGATCTTTGCGCTGTTCGACATCGTCCACGCCTCCTTCGCGGCCCGTGGCCGCTCCTGCTGTGAGAACGCCTGTGGGTGCCCATCGGTTCCTGGTGGCGGCGGGCGCGTACGCACCGGTCACCGCAGAGGAGCTCCGACCTCGTGCATGTGCTCCAGCGCCTGCCGGTAGGACTCGATGAGTCCGGTCTCGGCGTACGGCATGCCGAGCGCCTCGCAGTGGGCCCTGACCAAGGGCTGGGCGAGCCGCAGATGCGGGCGCGGCATGCTCGGGAAGAGGTGGTGCTCGATCTGGTAGTTGAGTCCGCCGAGGAACCAGTCGGTGAGGGCGGCGCCCCGTACGTTGCGCGAGGTGAGGACCTGCCGCTGCAGGTGTCCCCAGCGCTCCCCGTCGGGATCGGGCATCTCCATGCCCTTGTGGTTCGGGGCGAAGGCCATTCCGAGGTGGAGGCCGAAGAGCGCATGGTGCACGAGCGCGAAGACCACGGCCTTCCCCGGCGACATGACGGTGAGGAGCAGCGTGGCGTAGAGGCCGAGGTGGGCCACCAGGAGCGCGCCCGACAGGGCCCGCTCCCTGACGGGCTGCTGCCGCAGGTACTGGAAGCCGGAGATCTTCAGGGCGATGCCTTCGAGGAGCAGCATCGGGAAGAACAGCCGGGCCTGATTGCGGGTGAGCCAGCGGGCGAAGCCCTCGCGCTGAGCCGCCTGCTTCTGGGTCCAGACCAGGGCGCCGACCCCGACGTCCGGGTCCTTGTCGATGTGGTTCGGGTTGGCGTGGTGGCGTACGTGCTTGTCGTTCCACCACGCTTCGTTCATGCCGAGCAGCAGGTTGGCGTGGAACAGGCCGATGGTCCGGCTCACCCGCCGGTCGCCGGTTATCTGCGCGTGGCCGGCGTCGTGGCCGACGAAGGCGGTGCGGGACCAGAAGACGGCCAGCGGCAGTGCGAGGAGCAGGGTCCACCAGGTGTTGCCGAGGAGGACCACCGCGGTCAGCAGGGCACCCAGCGCGACGAGATTGGCGGCGATGCCTGCCGTGTACCAGCCGGTGCGCCGTTCGAGGAGCCCTTGCCCCTTGACGGCCCGCAGCAGTGGCGCGAAGTCACTTCCCGCACTTCCGGCGCTTCTGTCACTGTCGCGAGCCGGTTCCGCGACAATGGTTGCGGCCTGAGGCATGATGTCTCCGGTCTTATAGGTGCGCTGACCTGATGAAACGTACGGGCGGCAGTCATGGGGCAGCCATGGAGCCACCACCCGGGGTTTCCTGGTGCCACCCCCCTCGTTCCGATGGGGGGCTGGCACCACCTGCGGGACATGACGGACACGTACACGTGATGCGGATCACGCACCAATGCCTCCCGCCGGCGGGTTCGACGGGGTACCCTCGGCGACCTCAACCAACTAGTCAAGTTTGAGGACTCTGACATCGCTGTGCACCGTCTCCCCGCGGCAACGCTCTCCGAGATCTCCGCACTCGCCGGCTGTTGCGTGGTCTTCCTGCCCGCGGATCCCGCCAGGACCGGTCGGGTCGCCTTCTGGTATCCGGACGGCAGCAGCCCGCCCGACGCCCCCGGAACCGTGGAGGAACTCACCGTCGCCGGTGCCGATGTCCAGCCGTACGCGGTGCCCGCGCGCATCCTCACGGTGCGGGAGGCGCTCCCCGTGCTCACGCGTGCCCGGACCGCCGCACACGCCTCCGCGGCAGCCTCGTTCTGGGGGGCCGCGGGGCTGCTGGCCCTGCAGTTCGCCGCCCGGGGGCTGTTGCTGCCGGGACTGAGCGCCACAGATCACGACGCGTGGCGGGCCGGGCCGCTCACCGCGGACGACCGGACGCGCATCCGGACCCTCGCCGCGTCCATGCCGCCGACCGCCCACGCGGTGCCCGTCGACGCGCTGACCCAGCCCCTCCTGCTGCCCGAACCCGAGTGGCTGGTGCGGGAGTTCCTGGACGCGGTCGCGGACGGGCTGCCGCGCACACCGGGTGCCACGTTCGCCGCGGGCGGTCCCGCGTTCGCCGCGGACGCGCCGCAGCACCTGCCCGGCCGGCGGGCCTGGGTCAACGACGTCGCGGCCGGCCACGGCGCGGGCGTCCGGCTCTCCCTGCGCGTGGAGGTGCGGGGCCTCGACCGGAGCGGCGAGGTACCCCCGGGGCAGCCCTCCGGCCCTTCTTTCCGGGTCGTGCCGCAGATCCACGGCGTGAGCGATCCGACACTGGTCGCCGACGCCGCCGAGATCTGGACCGGCTCGGGCCCTGCCGCCGCGGCGTTCGGACCGAGGGCCCGGATGGACGCCCTGCTGATGCTGCGCCGGGCCGCCCGCGCCTGGCCGCCCCTGGCCCCCCTGCTGTCGGCCGCCGTGCCGGACGCCGTGGAGCCGGCCGACGACGAGATCGCCGATCTCCTGGGTCCCGCCTCCCGGGCCCTCGCCGCCACCGGTGTCCAGGTGCACTGGCCCCGGGAACTGGCCCGCTCGCTGACGGCGCGCGCGGTGATCGGTCCCCCGGACGGGCCGGGCGACGAGGGCGGGCCGGACGGGGGCCGGGAGCCGGCACGCAACGCGTCGGACACGCCGGCTCTCCTGGCCACGGACTCCCTGCTGACGTTCAACTGGTGGTTCGCCCTCGGTGACCAGAAGCTCAGCCGTGCCGAACTCGACCGGCTCGCCGAGGCGGGACGGCCGCTGGTGCGGCTGCGCGACCAGTGGGTACTGATCGACCCGGAGGAGGCGCGGCGCGCCCGGGAGACGCAGGACCGCAAGGTCACCCCCATCGACGCGCTCGGCGCCGTGCTGACCGGCTCCACCGAGGTCGACGGGCACCGCGTCGAGGTGCGGGCGACGGGCTGGCTGGAGCGGCTGCGTCAGCGGGTCGCCGACCCGGAGTCACGGCAGGCCGGCGAAGCGGCGATCGGTCAGCCGGCCGCGCTCACCGCGACGTTGCGGGACTATCAGCTGCGCGGCCTGAACTGGCTGCACACGATGACGTCGCTCGGGCTCGGCGGCTGTCTCGCCGACGACATGGGGCTCGGCAAGACCATCACACTGATCGCCCTGCATCTGCACCGCCAGACCCTCGACGGGGCCGCCGGACCCACGCTGGTGGTCTGCCCGACCTCGCTGATGGGCAACTGGCAGCGGGAGATCGAGAAGTTCGCCCCGGGCACCCCGGTCCGCCGCTTCCATGGAGCGTCGCGCAGCCTGGAGGGCCTGGTGGACGGCGAGTTCGTCCTGACCACGTACGGCACGATGCGGCTGGACGCTTCCCGGCTCGCGGCCGTGCGCTGGGGCATGGCCGTCGCCGACGAGGCGCAGCACGTGAAGAACCCGCACTCGGCGACGGCCCGGCAGCTGCGCACGATCGGCGCGCAGGCGCGGGTCGCGCTCACCGGAACTCCCGTGGAGAACAACCTCTCCGAGCTGTGGGCCATCCTCGACTGGACCACACCCGGCCTGCTCGGCAGGCTCGGTACGTTCCGCACCCGGTACGCGCGCGCGGTGGAGGGCGGGAGCGACCCGGCGGCGGCCGAGCGCCTCGGCGCTCTGGTGCGTCCGTTCCTGCTGCGCCGGCGCAAGTCGGATCCGGGCATCGCCCCGGAGCTTCCGCCGAAGACGGAGACGGACCGTGCGGTGTCGCTGACGGCGGAACAGGCGGGTCTGTACGAAGCGGTGGTACGGGAGACGCTGGCCGCGATCTCCGAAGCCGACGGGATGGCCAGGCGCGGCCTGGTGGTGAAACTGCTCACCGCGCTCAAGCAGATCTGCAACCATCCCGCGCAGTACCTCAAGGAGGAGGAGCCGCAGGTCGCGGACCGTTCGGGCAAGGTGGAACTGCTCGACGAGCTGCTGGACACCATCCTCGCCGAGGGGGCGGGTGTCCTCGTCTTCACCCAGTACGTGCAGATGGCCCGGCTCCTGGAACGCCATCTGGCGGCGCGTGGAATCGGCACCCAGTTCCTGCACGGCGGAACGCCGGTGGCCCAGCGTGAGGCGATGGTCGGCCGCTTCCAGTCGGGCGGGGCGCCGGTGTTCCTGCTGTCGCTCAAGGCGGCGGGGACCGGACTCAACCTCACCCGCGCGGGACATGTGGTGCACTTCGACCGCTGGTGGAATCCGGCGGTGGAGGCGCAGGCCACGGACCGCGCGTACCGCATCGGGCAGACCCAGCCGGTGCAGGTCCACCGGCTGATCGCCGAGGGCACGATCGAGGACCGGATCGCGGAGATGCTGGCCCGCAAACAAGGGCTCGCGGACGCGGTGCTCGGTTCGGGCGAGAGCGCTCTGACCGAGCTCAGCGATGCGGAACTGGCCGATCTGGTGGAGCTGCGAGGGGGCGCACGATGAGCGAGGAATACGAGTCGGACGTGTTCGGCGACGGGGACGGACAGGACGACGCGGCGCCCGGGCAGGAGCGCACGTTCGCCGCGCTGCCTCCCGCGCAGGGCCGCGGCTTCGCGGAGTCCTGGTGGGGCCGGGCGTGGCTGAAGGCCCTGGAGGACACCGCGCTGGACGGACAGCAGCTCAAGAAGGGCCGCCGGTTCGCGCGTGAGGGCCGGGTCGGCGCCGTGTCGGTGCGGCCGGGCCGGATCACCGCGGTGGTCCGTGACCGGGACGAGAGCGGCTACCGCAGCGACGTACTGCTCCAGGAGCTGACGGAAGGAGAGTGGGACCGCTTTCTGGACATGGCCGTCGACCGGGCCGGGCACATCGCAGCGCTGCTCGACCGGGAGATGCCGCCGCATCTGGTCGAGGACGCGGCGGCGGCCGGTGTGGACCTCCTGCCGGGGATCGGCGACCTCGACCCGGAGTGCAGCTGCGAGGCCTGGGACCACTGCCCGCACACGGCCGCGCTCTGCTACCAGGTGGCGCGGCTGCTGGATCAGGATCCGTTCGTCGTGCTGCTGATGCGGGGCCGCGGTGAACGGCGGCTGCTGGACGAGCTCCAGGTGCGGATCGCCGCCAGGGCGGCGGGCCACACGCCGTCGGCCACCGATGACGGGCCCGCCGAGGAGACCGAGGACCGGGCCGTGCGCGGGGTCCCGGCGGCGGAGGCCTTCGCGGCGGCGGACATCCTCCCGCCGCTGCCCCCGCCCCCCGCGCTTCCCGGCGAGCCGGGGCAGGCACCCTCGCTGGACACGGAGACCGATCCCGAACCGGGGGTGGACCCGACGGCGCTGGAGATGCTGGCCACGGACGGCGCGATGCGGGCGCACCGGATGCTGGCGGAGGCGCTGGCGCCCGGTCATGGACAACAGCCTGTCCCCGCAGGCCTGACGCCCCAGCAGGACGCGGTGAGGCTGGCGGCCGAGGCACACCCCGAGCCGTGGATCGTGAACCGGCTGGCGGCCGGCTCGGGCCGGCAGCGCGCCGGTCTGCCGTCCGCGGTGCGCGCCTGGCGCTACGGCGGCGCCGCCGCGCTCGCCGTGCTCGACGAGGAATGGGCGCCGGACGCCACCGCCCTTGCCCGGGCCAGGACGAGGCTGGCCGGAGCCTGGGAGGAGGACGAGGCCCCCGGGCTGCGCGCCGAGCGCAATCGCTGGACATCGGCGGACGGCACGGTCCAGCTGCGGTACGGCCGGGACGGGCGCTGGTATCCGTACCGCAAGGAGAGCGGCCGCTGGACTCCGGCGGGGCCCTGCGACGAGGATCCCGCGTCGGCCTGGGCGGACGCGACGGCCCCGGCCGACGGCTGACAACGGCTCATCGGGCAGATCCCGGCGGCGGGCCGGCGAAAGTCCCCTGCCCGCCGCCGGGTTCTGCCCGGGAGTTCAGCTCGATGTCACCGTTCGTTGACGCGCACGGCGGAACGTGGCGGCCGTCGGATCCACTGCTCCACAGGCGGCCCCATGTCCGCGCGTGTCGTCCGTCGATCCCTTGCCGCCGGGCTGCCGCTCGCTCTGCTCGCCGCGGTGGGTGTCGCAGGCACCGCAACCGGCGCGCAGGACCGGAACCACCGTCCCGAGGCCACCGCGCGGGTCACCGCGAGCGCCCTGCTCGGGGACGTTCCGCTGGGCGGGTTCAGCAACAGCATGCTGCCCGGGTCCGTCGGGGACGACCGCGGCGTGATGCTCGGCGGCATCGGCAGCGACATCTACCCGGCCGGTCGCCGGGGCGAGTTCTGGACCGTCACGGACCGCGGCCCGAACGGCCAGATCAAGGTCGACGGCACCAAGCGGCGGACCTTCCCCGTCCCCGGCTTCGACCCGGCGATCGTCAAGGTGCGGGTGAGCGGCGAGCGCGTCGAGGTGCTGCGTTCCCTCCCGCTGACCACACGTTCCGGCGCCCCCGTCACGGGGCTCCCGAACCAGGTGGGCCGGGACGAGGTCCCGTACTCCCACGACGCGAGGACACCTCTCGCGTACGACCCGAACGGTCTGGACACGGAAGGCATCGTCCGTGGCGCGGACGGTTCGTTCTGGCTGGTCGACGAGTACGGTCCGTCGCTGGTCCACGTCTCCGGAAGCGGCCGGGTGCTGGCCCGCTACGTCCCCGGGGGTCTGCATCTCCAGGGCGCGGACTACCCCGTCGTGGAGGCGCTGCCCGGCGTCCTGCTGCACCGGAAGACCAACCGCGGATTCGAGGGTCTGGCACTGCTGCCGAACGGCGATCTGGTGCTCGCCGTCCAGAGCCCGCTCTCGCTGCCCGACGAGGACGCGGGCGAGGCCTCGCGCAATGTGCGGCTGCTGCGCTTCTCCCCGGAGAAGCGCGCGGTGACGGGCGAGTACGCGTACCGCTTCGACGCGGTGGGTGTCGTGGACCCGGGTGAGGACGACACGTCGGAGCTGAAGATCTCCTCGGTCGTCGCGATCGGGGGCAACGGCCTCCTGGTCGAGGAGCGCACCGACCGGGCGGCCCGTCTGCACCGGGTCACGCTCCCCCACGGGGCCGGCATCCTGGACTCGCGCTGGGACCGGCCGTCCGCTTCGCCCTCGTACGAGGAACTGGCGGACCCGGCCGCCTCCGGTGTCCCGGTCCTGCGCAAGAGTCTCGTCGTCGACCTGGGGAAGGTGGCCGGAGTGCCCGGGAAGATCGAGGGCGTGGCAGTGACGGGCCGTGACACGCTCGCCCTCGTCAACGACAACGACTTCGGCATGACCGACGGCGCGGGCGCGTTCGACGCGGACGGCCGGCTGGTCGACTCCGGGATCGAGACGTCCGTGACCCTGCTGAAGCTGCCGCGGCCACTCACCCGCTGACCCTCCTCGCCTTCCCGCGCCGCCCGGACCTCTCCTGCCGGGCGGCCCAACTCCCCGCCGCGTGGGCCGCTTTCGGATTCCTGCCGTCTTCCGTCACCGGCGCGGCGCCCGTACGGTGGGGCGCGCACACTGCTCGGCCGCACAACGGACATCGGCTTCCGGTCAGCGGACGGGAGGAAGCCGCGGGATGTCGGGAGGGGGAACGGGGTACCGGGCTCCCGCGCGATGTCGTCGGGACGTGCGCCTTCCCTCCGTGCGTTGCCCCTCCCCCACACCCAGGAGTGCACATGGACCGCAGAAGGATCCTTCAGGGCGCGGCGGTGACGGCCGCCGCGGCGCTGCTTCCCGCCTCCGTCCGCGCCACCGCTGCGACGGCCGGCGACACCGACTACCCGCAGGCCCACTGGGTTCCGGCCTCGGCCTCCAACTACACGGTCTCGACGCGCCCTTCGGCGTATCCGGTGCAGTACGTCATCATCCATGTCACCCAGGAGACGTTCTCGGACGCGGTGGCGATCTTCCAGAATCCGGCGAAACAGGTGTCCGCGCACTATGTGGTGCGCTCGGCGGACGGCTACATCGACCAGTGCGTGCGGGAGAAGAACGTCGCCTGGCACGCGGGCAACTGGGACTACAACACCCGCAGCATCGGCATCGAGCACGAGGGCTATGTGGACCAGCCGGCCTATTTCACCGACGCCCTGTACGAGAAGTCGGCGTTGCTGACCGCGTCGGTGTGCGACCGCTACGGCATTCCCAAGGACCGCGCGCACATCCTCGGCCATGCGCAGGTCCCGGGCGCCGACCACACGGACCCGGGCCCCCACTGGGACTGGGTCCGCTACATCCGTCTGGTCAATCTCCTGGGCGCGTCGTGACCGGCTGACCGCCCTGCGGCTCCTTCGCGACCGGGCTGCGGACGAAGAGGACGCCCTCCACATCGCCGTCGGGCGCGCCGTAGACATGCGGTGCGTCGGCCCGCCAGTGGGCGCAGGCCCCGGGTCCGGCCGTCGTCGTGCCGTCCGGCGGGCCGACGACGGCAGTGCCGGTCAGCACCATCAGGCTCTCCCGCGTGCCCGGGACATGCGCCTCGGACTCCTGGACCGCACCCGCGCGGATGCTGATGCGGAACACGTCGGTGACGGCGGCCCCGTCCTCGTGGCGTTCCAGCAGGACGGCGGTGACGGCGCTCCCGGAGACACCCGCGGGGGCCGGGGCCCGGCCCGTCGGGAGCGGGTCGCTCAGTACTGCGCTCAGCGGCAGGCCGAGCGCGGTGGTGAGGGCGTACAACGTCTCCAGGGTGGGATTGCGTGTCCCGCTCTCCAGCTCCGAGAGTGTGCCCTTGCCGACGCGGGAGCGCCGGGAGAGCTCCGACAGGGACAGGTCCCGCTCGCGCCGCAACGTGCGCAGTCTGCGACCCACGTCCTCGTTCAGCCCCATCGGCCGTGCACCCGCTCCACTTCCTGGTTGACGGGCGTCGGCCCGCCTCTCTAGTGTTCCACATACAGAACGTTCCGTATACAGAACGCATCGCGCAGGAAGTGGCTTGCTCATGTTCGCGATCACCCGCATACGCTCGATCGCGCCGCCCTCGGCCGTGGTCGCCGGCCTGATCGCCGTCATGGTCGGCGTGACCAGTTCGGCGGCGCTCGTCTTCACGGCCGCCCGGGCGGCGGGGGCGGACGCGCGCGAGATCTCCTCCTGGATGCTCGCGCTCGGTGTCGGGCTCGCCTGCACCTGCATCGGACTGTCGCTGCGCTACCGGGCCCCCGTCGTCACCGCCTGGTCGACACCCGGAGCCGCACTGCTCACGACAGGCCTGAGCGGCGTGTCGATGGCGCAGGCAGTCGGGGCGTTCATCTTCTCCGCGCTGCTCATCCTCGTGAGCGGGGTGACGGGCTGGTTCAGCCGGCTCATGGGCCGGATCCCGGTTCCGCTGGCGGCCGCACTCCTGGCCGGGGTACTTCTGCGGTTCGGGACAGGGCTGTTCAGCACGATGCACGGCGGATTCGCCGTCGCGTTCCCGATGTTCGTGCTCTACCTGCTGGGCCGGCGCCTGCTGCCCCGCTACGCGGTTCTGCTGGCGCTCGCCGCGGGCGTGGTGGCCACCGCGTTCACCGGCGGCTGGCAGCTGGGCGAGGTCCGGCTCGCTCTGGCCACCCCGGTGTTCACCACTCCGGAGTTCGACTGGAAGGTCCTCGTCAGCGTCGGCGCACCGCTGTTCGTCGTCACGATGGCCTCGCAGAACCTGCCCGGCGTCGCCGTGATCCGCGGCGCCGGCTACGACGTGCCCGTCTCGCCCCTGATGACGTGGACCGGAGCGGCCAACGCGGTCCTGGCGCCCTTCGGGGCCTTCGGCCTCAACCTGGCCGCGATCACGGCCGCCATCTGTACCGGCGAGGAGGCGCATCCCGACCGGGACAAGCGCTATCTGGCCGCCGTGTGGGCGGGTGTGTTCTACCTCTGCGTCGGACTGCTCGGCGCGACCGTCGCCTCGCTCCTGACCGCGATGCCTCAGCAACTCGTCCTGGCGATCGCCGGGATCGGCCTGCTCGCCACGATCGAGGCCTCGCTGTCGGCGGCGCTGGCCGACAAGGCGTCCAGGGAAGCGGCTGTGGTGACCTTCCTCGCCACCGCTTCCGGCGTGACGCTGCTGGGAATCGGCTCCGCCTTCTGGGGCCTGCTGGCCGGGCTGGTCACCGGCGCGATCGCCTCGGTGGGCCGACCGCGCCGCAAGGACCCCGCCCCCGCACCGCATCCGGACGAAGTCAGCGTCCACTGACGCCTGCCGGGCCCCGGCACCCTCCGCTGTCCCGTCCGTGGAACGGAGTTGCCCCGGACGGCCGGAGCGGGGTGGGATGGACCTCATGCAGAAAGCGGTTTCCCCATCCTCCGCCGAACCCCTGGCGCCCTTCGACCATCTCGACCACCGCTACCGCGGCGAGAACCCGATCCGGACCCTCGGCCACCTCTTCCGGCCCGATCGCGGGCGGCTGGCACTCGCGGCCGCCATCTTCGTCGTGAAGCACAGCCCCATCTGGCTGCTTCCCCTGATCACCGCCACGGTCCTGGACGTCGTCGTCCAGCACGGTCCGGAATCGGGCCTCTGGAAGTCCACCGGCATCCTGCTGTTCATCCTGGTGATCAACTACCCGCTCCACCAGTGGTACGTACGCTGTCTCGGCGGCAGCATCCGGCGGATGGGCACGACCCTGCGCTCGGCGCTGTGCCGCCGTATGCAGCAGCTGTCCATCGGCTACCACGCACGGGTCAGTTCGAGCGTCCTGCAGGCCAAGGTGGTCCGCGACGTGGAGTCGGTGGAGCAGATGGCGCAGCAGAGCGCCGACATGGGGCTCGGGGCCGTCGTGACGCTGGTCGGCGGTCTTGTCGTCATCGGCGTGCGCGTGCCCGCGTTCCTGCCGGTCTTCCTGATCGTCGTGCCCGCGGCCGGCTTCCTCGTGATGAAACTGCGCGCCCGGCTGCGCAGCCACAACGAATCCTTCCGGCGCGAGGTCGAGCAGCTCTCCTCCCGGGTCGGCGAGATGACCACCCTCATCCCCATCACCCGCGCACACGGACTGGAGCGCACCGCGCTCGGCCGGGTCGACGGCTCGCTGCGCCAGGTCTTCGCGGCCGGTCTGCGCCTGGACGTGGTCAACGGCCGCTTCGGTTCCCTGGCCTGGGTCATCCTCAACACGCTCGGCGTGCTGTGCCTGACGGGGTCCGCGCTGGTCGCCTACCACGGCTGGATGCCCATCACCCCGGGCGACGTCGTGATGCTCAGCGCCTTCTTCACCGTCCTGACCGGCTCGGTGACCACGCTCCTGGGCCTGGCCCCCATCCTCACCAAGGGGCTGGAGTCGGTACGTTCGGCGGGAGAGGTGCTCCAGGCACCCGACCTCGAACACAACGCGGGCAAGGCGCAGGTCGACCGCGTCGCCGGACGGATCGACTTCGAGGACGTCGGCTTCGCCTACGAGGACGCCGCACCCGCCGTCGACGGCTTCACCCTCTCCGCACGGCCGGGCGAGACCATCGCGCTGGTCGGCGCGTCCGGCGCGGGCAAGTCGACCGTCCTGAACCTCCTCATCGGCTTCATCCGGCCCACCTCGGGCCGCATCATGCTCGACGGCACCGACATGGCGGGGCTCGATCTGCGCAGCTACCGGCGCTTCCTGTCCGTGGTACCGCAGGAGTCGATCCTCTTCGAGGGCAGCATCCGCGAGAACGTCACGTACGGGATGGGTGACACGGACGAGGCCACCCTCATACGCGCGCTGGCGGACGCCAACGCGCTGGAGTTCGTCAACGACCTGCCGCTCGGCCTCGACACGGTCGTCGGCGAGCGCGGCGCACGGCTTTCGGGCGGCCAGAAGCAGCGCCTCGCCATCGCCCGGGCACTGATCCGCGACCCCAGGGTGCTGGTGCTCGACGAGGCCACGTCCGCGCTGGACAACCGCTCCGAGGCCCTCGTACAGGAAGCCCTCTCCCGGCTCGTGCACGGCCGTACGGTCTTCGTGGTCGCCCACCGGCTCTCCACGATCCAGGGCGCCGACCGCATCGTGGCGATGGAGGGCGGCAGGATCGCGGAGGTGGGGACACACGAGGAACTGATCGGCCGGGAAGGGGTGTACGCGGGCCTCCAGCCCGCCTACCCGTAGTGGCCCCGGCGGCCGGCGGCGCTCCGCGGCTCACCAGTCGTGGACGCTGCCGTCCCGGAGCCGGTTCACCGGAAGGTAGGCCCGCTCGTACGGATGCGCGGCCGCCGCCTCCTCGTCCAGTTCCACACCGATGCCCGGCTCCTCGCCGGGATGCAGATACCCGTCGGTGAAGGTGTACGCGTGCCGGAAGACCGCCTCGGTCAGCGGATTGTGGCCCGCGTACTCCTGGATGCCGAAGTTGTGGACGGCGAGGTCGAGGTGGACGGCCGCGGCCATCCCGACCGGTGAGATGTCCTCCGGTCCGTGGACGGCGCTCTTCACCTGGTACTGGGCGGCGAAGTCGAAGAGCTTGCGCAGCGGGGTGACGCCGCCGAAGTGGGTGACCGCGGACCGGGCGTAGTCGATCAGCTGCTCGCTGATCAGCGCCTGGTAGTCGTACACGGTGTTGAACACCTCGCCGACGGCAAGGGGCGTGGTGGTGTGGCGGCGGACCAGGCGCAGCGCCTCCTGGTTCTCGGCGGGAGTGCAGTCCTCCAGCCAGAACGGGCGGTACGGCTCCAGGTCCTTGCCCAGCCGCGCGGCCTGGATCGGGGTGAGGCGGTGGTGGGCGTCGTGGAGCAGCGGGAGCGCGGCCCCGAACTCCGCGCGGACCGCCTCGAAGACGGCCGGCGTGTGACGCAGGTACGCGTCCGTGTCCCAGTCCTCCACCAGGGGGCGGGTCTGCTGATGGGCGACCGTCGTGCCGTCGTCGTCCTGGTTGTACACGCCGTACACGGCCTTGAGCCCCGGGATTCCCGTCTGGATGCGGACGGCGGGGTAGCCCTCGGCCAGCCTGGCCCGTACGGAGTCGAGGAGCTCGGGGATGTCACGGCCGTTGGCATGCCCGTAGGTGCCGATACGGTCCCTGCTCGCACCGCCCAGCAACTGGTAGAGCGGCAGGCCTGCGGCCTTCGCCTTGATGTCCCACAGCGCCACGTCCACGGCGGCGATCGCCGCCATGGTCACCGGGCCGCGACGCCAGTACGCGCCGCGGTAGAGGTATTGCCAGGTGTCCTCGATCCTGTGCGGATCGAGGCCGGTCAGCAGGGGCGCCACATGGTCGCGGAGATAGCCGACGACGGCCAGTTCCCGGCCGTTGAGGGTGGCGTCACCGAGTCCGGTGATGCCTTCGTCGGTCGTCAGTTTCAGGGTGACGAAGTTGCGTCCCGGGCTGGTGACGACGACTTTCGCGTCGACGATCTTCATGCGCGCCCCTCCGGGGAAAGTGAACCGAGGAATCCGGGGTCGCCCAGCCCCGCCTGCCGACAGAAATCAACGCTCAGGCCGAGCAGTTCGGGCATGGGAACGGGCTCCCTCGTGGTCGAGGCCAGATCCGCGTGTGCTTCCTGCGACCACAGGAAGGGGTACACGGCGATTCCCCGGGACAGGTCGAGCGCCTGTGACTCGCTCTGCCAGCCGGGCCACCTGAGCCCGTCGTAGAACTTCTCCAGCCGTCCCGAGAGCAGCCAGGTCAGCCACGTTCCGTAGCCGATCTCCATTGCCTCCCACCGCAGGGAGTCCGGCGCGAAGTAGAGCATCTGCCCCGGCGCACCGGGGCGGCCGCACGCCGCGGGATCGTGCCCGTTGAGAGCGAACACCCCGCCCAGGACGTCGTGGCCGACGACCAGCGCGTCCGTCGGGCGCCAGGCGGCATCGAAGGCGTCCGGGAAGCGATTGACGCGGGCCAGCCCCGGAAGACCGGCCCCGTCGCTCGCGGCGCCTCCCAGAACACGCAGCCATCCGTGATCCACGATCAGGCCGCCGGAGTGCAGGGCCATGGCCCCGAGAGCCGATCCCGCGCCGACCTGCAGCTGCAGCAGACTGGCGCGGCCCTGCCCGGGATCACCGGGCAGCATCTCCACCGCCACCGGACTGCCGGCGAACTCCGCCTGCAGGATCGGCCACGCCGGTTCGTCCACGTCCGTCAGTTCGCTCAGCTGTCGCATGCACGCATCGTTCCATCACTCCCCCACGGGGCCACCGGCAGGGGGATCACCGGTGAAGGCCCGCGCTGCCTCCGTGGTCCGGCAGAAGCCCGTCGGGCCTGCGGCGTCCGCCTCCGGTCCGACTGCCTCGGCGTCGGCGGACAGGAGTCCGGGACTCATCTCGCCTGCGTTCTCGCGCCGTCCTCGTCCGAACGGCATGAACGTCACCGCGCTCTTCGTGATGGCGCTGCCCCGCACCCGGGGCAGCGACGGGCGCACCTCACCGGAGGAGCGCCCGCTGCCGTCCTGCCCGTGCGGGCGAGGGGTGCCGCCCCGGCCACGCCCGGGCGGCACCCTTTCGTCGCTCAGCCGCACTCCGTCCCGTTGAGGGTGAAGGAGGACGGCGCCTGTGCCGGAGCGCCGGTGGCCTGGAATCCGAAGGAGACGGTGCCGCCTGCCGGAATCCGGGCGTTGTGGGTCGCGTTCTTCACCGTGACGCGGGAGCCGGTCTGAGTGGCCGTCGCGTTCCAGGCGTTCGTGACCGTCTCGGCCCCGCCGAAGGCGAAGCCCAGCTGCCAGCCGTCGACCGGCTCCGTCCCGGAGTTCCGGACGGAGACGTCGGCCGTGAAGCCGCTGCCCCAGGACTGGCTGACCCGGTACGTGACCGCGCAGGAGCCGGCCGGGCCGGGTGTGTCCGTCGGGTCGGGCGTCGGGGTCGGGTCCGGCGTTTCGGTCGGGTCGGGCGTCCCGGTCGGATCGGGGGTGGCGGTCGGGTCGGGGGTCGGTTCCGGGTCCGTGCCGTCCGGCGCGCTCCCCCACTGCGGCGCCGCGCCTTCCAGCAGCATCATGTGCGGTGCGTCCACCGGTGTGGTGCCGGGGGTCGTGGCCGATGACGGGTAGGACCAGTCGTTCGCCGGGTTCCAGGCCCCGGCCGAGGTGATCCGGAACTGCACCTCCTTGCGGTACGCGGACTGGCCGGCCGGGGCGATGTCCGTACCGGAGCAGTCCACGGTCACGTAGTAGACGTCGCCGGCCTCGTGCGTGGGCCCGGTCACCTCACCGCACTGGTTGTAATTGGTGGTGAAGCTGATCTGCCCGGGCGTGACACCGGGCTCCAGCGTGAAGTAGTAGCGCATGGAGGCGTCGGTGAGGGCGCGCGCCGGCCATGCGGAGCGGTTGACCAGATACGCCTTGATCTCGGTGAAGTTGCTGCCCGCCGCGTTGACCGAGGCCTGGACGGACATCTCCGGCCCGTCCGGCGTCTCCTGCTTCGGGAAGTCCGCGAGCGGAGCTCCGCCGTACTCGCCGTAGAGCCGGGCCAGTGCGCCGGTGAACGCCGCGTTGTAGTCGGTGGCGACCTCGTTGTTCACGTAGTTGGAGCGGTCGTCGGTGTACGTGTCGTCCGCCGCGCTGGGGCCGCCGACCAGGGCTCCGTACAACGTGTGCCGGCTCTCCACCGGGTTGTTCATCTGATCGGTCCACGAACCGTGGGCGGTGCGGTGGTGCGGCTTGGTCGGCGGGTTGCTGCCGAAGCCGACCATGTAGCTCGACTTGCGCGGGTTGTCGCCGAGCGCGTAGTCGATCTGGCGGACCGCGAAGTCGTGGTAGCGGGCCTTGCGCGTGGCGTCGGTCAGCCAGTCCGAGTAACTCAGTGCGACGAAGGCGGTGTTGGCCGCGTACCGCAACGATCCCCAGCTGTCCAGGACGGCCTGCCCGCCAGGCGAGTAGGCCACTCGCTGCCCGTTGACACCGACCGTCCACCAGTCGAGCCAGCGGTTCGCGTCGTCGACGTACTTCTGCTTGCCCGTCAGCTGCGCGAGCAGCACGTACGCCCCGTAGGAGCTGTCGTCCCAGGACAGCGTCCAGCGGTAGGACCGGGTGCTGCTCTGCGGCTCGGTCGAGAGGTTGTCGTAGTACGACTCGGCCTTGGCCAGGTACGAGGCGTCACCGGTGGCCTTGTACAGCCAGATCGCTCCCCAGACCAGCTCGTCGTTGTACCCGCTCCAGGAGTTGTAGTACGCCTGCGCGTCGGTGATGCAGGCGCTGTACTTCCCGCGGTAGGTGTCCGCGAAGGTGTACAGCTGCTTCGCGTGGGTGACCAGCTTCGCGGCGTACGCCGGGTCACTGTCGGCGAACACCATGGACGAGGACGCCAGGGCCGCGGCTGTCTGGCCGGCCAGATCGGTGCCGGGGCAGGAGGCGTCGATCTTGTAGGCGGGCCGCTTCATCGGCATCACCTCGGCCGGGCCCCACCATTTGTGGTCGTCCCCGCCGTTGCCCACCTGCCCGTAGAGGACGTTGGGTGACGGATGCGCCTTGAGGAAGTAGTCGTTGACGAAGCGGAGGTTGTTCTTCAGGTACGGAAGCTGGCCCGAGGCGGCATACGCGTCCTTCAGCTCCGCACCACCCCACGCGAGCATGGTGGTGGAGAAGGCCATCGGCAGACCGAACTTGACGTGGTCGCCTGCGTCGTACCAGCCGCCCGTCAGGTCCAGACCGACGTCCTTGCCGTCGTCGAGCGCGGAATCGCCCCGCCAGCCGACCCGGTTGGTGTCGGGGAGCGTGCCGGACTGCTGCGCCTCGTAGAACAGCACCGACTTCTGCAGCGCCTCGCCGTAGTCGAAGGCCGGGGCGGCAGCCGCGTGGCCCGACAGGGACAGCGGCAGCAGCAGGCCGGCACCGAGGGCGAGGGCCAGAGCGATGGCGCCGGGGCGGCCGGGCCGGTAGGAGGATGGGCCGTCGCCGGCCCCTCGGAGTCGTCTTCGCAGGTCGGCAAAAGTGAGCGGGCGCAACGGAACAGCCCCTTCCGTACGTCGGTGGGGGCGCCGGCACCGCAACCGCGTGGGAGCGCTCCCATAGGCGTTGCTCATAAAGCCAGTTGCCGAGGGAACCTGTCAACACTTCTGACAGGAACACCTCAGCAAATCGGTCCGTCCTACGGAAGGAGCAGCCGGAACAGGTGCGCACACGCCTGCGCTTCAGCCGGATGACGGGCGATCACCTCGTACGCGCCCCGCTCGTACGCACCGGTCTCCCACCCCCCGTCGGACGACTGCCTCACAAACAGGAAGTCGGTGGGGGTGGGGACGGGTTCATGGACCCCTTCGATGCGGTAGTAGCCGTCGGCCACACCCGCGGCACGCAGCGCGTCCCTCAATTCCCGGCGGTCCACGGTCGCGTTACGCGCCGGCGGGCGTCAGGTAGTCGTGCTCCAGCAGCCACTTGACGTTCAGCCGCTGCCCCTCGCCCGGGTCGAGGAAGACGGCGTCGAGCTTGATCTGCTGACCGCCGCCGGGCTGCTCGAACCACGGCGCGATGCTGCCCTGCCACACCCAGAACGGCTTGGCGACCTTGTACACACGGTAGTCGCAGGCGACGGCCGCGTCCCGGGTGTTGAGGTTCTGCGGGGGCAGCGCGCGCTCGGCGTACGCATCGCCGGCCGGGGCCAGGTAGGCGCCGTACTCCGATCCGAAGCGGTCCAGGCGCTGACCGGATCGGAGCTTGACGGGCTCCTTGTCGATCTGGCCGTTGACCTCGCCGAAGCCGTCGTTGGGCGGGTACTTCCAGCTGCCCGTGTCCGCGGGCCCTTCCCAGTACTTCTTCAGGAAGGCCTGCGGGGAGAGGTCTCCCGTGCGCTGGTAGCCCTTGAGGAGCGGACCGACCGGGGCGAGCTTCGCGTTCGGCAGCCACTTCGGGCCGAGGCGTGCGTCGTCGCGGAACTCGCCGGTGCAGGGCTCGTGCCGGGCCGCGACGCCGGCCGCAGGAGCCTCCGGCTTCGCGGCGGCGCCGGCCGCGGGCGCCGTGATCAGTCCGGCAGTGATGCCGAGCGCGGCACATACGGTGCGCATGCGGTGCATTCAGGGGTCCCCTCGGTGCTGATGATCAAAGCTGAGGTGACACAGGGTATCCGCATGATCACCCAACGGGTTCACGGCATGCCGTGCTGCTCTGGGGCGGGGCAGCGCTCTCGGTACGCAGGTGGGGGCACCGTGCCTCGGTGCAAGTCGTCGGCGGGTGTCATCTGCCGGCGACGTCAGCCGTCCGGCGACGACCTGCGCCAAGGCCCCGTGCCCCCGGCGTCAGTCCGTCGCGGTGTCGCCGGCGTCCGCGGGAGGCGCTTCGGTCAGTGCGAACCAGGCCGTCTTGCCCTCGGGTTCGGGGCGCACGCCCCACTGGTCGGCCAGGATGTCGAGCAGCATCAGGCCCCGGCCCGACGAGGCGAGTTCGCCGGGAGTCCGCTGATGGGGCAGTTCGTCGCCGCGGTCCATGACCTCGACGAGCAGCCGGCGATGGCCGGTCTCGCCGGTGACGTACGCGTTGAGCGCGCCGTCCTGGTCGGTGTGGACGAGCACGTTGCCGAGGAGCTCGGTGGTCAGGAGCACCGCGGTGTCCACCTGGTCGGGCCGCGCCCAGTCGTGCAGGAGCGCCTTCAGTTCGGCCCGGGCCTCGGAGAGCCCCTCGCCCTGGTCCTGGCCCACGGTCAGCATCAGCCGGCGCCGGCTGACCTCCGCCCGCGCCTTCCCGGGGTCCCGGCGCAGGAGCAGCAGGGCGATGTCGTCACCGTCCCGTACGCTCTCGCCGTCCCCGGCCCCGGCCCCGGTCTCGGTCTCGGTGCTGAGAGCGGCCGCCATCAGGCGGTCGGCCATTGCTTCGAGGTCTTCGACGGGACCGGGCGAGAACGCGTCGCGCACCCGGACCCAGCCGGTGTACATGTCGTGGCCGCCGTTCTCGATGAGCCCGTCCGTGCACAGCATGAGGACCTCGTCGTCGTGCAGCCGCACGATGTCGACGGGGTAGTCCTCCTCGCCGGGCATCAGGCCCAGCGGCAGGCCCCCGCTGGTGTGCTTGATCAGGCAGGTGCCGTCCGGCGTGCGCAGCACCGGGTGCGGATGCCCGGCCCGTGCGATGTGCAGGTCGCCGGTGGACGGGTCGGCCTCTATGTAGAGGCAGGTGGCGAACCGGTCCTCGTCGAGGGTGGTCAGGAAGCGTGAAGCGCGCGCCAGTACAGCATCCGGCCCGTGCCCCTCCGCGGCGTACGCGTGCACGGCGGTGCGCAGCTGCGCCATCAGACCGGCGGCGTGCACGTCGTGTCCCTGGACGTCGCCGATGACCAGGGCCAGCCGGCCGTTGGGCAGGTCGATGCTGTCGTACCAGTCCCCGCCGACCATGAGCCCTCCCCCGGTCGGCACATAGCGCGTGGCCACGCTGAGTCCGGTCATGGCGGGGCCGTCCGTGCGCATGCTGCGGCGCAGGCCGCGGGAGAGTTCCAGTTCGGCCCTGCTGGCCCGGGCGCGCTCGAGTACCTGGGCGAGCATGCGTCCGGTCAGGGTCAGCAGTGCGCGCTCGGCGGCGGTGAACTCCACCGGCTTGCGGAAGGCCGCGAGCCACACTCCGGTGATCCGTCCGGCGGTCGCGAGCGGGACGAACGCCCACGCCTCACGGTTCTTGCGGGCGGACATCTGCCAGGTCGCCGGGAAGCGGCGGCGGTACTCCTCCTGTGAGGCGAGGTACACGGCCCGGCCGGTTCTGGCGACCTCGGCGGCCGGGTAGCCGGTCGTCATCGGCATCCGGAAGCCGCGGTCGGCCCCGCCCGGCCGGAAACCGTACTGTCCCAGTGTGCTCAGGGTCCGCTCGCCCAGGCCGAACACGCACTGGCCGTCCAGCGGAAATTCGGGGGCGTACAGAGCGGCCACCAGCTTCAGCGCCTCGTCGAGCGAGTCCGCCTCGGCGACGGCGTGCCCCGCGGAGAGCAGGTGGGAGTCGCGCCGCCTGGCATCCTCCGCCCCGTCGGCGGGCAGCTGCGGGTCCTGGAGGCCGGGACGGGGTGCCCGCATGTTGTTCAGGGCATCGATCTGGTCCAGCTCGGCCCCGACCCCGTCCGGCGGCGGCTCATGCCGTTCACCACCCATCCGGCGTCCCTTCGTCGCGATGTCGTCGCCGACTGTTCGTTCCATGCTCCGACGGGAGAGCCCGGTCCGCAGTACGAGGCGTCGCGAGAGCGGCGGGGCACGCGGTGTCGTGCCCCGCCGTGACGAGGGAAATCAGGGGTGCGCGGGAGGGGGCTTCGCCGCGGCATCCGGGGTCGCCCGGAACCGGAACACGCCGCCCGGTCGCCGGTCCGGCGCCGCCCCACGAGGAAGCCGGGTGCCTCCCCCAGCCGCTACCGGTACGCCGCGGCCCTGCGGACGTCACTGAAGTCGATGGCCCGGTCGGCCTCGCGCAGCGTCTCCTCCGCCACCCGGCGCACCTCGGCCGGCACGTCCCCGTGTTCTTCCACGAGTCCGGCGTAGATCGGTGCCTCGGAACTGTCGGTGAAACTCACGTCGCACTGCCTCAATCGGTTGTGTTTGCCATCGTTCGGCCGGAAACAGGGGCCGATTCTACGTGGTCCGCCCGCGCCGTCGCCGACTGCACCGGGTATTGGGCACACACCCCGCCTACCTGCGCTCTTGCCGGAATCATTGATCATGTGAGGCCGGTCTCTCCCTGCCTTGAGCGGAAATCCGTTGACCTCAAGTCCGCTTGAGCTCATAGCGTTCTCCCTGCGCCCCGGTCCGTGTCCGGCCACCGGGAGCCGCACCGGCTTTCTCGCACCCCGGAGGCACCGCATGAGTATGGAAGTCACCGCCTGGTCGTCGCTGCACAGCGCGATGAACGCGCAACAGGACCGCAGACCGTTCTCCCGGGCCACCGTCCGGAGGATCGCCGCCTTCGCCCGGCCGCGCCGGCGGGAGCTGTACCGCTTCCTGTTGCTGAGCGTCGTCATGGCTCTGCTGGCGGTGGCGACTCCGGTACTGGCCGGCCGGGTGGTCGACGCGATCGTCCAGGGCAAGGAGAGCGGCACCGTCACCCGCCTCGCGCTGCTGATCGCCGTCATCGCGGTGGCGGAGGCGGGGCTGGGCCTGCTGACCCGTCTGCTGTCGGCCACGCTCGGCGAGGGACTGATCCTGGATCTGCGTACGGCCGTCTTCGACCACGTCCAGCGGATGCCGGTCGCCTTCTTCACGCGTACCCGCACGGGCGCGCTGGTGAGCCGTCTGAACAACGACGTGATCGGGGCGCAGCGGGCGTTCAGCAACACCCTGTCCGGTGTGGTCTCCAATGTGGTGACCCTGGTGCTGACGCTCACGGTGATGCTGACCATCTCCTGGCAGATCACCCTCCTCGCCCTGGTGCTGCTTCCGGTGTTCGTCCTGCCCGCCCGCCGGATGGGCTCCCGGATGGCGCGGATGCAGCGCGAGGCGGCCGCGCACAACGCGGCCATGGGCACGCAGATGACCGAGCGGTTCTCGGCCCCGGGCGCCACCCTCGTCAAGCTCTTCGGGCGGCCCGACGACGAGTCCGCCGAGTTCGCCGCCCGGGCGAGCCGGGTCCGTGACATCGGCATCCGTACGGCCATGGCGCAGTCCACGTTCATCACGGCGCTCACCCTGGTCTCCGCGCTCGCGCTGGCGCTCGTCTACGGGCTCGGCGGCTACTACGCGCTGCGCGGCAGCCTGGAGCCCGGCGCGGTCGTGGCCCTGGCCCTGCTGCTGACCCGGCTCTATGCGCCGCTGACCGCGCTGGCCGGTGCGCGGGTCGAGGTGATGAGCGCGCTGGTGAGCTTCGAGCGCGTCTTCGAGATCCTCGACCTGAAGCCGCTGATCGCCGAGAAGGCGGATGCGCGCACGGTGCCGGAGGGTCCGGTGTCCGTGGAGTTCGACGGTGTCTCCTTCGGGTATCCGTCGGCGGACAAGGTCTCGCTCGCCTCGCTCGAGGAGGTCGCGACGCTCGACTCCCGTGGTGGGACGGAGGTCCTGCACGAGGTCTCCTTCCGTGCCGAGCCCGGCCGGATGGTGGCCCTGGTCGGCTCGTCCGGCGCGGGCAAGTCGACGATCGCGCAGTTGCTGCCCCGGCTGTACGACGCCGATTCCGGTGCCGTACGCCTCGGCGGTGTCGACGTACGCGATCTGACCGCCGCCTCGATCCGCGAGACGCTCGGGATGGTCACCCAGGACGGGCACCTCTTCCACGAGTCGGTCCGGGCCAATCTGACACTGGCCAGGCCCGGCGCGACCGAGGACGAGATCTGGGACGCGCTGCGGCGCTCCCGGCTCGACGGTCTGGTGGCCTCGCTGCCCGACGGGCTCGACACGGTGGTGGGCGAGCGCGGGTACCGGCTCTCCGGCGGTGAGCGTCAGCGGCTGACGATCGCGCGGCTGCTGCTGGCCCGCCAGCGTGTGGTCATCCTCGACGAGGCGACCGCGCACCTCGACTCCACGTCGGAGGCGGCGGTGCAGGAGGCCCTGGCCGAGGCGCTGGAGGGGCGCACGGCCGTGGTGATCGCGCACCGGCTGTCGACCGTGCGGGCGGCGGACCTGATCCTCGTCGTCGAGGAGGGCCGGGTGGTCGAGCGCGGGACCCACACCGAGCTGCTGGCCGCGGGCGGCCGGTACGAGGAGCTGTACCGGACACAGTTCGCCGCGCCGGAGGCCGGAACGGCGCGGGAGGCGCACTCGGAGTCCGTCTGATCCGGGCGCGGGTCGGGAGCCCGTACCCGGCGCACAGGAATGCCCCCGGTCCGTGCGAACCGGGGGCCTTTCGTGCGTGCGGCGGGGTGCCGGGCCGGGGCCCGGGTCAGTCGGTGTCGGTCTCCTCGGCGGTGACGGAGCCGGTGGCCGCGTCCACGTCCACCGTGGTCTTGTTCCAGCTCTTGTCCACGACGTCCACCGACCAGACGAGGACGTTCTTGTCGTTCTCGTCCAGTTCCAGGGAGGTGACGGTGCCCTTCTTCTTGTCCGTCGCCGCCTTGGCCGCCTGCTGCGGTGTCTGCTTCGCCTTGGCGACCCAGCCGGCCGTGCGGCTCTTGTCCTCGGCGTCCTGACCGGTGTCCTCGGTGGACTTGACGACCTTGCCGGAGACGGCGTCGATACGCACGGTGTGCTCGGTCCCGTCCGTGGCGGCGACCGTGGCGACCCACTCCGGGCCGGTGGCGGCCGGCGAGGCGGAGGCGTCGCTGGGCGAGGCACCGGTTGCCGTCGGGGACGCGCTCGCGCTGCCGGACGGCGAGGCGCTCCCGGACGGGGAGGCGGTTCCGGACGGGGACGCGCTCGCGCTGGGCGACGCGCTCTCCCGGTCGGTGTCGTCGTCCGACTTGCCCGGGCCCCGCAGATCGAGATCGACCACCTTGCCGCCGCTGACGGCGCCTTCGGCCGTCGTGACGGCCTTGTCGAAGGTGATCTTGGTGGAGTCCAGGAGCTTCTTGCGGTCCTTCTGGTCCTGGGTCAGCGCGGCGGTGGCGGACGCGCTCTTGCTCGCGCTGTACGAGGGCGTGGTGGTCCGTTCCGGGACGGCACGCGCGGCCTCCGAGGTGGCCGTACCCGTCGAGGTGTCGCCGCTGTCCTGGCCGCAGCCCGTGAGCAGGGCGGCGGCCAGGAGGACGCCTGCGGCGCCGGCGGCGCGCACGCGCCGGGTGCGGAGGAATCCGGTGTTCTCAGGTGGGGAGTCACATGTCATGTCCGGATGCCTAACCCCATGGCAGGTCCGGCATGACGTGCCACCGCCCGGTGTCACCCGATCACCGGAGAACCTGCCTCAGACCTGCGTGTCCTCGGGGATGCTCACCAGCCATCGGGTCGCACGGCGGGGCCTCAGGTAGAGGGCCCAGTACAGCGTGGCGACCGCGGTGATCCCGCGGGTCCAGAGCAGGTACTCGGCCTCCTGCCGGCTCAGGATGTAGGCGAGGACGAGGATGAGCAGCACCGGAACGGCGGGCCAGAGCGGCATGCGCCAGGCGGGTGCGTCACGGTGGGCGCCGCGGCGGCAGAGCAGCGCGGCGACGGCCACCAGCAGGTACATGGCGGTGACGGAGACGCCGGTCACTCCGTACAGGGTGTCGAGGCTGACGAAGCAGAGGGCCGCTCCCGGAATGCCCACGAGGAGCGTCGCCACCCACGGCGAGCCGAAGCGGCCGAGCCGGGACAGGGCCCGGTTGACCGGGGCGGGCCATGCCTGGTCCCGGGCGGAGGCGAACAGCACCCGGGAGTTCTGGATGACCATGACGATCCCGGCGTTGATGATGGCGAGGGCTACGCAGAGGCTGACGAACGTACCGACGGCCGGGTTGGACCACGCCTCGACCATGCCGCTCAGGTCGCCGGAGGTCAGGGCCGCGAGGTCGGGGGCGCCCATGGTGATGGCGATGACGGGGACGAGGATGACGGCCGTCGAGATCGCGAGCGTGGCGAGGACCGTACGGGCCACGTTGCGTCGCGGGTTCTCCAGTTCCTCGGAGAGGTAGACGGCCGTGGAGAAGCCCTGGGTGATGAAGAGGGCGATGGCGAGCCCGGAGACGACCGTCATGGCGGTGACGGTCGAGCTCGTGCCGCCCGGCGAGGCGACGGAACCGTGCACCAGCGCGTCGGCGCCCCGCTCGGAGTGGGCGAACCCGAGGACGGCGACGACTCCGGCGGCGATCACCTCCAGGACCAGGAAGATGCCGGTGATCCAGGCGTTGGCGCGCAGGTCGAGGAGGCCCGCGAGGGTGGCGAGCAGCATGACGCCCGCTCCGGCCAGGGAGGCGGGGATGTGTACGAGGGGTGCGAGGTAGTCGGCGGTCCCCATGGCGATGACCGGGGGCACGATCATGACGACGAGCAGGGAGAGCACGAACACGAGCCAGCCGGCGAGACGGCCCGCCATCGTCGACACCATGGCGTACTCGCCGCCTGCGCTGGGAATGAGGGTGCCCAGCTCCGAGTAGCAGAAGGCCACCGCGATACAGAGCAGCGAGCCGATGGCGATGGTGAGCGCGGTGTAGGTGCCGAGGCCGGCGAACAGGTCCGGAACCACCACGAAGAGGGTGGAGGCGGGCGTCACGCAGGACAGCGTGAGCAGGGTCCCGCCGACGACGCCGATGGAACGCTTGAGCTTTTGCGGGGTGGGTCCGGTCGCGGGGGCGAGTGCCTGTGGAGCGCTGAGCGTGTCGGTCATCGAGTCGGGTTCCGATCAACAGGTGCGGTGTCAGAGCGCGGGAGCGGTATCGCCTCCGGACAAGGTGTGGTGGATGGTTCCGGTGCTCCCAGCGCGTCATGCAATACCGACGCGTTCCGCAGGTCAATAGCAGTTTTCCTACGGAATTCGTCGCCTGGAGATGGTTCATCAACGATTTGACGCCAAGAGCGAGGCAGGGCAACGGGATAGGCGGCTGCGGGAACCGCAGTGCGGGCGCGCGAAAAAGTTCGCTGGAATCCACCCGGGTTTCGCCGGCCGGACCTGTGGTCGAGCCCTGCGGGCCGCGCGGTTCGGGGACTTGTCACCCGTGGGTCGCGATACGCCGGTTTTGGTGCGAGCCTGGACGTATGACCTGGGCGTCCTGGACGACACGCGGAGTTTACTCGGGGCACGGCGGCGTGCTCACCGAGGAGGTCGGGCCGCTGTCCGGCGACCTGACCGTGCACACCACTTGGGCGGAGGGCACGGCACAGATCACTGTGCAGTACACCGATGCCGCCGACTGGTTCACGATGGCGGGGAGCCCTGTGCCCTGCCCGTCGGAGGAGGCCAGCCGTTCGCTGCACGAGGCGGTGGTGGAAGCCGTCCGGCGGGGTGCGGCGGCCACGGTTCCCACCACTCTGCCCGGGCCGGACCGGGCGGCGGGGGAACCCGCCGCGGAGTAGCCGGCCCGGGCAGCCTCGCCCGCGCGTCATCCGGTGTCGCGGACCGCCACGATTCCGTTGAAGACGCCGACGTACGCCGTGCCGTCGGGACCGATGGTGACCGGCGCCCAGTTGTTGTCGTACGAGAGTCCCGTGCCGGTGAGCTTGGACCAACGGCGTTGTCCGGTGCGGTAGTCGACGGCGGTGAGGTACCAGGCGTCGATGCCGAGAGCGTTGGGCTGCTTCTCGTAGAAGTAGAGCAGGCCGTTGGCGGTGGACAGTTTGGGCACGGTGGAGGGTGAGCGGACGGCGCTCTCCCAGACCGTGTCGCAGCCGCTGCCGTCGGGACGTACGTCGATACGGGCGACTCCGCCGACGACGCTGCGGCCGAGAAGGAGCGTACTGACGTTCTCGTAGCCGTAGTTGTTCTCGACGACGAGGCTGTTGCCCCAGCTGATCATGGAGTTGTCGGTCGTGGAGGCTCCGGAGCCGAACACCGGGACCTTGCAGACGAGCCGGCGGTCGTCGGGGACGTCCGGGGCGCGGCGGTAGACGAGTACGTTCATCCGGTCGTCGGCGTTGTCGGTGATGGCGACGTAGTCGTCCCCGTCGCCGAAGAGGTCCGGGGTGGTGCCCGAACCCTGGTTCACCGAGCCGGGCTTCGTGCCGGTCCCGCGGTCGTACGTCTGCCGCCACTGCACGCGCGGGGTGCCGTCGGACGCCGCAGCGAAGCTGTAGAGGGCGTGATCGGTGACGATCGAGACGCCGTCCTCGGCGACGGAGAACGAGTTCTGGATCTCCTCGCCGGTGAGCTGCACGGACCGGATGGCGGAGGTCTGCGGGTCGACCGTGCCGACCCTGCCGAGACGGGTCACCCACCAGACGCGTCCCTGCCAGTCGGGCATGACGGAGGTGACGGGGTCGCAGGTGCCGCTCGGGTAGAGGTTCGTCCAGCTGACGCAGTCGTGCGGCACCTGGCCGGTGAGGTCCCAGTCGTCGACGACGGTGAACCGCCAGCTGCCGTCGGCCGCCTGTTCGTGCGCGATCCGCTGGATGTGCTGGCGGGAGTCGGCGAGAACCACCCGGTCCTGGTTGTCGAGGTAGAAGTAGGCGCCGCCCGAGGTGTCCTTGAATATCTTCGAGAAGTCGAGCCGGGTGATGGCCTCGACGGTCGAGGATCGCTGCGGCAGCGCGTACTCGGCGAGGGTGTCGAGGGTGCGCGGGTCCAGGAGCTTGAGCAGGAATCCGGTGAACGTGCCGCATACCGTGATCAGCCGGCCCGCCGCGTCGAAGGTGGCGGTGGCGCACTCGCCGCCCAGCGGAGCGATCTGTTCGCTCCTGACCTCGGGGTCGCGGCCGAGCGGACCGGAGTACGGGTGCGTGCCGCTGCCCGCCGCGTCGCCGTGCATGCCACTGCGGCCGTTCGGGGCGAGGAAGGGGTGCTGGGGCGGGGCCTGCCCGGGCACGGGCGCGGCCGTGGCCGGGCCGCCCGTGTAGTCGCTGACCAGCCGGTGCCCGGGGGCGCGGGGTATCTCGGCCGCTGCGGCCGGCGCGCCGGAGACCATGAACGCCGAGGCGCAGAGGGCAAGTGCCAGGGCAAGCGCGCGGAAGGGTCTGCTTCTGGGCTGCGGGGACATCGGACTCCTCGGTCGGGGGCGGGGGGTCGCGCCGCCGACCGACGCTAGGACGAGGCCCTTGAGGTGTCCATGGAAATGCCCTGTGTTTCATGGACGCTTCACGCGGGCGCAATGCCACCGGCCGGTGCCACGCCGGAACTCAGCGCCGCCCGCCGGTACGCCGGTCGAGCATCTCGCGCCTGATCACGGCCGCTGTGCTTCTGGCCCGGTCCGAGGCGGCCCGGCGGTCGGCCTGGGCGGGCACGAAGCGATGCAGCGGATTCACGCAGAGCGCGCAGGGCGAGTCGGTGGTGATCAGCCTGCCGTCCTCGCACCTCGGTTCGGCGCAGAGCCCCGGCCGGAGCAGCTGCTCAGCGATGTCCCAGGGCTGCCTGCGGCGCCCTTCCTCGTCCTTCTCCTGAAGCGTGTGGGACCAGCGGGCGTTCCACCGGCGCTCGACCCGGTCCAGCAGCTGGTCGGGGGTGCGCCGGCCGAGCTCCCGCCGGATCAGCGCCACGAGTTCGCCCGGAATTCCGCTGCGGAACTCCCGTATGAGCGGCGGCGGCATCGCGTGCAGGAGGTATCCGACCGGATCGGCCCCCGGTCGCTGCCATCGCCTGCACTGGCAGTCGCCGTCGGCCGCGAGCGGCGTACCGCAGCGGGCGCACACGCCGCGGCAGTCGCCGCAGATCCCGCCGTCGAGACCGTCCAGGTGCCGGGCCGGCGCCCGACCGCACTCCTGGCAGCACGAGGCGCAGAGTCCGCAGAGGCGTTCACTTCCGCGGGCCGTCGTCCAGGGCCGCTGCTGACAACGGCAGCAGCGGCTGCTCCTGCAGTGCTCGTGATGGACGGCGCCCGGATCGCGTCCGGGAAGAGGGAATGACATGGCTGCGCTCTCCGGGGCCCGGCTCGGTGCGACGCCCGGCGGACGTCCCAGGTCCGGGCGAGGCCACGGTCCGGCCCGGCCCGTGCCCCACCGGACCGTTTCACACCCGGATGTCCCTGGTCACCGCATGGGCGCAGGATGCGCGCTGTTGACCGTAGTGATCATGTTCCGGTCCCGGCCCGGACCGTTCGTGCACGCTTGAGGGTCACTGCTTGACCCCCGCCCCCGAGGTCAGGGCCTGATGCTGCTGACGACGTCCGCGGTGGCCGTGATGCCTTCCTGGATGGTGGGGGCCATGCTCGTGCCTGCGAGGAAGAACCCGAGGAGGGCGCAGACCAGCGCGTGCGAGACCTTGAGTCCGCCGTTGCGGAGGAAGATCACCGCGAGAATCAGCAGAAGCAGCACCAGTGAGATCGAAATGGCCATGGCCAACCTCCTCCGCCGCGCCGGAATTGCGGCATTCGGCGTCAGTTTGGCGTAGCGGAGGAGCCATCCGGCGCACTGGCGTGTCCGCCAAACGGGTACGCCTGCGGCGGGCCGGTCCGTGGTCGCCGGCACGGGGTCATGCGTGTGGATCATGCCGGCCCCGCGAGCCCGGCATGATCCGAACGCGAAGTCCCTGGGGGCCGTCCCGCGATTCCCGGTGGTACGGCCCTCAGCGGGCGTGCCGGTCGTGGGCACGGAGGAAGCGGGCGAGTCCCGTGAGGTCGTCGGTGTTCAGGTGGTCCACCCCGGCGGCCAGCAACTCCGCCCAGACCGCTTCGCGTTCGGGTCCCGGGGCATCGGGTGTGGCCCAGAAGCGCACGCGCTGCCCCGCACCGTGCGCGGCGGCGGTGATCGCGCGCAGGGCGTCCCGTTCGGCGGGCGGGACGGGGCCGGCGCCGAGCCAGCCGAACGTCCCCGTCCAGCTGCTGCTGACGAGCGGGACGAACGAGGCCGTGGCCGCGGTACCGAGGTCGTCGAGCCGGCCGTCGTAGAAGGCGTACCGGGTGCGCTGGGCCTCCATCGGGGCGCGTGCGGCCCGGTCGCCCGAGATCACGGCGGTGACGGCCCCGGGCCGTACCCGGCCGTGCTGGAAGGAGGTCAGCATCTGCCGGTGGCGGCGGAGTTGGCGGTCGAGCTCCGCGTAGGCGGCCGCACCGTCCGTCTTGATGTCGATCAGCAGCTGCACCGGCGTGCGGTCGCCGCGGAACACGGTCCCGTGGTTGGCCCGCACCCGGGCGAGGAGCGGACCGAGGTAGAGCGCGGAGAGTGTGCGGGCGGGGTCGAGGCCGGTGGCCTCGTGGGCGACGAGCAGTTCGCCTTCCACCAGGAAGATGTCGGCCTCGACACTGGTGAAGCCCTGGGCCAGCGCGTCGTGGAGCGGGCGGGGGTGCAGGTAGTCGTTGTGCGCGTGCGCCCTGAGCAGCGGCGGGGGGCCCGGGACGCCGGTCCGCGGGCGCGCGGCTTCGTTCGCGGTGGCCGGCTGGTGGGGTACGAGGGTGGCCGCGGCCGCGGTGGCCAGGGCGGTGGTGACGACGCGGCGACGAGTGGGGAACGCCATGGAATCTCCCGGTTGCGAGGCGTGCCGGATGGGCGGACGCGACCGAGTATGGAAGCGTCGCGCCGCAACAGGGGTGCCGGCGAAGAGAGTTGGCTCGATCGCCGCCCACCGGTCAGCCTGTGTTCCGCCCACCGTGACCGGTTCCGCACGATGCGGGCCCGGCCGCCTTCGCCGGTGCGCGCGCACGACGGAGCGGGGGTACGTGAGCACGTACCCCCGCTCCGGTCCGGACGATGCCGCTACGGCGCCGGCAGCTCCATCAGGGCGGCGACGGTCTCGCGGTGACGGCCCGCCGTCCCGAAGGCGTTCGCGTCCGCCTTGGCGCGCTTCAGATACAGGTGCGCCGGGTGCTCCCAGGTCATCCCGATGCCGCCGTGCAGCTGGACACACTCCTCCGCCGCGTGGACGGCGACCTTGGAGCAGTACGCCTGCGCCACGGCCACGGCCAGCGGCGCGTCGGGGCTGCCCGTCGCCAGCGCGTCGGCCGCGTTCCGTGCCGCGGCCCGGGCCGACACGACCTCCAGCCAGAGCTGCGCCATGCGGTGTTTCAGCGACTGGAAGGATCCGACCGGGCGGTTGAACTGATGGCGCTCCCGGGTGTGCCGGACCGTCTCGGTCAGGCACCATTCGGCCAGTCCGAGCTGTTCGGAGGCGAGCAGCCCGGCACCGGCCAGCAGCCCCCGGTCGACCGCGGACCGTGCCGCGCCGGCGTCCGCGAGGCGGGTGCCGGCGGCGCCGGTGAGGGTGACGGCGGCGAGCGGGCGGGTGAGGTCGAGCGGGACGAGCGGCTGGACGGTGACACCGGGTGCGTCCGCGTCGACGGCGTAGAGGCCGTCGGTGGTGGGGACCAGGAACACGTCGGCGGCGGCCGCGTCTGCGACCGGCCCGAGTGTCCCGTCGAGCGCGGCGGTCACCACCGGCGTGTCGGACGCCGCGGCGGAGAAGGGCACGGCGAGCACCGCGACCTTGCGGCCCGCGGCCAGTCCGGCGAGGAGTCCGGCCACGGCTCCGTCTTCGGAGCCGAGCGCCAGCAGCGTCTCGGTGGCGGCGACGGAGCTGGTCAGGTAGGGCGCGGGGGCGACGCTGCGTCCGAGTTCCTCGACGACGACGGCGGCCTCGCGATGGGTGGCGCCCTGTCCGCCCAGCTTTTCGGGCACCAGCAGGCCGGCGGCTCCGATGCCGGTCGCGAGAGCCTTCCAGAGCTGCGGGTCGTACGGCGTGTCGGACTCGGTGCGGGCGATCACCGCCGGCGCGTCGGCACGGTCGGCGAGCAGGGAGCGGACCGCGGCCCTCAGATCCTCCTCAGCCTCCGAGTACAGGAGGTCGGGCGCCTGGGTCGGTTCGGTCTGTACGGTCATCGGGACAGGTCCTTCCAGGCGACGTCCTTGTCGTTGCGCGGCTCGGCAGGCAGACCGAGCACGCGTTCGGCGACGATGTTGAGCAGTACCTCGCTCGTACCGCCCTCGATGGAGTTGCCCTTGGAGCGGAGGTAGCGGTAGCCGGCGTCGCGTCCGGTGAAGTCCACGTGGTCCGGACGCCGCATGGTCCAGTCGCTGTACAGCAGCCCGTCGTCGCCGAGGAGTTCGACTTCGAGGCCGCTGATCTCCTGGTTGAGGCGGGCGAAGGCGAGCTTCATGCCGGAGCCCTCGGGGCCCGGCTGTCCGGCGACGAGCTGCTGGCGCAGGCGTTCACCGGCCAGACGGGCGACCTCGGCCTCGACCCAGAGGGTGAGCAGGCGCTGGTGCAGGTCGTGGGTGCGCAGTTCGGGGCGTTCGCGCCAGGTCCGCGCGATGGGGCCGATCATGCCGCCCTCGCGGGGAATGCGGGATCCGCCGATGGAGACGCGTTCGTTCATCAGGGTCGTCTGCGCGACCTTCCAGCCCTCGCCGACCGCGCCGAGGCGGCGGCTGTCGGGGATGCGCACCCCGGTGAGGAAGACCTCGTTGAACTCGGCCTCGCCGGTGATCTGGCGCAGCGGCCGCACCTCGACGCCGGGGTCGGTCATGTCGCAGATGAAGTAGCTGATGCCGCGGTGCTTGGGCACGTCCGGGTCGGTGCGGGCGATGAGGATCGCCCAGCGGGCCACATGGGCGCTGGACGTCCAGACCTTCTGTCCGTCGACCACCCACTCCTCCCCGTCGCGCACCGCGCGCGTGCCGAGGGCGGCCAGGTCGGAGCCGGCGCCCGGCTCACTGAAGAGCTGGCACCACACCTCCTCGCCGACCCACAGGGGGCGCAGGAAGCGCTGTTTCTGCTCGTCGGTGCCGAAGCCGAGGATGGTCGGGGCCGCCATGCCGAGTCCGATGCCGATGCGGCGCGGGTCGTTGTCCGGGGCGTTCGCCGCGGCGAGTTCGGCGTCGACGACGGGCTGGAGGGAGCGCGGCGCGTCGAGGCCGCCGAGTCCGGCCGGGTAGTGCACCCAGGCGAGTCCGGCGTCGAAGCGCGCCTTGAGGAAGTCGGTGTGGTCCGTGGTGGCCGGGGGGTACGCGGCGAGCAGTTCCCGGGTGAGGCGGCGCAGTTGCGCGGCGTCGGGGGCGGTCATCGGGCGGCTCCTGACGGGAGGACGACGATGCGGCCGGTACTGGTGCCGTCGGCGACGCGCTGGACGGCGGCCGCTGCCCCGTCCATCGGGACCCGCTCGCTGATGAGCGGCTTGATGCCACCCTGCCCGGCGAGCCGGGTGAGCTCCTCGTGGCAGTCGCGGACCGCCTGCGGGTCCTTGGTGTTGTACAGGCCCCAGTGGAGACCGACGACGGAGTAGTTCTTCACCAGGGCGTGGTTGAGTCCGGGGGTGGGAATGTCGCCGCTGGCGAAGCCGACGACGATCACCCGGCCCTCGAAGGCGATGCACTTCACGGACTTGGCGTACGCCTCGCCGCCGACCGGGTCGTAGACCACGTCGGCGCCACGGCCGCCGGTGAAGTCCTTGACCGCGGCGACGATGTCCTCGGTGCGCCGGTCGATGACCAGGTCGCAGCCGAGTTCGGCGGCGGTCTTGGCCTTCTCGGGGCCTCCGACCACACCGATGACAGTGGCGCCGGCGGCCTTGCCGAGCTGGACGGCCGCGCTGCCGACGCCGCCTGCCGCGGCGTGGACGAGGAGGGTCTCGCCCGCCTGGAGGCGCGCCCGGCGGTGCAGTCCGAACCAGCCGGTCTGGTAGCCGATGTGCAGGGCCGCCGCCTCCGCGTCGTCGAGCCCCTCCGGAGCCGGCCGCAGCGTCGCCTCGTCCGCGACGACGTACTGGGCGAACCCGCCGTCCGGCAGGGCGGGCGTGGCGAGCACCCGGCGCCCGTCCTCGGTCCGGCCGCAGATCTCCACGCCGGGGGTGAACGGCAGCGGGGGCCGTACCTGGTACTGGCCGCGGCAGAGCAGCGCGTCGGGGAAGTTGATGTTCGCCGCGAGCACCTCGATGAGCACCTGCCCGTCGCCGGGCGTCGGCCGGTCCGTTTCCTCCAGCCGCATCACCTCGCTCGGCTCGCCGTTCCGGTGCACTCGCCATGCCTGCATGAGGGGCCTCCACAACACTGTCGGCATTACCACTGCTCCGCCGCATACTAAGCGGTCGCTTGCCCCTGTGGGAACAACCTGCGGGTGGTCGATTCGACCGCGGGCCGACATGGGTGTGCGCCCGGCCCCGCCCCTGGAGGTGCGGCGGCGCCGGGCGCACTGGGCAACCGTGCGGCCGCTACTTCCCGACCACGACCTCCGCGATCACGGGCGCCGCGGAGCCGGTGTGCCAGGCGAGGCGTACCGCGTCGGCGGTCCGGCCCGCCGCGTCGACGCTCGTGTACGGGCCGTCGAGTGTGCCGATGGTCTGCCAGCTTCCGTCCGCGTTCCGCAGCTGGATGTCGGCGGCGGCCCGTGAACCGGCCGGCTGGAGGACGGTGACCGAGCCGACCGCACGTGCGGCGACCAGACCCACCTCCAGCGTCTCGCCCGGCTCCGGTGCGCGCGCGGCACGGTACGCGGTGGCCGGGTCGCCGTCGGCCGCCGAGCGCAGCGCCGATCCGTCGGCAGCCGGCGGGTTGCCCGTGATCTCCCCGTCCGTGGTCGCCACGTGGAACTCACGGACGACGAGCCAGCTGTTCTGTCCGGCGGTCGCGCGGGCCCGGACATAGCGGGCCTCGGTGCCGGCGGGGACGGCCGCGGTGACGTCAGGCTTGCCGGAGAACCCCGTCAGCTGCGTCCAGTTCTGCCCGTCCACCGAGTACTCCAGCACTCCCGCGTGGAGGTAGTCCTCGGTGCTGCCGGGCTTGCCCATGGCGAGCGTGACGTCGCCGATGTCCCGGGCCTCCCCGAGGTCCACGGTGAGCTGGTCGCCCGCCGCGGGCGCCCCGTCGCTCCAGTAGTAGGTGGAGTCGTCGCCGTCGAGCATCCGGGCGAGGGTGTTGCTCTGGTATGTGCCCAGGCTCGTCGACGCCGTGGGCCGGCCGCTCACGCCGAGGATCCGGTCGTGCGCGGCGGTGGCCGCCTCGATGAACCCGTCCAGCTTCCCGTCGCCGACGAGGACCGGCACCTTGCCTCCGCCGAGCCCGGTGTACGTGAACGACTTCGCGCGCTCGACCTGCGCGGGCAGCTGCTGGCGGAGCGCCCAGGCCCGGTCGCCGTCTCCGCCGCGTGCCGCCTCGACCATGCTCAGGGCGGTGCGGGCGGCGGTCGCCCAGGACGCGGTGGCGTCCAGCCAGGGGCCCGAGTCCGCGATGAAGCCGCGGTCCGGAAGGTCCGCGCGCAGCCGCGCCGGGGCGGCGCCGAGGCCGGCGAGCACCGAGGTCAGCCGCTTGGCGTCCCCGGACTCCCAGTAGCGGGCGAACTCGGCGGACAGTTCCGGCGCCTTGTCGGTGTTGAGCGCCGAGCTGTAGTTGACGTCGGCGAAGGCGCGCAGGGCCTGTTCGGTGCGGGCGTCGCCGCCCGCGTACTCCTTGAGCCCCTTGCCCCACGAGGTGCGCGGGTCGTAGGCCGCGTCGTTCCAGGCGTAGTCCGCCACCGTGTACAGCGAGAGCTTCGAGGCGTACGGCTGGATCATCGGGTTGGCGGTGATCCCGGCCAGCCAGCCCGGCAGGCCCTTCTCGCGGCCGTTGAACGGGCCGAGCAGCAGCCGGTTCGTCGCGTAGTCGTTGACGGGGTAGTTGTCCCAGGTCAGGATCGGGTGGCCGAACACCTTGCGGGCCGCGTCGGCCTGGGCGACCGTCATGGTCGGCGCGACCACGCCGACACCGGTCCACTCGACCAGCACGTCCGGGTCGAGCTGCTCGGCGAGAGCCGTCTTGTACGGGGACGGACTGACGTTGTAGTACTCGGTGGGGACCATCTGGAGCGGCTCGGCGCCGGGGTGGGTGGCGATGAACTCCTGGTTGACCTTGTTCAGGAGGTACGCCTGCGCGGCGCCCGCCGCACCGCCGCCGGTGCCCCATTTCGCCTTGTCGGCGTCACAGTTCCAGTCGGTGTAGCTGATGTCGTCGAGCGGCACCGCGAAGGTCCGCACACCGATGTCCCAGATCGTCTGGAACTTGTCGACGAGCGCTTTCGCGTCCGCGTCGGAGCTGTAGCAGACCGACAGGCCCGGCGAGAGCGCGTAGGTGAACTCGACGTGCCGCTGGACCGCCCGGTCGGTGAGCTCCTTGATCTGCGCCAGCTGGTCGGCGGGGTAGGCGTCGCGCCACTTCTCGCGCAGGTAGGCGTCGTCCTTGGGCGAGTACACGTAGATGTTCATCTTGTGCTCGCCGTAGTAGTCGAGCTGGTCCAGGCGGGCCTCGTGGGACCACGGGGTGCCGTAGAAGCCCTCGATGACACCGCGCAGCGCGGTGCCGGGCCAGTCGCGCACCGCGATTCCGCCGACGCGGGCCCCGGGCTGCGCTCGCTGCGGGAGGATCTGGCGGAGGGTCTGCGCGGCGTAGTACGTCCCGGTGCCGTCCTTGCCGGCGAGGACGATGCGGCCCGCCCCGATGCCGAGGACGTACCCGTCGGCGGGCAGCCCGGACGGCCCTTCGAGCTTGAGGGCGGCCAGCGCGCCGGCGTCGCCGATGTGGACGTTGAGCCCGGCGGGGGCCGGCCGCGTGGAGCGGACGACCCGCCGTGCGCCCGCCTTGCGCAGGGCCGCGGTCACCACGGCGAGGGCCGGCTCGTCGGCCGCCTGCCCGGTGACCAGGGTGACGGTGGGCGTGATCGTGATCCGGTCGGACCGGTTCCTGACGGACTGCGGGGTGGGGGTGATGGCCGGGGCGTCCTGGGCCTTGGCCGGGACACCGCCCGGTCGGTTACCGGCCGCCTGGGCGGCGGGCCCGGTGGTCAGCAGACCACCGGCGAACAGGGCCGCCGCCGCGGCCATCGCGGTGAGACGGGGTGGGCGAGGCGTCACAGATCCTCCATCGGTCACTCAAGTCACCAGAGTCGCGCAACACAACATCACCGAATTCAACATCCTGGCACTTACATGTCAATGGTCTGGACAACATCAGCGCTTGGACCTGGACTTTCATCTCGGATGCCTGGATTTTTGTCTCACAGAAGCCAGGCTTCGACCCCTCACAAGCCTGGCCCCGTCACGGCAGAAGCGGTACTCATGCCTCCATGACGGAGAACATGAACACCCCCGGAATCACCGCTCCGCCCCCGCTCGGCGCGAGCGCCCTGCCGCCCGGTACGTACGACGGGAGCGTGGTGCTGGTGACCGGCGGCGGCTCGGGCCTCGGCAAGGCCGTCGCGGCCGAGTTCGCACGGCTGGGGGCGCATCTGGTGCTCGTCGGCCGCAACGCCGGACGGCTGAGGGCCGCCCGGGAGGAGCTGGCGCCGCTGACCGGGGGCCGGATCCTGGCCGTTCCGGGCGACATCCGCGATCCGGAAAGAGTCGCGGATGTCTTCGACGCGGCCGAAGCCGAACTGGGCCCGCCCGACGTCCTCGTCAACAACGCGGCGGCCAACTTCCCGTCACCCGCCGAGGACCTGTCCCCCAACGCCTGGCGGGCCGTACTGGACATCACGCTGACCGGCACCTGGTTCATGACCCGGGAGTTCGGGCGACGCCACCTCGCCGCCGGGACCGGTGGCTCGATCGTGTGCGTCGGCGCCTCGTACGCCTGGACGGGCGGCCCCGGTTACGCACACTCCGCGGCGGCGAAGGCCGGGGTGAAGAACCTGGTCGAGACCCTTGCCGTGGAGTGGGGGCCGTACGGACTCCGCGTCAACGGCCTGGTGCCGGGCCTGATGCCGCACGAGGACATGACCGGCGACATCCGCGCCCACCTGGACCGGGACGGCGCGGCAGAAGGCACCGGGAACGGGGAACTCGCCGCGCGCCAGCCCGCACTGCGGGTGGGCCTGCCACGCGAACTGGGCTGGGCGGCCACCTTCCTGGCCTCGCCGTACGCCTCGTTCATTTCCGGCCATTCGCTGGTGGTGGACGGGGCGAACTGGCAGCGGCGTTCGCTCGTCGCACCACCCGTGGTGCCGGTACGCGAACAGCTGGGGCGCGGGCCCTTCACCCTGCCCGGCATCGCGTGAGCGGAGTTCCGGGTCAGATCCCGTCGAAGTGCGGCGGGCGGCGGGCCGCCTTCGCGGCGTAGCCCTCGGCCGCGTCCTGCGAAGTGAGGGTGAGCGCAGCCGCCAGGGCCGTACGGTCCAGCGCCTCGCCGAGGCCGGCGTCGGCGTACGCGTCGACGGAGCGCTTGATGTGACGTACGGCCAGGGGCGCGTTCGCCGCGACCGCCTCGGCGACGGACCGGGCGGTGCGCTCCAGTTCGGCGAGCGGCGTGACCGTCTGGAGCAGCCCGATCCGCTCCGCGGTCGCCGCGTCGATCCGGCGGCCGGTGAGCGCGAGGTACTTCGCCCAGCCCGCACCCGCCTCGCGGGCGATCCGCATGTCGCCACCGGCGTCGACCGCCACCCCGATCCCGGCCTCCGGCAGCGCGAACACGGCGTCGTCTGCGGCGATCCGGATGTCGGCCATGAGCGCGAGCTCGAAGCCGAAGCCGAGGCAGTAGCCCTGCACGGCGGCGATCACCGGCTGCGGAAGCCCGGCGAAGGCGGCGAAACGCTCGTGCACCCAGCGGATGCCCTCGTAGTAGCGCTGGGTGCGCTCGGCTGCGGTACGGCCCGTGATGTCGCCGCCGGGCGCGGTGACATCGATCCCGGCGCAGAAGGCCCGGCCCTCGCCCCGCAGCAGGACCGCACGGACCGAGTCGTCGAAGCGGATCCGGTCGGCCATGATGCCGAGCTGTCTGCTCGACTCCCAGCTCCAGCCGTTGAGCTGCCGCGGCCGGCACAGCGTGAGCAGGCCGACGCCGTTCTCGATCCGGAGCGACATCCGCTCCTGGCCGTGCGGGATGTCGTGGTCCAGAATGTCGAGCACGGCCGCCCCCCGATAGGCTGACACATCGTCAGATCTTCTCGCGCGGCACAGGGTACGGCGACGCGCCTTCGGTGGCCAGAGGGCCCGCACTCAGCGCGCGAAGAGCTCGAACGTGACCGCCGGGCGGCCTCCGAAGCGCTCGGCGGAAGCCTGCGCGTTACCGGCGAGGAAGGTGCGGCAGTACGCCTCGGGGTCCTCGTCCGTGAGGGCCTCGATGTACGTACGGTGCGCGAGCAGCGACTGCACGGACCGTTCGAGGCCCGCCGTCGCGTCGACCGCGTGGGTGGGCGTGGACGATCCGGCGACGGCCACCCAGCGCACACCGTCCCACGGCGCGAGGCCCTGCTCGGTGAGCTCCGGGAAGATCCAGCGATTGCCGGCGTCGGCCGCCGCGTCCAGTACGGCGCGCCCGACCGCACGGTGATCAGGGGTGTTCCAGGCGACACCGCCCCAGGTATCGCGGTGGTTCAGCGTGATCACCAGCTCCGGCCGGTGGCGGCGGACGGCTGCCGCGATGTCCCGGCGCAGACCGATGCCGTACTCGATCACCCCGTCGTGGTGATCGAGGAACTCGACGCGGGCGACCCCGACGGCCGCAGCGCTCGCGCGCTGCTCCCGCTCGCGCAGCGGCGCGCACTTCTCCGGTTCGAGCGTGTCGATCCCGGCCTCTCCGCGCGTGACCAGGAGGTAGGTGATGTCACGCCCCTCGTCGGTCCAGCCCGCGACGGCCGCCGCGCAGCCGTACTCCAGGTCGTCGGGGTGGGCGACGACGGCGAGGGCGCGCCGCCAGTCCGCGGGCATGGGTTCGAGCTGCTCCGTCATGTCGGCAGGCTAAGGGCTGTCCCGCGATTCCCGGTGGATCAGCGCGCGGCGTCGGACGCGGTGCGTCGCACGGCGGAGAGGCGCGCGCATGCCGGAGGCATTCGGGCGTTCCGACAACACGCCACGGTGCGGCATCCGACGCCGCGCGCCCGCCGGGACCTCCGCGAATCCGGGGACAGCCTCCGACCGCACGGCACACCTGGTACGGGCCTTCCGCGGGGCACGCCGGGCATGGACCCGGCGCCGCGCACCTGCCGTTGTCCGCGCTCGCGGACGGTACCCCGCTGCCCGCACCCGCCGGCCTGCCGGTAGTGGCGATCTGCCGCTCCGGCAACCGGTCGCGCCGGGCGGCCCGGATCCTCGCGGGCCACGGGGTGCCCGCCGTCGGCGCCCACGGCGGGATGACCGCCTGGGCCGCCCCGGAATTCCCGGTGCGGGAGCGGCGCGGAGATTCGGGCGGGCACTGGACCGGGCGCTCGTCGCCCCGCTCACGGCGACGGCGGTACCGGGGCCCGGGACGGGCAGCGACCGGCCGCCAAGGTCTCCATGGAGTCTCCGCAACGGATCTGCGGCGCCGCACTGCCGGCGGCCGCCGCCTTCGCGCTCATCGGCTCCGCCGTCCGAACGGTGGCGGCCCGTCGCGCAGAACGCCGCCGGTCCGTCGCACAGGACGGCTTCCGCCTGTCGGTGGGCAAGTCCCCGGGCGGTCGTCCGAACGGTGCGGGACGCCCGCACCGCCTCAGGCCAGCGAGAGGAAGAGCTTCTCCAGCCGGGCGCGCATCTGGTCCCGGTCCGCGGGTTCGCTGCCACCGTCGGCCATGCAGTGCTGAAGTCCCGTCGCGATGATCGCGAAGCCCGCGCGGTCGAGGGCCCGCGAAACGGCGGCCATCTGGGTGATGACGTCCTCGCAGTCGCGCCCTTCCTCAATCATCCTGATGATTCCGGTGAGCTGACCCTGTGCACGGCGCAGGCGATTGAGCACCGACTTGAGTTCATCGGCCGCCATGTCGAGTTCCACACATCCTCCTTTTTATACCCCAAGGGGTATTCTAGCCCGTCCGGGGCAGGAGAGACGGAGTCTCTGCCTCACACCCGGTGAACGAAAGGAAACACTGCTCGTGACCAGCCCCGTATCCCTCTCCCCCACCCAGGCCGCCGCCCGTCTCGCGGAGTTCACCGTGATCGACGTGCGCGCCCCCGGCGAATACGCCTCGGGGCACGTCCCCGGCGCCCTCAACATCCCGCTCGACCGCCTCTCCGAGGCGGTGCCCGCTCTCAAATCGGCCTCTGCCCGCGGCGCCCTGCTCGTGGTGTGCGCCTCCGGCGTCCGCTCCACGCGGGCCTGCGACATCCTCTCGGCGGCCGACATCGACGCGGCGACACTGTCCGGCGGCACCTCCGCCTGGGAGGGCGAGGGCCACGGCCTGGACCGCCCCGAGGGCGGCCGGACCACCTGGCCGATGGAGCGCCAGGTGCGACTCGCCGCCGGCTCGCTCGTGGTGGCCGGACTGCTCGCGGGTGTGCGCAGTCCGGCCGCGCGCTGGCTGTCCGCCGGTGTCGGAGCCGGTCTCGTCTTCTCCGCCGTGACCAACACCTGCGGCATGGCGGCGGTGCTGGCGAGGCTCCCGCACAACCGCGCTCCCCACGCGGCCGCGAACCTCGACGCGACACTGGACGCGCTCCAGGGCTGAGTCACCACGACGGGTACGGGCCGGCCGCGCGTCCGCCGCGGCCGGCCCGTACCCGTGACGGAGGACTCAGACCTCGTCGCGGACCAGGGCCAGGAGCCGGTCGAGCACGCGCGGTCCGCCGGCCCGCAGTCCGTCGTGCTCGAACTCGTCGGTCACCCAGGTGCGCAGCCCCCGGATGGCGGCGGCGGTGCGCAGCGCGTGCGCGGTGTCCACGTACATGTCGTCGTGGTACACGGCTGCGGCCACCGGGACCTCGTTGGCGGCCAGGCGCTCGGTGTCGTACAGCGGCTCCCAGTCACCGCGGGTGGCGAGCAGCTCCGCGGTCTCGCGCAGCGGGCGCAGCGCCGGGTCGACGTCGAAGTGCCAGGGGTGGATGCTCTCGCCGGTGAACAGGACCGGGCCGTCGCCCTTGAGGGCGGCCTCCGCGTCGAACTGCGGGAACTCCGCCCGGACCCGCTCGGCCGCCCAGCCGGTGGGACGCTCGTCCTGGCCGTAGATGGCCTCGTGCAGGACCGCGTACAGCGGGTGCCCTGCGAACGAGTTGGCGGTGCGCATGGCCTCCTGGAACGTGTCGGAGAGTTCGGTCCCGTGCGCGGTGGTGACGAAGGCGTTCTCCATCAGGTAGTGCAGCTGGTGGCTGCCGTTGCTCCCGCCGAGCATGATGCCCAGGGACTGGAACCCCTCGGGCGTCAGCCGGTGTCCGGCGCTCTCCGGCCGGTGCTCCGCAAGGTGAGCGGTGATCTCCCGGGCGCGTTCGACGTCCTGCGGGTAGCGGCGGTAGTGCGCGGCGACCTTGCGCTCGATCCGCGGGTACGCGGCCCGGTAGACGTCGTCCGCGTGGGCGTCGAGGGAGGGCAGACCGCCCGTGATCAGGACGGCGCTGAGGCCCTCCGGCGCGGACGACAGATAGCGGACCGCGCAGAAGCCGCCGAAGGACTGGCCGAGGACGGTCCAGGGTGCGCCGCCCGTCAGCTGCGGGCGGATCAGCTCGCAGTCGCGCACGATGCTGTCGGACCGGAAGTGCGCGAGGTAGTCGGCCTGCTCACGCGGACCGCCGCGCAGCGGCAGGGTCTGCCGGTTGGCCGGGGTGGACAGGCCGGTGCCGCGCTGGTCCAGGAGCAGGACCCGGAACTCCTTCACCGCCCGGCCCAGCCAGGCCTCCGCCCCGGTGAAACGCCGGGCGCCGAAACCGGGGCCGCCCTCCAGATACACCAGCCACGGCAGCTCCTCACCGGCCCGGGAGCCCGCCACCACCTCGCGGCCGAAGACCTCGATCTGCTCACCGCCCGGGTCGGTGTGATCGAGCGGAACCGTGAAGTAACGGTCGGTGAGGACGAGGCCGGGCAGGCGATAGCTGTTCAAGGGGGCTCCTGTATCGATGGTTCACGGACAGTTCAGCACATAGCCGTTCCCCGGACGGCCCCGGCCCGTGTGCAGCGGCCCCGTGCGGCTCCTACCGTTCATCCATGATCCGGTTCGAGCAGGTCGGCAAGGTCTATCCGGACGGGACGACCGCGGTCGACGAACTGTCCTTCGAGGTCAACGAGGGTGAACTGGTCACCCTGGTCGGACCCTCGGGCTGCGGGAAGACCACCACGATGATGATGGTGAACCGGCTGATCGAACCGACCTCGGGCCGGATCCTGGTGGACGGCGAGGACATCGCGAAGGTCGACCCCGTGAAACTGCGCCGCCGGATCGGCTACGTCATCCAGCAGGTGGGACTCTTCCCACACCGCACCGTCCTCGACAACACCGCGACGGTCCCGGCCCTGGTCGGCTGGAAGCGGTCCCGGGCGCGGGCGCGAGCTGCCGAGCTCCTCGATCTGGTGGGCCTGGACCCCGGTACGTACGGCTCGCGGTATCCCGCCCAGCTCTCCGGCGGCCAGCGCCAGCGGGTCGGGGTGGCACGCGCCCTGGCTGCGGATCCGCCGGTGCTGCTGATGGACGAACCGTTCGGCGCGGTGGACCCGGTGGTGCGGGAGCGGCTGCAGAACGAGTTCCTGAGCCTGCAGGCCACGGTCAGGAAGACGGTCCTGATGGTCACCCATGACATCGAGGAGGCGGTGCGGATGGGCGACCGGATCGCGGTGTACGGGGAAGGGCGCATCGAGCAGTTCGACCGCCCGGGCGCCGTGCTCGGGTCACCGGCGACCCCGTACGTGGCGCAGTTCGTGGGCGCGGACCGCGGGTTGAAGCGGCTGTCCGTCACCACGATCGAGCCGGAGGACCTGGAGGAGCCGCCGGTCGCCCGGCTGGACGAGCGAGCCTCGGTGGCGGCGGCCCGGCTCGGCGCCACCGGTGCGCGATGGGCGGTGGTGCTGAACGGCGACGGCGAGCTGCACGGCTGGGTGGCGGCGGACTCGCTCCGTATCGCCGGTGAGCACGGAACAGTGGCGGAACTGGCCCGCCGGATGGATGCCTGGGTGCCGGTGGGAGCCCCGCTCAAGCAGGCCTTCAGCGAGATGCTCCAGCATGACGCCGGCTGGGTGGCGGTCCTGGACGGGGCGCGGTTCCTGGGAGTGCTGACCCCGGCCAAGCTCCATGAGGCCCTGCGCCGTTCGGTGGACGCGGACGCACAGGGCGTGGCACGTGACGAGGTGCGGTTCGACTCGGTGGCGGACGCCTGAGGGGCCCACGGGCCGCGTGCTGGGGTGGCGGGTTCACTCCGTGGCCGAAGCCCGGCAGGGCCCGCCCGGACGCAGACGGTTCACTCGGCGGCGACGTGGCTCCAGAAGTCCCGCATCGTGCGGGGATGCCTGGGGCCGGCCATCTCCACCTGGGTGAGCATGATGGCGACCGTGCCGGTGGCCGGGATGATGTGCGCCGCGGTGCCGGTCCCACCGACCCAGCCGTAGCGGCCCGGTACGTTCCAGGATTCGGTCCGCTCGACGTCCACCGAGCCGCCGAACCCCCAGCCCTGCCCCTCGGTGAACAGTCCGCTCGCCTCGCGCTGGGCGGATGTCAGGTGGTCGGTCGTCATCTGCCGCACCGACGCGGGTGTCAGCAGAGCACGGCCACCCACCGTCCCGCCGGCGAGCAGCATCCGGCCGAAGGCGCACCAGTCGGCGGCGGTCGAGACCAGGCCGCCGGCCGCCGAGGGGAAGGCCGGCTCGCTGCTCCACTGCCCGTCGGGTGCATCGACGCGTTCGAGGTCCCCGGCCTCGCCGGCGCGGTAGTAGCCGGTGAACCGGTGGAGCCGGCGCGCGGGCACGTGGAAGCCGGTGTCGGTCATGCCGAGCGGTTCACACAGCCGCTCGGCCAGGAACTCCGGCAGCGGCTGCCCGGAGACCCGGGCGATCAGGACGCCCAGGATGTCGGAGCAGGCGTTGTACAGCCACGCCTCCCCCGGCTGGTGCAGCAGCGGGATACGCGAGAGCGTAGCCATCCAGGCGTCCGGGGCCACGACGGCCTGCGGCTGCGGCGGGCCCTGCTTCAGTTCGCTGACCAGGGGCTCGACGGCCGGCAGCGAGAAGTCGGACGGGAATCCGTATCCGGCGCGGAAGGTCAGCAGGTCGAACACGGTGATGGGCCGCGCGGCCGGGACCACGTCGTCGACGGGGCTCCCGGGGGTACGTACGACCATGGGTGAGGCCAGTTCCGGCAGCCAGGGGGCGACCGGGTCCTCCAGCCCCATCCGGCCGTCCTCGATCAGCATCATGGCCGCCGCCGCGGTGATCGGTTTGGTGAGGGAGGCGATGCGGAAGATCGAGTCCGGGGCCATCGGGATGCCGCCACCGGTCTCCGCGTCGCCGACCGCCTGGAGGTCCACCCGGTCGCCCCGGGCCACGAGCCCCACGGCTCCCGGCACCGATCCGTCGCGTACGTGCCTCTCCAGTACTTCGCGCAGGGTGCTCATCGCTCCGCCTTCTCGCGTCGAGGGTCAACAGAATGACTCCCGCGACGGTGCGAACTCATCGGGCCGCGCCGGGCCGTCCGCCGCACTCACCCCGCCGCGCCGGGCCGTCCGCCGCTCACTCCGTCGAAACGGGCCCGCCACCGCACCCACCCCATCGAACCGGGCCGTCCGCCGCACCCACCCGTCGCTCCAAGTGCTCCACCGCTCCCGCCGGGGCGTTCCGGGCGGCGGGCCGTCGTCCGCCGCCCGGCGGAGAACCGTGGCGGCCATGTGGCAGGTCTCTTGACCCGAACCGTTCGGAAAGCCTAGGTTTCCGCACGGAGAAAGCGCTTACTATCGGGTGGGCGCCCGCACTGTGGAGGTGTTTGTCACGCCCAGCCAGGCTTCCCCCAGCCGGCCGATCCGGGTCGCGATCGTCGGTACCGGCGCGATCGCGCGCGTGAGTCATCTGCCTGCCCTGCGCGCACTGGCCTGCGAACAGCCCCTGGAGATCGTCGCGGCGGTCGACGTCGACGCCGCGTCCGCCGAGGCGTTCTGCGCCGAGGCCGGCGCCGGCCGGCCGTACACGGATCTGGACCGGATGCTCGCCGGGGAACGACCCGACCTCGTCACGCTCGGCACCCCGCCACGCTTCCACCGCGACCAGACGATCGCCGCGCTGCGGGCCGGGGCCTGGGTGTGGTGCGAGAAGCCCCCCTGCCCCTCCCTGGAGGACTTCGACGCCATCGAGGCGGCCGAGGCCCCTGACCAGGGCGGGCCGTTCGCCGCGATCGTGTTCCAGCACCGGTTCGGGTCCGGCTCGGACCACGTCCGGACGCTGCTGGCCGAGCAGGCGATGGGACGGCCCCTGGTCGCCCACTGCCAGACCACCTGGTACCGGGACGAGGCCTACTACTCCGCGCCCTGGCGGGGCCGTTGGAGTACGGAGGGCGGCGGCCCCGCGATGGGCCACGGCATCCACCAGATGGACCTGCTGCTGGATCTGCTGGGTCCCTGGTCGGAGATCCGCGCGATGGCGGGACGGCTGGTGCACGACGTGGAGACGGAGGACGTCTCCACGGCACTGGTCCGTTTCGAGAACGGGACCATGGCCACGATCGTCAACAGTGTCCTCAGCCCGGACGAGGTGAGCCGGATCCGGATCGACTGCGAGCGGGCCACGGTCGAACTCACCCATCTGTACGGCCACCGCAACGCCGACTGGCGGATCACCCCGGCCCCCGGGGTCACCGCGGAACAGCTCGCCGTCTGGCGGGACTTCGGGGCCGATGTGCCCAGCTCCCACGAGGCCCAGCTGCGCGGTCTGCTGCGCGACCTGCGGGCCGGCCGCCGGCCGCGCAGCAGCGGCGCCGACGGCCGCACCAGCCTGGAACTGGTCGCCGCCCTCTACAAGGCGGCCTTCACCGGAGGCACCGTCCTGGCCGGCGAGATCGGCCCCGGCGACCCGTACTACAGCGCCCTGCACGGCAACGCGCCCGGCTGGGCGCCCGCTCCGGCGGAGACCTCCGCGTGACCGGCCGGACCACGCTGGTCCACCGCCACGGCGACCACATCGCCGTGGCGACGGCGGACAGCGGGGTAGAACTCCTGCGGTACGTGTACCGGCCCGAGGCGGCCTGGGAGGCGCCGAAGCCGTACATCCATCCGCTGCGCACCCTCCTCGGCCGGGTGGTGACCGACTACCGGCCCCACGACCACCGCTGGCACAAGGGACTGCAGCTGACCGCCTCGCATCTGTCGGGGCAGAACCTGTGGGGCGGCAACACCTATGTGCGGGGCGAGGACTATCAGGCACTGCCCGAGCGGGTGGGCTCCATGGCGCACCGCGGGTTCGACGAGGTGTCGGCGCGCGAGGACGGGGCCACGGTCGCCGAGCGGCTGAGCTGGCATCCGTACAGCGGCGAGCTGTGGGCCGACGAGGCGCGCCGGGTCGAGGTGCACGACGTCGACCCGGCATCCGGCAGCTGGGTTCTGACGTGGTCGTCGGCCGTCACCAACCGTCGGGACGAACCCCTGCGGTTCGGCAGTCCGGCCACCCACGGGCGCCGGGGCGCGGGCTACACGGGCCTGTTCTGGCGCGGCCCGCGCGCCTTCCGTGACGGCCGGATCCTCACTCCGGACGGCGCGGGCCCCGAGGTGATGGGACGGCAGGCGCCCTGGCTGGCGTACAGCGGCGAGCACGACGGGGCGGACGGCCACGCGACGCTCGTCTTCGCCCACGCGCCGGAGAACGACCACACGGGCGCGGGCGGTGAGCACCCGGCGCACTGGTTCGTCCGCAACGACCCCTTCGCCGCGGTCGCCCCGTCCTTCGCCTTCCACGACGAACTCGTCCTGGAGCCCGGCGCCACATTGACCCGGCGCTACCGGGTGGTCGTCGCGGACGGGGTGTGGGGCCGTGAGCGGATCGAGGACCGGCTTGCGGCGCTGACCTGGTGAATCCGCGTACGCCGCGGCCTGGCCGGTGAACCCGCCGGCCGCGACGGCGCTCGCGCCGCCGCGGTCAGCCGCCGGGGACGAGGCCGTGCGACCGGAGGTAGGTGCGGGCGACGTCCTCGGGAAGCCGGCGCCAGCTGTCCACCTGTTCGTTCAGCCGGGCCAGGTCCCCGGTCGTCAGCACGGTGTTCAGCTTGCCCAGCGCCGTACGGACGCCTTCGCTGCCCGCCCGGGAGCGGTTGACGACGGGCACCAGGTAATCGGCGTTCTGCAGGTGCTTGTCGTCGGCGAGCAGGACGAGGCCGAAGTCGTCCAGGGTGGCGTCCGTGGTGGTGGTCAGCACCATCTGGTCGCGGCCGCTCTGTACGGCCTGCTTGGCCTGGGTCGTACCGACGCCCTTGGGGTCGACCCCGGTGACGTCGATGCCGTACGTCTTCCTCAGGCCGGGGGCGCAGTAGGGGCGCTGGACACATTCGTCGCCCGCGGCCAGGCGGACCGGGAGCCCCGACCTCCCGAGTTCGCTCAGCGACTTCAGGTGGTGCTCGGCCGCGTAGGCGGAGGTGACGGCGAAGGCGTTCTGGTCGACGGCACGGCCGGGGTCCAGGACGGTGAGACCGCGGGGCGCGGCCAGGGCGCGCAGCGCCTTCATGGTGGTGGCGAGGTCGGGTGAGCCGACCGGGGTGGCGTCGGCGCCGTTCTTCTTGGCGTTCAGCCAGTCGGCGAAGGTGGCGGCGTACTCGGGGACGACGTCGATCTGACCGTTCTCCAGGGCCGGTTCGTAGATCTCCCGGTTGGTCACGGAGATGATCTTCGTGGAGTATCCGGCCCGGTCGAGCAGGAGCGCGTACATCTGGGCGAGCAGATCGCTCTCGGTGAATCCGGCCGAGCCGATCGTGAGGTGCTTGCTGTCGCCGGGCGGGGCGGTGACCTGTCCCTGGTTCTCCAGTGTGGGCCCGGTGGTGCAGGCGCAGACGCTTGCCAGCAGCAGGAGCAGGGCCGGGGCTGCCGTGTGCCGGGCCCTCATCCGCTGTTCCCGCCGCGGACCCGGTCCGGGGCGAGCCGCTGCGCCAGCTCGAAGAGACCTTCCACGATCAGGGCGAACGCGGCGACCAGGACGGCTCCGGCGACCACTTGGGCGGTGGAGGCGAGGTTGAAGCCTGCGGTGATGATGCGGCCCAGTCCCCCGCCGCCGGCCAGCGCGGCGATGGTGGCGGTGGCGACGAGCTGGACCGCCGCGATCCGTACGCCGGTCATGATGAGCGGCAGCGCGAGCGGCACCTCGACCTGGAGGAGCATCTGCCGGCCCGTCATGCCCATGCCGCGGGCCGCCCGTACGACGTCCTGGTCGATCTCCCGCATGCCGACGTAGGCGTTGGTGAGCAGCGGCGGTACGGCGAACAGGACGAGCGCCACCACGGTCGGGCCCTCTCCGAACCGCCCGATCGGGGTGAGCAGGAGCAGGACGAGGACGGCGAAGGTCGGGACGGCTCGGCCGATGTTGGAGATGTTGACGGCCAGGGCGCCGCCCTTGCCGAGGTGGCCGAGGACCAGGGCGACGGGCAGCGCGACGAGGCAGCTGATCAGCAGGCAGACGACGGTGAGGACGAGGTGCTGGGCCAGTCGTGTCCAGATGCCGTCCTCGCCGTACCAGTGCGCCGAGCTGGTGAGCCAGGTCCAGGCCTCGGAGAGGGTGTTCACGACTGCCTCCGCGTCCAGGGGGTGAGCAGGCGCTGCGCGAGCAGGAGCAGCAGGTCGGCGGCGACGGCGATGACGACGCACAGGACGGAGGCGGTGAGCACCTGGGCCCTGAAGTAGGTGTTCATCCCGGAGTAGATGAGGTTGCCGAGTCCGCCGTATCCGACGATCGCGCCGATGGTGACGAGGCTGACGGCGGAGACGGTGGCGATGCGCAGGCCCGCCATCGCGGCGGGCAGGGCGAGCGGGAGTTCCACGGCAACGAGCAGCCGTACGGGGCCGTACCCCATGCCGCGTGCCGCCTGCCGGGTCTCCTCGGGTACGGCGCGCAGCCCGGCCAGGATGTTCCGGACCAGCAGGGTGAGCGAGTACAGGACGAGACCCGCCACGACGAGCGACGCGGAGAGTCCGTACACGGGGAGCAGGAGCGAGAACATGGCGAGCGACGGGACGGTGTAGAGGATCGTCGTCACTCCGAGCACCGGGCCCGCCGCCCAGCGCAGGCGGCGGGCGACGAGGGCGAGCGGCACCGCGATGACGAGTGCGACGAGCACGGAGACCGCGGTCAGCTGGAGATGTTGCAGCGCGGCGTCCCAGAGGATGTCCCGACGGCTGCTCAGATAGGCGCCGCAGATCCACTCGTTGCGCGCGAGGCAGTCGTCCGGGGGCGCGGTCACCCGCCCATTGCAGCCCGGAGCGGCGCGTGGGTGCCCGTCCGGCTCACCCGTCCGGGCGGACGTGCCCCCCGGACGGGTGACCCGGAGCGGGGGCCGTCAGGGCGCGGCCGTGCCGGTTCGGCCCTCGGAGACGGCGACGCGTCAGCGGCGGCCCGGCCGTGCCGTTCGGCGGAGCCGGAGACCTCTGGACACACAGCCCTCCCTGTGATTAATCTCTTTCGCAATTATTCAATTACTTGACTATGGAGTCGGAATGCATCCCTTCCGCAAGGCCGTCGAAGCGCACGACCTCGGCGCGGTCGAGGCGCTGCTGGCCGAGGACGTCGTCTTCACCAGCCCGGTGGCGTTCAAGCCCTACCCCGGCAAGGCGCTCACCGCCGCCATCCTGCGCGCGGTCGACCAGGTCTTCACGGACTTCCGCTACGTCCGGGAGATGGTGAGCGAGGACGGCCGCGACCACGCGCTCGTGTTCGAGGCGAAGGTGGGCGACCGGGAGATCAGCGGCTGCGACTTCCTGCACATGAACGAGGCAGGCGAGATCGACGACCTGATGGTCATGGTCCGGCCTCTCTCCGCCGCGCAGGCGCTGGCCGCGGCCATGGGCGCCAGGTTCGAGCAGATCGGCCGTGAAGCCTCCGCGGGCTGAGCCCCGGTCCGCCAAGCCCTCGCGGCGCAGGGCGGTCGACCCGGTTCAGCTGGAATCCGCCGGTCGGGTGATGGGTAGGGTGGCTGCCCTATGGACACCAGCACCGAGTTCGCCATGGTCGACGTCCCGCCCGGCCGGGTGACCTTGTCGGACCGTCGAACGCAGCGCAGCTGGGCGGTCGATCTCGCACCGTACCGGCTCGCGGCGTTCCCGGTCACCCAGGCTCAGTACGCGCAGGTAACGGGCGAACGGCCGAGTACGGCACAGGGCGGACTGCTTCCCGTAGAGGGCGTTTCCTGGCTGGACGCCGTCCGGTTCTGCAACGCACTGTCGGTGCGCGAGGGGCTGGCTCCCGCCTACCGCCTCCACGACGATGCCGCCGGCACCGAGTGGGACACGGCCGCCGACGGGTACCGGCTGCCGGCCGAGGCCGAGTGGGAGCACGCGTGCCGCGCCGGCACGACCGAGGCGCGGTACGGGCGGCTCGACGACATCGCCTGGCATCGTGGCAACGCACGGGACCGGCCGCACGAGGTGGGCGGCCGGCAGCCCAACGCATGGGGCCTCTACGACACGTTGGGGAACGTGTGGGAGTGGTGCTGGGACGTCTACGACGCCGAGGTGTACGGCACCTACCGGGTACTGCGCGGCGGCGGCTGGTTCGACGAGCACTGGAGCTGCCGGGCCTCCGTACGGCGGCGCAGTCACCCCACGTTCCGGATCGACGACACCGGATTCCGTGTCGCACGCTCCGGTCCGGGCTGAGCCGCCTCCCGGAGGTTCGGCCGGTCAGCCATCGGCGCTTCCCCCGCATCCACCGTGCTGCGACGGCCGGTTCGGCGGTGAAGGCGTGGTCCGGCACGTTCAGTACGTCGCGCGCCGCACCCGTCTCGGCCATCTCACCGTGCTCCAGCACGGCGATGCGGTCGGCGAGGGCCGCCGTGTCCAGGTCGTGCATGATCAGGACCGGGGCGGGGACGGCGCCGGACCGGGGCAGCTCCGCGAGCAGGCCGAGGAGCGAGCGCCGGGCGAGGCATGAGCAGGCAGGAGCCGGTGTTGCCCCCGAGCCGGTTGACGAGCAGGGGGCGCACGGCCGGGGGCAGGGCGCCTATCTCGCGCCAAACGCTCACGACCGCGCCTGACCTGCATGGTTACGTCCCGGGACGGTGCTGCCCGCCCTGATGCGCGATCGGTGTCCGTCGAACGGAGTGCGCGGGCGTACGCCCAGGCCCGGGTGGCCGCTCGCCCGCACGGTGCCCTCGGTTCCGCCGATTCCCGTCCACGGGTCGTGGGCGAGCAGCAGATGTCCGTCCAGATCGGTCCACCGGGCACGGTCGGCGAGATGCACGGCCGGGGCGACGCCGAGTGAACTGGCGGTGAGGCAGCCGAGCATGAGACCGGTGCCGCTGCCGGCGATCAGGGCGGCGATGCGCAGGGCCGCGCTCACTCCTCCGCACTTGGCGAGTTTGACGTTGATGCCGTGGACCCGGCCGGCGAGCCGTCGGGCGTCCTCGATCCCGACGGCGTCCTCGTCGGCGATCACGGGCAGGGGCGAGCGTGCGGCCAGCCGGGCCAGAGCCTCGGGGTCGCCCGGAGCGACGGGCTGTTCGACGGCCTCGACGCCGAGTTCGGCGAAGCGGCCGAGCAGGGCGGGAGCCGCCGTGCTGCTCCAGCCGCCGTTGGGGTCCAGGAGCAGCCGTACGTGTGGGGCGGCGGCGCGTACGGCGCGCACGCGTGCCACGTCGTCCTCCGGGTCGGGCGAACCGGCCTTGACCTTGATGACGGTGAACCCCTGCTCCGCCAGGCGGGCGGCGAGGGCGCCGGCGTGACGGGGCGAGCTGATCCCGATGGTCCTGGCGGTCGCGGCGACGGGCGCGGTGGCCGTGCCGAGGAGGCGGTGCACCGGCGCGCCGGCGCGCTTGCCCACGAGGTCGAGCAGCGCCGACTCGACGGCGGCCGTCACCGCCGGGGGTGTCCCGGGCGCGACCGCCCCGCCGACGTCTGCGAGACCGTCGCGGGCCTGCCCGATCAGGGTTTCCAGGGCGGTCTCCGGGTCGGGGAACCGCGCGAGAACGCGACCGCAGCGGTCGAGCCAGTGGGCGACGGTCGCGGTGTCGAGGCCGTAGTACACGCTGGTGACGGTCTCACCGTGGCCGTGCAGCCCTTCATGCTCGACGGTCAGCCGGACCGCGTCACGGGCGGTCGTGGTGGAACGGGAGATCCGCAGCGGCTCGGCCAGCCGCAGCCCGACGGCACGCAGGCATGTCCTCATCGGGACTCCTCCGGTGCGTACGGCAGACGGACGCCGTACGCGCGGGCGCGCGGCGAAGTGCTCCCTCCGGGCATGCGGGCCGTCGTCGCCCCGGGCCGGCGGGATCCCGGTGGCCGTGCGGGCCGGCGGTGCCCGGCGGCCGCGCGCCACCGCGTCCAGCCGGTCGCTTCCACGGCCTGTGGGTGGCGGATCTCCACCGGGCGGGTGGCCGCGGTCTCCGGGCCCAGGCCGTGCAGGGCGTTGAATCCGTCGTCGAAGACGCTGCCGAGGTAGCGGTGCGGCCCGTCGGGGAAGACGGTCGCGACGACGGCGCCCGGGTGGACACGGGCCGCCCAGGCTGCGACGAGCGCGACGGCACCGGTGCTCCAGCCGCCGCTGACGAAGTTGTCCCGGGCCAGCCGCCGGCAGCTGTCCGCGGCCTCCGCCGGACCGACCCAGTGGACCTCGTCGAACTCCTCGTGGGCCACGTTGCGCGGATGGATGCTGCTGCCCAGTCCGCGCATCAGGCGGGGCCGGGCCGGCTGTCCGAAGATCGTCGAGCCGGTGGCGTCGACGCCGATCAGCCGCAGTCCGGGCCAGCGTCCGCGCAGCGGGCCGACGATTCCGGCGCTGTGCCCGCCGGTTCCCACACTGCACACCAGGACGTCCACATGGTCGAGGCGGGCGGCGATCTCGGCGGCGAGCGACGCGTAGCCGGCGGTGTTGTCGGGGTTGTTGTACTGATCGGGCCAGTAGGCGTCCGGCAGTTCGGTGCGCAGTTCCCGGAGTCTGGCCAGGCGGGCGGCCTGCCAGCCGCCCTCGGGGGCGGGACGGTCCACGAGTTCCAGCCTGGCGCCGTGGGCGTGCAGGAGGCCGCGCATCGACGGTTCGAGTTCCGTGTCGCCGACCAGCACGACCGGATGGCCGAGTGCCTGGCCCGCGAAGGCGAGACCGATACCGAGGGTGCCCGAGGTGGACTCCACCACCGGTGCGCCGGGGCGCAGTTCGCCGCGCCGCTCGGCGCCCAGCAGCATGGACACGGCGGCGCGGGCCTTCATCCCGCCCACGGCGAAGCCTTCGAGTTTGGCCCAGAAGCCCGGGTGCGGGCAGGGCAGATCGGCGGTGATGCGGGCGAGCGGGGTGCCGCCGACGAGCCCGAGGAGTTCCCGGTTGCCCGCGGGGCGCAGCAGTGCGGTGGTCACAGGGCGCCTCCGTAGTGGTGAACCGTTCCGGCGCCGCCGTCGAGCCAGAAGAAGGGGTACGGCTCCGCGGAGACGGCGCTGACCCCGGCGCCGATGAGCCGGGGCAGTACCGCGCTGCCGGTCTGGGCGAAGACGACGAGGGGCTTGCCGTGCCGCAGGGCGTGCTCCCGCAGCGGTTCGAAGCTCCCGTTGCCCAGCGTCATCCCGGAGGCCAGGATCGCGTCGCAGTGCTCCAGTTCAGTGGGCGCGTCGGTGTGTACGGGCTCGTCCCACTCCGTCGTACCGCCCCTGAGGTCGCACGGCACGTAGGCGAGACCCCGCCACCGCAGCGCCTCCAGCAGTGAGTTGACCACTCCGACGACGAGCACGGTGGAGCCCGGCGGCGCGTCGAGCAGACCGACGACGGCGCGTGCCCGCGCCCGGGACCTCTCCAGCGAGTCACCGGCCAGAAGCGGCCACGGCCGCGCACCCGATCCGGGTCCGTGGGGCAGCACCTCCATCAGATACGTGTCGAGCGCGGCGACCCGGACCGGGAGCAGCCGGTGGCCGAGCAGCGCGGCGACATCCGCGCCGACGCAGTCGTCGACGACCCCGGGAGGCAGTTCCCCCGGCTCGACCGCGCAGGAGCCGACGGCGGCGCCGAGGCGCAGGCTGAGCACCTCGTTGCGGTATCCGCTCCCGCGCCCGGGGTGCCTCACGGACTGGCGGGTGGTGAACGCCATGGCGATGTGGCGGGTTCGCGGGTCGGGTCCGAAGCGGCCGGCCAGGACCCCGGCGACCAGCTCCTCGTACGAGGAGGCGGCGAGGACCGGAGTGGTCATCATCGGTTCACCACCCGGGGGCGCAGCCGGGCGAGGTGCGCCTCGGCGCCGGCCCGGGCGCCCGGGCCGGCGGCGTCGCCGGCCATGACGTGTCCCAGGTACGCGTTGTTGCTGCTCGCCACGGCGGCCCGGGTGCCGGGTGCCGCGACGCTGAGTTCCAGAACGTCGGCGGCCTCTCCCACCTCGTCGACCCCGTCGACGCCTTCCAGCACTCCCCCGGCCCCGGGCACCAGGAAAGCGATGGCCGCGCTGTGCAGTCCGGTGGCGCGTGGGCGCAGGTCCGGTGCGTGTCCGAGTGCCACGTTCACGCAGGCTGCCGCGAGGTCGATGCCGGTCACATGGCGGACCAGTTCGGTGATGCGATTGCCGGCCGGGCGGGGGTTGACCTCCACCACGCGCGGGCCGTCCGGCGTCAGCTTGATCTCGGTGTGCGCCACCACGGCGTCCAGGCCGAGCGCCTCGACGGCGCGCACGGCGGTCTCCCGCGCCGCGCGGTCGTCCTCGTCGGTGAGTGCCGCAGGGAACATGTGGCCGGTCTCCACGAAGGCCGGGGCGCCTCCAGTGCTCTTGTCCGTCACGCCGACGACCTCGGTCCGGCCGTCGAACGTCACGGTCTCCACGCTGACTTCGGGTCCGTGGAGGAACTCCTCCAGCAGCGCCACAGGTGCCCGGGTCTGGCCCCTGGCGTTGACGGGGAAGTCCATGAGCGCCCGGTGGGCCTCGGCGAGGCCCGGCTCGTCGTCCACGCGCCGTACGAACATCCCGGCGCACAGGTCCACGGGCTTGAGGACCAGCGGCAGCCCCATCTCCCGGGCGGCCCGCACGGTCTCGGCGTGATCCCGGCAGAGGGCGAACCGCGGTCCGGGCACGCCCGCTTCGGCGAGGACCCGCCGTGCGAGGTCCTTTCGGCAGGCGTTCTCCACGGCAGCGGGGGCGGGCCCCGGCAGGTTCAGCCGGGCGGCGATCCCGGCGGCCACCGGAAGGTAGTAGTCGCAGGAGCTGATCACTCCGTCGAACCGCAGGGCCGCGTGGGCCCGTTCGGCGAACGGCAGCAGGAGGCCGGCGTCGTTGGTGTCCGCCGTCAGCACGTGGCTGGCCGAGAGCAGCGGATGCGCGACGCCCTCGGGTCCGGCGCGCAGGTAGTGGTGGAGGTCCCGGGTGAGGAGGGTGAACGTGTGCCCGCTCTCCCGGATCGCCCGTGGCAGAAGCCTGCTCATCGATCCGACCCAGCTCTCGACCATCAGCAGATGTGCCACGACTACCCCTTTTCGCCACGCAGTTCAGGACCCGGGCAGGCGGCAGGCCCCGTCCGGGGGCCGCCGCCCGACTCGCCACACGTTATCGACAATCGTTTTCATTGTCATCTAACGTCAGGGTCCTCCCGGCCGCTGCCGGACCACCCCGCGGGCAGGCTCCCGAAACGCCGCTCCGGTTCGGATCACGGCGACCGGACCGTCCCCGGCGGTTGCGGGCGCGCGGCGCACGGTGTTGATTCGAAGGAGACGCACCCCGTGGCCGCCCGCTTCCTCGATCCGGGGGTGAACCTCCGTGCTGTTCGCCGACCGTGCCGACGCAGGCCAGAAGCTGGCCGAGGCGCTCCGACCGATGGCGTCCTGCGATCCGGTCGTCCTGGGCCTGCCGCGTGGCGGCGTACCGGTGGCCTTCCGGGTGGCCGAGGAGCTCGGCGCCGCTCTCGATGTGATCGTGGTGCGCAAACTCGGCGTCCCCTACCGCCCGGAACTGGGTTTCGGCGCCATCGGGGAGGGCGGCGTACGGGTCATCAGCGAGGACATCGTGACCCGCGGCGGATTGTCGGAGGCGGATGTCGCCGCGGTCGAGGAGGCGGAGGAGGCCGAACTGCAGCGCCGGGCCGGGGCGTTCCGGGGCAACCGGCCTCGTATCCCGCTCGCCGGACGCACCGTGATCGTCGTCGACGACGGCATCGCCACCGGCGCAACCGCCCTGGCCGCGTGCGAGGTGGCCCGGGCCCAGGGCGCGGCGCGCGTGGTACTCGCCGTGCCGGTGGCGCCCCCGGACGCCGCCGAAAGGCTGGGCGACCGGGTCGACGAGCTGGTCTGCCTGTCGGCTCCGCCGGGGTTCTCCGCCGTGGGTGAGTGGTACCGGGACTTCGGCCAGACGCCGGACGAGGAGGTCGTCTCGTTGCTGACCCGGGCCGCGGCCCCGGACTCCTCGCGGACCGCGGCGGAGGTCGCGGTGGAGGCGGGCGGCGTGACACTGCCGGGTGAGCTGACCCCGGCCGGGGGTACCGGAGCACTCGTCGTGTTCGCGCACGGTTCCGGCAGCAGCCGGCACAGCCCGCGCAACCGCTCGGTGGCGGCGGCCCTGAACCGGGCAGGACTCGGCACCCTGCTCTTCGACCTGCTCACCCCGGCCGAGGAGGCCGACCGCGCCAACGTCTTCGACATCGGGACCCTGGCCGGCCGGCTGGTGGACGCCACCGCCTGGGTGCGGCGCCGCACACCCGGCCCCGTCGGCCTGTTCGGCGCGAGCACCGGGGCGGCAGCGGCCTTGCGGGCCGCCGCGACCGCTCCCACGGGGATAGGCGCCGTCGTCTCCCGGGGCGGGCGGCCCGACCTCGCGGGCGGCAGCCTCGGCGACGTACGGGCCCCGACCCTGCTCATCGTGGGCGGCGACGACACACAGGTCCTGGAGCTGAACCGGCAGGCACAGGACCGGTTGCGCTGCGAGAACCGCCTCGACGTCGTCACCGGCGCCACCCATCTCTTCGAGGAGCCGGGCGCGCTGGACGAGGTCGCCGAGCTGGCCCGGGACTGGTTCACCGGCCACCTGGCGGCAGGATCCGGCTGACGCGCCACCGGCCGCCGAGGGCTTCACCCGGTCCGCGGGCACGGCCACACGGTTTCCCGGTCCGCCGGGCAACCCTCCGCACGCATTCACCGTCTTGATCCACAGCAAGGCCGCACGGCCCGCACGACCGACCTCGATCCACCCCCCCGCCAACGCAACGCGACGGGTCCGGCGAACGCACCTCTATACCCATGATGTATACACAAGGCGTATAGAGGATGTCTCCGCTCACCCGCGCACGCACGGAAGGCTCCCATGCACAGCAAGGCAATGGCGCCCGAGTACCAGGGCGCCCTCACCAAGATGTCCGTGAACGCATCCCTCACGGACGTACTGGCCGAGGGGCAACGCCACCTGAAGGAGGCCGAACTCGCCGGCTCCCCGCAGGAAGTGGCCCGCACCGGGCTCGCGGTGGCCGAGGCCCACCGCAGACTGGGTCACGTGCAGGAGGCTGACCGCGCCTGGAAGGCAAGCTACCGGGCGGCCCGCTCGGCCGGTGCCACGGGGGCCATGGCCTGGGCGCTGTGGAGCGGCGGGACACTCGCCCGGCAGCGCGGCGAACTGCGCCTCGCCTTCCGCCTGCTGAGGCTGGCCGCGGACCTTGGGAAGGCGGGCGGGGACGTGGTCGCGCGCGGCTACTCACTCGCCGGCCTCGCGGAGACCGGACGCATCCAGGGCGACTACCGGACCGTCGCCGCGCTGCACGAGCAGCTCCTCGCCGAGGCCCGGGCCCGCGGCGAGGCCCGGCACACCGTCTGGGCCCTGGAGGGCATCGCCCAGATCCACCGCAACACCGGTTCCTTCGACACCGCCCTGGAGATGTTCGAGGAGGCGGCCCGGCTCGCCGGGGACGCCGACGACCGCCGCGGGCGGGCCTGGGCACTGCGCGGGATGGCCGACATCATCTCCGTACGCGACAACGACCCGGAGCGGGCACTGGACCTGCTCTCCGAGGCGGAACTGACCTGCCGTGCGATGAAGTTGTCGAGCGCCCTCGCCTACAACCACAAGATGCGCGCCAACGTGCTCTACCGTGCCCGGCGGTACGAGGAGGCCCGGACGGTCTACGAGGAGGCGCTGGCGGAATTCCGCGCGATGACCGAGCCCCGGGGCGAGGCGCTCGCCCGGCTCGGGCTCGTGAAGTCGCTCGCCCGGCTCGGCCGCGACCGGGCGGCAACCGCAGCCGAACTCGACGAGCTGCGGGGCACGCTGGACCGGATCGGACTGCTCAACGCCCGCGACATGGTCGACAAGGCGTACGCCGAACTCGGCGTGAGCCCGGCCGACGGCACGACGCCTCCGGCGGGCGGCAGCCGATGACCCCTCCTGTGGCCCAGCGGACCGAGGCGCCGCAGATACTCGCCCGTTGCCGCGACCTCGTCCGTCCGGCGCTCGGCCGGGCGGTCGGGCAGCTGCATCCGTGGCATGCCGAGATCACCGCGTTCTCCCTCGGCTGGGACGGGGCCGGGCGCGCCCTTCCCGGCGCGCAGGGGAAGGGGGTCCGGCAGGCCCTGGCGGTGCTCGGCGCGGAGGCGGTCGGCGCGAAGGCGGAGAGCGCGGTGCCCGGCGCGGTCGCCGTCGAACTGATCCACACGTTCTCCCTGCTCCACGACGACATCATGGACGGCGACGAGACCCGCAGACAGCGGGCGACCGCCTGGAAGGCCTACGGGACCGGACCCGCAGTACTCGCCGGGGACGCGCTCTTCGCGCTCGGCGTCCAGACCCTGGCCTCGGCACCCGGCGGCGCCTGCGCCCCGGCGGTCCGGCTGCTGGCCGGGGCGCTCAACGACCTGGTGCACGGTCAGGCCGACGACCTGCTCTTCGAGTCGCGGCCCTGGACCGGGCCGGATGCCGTGCAGCCGCACGAGTACCGGCGGATGGCCGAGCAGAAGACGGGCGCCCTGCTGGGCTGCGCCACCGGCCTGGGCGCGGTCCTCGGTGGCGCCGGCCGCTCGGAGACCGATGCGCTCACGGCGGCCGGCCGGCATCTCGGTGTGGCGTTCCAGGCCGTGGACGACGTGCTCGGGATCTGGGGCGACCCGGCGGTCACGGGCAAGCCGGTCCACAGCGACCTGCGGCGCCGGAAGAAGACATACCCCGTCCTCACCGCCCTCACGGCCGGCGGCCCGGCCGCTCTGCGCCTGGGCGCGTTGCTGCGTACCGGCGAAGCACTGGACGAACGCGCCGCCCGGCGTGCGGCCGGGCTGATCGAGGAGGCCGGCGGGCGTGCGGCGGCGCTGGCCGAGGCGGACCGGCACCTGGAGAGCGCGCGTGCCTGTCTGGAGAGCGTCGCCCTGGCGCCGGAACCCCTCGCGGAGCTCCTCGCCCTGATGCCGTACTTCGCCGCCCGCGCCCGGTGACGCCCGGCGCGGTCGGCCGGCTGCCGCCCGCCGGACGCAGACCCGTCTCGCGCACGGTCAGGGATGCATCGACGCGCCCTTGAGGATCTTGTCGACGGCGTTGCGGGGGCCGTACACGGCCAGGCCGACCAGGTCCATGCCGTCCCGCCGCACCGCGCGGACGGCGGCCCGGTTGTCCCGGTCGTTGCCCGTCGCGAAGAGGTCGGAGGTGAACACCGAAAGGGCCGCTCCCCGGCCGACCGCGCGGGCGTGGGCCGTCGTCAGCAGTTCCTTCGATCCCTCGAAGACCAGCACCGGCTGGCGGAACATCGGCAGGTACGGGGTGCCGTCGGCGTCGGCGTACGGCTCGCCGATCACCTCGGGCACGGCCGTACCGAGCCCGCTGACGAGGAAGGCCGTCACATTGAGCCGCTGCCACGTCTCCAGGTCGTCCCGGAGCAGCACGGCGATCTTGGTGTCGAAGCGGACGGGGGCGAGTTCGTCTGTCATGGCCCCGAGCCTGCCCGGCCGCACGATGCCCCGTCTTGTACGAACTTTGCACGGCCGCCCCGGGCACGGGGCAGCGGGCCGGGGGAGCAGGAGGCCGGGCGTACGATCGGATCATGGCTGCACGTCCCGACATCACCGCCTGGCGTCCGTCGGTGGCGGGAATCGAAGAGGTCTTCCACGCCCGCTTCACCGACCACACCTACCCGATGCACACCCATGACGCCTGGACGCTGCTCATCGTGGACGAGGGCATGGTCCGCTACGACCTGGACCGTCATGAGCACGGAGTACTCACCGACGTGGTGACGCTCCTGCCCCCGCACATCCCGCACAACGGTGGCGCAGCCACCGCCGCCGGGTTCCGCAAGCGCGTCCTGTACCTCGACGTCGCCCAGGTCGACGAGGGACTCGTCGGCATGGCCGTCGACCGGCCCGTCCTGCGTGATCCGGCGCTGCGCCGCCGGATCGGCCGCCTGCACACGACGCTCGCCGGACCGGGCGACGAGCTGGAGGCGGCAAGCCGTCTCGCGCTGGTCGCCGAGCGTCTGGACCGGCATCTGCGCAGCCGTCCGGAACCCCCGCGGTACGTCCATGACCGCAGGATCGCCCACCGGCTGCGGGACCTGCTCGACGAACGGTTCGTGGAGGGAATCGCGCTTCAGGAGGCGGCGCTGCGGCTGCACGCCCATCACGCGCACCTGGTGCGGGCCTTCAGCCGGGAGTTCGGCATGGCGCCGCACCAGTACGTGACGGGTCGCCGAGTCGATCTCGCCCGCCGGCTGCTCCTGCGGGGGATGCCCGCGTCGGAGGTGGCGGGCGCCGTGGGGTTCTACGACCAGTCGCATCTGACGCGCCACTTCAAGCGGGTCGTCGGCACCGGCCCGGGTCATTACGCCCGCACCCGCGGCGCGTCCGCCCGGCCGGCCTGACCCCGCGGCCCGTCCCGCTGCCCCCGCGGCCATGCCGATGTCCCGGCGATCCTCGACAGCACCGAGTCCGCGAGCCGGCAGCAGGCCCACCGGGCCCGACCGGGGTCGCAGCCGAGCGCGGCCGCCGGAAAGCGGGGGCACGTCGTCGGTGAGCAGCTCAGCCAGCCGCTCGCAGCGCCCCGACGTGGCGACGACGATGCGGGGCTGAGCATGGGACTGTTGCGGTTCAGGAGGCGCGAACGCCTCTCGGACTCAGGAAGGTCGACTGGGGTCACGTACGTGATGTCTCGGACCCAGCGGGGGCCGAGGGCTGCGGGACCCCGTTGACCGCCGGTCCCGGCGAGAGCCTCAGCGGCGTTCCAGGCAGCCGCGCACGAAAGCCGCCTGTCCCGCGTGCTGGAGGTCGTCCGCCAGGACGCTGATCAGCCGGACGCCCAGGGTGACGGGCGGCGACCACGCCTCGTCGACGACGCGGTCGAGCGCCTTGCCGTCGAGGCCGGAGATGAACTCGGCCGAACGTGCGTGCACGGCGTCGTAGTACCCCAGCAGCAGGTCCGCCGAGCCGACCCTGACCGCGCCGACTTCCTTGCTGCTGTGCCCGTAGCCGGTGGCGCCCTCGGTGAAGGGCAGATCGAATCGCGTCGCCCAGTCCTCGCTGAACCAGACCTGCTCGGTGCCCGCCGCATCCGCCAGGTGGTCGTCCTGCACACGGGTCAGGTGCCAGACGAGCCAGGCGATCGAGTTGGCGCCGTCGTCCAGGCGGGCGTTGAGGTCGTCGGGTCCGAGACCTCCGACGGCCGCGTGCACGGTCTCCCTGATGCGGGCGTATCCATCGGTGAGCATGTCTGCGACGTTCATACCCTCACCTTGGCCGCTCCCCCGCCCGCGTCCTGCCACCGACACGCCCCCGCCGGGCGAAGCGCCCCGGACCATCGGCGCATGTCCGTCGCGGCCGCCGGCGTGGGCGCTGGCGCTGGTGGCGGGGTATCCGGACCGCCCCTTGCCACCGAGGCCGGGACCCGTGCGCCGTACGCCTGGGCACAGGGCTGGTTCCCACGGCGGGTCCGGCCATACGCACACGAGCGACGCCCGGAACCCGGACGCCGCTCCCCGCACGCGGGATGCACCGCCACGGCCCTACGGCACGAGGCCCCGGGTCTCCACCGGCCGTTCCGCGTGCCGGCCCACTCCGGCAGCCCGCGCGGCACCGTGCAGCGAACGCAGGGCCAGCAGCAGGAAGCCGATGTCATCGAGGTAGACGGGGTCCGGCACCAGGTCGACGGGCGACACCGTGTAGATCACCGCGGCCCAGAACAGCGCCTTGTCGCGCAGCGGGATGCCGGCGTCGGCCAGCAGCTTCCTGGCGCGCAGGACCCGGACCAGGAGAACCCCGGCGACGCCCACGGTGAGCAGCACGAAAGCCGCGCCGATGAGGATCCAAGCCGTGGTGTCCATGCTTCATCGTGTACCCGGCTGCCGGAGAAATACCAGGGTCTTTCGTCTGGATCATGCCGGGCTCGCGGGATCCGGCACGCGCATCTGCGGCGCTGTCGTCGGCCGCCGATGCTCCGCAGCGACTCGCTCCTCCGCCCTGCAGCCGCACGCACCGGACCCCGCTCCCCGACCCGGCCTGATCCAGACGCGAGACCTCAGTGGGCATCCTTGGCCTGCCTGCGCGAACGGCGCTTCAGCGCGCGCCGCTCCGTCTCGTCCAGGCCACCCCACACACCGGCGTCCTGGCCGTTGTCCAGAGCCCATCGCAGGCACTCCCGCCGTACGGGACAGCCCCGGCACACCGCCTTCGCCTCCTCGGTCTGCACCAGCGCGGGGCCGGTGCTCCCGATGGGGAAGAAGAGATCGGGGTCGTCCTCGCGGCAGGCCGCGCGCATGCGCCAGTTCTCCATGGGTTCTCACTCTCCTGACGGTCGTCTTCCGCTCTTCGCCTCCGTACGCTGCGGGTGACCGCCTTCGGGCTTCCGAAACCTCCGCGGCACACCGTGCTCAGCCGTCGAAGCTGCGGGGGTGGTGGCTCCGGGGCGACCATGGGAGACAGCGGAACTGCGTCCGGGCGCGAGGACTGCGTGGGAAGGATCGTCTGTGGGCGGCACTGAGGACATGCGGACCGGCTGGGGCGATGCGCGCAGGGAAGGCGTGCACCGTTCCCCGGAAGGTGGCCTGCTCGACGTCCTCGGTGTGGGCGCGATGGTCCTGGACACCGAGGGGCGCATCGTGCTGTGGAGCCCGCAGGCGGAGGCGCTGCTCGGCTACGCCCCCGGAGAGGCGCTGGGCCGGTTCGCCGCACAGGTCCTCGTGGACGAGGAGCACTTCGAGCTGGTGCTGAGGCTGTTCACCGAGGTGATGAGCAGCGGCGAGGCGTGGGCGGGGGTCTTCCCCGTGCGGCACAAGGACGGCACTTCCCGGCTGCTCGAATTCCGCAACATGAGGCTGCAGGACGACCACGGCGACTTCTTCGCGCTCGGGCTGGCGGCGGACGGGGCGACGCTGCGTGCGGTCGAACGCGATCTCGCGCTGTCCGTGCGCCTGGTCGACCAGTCGCCGATCGGTCTGGCGGTCCTGGACCACGATCTGCGCTATCTCGCCGCCAATCCCGCGCTGGAGCGGATGGACGGGCTCAGCGCGGGAGGCCATCTGGGCCTCCGGGTGGGCGAGGCGCTGCCTTTCCTGGACTCCGACACCATCACGGCGGCGATGCGCGAGGTGCTCAGGAGCGGAGTGCCGCAGGTGTCGCACGAGGTCGTGGGACGCACTCCGGCCGATCCGGACACCGACCGTGCGTGGCGGGTGTCGCTGTACCGGCTGGACGACTCCGGAGGCCGGGTGCTCGGGATCGCCGTTTCGCTGATCGATGTGACCGACCGCTACCGGGCGGGTGCCGAGGTGGAGCGCGCCCGGAACCGTCTGGCGCTGATCGCCGATGCCTCGGTGCGGATCGGCACCACGCTGGATCTGGAGCAGACGGCCCGGGAACTGGCGGAGGTCACCGTGCCCGAGCTCGCCGACGTCGCCGCGGTCGATGTCCTGGACAGCGTCCTGAAGGGGCGCCCGGGCCTGACGGAGGGGCCGCTCCTCATCCAGGCGCTGGCCATCGTCGCGGCGCGGCCGAACCCCGTGGTGGAGGCGGCGGATCCGCCCGGTCACGCCGCCCAGTACGGGGCCGACCGGTTGATCACCCGCTGTGTGCGGACGGCCCGGCCGGTCCGGGAGCCTTACCTCGACGCGGGGATACTCGCGCGCATCGCCCGGGACAGCCGTTCGGCCGCGCTCCTCGCGCAGGCGGGCGCGCACTCCTACCTGGCGGTGCCGCTGATCGCGCGGGGCGAGGTCCTGGGCGCGATCGACCTCATCCGCACGGACAATCCGCTGCCGTTCACCGAGGACGACGAGCTGATGGCGTGCGAGCTGGCCGCCCGTGCGGCGATCGGCATCGACAACGCGCGGCTGTACCGGCAGCAGCGGGAGACCGCGCTCACCCTGCAGCGCAGCATGCTGCCGCGCGACCACCACGATCCGGTGGGTCTGGAGGTGGCGTCCCGCTACCAGCCGGCCGCCTCGCGGTACGAGGTCGGCGGGGACTGGTTCGACGTCATCGGGCTGCGGCACGGGCGGACCGCGCTGGTGGTGGGCGATGTGATGGGCAGCGGGATCAACGCCGCCACCACGATGGGACGGCTGCGTACCGCCACGCAGACGCTGTCCAGGCTCGCTCTCCAGCCCGCGGAGGTCCTGGGCCACCTCGACGAGATCACCGCCGACCTGGACCCGCCTTTCGCGACGTGTGTCTATGCCGTGTACGACCCGGAGGCCGGCCGGTGCCGGATGAGTACCGCAGGTCATCTCCCGCCGGTGGTGGTTCCCCGGGACGGTGCGCCGCGTCTGCTCGATCTGCCGGCCGGGGCGCCGCTGGGTGTGGGCGGTGTGCCGTTCAGCGACGTCACCGTCCCGCTCGGACCGGGCGACCGGCTCGTGCTGTACACGGACGGGCTGGTGGAGACCCGGGACGACGACATCGACAGCCGGCTGGACAGCCTGCTCGGGCTGTTGCGCGATCCGGATCCGTCCTTGGAGGAGTCCTGCGACCGGTTGCTGCGCGAGCTGCGCGCTCCCCAGGACCATGACGACGTGGCCCTGCTGATGGCCCGGGTGCGCGGCTGAGATCGGGGTGGTGGCACGCTCCCCGTAGTGGCATGCGGAGCGTGTGCCAGCACCTCGCGTACGGACCGGGCGGTCCGGGTGGGTCAGCGTGCGCACCCACGGTGCCGGCGGCAGCGGCGTGCCGTGGCTCCGGCCCCGCGGGTGCCCGCGCCGAGGAAGCCCAGCCCGATGCCGAACATCCAGGAGTCCTTGGCCAGCGCGACGCCGTCCTGGGTCGGGCTCAGACTGCCGGGTTCACGCATGCCCGGCACCCGCAGATACAGACCGACCAGCCCTCCGGAGAACCCGGTGAGCGCCAGCCCGGCGACCCTGGTCGGGACGAAGGGGACCAGCAGACTGCCGCCCACCGCGATCTCGGACCAGGCGAGCAGCCGGGTGAACCGGCCGGCCTCGATCTTCTTGAGGAACGGGTAGGCGGTGCAGGCCATGCCGTGCAGTCCCTGCTGGGTCGCCTCGTCCGCCTTGAGCTTGCCCAGACCGGAATTGAGGATGAACGCGCCGGTGGCGATGCGCGGCGGGAAGTCACGCCGTTCGGGCAGCGACAGCATGGGTGCCTCCAGGTGAGTCAGGTCGTCGGCCCCCGGTCGAGCATAGCCAGCGGGCCTCCCGGCCGCGCGCAGAGAACGGCCGACCGTGCCCGGCCCGCCCGGGAGTGCCCGGGGCCGGACTCATCGCCCGGCATCCGCGCCCGGAACGGGCCGGACAGGCGTACGGGGCCTCCGCCATACTGATCACGGCGGGAACGGAGAGGCGGAACAGTGGTCCAACAGCAAACGGAGTACGACGTCTTGGTGGTCGGCGGCAGCGGGGTGGACACGATCGTCCGCGTCGACGCCCTGCCGGTCCCGCTCGCCGACGCGGTGATGGTCGGCCCGATCGAGGAGTGGCCCGGTCAGACCGGGGGCAACGTGGCGCTCGGCGCGCGTGCGCTGGGGCTGGAGGTCGCGCTCCTCGACTGCATCGGCGACGACTGGACCGGTTCGCAGGTGCGCGAGCGGCTGGCCAAGGGCGATGTGGAGTTCCATCCGGTGATCTCGGCGGCGGGCACCCGCCGCGCGGTGAACCTGGTGGACGCGACGGGGCGGCGGATGTCGTTCTACGACGCCCGCGATCCGGAGGACCTGCGGATGCCGCAGGACTTCTACCTTCCACGGCTGCGGCGCGCGCGCCATGTCCATCTGTCCATCATGAACTTCACCCGCTTCCTGTACGACGACGTCGAGGCCCTCGGTGTCCCGGTCTCCACCGATCTGCACGACTGGGACGGACTGGCCGACCATCAGCGGGAGTTCGCCCTCCGCTCCGATCTCGTGTTCTTCAGCGCGGCGGTGACCGGTGACCGTACGCCCGCGCTGATGCGGGAGATCCTGCGCGAGGGCCGCGCCGGAACCGTGGTGGCCACGGCGGGCGCGGAGGGCTCCTACGTCCTCACCCGCGACGGCGGCCCGGACCCGCGCCATGTCCCGGCGACCGTGCCGCCCGCACCGGTGGTGGACAGCAACGGCGCGGGCGACGCGTTCGTCACGGGGTTCCTGTACGGACGTCTCGAAGGACGGGACGCCATCGGCTCCGCCCGGCTGGGCGCGGTGGCAGGTGCCTTCGCCTGTACGGCGCCCGGCTCCACCGCCATGATCGGCCGGGAGGCCCTGCTGGCGGCGGACGGCAGCGGTTCGTAGACGGCCGCTCCGGTCACGCCTGCGCCCCGGCGGCCCGGTGATCCCGGGCCGCCGGGGCGCTCGCTTGGCGGGCGGCTGCCCGCTGCCGTCCGGCTACTTCAGGTAGGGACCCGCGGTCCCGATCATGCCCGGGCCGTTCAGCACGTAGACGCGCATGTTGCCCTTGCCCGGGGCGGCGACGGTGAGCTTCCCGTCGGTGACGACCCGCGTGTCGCCGGTGACGGCGTCCTTGTACGTGCCGTTGGGGATACCGGTGTACGAGGCTCCGCCGGTGACCGTGACCAGGGCGAAGCTGTCCGTCGCGCCACTGGTGTAGCGGCGTTTGTACGCCATCTGGCCGGTGATGCCCTCGGTGGAGTACTGGCCCATCTGCAGGGCGGGCACGGCCCGGCGGATCTCGTTGAGCCGCTGGACGTGCTTGACCAGGGGCTTGGACAGCGTGTTGGCGACCTCACCGTCCGCGGAGTCGACCTTGGAGAACTCGGAGGACGTGACGTTCCCCGCGAGGTGGTCGCCGTAGTAGGCCCGTCCGGTCGTGGCCAGCGGGCAGGTGGGGCCGCAGTCGATCTTCTTGCCGGCCTGAAACTCGATCTCCGATCCGTAGTAGAGGGTGGGGATGCCGCGGAAGGTCCACATCAAGGACATGTTCTCGGCCCAGGCGTCGGTGCCGCCGGTGTAGCGCTCGCTGCTCTTGTTGGGGCCGTAGTCGTGGCTGTCGACGTAGACGACGTTGTAGGTGGCGTCGTTGGTCGAGTCGTCGGAGTCCTTGCCGTTGTTGTACGCGTTCGTGGCGTCCCCGAAGTTCATGTGCATGCGCATGTCGATGATGTTCATGCCGGAGAACTTGCTGTGGTCCGGTACGTGGTACGTGTTGCCGTTCAGGAACGCGTTGTCCGAGGTCGGCTGTGCCCCCGTGCCGAGCTGCTGCTCGTAGTCGTACATCTCCAGCGCGGCCTTGGCGTCGTCGGCGGCGTACTCCTTGCGTTCCTTCCAGGTGAAGAACTGCGCGGAGTGGTTGACCGAGCCACGGTTCCACTTGTCGTTGACGAACGCGCCGACCTCACCGAAGACCAGGAAGTTCTTCGCGGCCTCGGCGCCGAACTGCTGGGTGACGCGCTCCTGGATCGCGGGCAGGAAGCGGCGGTTCCAGGTCGTGCGCGGGACATGGACGGCGGTGTCGATGCGGAAGCCGTCGACGCCCATGTCGATGTACTTGTTGTACGCGCCGATCAGGTAGTTCTGGACCGGTGCGGACTCGGTGTTGAAGTCGGCGAGGTCGTCGTGCAACCAGCACGACCGGGAGTCCTCGCCCTCCCAGTTCCCCAGCCAGCAGTTGTGGTAGTACTCCTTCGGGAACATGCCCGACGTGGGGTTGGGCCACTGGCAGTTGTAGATCTTGTAGCCCTCGGGCGAGGTGGCCCCGGTCGCCTTGCCCCAGTTGAGACAGGTGTTGCCCGCGGGCTCGGCCGTGGACCACAGGTCGCCGTTGTAGTACGACTTGCCGCTCTTGGGGTCGACGGTCAGTCCGTCGTACTCGAAGCCCTCGTTCTTCTCGTCGTAGTACCAGCTCCACTGGCTGTCCCGGACGCCGTAGACGGTCGGGGTGAACAGGCCCTTGGCGCCCCAGCGCGAGGAGTGGTTGTAGACGACGTCCTGGTAGATCTTCACGCCCTTGGCGTGGGCCGCGTTGATCAGGTCCTGGTACGAGGCTCCGGCGGACTCCAGGCGGGGGTCGACCTTGTAGAAGTCGTAGCCGTGGTAGCCGTGGTAGTCGTAGTCGGACCGGTTCAGGACGACCGGGGTGATCCAGATGGCGGAGAAGCCGAGCCCCTTGATGTAGTCGAGCTTCTTGACCAGGCCCTTGAAGTCACCCCGGAACATCGGGTCGTTGTTGGCGGCGTTGCCGGACTTCACGTCCTGGCTGCCACCGCGGTTGTTGCTCGCGTCCCCGTCGTTGAAGCGTGCGGTCAGGACGAAGTAGATCGGGTCCTTGCGCGGGTCGGTGCCCAGTGGCTTGCCCTGGGCGGCCGTCGGCGGCCTGACACCCGTGGTCGCCTTCGCGACGGCGGAGGCGGCGGAGGTGTTGCCCGCCGCGTCGACCGCCTTGACCGTGTAGGTGTAGGCGGTGTTCTCCTCCAGGCCGGCCTCGGAGAGCACCGTCGAGCTCACATCGGTGACGACACTTCCCTTCGTCCCCCCGGACCGGGTGACCTGGTACTTGGTCACCTTCTTGTTGTCGGAGGAGGGTTCCCAGGTGACGATGACGGCCACCCCGTCGGCCTTGGCCGTCACCTCGGTGGGCACGGTCGGCGCCTCGGTGTCCGGCGGCTCGGCGACGCACGGGTCCTTGGCGTCCTTGGCCACCGTGCGGTTCTTCACGGTGCTGACACCGGCCGGGATCGTGTAGTTGCCGCCGTTGTTGTTGTCCCAGACCCCGTTGCCGTTGTTGAACACGGCCTGCATCGAGGTGGCGGTGCCGAGGTCGACGGTCCTCTTCACCCAGCCGGTGCAGGCGGGTTCCATACCCACGCCCGGCACGGCGGTCCAGGAACCGCCCGCGGGCTGGTAGTGCAGATTGGTGGTGGTCCAGCCGACGGTGGCCGTCGAGTAGTACACCGAGGCGGTGTTCGCGCCGTCGTCGGTCGGGCTCGGGCTCGGGTCCGGGCCGGTTCCCGCACACGGGTCGCTGTGGGCCACGACCCCGTCCTTGACGGTGACGTTCCCGCTGCCCAGGTCGTAGTTGTTGCCGGCGTTGTTGTCCCAGACACCCGAGCCGTTGTTGAAGGTCGCCTGCAGTCCGGCCGCACTCCCGAGAGAGACGGTCTTCTTGACCCAGTCGGTGCAGGCGGCCTCCATCGCCACGCCCGGAACGGAGGTCCAGGAACCGCCGTCCGGCGCGTAATGCAGGTTGTACGCAGCCCAGTTCTTCGTCTTGGTGTAGTAGAAGACGGTCGTGGAGGTCTCGGCGGCCGCGACGGGCTTCGCGTCGAGGTCGGGGGTGCCGGGCAGTGCGGCGAACAGGCCGAGCACTGCGGCCGCGGCCGTGGCTGCCGCCAGGGGGCGTCTCAGCAGCCGGTGAGGGGTGCGTTTCATCGGTGTCTCCAGGGAAGGGCCACGGCGACGGCGAAGCCGTGGCGTCCAGGACGCAGGGATCGGGGACCTGCGCCGTCCCGCCGGAAACCCTGACGCGCCTCAAGGTCCGAGCGATGGGGGCGTTCCGACTGAAATGCCAGCCGGAATATTGCTGCAATCTCTTGCAGTCCGGAAGTTACCGGCACATGACAAGGCCGTAAAGAGGTCCGGCACCACGCAGTTGGCCCTCCTCATTCGGAATGAAGAGTTCCGGGCACTCGTACCGTCCGCGCCCGCCCCGGGCGTTCCTCAGAGCGCCACGCTCAACTGCGCCTGCAGGTGGGCGCGCATCACGCCCGCCATGTCCGTCGCGCAGTCGCTGAGGAGCCACTGCGTCTGAAGGCCGTCCATCAGCGCGACCAGCTGCTGCGCCGCCAAGCCGGGGTCGACCCCCTCCCGCAGGGCCCCCGCGTCCCGGGCTTCCGCGTAGGAGATGGCGGTGTTCCGGACCAGATTGCGGTACCGCTCGACGAAATAGGCATGAGCCGGGTGCTCGGCAGAGGTCGCCTCGGCGGCGAGCACGGAGAACAGTTCGACGATTCCCCGCCGTTCGGCGTTCAGCACGGCAAGGTCGACCAGTCGGCGCAGGCAGTCCACACCCCTGGGCTCGCCGACGGAGAACCACTCCCCGTCCACCTCGTCCCGGCGTTCGAGGACCGCGAGCAGCAGTGAGCCCTTCGTGGGGAAGTGGTGCAGCAGGCCCGGGTGCGAGATGCCGCAGCGGGTCGCGATCAGACGCAGCGAGGCGCCCCGGTACCCGGCCTCGCCGAACATGGCCATGGCCTGGTCCAGGATCTCCACACGCTTCGCGCGGCCCTTCGCGTAACCCCGACGCGCCTCACCCGTCACTCGCCACTCTCCCGGTCATGTCGGACGGCACCCCGGCGTGCTGTCACACCTACATACTTACCACTCGGTCGGGATTCAGCGTACGGTGGTCCCAGAACGTCACCGACGTTGTGAAAGGAACTCCCGTGGGCTCCTCCCTGCCCTATCTCGACCCGTCCCTGTCCGTCCCCGAGCGCGTCGCCGACCTGCTCGGCCGGATGACGCTGCCGGAGAAGGCCGGCCAGATGCTTCAACTGAACGCGAAGGACGGGGTGCGGCACCTCATCGAGGAGTTGCACGCGGGGTCGATCCTCCACGCCTCGCCCGACCGGGTGCTGGAGGCCGCCGCGCTCACCGAGCGGACCAGACTGCGGATCCCGCTGCTCGTCGCGGAGGACTGCATCCACGGCCACTCGTTCTGGGAGGGTGCGACGATCTACCCCACCCAGCTCGGCATGGCGGCCACCTGGGACCCGGAGCTGGTGGAGCGGATCGCCCGGGCGACGGCCGTCGAGGTGGCCGCGACGGGCGTCCACTGGACGTTCTCCCCGGTCCTGTGCATCACCCGGGACCTGCGCTGGGGCCGCGTGAGCGAGACGTTCGGCGAAGACCCCTTCCTCATCGGCGAGCTGGCCTCGGCGATGGTGCGCGGCTACCAGGGCGACGGTCTTGACGACCCGACGGCGGTCCTGGCGTGCGCCAAGCATTTCGCGGGCTACTCCGAGACCCAGGGCGGCCGGGACGCCAGCGAGGCCGACATCTCCCGGCGCAAGCTGCGTTCGTGGTTCCTGCCGCCGTTCGAGCGGGTCGCCCGCGAGGGCTGCCGGACGTTCATGCTCGGCTACCAGTCCATGGACGGGGTGCCGGTCACGGTCAACGACTGGCTGCTGAACGAGGTGCTGCGCGGCGAGTGGGGCTACACCGGCACGCTGGTGACCGACTGGGACAACGTCGGCCGCATGGTGTGGGAGCAGCATGTGTACGCCGACCACACGCAGGCGGCCGCCGCCGCGGTCCGCTCGGGCAACGACATGGTGATGACGACACCAGCCTTCTTCGAGGGCGCACAGGAGGCGGTCGCCGCCGGCATGCTCGACGAGGCGGAGATCGACGCGGCGGTCCGGCGCATCCTCACCCTCAAGTTCGAGCTCGGGCTGTTCGAGAATCCGCGCCACCCCGACCGCGAGCGCCAGGCCGCGGTGATCGGCAGCGCGGACCACGCCGGACTGAACCTCGAAGCGGCGCGCCGCTCGCTGGTGCTGCTGGCCAACGACGGCACCCTGCCGCTGGCCGGCGGCTTCGGGGCCGGTCCCGACGGCCGTGCGGTCGCGGCTGCCGGATCGGCGCCTCGTACGGTCGCCGTCATCGGGCCCAACGCCGACGACGCGCAGACCCAGCTCGGCGACTGGGCGGGCTCGTCGGGCCAGGCGGACTGGCTGCCGGACGGGCACCCGCGCGCCATGATCCGTACCGTGCTGGACGGGTTCCGCGAGCACGTGCCGGAGGGCTGGACCGTCACACATGCCCGGGGCGCCGACATCCTGACCGTGGGCCCGGACCCCGAGGGCGCGTTCTTCCCGGACGGGCAGCCGCGGCCCGAGATCGTCGTCCCGGCCGAGCCGTCCGCGGCCATGATCGCCGAGGCGGTCGCCGCCGCGGAGGCGGCCGACCACGTGATCGCGGTCGTGGGTGACCGCATCGAGCTCGTCGGTGAGGGCCGCTCCACGGCGACCCTGGAGCTGATCGGCGGCCAGATCGCCCTGCTCGACGCACTCGTCGCGACGGGCAAGCCGGTCGTGGTGGTCGTCATCAGCTCCAAGCCGCTCGTCCTGCCGCCGTCCGCCCACCGTGCCGCGGCGATCCTGTACGCCTTCAACCCGGGTATGCCCGGCGGCCGGGCCGTCGCCGAACTCGCGCTCGGCCTGATCGAGCCGTCCGGGCGGCTGCCTCTCTCCTTCGCACGTCATGCGGGGCAGCAGCCGACGTACTACAACCAGGTCCGCGGCCAGCACGGCACGCGTTACGCCGATCTGACACAGCGTCCGGCGTTCGTGTTCGGCGAGGGCCTCAGCTACACGACGGTCGCGTACACCGATCTGGAGGTGATCACCGACGTCCTCGGAACGGGTGACACCCTGCGGGCGCGGGTCACCGTCCGCAACACGGGTGAACGTCCCGCACTGGAGACCGTGCAGGCGTACGTCAGCGACACCGTGACCTCCGTGACCTGGGCGGAGAAGGAGCTCAAGGCCTACCGCCAGGTACAGCTGGCCCCCGGCGAGTCGCGCGAGGTCGTCATCGAACTGCCGGTCGCCGAGTGCAGCCTGGTGGACGCCGATGGCCGGCGGATCGTCGAGCCGGGTGCGTTCGAACTCCTCGTCGGTCCGTCGTCGCGCGACGCCGTGCTCCTGCGGGCGGGGTTCACGGTCAAGGGCTAGTACTGCAACGGCGTTTGGTGTGACTGGTGGCCAGGGCAGTCGTTGATCCGAATATGGGTGGGGAACTCGGTGAGGTCAGGGCGTGGGCAGC
>NZ_JBIVTU010000016.1:0-188686 GCF_044756845.1 Streptomyces sp. NPDC091416
GCTGCAGCGCTGGGGTTCAGTCATGTTCCAGTTCACGCCCTTGAGCTGGGCATATCACCGTGAGTTTCTATAGGTGTTTGCCGGTGGGATAGCTCGGTGACCTCGGCACCTCGCACTTCTCCGACGACCAGCCTGTCGGGACGCATCCGAAGGGCCTGACGCACCAGGTCCCGAAGCGTCACCCGCCCGGCACCCTCCTGATTCGCAGGGCGCGATTCGAGGCGCACCACGTGCGGGTGGTCCGGCCGGAGCTCGGCCGAGTCCTCAGCAAGCACGATGCGCTCCCGCTCCCCCACCACGCCGAGCATGCTGGACAGGAGCGTCGTCTTCCCTGCCCCCGTCCCGCCACTGATCAGGTACGAGACCCGGGCCTCCACCAGGGCCCGCAACACCCGGTCGCCACCCGGCGGCACCGTCCCTGCCGCGACCAGTTCCCCCAGCGAGAAGGCCCTCGGCCGGACCACCCGGAGCGACAGGCAGGTCGACCCGACCGAGACCGGCGGCAGCACGGCATGCATCCGGGTCCCGTCCGGGAGCCGGGCGTCCACCCAGGGCCTGGCATCGTCCAGACGCCGCCCCGCGACGGCTGCCAGCCGCTGCGCCAGCCTGCGGACCGCCGCCGCGTCCACGAAGGTCACCGCGGTGAGTTCGAGCCCGCGCCCCCGGTCCACCCACACCCGGTCGGGCGCGGACACCAGCACATCCGTGACCGCCGGATCGGCGAGCAGCGGCTCCAGCACGCCGCTCCCGATCAGCTCACCACGCAACTCATCGGCAACGTCCAGCACTTCGGCGTCCCCGAGCAGCCTTCCCTGCGCTCTCAGCGCGGCCGCCACCCCCGCCGGAGTCGGCGCCGCACCACTCTGCGCCAGCCTCTGCCGTACCGCGTCGAGCAGCTCCTCGGTCATGAGGCACCCCCCATGACCTGACCCCGGGCCGCTTCGCCGGCAAGTGCTCGGTCCCAGAAGGCCGAACAGAACCTGGCCAACGGCCCACGCGGGCTGCCACCAGGCGGCTCCCCCGTGTCCTGCTCGGCCAGCAGCCCTGGCTCCAGGGGGAGTTCACCAACGAGCGGCAACCCCATGGCCTGCGCCACCCATTGGTCGTCGAGCCCGGAGGCGTACGGTCCTCGTGCCACGACACGGAGGTCCCCCAGAACCATTCCGGCCATCGATGCCACCCGTTTCGCCGCCGCGACCGCCCGCAGTTCTCCGGGCACCACCAGGAGCCCGAGGTCCAGCTGCGCCAGAGCCTCGGCCACGGCCTCGTCGACGCGTCGCGGTAGATCCACAACCACCACTCCGCCGAGCCGGCGCGCGGCACCGAGGACTGCTTGCATGGCCTGCGGCGGGATAACCACCCAGTCGTCACGGCCCCAGCTGAGCACCCGCAGCCCGTGCAGGGCGGGCAACGACTCCTCCAGCGCACCGCCACCGACCCGCCCCTTGGAATGGGCGAAATCCGGCCACCGCATGCCCTCGGCCCGCTCGCCGCCCAGGAGCACGTCAATGCCACCGCCCAAGGGATCGCCGTCGATCAGCATCGTCCGCCGTCCGGACCTCGCCGCGGTCACCGCCAGCGCGCAAGCCAGCGTCGACGCTCCGGAACCACCCCTGCCACCGATCACCCCGACGGTCAGCGCGGGCCGGCCGACGCCCTCAGCCGCATTGGCGATCTGATCGACCAGCCAGTTCTCCGCATCGGGCAGACGCAGTACGTACTCGGCCCCGATCTCCACGGCCCTGCGCCACACGTCGGGAGCATCCTGATCCCGGCCGACGAGCATCACCCCGCGCCTGCGGGCCGCCCCGCGGCACCGGACCGCCGCGTCGTCCCCCACGAGGACCATGGGAGCCTGCTCCCATCCCCCTCTGCGATCGGGCATCGTGTGATGGACCTCGGGCTCCGCTCCGGCGGCTGCGCAGAGCCTCAGCAGATCGTCGAGCAGTTCCACATCCTCGGTCACAATCAACGGTCCGCCCTGCCGGGCCTCGCCGGTCGGCAGACCGTCCCGCGCACTGGATTCAGCCACGATCTCCGCCCCCTTCTTCACTCACCTTCACCGCGGTTCGCGGTGATCTCGGAGCCTTCCGAGAACAGTGATTCCGGAACCCGTGGACTTCACGGGTGGAATCACGGTGCAGCGCTTCGGAAAATCGTGTGGATCTTGCTCAAAAACTGTGGACGACTCCGCCGTTGTGAATAACTCCGTCGCCCGAACCGGCGACTTCCAGGAGGAACCCTTCCGTGACGCACCGTGACGGTGCATGCTGATCGGAGTCACTCACACACGCAGGCCATGAGGGCCGAAAAGGAGGAGAAATGCGTCATTCCGAGCAGCAGAACCGAGCCCGGACATGCGACGACCCCCGCCGGGGGGGAGAGCGGGGGTCGTCCCCACGGCCGACTCGGGGGGGGGGGGGGAGGAGTCGGACCGGGTTAGCACGGTCGCGAACGATCCGTGACTTCCATGGTGTACCCGAGAGCCTTCTCAGGCAAACCCACGCGCTGGGGTTTACGCCGAATGGTGGGCCCCTATGCTCTGCCTTGTGGAAAACCGCTTCTTGCCCCGCACAGCCGCCTTCTTCGACCTGGACAAGACGGTCATTGCGAAGTCATCGACGCTGACCTTCAGCAAGTCCTTCTACCAAGGCGGGCTGATCAACCGCCGCGCCGTACTGCGCACTGCGTACGCACAGTTCGTGTTCCTTGCGGGGGGTGCAGATCACGACCAGATGGAGCGGATGCGTGAATATCTCTCGTCGCTCTGCAAGGGCTGGAACGTGCAGCAGGTGAAGGAAATTGTTGCCGAGACCCTGCACGACCTGATCGACCCGATCATCTACGACGAAGCAGCGACCCTCATCGAGGAACATCACACCGCCGGACGCGACGTGGTCATCGTGTCGACCTCCGGGGCCGAGGTGGTGGAGCCGATCGGTGAACTGCTGGGCGCCGACCGCGTCGTCGCCACCCGCATGGTCGTCGGCGACGACGGATGCTTCACCGGGGAGGTGGAGTACTACGCGTACGGACCGACGAAGGCCGAGGCCATCAGGGCCCTCGCCATGTCCGAGGGCTACGACCTCACCCGCTGCTATGCATACAGCGACTCGGCCACCGATGTACCCATGCTGGAATCGGTCGGCCACCCGCACGCCGTCAATCCGGACCGCGCGTTGCGGCGCGAGGCAACCCTGCGGGAATGGCCGATTCTCGTCTTCAACCGCCCGGTCCGCCTCAAGCAACGCCTGCCCACACTCTCGATGCCGCCACGGCCGGCGCTGATGGCCGCCGCCGCGGTGGGCGCAGCAGCCCTCACAGCCGGGGTCGTCTGGTACACCGCCCGGCGTCGAGCCACCACAATGCCGACCCTGCCCGTTTAGACCAACTCGTCCGTAATTGAAGCTAAAAGTAAAGAAGTGCGGCCAGCACTTCCGCTCCACCAGCCCCTGGAGTACAAAGGACTCAACGGCCCGCGAGACCAAGGACATCCGGGAGGATGACCTGTAACGCAGAGAAGGCCCCACGGACCGCGCATGAAAGCCGGGCACCCACGCGACGTCGACCCGTCGATTACGGGCCAGCCGCACCAGGAACGGGCAAAGTACCCGGCCTGATGGGCATATATCGAGGACGCTTGGTAACTGGGCGGACATGCCAGCGGCGGTACCGCATTCGGTACCGCCGCAACCCTTGCCACCCTGGCGCCGAGCGCCCCGTACCGCACCGGGCGCGGCGCACCAAGCCCGGAACAAGACGCCACCGGCCGAGAGGCCTACCACCGCGGAACCCGCCGTCGTGGGACATGCGCGGTCGCGCGGCCTGTCGGTCGCGGCGCTTACCGGCAGTGGGACCGCCGAGCGTGAGGCGATGCCCGCCGACACCGAGCAGCTGTCAACAACGCCGGGAACAGGTCGCCGCCAGGATCCCGGGCCACCCACCCCGGGCCGCCTCCGTGCTGCGCCAGGCCTATGCGGCTCCCCGCTGAAGCGCCTCGCACACGGCTGTCGATTCCCGGACACCCAGTTCCACCGACCGCCCGCAGTGCGTGATCCAGGCGGCCATACCCTCCGGCGTTCCCGTCAGGTATCCCTCGAAGGCGGCGACGTAAGCAGCCCGCCCCTGCTCGGCGTGACCGACCTCGGCCGGGCAGATCGACTTCGGGTCGAGCCCGCTCCCGATCAGCACGATCCGCTCGGCAGTCCGCGCGACCAGGCCGTTGTACGAACCGAACGGGCGCAGCGCGAGCAGCTCGCCGTGCACGACGGCAGCCGTCACCAACGCGGGCGCCGCACTCCCCGAAAGAATGAGCCCACTGAGCCCTTCGAGCCGCCCCGCAACCTCGCCGGCGCTCGGCAGCGGCGCCTCGATCAGAGGCTCATCCACCGGTTCGTCCGCCAGCCGGGGCCGCCCCACCGCGTCCTCGGGTGCCGCACCGCCGGCCGCTACCAGGTGAAGTCGCGCGAGGACCCGCAGAGGCGACTGCCTCCAGATGGAGAGGAGCTGGCCCGCTTCGGCCGTCAGGCGCAGGGCCGCACCGATCACGTGCGCCTCACCGTCGCCACTGAAGTCGGTACGGCAGCGCACCTCCTCGAGATTCCAGTCGGCACCCGAGAGCGCAGCCGACCCGCGGGCGCCCCGCAGGGCCGCCTCAGCGGTCACCTCGTTGCTTCGACGCCGCATGACACGGTGCCCGTAGACCCGGTCGACAGCCTTGCGTACAGAGTCCACCGCATCGGTCACCCCTGGCAGGGCACCCAGAGCGGCGAGCGGGTCCGAGGAAGTCGTACTCATAAGTAGCGAGGCTACGCGCCCCTTGTGCGCCAACCGGACCGGAGTGGTGTTCTTCACGAACTTCGACAGCGCAACGCAATCATGCCGCTACCCTAGGTGAACATGAAGATCGCTTTCGTAGGGAAGGGCGGCAGCGGCAAGACCACGCTGTCCTCGCTCTTCATCCGCCACCTTGCCGCCAATGAGGCTCACGTCGTCGCGGTGGACGCCGACATCAACCAGCATCTCGGGGCCGCACTCGGCCTCGACGAACACCAAGCGGCGGCAATGCCCGCCATGGGAGCGCAGCTGCCGCTGATCAAGGAGTATCTGCGCGGCAGCAATCCCCGCATCGCCTCCGCCGAGACGATGATCAAGACAACGCCGCCGGGCGAGGGGTCCCGGCTGCTTCGGGTGTGCGAGGACAACCCCGTGTACGACGCCTGTGCGCGCACCGTCGCACTCGATGACGGGGACATCCGGCTGATGGTCACCGGGCCGTTCACCGAATCGGACCTGGGGGTGGCCTGCTACCACTCGAAGGTCGGTGCGGTCGAGCTCTGCCTCAACCACCTCGTCGACGGACCCGAGGAGTACGTGGTGGTCGACATGACCGCCGGTTCGGACTCCTTCGCCTCCGGTATGTTCACCCGCTTCGACATGACGTTCCTGGTCGCCGAGCCGACCCGCAAGGGCGTCTCGGTCTACCGCCAGTACAAGGAGTACGCACAGGACTTCGGCGTAGCGCTGAAGGTGGTCGGCAACAAGGTGCAGGGAGAGGACGACCTGGAGTTCCTGCGCGCCGAGGTCGGCGAGGATCTGCTGGTCACTGTCGGCCATTCCGACTGGGTGCGGGCCATGGAGAAGGGCCGCCCTGCCCGCTTCGAGCTGCTGGAGGCGGACAACCGGATGGCCCTGCAGGCCCTGCAGAACGCCGCAGAGGACTCGTACGGGCAGCGTGACTGGGAGCGCTACACGCGCCAGATGGTCCACTTCCACCTGAGGAACGCGGAAAGCTGGGGCAACGAGAAGACGGGGGCCGACCTGGCAGCCCAGATCGACCCCGCGTTCGTACTCGACGAGCGGTTCGCGCGGGCCGGGGCCGCCCAGCCCGCCTGAGCGGCTCCCCCTCCAGCACCTGCCCCTTTCCCGCCCCGAAGCGGCGGTCCTTGGGAGGCCCCGGAAGCGGGTCACCAAGGACCGGGCCTGGACGGGGCACCCCGGGCTACCGTCGGCGCGCTTCGCGGCGCCCTCGGCGCCCCGGACGCCCGCCGACCCTGGAGCGCATGCCGACTGGGCCGGGCCCGGGCCGGGAGCATTTCCGGGCCCGGCCATGAGCCGGACTCCTGGGGCAGGCCATGGGCCGGACACTCCCGGGGCAGACCCTGAAGCAGACGCCATTCAGGGCAGGCACCGGACCGGCCGCCGGATCCCGTCAAGGGGCCCGGCGGCCGAGTGGCCGGCCACAACCGGTGCCGTGCCCGGGGCGGCTCTCCATGAGCGGTCTAGCGCCGTGGCAGGCAACGCTTGCCCCCGTCGCGGCACTAGCGGTCGGCCTGCTTCCCTGCAGACCCGGCAGGCTCCTTCGCCTCGGCCTGTCCCTGCCCCTGCTCCTGCTCCTGCCCCTGTCCCTCGCTCTTGACCGGGCTCGCGGCCCCGCCGAGGAAGGATGCCCAGCCGGCCTTCGGCGCCTTGCCGACCTTCAGCGTGCCGAGTCTGGCAAGCGTGGCCGGGTCCTGAGCGTCCAGCCAGTCCGCGAGCTGCCTGAAGGACACGCACCGCACACCCTCCTTGGTGCACACAGTGGCGATCGTCTCCTCGATGGCGCGCATGTACGTGCCACCGTTCCAGGACTCGAAGTGGTTGCCGATGATCAGCGGGGCACGGTTCCCGTCGTAGGAGCGGTCGAAGGCCTGGATCAGACCGTCGCGCATCTGATCCCCCCAGTACTCGTGCTGGTCCGGATCGCCCTGTGTCGTGCCGGACTGGTTGAACATGAAGTTGTAGTCCATCGACAGGGTTTCGAACTCACGCCCAGGCACCGGGACAAGCTGCATCGAGAGGTCCCAGATGCCGTCCTTCTTCTTCGGCCAGACCTGGTCGTTTACTCCGCTGGAGTCGTAGCGGAAGCCCATCGAGCGCGCTGCCGCGACCATGTTCTTCTGCCCTTCCAGACAGGGGGTCCGGCCGCCGATCAGCTCCTTGTCGTAGTCGAAGGGCAGTGACTTCTCGTCCTTGAGGTCCGGATCATTGCTCTTCCATCCCTTCACGAACGACTTGGCCTGACGGATCTCGCTCTTCCACTCGTCCACCGACCAGGTCCCGACGCCACCGTCCTTGCCGCAGAAGTGACCGTTGAAGTGAGTGCCGATCTCGTTGCCGTCCAGCCAGGCACCACGGATCTGGTCCAGGGTGTCCCTGATGCCTTCGGTGTCGTTGAAGCCGATGTCGGAACTGCCCGCGTTGTGCTTGGGCGGGTCGTAGAGCTCACGCTGCGTCTCCGGCAGCAGGTACACGCCGCTGAGGAAGTACGTCATGCTCGCGCGGTACTTCTTGCCCACCTCGCGGAAGTGCGAGAAGAGCCGCTGGCTGTCCTCTCCGGCCCCGTCCCAGGAGAACACCACGAATTGCGGTGGCTTCTGACCGGGCGCCAGACGGCGTACGGCCGGCTGCTTCGGCTGGGCGCCCGTGAAAGCGGTCGACCCGTCGCCGATGACACGGACCGCGCTCCTGGGAGCTGCCTCGGCCGCCTTCTTCTTCGCCCCCGCGGCGCCGTTCGCGGCACCGGGTCCGGAGTTGTTCGGGCCGGAGCCCGCCCCGGAGCAGCCCGCCACTCCCGCGACCAGCGCAACGGCCATGACACCCAAGGCGAACCTCTTCGCGGCGGCCATCATCCGCCCACCCTCTTCCTCGCAGGAATCTTGCGCTGACGTGCCGAGACGGCCCGGTCAAAGTCGCACGCACTGCACAAAAATTCGGGCGACAGGCCGCATGAAAAGCTGCCTATTCACTAGAACGGGTGCTTCAATGGCCCATTTGCCCTTAATCCTGGACACGCATCTTTACTCTCCATTACGATCTGTTTACCGAGAGTTGAGATATCCCGCCGCTGCACGCCGTGACCCACGGCCGCGTCCCCACGTTCCGCGACCGCGCTGCCCCGGAGGAGACGGGAAACATGTCTGCCTGCGTCCCCACTCGTCATGACCACTCATCCCGCAGTTCGCGCCCTCCCCGGTCCTCGGGAGTCAAGCGACCGCACAGCCCGCCACCGCCGCACCGCGGCGGACGATTCCGTATCGCGGGCGCCGACCTGTCCGCATCGATCACCGTCTTTCTGCTCGCCATCCCCATGTCGCTCGGCCTGGCCGTCGCCATGGACGCGCCACTGGAAGCAGGCCTCATCTCCGCCGCAGTCGGCGGCATCGTCGCCGGTCTGCTCGGCGGAACCCCTCTGCAGGTCTCCGGTCCGTCCGCCGGACTGACCGTGGTGACAGCCGAGTTGATCCAGATCTACGGCTGGCGCACCACCTGCGCGATCACCATCGGTGCAGGTCTTCTTCAGATCGTGCTGGGCTCCCTGCGGGCCGCGCGCAGCGCACTGGCCGTCAGCCCCGCCATCGTCCACGGGACGCTCGCCGGCATCGGTGTGGCGATCGCGCTCGCCCAGCTGCACATCGTGCTCGGCGGCTCACCGGAGAGCTCCGCCGTCTCCAACGCCCTGCATCTGCCGGCCCAGTTGGAGCAGGCAGGCCCGGCAGCGCCGTTGATCGGCGGGCTCACCGTCGCCATCCTGGTGCTCTGGCCCCGGATCCCGGGACGCACCGGACGGAACATGCGGCGGATTCCGGCAGCCTTGGCCTCAGTCGCGATGGCGACTGCGGTGGCCGCTCTCGCAGCCCCTTCCATCGCCCGGGTCGACCTGCCGTCCTGGCGCTCGCACGCCCTGCCGGAAATGCCCCAGGGGCCGTTGCTCGGCCTTGCCACGGCCGTGTTCACGATGATGCTGGTCGCCAGCCTGGAATCCCTGCTCGCCGCCGTCGCGGTGGACAAGCTGGCTGCGGACCGGAGCCGCGAGCAGTCGGCCGGGCCCGCCGTCGGAACGGCCGACATCCGGCTGCCCGGCGAACTCGCTGCCGGAACCAACGCAACCCCGCCCGGCGAGCTCTCCGTCGGAAGCGATGAAACCCCGCCCGGCAAGCTCTCTGCGGGAAGCGAAGAAACCCCGCTCCGCAAGCTCTCCGCCGGAAGCAACGGAACCCCGCCCGGCGAAGCCGCGGCCGATGGCGCGGATGAGTCCCCCGCTGCGGCCGCACCCCCGGTCAAACGCTCCGATCTCGATCGCGAGCTCCGCGCGCAGGGCATCGCCAACACTGTCTCCGGTCTGCTCGGCGGGCTGGCGGTCTCCGGTGGCGCGGTGCGCAGTTCGGCGAATGTGCGGGCCGGAGCGACCGGGCGCGCGTCCACAGTGCTGCACGGCGTCTGGGTCCTCCTGGCCACCGGGTTCCTGGTCACCGCGCTGGAATGGATCCCGCTCGCCGCCCTCGGTGCGCTCGTGATGGTGGTCGGCATCCAGATGGTCAACTTCGCACACATCCGCAATGTCCACAGGCATCGGGAATTCCTGGTGTACGGCGCGACGATCACCGGGGTACTGCTCTTCGGCGTGCTCAAGGGCGTGGCGATCGGGATTGCCGTGGCGGTGGCCGTCGCCCTGCAGCGGCTGGCCCGGACACGGATTACCGCTTCCGAACACAATGGACAGCATCTGGTCGTGGTGCGGGGCCAGTTGACGTTCCTGGCGGTGCCCCGCCTCAGCAGAGCGCTGGGCCAGCTGCCCCAGGACGCGGACGTGGTAGTCGAGTTGGACGGCTTCTTCATGGATCACGCGGCATATGAACTGATCCATGACTGGAGCAACGCCCATGCCGCTCACGGTGGCCGGGTTGCCTTCGCCGGCCGTTCCGGGGGCAGGATCGCCGAGCCCGCCTCTGCGGCGCACTCCTGCTGCCGCCCCTGGACGCCCTGGCGCAACCACCACTGCCACGACGGACCCGAGCACGTACCCGTCGCCGCCGCGGGTAGCAGCGCGCGCCCCCGTACGAGCACGGAGCCGAGCACGCCGACGCCGGCAACTGAGGCTGGGGCCGCCGCCGCGGCGGCGCCTTCCGCTGCGGCCACGACTGCGGCTGGGCCCAAGACCAGTCCCGTCCACTTCACACCCGGAGCACCCGAAGCACCCGAAGCACCCGAAGCAGCATCGCCGGCCTCGCGGCCGAACCGCTCCGTACCGGATACGGGTGAGGCTCAGCCCGGCCCTCTCCTCGCCCCGGAAGCACCCGGCCACGCAGACGGAGACACCCGCCCCTCACCGGATCGCGTCGGCCACTTCGCGCCCGACCACCGGCCCGCGCGCCCGCTCCCGACCGGCAGCCAACGGCTGGTCAGCGGCCTCAGCTCGTTCCAGCGCAACACGGCCCCGCTGGTCCGCGAGGAGCTGGCAAGACTGGCGAGGGAGGGGCAGCGTCCCTCTCAGCTGTTCATCACCTGCGCGGACTCCCGGCTGGTTACGAGCATGATCACGGCGAGCGGCCCCGGCGATCTGTTCACCGTCCGCAACATCGGCAATCTCGTTCCACCGTCCGACTCCGAGACCGGTGACCACTCGGTCGGTGCGGCCATCGAGTACGCAGTGGACGTGCTGGGGGTCGAGTCCATCACCATCTGCGGGCACTCCGGCTGCGGTGCGATGAACGCGCTGCTCAGCACCAGGCCGGAGGGCTCCGAGACGGCGCTCTGGCGCTGGCTGCGGCACGGACTCCCCAGCCTGGAGCGGATGGCCTCGCGCGACCGGGCTTGGGCCCGGATCTCGGGCCGGATGCCCGCCGATGCGGTGGAGCAGCTCTGCCTCACCAACATCGTCCAGCAACTGGACCATCTACGAGCGCACGCATCCGTGGCACGTCGCCTCGCCGAAGGCACCCTCCAGCTCCATGGCATGTACTTCCACGTGGCCGAGGCACAGTCGTATCTGCTGACCGAGGGCACGGGTGCCGGCAACGGGGTGGACAAGGTCTTCGACCCCATCAGCCCGTCCCACTCATCCCCGCCACCATCCCCATCCCTGTCCTCGTCCCTGCCCCCGTCCCCGTCCCCGTCATCTGCATCCTCGCCGCCGTCCGAGTCGGCCGGGGCGTCCGAGTCGGCGGGTTCAACGCCTCCGCCCACCGATCCGGCCGAGTTGGCGCGTACGGGCGCCTGAACCACTTGGCCCCCAGGTCCGTGAGACCTTGTGGTCCCGCTTCCGCACACCAGCACCCCCGCACACCGACACACCGGCACACCGGCACTCACCCACGCACCACGTGGCCGCGTGCGTCACGTGGCCCGCATACGTCACGTGGCCCGCGTGCACCGCGTGCGCCACGTGCGTCATGTGCGCCACCACCCCGCAGCGGAAGCGGGATCATGTCTCCATACACGAAGACACAGGTCTAAACCAATTCCCGGCAGGCACTTGTCACCCGGCCCCTGGCCTGATGAGCTATGCCCCGGGACACAACGGACACCCTGGGACTGGGAGATGTCGTGAGCAACGAAAGCTTGGCCAATCTGCTTCGTGAGGAGCGGCGGTTCGCACCGCCTGCCGATCTGGCCGCGAACGCCAACGTCACCGCGGAGGCGTACGAGCAGGCCAAGGCGGACCGGCTGGGCTTCTGGGCCGAGCAGGCCCGCCGCCTGACCTGGGCCACCGAGCCGACCGAGACGCTCGACTGGAGCAACCCGCCCTTCGCGAAGTGGTTCGCGGACGGCGAGCTCAACGTCGCGTACAACTGCGTGGACCGTCACGTCGAGGCGGGTAACGGCGACCGGGTCGCCATCCACTTCGAGGGCGAGCCCGGCGACAGCCGTGCCATCACCTACGCGGAGCTGAAGGACGAGGTCTCCCGCGCGGCGAACGCGCTGACCGAGCTCGGTGTCGGCAAGGGCGACCGCGTCGCCGTCTACCTGCCGATGATCCCCGAGGCCGCCGTCGCGATGCTGGCCTGCGCCCGCATCGGTGCCGCGCACTCGGTCGTCTTCGGCGGCTTCTCCGCCGACGCCATCGCCGCCCGCATCCAGGACGCGGACGCGAAGGTCGTCATCACCTCCGACGGCGGCTACCGCCGCGGCAAGCCCTCCGCGCTCAAGCCCGCGGTCGACGACGCCGTCTCCCGTATCGACAGCGTCGAGCACGTCCTCGTCGTCCGCCGCACCGGCCAGGACACCGCGTGGACCGAAGGACGCGACGTCTGGTGGCACGAGATCACCGCGCGCCAGTCCGCCGAGCACACCCCCGAGGCGTTCGAGGCCGAGCAGCCCCTGTTCATCCTCTACACCTCGGGCACCACCGGGAAGCCCAAGGGCATCCTGCACACCTCCGGCGGCTACCTCACGCAGGCCGCCTACACGCACCACGCGGTCTTCGACCTCAAGCCCGAGACCGATGTCTACTGGTGCACCGCCGACATCGGCTGGGTCACCGGCCACTCCTACATCGTCTACGGCCCGCTGGCCAACGGCGCGACGCAGGTCATGTACGAGGGCACGCCCGACACCCCGCACCAGGGACGCTTCTGGGAGATCGTCCAGAAGTACGGCGTCACGATCCTCTACACCGCACCGACCGCGATCCGCACGTTCATGAAGTGGGGTGACGACATCCCCGCCAAGTTCGACCTGAGCAGTCTCCGCGTCCTGGGCTCGGTCGGTGAGCCGATCAACCCCGAGGCGTGGATGTGGTATCGCAAGCACATCGGTGCCGACAAGTGCCCCATCGTCGACACCTGGTGGCAGACCGAGACCGGCGCGATGATGATCTCGCCGCTCCCCGGAGTCACCGAGACCAAGCCCGGCAGCGCCCAGCGCGCCCTGCCCGGCATCAGCGCCACCGTCGTCGACGACGAAGCACGTGAGGTCCCGGACGGCGGAGGCGGCTACCTCGTCCTCACCGAGCCGTGGCCCTCCATGCTGCGCACCATCTGGCGCGACGACCAGCGGTTCCTCGACACCTACTGGTCGCGCTTCGAAGGCAAGTACTTCGCGGGCGACGGCGCCAAGAAGGACGAGGACGGCGACATCTGGCTGCTGGGCCGCGTCGACGACGTCATGCTCGTATCCGGGCACAACATCTCGACCACCGAGGTCGAGTCCGCACTCGTGTCGCACCCGGCCGTCGCCGAGGCGGCCGTGGTCGGCGCCGCCGACGAGACCACCGGCCAGGCCATCGTCGCCTTCGTCATCCTGCGCGGTACCGCCACCGCCTCCGACGACCTGGTCGCGGAACTGCGCAACCACGTCGGAACCACTCTCGGCCCCATCGCCAAGCCCAAGCGCATCATGCCGGTCGCCGAACTCCCCAAGACCCGCTCCGGCAAGATCATGCGACGCCTCCTCCGAGACGTCGCGGAGAACCGCGCCCTCGGCGACGTCACCACGCTCACCGACTCATCGGTCATGGATCTCATCCAGACCCAGCTGCCGCAGTCCTCCTCCGAGGACTGATCCCCGGCCCGGACCCCAGGGACCACCAGGGACCAAGGCCCAGAAGCCCACAAGCCCACAGGCCCGGGCCCCCAGGCCCTCAGAAGCAGCGCACGCCCCGAAGGGCATCCGGCTGACGCGCCGGATGCCCTTCGGGCATTTAAGGTGACGATCACCGGTCACCGCCCCGCACGCCCCGGGTACAGTGGCAGCTGATCAATAAAACGATAAGAAATCTCCACAGGGTGTGCCGGGAAGTCTGGTCGGCAAGTGCATCAGCCATGCCGTCGCTGCCGTACCGACCCGGAGGTTTCCCCCCGTGGCCACGCCCGCCCCCGTGCCCCCCTCCCCCCGCCGCACCTTCCTGGGCCGCCTGCCGCTCCCCGAGCGGAACTACCTCACCGACGCCCTGCGCACCGAGACGGTCGGCGGAGTCATACTCCTGGTCGCCGCCGTGGCAGCCCTCGTCTGGGCGAACACCTTCGGGTCGAGCTACTCGCGTGTCAGCCACTTCCACTTCGGGCCCGGGGCACTCGGCCTCCATCTGTCCGTGGCGCACTGGGCGGCCGACGGGCTGCTCGCCGTCTTCTTCTTCGTCGCGGGCGTCGAACTCAAACGCGAACTCGTCGCGGGCGAACTGCGCGACCCCAAGGCCGCCGCGCTCCCGGTCGTCGCCGCCCTGTGCGGCATGGCGGTACCGGCGGTCGTCTACACGCTGGTGAACGTGATCGGCGACGGTTCCACCGGCGGCTGGGCCGTCCCCACGGCCACCGACATCGCCTTCGCGCTCGCCGTCCTCGCGGTCATCGGCACCTCGCTGCCCGCCGCGCTCCGCGCGTTCCTGCTGACCCTCGCCGTGGTCGACGACCTCTTCGCGATCCTGATCATCGCGGTCTTCTTCACCGAGAACATCGACTTCGTCGCACTGATCGGCGCCTTCGCCGGCCTCGTCGTCTTCTACTTCCTGCTGCGGTTCGACGTCCGCGGCTGGTACGTCTACGTACCGCTCGCCCTGGTCATCTGGGGGCTGATGTACAACAGCGGCATCCACGCCACCATCGCCGGTGTCGCCATGGGCCTGATGCTGCGCTGCACCCGCCGCGAGGGCGAGGAGCACTCACCCGGAGAACGCATCGAGCACCTGGTGCGCCCGCTGTCGGCCGGTCTCGCCGTGCCGCTGTTCGCGCTCTTCTCCGCCGGGGTCTCCCTCTCCGGGGGCGCTCTGGCCGGCGTGTTCACCCGGCCCGAGACACTCGGCGTCGTCCTGGGACTGGTCGTCGGCAAGACGATCGGCATCTTCGGCGGTACGTGGCTGGCGACCCGGTTCACCAAGGCGGAGCTGAACAAGGACCTGGCCTGGGCCGATGTCTTCGCGGTCGCCGCACTCGCCGGCATCGGCTTCACCGTCTCGCTCCTGATCGGAGAGCTCGCCTTCGTCGGCGACGACGACATGATCAACGAGATCAAGGCATCGGTTCTCATCGGTTCCGTGATTGCCGCCGTACTCTCCGGTGTACTGCTCAAACTGCGGGTACGCAGATACCGAGCGCTGTACGACGCGGAGGAACTCGACGAGGACGCGTCCGGGATTCCGGACATCTACGAACAGGACGATCCGGAGTACCACCTGCGGATGGCGGCGCTCTACGAGAAGAAGGCAGCCGAGCACCGCCGCCTTGCCCGAGTGGCGGGGGCAGCGAGCAGCAAGCCGGACAGTCCGGCATGATCTGACATCGGATGTGTTGAACAGGAGAGGGAGTCAGGGATGAGCGACCCCGGCAATTACGCGGGCAGCGCCGACCGCAGTCTCGGCCAGCTGGTCGCCTCGGCGACGGCCGAACTGTCGGCGCTGGTGCACGACGAGATTGCCCTGGCCAAGGCCGAGGTGCGACAGGACGTCAAGCGTGGCGTCATCGGCAGCGTGGCGTTCATCGTCACGGGCGTGCTGATTCTGTTCGCGATCCCGGTGCTGAGCTTCGCGGCCGCGTACGGAATCCACAACCTGGGACTCGGTCTCGCCTGGTCGTTCCTGATCGTGGGCGGTGCGTTCATCCTGCTGGGGATCCTGCTCGCGCTCTTCGGCTACGCCAAGTTCAAGAAGGTCAAGCCGCCGGAGAAGTCCATCGCCTCGGCGAAGCAGACAGCCGCCGTCCTTCAGGGTGTCAAGCCGCACCCGCGTGCGAGCGTCGGCGCGGACGCGATCCTGCCGATGGGCGGCAGCACACTTGCGGACAAGGCCATCGAGAACCGTCCGGTCCAGGACAAGGCGTCTGCTGTGGCACGCTCGTCCACATGACGGTCCCCGATTCCAGCGCATTTCGCCCTGTGGGCCCGGAAGGCCGGGCGGGCCACGAGAAGCCGGCCGGCCCGGCGGGCCACACCCCCGGCCCGGCCGCCGGTGGTCAACCACCCGCGTCCGCTTCCGGTGGCCCCGTCCGGCTCGACGGCCCCTGGACCCACCGGGACGTCGCGGCCAACGGCGCCCGCTTCCACATCGCCGAAATGGGCGAAGGACCGCTGGTCCTGCTCCTGCACGGATTCCCGCAGTTCTGGTGGACCTGGCGCCACCAGCTTCCGGCACTCGCCGACGCGGGCTTCCGCGCGGTCGCGATGGACCTGCGCGGAGTCGGCGGGAGCGACCGGACGCCCCGCGGTTACGACCCCGCGAACCTGGCGCTCGACATCACGGGCGTCATCCGCTCACTCGGCGAACCGGATGCCGCGCTCGTCGGTCACGACATGGGCGGCTACCTGGCCTGGACGGCCGCGGTGATGCGCCCCAAGCTGGTGCGCCGGCTGGTGGTCTCCTCGATGCCGCACCCGCGTCGGTGGCGCTCCTCGATGCTCTCCGACTTCGCCCAGTCCCGCGCGGGCTCGTACATCTGGGGCTTCCAGCGGCCGTGGGTACCGGAGCGTCAGCTCGTGGCGGACGACGCGGCGTTGGTGGGACGGCTGATCCACGAGTGGGCGGGCCCGGGGACCGCGGAGTTCCCGGACGACGCGGCGGTGGGCGTGTACCGGCGTGCCATGTCCATCCCGTCGACCGCGCACTGCTCGATCGAGCCCTACCGCTGGATGGTGCGCTCGCTCGCCCGGCCGGACGGCATCCAGTTCAACCGGCGCATGAAGCGGCCGGTGCGGGTGCCGACGCTGCATCTGCACGGTTCACTCGATCCGGCGGTCCGCACCCGGAGTTCGGCGGGGTCGGGCGAGTACGTCGAGGCACCGTACCGTTGGCGACTTTTCGACGGTCTGGGCCACTTCCCCCATGAGGAGGATCCGGCCGGGTTCTCGGCCGAACTCATCAACTGGCTCAAGGATTCCGAGCCCGACCGCTAGCCGGCGGGGCACGCATGTCCGACGAACGGCCACTTGCCTGCCGCATAGGCCAATTGGCTGGCGGATGGGCGGTTACCGACCATGTGTCAGGGGCAGACGTCCGAGTATGGGCTGGACGCACGACTTCGGTGACGCAGCACGCAATCGTCGCTCGACCGCCACGGCGGCACCGGGCACTCATGAGGGGGGCGGCCCCACGGGCCGGGTGCACACTATGCATGTCCTGCATGATCCCCGGCTCGGCATTCCACGTATCCTCCGCCGCCGGGCCCGCTGGGTCTCGGCGCGGCTGCGCCACCCGCGCGGATGATCCGCGGTCCCGCCACCCCGCAGGCGGCGGGACCTTCGCCCCACGCTCCTAAAGCGCGCACCCCTGGCTGTCGACCTCCTGGTTGGCGCTACGGCCCTGCGTGATGTCCTGGCGGATCTCGTCTGCCGTGAGGGCGTAACCGGTGTCGGGGTCGTCGAGCGATTTGGCGAAGACGACTCCGTACACCTTGCCCTCGGGCGTCAGCAGCGGGCCGCCGGAGTTGCCCTGCCGGACCGTCGTGTAGAGCGAGTAGACATCGCGTCGGACGGTACCGCGGTGGTAGATGTCGGGCCCGTTCGCGTCGATACGGGCCCGGACACGCGCGGAGCGCACGTCGTACGAGCCGTTCTCCGGGAACCCCGCGACGATCGCGCTGTTCCCGGTCGCGGCGTCGTGGTCGGTGTCGGTGAACTGCAGCGGCGTCGCGTCGAGATCCGGCACGTCCAGTACGGCGATGTCGCGCTGCCAGTCGTAGAGGACGACCTTCGCGTCGTACAGCCGTCCCTGGCCGCCGATCTGCACGGTCGGTTCGTCGACGCCGCCGACGACGTGGGCGTTGGTCATCACCCGGCGGTCGGAGAAGACGAACCCGGTGCCTTCGAGGACCTTGCCGCAACTCGGGGCCGTACCGACGACCTTGACGATCGACTCCTTGGCGCGGGCCGCCACGGGGCTGCCGGCCAGAGCCGGATCGGGGGCCCTGACCTCGGTGATGGGCTCGTTGGCGAACGGGCTGAAGACCTGCGGGAAGCCGTTCTGTGCGAGGACCGAGGAGAAGTCCGTGAACCAGGTGGAGGCCTGGGGCGGCATCACCCGGGAGACGCCGAGCAGGACGGAGGAGTTACGGACCTCCTTGCCCAGCGTCGGCAGGGACGTGCCTGCCAGCGCGGAGCCGATCAGCCAGGCCACCAGCAGCATCGCGACGACGTTGACGAGAGAGCCGCCGGTCGCGTCGAGGGCGCGCGCGGGCGACCACGTGATGTACCGGCGGAGCTTGTTCCCCAGATGGGTGGTGAAGGCCTGGCCCACCGACGCGCACACGATCACGATCACGACCGCGACGATGGCCGCGGTCGACGAGACCTCCGAGCCGTCCGTCACCTGGTCCCACAGGACGGGGAGCAGATAGACGGCGACGAGACCGCCGCCCAGGAACCCGATCACCGACAGAATGCCGACGACGAACCCCTGGCGGTAGCCGATGACCGCGAACCATACGGCGCCGGCCAGCAGCAGGATGTCCAGCACGTTCACCGTCTATTGCCTCGCAGATTCGTCACCGGGCCCGTACGTCTCCCCGTGACCGGGAGGCCCGGCGGCGGAGCACGGAAGCCAGCCTGTCATGCGCGCCAGTCGAGCGGCACCTGCTTGGCCCTGTCCCAGGGGCGCTCCCAGCCTGCGAAGTGCAGAATCCGGTCGATCACCCCGGCCGTGAACCCCCAGACGAGTGCGGATTCGACCAGGAATGCCGGGCCGCGGTGGCCGCTGGGGTGGCGCGTGGTCACCCGGTTGGCCGGATCCGTGAGATCCGCCACGGGCACCGTGAAGACCCGGGCCGTCTCGGCCGGATCGACGACCCCCACCGGGCTGGGAGAACGCCACCAGCCGAGGACGGGAGTCACCACGAATCTGCTCACGGGGATGTAGAGCCGGGGCAGCACGCCGAAGATCTGCACGCCGTGCGGATCGAGGCCGGTCTCCTCCTCCGCCTCGCGCAACGCGGCACGCAGCGGTCCCGTCGTCTCCTGGTCACCGTCGGCCGGATCCAGCGAGCCGCCGGGGAAGGAGGGCTGGCCCGGATGGGACCGCAGGCTTCCGGCGCGCTCCATCAGCAGCAGTTCCGGCCCGTGTGCGCCCTCGCCGAACAGGACGAGCACCGCGGACTGCCGTCCGGCACCGCTCGCGGGCGGCAGGAAGCGGCTGAGCTGCTGCGGCTCGATGGTCCGCGCGGCTCTGGCGACGGGATCCAGCCACTCGGGCAGGCCCTCGGTCGTGACGTCGATCGCGGCGTCGTCGCGGTCGTCGGCGGCGTCCTGCGCGGCGGCGGCCGCGTCCGTGCTGTCCGTGCTGTGCGTGCTGCGCGTGCTGTGTTCATGCGTCCTCATAGGCACCCCTCGTTTCACAACGCCTGTCCTCACGCATTTCGTTCCGGCGCGCCTCGCCGGGTCAGCCCGTGCCCAGCGCGGGGGCGGGGCTGCCCGGGTAGTCCGACGGCGGTTTCAGCCGCTGGCCCGGCTGACCGCCCATCTCGTACTTCAGCAGCTTCCTGGCCTTCTCGGGGTCCGTCTCGCCTTCCCCGTACGAAGGACAGAGCGGGGCGACCGGACAGGCGCCGCAGGCGGGACGGCGGGCGTGGCAGACACGGCGGCCGTGGAAGACGACGCGGTGGGAGAGCATCGTCCATTCGCTCTTGGGGAAGATCGTCGCGATCTCCGCCTCGACCTTCTCCGGATCCTCCTGCTCGGTCCACTTCCAGCGGCGGACCAGCCGGCCGAAGTGCGTGTCGACGGTGATGCCGGGTACGCCGAAGGCATTGCCGAGAACGACGTTGGCCGTCTTGCGGCCGACGCCGGGCAGGGTCACCAGATCGGCCAGACGTCCAGGCACCTCGCCGCCGAAACGGTCCCGGAGAGCGACGGAGAGCCCTATGAGCGACTTCGTCTTGGCCCGGAAGAAGCCCGTCGGCCGGATGATCTCCTCCATCTCCTCCGGCACGGCCATCGCCATGTCCTCCGGAGTCGGGTACTTCGCGAACAGCGCCGGTGTCGTCTGGTTCACCCTCAGGTCCGTCGTCTGCGCCGACAGCACGGTGGCCACCAGCAGCTCGAACGGCGACTCGAAGTCCAGTTCCGGATGTGCGTACGGATACGTCTCCGCCAGGACACGGTTGATCTTCCGCGCCCGCCGCACCATCGCCAGGCGCGACTCCGGCTTCCCCGGCTTCGCGGCCGCCTTCACCACCGGTCCGGCCGCGGGCTTACGGACCTTGCTCTCTGCCATGCCCGAAGGCTACGCCGAAGGGACGAAGCCACGGGGCCGGTTCTCGCCGGGGCTCTTCGGGTCTCCCCACGTCCCGCGGGGCGCGAACCGGGCGCGAACGGGGCGCGAACCGGGCCGCACACGCTTCAGTGCTGGTGATCCCCGCCGTGCTCCGCGGAAGCGGAAGCCGAGGCCGAAGCCGAAGCCGACAGCGAAGCAGCCGGGGAAGCCGGGTCGGCGGGCGTGGCCTCGTCCGCCGGGCGGTCGGCGGCGGTGACCGTGAAGGCCGCGGTACGGACCACACCCTCGTGCCGGAAGTCCAGGAAGAGGCGGTAGCCGCCCCGGCTCGGCGCGGTGGTGGTGAAGGTGATGTCCGGGCCCGGCGCGGTGTCGCCGTCGCCGGGCTCTCCGTCGGGGTGGACGTGCAGATAGGCGAGGTCACCGGCCCTCAGAGCGACCAGGTGCCCGTACGCGCCGAGATAGGGCTGGAGATCGGTGACGGGCCTGCCGTCCTTCGCCACGGCCAGGCCGAGCCGCGTGGAGCGGCCCGGGATCAGGTCGCCGGTCAGGGTGACGCGGTAGCCGTCGACGGTGACGGTGCGTCCTGTACTGGCCGGCGGTACGGGGCGCAGGTCGCCGGCGGCGTGCAGGTCGGCGCCGAGGGTGAGGCCCTGCGAGGTGCCGGCCGGGGTGAAGTCGGCGAAGACGCGGTACTCACCGGCGGCGGGCAGGGCGGCGGAAGTCCGCCAGGTGCCGTCGGCGGCGCGGGTGGGATGCAGGTGCTGGAACGTGGAGAGGTCGCGCGGGGCGAGGATGAGGTGCAACTCCTTGCCGTGCGCGGTCCGGTAGGCGGTGACGGGCCTGCCGTCCGGGCCGAGGATCCGGAAGCGCAGGTCGGCTGGGGCGCCGGCGGTGACGTAGGGGTCGCCGAGGCTGAGCGTGTAACCGCCTTCGGAGATCTGCAGGCCCCCGGGCAGCGGGCCGTCGCCGCCCGGAGAAGCCTGGTCCGAGGGCGTGGGGGCGGAGGCATGCCCCGCGTGGGCGGCGGTGGCCGGCTTCGGGGACGAGCCGCCGGTGGCGTGACCGATCCCGTACGAGGCGCCGAAGACGGTGGCGAGACCGGCGGTGAAGGCGGTGATCTTCAGGGCGGTGTTCATGGGCGGACTCCTCGGCGGACAGGGCGGGAGAGGGAACCTGCGGGATTCCGGACCCGCGCCAGCAGTACATACCCCCTAGGGGTATGAGTCAACCTCGATAGAGATACTGGGAGGGGGTATACGTTCCAGGCTGCCGCTCCCGAGGGGGCGGACCTCGCGGCCCGCGCCTCCCACCTCACGGAGGACCCGCGCACCAACCCCTTCGCGCACCCTGAAGCCCTGTTCGCCCACAGCGGAATCAGGGCTCGCCGACACCCGGTCAGCCGCCTCGGCCTGCGCTCTCACCGGCGGTTCGCTCACCCGTCCGGCCCAGCGTCCCGCCCCGGCATCCGCCCCGCTCGGGGGAGAGCCGCCCCCAATCGGCCCCCTGCCGTACGCTCCGGGACGCGCGTGCGTCAAACTGGTTTGTGATTGATCGCACTGTTTTACCGTCCGGCATGATGGGGACCACGGTTCCCTGAACAGGCCGACAAGGAGAGAACTCGTGGACGACGTTCTGCGGCGCGCCCCGCTTTTCGCGGCGCTCGATGACGAGCAGGCCGCGGAGCTCCGCGCCTCGATGAGTGAGGTGACCCTCGCGCGCGGCGACGCGCTGTTCCACGAGGGTGACCCGGGCGACCGCCTCTATGTGGTCACCGAGGGCAAGGTGAAGCTCCACCGCACCTCCCCCGACGGGCGCGAGAACATGCTGGCGGTCCTCGGCCCCGGCGAACTGATCGGTGAGCTGTCGCTCTTCGACCCGGGCCCGCGTACCGCCACCGCGACCGCGCTGACCGAGGTCAAGCTCCTCGGCCTCGGCCACGGCGACCTTCAGCCCTGGCTGAACGTACGCCCCGAGGTGGCCACCGCCCTGCTGCGCGCCGTCGCCCGGCGCCTGCGCAAGACCAACGACCAGATGTCCGACCTGGTCTTCTCCGACGTGCCGGGCCGTGTCGCCCGCGCCCTCCTCGACCTGTCGCGCCGCTTCGGCGTCCAGTCGGAGGAAGGCATCCACGTCGTGCACGACCTGACGCAGGAGGAGCTGGCCCAGCTGGTCGGCGCATCCCGCGAGACGGTCAACAAGGCCCTCGCCGACTTCGCCGGCCGCGGCTGGCTGCGGCTGGAGGCCCGTGCGGTGATCCTGCTGGACGTGGAGCGGCTGGCCAAGCGGTCCCGCTGACCCGTCGTCGTACGCAACGCCCGAGGGGCCCCGCCGACACCGGCGGGGCCCCTCGCGTACATGGCGGGGCGGGCCCCTCACGTACACGGCGGGGCCCCTCGCGTACGTGCCCGGGGTGGGCCGTCAGATCAGTCCGTGCTCCCGCAGGTACTCCAGCTGCGCCCGTACCGACAGCTCCGCCGCGGGCCACAGGGACCGGTCCACGTCCGCGTACACGTGGGCCACGACCTGGGACGACGTCAGATACCCGGCCTCCACCGCCGTCTCCACCTGGGCCAGGCGGTGTGCGCGGTGCGCCAGGTAGAACTCGACCGCGCCCTGGGCGTCGTCCAGCACCGGGCCGTGGCCGGGCAGCACCGTGTTCACCCCGTCGTCGACCGTCAGCGAACGCAGCCGCCGCAGCGAGTCGAGGTAGTCCCCCAACCGCCCGTCCGGGTGCGCCACCAGCGTCGTCCCGCGCCCGAGGATCGTGTCGCCCGTCAGCACCGCACGGTCGGCGGGCAGATGGAAGGAGAGCGAGTCCGCGGTGTGGCCCGGGGTCGGCACCACGTACATCTCCAGCCCGCCGGTCGTGATCACGTCCCCCGTGCCCAGGCCCTCGTCGCCGAGCCGGAGTTCCGGGTCCAGGGCCCGCACCTTCGTCCGGGTCAGCTCGGCGAACCGGGCCGCCCCCTCCGCGTGGTCGGGGTGCCCGTGGGTGAGGAGCGTGAGGGCGATCCGCCGGCCCGCGCGCTCGGCCGTGTCGATGACCGCCCGCAGATGGGCGTCGTCCAGCGGGCCCGGGTCGATGACGACGGCGAGGTCCGAGTCGGGCTCGGCGACGATCCAGGTGTTGGTGCCGTCCAGCGTCATCGCCGACCCGTTCGGCGCGAGGACGTTGACCGCACGGGCCGTGGCGGGGCCGGACAGCACCCCGCCGCGCGGCTGTCCGGGCAGCGCTGCCGCCTCGCTCATGCGGAACCACCGCCCGTACCGCTCCCGCCGCCCGCCGGGACGTGTTTGGTGAACTCCTCGTGCCCCGGCCAGCTCAGCACCAGCTCTCCGCCCTCCAGGCGGGCCTGTGCGAGCACGGGGGCGAGATCCTGGTCCGATGCCGCCTCCAACGCCTGCGCGGCGGTGGCGTACGGCCTGAGCGCACGCAGCGTGGCGACCGTCGGCGGCATCATCAGCAGCTCGCCCCGGTCGTATCCGTCGGCCGCCTCGCCCGGGCCGATCCACACCGTGCGGTCGGCCTCCGTCGAGGCGTTGCGGGTGCGCTGGCCGGCCGGGAGCGCGGCGACGAAGAACCAGGTGTCGTAGCGGCGCGGTTCGAACTCCGGAGTGATCCAGCGCGCCCAGGCGCCGAGCAGGTCCGAGCGCAGCACCAGCCCGCGCCGGTCGAGGAACTCCGCGAACGACAGTTCCCGCGCGACCAGCGCCTCGCGGTCGGCCTCCCAGTCCGCGCCGGTGGTGTCCGTGACGACCGTGCCCGCGGTCGGGCCCGCGAGCAGGACACCCGCCTCCTCGTACGTCTCGCGGACCGCGGCGCACACGATCGCCTGGGCCTCGGCCGTCGTGCCGACGCCGAGCCGTTTCGCCCAGTCCTCCAGCGCGGGTCCGGCCCAGCCGACGAGCCGGTCGTCGTCGCGCGGGTCGACCCCGCCACCCGGATAGGCGTACGCACCTCCGGCAAAGGCCATCGAGGTACGCCGGCGCAGCATGTGGACCGTGGGACCGCCCCCGGTACCCGCGGCGGAGTCCCGGAGCAGCATCACGGTGGCGGCCCGCCTGGGGGTCGCCGCCGTCAGTTCGCCTGCGGCGAGGGCCCGGATCCGGTCGGGCCATTCCGGTGGGTACCACTGACCATTGGACATGGCCGGAGGCTATCCGGAACCGGCACGATGTTCGAGGGCGCGGTGATCCGTACATGCCCCGTACACAGATGATCCCGCCCGGTCGTCACGACCGGACGGGATCCACGCACAGCCGGCTTCCGCACGCCGGCGGGGGTACGGCTCAGGCTCCGCTCTCAGCCGGCTTCCGAACGCCCACTGAGGTACGGCTCAGGCTCCGGTCAGCTCGACCTGGACCTCGACCTCGACCGGTGCGTCCAGCGGCAGCACGGCCACGCCGACGGCGCTGCGGGCGTGCACGCCCCTGTCGCCGAGCACCGCGCCGAGCAGTTCGCTCGCGCCGTTGATCACGGCGGGCTGGCCGGTGAAGTCCGTGGCCGAGGCGACGAACCCGACGACCTTCACCACCCGGGCGATCCGGTCCAGGTCACCCGCGACCGACTTCACGGCGGCCAGCGCGTTGAGCGCGCAGGTCTTCGCCAGCTCCTTCGCCTCGTCCGGCGTGACTTCCGCGCCGACCTTGCCGGTGACGGCGAGCTTGCCGTCCACCATCGGCAGCTGGCCCGAGGTGTACACGTACACCCCGGACTGCACGGCGGGCTGGTACGAGGCGAGCGGCGGTACGACGTCCGGCAGGGCAAGGCCGAGTTCGGCGAGCTTCGCCTCGACGGCGCCCGCCATCAGGCCTTCTCCCGCTTGAGGTAGGCCACGAGCTGCTCGGGGTTGTTCGGGCCGGGAACGACCTGGACCAGCTCCCAGCCGTCCTCGCCCCAGGTGTCCAGAATCTGCTTGGTCGCGTGCACGAGAAGGGGCACGGTCGCGTATTCCCACTTGGTCATGGCCCGACTGTAATGCCTGGCCGGTCCACGGGACGCCCAGCCTCGTGCGTAGCCTGCGGCGCGACTGGTTAGGCTCGAATACGTGAGCAGGTTCCAGGTCGTCAGCGGCAAGGGCGGTACCGGTAAGACCACGGTCGCCGCCGCCCTCGCGCTCGCCCTCGCGACCGAGGGCAGGCGCACCCTCCTCGTCGAGGTCGAGGGCAGACAGGGCATCGCCCAGCTCTTCGAGGCGGACTCCCTCCCCTACGAGGAGCGCAAGATCGCCGTCGCGCCGGGCGGCGGCGAGGTGTACGCACTGGCGATCGACGCCGAGCGCGCCCTCCTCGACTACCTCCAGATGTTCTACAAGCTCGGCAGCGCGGGCCGGGCCCTGAAGAAGCTCGGCGCGATCGACTTCGCCACCACCATCGCGCCCGGCGTCCGGGACGTCCTGCTGACGGGCAAGGCGTGCGAGGCGGTGCGGCGCAAGGACAAGCAGAACCGGTTCGTCTACGACTACGTGATCATGGACGCCCCGCCGACCGGCCGGATCACCCGTTTCCTCAACGTGAACGACGAGGTGGCGGGGCTGGCCCGGATCGGCCCGATACACAATCAGGCGCAGGCCGTGATGAGGGTGCTGAAGTCCCCCGAGACCGCGGTGCACCTGGTGACCCTCCTGGAGGAGATGCCGGTCCAGGAGACCGCCGACGGCATCACGGAACTGCGGGCCGCCGAACTGCCGGTGGGCCGGGTCATCGTGAACATGGTGCGCCCGCACCTGCTGGACGAGGACGCGCTGCGCACGGCCGCGGGCGGGCGGCGCAAGGAGATCGCCAAGACCCTCACCCGGGCGGGTGTGACCGGCTCCGCGGGGCTCGTACGCCCGCTGGTCGAGCAGGCGGCAGAGCACGCCCAGCGGGTGGAGCTGGAGCGTGAGCAGCGCGCCGTGCTGACGGGGCTGGGACTGCCGGCGTACGAACTCCCGCTGATCGGCGAGGGCGTGGACCCGGCCGGGCTGTACGAGCTGGCGGTGGAGCTGCGCAAGCAGGGCGTGGGCGAAGGGGCGGCGGAACAAGGGGTGGGTTCATGACATCGGAAACGGCCGCCGGTACGGAGGCGGGTCCCGCGACGGACACCGGCACGGGCTCCGCCCCGGCCCCTGCCCTGGACACCGACGCCCTGCTCGACGACCCGGACATCAGGATCGTGGTGTGCTGCGGCTCGGGCGGCGTCGGCAAGACGACGACGGCGGCGGCCCTCGGCGTACGGGCGGCCGAGCGCGGCCGCAAGGTCGTCGTCCTGACCATCGACCCCGCGCGTCGGCTGGCCCAGTCCATGGGCATCGACTCGCTGGACAACATTCCCCGCCGGGTGAAGGGCGTCGGGTCCGGGGGCGCCGGCGAACTGCACGCCATGATGCTCGACATGAAGCGGACCTTCGACGAGATCGTCGAGGCGCATGCGGACGGGGAGCGGGCCCGGGCGATCCTGGAGAACCCCTTCTACCAGTCCCTGTCGGCCGGCTTCGCCGGCACGCAGGAGTACATGGCGATGGAGAAGCTCGGCCAGCTGCGGGCCCGCGACGAATGGGACCTGATCGTCGTCGACACCCCGCCGTCACGGTCCGCCCTGGATTTCCTGGACGCGCCGAAGCGGCTGGGCTCGTTCCTGGACGGGAAGTTCATCAAGCTGCTGATGGCCCCGGCGAAGATGGGCGGCCGGGCCGGAATGAAGTTCCTCAACGTGGGCATGTCGATGATGACGGGAACGCTGGGCAAGCTGCTCGGTGGCCAGTTCCTGCGGGACGTGCAGACCTTCGTCGCAGCGATGGACACCATGTTCGGCGGATTCCGCACCCGCGCCGACGCCACGTACAGACTCCTCCAGGCGCCGGGCACGGCGTTCCTCGTCGTCGCGACCCCGGAGCGGGACGCGCTCCGCGAGGCGGCGTACTTCGTGGAGCGGCTGGCCGCGGAGGACATGCCGCTGGCCGGCCTGGTGCTCAACCGGGTGCACGGCAGTGACGCCGCGCGGCTCTCCGCGGAGCGCGCGCTGGCCGCCGCAGAAAATCTTGATGCCGACGGCATTGTGGATCAGGGGGCCGGGAAGGCTGGACTTCGTGAGCCCGCCGAATCCCCCGCGGCCGGTTCCGCACCGCCGCCGGACACCGCAGGAGCCGCCACCCCCGAACCGTCCGAGCACGCCTCGGAGCACGATCCCGCCGACATCCCGGACGCCGAAGCGGACACCCGTACCGACGCGGCGACGGACACACCAGCCAAAGACGTGGTGACCACCGACGCCGTGACCGTCGAGCAGCTGACGGCCGGCCTGCTGCGCCTGCATGCCGAACGGATGCAGGTGGTCGCGCGCGAACAGCACACACGCGACCGCTTCACCGCGCTGCATCCCGAGGTGGCCGTGACCGCGGTGGCCGCGCTGCCCGGAGATGTCCATGACCTCGCAGGGCTGCGAGCCATCGGGGACCGGCTCGCGGCCGGTTCCGCCTCGGCCGGAGCTGCGTAGCCTCCCCGTCGTCCGTCCTGCCGCCCGGGGCTATCCCACGGCGGCGAACGTCTCGTGCAGTTCGTCGTCCTCCAGCCCGATCGCCACGGGCAGGATGCCCGTGGACCGCTCGTACTCGCTGCGCGCGGTCTCCAGCAGCCGGCGCCAGGACGTGACCGTCGGGCGCCGGCGCAGCAGTGCGCGGCGCTCCCGCTCGGTCATTCCGCCCCACACGCCGAATTCGACGCGATTGTCGAGCGCATCGGCAAGGCATTCGGTCCGCACCGGACATCCGGTGCACACCGCCTTGGCCCTGTTCTGCGCTGCCCCTTGTACGAACAGTTCATCCGGATCGGTAGTGCGGCAGGCTGCCTGCGCACTCCAGTCGGTTACCCAGCCCATCCCGGCGCCGTCCTCTCCCGAATCGAGGCTCCCCCACGGCGGCAGCGGCATATTCACCGCTGCCAGTTGAGGACGTTACGGAAGGTGGCGACAGCACAACACCCCCTTCGGGCCCAATCTTGAATGGCCCGAACGGACTATGCGTATGCGGCAGATCACCCAGGGGAGTGAGGCGAGGACATGCGCGACTATCCCGACAGAATCGGGATAGACCACCTGAGCCATAACGGACGATCGATGACACACGAGGCGATTTCGGGGGCGCCTGAACTCGTGGCCGGGTCACGCACAGGGTCATGCAGGGGGGTTGATACAAAACCGGACTGCTGTGACAGTTGAGAGCAGCTTAGGCCAAGGCATATACGTGTGTCCGGCGAATGAGAACGTAGGCTGCCCCCATGCCAAAGAAGCGCTCGGGCGGGGGTCTCACGACGACCCAGCAGGCCGCCAAGTTCCTCGGTGTCGCCGCACTCTCCGGAGTGGTCCTGGCGGGCATCGCGCTGCCGGCCGCCGGAGCACTGGGTCTCGCCGCCAAGGGAACGGTCGACGGATTCGACGAGATCCCGGCCAATCTGAAGACTCCGCCGCTGAGCCAGCGCACCACGATCCTCGACAACCAGGGCGGTCAGATCGCCACGGTATACTCACGGGACCGCACCGTCGTGCCGCTGACGAAGATCTCCCCGTACATGCAGAAGGCGATCATCGCGATCGAGGACGCCCGCTTCTACGAGCACGGCGCGGTCGACCTCAAGGGCATCCTGCGTGCGATGAACCGCAACGTACAGGCGGGCGGGACCGCGCAGGGCGCGTCGACCCTCACCCAGCAGTACGTGAAGAACGTCTTCGTCGAGGAGGCCGGCGACGACCCGACGAAGGTCGCCCAGGCCACCCAGCAGACGCTGGGCCGCAAGGTCCAGGAGCTGAAGTACGCGATCCAGGTCGAGGAAGAACTCGGCAAGAAGAAGATCCTGGAGAACTACCTCAACATCACCTTCTTCGGGCAGCAGGCGTACGGCGTCGAGGCGGCCTCCCAGCGGTACTTCTCCAAGTCGGCGAAGGACCTCAAGCTGGAGGAGGCGGCGATGCTGGCCGGCATCGTGCAGTCGCCCAGCCGCTACGACCCCGTCAACGACAAGGAAGAGGCGACCAAGCGTCGCAACACCGTCATCCAGCGAATGGCCGACGTCAAGGACATCTCGCAGGAGGAGGCGGACAAGGCCAAGGCCACCCCGATCCAGCTGAAGGTGAAGCGGCCGAAGAACGGCTGCATCACCGCGGTCAGCGGGTCCGGTTTCTTCTGCGACTACGTACGCCAGATCGTCACGAGCGACCCGGCCTTCGGCAAGACCTCGAAGGACCGCGCCAAGCTCTGGGCGACCGGCGGACTCACCATCAAGACGACCCTGGACCCGCGTTCCCAGGCCGCCTCCAACGAGGCGGCGACCTCCCGGGTCAACGAGACCGACAAGGTCGCGGCCTCGGTCGTCCAGGTGCAGCCCGGTACCGGCCAGATCCTGGCGATGGCCCAGTCCCGTCCCTACGGACTGGACGCGTCCAAGCACCAGACCGTGCTGAACCTCTCCGTCGACCACAGGATGGGCGGCAGCTACGCCGGCTTCCAGGTCGGATCGACCTTCAAGCCGATCACCGCGGCGGCCGCGCTGGAGAAGGGCATCAGTCCGGCGCAGAGCTTCACCACGCCCCACGAGATCTCCCTGCCCGGCGAGAGCTTCCGCACCTGTGAGAACCAGCCGGCGGACGACAAGCCGTGGGAGGTGGGGAACGAGCTCGAGACGGAGAAGGGCATGTTCGACATGACCAGCGCGCTGGGCAAGTCGATCAACACCTACTTCGCGAAGCTGGAGCAGAAGACCGGCCTCTGCGAGACGCTCGCCATGGCGAAGAAGGTCGGCTACAACCGCGGCGACAACAAGCCGCTGTGGCAGGTCGCCAACACCACGCTCGGCGGCCAGGAGTCGACCCCGCTGGCGATGGCCTCGGTCTACGCGACGTTCGCCAACCGGGGCACGTACTGCTCCCCGATCGCGGTCCTCTCGGTGACCAAGCCGGACGGCAAGCAGATCGACGTACCGAAGTCGTCGTGCGACCGGGCCATGAGCGAGCACACGGCCGACACCATCAACCAGATGCTCAAGGGCGTCGTCGCGGACGGCACCGGCAAGTCGGCCGGTCTCAGCGACCGTGACAACGCGGGCAAGACCGGTACGACCGACGAGCGCATCAACGCCTGGTTCGTCGGCTACACGCCGAACCTGTCCACGGCGGTGTGGGTCGGCAGCGACGGGGCCCACCAGATCCCGATGAGCAATATCACCATCGGCGGCCAGTACTACGAGGACGTCTGCGGTGGCTGTCTGCCCGGTCCCATCTGGAAGACGGCGATGACGGGCTCCCTCGACGCCTCCGAGACCCCGGCCTTCAACCCGGTCAACGTGCCGCGGGCGAAGCCGAAGGAGGACAAGGACAAGAAGGACAAGAAGAAGCCGGGCGAGGGCGAGGGCGACGACAAGCCCGGCGACGACAGCCCCTTCCCCGGCATCAGCATCCCGCCGGGCCTGTCCGGCGGGAACGACGGCAACGGCCGCGGCCAGAACGACGGCGGGACGAACGGCCCCTGACCCGGCCGGTCCCCGCGCACGGCGGACATGAAGGTGGGGCGCTCCCGGTCCGGGAGCGCCCCACCTTCATGTCCGCCCGCCGCCGGCCTCGCGGCCTTCCAGCCGTTCGGTCCTTCGGCCTCGCGTGGCTCAGCCCGCGAGGAGCTTCTTCACCGTGGCGGCCACCCGGCCGCCCTCGGCGCGGCCCGCCACCTTCGGGTTCACGATCTTCATCACGGCACCCATCGCACGCGGCCCCTCGGCCCCGGCGGCCTTCGCCTCGTCGACGGCGGACGTCACGATCGCGGTCAGCTCGTCGTCGCTCAGCTGCTGCGGGAGGTAGGCGTCGAGCAGCTCGCCCTCCCTCTTCTCCCGCTCGGCCTGCTCGGTCCGGCCGCCCTTGGCGAAGGCCTCGGCCGCCTCGCGGCGCTTCTTGGCCTCCTTGGCGATCACCTTCTGCACCTCGTCGTCGGAGAGTTCGCGGGCCGTCTTGCCGCCGACCTCCTCCTTGGTGATCGCCGTGAGGGTCAGCCGGAGCGTGGACGAAGTCAGCTCGTCGCGCGCCTTCATGGCCGTGGTGAGGTCTTCCTTGAGCTTGGACTTGAGCGTGGTCATGGGGTGATTGTGGCAGGTGCGGGGTGCCCGCCGCCCGCCGGTTTTCCCGTGGACACGCACCGTCTGCGACGATGGGCGCATGCGCGCACGCTACGGAGTACCCCTGAAAATCACGGCGGTCACCGCCGCGGCCGGCGCCGCCGGTCTCGCCTACGCGGCCGGATTCGAGGCCCGCTCCTTCCGTCTGCGAAGGGTCACGATCCCGGTACTCCCGCACGGAGCACGCCCGTTGCGCGTCCTTCAGGTCTCCGACGTCCACATGGTCAGCGGCCAGCGCAAGAAGCGCGCCTGGCTGCAGTCCCTGGCCGGGCTGCGCCCCGACTTCGTGGTGAACACCGGTGACAACCTCTCCGACCCGGAGGCCGTACCGGAACTGCTCGACGCGCTGGGCCCGCTGATGGAGTACCCGGGTGTGTACGTGTTCGGGTCCAACGACTACTACGGCCCCAAGCTCCGCAACCCCGCCCGCTACCTCTTCGAGAAGGCCGCGGGCAAACACGGCCTCAACGGCAACGCCCCCGCCGTGGGCGTCGTCCACAACCCGTGGGAACCGATGCGCGACGCCTTCGACGAGGCGGGCTGGCTGAACCTCTCCAACACCCGGGGCCGGCTGAAGCTCGACGGCCTGGAGCTGGCCTTCACGGGCCTGGACGACCCGCACATCAAGCGCGACCGCTACGCGGAGGTCTCCGGCGGCCCCGAGACGGGCGCCGACCTCTCCATCGGCGTCGTCCACGCCCCCTACCTGCGCTCGCTCGACGCCTTCACCGCGGACGGCTACCCCCTGATCCTGGCCGGCCACACCCACGGCGGCCAGCTCTGCATCCCCTTCTACGGCGCCCTGGTAACCAACTGCGACCTGGACACGGACCGGGTGAAGGGCCTCTCCAGCCACACGGCCGGCGGCCACCGCTCCTACCTCCACGTCTCGGCGGGATGCGGCACCAACCGCTACACCCCGGTCCGCTTCGCCTGCCCGCCCGAGGCGACCCTGCTGACCCTCACGGCACGAGACATGTGACCGCGGGTGCCCGGCCGCTGACCGTCGGCACCCGCGCGATCGCCGCAAAAAGCGGATTTCGTCTCCGGGCGCCGGTGGGCTAAAGTAATCGATGTCGCCGGGAGACCGGCGGCGATCGGGGTGTAGCGCAGCTTGGCAGCGCGCTTCGTTCGGGACGAAGAGGTCGTGGGTTCAAATCCCGCCACCCCGACAGCTGAAACACCAGGTCAGGGGCCTGATCCACTTAGTGGATCAGGCCCCTGAGTGGTTTCCGGGGCCCTCTTGGGAGCCGTTTGGGAGCCAAGTACGGGGAGGCGGCTCCCAAGGCCCCGGCGCTGGAGGGGGCAGCCACCGCGCAGCAAGACGTTCAGACTCCCCTGTCTCGAAGGGGTCGCGCTGAGCGGGCCCTCGACAGAGAATGCAGTACGGTCGCGCTCATACGGGTAGGCACAGAGAGGAGGGTTCATGTCGTACGAACCGAAGCTCGCAGCGGCGCTGTCCGGCGCGACGATGGCCCAGCTCTCTCACTGGCGTCACGCCTCAGGCGCAGGAGGCGCAGTCCTCGTCCCAGAGATCTCGGCTATACGGCCCATCCTGTACTCCTTCCGAGATGTCGTTGCACTGCGAACCTGCGTGCGCCTCCGGCAGGAGACCTCGCTGCAGCGGATCCGTCGCGCAGTGGACTCCCTCAGGGACGATCTGGGCGAGCGAGAGCACCTCTCGGCCTACCAGCTCGTCACCGACGGGGGCACGGTGTATCTGGCCGATCCTGACCATGCCGTCGACCTGATCGGCCGCAAGGGTGGCAAAAGCAACCTCGTCATCCACCAGCTCGTCGATGTCCTAGCCCCGTTCTACCGGAACGGCCGACACATTCCCGACCTGCTGTCCCCCCGCCCAGATGTCGCCGTGGATCCATCCGTACGCGGCGGTGAGCCGGTAATCCGTGGCACTCGCGTCCCCGCAGCCGAGGTCGCGGCCCTAATCCGAGATGGAATTCCTCCGGAGCAGATCGCCGACTTCTTCCCCGGGGTCAGTGCCGGAGCAGCACTTGAAGCAACCGACTTCACCGATTACGTCGACAGCTACACCGGAACGCCCACCGGTGCAGGCGCAGGTGCGAGCCGAGGCGCCGCTTGAAGCTGCTGCTCGACGAGAACGTGCCGCGTCCTATGGCCGATATCGTCCGCATCCTCCTCAAGGCTCATGACGTCCTACACGTGCATGACCTGCCCGGATGGGCTGGCACCAAAGACATCGAGCTGTTCGAGAAGGCCCGCGCTGAAGGCTTCGACGCAGTCCTCACCAACGACACCAAACAGATGAGCCGGCACCTTGAAGTCGCGGCGATCGCCGCATCCGGGCTCCATCGGATCGAGTACCGCCAGAACAACAAGCACGGCGGGCTGGTCGGCCTCGGCTCGGCCATCGCCACGGTTTGCGCGGGTCTCCCCCACGCTCTGGCCGAGCTATCGGTCTCAGACGGCCAACGTCTGGTCTCCCTCACCTCTGTCGACCCAACTCGCGCCACCCGTGTCCGCACCGTCGATCCTCAGGTGGACGCACCCAAATTCTGGCCCACGGGCTGACCCGCAACGGCTGTTCCGACCGCGCCGCAACCTCCAAGTTTCAGACGGTGCCGTGCTCACGCGAAACCGGCCTTCGCAGCCTCGAGAACCTTCTTGTTCGGGCTGGAGAAAATGGCGTAGATGTTGTCGACCGCAGCGGTCGAGCGAAGCGTCAGTCGCGTGCGTCCCGACTGAGCGCCCGGGACGACCGTGATCGTGAGCTCGCCCCAGGTGGGGAACTTTCTGTACGTGCCCGTCACCTGCCCGAGGTCTGCGAGTGTCCGCACGTCCTTGAACCCTGCGGCAATGAGGCCCTGTTCGCAACGGGTAAGCCACCCCTCGCGCTGCCCGGCGACCACGAGGACCTCCTCCATGCTCTTACGGATAGCCACGTGACTCCTCCAGAGGGCGGAACATTCATTCGACTCAGCGGAGCATGACAGTTTCGAAGCTCGCGTGGGCTTCCTTCTGTGAGCGGTACGCGCAGCTGAGCCGAGTGTCTGGAGGGGGACCGCCACGTACGCTCTGGGTGTCCGGCGCACCGCGCCGGGCGCACGAGGGGGGCACCGTGGATCATCTGTTCACTGTCAACGGCCGGACGGCCACGCCGATATCGCGTACCGGGCTCGCCGCCGAGGGCCTGCTGGAGCGGCAGCATCTCCAGGAGTGGGTGATCGCCCATCCCCAGGTGCTCGGGGAGTCGGTGCTCGTGATCACCGCGGAGTACGACCGGTGGGCCGACACCGATGGGGTTCCGGCCCGTGACCGGCTGGACGTGCTCGGGTTGGATGCGACCGGGCGCCTCGTCGTAGTCGAGCTGAAGCGGGGGACGGCCGACCGGGACGTTCACCTACAGGCGATCACCTACGCCGCCCTGGTGTCCCGGTTCGACCTCGACACCCTCACCCAGGCGCACCGTGGCTTCCTGTTGCGCAGGGGGCAGGCCCTCGACATCGACGCGTGCAGGCAGCGGCTGCTCGACCACGTGGACGGGGAGTGGAGCCCGGAACTGCTCCAACGGCCCCGGCAGGTGATCATCGCCGCCGACTTCCCCAAGCAGGTCACCCACTCCGTGGTCTGGCTGTCGGAGATGGGCATCGACATCGACCTCGTCCAGGTCGGCCTGTGGCGGGTTGAGGGCAGCCTCGTCGCCGGGTTCACCAAGGTCTACCCGACCCCGGAGGTCGAGGAGTTCACGCTCACCCCGGCCCGGGTCGAAGGCGAGGCGGCGGCCAAGAAGCTGCAGGAGCGCTCGCGTTCACGCAACGCCGTCCATGTGCTCATCGGTGCGGGTCTGCTGCCTGACGGGACCAGGCTGCTGATGACACCGCGCCACGGCGTGACGGATGCCATCCGCACCGAGATTCGGTCATGGGTGGCGCAGGACACCGCCCGAGGTGTCGCCACCTGGGCCAATGACACTGCCAAGCCACTGGTCTGGGACGCTGACGGAGTCTCCTACTCCCCTACCGGGCTCGCCAACCACATCTTCACGAGCGTGACCGGACGCAGCGTGGACGGCATACAGGGAACGACGTGGTGGGACGTGGACACCACGCAGGTGCCCGCCGACATCGACCCCGAAGCATGGGCCACGCTGGCAGGATCCGACCTCACCGCTCTGGCCAGGCAGCTCAGCGGCACCCGCAAGGACTGGACCGGGCTGCACACTCTGCTGGGCGGAGTCCCGAGCGGACGGTGGACCACTTACGGGGACCTGGCGGCGGTGGTCGGGAGCCACGCCGTCCCCATAGGCCAGCACCTCAGCACCTGCGGCCGATGTCCCAACCCCTGGCGCGTCCTCACGGCTGCGGGGAAGGTCAGCTCCGGCTTCCGATGGCCTGATCCCTCTCGCACGGACAGTGCCCTGTCCGTGCTGGTTGGGGAAGGCGTGCGCTTCGACGGAGGCACCGCCGACCCGGACCAGCGCCTGCGCGAGGACGAGCTCCGGCAACTCCTCGACGGCTGAGAGCCCTATGCGGCCCTCAGCCCGCCGTGATCGGGGCCCGCCTCAGGCCCCCGCGCCCCCGAAGCGCTCGCGATAGGACTCCAGGTCGTCTTCCGTGATCTTCGCGAACAGGACCGGCGGCACCGTGAACGGCGTACCGGCCGGGACCGCGGCCAGGGACGTGGCCTGCTCGGCGGTCACCCAGGTCACGGTGTCGGCGGGCAGGGCGAAGGCACCGCGCATGGCGGCGGCCGAGGCCGGGATGAACGGCTCGGAGACGATCGCGTAGAGGTGGATGAGGTTCATCGCCGTACGCAGGGTCAGGGCCGCACCCTCCGGGTCGGTCTTGATCTCCAGCCAGGGGGCCTTCTCCTCCAGGTAGGAGTTGCCCGCCGACCACAGGGCCCGCAACGCCGCCCCAGCCTTGCGGTACTGGAGAGCCTCCATGTGCTCCTCGTACTCAGCCAGCAGCCGCGCGATCTCCTCGCCCAGCCGTGCCTCCGCCTCGCCGGCCGCATTGCCCGCAGGGACGTCGTCCCCGAAGCGCTTGCGGGAGAAGGACAGCACCCGGTTGACGAAGTTGCCCAGAGTGTCGGCCAGGTCCTTGTTGACCGTGGCGGCGAAGTGCTCCCAAGTGAAGGAGGAATCGTCGGACTCGGGGGCGTTGGCGATCAGGAAGTAGCGCCAGTAGTCGGCCGGCAGCATCTCCAGAGCGGCGTCGGTGAAGACGCCCCGCTTCTGGGAGGTGGAGAACTTGCCGCCGTAGTACGTGAGCCAGTTGAAGCCCTTGACGACGTCGACCTTCTTCCACGGCTCGCGGACACCGAGCTCCGTGGCCGGGAACATCACCGTGTGGAACGGGACGTTGTCCTTGGCCATGAACTGGGTGTAGCGCACGGTGTCGTCGGCCTCGTACCACCACGACTTCCAGTCGCGGGTCGCCCCATCCGGGCCGGCGTCCGACCACTCCTTCGTCGCACCGATGTACTCGATCGGGGCGTCGAACCAGACGTAGAAGACCTTGCCCTCGGCCGCGAGCTCCGGCCAGGTGTCGGAAGGAACCGGGACGCCCCAGTCCAGGTCACGGGTAATCGCCCGGTCGTGCAGGCCCTCGGTGAGCCACTTGCGGGCGATGGAGGAGGACAGCTGCGGCCACTGCTCCTCGTGCCGCGCGACCCACGCCTCGACCTCATGCTGAAGCTTGGACTGGAGCAGGAACAGGTGCTTGGTCTCGCGGACCTCCAGCTCCGTGGAGCCACTGATCGCCGAACGGGGGTTCAGCAGGTCGGTCGGGTCGAGGACGCGAGTGCAGTTCTCGCACTGGTCGCCGCGGGCCTTGTCGTAGCCGCAGTGCGGGCAGGTGCCCTCGACATACCGGTCCGGCAGAAAACGGCCGTCGACCGGCGAGTACACCTGGCGGATCGCACGTTCCTCGATGAAGCCGTTCTTGTGCAACTGGCGCGCGAAGTGCTGCGTGATCTCGACGTTCTGCTGCGAAGAGCTGCGTCCGAAGTAGTCGAAGGCCAGCTGGAAGCCGTCGTACACGGCCTTCTGCGCGTCGTGGGCCTGCGCGCAGAACTCCGCCACCGACAGTCCAGCCGCCTTTGCCGCCAGCTCGGCCGGTGTCCCATGTTCATCGGTGGCGCAGATGTACAGGACGTCGTGACCGCGCTGGCGGAGGTACCGGGAGTACACATCCGCCGGAAGCATCGACCCGACCATGTTGCCCAGGTGCTTGATCCCGTTGATGTAGGGAAGCGCGCTGGTTACCAGGTGTCGAGCCATCCTTGGATGCTCCATTTCATACGGCGCCGGTGACAGTGCCACGGCGGGCCCAGGTCGGGAGGGTGCAGCAGGTGCGACCGCTCAGGTCGCTCAACCGAGTCACGCGTAGTGAGGTCGGCTCTGCAAGCCGTCGCAATCGTATGGCAGCCGGGTGCTTTCCCGGCGACCGTTTTATCCCTCGGCCAGGCCCGTACGGAAACGCGCTCGGCCGTCCGAGACAGGCGGCCAAGCGAGTCTCGGACGGCCGAGGCGGTCCTCATATTAGGGCCCGTATGTCCGTGGTTGCGCACCCCTTGTCCTCATGCGAGACCGAAGGGTGATTCATATGATCCGAGAAGCCTCTTCCAGCAGGCCAGGCGCTCCGGACCGGCGCCACCCTGCGAACAGCGAAGTCCGGGTGCCTCTCACCGCCCAGACTTCGCCGGTCTGCGCTACCGGCGTACACGCAGGAGGGCGTCGAGCACGTGCACGGGCGACGTGGGACTCATCGCCAAGCGGGCAGCGAGTGCGACCTCCCACTGCTCGGTCAGGCCGAGCATGAGGCGCTTGCGCATGCCAGGGGTGACGTGGGCGTAGCGCGCCGAGACGGAGCCGTCGATGTGTCCCATGCGCTGGTCCATGAGGACCTTCTCTGTGCCGAGGTCCTCCATCACGGTCCTATGGGTGTGGCGCAGTCCGTGAGGGGTGAGGCCCTTGGCAATCGGGAGCCAGCAGGCGTCGGCCCGTTGGCCGGCGCCGCGCCCTCGCGCGGGGACTCCTGGCCACGGTTCGCCGAGTAGCGGCACGGGTCGTGGCTCCTGCGGGGCCTTCTTCGGATACCAGCCCGATACCGCTGGGGTGAACAGCCACGTTGCGAAACCGTTCCTGCGCCAGTGGGCCGCAGGCTCCACCACTGCGCCACCTCGTACGAACCCGAGGTCCGTGATGGCCTCCTCCACCCGTATTCGCGTCGACTCGGCGACGCGATCGCGGTGGTTGAGGACGTTGGACACCGTCCCCGTGGAGACTTCGGCACGGCGGGCAACGTCGACGAGTTTCGCACCGTGGTGGCCGCCTGTACGAGCCGTGCCCTGCCTGCGGAAGACGTAGGTCCTACCGTGGCAGGGGCAGGGCGTCGGCTTCGTGCGGGCGATGTGATTGGCGACCAGGGCGGACAGCCAGTCCATCGAGTCGAGGGTGCGATAGCTGTCGTCCTTGGGCGGGCAGCGCACCATTTCGCCCGAGTCGAGCTCGTACAACTGCCACTCGACACGGACGGAGCCAGGCCGAGCGAACTCGGTCTCCAGGCCGACTATTTCGCCCCAGCGCATGCCGGTGTATCCCTTGAGGACGACGGCGACGAACTCATCATCTCGGCCGGACAGCAGTGCTGCTCGTTCGGCGATCAACAGGATGCCGAGCGGATCGGTGACGACCTTCTCCGGGCCTCGGTCACGGGAGCGGCCCGCGCGCTTGCCCCGCCCACGTCGCCTGGTTGCCGGGTTCGACGTGATCAGCCCTTCGTCGATCGCGTCCTCGTAGATCAGGTGGAACGTCGAGCGCCAGGTCTTGACGCTGGAGGCCGCGTACAGGGCCCTTTCCTTCTTCTCCCACCGGTCGACGTCCGAGCGCAGGATGCCGGCGAGCGCTTGGTCCCCGAAGTCGGGAAGCAGGTGTTCCTCGATGTGGCGCTTGTAGTTCTGCATCGTCGATGCGGCCAGGTCCTGGGTGTCGTACCAGCGGCTCGCGTACTCGCCGAAGGTCTCCTGGCCGAGTGCCGGGTCACGCCAGTCGCCGCGCCGGTACTTGTTCTCGGCCTCGCTCGCGGCGCGCTGAGCCTCGCCCTTGGTGGCGAACTTGATCGCCTTGCCGCCCTCGTCGACGACCGTGAGGTGCTTCCCAGGTGCGGTCTTGTACCGGCCACGCCAGTAGTTCGCACGCTTCTCCGCGAAACCCACGCTCCTCCTCTCCCTTGGTACGCGGTCGTGTCAGGCGACGGTGTTGAACTGGCTTTGCCTGGCGCGGACCGGAGGCCGGGCCCGCAGGCGGGTTGTGGGCGCGGCACGCTGGGCCGTGTTTGCCTGCTGGGCGTCAGCCTTGGCGGCGGTCCGAGCTGTGGCGGGCTGGTGTGCCCGTGCGGGCCGTTCTTCGTGGAGGCGGATGATCTCTGCGAGGTGTTCTGCGGTGAAGCGGTACGCGCGGCCGACCCGCGTGAAGGGGATCAGCCGCCGGCGGGCCCTGTCCTTGACCCACCAGGCAGAGCAGCCGAGAACGGCAGCGATGTCCTCGGGACGGTAGAGGCGGGGCGGCGCTACTCCGGTGCCTGGCTGCTCAGCCATGCGAGATCGCCTCCTTCGCGGTACGGAGGCGGAATGGCAACAGGGCAGGGGGAATGGCCTCTCGGCGCAAGGAGGTTCCTTCTCTGGCGCGGCCGTGCGGAGACGGGTACGCCGGTCTTGGTGGTTCAGGTACGGGCGGGGTGATGCGCGTAGCGGCTGCCGGGTGTTGGCCCACCCGGGGAGCACTGTTGGGGCTCGTTCCGCTAACTCGTCTCGGCGAGCAGGGCGAGCGGGGAGAGGCCGAGAGCGGCGGCGATGGCGACGAGGTCGTCGACATCGCAGCGGCGCTGTCTGCATTCGATGCGGGACAGCATCGTGATGGTCATGGGTCGGCCGAGCGCGGTGACCCGTTCGGCCAGCTGGCGCTGGGCGAATCCGCGTGCTGTGCGGGCACGGGTAATGGCGCGGGCGGTCAGCACGCCGGCCGGGCCAATTCCCAAGGGGCTTTCAGGCATGGGTCAGTTGTAGCTCTGCATTGCCGGTTTGGGTAACCGGCGATGTGCTGCTATGTTGCGCATCTTTTTTGTCAGATCTGGTCCCCAGGCTCTTTGCGAGCGGCGCAACATAGACCGGAATTGGCGGATGACCAAATCACCTGATGCCCTCATGCTGGTAGCACCTACGTGGTGCTCGACGTGGGCACCTTGCATCGCGCGCTCACCAGCGCCGTCCACGGATTCACTTGCCAACTGCCCCATTTATGCAACTTCTTGGTCAACCGGCGATTCGGGTCTACCGTTTTAAGGAGGCCGCGCACGACACGTTCGCCGAGAGCTGTTTGCTTTCCCGGCGGAATGCTGGACTTGTGCGGGGAAGATGTGGCTGTCTTGGCCATGCGCCCGGAAACCCCTGCGGCTCCGAGCACATGAAGAAGCCCCCGGCGGGCCAACGCCGGGGGCCAAGAAGTCCCTACCGATATCGCCCGTACCTGAACGATCAAGACGGTGGCGGTCATAACGCCACCGGGTGAGGAACTGTGCATGCCCCAACAAGCTACTGCCTTCGTGGCCGTAGTCGCATCCCCGTCGCCGAACTCGCCTGCTCGGCCCACGAAGGCGGGGCGATAGACATGGCGCGGATACGCACCATCAAGCCGGAAGCCTTCATCTCCGAGTCGCTCGCCGCGGTGAGCGTCCATGCCGAGCGGACCTTCTTCGGCCTGCTTACGCAGGCGGACGACCATGGCCGCTTCCGCGACCAGGCCGCCGTCATCGCCGGCGCCCTGTGGTCCCTGCGCCCCGAGCACGGCCCGCTGGAGGTCGAGGACGACCTCACGCAGCTCGACAGTGCGGGTCTGATCTGCCGGTACGAAGGCGACGACGGCAAGCGGTACCTGCACATCGTCACCTGGGCCCATCACCAGAAGATCAACCGGCCCAGCGGCAGCCGCTGCCCGGCCTGCCCGCGCCACCAGGGCAGCCGGTCGGACGAGACGGCCCCGCCCGTTCACGGAGCCCTCCATGAACAGGCCGTGAGCCCTCGCGGTGGACACCCTGATGCGTCACGCGGACGCAGCGAGCCCTCCGTGAACCGGGAAGCCGCAGGTCAGGGCAATTTCAGTGAGCCCTCACCGCAACGCTGGGAGACTGCGGTGAGGACTCAGGGTCCGGATCTAGGACCTAGGATCCTGGATCTAGGATCACCTCCGGTGGGGAGCGCAAGCGCCCCCACGCCCCCTGCCGTCTCGGGTTCGGTCTCGGCCAAGGATCTGGTCGCCGAGCACGTCGCCGCATGCCAGTACCGCCCGCCCAGCGACGTCCTCGGCCACCTCGGCAAGGTGGTCAGCAAACTGCTCGGCGAGGGGTTGTACCCCGACCACATCAGGGCCGGGATGGACCGCATGCGTAGCAAGGGGCTGTCCGCTGGGCTGCTGCCGAGCCTGGTCGACGAGGCCATGAACGCTCCACGGGCAGCTGCCGCCCCGCACCGGGCATGGACCAATCCGGCGCCCGCTGACGTCGAGGCGGCCTACGGGGGTCAGCTGTGACCACAGCCACCACCAGCCGGGAGCCGCAGCGCATGAACACCCTCGCCGCCCGCCTCGGCACGATCCTCGCCGAACGGGGCATCGATCCAACTACGTCACCTGCCGAGGCTCCTTCGGAACGGGTGACCGCGCTGGAACTGGCCGCGGCCCGCATCCCGCCCCGTTACCGCCACGCGCTCGCCGGCCACCAGCAGGTTGCCGCCTGGGTCGACGAGGTGGCCCTCGCCGCCCGGCCCGGCCCGAGCGGCACCCGGGGCATCGCACTCGGACCGTCCCTTCTGATCGCCGGGCCCACCGGCACCGGCAAGACGCACCAGGCGTACGGCGCGGTGCGCTCGCTGCTGACCGCCGGGGTACGGCTGCGGTGGGAGGCGGCCACCACGGCCGACCTGTACGCCCGCTTGCGCCCACGTCCCGGCCACGACGCCGAGCGCGACCTCGCCACCCTCAGCAGCTGCCCGCTGCTGATCCTGGACGACCTCGGCGCAGCCAAGCAGTCGGAGTGGACCGAGGAGATCACGTACCGGCTGATCAACCGCCGCTACACCGACCTGCTCCCCACCCTCCTCACGACCAATCTGCCGACCTCCGCGCTCCGTGACGCCGTCGGCGACCGCGTCGCCTCCCGTCTCGCCGAGATGACCACCACCGTCGTCCTCACCGGCGCCGACCGCAGACGCCAGCTCTCCGCCTGACCGCACGGCGCCGCCCCTCACCAGCTCACCTTCACCACACCGCCCGCCCGCGCCCACGCCTGCCCACACGGCGCGGCGGGCCCTTTGGAGACCCCTGCATGACGGAACTTGCCATGCCCGCACTCGGGTACTGGAACGCGATACCTATCGCGCTCGCCGCTCTCCTGGCCGCTCTCCTGGCCATCGGCACAGTGCTGCTGGTCAGGTGGCTGATCTACCGACACGCTCCCCTAAACCACGCCAAGCGACAGTCCGGAACGCCCGCGGTCAGGGTCGCCGCACTGGCCGCGGTCGGATGTACCGCCTACAGCGCCGACACCAGCTGGAGGTTCGCCGCCGACTACCTCGACATGAGCGGCACCACCGAGCGCACCGCGATGTTCGCCGCCGCGGAACTCGCCCTCTTCGCCTCGGCCCTGCTGGCGCGGCAGAACCTGCACGGCCCCAAGCAAGCACCCGGCCTGCCCGGCGTCCTGACCTGGGTGATCACCGCTGTACAGGTGATCCCCGCGTACGCCGAGTCGGGTGTGGTCGGCGGCACGGTGCGGGCCTTCGTGGGACCGGTCATGGCCGCACTGCTCTGGCACCAGGCCATGGGCATCGAACTGCGCATCCGCACGCCCGAGGCGGCCTCCCACAGCCTCCTCGCCCGGATAGGTCGCGAAGCACGCGAACGCGGCCTCTCGCGCCTTGGGGTCGCCGAACACGATCGTGACGCCGCGCAGATCAGCCGCGACCGTGCCACCCGCAGGGCCGTCGCCCTGGCCGCGCACCTTGCGGAGCGAACCCCGAAGCAGCGCGCCGGCTGGCGAGGCCGGCGAACCGCGCGACGGCTTTCCCGCGCCGTCGCCCAAGCCTCTGTGGGAAGCGACCAGTGCCAGCGCGACGTGCTGCTGCACCAGCTTGCCGTCCGCCGTCACGCGACAGCGCTCGCCACGATCGAACTGCCATCGCCTTGGACCGCCTTTACCCCGAGCGAAGACACCCTGCGCCATGTCGAGACGACTCCCCCGCGCAGCCGGTCAGGTGCAGGTTTCGCCTTGACGAGCGAGGAAGCCACGGAACACGCCGACTCCAACCTTCGCCTTGAGTCCCTGCCTCCTCGATCCGTGCAGAACCAACTTCCCCTGCACGATTCGGTCCCCAACCTCGAGACCACCGAGCCGTCCCCCGAGGACGACGTCCCCACGACGCAACGCTACGGACGTCCTCCCGGTGCCGAAATGGACGAACTCCTCGCGATCGGCCGCGCGGCCATCGCCATGCACGGAACAGCCACCCGCGCCGTACTACGGAACGCCATCCGCATGGCCGAACTCCCCATCTCCGAGGACCGGCTCACCGAACTCAAGGCCCTCCTGGCCTCAGAGCAGGGTTCCGAGACCGCCGTCCCCACGGGCTGACCGGATATCCGGTCAGCCCTGAACGCCGCACGGGGGCCGTGGACCAGCAACCCCGTCTGGTCCACGGCCCCGCCCCCTTCGCGCCGCTTGACCAGGCACGCACGGCCCTCCCCTACAGCTCTGCGCTCGAACCAGCGGGAGTCGGGGCTGCTGCCCGTACGTCGACCTGGTCCGCCGCCGTCCCCCCTCAACCAGGAGCTGCTCTCCATGCAGGATTCGTGCACCAACAGCCCAGAGCATCAGAACGTGAACCGAGCCACGCCAGCCCAAAGCGCAGCAAGTTGTCGGGTAAGGAGTCCTTACCCGGCGTCCGCCCCAGGGGAGGCGGAGGCTTCCGGCGCCGAGGCGGCACCGGAATCGGGCGGCCCGGGGGTGCCGACCGAGGTAGGGACCAGCGCCCCGTCGCCGCTCGTCCCGCACAAGCCCGCGCCGCGCCGTCGACTGCGTGATCGACAGCTGCGCAAGCGCCGCGTCCACCCTCGCTACAACGACCACGAGTTCGACCTCGTCCAGCGCGCTGCCGCCGTCAGTCAGATGGCACCCGGCGGCTACGTCGCCGAGAGCTCGCTGGCCGCCGCACGCGCCGACGACCCCACTGCGGCCGTGGCCGACTACCGCGCCACCGTAAAGGCGCTGCTCGCCGCCAACGGGCAGCTCGGCCAGGTCGGCAACAACCTCAACCAGCTCACCGGACACCTGAACAAGGACGGTGACATGCCCGCAGCCGACACCGTCCTGCGGATCCTCCACCGCGTCGAGGCATCCGTTCAAGCGCTGGATGGTGCCGTCGCCCGGGTGATGGAGGGGCGGTGAGACGGTGATACCCAAGATCATCCTCGGTCAGGGCGGCACCCGCGGTCTAATCCGCTACCTCTTCGGCAAGGGGCAGGCCAACGAGCACGTCGATCCACACCTGGTGGCGTCCTGGAACGACTTCGCCCCCGACCCTGGCCGCAGCCCGCATCGCGACCCCAAAGAGGTGGAGAGGCAGCTCGCCACCCAGCTCGACCAGCCCGTGCGGATGCTGGGCGAACGCGCACCGCAAACCACCTTTTGGCACTGCCCCATCCGCGCCGCCCCCGAAGACCCGAACCTCACCGACGCTCAATGGGCGGACATCGCCCGCAGGATCGTGGCCGCCGCCGGCATCGCCCCCGGCGACGACGAGAACGCATGCCGGTGGGTGGCCGTGCGCCACGCGGACGATCACATCCACATCGCCGCCACCCTGGTGCGCCAGGACGGCCGCCGTCCCCAGCGCGACCATGACAAACGGGCTGTGCAGAAGGAAGCCCGGCAGATCGAAGTCGACTACGGGCTTCGGCGGTTGAAAGCGGGCGATGGCACCGCCGCCAAGCGGCCGACCAGCAAGGAACTCTTCAAGGCCAAGCGCCTGGGCCAGGACACCACGGCCCGCGAAGTCCTCCGCATACGTGTGCGCAGGGCGGTCGCCGCCGCAGGTGACGAGGCAGAGTTCTTCACGCTGCTGGAGGCGACTGGCGTGACCGTGCGCCTCAATCGTGCGCCGTCCGGCGACGCACTCGGCTGCAACTTCGCGCTGCCCGGCAACACCAACGAGAACGGCGAACCCGTCTGGTTCGCAGGATCCACCCTGTCCCCCGACCTCTCCCTGCCCCGGATCCGCGAACGTCTCACCACCACCAGCCCTGAACCGGTCACCGTCCGGCCGCGCAACCCGTGGCACCAAGCCACCTCCGCCACCGACCGCATTCCCCACCACCTCTCCGCCGACGACGACCACGCCGCCCAAGGCCAGCTGGTGGCTCTCGGTGCGGCACTCGACCTGTTGCCCATTACCGCACCGACCGCAGCCAGGGCCGAACTGCAACAGGCCGCCGTCCTCTTCGAGCGCGCCACCCGCTCCCGCATCACCGCCGACCTCGACAGCACCCGGGTCCTTCGCCGCAGCATCCAAGCGATCTGGCGCGACCGCCCCCAGGACAAAGACGGTGCCGGGTTCGCCATGCTCCTGGACGCCGCATTCACCGCGGTGGCCTTCGCCGCCCACTGGCACCGCACTCGCCAACACGCCCAGCAAGCAGAGGCCGCCGAGCGGACCCTCCTGCACCTGCGGGCCGCCTACGAACAGGTCGCCGAGCCAGTCCTGGCCGGCCTCGCGCGACGCGCCCCCGCACAGCAGACGAAACACCGCCTCGCCCACCACCTCCAGCAGGCAGTACCGGAGTACGCCGAGCGCATCCTCAACGACCCCGCCTGGGACGCGCTCGCCACCGTCCTGGCCGAAGCAGAAACAACAGGACACAACGCGGCCACCATCCTCAGCCAGGCACTGAGCCAGCGCACCCTGGAGGACGCCCACAACCCCGCCCGAGCACTGACCTGGCGCATACGCCGCCTCAGCCAGCGCCACACACCCAGCCCCCGCGCCCAGGCGGCCAGGGCCCGCAGCGCCACACAACGCTCCGGTGTCCCAGCCCGTTCGCCGGCCGCAACCCCTCCCCCGCAGCGGTCACCGGATCGGCGGCGCTGACCGACAAGCGGGGCAACATAGCCGACGATCGCCGGTTAGCCAAACCGGCGATCGTCCGGAGAGTTGATGCCTCAACCCCCTCTCCGGAAGGACCCCCTGTATGGCCCAGACCGACATCCGACCCCGCGTAATCGTTCTCATCACCGACCTAGACGTCTCCCGCGGCGACGAGCCCGATCGGCTTTTCCATCACGATGGGCGCCCGTTCACCACTGCCGAATGCAATCTGATCACCACCTGCACCCCGGCGGAGATGGACATCGCAGTCGCGTACATGCGGTCGATGGGCGACTGGATGAGTGAACCCCAGACGGTACAAAAGGCCCTCATCGGCCTGTACATGAAGTACGCATACCAAGTCCCCGATGGCTTCTCGGGCAGCGTCTACGACCTGATGACTGACGAGGACTACGCGAAGTTCGAGCGCCTGGTCGAGATCTTCAAGGCCGACGATGCCTTCGAAGACCGCGCCGGACACGAACAGAACTGACCGGCTACACGCCAACGGGCGGCGCTTCAGGGCTCCGTCCGTCGCACAGCCCCCGCAGGGCCACCCGTCAATCTACGTGAACCCTGGCCCCGCACATGCCCGCAGGCCCGGCCGGAAACACCGGCCGGGCCTGCGGCATGCACACACGAACTCAAGTAGTCACACGAGCCGTCGCCACTGCCTTCCCGAGGTGGACATCGACCAGCGCGGAGCAGGACCTACCGACCGGGAGGCCCTGCTTCATAGCGCGGAGTACTGCTCAACTAGCCGGGGCACCCAAGAGCCGGTCCCGCGTGCTCTCCGGCAGCACCCGGCGGAGTACCGGTGCGGTGGAGCTGAGCGAGGAGGCGAACGCGGCAGCAAGGCTGTGGGGCACGCTGGCACTGAACGATGCGGCCCACAAATATCCGGCGTGCACACCGAGTTCAGCCCATGCCTGCCAACCTGTTGCACCTGGTTCTTCCGCCTTGACGCTAAGGGCGCGGGGATCGGCGTCCTGAATGAGCGGTGGGACCTCACCGAAGCTGAGACGGGAAGTGAAGGTGGGGTGCATCGCCACCGAGTCGGGCTGGTCCGCGTCACGGAGCCAGCCGTGCTCCGCGACAACGTCCATAACGAGCTCGGGATCCATGAGCGCCGTAGTGGGCTGTTCGTCGGCGTCGAGCGCGAGGAGAAAGTCGGAGAGGACCTCACCAGGGATGCCGGTGGTGAAGTAGGCCGACCAGCTCGCAAGCGGGCTATCTGGGCACCCCCGGGCGGAAATCTGCCACGCGATCGGCAGTTCACCCAGGTGAAATGGCTCATCCGGCAGCACCCATTGGGCCCATCGGAGGGTGTCGGGGCTGATATGGAGGACCGTGCTGCGCACAACCTGTCGGTCCTCCGGTGCCTCGTTCGGCTCCTGCCTTCCGCGGACGATCACGAGGCTCGTCCAGCCGAGGCCGGCGAGCGTGTCAGCGACAGCATCGTAAAGACGTCCGTCATCGCCGGCCAGGTGCCGGGGCCGACCCAGTACGCAGGCAGGGCACCCCGTTTCGGGGTCGACGGGTCAAGCAGAGGGTCGGGATACAGGAGCGCCTCCAAGGGCTGGGTGCGGGTGTACGTTCCGCCAGCAACGCGGCGAGGGCGGCGCGGCAGCGGACGGGAGCCTGCGGTTCAGAGCTACGGCTACCTCGAGCGGCAGGCGCCCGAGCCAGCTGGCGGCATCTCGCTCTCAGCCAGACAGACGAGCGGAGCAACCGCGGCTAGTGGGAGCCGTGGGCACGCCGACCATCTCTCTGACCTGGGCTTCTGGAAGGTCATCTACGTTGGCATCCCTCTGCACCCGTTGGCCAGTCTTTCGCGACTCCTTCTTGTCTGCCCCCGGCGAACTGGGACGCGCGCGACGCTCCTACGTCGCCCAAAGCGCCGCATAGAAGCCGTCAACACCAGCCACGCCCCTCGGTGGGGCAGCAACGTGAGCCGCGTCAAATGTCATCGCCGACCGAGGCATGGCCACGACCTGAGACCACTCGCCGCCTTCTCGGCCGCAGGCACATGCCCTCCGACCTAGGGCATGCCAAATGCAGCGGCAGCCGACCCCCGGGGGCCAGCCTTGCCGGATCCCCGAAGAAACCCCGTGCGCACGACAAGCAGAGTGCTGAATAGTTACTGCATGGATGCGATCGAGGCTGCGCGGGCCGTTGTAGAGGAACACCACCCTGACGCTCGGGCTGCGTTTCTGGGAGGCAGTGTCTTGACGGGCCGCCGCACGGCGATGTCGGACCTCGACATCGTGGTGCTCCTCCACGGATCCCCGGCGCCGTATCGGGCAAGCCTCCGGCACGGTGAGTGGCCGGTGGAGATGTTCGTGCACACCGAAACGACGTGGCACGCGTTCGTCGAGCGGGAAGTACGCAATCGCCGGTCCCCGCTGCTCTGGATGTGTGCCGACGGACTGCTGCTCTTCGACGCCGATGGTGTCGGGACGCACCTCGCAGCGGAGGCCAGCAAGCTGACTGCCGCGGGACCGCCCACGGTGTCGGCTGAAGAGATCGACGACTGCCGCTACGCGATCACCGACCTCCTCGACGACCTCGCAGGGAGCACCGACCAGAGCGAACGGCTGTTCATTGCCACCGAACTGGCGAGACGAACCGCCGAGTTGGCGCTGGCTGTCGGCGGATCCTGGAACGGAGGCGGGAAATGGTTGGCACGCCGTCTTGAGACCACTGCGCCGGGGCTCAGCATGCGGCTGCACGATGGCCTGCGTGAAGTACTGGAGGGGCGGATTGAGTCCCTCGTGGTAGCCCTGGACGAAGTGCTGGAGCAGGCCGGCGGCCGGTTGTGGGTCGGGTACAAACGCGGTAGAACTCCGTGAACGAGGTCGCCGTAGGACGGCAGGCCCGCGTTGGAGTGGCCGCGCATCGCGCACGCACAGCTCAGCCTCACCGTGTCGAACAGACCCCAAAAAAGGACGGCGCCGACCCACCAACGTGGGCCGGCGCCGGGTTTCAATCTCAGGCGTCGATGCGAGCCACCTTGCGACCTACCTTGAGGTACAGCTCGGCGCCGTCGAGTGCCCCAACCTCGCTCACCACTGCGCCGAGCTCCTGCTGGACGGACGCCTCCGTGAGCTGAGTGGTCTGCTGCTCTCCGTCTGCCTCACGGATAAGGCGCAGGCCCTTCTGCTGAGCGACACGGCGCACGGCGGAGATGCTGGGGGCGAAGTCCAGCGTGCGGCTGATCAGGGCCCCAAGGGTGTCCTCGGAGTGCTCCTTCATGGATACGACGGGGAGGTTCTGGGTGTCCCCGAAGGACCGCTTGGAGAAGCGGGCCGTGAACTCCGCGCGGGCGGCGGCAGCGACATGCGGGCCGTGGAGAGCCGCCACAACCTCGCCGGCGAGGATCCGCTTGACTGCCATCGGATGCGCGGTTCCCTCCTCCAGGCGCTTGGTCACCACGCGGATCTCGTCGTCCGTCCATTCGGTGAGGAGCTGGAGGTACGGCTCGGTCAGGTGGTCGGGGATGGACATCAGCCGACCGTACACATCATCGGGCGTTGCCGTCAGACCCACGTAGTTGCCCTTGCTCTTGCTCATCTTGGAGCCTGTGCCGTCGGTCCCCTCGATGAGCGGGGTGGTGATGACGACCTCCGGCGTCTGCTCCGAGATCTCCATGACCTTGCGGCACATCTGGAGGTTCAGCAGCTGGTCGACTCCGCCCAGTTCGACGTCAGCCGTGATGGCCACCGAGTCCATCGCCATCACGACGGAGTAGACGAACTCGGCGATCGACAGCCCCTGTCCCTCTGCCAGTCGGGTGCGGAAGTCCTCACGCTGGAGCGACATGGAGACGGGTACTCGGGCGAGGATCTCGACGAGCTGCGGCAGGCTGACCTTGTTGAGCCACTCACCGTTGAAGCGCAGATCGGCACGCTCGAAGTCGATGAACGGCGTGACCTGCTGCTGGTACGTGCTCAGGTTGCGGGCGATGTCCTCGTCGGTGAGAGCCGGCCGTTCCGAGGAGCGCCCCGACGGGTCACCGATCTTCGCCGTCACGTCGCCGATGATGAAGACGACGTGGTGGCCCATGCGCTGCAACCGGCTGGCGATGATGATCGGCACCGCGTGGCCGAGGTGAACATCGGGCGAGGTCGGGTCGATGCCGTACTTGATGACGAACTGACGTCCCTCCGACCGCGCGGCCTCGATCTTCTCGGCGAGTACCGCCGCCGACGGGATGAGGTTGATTGCGCGCCCCTCGACCAGCGCGGCCTGCTCCTGGGGGGAAAGGTCGGAGAGGTCCAGGGAGCGCCGGGCTGTTGTCTCGTCGAGCAGCTGCGAGACCGTATAGTCCGCGCCCAGGTCCGCTCCATCGAGGATGTGCATGACACTGGTGACGGACTCACTCAAACGGCTCATGGCGCGTATACGCTCCTGCGTCGGACAACTGGCCTGGCCAGTAGGGATGGGGAGCGGCGATTTTATCACCGCTGCTCTGGGCGCGCGGCTGAAATGATCAAGAATGCCCCGACTCCCCTTGGCCCGTCGTGAGCTGAACCTGCGGCCGTCCCACGATGACACTGGAAAGCGACCGGACCCACAGAGCTAATGGGTCCCGCGCCCAGATGGTGTCCTTGAGCATCCCTGGAATCAGAAACAGGGCGGAAAGTCGTTCCCCTCGCTGCAACGAGGATTCCACTCCGTGCCTTGAAGCGAGTGCTCGAAAATGCCGCGAGATTCTTTCGAGCCGACGGCCATGAGCCCATGGGGGAGGATTTCCACGCATCGCACGGAGCCGGTCCGCAAGCGCGATGCACACCTCAGCCCGATAGTCCTGTGAGACCCCTGGCGTGCTCCGGTCAGTCATGCTGCGCGGGTGGACCCTGTAGAAGGTCACTGGGTCCTGGAGGACGAGACCTCGGCCGGCCTCGCGCAAGGCATGGAAGAAGATCTCGTTGCTCACCGGCAAGAGGCTGAGGGCCGCTTCTCGGTGCACAAGGAGAGTGCTTGTGTTGCCGCCCGGATGCGGTTCTTTCAGCTTCGGGTGGCCGAGGGAGTCGACGACGTTCTCCCAGTGCTCGATGAACAGCGCTTCCCTCGCCGATGCCATCGCCTCCGCGCACGTGCGCAGCTTCGCCGGGTGGAACCAGTCGTCGGCGTCGAGCGGAGCCACCCAGTCGCCGCTACTGAGGAGAGCGGCGTCGGTCAGGGTTCGCCCGAAGCCTTGTCGACTTCTCCGGATTACTTTGATGTCGCCTTTTCGGCGGCGACACACTTCTTCGGTCTCATCGGTAGAGCCGTCGTCGATGACGATGACTTCGTGAAGGATGTATCGCCCGGGCTCCTGTTCCAGGCAGCTGGTTATTGCCTGGTCGAGATACCTGCCGTAGTTGTGGCACAAGATCACGCACGAAATACGTGGCAGGGAGTTCACAAGCCGCTCCCGTACACAAGGGCGTAGTCGTCCAGGATCGTCTTGTGCTCGTGAGCTCGGTACTCCAGGAAGTCACGGTCGAGAAGTCGTGGGCCGCAGCTGAGACGAGCAGTCGCGTTTTCCAGGGCAGTCAGAAATTTCTCGCCGAACAGGTTCGGGTGTCCGTGCGACCAGTCGAACCATTCAGGTTCCTCAACCATGCCCTTGTGCCGCTCGTACTGCTCGGGCAGGTGCCCGGTGCGGGAACAGACCGGAAGCAGGTTCAGGTCGAATGCCAGCTCCAGCTGCCCGGAATGGCTCCCCCAGAGGTACGGAAGAAGGAGGGCGTCCGACGCCAGCCCGGCTTGGGCCACCTCCTCGTCTGTGGGGTAGGGACGCATGGTCAGCCGGATTCGAGGATCGCGCCGGGCAGTCTCCAGGAGTAGCGGGGCACGGCCGCCCTCGGCGAAGTCGGCGGGGCTGAAGGCGCGGAGCAAGAGCTGGAGCGTGCCGCGCGGGTCAGTTGTCCCGAGGCTCCAGTTCGCCATGGTGGACAGCTGGTCGCGGCTGGCTCGTGAGGCTCCGAACATGAGATACCGGCCTGCCGAGCTGGACGGCTCCCGTTCCAGGTCAACCAGCGACTCAGGCGCTGCGACGTACCCGTGCGGGATAACAGCCGCCTCCGGACACTCACCAATCAGCTCCGTCAGTTTCGTGACGGAGCCCTCTGTCAGGCACACCCAACCGACCTCGGCCGAGTGAAGCGTCCGCAGCCGGTCCACGAAGTCGCCGGCGCTACCGACCATGGGACGCGTGTCGTGGGCCGTGCAGACGACGTTGACGCCCTCCTCCAGGCACGCGTCGAGCAGGCGTTCCAGAGTGGTGACGTCTTCGAAATCGATGTGGTGCAGATGCAGGACATCGAGCCAGTTAAGAGGGCGGTGTTCGAGGAGCCACTGGGCACCGACTGCTGCCGGCACCGTCTCACCTCCCCGGATCTCCGTCTCGTTCAGGATGTGGAAGTCCCGACTCCGCAGCTTCCACGCATATGGGGTCCGGGCCGGCAGGTGCACCACTCGCATGCCCTTGCGTCGGGGAGGTGCCATCACGGTCGTCCCCCCTCTGCTCCTTCCGCGCCGACGAGGAGCAGCTGGGTGGACAGCCCGTTGGAGAAGTCGTCGCTTCTGGTGAGGCCGGTGTGACGGATCGCGAACCCCGACGCGCGAAGCAGCGCCTGGAACTCGTCGCTCGCCCACTCACGCACATGGCTGGGGTTACGGGGCGGGCCGGGAGTGTCATAACCGCTACGGCACTCGCGAGCCGGCGTGGACAGTACGGCTTCGGCGCTGCCTTCGTGCAGCAGGCCGCAGATCAAAGACAGAACGGGCATCGGATTCACCAGATGCTCGACCACGTCGGAGCAGATCACTAGGGATCGGCGTACGAGTGAGGGGGCGATGGGCAGCCCCTCGGTCGACTCGAGATCCGCCTCGACCCACTGCCCGAAGGAGTGGTTGTCTCGGCACCAGAGGAGGTTGTCTCCGAAGTCCACTCCGATGAAGGTCCATGCCGGGTACTCACTGGCTAACGACGCCAGCTTGCCCGCCCTCCCGCAGCCGATGTCGATCAGAACGTCGCGGCCGAGTTCCTTCGCCCGGGCGGCGGCGTAGGGGTAGACGTCGGGCTGCCAGGTAATAGCGTCGTCCGCCTCGTCCCGGAAGTACTCCACCTGGTTCCGACTGCGGTAGCCACTCCGGATGAAGAAGGAATCAGCGCCCCCGAGGGGCTGGCGGGAGATCGCGGTGTCAGCGTGCATGGGAAGGCTCCTTGCTTACTTGGGCCAGTGGGAGAACAGGTGGAGCATCCGCTCGACGAGCTGCTCGCGTACGGCATGCCACTCAGTACCTCCGGAGCGGCGCGCGATTGAGGCCCTGTCGTACGCCCGTCCGTCGACCTCCGGCAGGCAGGCGTACATCTGGAGCAGCGCCGAGCCGTCGTCGGTGGGCGCGCCGTCGGTGTCCGCCTCAAGCAGTGCCCGGATGTCCTCGACATACATAGAGGCGTCGATTCCGGATCCGGGGATGCTTTTGCTCATCTTCGGGAGGCCGCCGAGGCCGGGGATCATCTTGGTGTATATGCCGGACAGCCGTTCTGCGGGAAGACCCCAGCGCTCCGCGCCACGCCGGGCGAGGGCCACGTACTTGTGCTCGTCGACGCCGAGGGAGACCAGGACGTGGCGCCCGTCGCGGAGGAGCTGCACGAAGTCCGCGGCCATGAGCAGCGTGGCCTGCTTCATGCCGTAGTTGAGCTGGCCGAAGACACCGTGGTTGCGGTAAAGCCCTGCGAGGTCCTCCTCCGCCCAGTGGAAGTCGTCGTCCTCCAGATAGCGCGACAGCAGAAAGGCAGTCGCCAGGACGTCGGTCTCGCCCTCCTGCCTGCGGAGAACACCGCGCCCGGCGTCGAACCCGAGGCGCAGGACGAACTCCTCGTACTGGTCCGCGAGTCGCCGCACCGAGTCCATTGGCTTGCGTCGCGCGTTGAAGGAGTCGAGATCCCCCAGCACGATCTGTACGTCGAGGCCGCACTGCTGCAGTTTGACCGCGCGCAACAGCTGGAAGAGGGTGCCGGCGTGGGGCGGTCCCCCAAGTCCGATCCCGGTGGTGACGATGGCGGGCTGGTCGGCCGCGACCGCCTCAGCGAACTGGCGCGCTCCGGTGTGGCACACCCATTTCGTCTGCAGGTCGTCAGGGCTCATCCCTGCAAGAGGGAAGTCGATGGCTCCGAGGCCCAGCCGTTCGTAGTGGTGCTGGTCGATAACGTTCTCGTAGTACGCGGCGTCGAACTTCATGCGATTCCTTCCAACTGTGACTGCTCCCGGAGGTCGAAGGCCCGACGGACCAGGGGCTCGAAGCCGTCGACCAGAAGGTTTCCGAGCGCCGCGTTGCGCGGCGCGGACACGCTGCCGAGGTCCGCTGTGACCGTTCCGTCCGCGAGGACCCAGACTCGGAATGGGTAGGGGTCCAGCGGAGCTCGCGTCGGCTGGGCGTAGATCGCCACGCCTTCGACGACGTCACGCACGCCCTCCACAGCCCGTACGAAGTCGTCTCGCTCGTAGCCATAGACCTCCGCCTTGCGTGTGCTGGCGCGGCCGATGGGGCGGTACTGGGAGATGAGCCAGTACTCGACCTCGGTCCGGTGGGCCACCCCGGCTATGAGCTGCGCCAGGCGGGGCAGTTCCTGGATCGAGCCGGCCGTGGTGAAGGTGTTGAACGCGAGCTGGCGCTGGTCGGCGGTGAGGAACTCCACATTGGACTGGAACCGCTCGAAGTAGCCCTTCCCGCGGAACCAGTCGGCCGTCTCCGGGTCCGGACCGTCGACCGCCAGGGAGTAGACGGTCACGTGGTCACGGACACCGGCGTAGCGGTCGCCCAGGAGAAGCCCATTGGTGTGGAGGTTCGTCTCGAAGCCGACCTCCCGGGCGTGCTGGAGGGCGACCTCCAAGTGGTTGTCGTAGGGCATCACGGGGTCACCGCCGGTGAACACGCACCGATGGGCCTCGGACTCGGAACGGACTCGCTCGATAACGCGGCGGACGGTGTCCTCGTCGGTCCTGACCCGGTTGCGCTCGCGGTAGCAGAATCTGCACACGCCCGGTGAGGCACTCGTCGGTTCAAGGTCCCAGGCGTTGCAGTCGGTGTTGAGAACCAGGTGGATGATCGCGAGCTCGCCGTGCGTCAGCATGGAGCCTTCTCCCTCTTCCCAGGGCTGACCAGGACGGCGGCCGGAGCGGCCAAGTGCATGAGTGCACGCAGTCTGTGCGGAGCGCCGCCCGTGAGACGTACGAACTGCCGAAGCGTGTCCAGTCCCGCGCCGGCGTCGATGAGGTCGAGGGCCCTGTCGATGCCGGACTGGATGGTGGGGGCCGCCTCGGACATCACCAGGAGCAGTGCCGCATTGAGGGCGACCGCGTTGCGCGCCTGGCTTCTGTCCTGCCCGGCCAGGACGCGTATGGCAGCGGCGACGTTCTCCCGTGGGTCCTCGTACTGGGCGACAGACGTCAGGTCCTGCGGCATCGAGGCAGCGCCTCTGCGCACGTCATCGTTGAACATCAGGTCCTCCTGGCCGGAGTTGATCCGACAGGCCCGCACCTGGCTCCCAGGGAGCAGTTCGTCGACCTGGGCCGCCCTACCGAGACTGGAGTTCATGACCGTCACGTCGGGCAATCCAAGCTTGGAGAGCAACCGGGCGGAGGCACCCACCGCAGGGTGCGAGAGGCCGTACACGTAGGAGGGACACGTGACCGGGCTGAGGAGCGCGGGAAACGCCAGGCTCAAGGCGTGTACCGCCTGGAACCTGCCTCCGTAGCGGCGGTCGAACTCGGGTACACGGTTCTCGATGGAGAAGAACCCGAAGCCGATCTCCGCCGTGATGTCGACCATCTCCCGGTGCGACACCGTGTCACTCGTCGCACCGATCAGGTCGATGAAGTCGCGCGACCCGGTCTTCGACGACGCACTGCGAGATCCGAGTTTCGCGATGTGTGCTCCGCCGGCAGCCGCCACCAGTGCGGCGGCGGTACTGAGGTTGATCGTCTTGAAGGTCTTCTTTCCGCTGCCGGTGTAGCCGACGAACCGCACGCCGGACGGCGGACGGTGAAAGTCCCATCCCTTCCGGTCCAGGTCTGTCGCGGCCCGGATCGCGGCCTCCACCTCCTCCAGGCGCGGCCCCCGCAGGAGCAGCCCCGTCAGGACGCTCCCCAGCATCACGTCGCGCGTCGGGCCTTCCGGTAACGCGAGGATGCGGGTGATCCCCTCGTGGACGTCCTGGGGTGCGATATCGGCCGGTGAGTTGATCTTGTGGGCCAGCAAGGGCGCTGTGACCGCCACGGCGTGGGCTCCTTTCATCAGAATCCGGATGTGAGCAGGACCTTGAAGGGGCGATGGCGCGATCCATCTCGCAGGGCCGCAAGCCCCTGGGGCAGTTCACCGAGGGGGTACCGGTCCCGGGTCAGCAAGGCAGCCCAGTCGCCGCCCTTGGCGATGACCTCGATGGCGTCCCTGAAGTCGTCGCGGCCGTCCGCGCGGCAGTACGAGAAAGAGCCGCGAAGGGTGATCGAGTGACGGAAGACGTCCCGAAGGGGGACGGAGAGAACGACGCGTGGGGCGTACGCGTTCTGTACGAGGATCGTCCCGCCGTCACGGACGGCGTTCAGTGCCTGCCGTATTGGGGAGTCGCTGTGGCCGGACGCAGCGTCCACGACGGCGTCGCACTGCGGGAGGCCGGCGGTATGGAGGGTTATGCGCGGGTCGAGAGTGTGCCGCAGGTGATACGCCCGCGAGGGCTCCCTCACCATCATGTGGACGTCCCACCCCGCCTCGGCCGCACAGATGGCCGTGCACACGCCAACGACGCCGCCCCCGATGACGCCAAGCCGCCCCACGGGCGTACGAAGCCCGCATCGGACTCCGTGGAGAGCCACCGCCATCGGGTCAGCGAGGACTCCGTGCGCGGGGTCGTGTAGATGGGGAAGCGGGACAACACTGTCGCGCGGCACTCTCACGGTGTCCGCGAGGCCACCCGGAAGATCCCATCCGATACGCCGAAGCCCCGGGCAGAGGTGGGCATGGCCCCGATCGCAGTATTGGCACGAGAGACAGGGCACCAGCGGGTCGACCGCGGCCCAGTTCCCGGTCTCCGTATCGATCCCGACGATCTCGTGCCCGGGGTACCAGGGTTCGGGTAACGGTCCCGGCCACGGGTGGTTGAGCTTCGCGACGTCGCTCCCGCACAGCCCGGCGTAACGGGTCTCAATGATCGTCGTGCCGCGGGCGGGAGACCTGACGTCAGGGGTGGGTACCTTCCGGAGGGAGCCCTTCTCGACAGCCCACGCGTACGTGTCGCTCATCGCGCCCCCCACCCGCCGAGCAATGAGGGGAGGAGCTCCACGGCGGGAATCGTCCTGCCGGACCAGTGAGCCTCGCCGAACGCCAGACCGTCCGGTCCGCCCCGGCGCGCCACGCGTAACGCTCGCATCCCGGCTCGTTCCGCGCCGGCCAGCTCGTCACCGCCGCCGTCTCCGCAGTACAGGACCTGACCGGATTCGGCAGCAAGTTTCCCGAGCACCCGTTGGAAAAGGCGACGATCGGGCTTCACGGCGCCGGCTCGGCAGCTGAATACGACCGCGTCGAAGTGCGATGCGAGCTCGCTACGGTCCCACGCCTCGGCAATGTCAGGAGAGGCGTCGCTGAGGACGGCGAGCCTGCTCCCTCCCTGACGGAGCTCTTTGAGGGCCTGCAGGAGAGTCCTGTCGGCCTGCAACCGTTGGCGTGCCAGCCGAGCCAGGACCGCTTCAACTTCGTTCGTGCAGGCTGCGGAGGCACCACAGCGCTCAATGAGGTGCGTTGCGACGGCGGTACTGGAACGCAGCTGCCCGTCGTGTCGCGGTTGCCAGCTACCGCACAGAGCGGCCTCCGCGATCGCCATTGGCAAGCGCATGGCCCAGGCCAACTGGGCGGACGCAGCGCTCCGTTCTGACGAGTCAGGGGCCGAGACGAGCGTGCCGAAGAGATCAAGAATCACGGCCGTCGGACGCGATTCCACCACTGTCGGGGCCCAGGGTGGGTAAGCGGCGGGCACGGCGTCGCATGCTGCTCCGGTGCCGGGCGAGAGCTCACTCGTCGCCAGGTCAGTGCTCGTCGGCGGACAGCGCATGTCAGAGCTCCATCAGTAGGACGGCGATCCTGTGCGGATCCGAACTTTCTGGCCGAGTGGGCAGCCACCCCCGAACGACTTCCTGGTCATCGCGCAAGCAGGGAGTAGGGGGTGGCTATTTGTGCAACTGGGCTCAGAGCGGCGTGCGTTGTGTACGAACAATCGCAGCGAGGGGGACCAGGGAGCGGACAGACTGTCCTGGCTTTTTCACGCATAAGCCTTGACCAGTCGCGTGCGTATAGGTAATGAGCAGACCTCGTATGCAGCCCTGTCGAGCAGGTGTAAAAGCGGCTTTTATAGTGGTCTCAACACTTTTGGCGACTCGGGCAGCTTGATGTCCGACCCCTCACCTGCTGGCGGCGAGGCCGTTAACAGTTGGCGAGCGCATCCGCGAGGCTGGACATTGTCCGTACGCTGAACTGAGTGCTCCGTCGCGAAGGGATCGATCCACCGATGAGTGAAAACCTGACGCTGGGAGACCGCCTCCGTATAGCCCGCCGGACACGGAAGCTGTCTGCCGCCCAACTGGCGCAAAAGGTCGCGATATCGCCCAGCTACGTCCAGAAGCTCGAGTCCGGCGCCCGCAAGGCTTCTCCATCGCTGGCTCTGGCGCTCGCCAAAGCGCTCCATTTCGGCCCGGAGGTTCTGACCGGCCAGCCGTACTACGGTGAGCCGGAGGCCGAGGACGGAGTGCACGCCGTCGTGCCCGAACTCCGCAGGATCATGCTGTGCTACGACCTCCCGGACGAACTTGAGATCGCCCCGCGAGCACTGCCCGTACTTGCCTCCGAGGTCGACCAGATCGCAGCGCTACGCCGGGATGCTCGCTACGCACCCATGGGACCGCTCCTTCCGTCGATCATCACGGAACTGACGCATCTCGCCCTCGGTGGCCGCAATGGTGACCAGGCACAGGCGTTCTGGCATCTCGCGCGCGCCTACCGAGCTGTTAACTCACTGGCCCACAAGATGGGGCACCACGACCTGTCCAACACCGCTTTGGAACGCGTGCGATGGGCCGCAGAGCGGTCGGGTGATCCGCTGATGAACTTCACTGCGGGCTACCTGGTCGCCGGCGCAATGCTCCGCCAGGGCGCCTACGCTTCGGCGCGCCGCAAGCTCCACGGCCTGCGCCAGGAACTGGAACGACTCCAGCCCGAGCGCTCTTTCACCAACGACGCCCTCGCGGTCGACGGCGCGCTACTGCTAAAGCTCGCTGTCCTGGAATCCAGGGAGAACAACCCGGACCGGGCAGACGACTATCTGCGCGAGGCTGAGGCCGTGGCCGCGATGGCCGGCAACCGTGACTCCCTCGCCTACGAGATGTCCTTCGGGCCAACCAACATTCGTATCCACGAAGTGCACGCCATGATCGACACGGGAGACACGGAGCAGGCCCTGGCGCGCCTCACGGAGTGGTCCGACGCGCCGGGCCAGGAGTGGATGCCCCCGGCGGCAACCGTGGGTGAGAGGTCGAGCCACCACTTCATCGATGTCGCATCCGCGAAACTGGCGATGGCGGACAGGGCGGGTGCATTCGCGGACCTTCGCCGCGCGCGGAAGGTCGCTCCGAATCACACAAGGTTCCACCCGTCCGCCCGCGAGACGACGGCCGCGCTCCTGCGTGCGGGCACCCACCCCTCCAACGAGCTTTCGGCTTTCGGCAGTTGGGCGGGAGTTATCACAAGCTGAGACGGCGTCAAGGGTGTTCGCGAAGGGAACCCACGGACAATCTGTCCGCTCGCGGGCGCCGACTGAATGGAATGGTCTCCTCACCGATGGTTACGAGGAGGCCGTTCTCATGTCCGATGCCAGCCCACGTGTTCCTGCCCTGCCGCCTCGTTGGATGCCCATAGGCGAGGGGCCCGAGCTGTGCTCAGCGGGCCAGTGGTGGGACGCAGTACGCGCCGTTGAGGTCATCGGCCGACGCGCGATCGAGCTCCTCCACGACGGCGGTGTACCAGTCGGCCCGGTCGTCCTTGATCCTGGAGGCCCGGAGCCCCGCCTGTACTTCCTGGTGCCGCCCGGCACGGCCGACGGCTGGGAGGAGCCGGGAACGGTACCGCTGGGTCAGAAGTGCCACGTCGTCGTTCCGCCGTCCAGAGCCACGGAGCCCCCTGGGTTGCACTGGCATGTCTTCCCACGCGGGCCGAGGTCGCTGACACAACCCGGTCCGCTGCGTAAGGCACTCGCCCAAGCGCGCCAAGAGCTGCGCGGACCCGAACAAGCCACGGATTCCGGATGTCTCTGAGAATCTCCCTCGTTCTGCTTCTCGGGATCGTCCTGACGGTCCTGGTCCGAGGCGGCTCCCTGAAGGGCGGCCCTGCGGTCGTGAGCGTGCTCTTCGGGTTCTTCCTGGCCAGCACGTCCGTGGCGCCGAACATCAGCCGGTTCGTCACCGGCGTTGCGGACATGATCGGCCAGATTGGGTTCTAGCAGGCTGGTCGGTTGCAACCTCAGCCCGCTCAGATGACCACGCCAGAGGTACCACCGAACTTTTAAATATGCATCTATGACCTAGGCAGCCAGATTCAGCTACGTGATGTGATTGCTTGTTCGAACTCGACTGGGCTGAGATGGCCGAGGGCAGAATGCCGGCGCCGGTTCTTGTACCAGGCGAGCCAGGAGAACACCGCCATACGGGCCTCAGAAGTCTGCATCCAGCGTTCTCCGTTAAGGCGCTCTCGTTTCGTCGTCCCGGTCGATCGCTAGTGCGGCCGGCAGCGGCAGCCCGTACTTGTCGCACAGGAAGCGCGTCTGGCAGTACCGCTGAGCGTCGGCGGCCACCCTGCCGAGTACCGCCGAATTCATGCCGGCACCGATGAGGACGCCCACGAACGGCACAACCTTGGCGACGTTTTGAACCGGCACCCTGGAGCCGGCCGGGCCTAGCTGCTGCATCAGCTTCTCAAGGGCGGCCAGGAGGCGGTGGTCATGGCGGAGCTTCTCCGACCACCGTATGCGTCCCTTGATCGCGTCCGCCGCCAGTGCGGTCTCACGCAACGGCTGGACTTTGGCCGCCTGTGCCATGAAGGATCGTTGCACCAGGCGTTGGATGAAGATCTGCTCATGGGGGTCTTTGGCGTCGTAGCCGAAGGAGTACGCGATGCGCGCTGCGATCGACGTGCTCAGGACCTGGATGACAAGGATGTCTGCTGTCATCGCGACGGGGATACCGGCGACGGGGACCATGGCCAGCAGGCCCATGGCGCCGCCTTCGAACGCGCCGACGGTCCGCCACCTGAGGGTGTTGCGGGTCAGCAGCCGGTCGCAGACTTTGAGGTCCTGCTGCCGCAGTTCGGTGAAGCTGTTGATTTCCAACCCCTGCTTGCAGGCGAGCTTCTCAACGTTCTTCGGGTCGTTGAGCTCCATGGCCCAGTCGTTGACCAGCTCGAGCAATGCTGCCGCAGCTCCGAGGGCTGGCCGCATGGCCTTGTCGGCGACCGCGTCGCCCGCGCGACGGATCGGCTCCGTGACCGCCTCCGGCACAGCGTCCGTGACACGTCGCACGGCGCTACCCGCGACCTCACCGGTGCGACTGAGCGCAGCGCTCGCCCAATTAGGCAGACCACGGCGGTTGTTGCGGCGCTGCCAGTGCTCGTTGAGCGTGTCCCAAACCTGCGACTCGTATGCGCTCATTGGGGTCGCACCGTCGACGAGCGGGTCGGCGTAAGTGCTCATTATGGTTCTCCAGTTCGACTGTGATCGCGGGGCCCACGATGCTCTGCCGGCCGACACGTGGGTGAATCCGTAGGGCGGGGGCCGACGTGCGAAGTCGGCTGCACCGGCCACCTGCGGGTTGCCGAGGAACGCATGGAGTCGGCGCGCAGCGGGCGCAACGTGGTCGCCGCCGTAGGAGCACCTCACCTGGGACGTCGGGCGGAGCGGAGGCAGAGGCGATTGAGCCGCACGTCAGTTCGTCCTGGCCGCTGCTCATGGCAGTCATAGGTACGGTCCGCCGCCCTCTGCTCCCCGGCGAGGATCTCGTCGCGTGTGGTGGTGCTCACGTACGTCCCCTCCCCCTGCGGCGCCCCGAGAGACACCGCACGCCGGGCATATGCCCAGCCCTCGGCGGAAATACTAATTAAACGCCTGTGGCCGGTGGTTGATGCCTGGTCAATGAGTCAATTCCGTTACCAGTGCGCCGACTTCTGCCCGCCATGTGCGGACCTGGGCCCGGGTGGGACCGATCTCGTACTGGTGGAAGTGGCACCCAAGGCAGAGGTGCGACCAGACGGCGTTGACTCGGCGGGCGGTCGTCGGAGGGGTGTAGCAGTGAAGGCAAAGCATCTTGGCCCGCGTAGTGGTGTCGGCGAGTCCCGGTACCGCGGCGTCGAGCGTACGGTCGACGGCGATCTCCAGGGCCGTCCGCAGTGCGAGGGAGGCTCCGCGGTGGCGGCCGGCCACCGTTGCCGCGACGCTGGGGTCGGAGAGCATCCGGTCGGCCGTCAGCAGCAGCTCTTCGATGGAGGTTCCCGGGACGCTCGTCACTTGGCCACCTCCGCCTTACGCACCTTCCGCGCGAGGTCCTCGATCTCGTCCACGAAGCGGTGAGGGTCGGCGATCCGCGCCCCCGTGGCGTGGGCACCGCTCTGGCACTGCTTGAGGAGGTCCACCGAACGCGGCCCGCAGCGGGTGCGGAGCTCCCGGTAGACGTCGCCGGTGCGGCCGATGTCGCCGAAGAAGGCCAGCGCGGCCATCTCCATGAGCTTGTCCGCATCGGCCACGGCGGACTGCAGCTCGTGTTCGGAAGCTCCGGAGCGGTGGTGTTGGATCCAGGCCACCTCAACGAAGGCATTTTCCAGCGCAATCCGGCACAGGCTGGGAAGTACGTGGGTGCGTGCCGCCTCCGGCAGGTTCTTGGTGCTGGCAAAGGCTCTGGCGTCCTCGATCGCCTGGCGGACCGGGTCATTCACTGCCTTGACGTTCACCTTGGACGACTTGCCCCGCTCGACCTCGAACACCGTGACCGGTAGTTCCTGGGTCGTGAAGGCGCGCTGGAGCCTGGTGTCGTGGGTGAACACGACTACCTGCCGGTGCTCGCCGAGCTCGTGCAGAACCTGGGCAAGCCCGTTGACCTTGGCGGGGTCCATGGACTGCACTGGGTCGTCGATGACGATGAAACCGAACGGGCTGTCGGCGGTCGCGGCCCGGGGCAGGAACAGGGACAGAGCGAGAGAGTGCTGCTCTCCCTGGCTCATCACGCTCAGTGCCGAAGCCTCCTCGCCGTCGACAGTGACGTCCATGACGAGCTTGCGGACGGTGGCCTTCTCGCTGCCCTGAAGGCTCACCGACTGGAGGTCGATATCGCTCTCCTGGCGAAGCTTCTCCCAGATCCGCTGAGAGTGACCAGTGAAGCCCTCCATGCGCTTCTCCCGCAGTTCGGCGGTGAGCGCCTTGACCCAGGCGCGGGCCTTCCTGACGTGACCCAGCCGGGGTTCGCCCTCCGCCGCGGCGCGGGCCTTCTCCGTCCAGCTCGCCAGGCGCGTGACGAGCTGACGCCACCGCTCGTCCCGCTTCTCCAGCTCCCTGGCGGCGTTGTCCTTCACCGCGGCGCAGGCGTCGGCCAGGGTCAGGGCCGTGTCGTGGAGGCGCTGGGCGAGCTCATTTGGGTCGCTGACCGTCCGGCAGGCGAGCCATGCGCTCCACGGATCGGCCAGGGCTGCCGGGACCCGCTGGGGTGTCTGAACGAGGTTCTGTGCCGCCCGTGCCGCCGAGCGCAGTTCACTGCGGGCGTCCTCAGCGGCCTTCGCCTCCTGGCGGAGCATGGCGATCTGAGCACTGGCGCCGGCGGCCCACGCCACGTCAAGGACCTGCTCCGTGCCGCAGACGGGGCAGGACTCCTCGTCGGGGTGGCGGTTGTTGTGGGCCAGGGCCCTATCCAGGAGGTCGGCGCGCTGCAGCGCGTCCTCGGCGCCGGTCAGGCGCACGTCCTCGAATCCGGCAAGTGCCTCGCGCAGCCGGTCCACCGCGTCCCCGACCTCCTCCAGGTCGGGGCCCTGCATGTCGACCGCGGCGCGAAGTTCGGCGAGGAGACCGTCATCGGCGGCGGGCAGTCCCGCCACCAGCCCTTCAAGGGCCTTGAAGTCGGGCCGGCCCTTCGTCTCGATGGCTACAAGCGCCTGGACCGCACGTTCGTCGTCCTGCAGTGCGTACAGCGCATCCTTCAGCTCCGGCACCTCGTTCTTCGCCGCCTTGACGGCGTCGCTGAGTGCCTTCTCCTGCTGCCCGAGGCGGCTGTCCACGGCACTGATGTGGCCCAATCCGAGGATCGTAGCGATGGAGTCGTACATCTGGGCGGGCTTGCCGCTGATCATGCGGCCGAGATCGACGTACGACAGGAAGGGGCGGTAGTCCGTCAGGGCCTGCTTCCAGTCCACCTGGTCGAGGGGGACCGTGCCGTGGCCGGGCCGCCGGAATGTGCCCGCACAGTCGCCGATGTCGTTGCCGGTCCAGGTGCGGGTGAGGGTGCTCCGACCGGTGTCGCCCTCGATGGCGAGCTTGACCTCGACCTCCGTCTTGGAACTCTCGTGTAGGTTCCGCCAGTTGCTGGTGCGTGTCGCGTCCTGTCCCAGCCAGCGCATGTTCGTGCCGGTGAACGCCGTCTCGACGGCCTCGGCAATGCTGGACTTGCCCGAACCGTTGCGGCCCACGACAAGAGTGACACCCGGACGGGGGGTGAGTTTGAGCCAGGCGCGGGGACCGATGCCACGGAAGCCTTCCACGGAGACGGAGTCGAGGTAGATCCGGCCCATCGGAGAGGTCTTCTGGGTCCCCGTGCCGCCGAGTGCCCCTGCCAAGAGCGCCTTTACAGGTTCGCCGAGGTCTGCCTCGGCCAGCCGTGCCTCCACCAGATCAGCGAGGGGTACGGACGTGTCCGGCGTGGGCTGTTCTGAACTGGTCATGAGGGCCTCCTTAGGGCCGGTGCTGTTCGGAGGGGTGGACATCGGCGGGCGCTGGAGACATGGGTGTCTGCCGCGCCGATTGCCGATGAGCCGCAACTTCGGAGACGACGTGGCGGCAAGGCGCCGATCTGTCGCCGGTGAGGCGCACGCGGTGTGCGTATGCCGATGAGCGCTTCTTCGCTCCACGTGGGCGCGAGGCCCAGACACCTCTGGTCAAGGGGGCAGGCAAGGAAACCCCCTGGGCGTCAGCCGACCTTCTTCCAGTCCTGGCAACCGCTGGTCTTGAAGTACTCGCCCTTGCTGACCGTGACGCGGCCCTGCCCCTGGATGTTGTCGTTGGCGATGATCGCGTCGAACTCCCCGGAAGCATTCTTGAGGCGGGCCCAGTAGCAATTGGGGAAGACGCTGTCCTGGTCCGCCCCCGTGCTCCGGTAGGTGCCGGCCTGGATGTCCTCGCCCACGAGGTACTGCCCTTCGCCCGTGAAGCTGCTCGGGGGACCGGACTTCTTCACTTGCTTCGGCTTGGCCGTGACAGTCACCTTGACCGTCTCAGTGACGGTCACCGCCGGCTTCGGTGCCGCGGTCTCGGTGACCCCGGCGGCCGGGGAGGCGCCCGAGGCGTTCGCCGTACCGCCGGACTCGCCGCCGCCTCCGATCGCGGTACCGATGATCAGCGCGACGAGCGCGGTCGCTCCGTGGGTGAGCCAGAGCTTGCGTGGCGACGGCGTGCGTCCGGTGGGCAGCAAGCCCGGCACGAACGGCTGAGTAAACGTGTGCGGCGTCGGCGTCGGCTGCGGAGGCACCGTTCCCCAGCCGGTGCCTCCGCCCGTGCCTCCCGACGGCTGGTGGGCGGGCGGCATCGAGGACATGTCAGTCATGGGGAGACCTCCGGATCGCGACTGCAGTGAGCACCAGGTGCCGGTGCGTCGAACGAGCACCAGAGTGGGACCGACAGGCTTCAAAAACCTTTGGCGAAGCTGATAACCGGGGTTATCAGCTTCCCTCTCCTTGAGTCTTTTCCTTCGCTGTAGGGTTCTGCCTGCCGCTAGCACCCCACCGAGGGCTGCCGGGGCCATGGACGTCCTACCGGGGCCAATACAAAGGGGGCGAGACGAGTGACCAGCACACGCAAAGAGGCCGTGCCGCCCATCGTGCCCGGGTTGCCGGTCTGGCGGATCACATATGCGGAAATCGCCACCCTCGCCAAGGTGCGTCGGCCCGTTCCCACCACATGGAGCCGCAGACACCCGGACTTTCCCGCTCCCGTCTCCCACGAGGACGGGCGACCCCTGTTCGACGCACGCGCGGTCGTCGACTGGTTGACGACGACGGGGCGCGGCAACGCGGATCCCCGCCACCTGCGGGGCGAACTGGCCCTGTACACCCTGGCCGCCTGGCGGACGCCGGCCCTTTCCGCCTCCGTCCTGGTGGGGGCGCTGACCGCGCTGATCTGCTTGCGCCGGCAACTCGACGTCCCCCTCTCGGGCCAGAGCTGGGACGCGGTCCTTACCCAGGCCGACGACCTCGATCCCGAGGACATGTTTCTGTCGGCCGAGCTGAGTGCCGTACCGGAGCCGGATCGCATCGGCCCCGAGCTGACCGCGTTGGCCGACGAGCTGACCGAGGCCGCTTACACCCCCGCCGAGGCTTTCGACTGGGTCCTGGAGGCCCGCCGCCGCCTCGGATCCCACGACCTGGCCGCGGACGAGCCCACCCCGGCGGTGGTACGCGCCCTCGCAGCCCTGTCCGGCGTCGACACCCTCGACGAAGCCTCTGTCGTCGCCACCCCGCACTCACGCTCCGGCGACCTGCTCGCCGCACTGCACGCCCGGGCCGCCGAGGACTCCGGCCACACCTACCTTGCCGCCGACCCCGACCCGGCGCGGGCCCGCCTGGTCCGCCGCCGGATGCTCGTCCGAGGAGTGAACGAGTTCGACCTCGGCGTCACCGAGGGGGAGGATCTGCCCGTCGACGACTGGGGATACCCTCATCTGCTGATCTGTCTCCTCCCCTACGAATCGGCGGAGAACCGCAGCCCGCAGTCCGTGCTGGAGCAGGTGCAGGCGCTCACCGACTACCTCGACGAAGGTTCGACAGCCGTCGTCCTCGGCCCTGCTGACGTGCTCGTCCGCCCGTTCCCCGGGCACAGCGAGGCCGATCGTCTGCGCCGATCCTTCCTCCGGAACGGTTTACTCAAGGCCGCGGTCAGCCTCCCCGACGGCGCGTTCCCCTACCGTCCGGGCTACCGCACCGCCCTCTGGGTACTGGCCCGCACCCCGGCAGAACACCGTACGGGCCTGGTCCTTCTCGCCGACTACTCCGCGCAGCCGCTCACCGACGTGGTCCTCGACGTGCTCGCCGAGGACATCACCATCTGGCGCGCCTCCCGCTGGCGAGGCGACCGTCACCACGAACCCCGCCGCGCGGTGATCGTCCCCGCGAAAGACCTCGACGACCGGCCGGGCGCCGCCTTCACCACCCAGCACCGCCCGCCCATGGCCCGCTACACCCGTGGCGTCATCGAGCGTCCGGTTCGCATCAGCGCCCTGGAGCAGCGCCTGACCGAGCTGCACGAGCAGGTCCGGCAGCGCGTTGACCTGCGCACGGCACTGAGCACACAGGCCGTGCTGCGGCCCGACGATCAGCCGGTGCGACGCACCACTGTCCGCCGGCTCCTCGACGACCGGCGCCTGCGCCGACGCCCCGGGCACCGTTTCGCCGACGAACACCTCACGGCAGACGGCCACTACACCGTGCTCACCCCCGATGAGGTTCTCGGCATCGCACGCCCGGGCGGACGCCGCATCGACCGCGGAGTCCTCCTCACCGGCTACGAACACGCCCTGTTCACCGAGCCGGGCGACATCGTCGTCACCACGAGCCCCCGCTTCGGCACTTACGTCGACGAAGCGGGCCTATCCCTGGTGGCTGCCCCGGCCCGTATCCTCCGCGTCCACCCCGACGCCGACCCGCCGGTGCTGCCACGGGTACTCGCAGCACTGCTGCGGTCGGCCGCCGCCGAGTACGCGCGTACCAGTGGCGCGGTGCGGGCCTCGCGAGGTATCGAAGACCTCCTCATCCCTGACCTGAGCAGGCGCGAGGCCCAGCGCTTCGACTCCGTGCTCGCGGAGATCGAGAGCCGCGCGCACCTCCTGCGGGAGCAGTCCGCCGCTCTCGACGACCTGGTCCGCCTCACCGCCGCCGGCCTCGCCGACGGCACGCTCACCCTCCAGAACCTCCCCGGAACCGACGACTGAAGGAGACGGTCCGCCCCATGGCTACCGCTGCGAAGAAACCCACCGACCAGGCGGAGTTGTTCAGCGCCTCCACTGCCAAGGAGATCCAGGCGATCCTGTGGAAGGCCGCCGACAAGCTGCGCGGCTCCATCGATGCCGCGCAGTACAAGGAGTTCGTCCTCGGACTGATCTTCCTGAAGTACATTTCCGACGCCTTCGACGAGCGCCGCTCCCAGCTGGCCACGGAACTTGCAGATGACGGCATCACCGAGGATCGGATGGACGACTTCCTGGAGGATCGGGACGAGTACACCGGCGCCCACGTCTTCTGGGTGCCAGAGACCGCCCGTTGGACGTGGATCGCCACCCACGCCAAGAGCCAGGGCGTCGGCAAGCTCCTCGACGACGCGATGGACGCGGTCATGCGCGAGAACGCCTCGCTCACGGGCGTCCTGCCAAAGATCTTCAACCGCGACAACGTCGACCAGAAGCGTCTGGGCGAACTCGTCGACCTCATCAGCGACGCCCGCTTCGGCGGCACCGGCGACAAGCCCGCACAGGACGTGCTGGGCGAGGTGTACGAGTACTTCCTCGGCAACTTCGCGCGCGCCGAGGGCAAGCGGGGCGGCGAGTTCTACACGCCGCAGTCTGTCGTCCGGCTGATCGTGGAAATCCTGGAGCCGTACGAGGGACGGGTCTACGACCCAGCATGCGGCTCGGGCGGCATGTTCGTCCAGGCGGCCAAGTTCATCGAGGCGCATCAGGGACGCGGCCACAAAGCGGACATTGCCGTCTACGGCCAGGAACTCAACGAGCGCACCTGGCGCCTGGGCAAGATGAACCTCGCCATCCACGGCATCGATGGCAACCTCGCGCCTCGCTGGGGCGACACGTTCGCCGACGACAAGCACCCCGACCTCAAAGCCGACTTCGTGATGGCCAACCCCCCGTTCAACATCAAGGACTGGGCGAGGGACGAGAGCGACCCGAGGTGGCGGTACGGGGTACCGCCGAAGAGCAACGCCAACTACGCCTGGCTCCAGCACATGATCTCCAAGCTGGGCGAGCGGGGCACGGCTGGCGTCGTCCTGGCCAACGGCTCCGTAAGCTCCCGGCAGAGCGGCGAGGGTGAGATCCGCCAGGCGCTGGTGGAGGCCGACCTGGTGGCGTGCATGGTCGCCATGCCCGCCCAGCTGTTCCGCACGACACAGATCCCTGCGTGTCTGTGGTTCCTGGCCAAGGACAAGTCCCCGCAGGGCGCGAAGAGACTGGACGATCGGCGCGGCGAGATCCTGTTCATCGATGCCCGGAACATGGGCGAGATGGCCGACCGTACTGAGCGTGTGCTGACGGAGGCCAACCTCGCGAAGATCGCCGGTGCGTACCACGCGTGGCGGGGAACGACGTCGGCTCGTGAGGCAGGGCTGACGTACGAGGACGAGCCTGGCTTCTGCTTCTCGGCTGACCTTGCGACTGTTCGGGAACACGGGTACGAACTGACGCCGGGGCGGTATGTGGGGGCTGCCGCGGCGGAGGAAGAGGGGGCGGAGGCGGTGGCGGGTCGGATCGTCGCGCTTACGGAGGAGTTGTACGGGCTTTTCAACAGGTCGGTGGACTTGGAGACGGTGGTTCGGGAGCAGCTGGGGAGGATCGATGTCTGAGTGGATCGAGACTACCGTCGGCGACGTCGCCACCGTTTTCGACGGACCGCATGCCACTCCCAAGAAAATTGAAGAGGGCCCCTGGTTTCTTAGCATTTCCAGCCTGAACAAGGGGCGCCTCAACCTGGCCGAATCAGCGCACGTTTCTGAAGAGGATTTCAGGCAGTGGACCCGCAGAGTGACTCCGCGAGAAGGTGACGTCCTTTTCTCTTACGAGACGCGTCTTGGCGAGGCCGCCGCCATGCCTCCTAAAGTTCAGGCGTGCCTTGGGCGACGTATGGGACTTCTCCGGCCGAAGCCGGGCCGCGTGGATCCGAGGTTTCTACTTTATGCGTACCTGGGGCCTGAGTTTCAGGAGACCATTGCCGCCCGCACAATTCATGGCGCCACGGTGGACAGAATCCCATTGGCCACTATGCCGACATGGCCCATCCACCTTCCCAAACTTGCCGATCAGCGTGCGATTGTGTCGGTACTGGGGGCCCTGGATGACAAGATCGAAGTAAATGAGCGCATCACTGGTACGGCCGAGGCCCTGGCGCTAGCGTTGGCAGCCGAAGGAAAGTGGGAGGGGCGAACTCGCCTTACTGACCTATGCACGCTACGCAAGGATCAAGTATCTCCGCAGGAGATCACCGATGATTTTGTCGACCACTACAGCCTTCCCGCGTTCGATGCCGGTAAACTGCCGGAAAGGGCCGCTCCTCAGTCAATCAAGAGCGGCAAGTTTCTCATTAGCGAACCGGCTGTACTGCTCTCGAAACTGAATCCTGACATCCCCCGCGTCTGGAATGTCACGCCAGAATCAAATGTTCTGTCGCTCGCATCAACTGAGTTCCTAGTCCTGACACCTCGCGGGCAATTGAGCACCCATGAGCTGTGGGCAGTTACTGCACAGCATGCCTTTCTGGATGACCTAGCATCCAAGGTCACTGGAACCTCGAAGAGTCACCAGCGTGTGCGGCCCGCCGAGGTGCTGGAATCGAAGGTAATTGACCCTCGCCAGTTCGGTGAAACTGGATCTGGGATTCGGAGTCTGGCCAACCGGGCGGCACTGGCGCGGCAAGAGTCCCAAGCCCTCGCCGCCCTCCGCGACACCCTCCTCCCCCAGCTCATGTCCGGCCGCCTTCGCGTCAAAGATGCCGAAAAGATTGTCGAGGACCACGCATGACGCACGACAACGGAAGCGGAAGCGGAAGCCAGAACCATCGCCCCATGGAAGCCGACTGGGAACTGCTCGCCCTCAACGAGCTCGCCGAGTTGGCCTGGCTGCCCGCCTCCGGCAACAAGTTCGCGCCCGGCTCCGGGCACCGCGAGTCGTGGGACGACCTGATCCTCTATCCCGACCTCCGGGAGGCGATCGAGCGGCTCAACCCCGAGCTGCCCCAGGATGCCGTACGGGACGCCGTCGCTGCTGCGGCGACTCCGGAGTCGCAGGACACGTACGAGGAAAACCGCACCGCCCACGGCTACCTGACGACCGGCATCCGCTCCGTCGTCTACACCGACGACTTCGGTGCCGAGCACAACCCGACCGTCCGCCTCGTCGATCTGGCGGACCCGGACGGGAACACGTACCGCGCGCTGAACCAGGTCACCGTCGTCGACGGCGAGAAGCGGCGCCGCTTCGACATCGTCCTGTACGTCAACGGGCTCCCACTCGCTGTACTGGAGTTGAAGCGCGCCGGCGACGAGAGCGCCACGCTCCAGGACGCGCACTCCCAAGTCGCCCGTTACGTGAAGGAGTTCCCGACCGCATTCCGTTACAACGCAGTCGTGCTGCTCTCCGACGGCATCACGGCGAAGTACGGCACGCCCTTCACCCCGTACGAGCACTTCGCGCCGTGGAACACGGACGAGTCCGGGGCCCGCATAGACCCGTTCGCCGCGGATGGCCAAGGGGTGGTCGACTCGGGCCAGAATCTCGCGCTGCACGGGCTATTCACCCAGCCCCGGTTCCTCTCCTTGTGCCAGTCCTTCATCAACTTCGTGCCATCCAAACGAATGAAGCGCATCGCGAAGCCGCACCAGTACTTCGCGGTGACCCGGGCCGCAGAGAAGGTGCGGGATGCGGCAGTCGGTGACGGGAAGGCCGGCGTCGTCTGGCACACGCAGGGCTCGGGCAAGTCCGAGGAGATGGTACTCACCACGGCGATGGTCATGGCCGACCCGGCCCTGCTGAACCCGACCGTTGTCGTCATCACCGACCGCAACGACCTCGACGACCAGCTGTACTCCACCTTCCTGGAGAGCGAGATCCTCCCGGGTACGCCTCTCCAGGTCGCGACCCGGGCGAAGCTGCGGGAGGAGCTCGCGGCTAAGCGGACCGGCGGCATCCTCTTCACCACCCTGCAGAAGTTCGGCAGGACGAAGGAGGAGAAGGAGTCGGGGTTCGACCACCCGCTGCTCTCCGACCGGCGCAACATCGTGGTCGTCGTCGACGAGGCCCACCGCAGCCACTACGACAACCTCGACGGCTACGCCCGACACCTCCGCGACGCCCTCCCGCACGCCACGCTCCTCGCCTTCACCGGAACGCCTATCTCCGAGGCCGACCGCAACACCCGGCAGGTCTTCGGCGGTTACATCGACATCTACGACCTCAAGAGGGCGGCCGATGATGGCGCGACGGTCAAAGTCTTCCACGAGGGTCGCGTGATCAAGCTCGTCCTCGACAAGGACGTCGACCCGACGCAGATCGACGAGGAGGCCGACCGCATCACCGACGGTCTCGACGACACCGAACGCCGTCGGGTCGAGACGGCCGTCGCCACGATGAACGCCATGTATGGCTTGCCAGCCCGTGTCAGGGATCTCGCTGAGGACCTGGTGGTGCACTGGGAGGAGCGGCGGGGACGGATGGGACCGTTCGTTGGCGTCTCTGAGAAGGGCGGGGCCGCCGGCAAGGCGATGGTCGTCTGCGCGACCCGTGAGATCTGCGTCCGGGTCTACGATGCCCTGCGCGAGTTGCGGCCGGAGTGGCACAGCAACGAGCCCTCCAAGGGTGCGATGAAAATCGTATTCTCCTCGAACTCCCGCAAGGACGACGACCACCTGCTCGTCCACGCGCTGCCTGACAGCCAGCGCAAGGCGGTCATCAACCGGGCCAAAGACCCTGACGACGAGCTGGAGCTGCTCATCGTCAACAACATGCTGCTGACCGGCTTCGACGCCCCGCCGGTCCACACCATGTACCTGGACCGTCCGCTCAAGGGCGCCAACCTGATGCAGGCCCTCGCCCGCGTCAACCGCCGCTTCCGCGGCAAGGAGGACGGCCTGCTCGTCGGCTACGCGCCGCTGACGGAGAACCTGCAGAAGGCGATCGCCGAGTACACGGACGCCGACCAGGAGGACCGCACCCTCGGCCAGGACCTCGACCGCGCGCTGGACGAGCTGCGCAACGAGTACGACATCCTCAGCGACATCCTGCGCGGCTTCAACTGGCGGGCACGCCTCGAACAGCCGACCACAAAGGCGTTCATCAACGCCGCTGGCGGAGCCGCCGAGTACCTTCGGAACCCGCGTACCCCGGGCAACGACCCGGAGAGGCTCGACGACCCCCACCAGACCGTTGGCCGGCGCTTTCGCGAGCACTCTCACCGTTTGGAGCGCTTCTACGCGCTGTCCGCTAGCGCCACGAACATCGGCGAGCGGTTTCCGGACCACCCGACCTGGCGGCGGGACATCCAGTTCTTCGTCGAGGTCCGCGCCTACATGGCCAAGCTCGACGCGCTGGAACGCGAGGCCCGCGGCATGCCCGTCGCCCGTGATGTCGAGCTGTACCTCGCCCAGCTGACCTCGTCCGTGGTCGAGACCGGCGGAATATCGGACCTGTTCGCCGAGGCCGGCCTGGAGATGGCCGACCTGACGCATCTCAACGACGCGCTCGTCGCCAAGCTCCAGGGCAGCGACACCCCGCACCTGGCGGCGGAGGCACTGCGACGGCTTATCGAGCAGAAGATGCGTGAGGTCACGCGTCACAACATCGTCCGCCGCACGGCCTTCTCCGAGCGTCTGCAGGACCTCATGATCCGGTACACGCGGCAGCAGTATACGAGTGCCGAACTCATCGCCAAGCTCGTCGAGATGGCCAAAGAGGTAGTACAAGACGCTAGTCGTGGCGAGAAGTTCGACCCGCCGCTGAACTGGCGTGAGCTCGCCTTTTACGACGCCGTGGCAGACCACGGCACGGCGCAGGAACTCATGGGCGACGAGGTCCTGGCGAGTATTGCCCGCGATCTCGTCGCGGAGGTCCAGAAGAAGCTCAAGCCGGACTGGATCGCCCGTGAATCGGTCCGCGCGGGTCTCCGCAGCGCTATCAAGCGTCTGCTGGTCCGAAACGACTATCCCCCGGACCGGCGCCGGGAGGCCGTCGACCTGGTGCTGAAGCAGATGGAGCACTTCGCCAACGAGTGGTCCACCACCGGCGTCCCTGACAACTGACGCCGACCGTGGCGCCTCGCGGTCCTAGTGCCGCCTCGGCAGGAGCACCTCCTGGCGAGGCGGCTGATCGGCACCTCCATTTCTGGACGCAGGGTCCCGGGGGGGGCAGGCCAGCGAGAAACCACTGCGCCATCGAGTGGAACCCGGACAGCCCGGCCGTTCTCGCGTGAGCGGACGGGGTGGCACGGGTTGGACTGGGCGTCACCTTGGGAATGGCTTACGTGGTTCTGACCAGCCCTGCGGACAAGTCGTCGCCGTCTGACCCGAGGCGGCAGAAGCGACATTCACGCGAGACGGGCTCCCACTCGGTCTCCGTTGAGGAAGACGTGGTCCCAGGTAGAGGCTTGTCTGCTATTTCTTGGCTAGAGGCGCGGGCGTATGGTCCGCAGCAGCGCTGGGGAGCGCCGCCGGGAGGGGAAGAGCGTGAGCACGTCACCACGGTCAGCTGTTATAGCCACGGAACAAAAGGCAGTCGACCGCGCCTACGCGTGCTACGAAGCATGCCTTGCCGAGATGACGGACGGGTCTTCCGCCCAGGCATCGGCCAGCGGGAAGGACAGCATCGCCAACCGGGCGGGGGCGGAATCCAACGCCTTGAAGTACCGGCTGGACGGGGAAGCGCTCGTTGTCTTGCGGATCGACACACAAGAGTCGGATGAGAACCAGCCCGAGACCTGGTATGTGGGTCGACGCAGTGTCTTCGACGTGGCAACCCGGGATCAGGTCGTCGTGCGCTGGACGAACCCGCAGGCCGTAGCCTGGCGGCAGGCCCATCCCTCGGCGCCTGGGGAGGTGCTGCTCCGTCGACAGCTGAATTGCGACGGGCACACAGTCAAGAACTACCGGGACGAGATCTCCCGGGTCCGGCGAACTCCTGGCAAGGCAGCAGGGAAGACCGCCGCTCGCCCCATCCCCTCTCCAGGTGAGCTGTTCCGGCCTGCCGAAGAGCAGGAGGGAGCGGTTGACGAGTTCCTGCTCCTCGAACTCGATCGCGCTCGAACCGACCGGATGCGGGACATCGTCGAGACCATCCAGCCCGACCAAATGGATCTGGTCGCGGACTCCCCCGAGGGTGTCCTGGTGATCCAAGGTGGACCCGGCACCGGAAAGTCTGCTGTAGGTCTCCATCGGGTGACGTGGCTGATCGACAACAAGCACTTCCGCGCTGAGGAGATCCTTGTCGTCGGCCCGCACAGCCGGTTCCTGGAATACGTGGGCAAGGTACTGCCGACCCTGGGCACCCGTGATGTGACCGCCGTTGAACTGGCGCGCCTCTGGGAAGGACCGATCCGTGGGACAGATACGCCCCAGACACGCCTAGTCAAGTCCGATGACCGGATGGCAGTCGTACTGCGACGGCGTGTGGAAGGGAACTACCGTCCGGATGCCGTGGATGCTTTGGCCTCTGTTCCGAGCATCAAGGACGAGGAACCGGAAGTCACCGTCACGCTTGGTAGCGCCCCCCTTCGGCTGCCGCGCTCGAACGTGATGACCCTCCTCGACCAGGCCCGCAACAGTCCCGGCGGCTATCGAGTACGCCGTGACCGCTTCCGTGACCTGGTGGTTGACCAGCTGCTCGCGGTGCTTGTAGCCGACTTCCCACAGCGCAGCCGGGAACGCACGGTCCGCCGCGATCTCGAGCGGCATCGGGTAGTCACCACACTCGTCGAAAGAACCTGGCCCCAACTCAGCCCGGAAGAAGCACTGCGCAGCCTGCTCAACTCACCGGAGAAGCTGCGCGAGAGCGCCTCCCAGGTGCTGACCGAGGACGAGCAGTCCCTTCTCCTGCGCCCCACCGCCGAGAGCGCGGCCGAGGAGCCGTGGACCATCGACGACCTCGTGTGCCTGGAGGAACTCCGCCTCCTCATCGCCGACGAGTCTCCCAGGCGGTATCCGCACATTGTGATCGACGAAGCCCAGGACCTGACACCGATGCAGGCAAGGTCACTGCGTCGACGCTGTCCCAATGGCTCGATGACCGTGCTGGGTGATCTTGCCCAGGCGACCGGGCCGCACCAGTACGCCAACTGGGAGCGGACGGGGAAGCTGCTGGCTAGCAAGAACGGGTGGCACTTGAAGGAGCTGCGTATTAGCTACCGAGTGCCGGCACAGATCATGGAGTTCGTCGCACCCCTGGCCCGGGCGATTGCTCCTTCCGTCCCCTTCCCCGGATCAGTCAAGTACGCAGATGGCGACGCGGTCCGACTGATACAGACCACGCCATGGCAGCTGCTCGACGAAGCTGTGGCCCAGATGGCGGGCCTCGCCGGCTCGGACGGACGGTCCCAGCGTTCTATCGCTTTGATCGTCCCTGACGACTCAGACTGGCTGGAGCAGGTCCAGCAACGCATCGCGCAGGCGGAGGGCATCCCACGTGATGTGCGTCGAGCCATCTCGGTGATAGCTGCAGCCCAGGCCAAGGGCATGGAGTTCGACCACGTCCTCGTACTGGACCCGACGACCATCGCCGATCGTGGCCCTGCGGGTTTGCGGCAGCTCTACGTAGCCCTGACTCGCAGCACTCAGTCCTTGTCCATCCTGCACACATCACCCCTGCCGGCTGCGCTTCTTCCGGAGGCCGACAGCCCGGACAGCGCAGATGCAGCACCAGCCATGGCACCCGGTGAGCAGATGTGCACGCGATTCCACAGCGGCGGCGATCGGTGCAGACACACGACGTCACATGCAGACGGATGGTGCAGAAAGGAACCCTGCGGCGGGTACCGGACGCAGGATCCGTTGCCGACCAACGGCTACCGTAGATACCCGGCGGTCTCGGGCGACGCGGATCGCGACGCCCGCCTGGAGCTGACGGCAACCCAGATCCGACGCTTGCGTGTCACAACATCTGTGATCAAGTCGTTCGTCGCGTCTCATGGAGGAACCAACCAGGAAGCCGAATGCGAGATCCGCGCAGACATCGAGGAGTTCCTGCAGCGAGCCCAGCACGCCCATCAGACAGATGGCTACTGGCTGCTCGACCTCGACGGATACCGGTTCGTCCTCAGCTCTGACGCCTCGGCCGTCACCGCCTACCAAACCGTGCACGCAGAACGCAGCTACGCGCAATTCAAGGCCGGCATCCCCTCCAGGTACGCAGGTCAGCAACGCAGGCAACGGGAATTGGCCGAGGAGTCCGGAAGACTGACCGACACGGACGCGATCAGAGCTCTCGACGTGGCCAACATCCACGTCAGCGGGCAGAACGTGACGTTCTTCGCCGAGTGCGTTCCAGAAGTCCAAGGGTTCCCTCAGGACGATGTGCGGGCCGCGCTCCTGACGTCGCTCCGGGCCGACCTGGACAGTGGCGCCATCGTGACTGGCCCAAAGCGGATTCTGATCATCGGCACCTCGTTGACCTGGGCGCTTTCCTTGGACGGCCGTGCGCTCAAGTTCATGCGACGACACACCATGCTGGACGCCGAGATCCGAGCCGTCCCCAAACCCCAAGGCGCTCTCGATGCGGACCTGCCGACTATCGGCGACGAGCTACGAGTCCGGGTCGGAGAGCACGGCGACGGGCGTCACTGGCGAGTCATGTCCGTCTCCGGATACGGGAATCACCGGTTTCTGCTCTCCCTGCGCGCTGGTGAACCGGAGCCGAAGGCCGGCGAGAGAATCGACGTCTGGGTCTTCGGTGAGGAATCCGGCGTGTGGCTGGTCTCAGCCGGCTCTTTCGGCCGTGCCCCCATTACGCCTCAGATGGCGCTGCGTTACCAGGCCGCACTTAACGTTCTGCCCGACCTCGTGGTCGGCACAATCGCCGCGAACGCACCCGCCCATCTGTCGGACCTGAAGGGCATGGCGAATCGCTGTCTACGCAGGGACCAAGCTGACTGGCTCCAGGTATGGACGGCGCTGGGCAGGCCCGAGGCGGATCAGTTGTATGCGTTGAGCAGCCTGGCGCGGCGAGCCCATGACGCTGTCACCGCAGCTGATCAGCCAGCGCTCGAACAACTGACATCGGCAGTACGGGACAGCGGCTGGGCGGACGCGTTGGCCGGGGCCAACCAGGCGCTTCTGCCGCCCCCTCCTGCTGTTCCGGAGGCCGCTGCGAAGGGATCAGGCGGCTCACTCCACGACGAGCTGGCCAGTGCGGCGGAAGAGGACCGTGCCTGCGACACCCACGAAGCTGTGCGCTATGAGCTCAAGGCCACTCTCCTCAGAGCTGGCCGTAGATCGCATGAGTCGGCACTCATCGACCTTACGTACACAGGCGACGACGGCCCCGTGCTCTACGAGGTACTCAGCGCCGGATGCACGACACACCCCGACGTGCGTGCCGGGGCTGCCAGGCTCCTGGAGATCAACCACACCTCGCGGCTGCACGCCAAGCATCTGTTTCTCGTCCTGTGCGCCCCGCCTGCCCAGGCGTGGGCTTCGGATGCGGTCCGCCAAGTGCTCGGCGTCTCTCTCATCTGGCGCACATCCGATGGGTGGGACGGGAACGAGGTCAGCCAAGCTCTGGGGGACCGCGGTACTGTCCCTCCCCCGCCGTAGCGTGGAGTCCGTGATTGCAGGGGGAGTTGGGGTTCATAGAGCCTAAGCAACGAACGTACACGCCTGAGTTCCGCGAGGGTGTTGTACGCATCGTGATCGAGGCGGGCAGGCCGATCCCGTGGGTCGCGGAGGAGCTCGGTGGGCACTCAGGCAGGCTGCACAACTGGGTATCGCTGTGGCGGCGCAACGGGTGGGCGTTGTCCGACCATTCGGCTGAGCCCACGCATGGCTAGCGCAGGTCAAGAAACCAGCCGCCTCCAGGCGGCTCTGGCGAAGCTCTCGGAGCTGGAGGCGGCCCTGGAGGAACCCGCCGCAGAGCTGAGCAACGCCGCTCTGGCACGCCGTACGGCTAGGGCGTGTCCGGCGAAGAGCTCAACGGTGCCCAGTCCGACGAGCGCCGTATCAGAGACAGCCTCAAAGACCTCGGGCTCGCCATCGGGTCGGCTGCGGCCGTCGTCAACCTTCTCCAGGACCTCAGCGCTGCCGTCGGCACGCTGCTCGGATAGCACCAGGCGACGCGCTGGGGCTGCTCCCCTACGAGCTGGTCTGGGAGCCGCCTGGGAGCCGAGCTGCTCCCCAGCGCCCTCCCAGAGCCGCCGAGACTAACCGGGACCACTCCCCTGACCTGCGCAAACGCCATCCCTGCAGGCGAGCTCAACGCCCGACCCTCATTCGGGACGAAGAGGTCGTGGGTTCAAATCCCGCCACCCCGACAGCCAAAACAGCAGGTGAGGCACCTACGGATTTTCGTAGGTGCCTCGCCTGTTTTGGTCTGCGTGTCTGTCTGCGTGACTACCTTCCCGGGTCCCGCTTGAAGATGCCGTCCATGACCACGGCACCGGTCTGGATTACGGGCCGGATCTGCTTCCGGTAGACCTCCTCGGTCACGGCCGTGCCGGAGTGACCGACGAGGTGCGAGAAGGGTCGTTCGTACGGTGACGCGCTCCACTTCGGCGACCTGAACCACGCCCGCTCCACGGAGTGTGGGCCGAAGGCGGACGGGATGGGAGCTGGGGCGGGTGGTGGGTTGGCATACGTGGTGAGGATGGGACAATCGGCGCTACAGTCCCGGGCATGAAGCCGGGGAGACTGAGGCAGTTCGGCGCGTCGTCCATGGCGGCGGTCAGGCACATTGTCCGGCGCCCCTTGCTCGTCTTGGTCCTGGTGCTGATCGTCGTGGGGACCAGGTGGCTCCAAACCACGTTGCCACAGCCGTGGGACGGCGTGCCTCCCGGGTTTGGCATGCTCGCTGCCGTGTGGGCCATTCGATCGACCCTCCCCAGAAGTCAAGAAGATCAGCAAGCCGACGATTGAGCGTGAGGCGACGTGTGATGCCTGACATCACCGGCTGACACCGACAAGTACGAACAGCAGAGGTCGGCGTCGGATCTCAATGGACGATAGCCCGGGGTGGAGGCGCGGTTGGTCGAGATTGACGGACCCCAGTGATCGACCTGATAAGGATGAGGCCACAGGCCGGCCGGCAGAGCCGCCCCTGATCCCTCGCTGAGTACAGTGACCGGCAAGGGGGCATCAGGTCTGATCAGCGGTGGGACGGCGAAACCGACTACACCAGGGTTCAGGGATGGGCTCGGTTCATGACCCTGATCGCATCGGTCTGCTCGCTGAGAGTCATCGCACTTGGAATCGTCGCCGTCTTCGGCCTGAAGTTCTTCCTTCTCGGCGTGGAAGCAATCAGCGGGTAGTCCGCTGCTGCTCATGCCTCACCGAAGGCAGTGGGCGATCGAGCCGCCGTCAGGAACGATGGCGCCATGCGCTACTTCAACGGGACCGGCTGGCTCGCGATCTGCAACGGCACCGAGACAATGGTCGGCCGGACCATGGACGTAGACGCCTGGGATGCGGCGACAGGCGTTTGCCCTCGTCGTCGATCCGAAGCAAGGGGCTCGCCGGCCGGTGACGGGCTACCCGGACTTCTCACACCTGGAGCGAGCCGACCAAGTGGTAGCCGCCGTGCCAGGAGGCGGCTGGCGCGCGCACTGGAAGGACGAAGGACCGGACAATGGCCCGCTGACCGAGCAAGTGCTTGCCTGGCTCGTCAATTCCAAGGGACGGCCACTCCAATCACTGTCGATGCACACGGGCACGTGGATGAAGACGAGAGCGCTGACCGGCTCATTCCCCCCGGGGAAGAGTGAGGCATCCTTCTGTCTCCTGAGTGTCCAACCGCGTGACAACCGCGCGGCACACCCACGAACAACCGTGGACGTCAGCGGACCATCAGCACAGTTAAAAGACACAGCAGCCCATGGCCAGCGACCCTCCCGGGTTGCTTCGAAACGAAGAGGTCGTGGGTTCAAATCCCGCCACCCCGACAGCCGGCAAGACCAGGTCAGGGGCCTGATCCGAGAAATCGGATCAGGCCCCTGAGTGGTTCCCGGGGTCCTCCGAGGGTCCGCTGGGAACCGGCCCCGGAGCGACTAGTGCACCGTGAGGGTGAACGCCGTGTCCCCGTAGGCGTTGGCCGTGTTGATGGCGAGCACGGAGATGGTGTTCGGGTCACTGCCGCAGCGGGTGGTGGGCGGGGCCTGGACGATGAACGTGGCCCAGCCGCTGTTGCTCGTGACGTGGACCGCCGCGTCCTTCAGATCGTCGATGTCGGGATCCGACACCTTGACGCAGTACTGCCCGGTGGCGACCTTCCGGGACTCGCCGACGTTCTTCTGTGCCAGAAGCGTGCCGTTCGCCGCCACCTTGGCGGCGGCGCGGGCGTAGGGGGCGTACATGTCGATGGGCGCCGCCACTGACGTACCGGCCAGGAGGGGGACCGACACCAGGGCGGCGACGGTCAGGGCGACGGCGTGAGTGCGCCCGGTGGTGCGAGACATGGGGTCTTCCTTCTTCTCGGCCGCGTCACCCGTGTACCGGGGCGGCCGGGTCATGCCGGCGAGCGGGCTGTCCCGCCCACCGGGCTTCGAGGCGGGAAGGTCAGGGGACGAGCAGCATGAAGGGCGCGTCGGCCATCAGATTGCGCTCGCCGGTGTAGACGGTCAACGTGTCTGCCGCGTCGCCGCATTCGGGCGACGGGGTGGTGCGCAGGTTGATCGCGTACTCGGGGCCGCCGGTCGTGATGAGGGTGGCGACCGGGGTGCTGCGGCTCACGTCGATCCTGGTGGCGTCGTCGAACGTCACGCAGTAGATGCCGGTGCCCGCCCTGGTGGACGACTTGATCCCCTTGGACTGTGCACGGCTTCCGTCCGCGTTGATCTGAGCGGACGCCATCGCGTACGGCGCCTTGGCCGCCACGGCCGCGTCATCCGCGATGGCGACACCCGCGACCGCTCCCGCGGCCAGGAGGCTCAGCGCGGCGGCCGTCCCGATGATTCCCCGGCGCGCCTTGATGGTCTTGAACATGGTTTCCTTCCCTGGGCGTGACCCGCCGAACTGGCACGATCACGAAGAGTATGCAAGCGGATACACAGGGTGACGGGCAAGGTGGAAGTGGATCACTCACTCGAACGCATCAGCAATGACTCTCTGCGCGAGCCGGATCGACCGGCGGAAGCCGCGCATGCGGGAGGAAGAGGCCGCGGGTTGGGATTCCGCCGCCGCGACAGCCGGCAGGGCCGGGGCAAGGACGGTGTACTCACCCGGGAGGCGCGCCTCGCCGGGCGGAGTCCGCGAGCCGTGCGGCGAGGGACTCGACCAGGCCGCGGAGTTCGTCCGGGTACTCGATGACGAAGGGCCGGTCCAGCGAGGCGAGTACGGCAGGCAGCCAGTCGAGCCGCTCCACACGGAGGTCGACGCGTGCCCAGCGTTCGGTTTCCGGGCCGGCGCCGTCCGGGGGCGGCGGTTCCTCCACGATCGCGATGCCGGCGGGGAGCCGGGCGTGGATCTGCTCGGCCGTGCCCAGCACCCGCAGCCTCACCTCGTGCCGGTACGGAGCCGTGGCGAGCCCGGTCAGTACGCGCTGGGCCGGGTCCGCCCCCGCGGGTGGTTCGAACGTGCCGGGCAGAGTCCTCACGCCGCTGACGCGGTCCAGCCGGAAGGTCCGGTCCTCGCCGATCGCGGGGTCCACGGCCGTGACGTACCACTTCCCCGAGTGGGCGACGATCCCGTGCGGGTGCACGGTGCGTTCGCTGCGTCTGCCGTCGGCGGCGGTGTACCGCATCGAGATCGGCCGGTGACGGGTGACCGCGTCGGCGACCGGGAGCAGCACCGCGGAGTCCGGGATGTCCGCCTCGCGGGTCGGAGCCGTGAAGGCGAGGGTCGCGAGAACGGCGTCGAGCCGGACCCGCAGGCGTTCGGGCAGTACCCGCCGGATCTTGGCCGTCGCCGTCTCCCCCGCCGCGCCCACGGCCGTGGTCGAGCCGGACCGCCGGCCCGCGGCCAGGCCGAGCAGCACGGCGAGCGCCTCGTCGTCGGTCAGCATGAGCGGCGGCATCCGGTAGCCGGGGGCGAGCCGGTAGCCGCCGTAGCGGCCCCGCACCGACTCGACGGGCACGTCGAGGTCGATGAGGTGGCCGGCGTAGCGCCGCACGGTGCGTTCGTCGACGCCGAGCCGGTCGGCCAGTTCGGCCACGGTGCGGATGCCACCCGACTGAAGGAGTTCCAGCAGGGTGAGGACGCGGGCGATGGGGCGGGTCATGCACGAAGTCTCCCGCGCATACCGGGCGGATCCTGTCCGGTATGCGTCGTAGCGTGCGTTCCGGAAGCACCGACCGACCAGGAGAAGATCATGGATTTCGTCTCTGTCCGCATCATCACGGGCGACGTCGCCCGGCTCGTCGCCTTCTACGAGCGCGCCACCGGCGTCCCGGCCCACTGGGCCAACGAGGACTTCGCCGAGCTCAGGACCGCCTCGGCCACGCTCGCGATCGGCAGTACCCGCACCGTCCCCCTCTTCGCGCCCGGCTCGGCGCGGCCGGGCGAGAACCGCAGTGTCATCCTCGAGTTCCGCGTCGACGACGTGGACGGCGTGTACGCGAACCTGACCGGCTTCGTGGAGGACTTCGTGAACGAGCCCACCACGATGCCCTGGGGAAACCGCGCGCTCCTCTTCCGCGACCCCGACGGCAACCTCGTCAACTTCTTCACTCCCGTCACGCCGTCCGCCATCGAGAGGTCCGCCCGCCGATGAGCATCCGCACCGGCGGAGAACACCGCCTCGTTACTAAACGTTGACCTAAACTAAACTGGCTACTAGACAACGTTGTCACCACCCGTCAGAGTGTGATCCGGAGCGAAGGCAACCCGCTTCCTTCCCGAAAGGTGTGGTGACGTGACGGTGTACGGAGCACTGGACATCGGCGGCACGAAGATCGCCGGAGCGCTCGTGGACGATGCGGGCACGCTGCTCGTACGCGCACAGAGGCCAACCCCCGCGCGGGAGTCCGCCGACGAGCTCATGGCGGCGGTGACCTCGGTGCTCGACGAACTGACCCTCCACCCGATGTGGGACGAGCTGGCCTGCCTCGGCATCGCCAGTGCGGGGCCGGTCGACACCGCCGAGGGCACGGTCAGCCCGGTCAACATTCCCGCGTGGCGGCGCTTCCCGCTGACCGAGCGAGTGGCGGCTCACCCGCGACTGCCCGCCGGGCTGCGGCCCGTACTGGTCGGTGACGCGGTCGCCATGGCCGCCGCGGAGCACTGGCTGGGGGCGGCGCGGGGGTTCGGGAACGCGCTGTGCATGGTGGTGTCCACCGGGGTGGGGGGCGGCCTGGTCCTCGGCGGCCGGCTGCACACCGGCCGGACCGGGAACGCGGGGCACATCGGGCACATCACCGTCGACCTGGACGGTTCGCTGTGCCCGTGCGGGGCTCCCGGCTGCGTCGAGGGGTTCGCCAGCGGAACCGCCATCGCGGCGCACGCGCAGGCGGCCGGGTGGTCCGCACCGGCCGGGGTGGCACCGACGGCCGCGGCGGTCGCGGAAGCGGCGCGGGCCGGGGATCCCAGGGCGGCGGAAGCATACGAGCGGGCGGCACAGGCGCTGGCGGCCGCCATCTCCGCGACAGCGGCTCTCGTCGAGCTCGACCTCGTGGTCATCGGCGGCGGGGTGGCGCAGGCCGGAGACACGCTCTTCGCTCCCCTGCGACGGCACATGGCCGACTACGCCGTTCTCGACTTCACCCGCGGGCTGCCCGTCGTGCCCGCCGTCCTCGCCCTGGACGCCGGTCTCATCGGGGCAGCCGCCGTCGCCTCCTCACGGCTCGGCGCCCGCGCACTCGCTGCGGGGGCCCGCTCGTAACCCGCCTGCGCATTCCGTCGCGCCTGCCCGCCGGTCAAGGCCGGGCGCAGGCCCGCGGCGGCCCTTCCTCCGCACCGCCATGGACACGCGCTCTCCATGACGCGGCGGCCAAGGACGCTGCGCCGAGGGGCACTTGCCCACGCCAGGGACGCCGTTTCCCCGCGCCGCAAAGCGCTGCGGCCTCCCCGGGCGGGGAGGCCGCAGCGCTGCGCGTACGCCGTCCTCAGTTCCGGGCGGGTGCCTGTGCGGTGGAACCGCGCGGGGTGAGGGACGGGGTCGGTACCTGTACGGAACCGGTGTGTTCGCCCGCTATGACGGCGAACAGGGTACGGGCCACCTGGGCCCCGAAGCTGTGCACGTCGTGGCTCATGGCCGACAGGGTGGGATGCGTGATCCGGCACAGCTGCGAGTCGTCCCAGGCGAGCAGCGACACGTCGTCGGGGACCACGAAGCCCATCTCCGCGGCGACCCCCGCTCCCGCCACGGCCATGATGTCGTTGTCGTAGACGATGGCCGTCGGGCGGTCGGCGGACATCAGGAGCGAGCGGGTGGCCCTGGCCCCCTCGCTGCCGTCGAAGCCGGTCGCGATCTGGCGGCCCTCCTCCAGCCCCAGCTCCCGCATCGTGGACGCGAACGCGGAGGCCCGGATGGCGCTGTGGCCGAGCCCGACCGGGCCGCCGACCCGGGCGATGCGCCGGTGGCCGAGCGCCGCCAGATAGCGGACGGCCTCGGCCGCGGCCGTGGCGTCGTCGGTCCACACCGCGGGGAACGAGCCGGTGAGGGACGGATGACCGACGGCCACCGCAGGCAGCCCGATGGGCTGCAGCGACGGGACCCTCGGATCGTTCTCGTGGAAGTCGACCAGGATGGCGCCGGCGATCGTCTGGCTGCGCCACCAGGACTTGTACAGCTCGGTCTCCTCGTCGAGATCCCGTACCAGCCTCAGGAGCAGCGAGTACGACCGTTCGGCGAGGACGCTCTCGATGCCGGAGATGAAGTCCATGTAGAACGGTTCGAGGCCGAGCAGCCGGGCGGGACGGCACAGGGCCAGGCCGATGATGTCGACCTTCTGGCTGGAGAGGCTGCGCGCGGTCAGGTTCGGCGCCCAGCCCAGCTCCTTCGCGGCCTCGAAGATCCGCCGTCGGGTGACTTCCGAGACGCCCGGCTTCTGGTTGAACGCCAGCGAGACGGCACCCTTGGACACGCCGGCGCGGGCGGCGACGTCCTTGATCGTCACACGTGCGGGACTGTTCACCTCGCGTCCGCGCAGAAGAGGGCGGCCCGCGCCCTCTTCGCGTCCACGGAACCGCAGCCGGTCACACGGAACCGGGCCTGCTCGCCGGGCAGCAGCGTCCGCAGGCCCTGATCGGCTGCGGCGTGCGGGTCGAGGCGGTCGGCCTGGAGGAGAAGGTCTCTCAGCAGAGTGTGCGCGCTTACCACGACGTCGACTGTATCGCTCTTGCCTGCCACTGCCTCCACCGTGACGTCGTACTCCGGCCGCGGGCAGGCGAAATCCTTGTCCGCTACGGGGAAGTGGAGGGCGCGCAGACCATCGGCGTCGGCGACGAGGAACTCCTTGGCCGACTGCTCGGCGGGAACCAGCTCCGCGGGGACCGGGAGGCGGACGACCGAGCGGGGACCTGCCGTCACCTCGTGGACGCCGCGGTGGACGGTGGTGCCGTCCGCCTCCAGGCGCCGCAGGGTCACCGTGGTCCGCCACGCGGTGGCGGACTGGTTGATCACGGCCAGGACGAGGCCGCCCCCGTCATCGCCGTCGTCCGGCTGCAGGGTCAGCAGCCGGTCCGCGTAGACCCGGCGCAGCTCGTGGTGGAGCGGCTTGAGCCGGCCGTCGCCGTCGATGGCCGCCCACGAGCTGACCGGCCAGCAGTCGTTCAGCTGCCAGACGACCGTGCCGGCACAGACGGGCCAGTGGGAGCGCCAGTGCTCGATTCCCGCGGCCACGGCGCGGGCCTGGACGACCTGGGTGAGGTAGTGCCAGCGGTCGAAGTCGTTCCCGGGAGACTCGAAGTGCCGTGCGACGCCTCGGTCGAGCTTGCCGTTGCCGTCCTCCGCCTTCTGGTGGTGGAGCATGCCCGGGGAGTCCGGAGCCAGGTCCTCGCCGGGCAGGGCCCGCCGCAGCGTCGCCATGGCCGGAGGTGCCTGCCAGCCGAACTCCGCGACGAACCGCGGCACGTTGGCCCGGTACTCGGCGTAGTCCTGGCGGTTCCACACCTCCCAGGAGTGGTGGGTGCCGTGCGCGGGGTCGTTGGGGTGGTGGTCCCAGGAACCGGACCACGGGCTGCCGGCGGTGTAGGGGCGGGTGGGGTCGAGTTCCGCGACGATGCGCGGCAGCAGGCCGAGGTAGTAGCCCTCGCCCCAGGAGTCGCCGGCCAGTTCGGGCTCCCACTCCCAGTCGCGGAAGCCCCAGAGGTTCTCGTTGTTGCCGTTCCAGAGGACCAGACTCGGGTGCGGCATCAGGCGGACAACGTTGTCACGCGCCTCGGCCTCGACCTCACCGCGCAGCGGCTGTTCCTCGGGATAGGCGGAGCAGGCGAAGAGGAAGTCCTGCCAGACCATCAGTCCGAGCTCGTCACAGGCGTCGTAGAAGGCGTCGTCCTCGTAGATGCCGCCGCCCCAGACCCTGACCAGGTCGATGTTCGCGTCGGCGGCCTGCTGGAGGCGGGTGCGGTAGCGCTCGGGGGTGATCCGCGAAGGAAAGGTGTCGTCGGGGATCCAGTTGACGCCGCGGGCGAAGATCCGTACCCCGTTCACCACCAGCGTGAAGCCGGAGCCGTGCTCGTCGGCCGAGCGGTCGAGCTCCACGCCGCGGAAGCCGATCCGGCGCTCCCAGGCGTCAAGTACCCCCTGCTCGTCGCGGAGTTCGACCTCCAGCCGGTAGAGGGGCTGCTCACCGTAGCCGCGGGGCCACCACAGGCGGGGGTCCTCGACGTCCAGCCGCAGGACGGCCTCGTCGCCCTCGAAGGCAGCCTCGGCCCGCGCCCCGCCCACCGTCGCGGCGGCCACCAGACCACGCCCCCGGCCGCCCTCGGTCCGCTCCACCAGGACCCGCACCTCGACCCGGCCCGTGCCGTCCTCGACAGTCACGAGGGGCCGCGCCGAAGCGATGCGCGCGGTGGACCAGTGCTCCAGCCGGACCGGCCGCCAGATTCCGGCGGTCACCAGCGTGGGACCCCAGTCCCAGCCGAAGCTGCACGCCATCTTGCGGATGTACTGGAAGGGTTCCGGGTAGACGTTGGGCCGGTTTCCGGTCAGCGCGCGGACCGACTCGGCCTCGTCGTAGGCGGAGGCGAAGTCGACCTCCAGCACGCCGTTCGCGCCCGTGACGTCGAACCGGTGGCCGCGGTGCATGTTGCGGGTGCTGCCCAGCCTCCGGCCGTCCAGGGTGATCGTCGCGGCGGTGTCCAGGCCGTCGAAGACCAGGTCCGTCCGCTCGTGGCCGCTGTCGTGGGCGAGGTCCGTGACGTACGTCCAGGAGCGCCTGCCCACCCAGGCCACCTCGGTCTCGTTGCGGCCGAGGCAGGGGTCCGGGACGATCCCGGCGGCGTACAGGTCGGTGTGCACGCAGCCGGGGACCTGAGCGGGGAGCGACGCCTCGTCGTGGCGCAGGGTCCAGCCGTCGGTGAGCGGGGTGACGTCCTTCATGGGTGCGGCTCCAATCGCCTGACTCAGGCCGGTAGATGTACGACGCCGACAACCTAACCCTCCCGACACGACCTGTCCATAAACCGGTCTAGTACCGCATTCGTTACCCTGCGCACACACAGCGCAGGCCAGAAGGGCATAAATCAACCCTGCGGTAACGATTGAGCATCACGATCGAAATGGGAGCTTTACCGGTTCACCACCGGACTGCCATAGTGCCGCTATCCCACCGCAGACCTTGAGCCGCCATCTTGAAGGAGTTGGGCACATGGGCAAGACCAAGACCCTCGCCGGTGCGTTGCTGGCCGTCGCCACGCTGACCGCGACGGGCTGCAGCGGCGGAGGAACGGCCTCCACGGAGACCGCGTCGGCGCCCACCGACGCGAGCGAGGTGTCCGGCACCATCACCGTCCTCACCCAGCGCACCGACCTCGTCAAGAGCGGCGCGATGGACGGCTACGCGGAGCGGTTCCGCACGATCTACCCCAAGGTCACGGTGAAGTTCGAGGGCCTCACGGACTACGAGGGCGAGGCCCGGATCCGTATGAACACCAAGCACTACGGTGACGTCCTCATGATCCCCGGCGCCGTGGCCAAGAACGACTACCCGCGGTTCTTCGCGCCCCTGGGCTCCACCGAGGAGCTGAGCAAGAAGTACCGCTTCAGCGACAAGACGGCGGTCGGCGGCAAGGTCTACGGCGTCGCGCAGTTCGGCACGGCCAACGGCTTCGTCTACAACAAGGCCGTCTGGAAGAAGGCCGGCGTCACCGCGTGGCCGAAGACCTCCGCGGAGTTCATCGCCGCACTCGGCGCGATCAAGGACAAGACCGACGCCGTCCCCTACTACACCAACTTCGGCGACGGCTGGCCGCTGGTGCAGTGGACCAGCAACGTCGGCTCGGTCACCTGCGACAAGGACGCGAGCAACAAGCTCGCCGGGGCGGTCTCGCCCTGGAAGGCCGGCAGCGAGCTCAACACGGCCGACTCGCTGCTCCACGACATCGTCAAGGGCGGCCTGTCCGAGAAGGACCCCAACACCACCAACTGGGAGGAGTCCAAGAACCTCATCGCCAAGGGCAGGATCGGCTCGATGATGCTCGGCTCCTGGTCGATCACGCAGATGCAGGCGGCGGCCGAAGCGGCGGGCGGCAAGAAGGACGACATCGGCTTCATGCCCTTCCCGGCCCAGAGGAACGGCACGTTCTGCGCCACGCTGGTATCCGACTACCAGCAGGCCGTCAACATCAACTCCGAGCACAAGGAAGCCGCCCGGGCGTGGATCGACTGGTTCACGGAGAAGTCCGGCTACTCCGCCAAGGAGGGCGCCGTCCCGACGGTGAAGGCCGCGGCCATGCCGGACACCCTCAAGGACTTCGTTGACAACGATGTCACGTTCACGGAACGGTCCGAATCGGACACCGCGAAGGTCAACGACATCGACAAGGCCTCCGAGATCGGGCTCAACACCCCCGACTACCGCCAGAAGCTGATCGACATCGCCCGCGGCGCGGAGGACGGCAACCTCAAGGACTACTTCGCCGGCCTCGACAAGCGGTGGGACGAGGCCGCGAAGACCGCCGGCTCCTGACAACGGCGGTGGCCGGCCCCGGCCGCCCGGCAGCGGCCGGGGCCGACAGCCTGACGCGCAAGCGGAAGAGAGAAGGCCCTGACATGACCGAAACCACCGACCTGGCCCCGGTGAAACCGCCGCCCGCCACGGCCCGCCGCGACGCCGCGGGCAGCCGGCGACGCCCGCCGGGACGGGCCTCGCGCGGGCGGCTGCTGCGCCGCCTGACCCCGTGGATGTTCCTCGTCGTACCGCTCGCCCTGCTGATCACGTTCACCTACGTGCCCGTGGCCAACATGGTCTACTACAGCTTCACCGACTGGGACGGCATCAGCCCGGAGCGCTCCTTCACGGGCACCGACAACTACGTCCAGATCTTCACCCGGCCCGAGCTCTTCCGGGTGTTCTTCGTCAGCTTCTACTACCTCGCCGCATCCGTCGTGCAGATCTCGATCGCGCTCTTCTTCGCGACCGTGCTCAGCTTCGACCTCAGGTTCCGCAACCTGTTCAAGGGGATCCTCTTCTTCCCCTACCTGGTCAACGGCGTGGCCATCGGCTTCATCTTCCTGTACTTCTTCAAGGACGGCGGCACCCTCGACTCCGTACTGTCCTGGGTCGGCGTGGGCTCCGACCACGCCTGGCTGGGTGATCCCGAGTCCGCGAACACCTCGCTGGCCGGCGTCTCCGTCTGGCGCTACACCGGTCTGAACTTCGTGCTGTTCCTCGGCGCGATCCAGTCCGTTCCCGGCGAGCTCTACGAGGCCGCGCAGCTCGACGGCGCGACCCGGTGGCAGCAGTTCCGGCACATCATCGCCCCGGGCATCCGGCCCGTACTGAGCCTCAGCATCATCCTGGCGATCTCGGGGTCGCTCTCGGTCTTCGAGATCCCGTGGATCATGACCGGCGGCTCGACCGGCACCTCGACGTTCGTCATCCAGACCGTCAAGCTCGCGTTCCAGTTCAACAAGACCGGGCTGGCCTCGGCCGCCGCGGTGGTGCTGTTGCTGATCATCCTGCTGATCACCTGGATCCAGCGCCGTCTCGTGCCCGATGAGAAGGTGGATCTCGTATGAGCACGGCCCGACGGACCGCAGCAACTGCCCGGACACGCGGCCTCATCGGCCGGACCTTCGTCTATCTGACCCTGGTGCTCGCCTCGCTGGTCGTCCTGATCCCGCTGGCCGTGGTCTTCCTGACCTCGCTGAAGACCTCGGACGAGATGGCCGGCAGCGGACCGCTGTCCCTTCCCTCGAACTGGTTCAACTTCGCCAACTACGCGACCGCGTTCAGCGACGGCAAGATGATCACCGCGTTCGGCAACACCGCGTTCATCCTGCTGTTCTCCATCACGGGCACGGTGGTCATCGGCTCCATGACGGCATACGCCATCGACCGCTTCCGCTTCCCGGCCAGGAAGCTCGTCATGGGGCTCTTCCTGATCGCGACGCTGGTGCCGGCGGTGACCACCCAGGTGGCCACGTTCCAGGTGGTGAACAGCTTCGGACTGTTCGACAGCCGATGGGCCCCGATCCTGCTGTACATGGGGACCGACATCGTCTCCATCTACATCTTCCTGCAGTTCATCCGGGGCATCCCGGTCTCGCTGGACGAAGCGGCCCGCCTGGACGGCGCCAACTCGTTCACCGTCTACCGGAAGGTCATCTTTCCCCTGCTCAAGCCGGCCATCGCCACGGTGGTCATCATCAAGGGGATCACCGTCTACAACGACTTCTACATCCCGTTCCTCTACATGCCGTCGGAGGACCTGGGCACCGTCTCCACCGCGCTCTTCCGGTTCAAGGGGCCCTTCGGAGCGCACTGGGAGAACATCTCGGCGGGCGCGATCCTGGTCATCCTGCCCACGCTGCTGATCTTCCTGTTCCTCCAGCGCTACATCTACAACGGCTTCGCCCAGGGCGCGACCAAGTAGACCTGCCGGGCCCGCCGTCGCGGCACGGGCACGGTGAAGGCCCCCGCGCGTGCGGGGGCCTTCACCGTGCTGCGGGCCGTCAGGTCAGCCGACGCGCCTGCGGCGGCTGAGCGTGCGGGCCGTCACTCCTCCCACGAGCGCCAGCGCGGCGGCCAGGATGCCGAGGACGGTCCACGTCCGGGCACCGGTGTCGGCCAGGTGGCCGTCGCCGTGCTCCGGCCGGCCGCCGTCGCCGTTCTGGCCCGGGTGGTCCCCACCGCCGTGGCCGCCGCCACCGTGGTGACCGCCGTCGTGGTCCCCGCCGCCGTGGTGACCGCCGTCCTCGTCCTTCTCGAAGGTGTTGGTCACCTCGACCGACGCCTCACCGGCGACGACGACCGTGCCGTCGGTCCCGCCGTCGGACGCCGTGACGGTGACCGTGTCGCCCTCGGGGACGTTCAGCTCGGTCACGGTGCACTCCGCGCCCTCGGGCACGCTGATCTCGCGCTGCTCGCCGTCCTTCAGGGAGAACGCGCTGTCGTCCGCCGCCAGGGCGACATCACCCTGGTCGGTGGTGCAGGCGAGACCGAAGTCGTACGGTCCCGAACCGCCGTTGACCACGTGCTTGCTGACGGTCAGCTTCGCCGCCGGGAAGGTGTTGGTCACGGTGATGACCGCGCCCTCGCCCTCCGAGCCGTCCGCCGTGACCACGGCCGGGTTGTCGGACGAACCGTGGTCGACGACCGCCTTGGCGGCGCCGCCCGTGTCCACTTCCTCGGCCCAGCAACGGCTGTTGGCCGGGAGGGGCTTCACCGTGACGGGCTCACCCGTCTTCACCTCGTACGTCTTGTGCAGCACACGGTCACCGGCCGCACCCGAGGCGTCCGGGAGCGTGCAGGAGACGTCGACCTTGAACGTGCGGTCCGTGGCGTAGTCCGCCGCGTCGCCCTCCAGGTCCTTCCTGAGAGTCAGCGCGCCGAACCGGAACGTGTTGGTGATCTCCGCCGTCTGCACCGGCTCGTTGCCGATGCCCGGCTCGATGGTCACCAGGACCGGGTCGGCGGCGGTGTGGTCGGCGCTGCCGCCACGGGCCGACGTCTCCCACACGGAGCACTGTGCGCCCGCAGGCAGGCCGTCGACGGTGACGGGCCTGTTCACGGACACCCGGTAGTCCTTGTCGAGGACCGTCCGGGGCTCACCGCCCTGCGGCTCGATGACGCAGGTGACGTGGTACGGGAACGGCAGCCGCTTCAGGGCGCCGTCCAGCTGGTCGGGGTGGTCGCCGAGCTGCTTGACCAGCTTCAGGCCGCCGTAGGAAAGGGCGACGCCGACCCGGATGGGCTCGTTGGCCTGGAGCACCCGGGGAGATCCGGCGCGGTCGGTGGTCTCGTTGTGCGCGAAGGAGTTCCAGGCGATCGTCGGGTCACCGTTCTTGGCGACGTCGACCGGGGTGTCCATCGCGTACGTGATGTCGACGGTGCCGCCCGGGGCCAGTGCCGGGCTGAACGTGAGCTCCATCCGGGCGCCGGCCGCCGCGGCGCTGTAGGGGTCGTTCCAGGTGGAGGACGGGCACGGGTCGGCGTTCGAACCGGCGCCGCCCATGTCGAGGTCGTCGGTGCACAGCGGCTCGTCGTTCTCGTAGGCGACGGCCATGGTGCCGGGACCGTCCAGCGCCGGCTCCGAGGCGAGCGTGGGCCGCTTGTCCCACGCGGTGCCCCGCTGCTCGTCGAGGATGACGCCCTTGTCGCCCTGGACGGGGAAGCGGTCCACGATGCGCATGGCGGTACCGGACTCGGTACCGGCGTTCTGGACGCGCATCAGGTAGTGGTACTGGTCACCGGGGTTGACCAGGGCGATGCACGGGTTGGCGGTGTACCGGCGGCCGGTGGCGTCGGTGGCGGTGAGGCAGGAGTCGTCGCCCACCTCGACGATCTCGCCGGAGCGGGTGTTGTACCAGCCCAGTCCGTCGTTGCCGGAGACCCACTTGCGGGCCACGAAGGCGGCACCGGACTTGGCCGTGAGAGTGGCTTCGGCGACGCAGTACAGGCCGTCCCCGAAGGCGCCGTCGCTCTGCGAGGTGCCCTCGCAGGTCGTGTCCGGGTCGGAGGAGGTGGCGCCCATCGTGTTGGTGACGACGTCACCGGCGTTGATGCCGGCCTCCAGCCGCACGTGGATCTCGATGGTCAGGGTGGCGCCGGGGGCCAGCACCCATGCCGAGCCGTCCGCGTTCTTCGAGAAGTCCCAGCTGAGCGCGGAGACGCGGCCGTCACCGGTGGTCTCGTCGAACACGGGGGCCGGGACGGGCGGCGTGCCGTCGGGCACCTTGGTGTCGATGACCTTGTAGGGCTCGCCGTTGTCGCCCTCGAAGGTGTCGACGAACGCGATGCCTTCGGGAAGCGCGTCCTTCACCACGAGGTTCGGCACGTTCGCCGTACCGGTGTTGGTGACCTTCAGGTAGAACGGCGCGTCCTCGCCGGGCGCGAGCGCGGTGTTGGGCGTCTTGCTGACGTCCAGCACCGGGTCGCCCTTGACCAGGTCCAGGGTGGCGCCGACCGGGTCGATGTCCTTGGGGGCGTCCTCGTCCTCGATCTTGGTGAGGAAGCTGCCGCCCAGGGTGTCCTCCAGGTGGCTGGGGACGGGGCCGCCGCCGTCACGCAGGGCCGGGCGGGGGCTGACGTCGAGCACCAGCACGCCGGAGCAGGCGGTCCCGGCGCACGGGGTGATCGTGTATCCGTCGTTGAATCCGCTGGTCGAGGAGTACGTGGCACGGATGCCGGTGACATCCGCGGCGTTCACACCCGGGGGCAGGGCGGCGGAGGCCGACGGCGTCCCGTTGACCCAGGCACCGTCGACGTAGGCGTCGATCCGCACCCGGTCGGCACCGGCCGGCATGGTGTTCGACTCGATCGACACGAGGTCGACGGCGTCGAAGAAGTCGCTGTCCTGGTCGGTCATCTGCAGGTACTTGGCCGACATGTTGCCGGTGTTGCGCACGGTGAGCGAGGCGTCCGCGTGCTGCCGGGGCAGTCCGGGTACGTACTCCGGGAGCTGACCGGGGCTGATCGACTTGTTGAGGGAGGCCGAGTCGTCGGCGGGCCCCGTGGTCAGCTCGGGAGAGCACACCGGGTCGCCCGCCGCATAGTCTCCACCCGCGGAGATCGAGTAGCAGTTGGTGAACGTCCCGCCGTCCTCGACGCCTTCGCGACGTTCGGTGACGAGATCGACCGTGAAGCTCGACTGGGGCGGCATGTCCCCGTCGTAGGACGCGCGTACGCCCGTGGCACGGTGCAGCAGCGCGGTGTCGGAGGCGTCGTACGCGACCCAGGCGCCCGCACCGCCGCCCGCCGTCGGGTCCCAGAGCTCGATGGTGACCGGGGCGGAGGACGGGGAGACCGACACGGAGTCGATCTGGAGCACGTCGAAGGGGCTCGGACCGGCCGGCTTGCCGTCCGCGTCGGCGGGCGGGTCGGTGAGGACCGGGTCCACCAGCACCTTGTTGCCGTTGTTGCTGAGCTTGAGGTGCATCGGAATGGGCTGGCCGGGCGGCACGTCGGTCTGGTCGACGGTCTTGGACCCGGAACCGGAGGTGTTCGGCGACTCGACGACCAGGTCCTGGCAGGCGGTGCCCGCCGCCGTTCCGCTGCCGTCCGTGCGGCCGGCGTCGCCCTTGAAGGCCGCGCAGTTGGCGATTCCCGGACTGCTGCCGGAAGGCAGGTCGTCCGCGGTGACGGCATCGGTCAGGGTGCCGTGGAGGTCCAGGCCCGCGTCGGCGCCCGACTCGATGGTGGGGTTCCCGTCGCCGTCGACGCCGGTGTACACGACCTCGACCCGGGTGACGGAAGTGCCGTCCTTGGCGACGTCGACGGTCTGGTTCTCCGTGTACGTCTGCGTGCTGCTGGTGCCGTCGGCGTAGGTGACGGTCAGCTTCGCCTCGGTGGCACCCGCGGGAAGGCGCAGCCGGACCTGGTCCACGGCGACCTTGTCGAACTCACTGTCCGTGTCCGCGCCCGGTTCGGTGACCGTGATCGACTTCACCGGGAACGGGGAGTTGTTCGTGACGTCGACCATCATGCTGACCGGCGAGTTCACACCGAGCACGGCGTGCTCGCCGTTGTCCTGAGCGAAGTTGCCGTTGGTGTCCGGGAAGAACTTCTTGGACCCGCCCAGCACGAGGACGTCCGGCAGGATGTCGTACGTGTCGCAGGCCTGCGTACCGACGACCTTGCCGTCAGTGGTCTCCTGGGCGGAGGGGACCGCGCAGTTGTCGACGGTGATCTTGTCGGTCGGCCGCAGCGGCGACCCGTCCGAGCGCTCGGTCTCGCGGAGCTTCAGCCCCACCTCGACGGTGCCGCCGGTCGCGTCGTACGGCAGCGGGTCGCCGCCGCTGTTGGTGAACACGACCTCGAATCCGGTGACATCACCCGCGGCGACACCGCCGGGCAGCGGCAGCTCACCCGGCTCGGAGATGACGTCCCCGGTGTGGGTGGCCCCGTCCGCCGTGGTCACCACCAGGTGCGCCTGGTCGGCGCCCTCGGGGAACGCGGTCACGGAGGCTGAGGTGAAGTCGAAGTACTCGAACGTCTCCGCGCCGGTGTCGGACACGGCCAGCTCGGTGACCTCGGCCGACGAGGAGGAGTTGTTACGGACCCCGAGCGTGAGCGTGGACTCCTCGCCGGTGCCGGCGACCGCGGAACCGTCCTCCCAGGTCTTCGTCGCCACCGGCTTGACGGCCCGCGGGATGGAGACCGTCACGTCGGTGCTGGAGGACTTCGGGTCGGCGTTCCCGGCCGTCACCTCCGCGGTGTTGCCGATGGTGGTGCCGTCCGCCGCCTGGGTGTCGGCCGGGAGCCGCATGCCGATCTCGACGGCGCCCGCCTGGCCCGCCCGCAGGCCGGTCTTGCCCTCGGGGTTCTGCAGCGGCTGCTTGTAGACGACGGTCAGCTTCCGCGTCGACTCGTCGTACGTGACGTCACGGGTGGTCGTGGCCTGGGGAAGGCTGGTGACGTCCAGGCCCTCGGGCAGTGTGTCGGTGACGGTGAAGTCCACACAGTCGACCGTGAGCCCCGAGCACTGCCCGTTGAGCGTGTAGAGGAACTCGTCCCCGGGCTCCAGCGGATCACCGCCCGTGCTGTTGGTCTTGGTGATCCCGACGGAGCTCATGGGGTCGTCCGCCGCCGCCTCGACCGGCATCGCGGCCGCCTGGGAGACGAACAACAGGGTCAGTACTGCCGTGATGCCCACCGGCAGGCGGGCGAACCTATGCCGAAGTCCGGACATGAACCAGTCCCTCTTCCCTTCACACCGGCGCCGTCCTCGACAGCCCCACCGGTTCCGACCTCAGACAGTTACCGTGGGTGAACGTAGGCACAGGGCACCCGGACGGCCGAGCGGACCGCACCAATGATCTGATGATCAGTCATGAATTTCAGCCATCTGGGTGTCCCGGGCGGCTGTGCGGGGGCCGTCGGCCCACTGGATAGCCTCGGTCGGGCCCGTACGGCCGCCCCCGCGTCCGCGCGGGGGCCGAGAAGGCAGCCACGCGAAGAGAGCGAAGCACTGTGCACCAGTACGAGAAGGACGGACCGGCCATCTATCGCCAGTCCTTCGCCACCATCCGGGCCGAGGCCGATCTGACGGGGCTGCCGGCCGATGTGAGCCAGGTCGCGGTCCGGATGATCCACGCCTGCGGCATGGTCGACCTGGTCCGTGACCTCGCCTTCACCCCGGACGTGGTGAGCCGCGCCCGTGCGGCGCTGCGGGACGGCGCGCCGGTCCTGTGCGACGTGGCGATGGTGGCCAGCGGCATCACCCGGCGACGGCTGCCCGCGGACAACGAGGTGGTGTGCACCCTGTCCGACCCGGCCGTTCCCGGTCTCGCGGCGAAGCTCGGCACGACCCGCAGCGCCGCCGCGCTGGAGCTGTGGCGGGACCGGCTGGACGGGGCGGTCGTCGCCGTCGGGAACGCGCCCACCGCGCTCTTCCGGCTGCTCGAACTGATCGAGGAGGGGGCACCGCGGCCCGCCGCCGTCATCGGTGTGCCGGTCGGGTTCGTCGGAGCGGCCGAGTCCAAGGACGCCCTGGCCGCGCACCCGTCGGGCCTGGCCCACCTGATCGTGCGGGGCCGGCGGGGCGGCAGTGCGATGGCGGCCTCGGCGGTCAACGCCCTGGCCTCCGAGGAGGAGTGAGCCGGCGGCCGCTCAGCCGGACCGGCCGAACCGTACGCGCAGCCAGGTGACGGCCTCCTCCGGCGTGCCCGCCACCGCCACGCCCTCCGGGACCGGCGGCCGGCGCACCACGACCACCGGGATCCGGGCCTCGCGGGCCGCGGCGAGTTTGGGGGCCGTGGCGGCGCCTCCGCTGTCCTTGGTGACGAGGACGTCGATGCGGTGGCGGCGGATCAGCTCGCGCTCACCGTCGAGGGTGAACGGCCCGCGGTCCCGCAGCGTCTCCATGCCGGCGGGGTACGGCGGTTCGGGGGCGTCCACCGACCGCGACAGGAACCACAGGCCGCCCGGCCCGGCGAAGGCCGCCAGGCCGAGGCGCCCCGTCGTGAGGAACACCCGCCGCCCGAGGCCCGGGAGCGCCGCCGCGGCCTCCTCCAGGGAGGCGACCGGGTGCCAGTCGTCGCCCGCGCCGGGCACCCAGCCGGGGCGGCGCAGAGCGAGGAGAGGAACATGGGCGGCAGCGGCACCGGCGGCCGCGTGGAAACTGATCGTCCCGGCGAAAGGATGGGTGGCGTCGATGAGCGCATCCACCCGGTGCGTACGCAGCCATGCGGCCAGGCCCCCGGCTCCGCCGAAACCCCCGATGCGCACCTCCCCGGGCGGCAGCCTCGGTCCGGACACGCGGCCGGCCAGCGAACTCGTCACCCGGGCCCCCTCGGGCAGCTCCGCCACCAGCAGCCCGGCCAGCCGACGGGCCTCCGTCGTGCCGCCGAGTACGAGCACGTGCATCGGATCCCTCCATGGGTGAGGCGTCGGGCGGACGCGGCGCGGGTGAGGCATCGGGCGGGCACGGGACGGATGAAGCATCGGGCGGGCACGGGACGGTTGAGGCATCGGGCGGGCGCAGCGCCCAACTCAAGCACACGGGTCTGCGGCCCGGCTGGACCACCGGTGCCTGCGCGACAGCGGCCACCACGGCCGCGTACACGGCCCTGCTGACCGGCGACTTCCCGGACCCGGTGACCATCACCCTGCCCGGCGGGCAGACCCCCGCCTTCGCGCTCGCGGTCGAGGAGCTGCACGACGGCCGGGCCACGGCCGGCATCGTCAAGGACGCGGGCGACGACCCCGATGTCACGCACGGGGCGCTCGTCCGGGCCACCGTGCGACTGCTGCCGCCCGGCTCGGGTGTGGTGTTCCGGGCCGGTCCGGGCGTGGGCACGGTGACGCTGCCCGGCCTTCCGCTCGATGTCGGCGAGCCCGCGGTCAACCCCGTGCCGCGCCGGATGATGCGCGAGCACGTGGCGCGGGCGGCATCCGGGCACGGGGGCTCGGGGGACGTGGAGATCACGCTCTCCGTGGACGACGGCGAGGAGATCGCCCGCTCCACCTGGAATCCGCGTCTGGGCATCCTGGGCGGACTCTCGATCCTCGGCACGACCGGTGTCGTGGTGCCCTACTCCTGCTCGGCGTGGATCGACTCGATCCGGCGAGGGGTGGATGTGGCGCTGGCCGACGGGCAGACCCATGTGGCGGGCTGCACCGGTTCCACCTCGGAGAAGACCGTGGTGGCGGAGTACGGGCTGCCGGAGATCGCCCTGCTGGACATGGGCGACTTCGCGGGCGCGGTACTCAAGTACGTACGCCGTCATCCGGTGGAGCGGCTCACCGTCTGCGGAGGGTTCGCCAAGCTGTCGAAGCTCGCCGCCGGCCATCTGGACCTGCACTCCGCACGCTCCCAGGTGGATCCGTCGTTCCTGGCCGGACTGGCCCGTCGGGGCGGGGCGGACGAGGCCCTGGCCGCCGAGGTGGCCGCGGCGAACACCGGTCTCGCGGCGCTCCGTTCCTGTCTGGCGCGCGGCGTCCCGCTCGGGGACCTGGTGGCCTCGGCGGCGCGGGACGAGGCGCTGCGGGTGCTGCGGGGGGCGCCGGTCGCCGTCGACGTCATCTGCATCGACCGGGCGGGCGCGGTGGTCGGGCGCAGCACGGTGCGCTGAGGCGCCGCCCGGCGTTCCCGCAGGGTCCTTCCGCTCGGAGGACCCTTCCGTCGCCACCTCCGAAGTGATGAGTGGATGGTCCTGAAACCTTTGTTTCAGGGCCAGTTGCAGGTTTATCTACGCGCGGAGCTACGACTACCGAATGATCATTCGGGCAAATCCGGCACGTTCTCGCGCAGCCATTACCGACGGGTACCCGAAACTGCTACAACAGGTGACGCTTCATCAATCCCCCACCCACCCCCCACACTTCGGAGGGCTGACAGCTATGTCAGTACGGAGATTCTGGGTATCCGCATCCACGCTGCTCCTCGCCGCAGCCGCCGCTCTCGGCGTGGCCCAGCCGGCCTCGGCCGCCGCCGGCGGGTACGTCGCCCTGGGCGACTCGTACTCGTCCGGTGTCGGCGCCGGAAGCTATCTGTCCGACAGCGGTGACTGCCGCCGCAGCACCAAGTCCTACCCCTACCTGTGGGCGGCGGCGAACTCCCCGTCCTCGTTCGCCTTCGTCGCCTGTTCGGGCGCCACCACGAGCTCCGTGGCGAGCAGCCAGCTCGGCTCGCTGAGCTCGTCCACCGCGCTGGTCAGCGTCACCGCGGGCGGCAATGACGTCGGCTTCGCCGATGTCATGCAGGACTGCGTGCTGTCCGGCGAGGCCGCCTGCCTCTCCGGGGTCAGCACGGCCGTCGGCAAGATGAACAACACGCTGCCGTCCCGGCTGGGTTCGCTCTACTCGTCGATCCACTCCAAGGCCCCGCAGGCCCACGTCGTGGTGCTGGGCTACCCGCGCTTCTACAAGATCGGCGGCAACTGCATCGCCGGTCTCACGGAGAAGGAGCGCACCGCCATCAACAACGCGTCCGACGTGCTGAACGGCGTCATCGCCAAGCAGGCGGCGAACGCCGGATTCACGTTCTCCAGCGTCGTCGACGAGTTCACCGGGCACGAGCTGTGCTCCGGCAGCCCGTGGCTCCACAGCGTCACGATCCCCGTCTACAACTCCTACCACCCCAGGGACTCCGGCCAGCTGGGCGGCTATCTGCCCGCCTTCCGTTCGGTCGCCTAGGGATCTTCCGCCGGGATCGGGCCGGACATGGAAGCGGGGTCGGACGCGCGTGCCGGACCCCGCGAGCCGGCACGGTCCGGACGAGAGGTCCCGGGGAGTGTCCGCGAAGTATCGCCGTCCGCCGCCCGGCGGGCGGGGACCGCGGGAGTGCGTGACAGGCGTCGCGGGCCGGACGGGACTTCGCGGACACGGCCCGGGGCCGGCACGTGTGTAGCGGGCGCGGTATCGCTTCGGAGTTCCCGGCTCCGGAGCGGTACCGCGTCCGTGCGTTCCGGTCGCTTCCCGGCCCGCCGTACCGCTCGTCAGTACCGCTCCACCAGATGCTCCCGGCCCGCCGGGGGCTCGTACGGCTCGGGCCAGAAGTCGGTGATCCCGCTGATCCGCCCCTGCGCGTCGAAGGTGAAGAAGTGGATGGCGTGCGACTCCTGGCCGCCGTCGGTGACCAGCGTCCGGACGGCGGCCTGCCGCCCGCCGCCGTCGGCCACGACCCGCTCGACACGCACCCGCCAGTTCCCCGGGTACTCCCGGTTGAACGCCATGTACCGCTCCTTGCCGCGGATGCGCTCGCGGGTCTGCGGCAGGTCGTACAGCACCTCGTCGGCGAGTGTCGCCGCGAAGGTGTCCCAGTCACGGAGGTCGGCCGCGGTCCAGTACCTCTCGACCGTGGCACGCAGATCAGCCGTCGAATCAGCAGTCGTGGTCATGTTCCGAGTCTGGACCCGGCCACTGACAATCGGCCCGGGCCCCGGCGAAAGCCCCCGCCCGGCCGTCCCGTTGCGCCGTCACCGGCTGCCCGGTCCGTCCGGCCGGCTCGCCTTGACCGAGTACATCAGCGGAATCCGCGGCCGTTCCGCCGGGAAGCGGTAGTAGCCGTCCGATCCGTGCTCCAGCACCGGGAACCGCGCGAAGAGCGAGGCGTCGTGCTCGTGCAGGAACTCGATCCGCAGACCGGCCGCGGCCAGCGCGGAGACCACACTGCCCACCGGGTGCTGCCACTCGACGCTGCGGTTGTGGACCGTCGGCGCGTCGAAGTCCGCGTACGTGCCCGGCGTCTCGTCCACCCAGGCGTCGCGGGAGAAGTAGTCGTGCACGATCCGCGCACCCGTCTCGTCGTCGAGGCAGTCGGTGAGCGGATGGAACTCCGCCAGGTAGAGGAACCCGCCGGGCGCGACGAGGGAGGCCGCCGTCTCGGCCCAGCGGTCGATGTCGGGCAGCCAGTTCAGCGCGCCGATGCCCGTGTAGACGATGTCGTACGCGTCGTCCGGCACCGCCTGTGCCGCGTCGTGGACGTCTGCGGCGACGAACGCCGCCCGGTCCGGGCCCATGCCCAGCTCCCGGGCGAGCCCGCGGGCGGTCTCGACGGCCGGTTCGGAGAAGTCGAGGCCGACGACCTGCGCGGCGCCGTGCCGGGCCCAGGACAGGGTGTCGAGACCGATGTGGCACTGCAGGTGCAGCAGCGTCCGGCCGGTCACGTCCCCGACCTCCGCCAGCTCGAAGTCCCGCAGGGCGTCCTTGCCCGCGCGGAAGGAGTCCAGGTCGTAGAAGTCGCTCTCGGCGTGGATGGGCACACGCTCATCCCACATCGCGCGGTTGGCCTCGCGCCAGTCGGCGGGTATCGGAGCAGGCATGTCGGCGAGGTTATCCACAGGCTGCGGACGACGCGAACGGTTTGTCGGCCGTCCGGAGCAGAATGGTGGGCATGACTGAGACCACTGGTTCGAGAGACGATTCCGTCCCCGCGTGGGAGCAGCGCTTCCGGGCTCCCCGGGTGTCGCTGCCCGACTGGGCGCAGGACGCGCCGGACCGCGCGCTGTTCGTCTCCAACGCGACGGGGACCTACGAGCTGTACGCGTGGGACCGGTCGACGGGCGGGCAGCGCCAGGTGACCGACCGGCCGAACGGGACGACGGACGGCGTGCTGACGCCGGACGGCGAGGCCGTGTGGTGGTTCAGCGACACCGACGGGGACGAGTTCGGGGTGTGGATGCGCCAGCCGTTCGGCGCCGGGGGCGAGGCGGCGGTGGACGAACCCGCCGCTCCCGGCCTCGGCCCCTCCTACCCGGCCGGGCTCGCCATCGGACGCGACGGCACCGCGGTGATCGGCCGTTCGACGGACGAGGACGGCACGACGGTCCATGTCGTACGGCCCGGGGCGGCGCCCGCGGAGATCTACCGCCACCGCGAGTCGGCGGGGGTGGGCGACCTGTCGCACGACGGCTCGCTGATCGCGCTGGAGCACACCGAGCACGGCGACGCGATGCACTCCGCGCTGCGCGTGGTGCGGCCCGACGGCACCGCGGTCGCGGAGCTGGACGACACCGAGGGCGGCACGAAGGAGCTCGGCCTCACGGTCCTCGGCTTCGCACCGGTGGCCGGGGACACCCGGCTGCTGGTCGGGCACCAGCGGCGCGGCCGCTGGGAGCCGATGATCTGGGACCCGGTGGCGGGCACGGAGACCGACCTCGCCATCGATCTGCCCGGCGACGTCGGCGCCGAGTGGTATCCGGACGGCTCCGCGCTGCTCGTCGAGCACGGCTTCGAGGCCCGCAGCGAGCTGTGGCGGTACGGGCCGGCCGCGGCCGACGGGACCCTGGAGCGGGTGGAGACGCCCGCGGGTTCGGTCTCGGGCGCCACGGCCCGGCCGGACGGCACGGTGGAGTACCTGTGGTCGTCGGCCGCCGAGCCGCCCGTCGTCCGCTCCACCACCGGCGCGGTGGTGCTCGATCCGCCCGGCGCGAAGGCCCCGGTGTCCGTCCCGGTCGAGGACGTGTGGGTGGACGGGCCCGGGGGCCGCATCCACGCGCTCGTCCAGCGCCCGGCCGCTCCGGCCGAGGGCCCGTTCCCGACCGTCTTCGAGATCCACGGCGGACCGACCTGGCACGACAGCGACGCCTTCGCGGCCGGCCCCGCCGCCTGGGTGGACCACGGTTACGCGGTCGTCCGGGTCAACTACCGCGGCTCGACCGGTTACGGGCGGGCCTGGACGGACGCGCTCAAGCACCGGGTCGGCCTGATCGAGCTGGAGGACATCGCGGCGGTGCGGGAGTGGGCGGTGAAGTCCGGCCTCGCGGACCCGGCGAAGCTGGTCCTGGCCGGCGGCTCCTGGGGCGGCTATCTGACACTGCTCGGCCTCGGCACCCAGCCCGGCGACTGGGCCGTGGGCCTGGCCGCGGTCCCGGTCGCGGACTATGTCACGGCGTACCACGACGAGATGGAGGCCCTGAAGGCCATGGACCGCACCCTGCTGGGCGGTACGCCGGAAGAGGTGCCCGAGCGTTTCGAGGCCTCCTCGCCCCTCACCTACGTCGACGCCGTGCGGGCCCCCGTCTACATCTCGGCGGGCGTCAACGACCCGCGCTGCCCGATCCGCCAGGTGGAGAACTACGTGGACCGGCTGAAGGGCCGCGACGCCGTGCACGAGGTCTACCGGTACGACGCGGGCCACGGCTCGCTCGTGGTGGAGGAGCGCATCAAGCAGGTGCGGCTGGAACTCGACTTCGCCCAGCGCCACCTGGGAGACCCGGCCGGGGCTTCCCAAGGGCTGTAGGGAGCGCATAAAGGGCGGTGTACGAGGTGCCCCCGCTCCGGAGGGCCGGAGCGGGGACCGTACCGTGGAGGGGTGTACCGGTTCCTGCTGACCCCGCGATGGTGGGGGATCAACCTCTTCGTCGCGCTGGCCATCCCGTTCTGCGTGTTCATGGGCACCTGGCAGCTCGGCCGCTTCGAGGACCGCGTGCAGACGCACGAGGCCGCCGAGAAGCAGCCCGCACCCGGCTCGATGACCGCCGAGCCGCTCGACGAGCTGCTGCCCGTCGACACGGTGACCTCCGGCCGCCCCGCGACCGCGAGCGGCACGTACGCCGATCAGTTCCTGGTGCCCGGCCGGAAGCTGGGCGACCGCAGCGGCTTCTACGTGCTGGACATGCTGCGCACCGACAGCGGCAAGGCCCTGCCGGTGGTACGCGGCTGGCTGCCCGGGAAGGCCGGACAGACCCCGGTGCCGGCCGCACCGACCGGACGGGTCACCGTGACCGGCGACCTCCAGGCCTCGGAGAACACGGGGACGGAGGGCGTCGACGCGAAGGGCGGCCTCCCCGACGGCCAGGTCGGCATGATCAGTGCCGCGTCCCTGGTCAACCTCGTGCGGTACGACGTCTACGACGCCTGGGTGACCCTCCAGGACACCGGCGCCGGCACGGGTGCGGCCGGGACCGGCGCGTCCGGGACCTCCGACGCCGCCCTCACCGACACGCCGGGAAAGAGCGGCGCCGAGCTGCGTCCCGTCCCGGCCGCCGCGCCCGAGGGCAGCGGCCTCGACCTGAAGGCGTTCCAGAATCTCGGGTACACGGGTGAGTGGTTCGTCTTCGCCGCGTTCGTCGTCTTCATGTGGTTCCGGCTGCTGCGGCGTGAGGCCGAAGCAGCCCGGGACCTGAAGCTCGGCCTCGTCGCCGACGAGGACACCCCGGCAGGCTGAGCCGGCCTCCGGCGCCCGCACAGCTTGACCGAAGAGATAGAGGCACCCCTGCCTACGACGGGGGTGCCAGCACGCCCGTCCGGTAGATCGTGCCCGCGCAGGCGTTGGCGATCGTCGTCTCGGCGACCGGCGCCCCCGGCTCCGGTGTGTGCATCACGGACACGGTGCCCTTGGCCGCCGCACCGTCGCCCTCGTCACCACCGAGCTGCGTCTCCGTACCCGCCTCGCCCTCCCCGGTCCCGGTGCCCGTCGTGGACCCGGCCGCGACCCCGGTGCTGCCGGCCGCTCCGTCCGTGGGCGTCGGGGAGGGTGAGCCGCCGGTGGTCGGACAGGTCTCCTGGGGCACCCAGGCGAACTGCACCTCATAGACCATGGCCGGCTTCAGCAGCACGGTCGTCTCCTCCTGCGCGGGATCGGGCAGTCCGGATGCCGGGTCGCCCTCCGTGTGCCGCACGACCACGATCCTGGCCGGGTCGGCCGCGCCCGTCGCCGCGAAGTCCACCGTGCCGCCGCTGCTCACCGAGCAGTTCGTGCCGGACACGTTGGCGATGCGGAAGGTCCCGTAGACCGTGCCGTCGGCACCGGCCGCGCCGGTGCTCGCCGAGGCGACCCCGAGCTGGTCCGGGGAACAGGCCGGCATGTCGGCCTGCGCGCTGGCGGACGGATCGTCCGCGGAGCCGCCGTTCGTGTCCTCGTCCGCGCCCTGACCGCTGCTGTCGGACGGGGTCGCGGTGCTGTCCGGGAGGCCCTGGGTACCGCTCTGCTGCCCGTCGCCGCCGCCGGTGCCGCCCCCGTTGCCGGACTCCGCGCCGGGCTCCTCACCGTTGCCGCCCTGAGCCTGCTCACTGTGACCGGCGATGGCGGGGCTGGCCTTGTCCGACCCCTCGGAGCCGGCCACATGGACGAAGGCGGGGACCGCGGTGCCGATGAGCAGGGCGGCCGCGGCCACCCCGACGAGCGCCTGACGGCGCCGCGCACGACGGGCGGGCACCGCGCGGTACAGATGGTCGAGAGAGCCGTCGCTCGGTTCGAGGCCCTGCACGGCACCACGCATCATCAGGCGCAGCGCCGCCTCGTCGAACAGGTCACCGCCGGGCGATCCGGACCCCGGACCGGACAGGGCGGCCGCGCCACCACCGGTCCCCGGAGGCACCCCCCGGCCCGTGTCGCCGTCCCTGTGCGGAGCGCTCTCCGGCCCGTGGTTCACAATCCCGTTTCCAGTCCGGTCATTCCGATGTGCGCGGGCAGACCGGCGCCTGTTCCCGTCCTCGTTCACGTTCGCGTTCTCGTCGCCGCGCAGGTGGTCGTCGTCGTGGCGCCCGCTCATGCCTGCGCCTCCATCACCACGCGCAGCGCCGCGATGCCGCGGGAGCCGTACGCCTTCACCGAGCCCAGGGAAATCCCCAGCGTCTCGGCGACCTGCGCCTCGGTCATGTCCGCGAAGTAGCGCAGCACCAGCACCTCCCGCTGGCGCCGTTGCAGCCCCCGCATCGCCTTGATCAGCGCGTCCCGCTCCAGCTGGTCGTACGCCCCCTCCTCCGCGCTCGCCATGTCCGGCATGGGCTTGGAGAGCAGCTTCAGCCCGAGGATGCGCCGGCGCAGCGCGGAGCGGGAGAGGTTCACGACGGTCTGACGCAGGTACGCGAGCGTCTTCTCGGGCTCACGTACCCGGTTGCGTGCCGAATGCACGCGGATGAACGCCTCCTGCACGACGTCCTCACAGGACGCCGTGTCGTCCAGCAGCAGGGCGGCGAGACCGAGGAGCGAACGGTAGTGGGCGCGGTAGGTCTCGGTGAGATGGTCGACGGTGGTTCCGGCTGCCACGCTCTCCTCAGCGCCCTCGCGCTGCGTCGGCAGCCCCGCCGCCCGCGCCGCGGGCATGGGCGCGATCACCGGCATACCACCGGACGCGCGGGGCTGCCTGAGCGGTCGCACCGAAGCTCCGCGCAGGGGGCCCACCACTGTGATATCGAGAACCTCTGCCACGCCAGTTGGACACGTTTCCCCCCGTCAGGGTTGTACGCATACGGCACCGCGTTTGACTCCATGCGATAAGCCCTCATACGCACCCGCTCTTCCCCAAATACCCCGAATATGCGCCCCGCCGCGCAAGAAGTGACCGCAGAGACGCCTGCCGGCCGGCCGGCGGTTGCGACGGGCCGAAAGGTCATCGTCGGCCACCGCGACACCCCAGCTCAAGGGGTTCCGAACGGCAAGTTGCTCACAGGGCATTCACAGAGCGTACAAAACAGGTTCGATCAGGACCGGGGAAATTCGGCAGCCACCGTTTCGGCGATCTGCGCCACGTTCAGCGCCGCTCCCTTACGGAGGTTGTCGCCGCAGACGAAGAGTTCCAGCGCTCTGGGGTCGTCCAGCGAGCGGCGGACCCGGCCGACCCACGTGGGATCGGTGCCCACCACATCGGACGGGGTCGGGAAATCACCGGATCCGGGGTTGTCGTAGAGCACCACGCCCGGCGCGGTGGCCAGGATCTCGTGGGCCCGGTCGACCGCGACCTCGTTCTCGAACCGGACGTGCACGGACATCGAGTGCGTGGCGATCACGGGCACGTACACACAGGTCGCCGAGACCTTCAGCGCGGGCAGATCGAGGATCTTGCGGCACTCGTCGCGGATCGCCAGTTCCTCGGACGACCAGCCGTCGCCCGCGTCCGTACCGGCCCACGGCACGACGTTGAGGGCCACGGGTGCGGCGAAGGGGCCGCCGTCCGTGTCGCCCACGACCCGGCGCACGTCGCCCGGCTTCGTACCGAGTTCGGTGCCGGCCACCATCGAGAGCTGTTCCCGCAGGACGGTGACGCCGTCGCGCCCGGCCCCGCTCACGGCCTGGTAGGACGAGACGACGAGTTCCCGCAGCCCGAACTCGGCGTGCAGGGCACCGACCGCGACGATCAGCGACAGCGTCGTGCAGTTCGGGCTCGCGACGATGCCGCGCGGTCTGATCCGTACGGCATGCGGGTTGATCTCGGGTACGACCAGCGGGACCTCGCCGTCCATCCGGAAGGCCGCCGATCCGTCGATGACGACCGTGCCCTTGGACGCGGCGAGCGGCGCCCAGTGCGCGGACACCTCGTCGGGCACCAGGAAGAGCGCCACGTCGACATCGTCGAAGACGTCCTCGGTGAGTCCGAGGACCTCGGCCTCCTCACCGCGGACGACCAGCTTGCGGCCGGCCGGACGCGGTGAGGCGATCAGTTTCACCTCGCCCCAGACATCCGCGTGTTCCGAGAGGATCTGGAGCATGACGCCGCCGATCGCCCCGGTCGCGCCGACGACCGCGAGCGAAGGGCGGCGTGCGGTCATCGGCCGGTGCCCCCGTACACGACTGCCTCGTCGGAGTCGCTGTCGAGACCGAAGGCGGTGTGCACGGCGCGCACGGCCTCGTTGACGTCGTCGGCGCGGGTGACCACCGAGATACGGATCTCGGACGTCGAGATCAGCTCGATGTTCACGCCGACCTCGGACAGCGCCTCGAAGAAGCCCGCGGTGACCCCCGGGTTGGTCTTCATACCGGCGCCGACCAGGGAGATCTTGGCGATCTGGTCGTCGTAGCGCAGCGACTCGAAGCCGATGCCGGCCCGGCTGCGCTCCAGGGCGTCGATGGCCTTGCGGCCCTCCGCCTTGGGGAGCGTGAAGGTGATGTCGGTCAGGCCGGTCGACGCGGCGGAGACGTTCTGCACCACCATGTCCATGTTGATCTCGGCGTCCGCGATCGCGCGGAAGATCGCTGCGGCCTCACCCGGCTTGTCGGGCACGCCGACGACCGTGACCTTGGCCTCGGAGACGTCGTGGGCGACTCCGGAGATGATGGCGTGCTCCACCTGCTGGTCCCCTTGCGGCTCGTTGCTGACCCAGGTTCCGCGCAGCCCCGAGAAGGACGAGCGGACGTGGATCGGGATGTTGTAGCGGCGTGCGTACTCCACACAGCGGTGCAGCAGCACCTTGGAACCGGACGCGGCCAGTTCCAGCATGTCCTCGAAGGAGATCCAGTCGATCTTCCGGGCCTTCTTCACGACCCGCGGGTCGGCGGTGAAGACACCGTCCACATCGGTGTAGATCTCACAGACCTCGGCGTCCAGTGCCGCCGCGAGCGCCACCGCGGTGGTGTCCGACCCGCCGCGGCCGAGGGTCGTGATGTTCTTGCCCTCCTGGCTGACTCCCTGGAACCCGGCGACGATGGCGATGTTGCCCTCGTCGATCGAGGTCCGGATGCGGCCGGGCGTGACATCGATGATGCGCGCTTTGTTGTGGACCGAGTCGGTGATGACGCCGGCCTGGCTGCCCGTGAAGGACTGGGCCTCGTGGCCCAGGTTTTTGATCGCCATGGCCAGCAGGGCCATGGAGATCCGCTCCCCGGCGGTCAGCAGCATGTCGAACTCACGCCCGGCCGGCATCGGGGATACCTGCTCGGCGAGATCGATCAACTCGTCCGTCGTGTCACCCATCGCGGACACCACGACAACCACCTGGTTGCCGTTCTTCTTGGCGTCGACGACTCGCTTGGCGACCCGCTTGATGCCCTCGGCATCGGCTACGGAGGAGCCTCCGTACTTCTGCACGACAAGGCCCACGTGCGCTCCTCGCTCAATCCATTTATCGCGGTCGGCTCAGTTTAACGAGCAGTCCGGAAACGCCCCGTTCATACCACATGCTGAGATGTCCCGCTCACCACGTGATCGTCGGCGTGTCGCTCCGAACTGCTCGTACGAGGCTGCTGCCCGCTGATCACCGCACCACTCCCCCATGTGGCCCAGCCCACACGGCGTACGTCCGAATGCCCCGTCCCGTCCCGTCGGCGCCCGCCGCACGCCGCCGCCCCCGATCCGGGAGCCGTACCGGTTGCGGTTCACGGCCGCCCCCTCAGGATCGAGCGGGGGGACGGAAACCTCGTCGGGCTTCCGGCGGGCGCGGGCGAACGCCCGGCGCCGCCCCACTCACCGAAAGGACCGATCATGCCTGTGTGCACCACCCGCGACGGTGTCGAGATCTTCTACAAGGACTGGGGCCGGGGCCGGCCCGTGGTGTTCATCCACGGCTGGCCGCTGAACGGCGACGCCTGGCACGACCAGCTCAAAGCGGTGGCGGACGCCGGGTTCCGCGGCATCGCGCACGACCGGCGCGGCCACGGACGCTCCACCCCGGTCTGGGACGGCTACGACTTCGACACCTTCGCCGACGACCTCGACGACCTGATCACGGGCCTGGACCTGCGGGACGTCACGCTCGTCGCGCACTCCATGGGCGGCGGCGAACTCGCGCGCTACATCGGGCGTCACGGCACCGAGCGCATCCATTCCGCGGTCCTGCTGTCCGCGGTGCCGCCGCTCATGCTCAAGTCCGCGACCAATCCGGAGGGCGTGCCGCAGGAGGTCTTCGACCAGATCAAGGCCGGCATCCTCAAGGAGCGCTCGCAGTTCTGGAAGGACACCGCGGAAGGTTTCTTCGGCGCCAACCGGCCGGGCAACAAGGTCACCCAGGGCAACAAGGACGCGTTCTGGTACATGGCGATGGCGCAGACCATCGAGGGCGGTGTCCGCTGCGTCGACGCGTTCGCCTGCACCGACTTCACCGAGGACCTGAAGAAGTTCGACATCCCCACCCTCGTCGTCCACGGCGACGACGACCAGGTCGTGCCCATCGACGCCACCGGCCGCAAGTCGGCGCAGATCATCCCCGACGCCGAGCTGAGGGTCTACGAGGGCGGCTCCCACGGCATCGCGCTGGTCCCCGGCGACAAGGAGAAGTTCAACAAGGACCTCCTGGACTTCCTCAAGAAGTAGCCCGCGCGAACCCGGCCGGGCCGGAACCACCCGCGGGCCCCGGCCGGACGAGGTGACTCACGCAGAAACCGGCCGGACGCAACGACCCGCGGGAAGCCGGCCGGGGCGCGGTTCGGGGCGTCCTCAGGCCGCCGCGCCGGCGGCCCACTCCTCGCGCAGCATCGCGAACAGCACCGTGTCGTACCGCCTGCCCGCCACCCGTACGGTCTCCCGGCGCCGGCCCTCCTCGCGGAAGCCCGCCCGGGTGAACGCGCGGACGGCCCGCTCGTTGCCGCTCCATGTGTCGAGCTCGACCCGGTGCAGCCCGAAGGCCCCGAACAGATGCCCCACCAGCAGCCTCAGCGCCTCCGAGCCGTACCCGCGGCCCCAGTGGTCCCGGCTGCCCACCGTGACGCCCACCGTGACCACGCCGGCGAACGGGTCCAGGTCCCGGTAGTCCGCCATGCCGATCACCGTGCCGTCGGCGAGGTCCTCGACCGTGAGGACGGCCGACTCCCTCGGCGGCAGCCGCAGCATCGTCTCGAAGGCGAGCGCGAGCGCCTCCTCCGTGACCGGCCCGAAGCACGGGTCACCGGCCGTGGCCCAGTGCACGACCTCCGGGTCGTTGCGCCACCGGAGGTGGTGCGCCGCGTCGTCCGCGCGCAACGCGCGGAGCCTTACTGATGTGCCTTCGATCATCCGGTGATCATATTCCGGGCCCGGCCCGTGATGATCTTGAAAAGCGGACGCCCCGGAGCTTCCCGGAACTACTTCACCGGCCGCAGGCCCAACGGGCCCGCGATCTCCTCGGCCATCACCCGGCCGGCTTCCTCGGCCAGGTCGTCGTCGCCCGCGTCCTGGTCGGTGTCCAGGCCGTCGAGCTCCTGGAGCGGCTGGTTCAGCCGGATGTGCGCGATCAGGGACTGGAGCGCGCGCAGGGCGGCGGAGGCCGTGGAACCCCAGTTGGAGAAGTAGGAGAACTGCCACCACCACAGCGCCTCGGTGGTGCGGTCCTCCTCGTAGTGGGCCAGGCCGTGGCGCAGGTCCGTGACCAGGTCGGCCAGGTCGTCGGAGATCCGCGCCGGGACCGGGGCCTTGCGGGGCTCGTACGGGTCGAAGACCTCGGAGTAGACGTCGATCGGCTCCAGCAGGGTCGCGAACCGCTCGCGCAGCCCGTCCGCGTCCGGCTCGGCGCCCAGGTCCGGCTCGTAGAGCTCGTCGGGAAGGATGTCCTCGTACGCGCCCAGCCGGCCGCCGGCCAGCAGGAGCTGGGAGACCTGGAGGAGCAGGACCGGAACGGCCTCCTCCGGCTCCTCGACGTGGGACACCTCGGTGACCGCGACGATGAACGTCTTGATCTGGTCGGCGATCTGGACGGCGAAGTCGTCCGGGTCCTGAGTGACAGTGTTCAGCGTGGCGTCAGACATCGAGGAGACCTCCCGTGGGCACGGTCGCAGACGGTGGGAAGAAGATAACGGCGCTGAACGTAAAGCCGTCGTGAGACCGCCGGTCGACGGCCGGAAAGCGATCAGACATCGAGCAGGCGCCTCCCCTCGAAGGCGCGGCCGAGGGTGACCTCGTCCGCGTACTCCAGGTCGCCGCCCACCGGCAGGCCGCTGGCCAGCCGGGTGACGCGCAGCCCCATCGGCTTGACCATCCGCGCCAGGTACGTCGCGGTGGCCTCGCCCTCCAGGTTGGGGTCGGTCGCCAGGATCAGTTCGGTGATGGAGCCGTCGGCGAGCCGGGCCAGCAGCTCGCGGATGCGCAGATCGTCCGGACCGACGCCCTCGATGGGGCTGATCGCCCCGCCCAGAACGTGGTAGCGGCCCCGGAACTCACGGGTCCGCTCGATCGCCACGACGTCCTTCGGCTCCTCGACCACGCAGATGACCGTCCGGTCGCGGCGCGCGTCACGGCAGATGCCGCACTCCTCCTGCTGGGCCACGTTGCCGCAGACGGCGCAGAAGCGGACCTTGTCCTTGACCTCCAGGAGGGCATGGGCGAGACGGCGCACATCAGTGGGCTCGGCCTGCAGGATGTGGAAGGCGATCCGCTGCGCGCTCTTGGGACCGACGCCGGGCAGCCTGCCCAACTCGTCGATGAGGTCCTGAACCACGCCTTCGTACAACGGAACGCCTTTCGGGCCGGGTCGTCGTGGTACGTACCGTAGGGGGTACGTACCGTCTTGGGTATGTCCGCGGTCGTGTGCCGTATGTCCGCGGACGCTCGCGGTACGCCTGCGGTCAGAAGGGGAGGCCGGGCATGCCGCCCAGGCCCTGGGTGAGCGGGCCCAGCTTCTGCTGCTGGAGCTGCTGGGCGTTCTCGTTCGCCGCCTGGACCGCGGCCACGACGAGGTCCGCCAGCGTCTCGGTGTCCTCCGGGTCCACCGCCTTCGGGTCGATCACCAGGCCGCGCAGTTCACCGGAGCCGTTGACCGTCGCCTTCACCAGGCCACCGCCCGCCTGGCCGTCGACCTCGGTCCTGGCCAGCTCCTCCTGGGCCTGGGCGAGGTCCTGCTGCATCTTCTGAGCCTGCTGCAGCAGCTGCTGCATGTTGGGCTGACCACCACCGGGAATCACGGTCACTCCAGGCATTTCGACGACAAATGTTTCGGTAAGCCGAGCCTACGTGCTCCCCGGGCAGCGCGCCCCACCCACTGGTCAGCAACTCTTTCGAGTGAGTTCTCGGAAACCGTGGCGGGGCTCCTATACCTGACCAGAGGCCCTGTGTACCCGGGAATACCGCGATTTCGACCCCACGGCCCACCATTCGGCGGTAGGAAGGGGTGCGTCCCGGTACGCGCACGCGCATCTCCCGTCACGCATGGTTACGCACGGGGGAACGCGGGTCGCACCGGGCCGGTGAGCAGCGAGTGCACAGAGAACAGAGATCCGCCCATCGTCGAGTACGCGGTCGAGAAACACGCGTCGCTATACAGCATGCAGAGGAGTACCCCGGTGAGTCAGCCGGAGATGCAGCCCGAAGGGCCGCCCCGCAACGAATCCGGTGTGCCCGGTCCGGTCACTCCTTCCGGTGCGGGCTCCGGCGCTCGGAACCGTGAGGCACAGGGCAGGGACCTGACCGGAACGCCGTTCCCGCTCGGCGACTGGGGCGAACCCGCTCAGCGGCTCGACGAGCTGTACCGATGGGTCGAGTCCGACGCGCTGCGCACCGCCGACTGGTACCTGGGTGACCGGGTGTGGAAGCGGCGCGGCGCCAGGGCGCTGCGGCTGGGCACGGCGGCCGGGGCGGTCGCGGGAGCCGCGCTGCCGCTGCTGGACCTGACGGGGGCGCTGCACGGCGCGGCGGGCTGGGGGTATCTGTCGCTGCTGCTGGGCGCCGCCTGCATGGCCTGCGACCGGTACTTCGGCCTGACCTCGGGCTGGATAAGGAATCTCGCCACGGCCCAGGCCGTACAGCGCAGGCTCCAGGTGCTCCAGTTCGACTGGGCTTCGGAGTGCGTGCGGGAGGTGCTCGGCCCGACCGAGGGCACGGCGAGCGAGGCGGCCGAACGGTGCCTGGGGGTGCTGCGGCGCTTCTCGGAGGACATCACGGAACTCGTACGGTCGGAGACCGCGGACTGGATGGTGGAGTTCCGGGCCGGTCCCGCCCCGATGGGCATGCAGGCGCTGGTCTCCGGCGGCTCGGCCGGCGGGCGCGCGGAGCCCGGGGTTCAGCCGGGCAGGTTCCCGCTGCAGTCGATGGGCCGGCCGAACATGCCGCGGCAGCGGCCGCCGGAGTCCCCGCGGTGACCGGTCACCGGTGAGCACCGCGGGGAGCGGCAGGGTCCGCACCCTCAGCTGAAGATGATCATCGAGCCCTGCGCGAGACTGCGGGTGACCGCCGCGTGCAGGCCGAGCCAGACATGGCGCTCCCGGGCGAACGGGTTGTTGTCGTACGGGAACGGCATCGCCGGCTCCTCCAGCGAGGTGGGCCCGGCGGGCGGCAGCGGGGCCGGCGGCGGGTTGGCGGGGTCGATGCCGATGGACGGGGCGACGAACTGCAGCTCGCGCAGCAGTCCGTACGCCGAGCCGAGCGGACCGCCGCCCTCCAGAAGGGCATCGGTGGACAGGGGCACGGCGAAGTCCACAGGAACGTAGGCGCCCGCGTGGTCGTAGTGCCACACCAGATGTGACTGCTGGGCGGTCGGCTCGAACATCTCCAGCAACTGCTCGTAGTCCCCGCCCAGTTCGTCGACGGGGGTGACGGCGAGTCCGCTGAGCTGGAGCAGGTAGGCGCGGCGCAGGAAGTGCAGCGCGTCGTAGTCGAAGCCCGCGACCGGGGCCACGTCGCCGGTCAGCCCGGGCATGTACGCGTAGACGGGCACGGGCGGCAGCCCTGCCTCGCCGAGCGCGTTGTCGTAGACGGCTATCTCTTCGGCGAAGGGGTTGTCGGGGCTGTGGCACAGCACGTCGACGAGGGGGACCAGCCACAGGTCACAGGCCACGAAGTCTCGCTCTCATGCGGGGATGTGTGCGGTGGTGCGATGGTCGGGACAGCGTAATGCGGTCGACGCGTCGCGGACAGTGGCCCATCGGTACCGGCTCGCGCCCGGTTCACGCCCGCCCCTGCCCCGCCTGACCGGACGGGTCAGCGCGGCGGGTGTGCGCGGTCCTCGGGACCGGCCGGACCGTCGGGCCGCGGCGCGTCTCCCGGCCGGGCGTCCCGGTCCCCGGCCTCCAGCCGGTCCGCCCAGCGCAGGGCGTGCTCGGTGTGGTCCTCGACGGCGCGGCGCAGAGCCTCACGGTCGCGGTGCGAGATCGCGGCGACGAGCTCGGAGTGCCCCTGCCACAGCCAGTTCCGCACCTCGCCGTCGGCGCGCAGGTACGGCACGGCGAACACCCATGCCTGGACGCGCAGCCGGTGGAGGAAGTCGGTGATGTAGATGTTGCCGACGAGGGCGCCCAGTTCGCGCCAGAAGCGCAGGTCGTAGCCGATCAGGATGTCCAGGTCACCGCCGCGCGCGGCACGGGAGGCCTCCTCGGCCCGGCGGCGTACGGAGACGAGCGCGTCCCGGTGGACGGCCTGGCGCGCGGGGCCGGGGAGCGGTCCCGAGAACACGTCCCGGATGACCCCGTCCATGACCAGCGCGCGGGCCTCCACCATCGCGCGGTAGTCCGCGACGGTGAACTCGTAGACCCGGAAGCCCCGGTGCTGGTCGGATTCGAGCAGGCCCTGCGCGGAGAGGTCGAAGAGCGCCTCGCGGACGGGCGTCGCGGAGACCCCGTACTGCTCGGCGATCTGCTTGACGGTGAACTCCCGCCCCGGCTGCAGACGCCCGGCGATCACCTCGTCACGCAGCGCGTCCGCGATCTGCTGCCGCAGCGTACTGCGTGTGACAGCTCCGCTCGCGCGCATGGCGCCCCTCCCCGCTTTCGGCCTCGGGTCACCTTAGACGAGGGGGGCGGGAAGGGGCGCGGCAAGCGTTACGCGGTGTGCCGGTCGGCCACGGACAGCGCGGCGTCGAGAGCGGCCAGGCCCTCCTTGGCCTCGGCCTCCGTGACGTTGCAGGCGGGTACGGCGTGCGTGCGGTTCATGTTGATGAAGGGCCAGAGGCCGTTCTTCTTCGCGGCGGCGCCGAAGGCCGCCATCGGCGCGTTGGCCTCGCCCGTCGCGTTGTACGGGACCAGCGGCTCGCGGGTCTCCTTGTTGCGGACCAGGTCCAGCGCCCAGAACGCTCCCAGGCCGCGGACCTCACCGACCGAAGGGTGGATCTCGGCGAGTTCGCGCAGACCGGGGCCGAGGACGTTCTCGCCGATGTGGGCGGCGTTCTCGATGACCTTCTCGTCCTCCATCACGTGGATGGTGGCGACCGCGGCGGCGCAGGCCAGCGGGTGGCCGGAGTAGGTGAGGCCGCCCGGGTAGGGGCGGGTCTCGAACGTGGCGGCGATCTCGGCGGAGATGGCGACGCCGCCGAGCGGGACGTACCCGGAGTTGACGCCCTTGGCGAAGGTCATCAGGTCGGGCGTGACGTCGAAGTGGTCGGCGGCGAACCACTTGCCGGTGCGGCCGAAGCCGGCCATGACCTCGTCGAGGACGAAGACGATGCCGTACCGGTCGCAGATCTCGCGGACACCGGCGAGATAGCCGGGCGGCGGCGTCATGATGCCGGCGGTGCCCGGAATGGTCTCCAGGATGATCGCGGCGATGGTCGACGGGCCCTCGTAGGCGAGCGTGTCCTCCAGGTGCTGGAGCGCGCGGGCGCACTCCTCCGCCTCGGTCTGCGCGTAGAACGGCGAACGGTAGAGGAACGGGGCCCAGAACCGGACGACGCCCGCCGAGCCGTTGTCGGACGCCCAGCGGCGCGGGTCGCCGGTCAGGTTGATCGCGGTGGAGGTGGCGCCGTGGTACGAGCGGTAGGCGGAGAGCACCTTCGTACGGCCGGTGTGCAGCCGGGCCATCCGGACGGCGTTCTCGACCGCCTCGGCACCGCCGTTGGTGAAGAAGATCTTGTCCAGGTCGCCGGGGGTGCGCTCGGCGATGAGGCGGGCGGCCTCGGAGCGCGACTCGATCGCGAAGGCGGGCGCGAAGGTCGTCATCCTCGCCGCCTGCTCCTGGATCGCGGCGACGACGGTGGGGTGCTGGTAACCGATGTTGGTGAAGACGAGGCCGCTGGTGAAGTCCAGGTAGCGGTTGCCGTCGTAGTCCCAGAAGTACGCCCCCTCGGCGCCGGCGACGGCGAGCGGGTCGATCAGGCCCTGGGCGGACCATGAGTGGAACACGTGCGCGCGGTCGGCGGCCTTGACGGCCGCTCCGGCAGCGGAGTCGGCAGGGAGATGAGGGGTCATGCGAGGAGCGTAGGCGTCGGCGGCGGGCGTCCGGTATGGCCACCTTGTATGCCGTGGGCCGCCTGGTTCGGCAGGGTGTCGGGGCGCGCCGCACCCTCGCGAGCAATTGACAACATGCTGTCGAAGCGACAACATGTTGTCATCAACGTTCATCCTGTCGAGGAGGCCGTCATGACCCGCGGAACCGCATACCTGGCCGTGTACGACACCTACGCCGACTGGGAGACCGGGCACACGACCGCCCACCTCGCCCAGAACGGCTTCACCGTCCGGACGGTCGGCCCCACCACCGCCCCCGTCACCAGCATGGGCGGACTGACCGTCCACCCCGATCTGCCGCTCGCCGGGCTGCGCCCCGAGGACGGTGCGCTGCTGATCCTGCCGGGCGCGGCGCTGTGGGACTCCGGCGACGCGCTCGCCCCCTTCGCCCGCACCGCGCGCACCTTCCTGGACGCGGGCGTGCCGGTCGCCGCGATCTGCGGGGCGACGGCGGGACTGGCCCGCGAGGGACTGCTCGACGAGCGGGCGCACACGAGCGCGGTCTCCTTCTACCTGGCGGCCACCGGATACGCGGGCGGCGCGCACTACACGGAGGCCGATGCCGTGACCGACGGCGACCTGATCACCGCCGGACCCACCGAACCGGTCGCGTTCGCCCGCGAGGTCTTCGCCCGTCTCGGGGTGTACGACGGGAAGAAGCTCGACGCCTGGTACCGGCTCTTCCACGATTCGGACCCGAGCGCGTACGAGGTGCTGCAGGGATGAGCCACGCGGACCAGGACCGGCTGAGCCGGACCGCCCTCGGGATCTTCCATCTCAACGGCCGGTTCCTCTCCGTGGCGGACAAGCTGGCCGCTCCGGCCGGGCTGACCGCCGCGTGGTGGCAGGTGCTCGGCGCGGTGATCAGCGAGCCGCTGCCGGTCTCCGGTATCGCCCGCTCGATGGGCATCACCCGGCAGGGCGTGCAGCGCATCGCCGATCTGCTGGTGGGCAAGGGCCTCGCGGAGTACCTCCCCAACCCGGCCCACCGCCGCGCGAAGCTGCTCCGCCCCACGGAGGAGGGCAGGGCCGCGATGTCCCGGATCAACCCGGGACATGCCCAGTTCGCGGCACGCCTGGCGCGGGAGCTGGGGGACGAGGGCTTCACGGAGACGGTACGGGTACTGGAGCGCCTGACCCGGGCGCTGGAGACCCTCGGGCCCCCGGACCCGCCCGACGCCCCCGGCGGTCCCGGTCACCCGGGCGGTCCTGGATCGCTCGCCGGGCCCGACTCCCCCGGCCCGTCCGGCGATTGAGGGCACGGTCGGCGCCCGCCCCGGCCGGCTTCCCCGCGGACAAGCCCCGCCCACCGGCCCCCGCCGGGGCGACGCGCGCCGCTATTCTCGTCCCCGTCCGGCGTGTCGCCGTACGGGGGAGGACTGCACACCATGGAGAAGCTCGGGTCCGCCGATCCGCAACGCATCGGCGCCTACCGCCTGCTGGGCCGGCTCGGCGCGGGCGGCATGGGCCAGGTCTATCTGGCCCGTTCCGACCGCGGGCGCGTGGTCGCGATCAAACTGGTCCGCGAGGAACTCGCCGCGCAGCACGAGTTCCGCGACCGGTTCCGGCAGGAGGTGCGGGCCGCCCGCCGGGTCGGCTCCACCTGGACCGCTCCCGTCCTGGACGCCGACACCGAGGCCGTCGTTCCCTGGGTCGCCACCGGCTATGTCGCCGGCCCCTCCCTCCAGACCACCGTCACCGGGCGCGCGTACACCGCGGCCGGACCGGCGCCCGGGGCGTACGGCCCGCTGCCGGACCGCTCCGTCCACATCCTGGGCACCGGGCTCGCCCACGCCCTGCGGGCCATCCACGGCGCCGATCTCATCCACCGCGACCTCAAGCCGTCCAACATCCTGCTGACGATCGACGGCCCGCGCGTCATCGACTTCGGCATAGCCAGGGCGCTCGACACCGTCACCGACGGCGGCCTCACCCGCACCGGCGCCCTGGTCGGCTCGCCCGGCTTCATGTCGCCCGAGCAGGTGCGCGGCGAGCGTGTGACCCCGGCGTGCGACGTGTTCTGCCTGGGGGCTGTGCTCGCGTACGCCTCGACCGGACGTCTTCCGTTCGGCGCGGCGGCCAGCGGGGTGCACGCGCTGCTGTTCCGGATCGCGCAGGAGGACCCGGACCTGACCGGGGTCCCGGTCGACCTCGTGGAACTGATCCAGGACTGCCTGCGCAAGGACCCGGCGACGCGTCCGTCGCCGGACGAGATCCTGGACCGGCTGGACGAGGGCGACTCCGCCGAGCCCTGGCTGCCGGGCGCCCTCATCGCCCAACTCGGCCGCCACGCCGTGGGTCTGCTGGACTCGGAGGACCCGATGGACGCGGGGCCCAAGGACAACGAACCGTCCGACGCCGTCCCGTCCGACGCCGTCCCGTCCGACGCCGTCCCGTCCGACGCCGTCCCCACCGCCCCTGTCCCGGCCGATGCCGTGCCCACCGACACGGCCACCGTCCCCGCGCCACCGCAGGAAGCCACGCCGCACACGCCACCGGAGGGAACGCCGGGCCGGGAACCGGCACCGGCCCCCGCCGAAGCCGCGCCGCCCACACCCCCCGTGGCACCCGCACCACCCGCAGCCGCCCACGCCCCCGGACCGTCCACCATGGTCGGGCCTCCCACACCCGCCGTCCCCCCGGCCGAACCCCCACAGCCCGCGCCGCCCTCTCCCGCGTACGGTTACCCGCAACTGCCGGCCCAGCCGCACCCGGGCCAGGGATACGGCTATCCGCAGCAGCAGGCGCCCAACCAGGGCTACGGCTATCCACAGCAGCAGGCGCCCAACCAGGGCTACGCGTACGGCTACCCGCAGCAGCCGGGATTCGGGCCCACACCCCCGTACGGCCCGGTCCACCCGGCCGGTGCCCAGCCGCCGCCCCCGCGCCGCAGTGCCGGGTCGACCATCGCCCTCGTCGCGGTCGCCGTGCTCGTCGCCATCGGGGCGGGCGGCTCCGTCTACGCGCTCATGAGCGACCGCGGCACGGGCACCACCGCCTCCCCCACCGAATCGGCCGACCCCTCCCCGGCGGACGACTCGTCCAACTCGCCCTCGCCGGACGGCCCGCAGGACCCCTCGCCCAGCGACGACGGGCAGAACGGGGACGACCAGGGGGTCATCCCGCAGGAGTACGTGGGCACCTGGTCCGGCTCCATCGACAACGCCGCCGGCCACTCCACGCGCGAACTCGTGATCCAGCAAGGACAGGTGGGCGATTCCGTGCTCACTCTCACCGCCGAGGGTCCGCTGGACACCGGCGGCACCTACCGCTGTGTCTTCCAGGCGGATCTCGCGACGGAGCCGTCCGAGGGCGAGCCGGTCAGTATCGGCCCGTCCGCGGTGACGGAGGGCGAGCCGATGACGTCCTGCACCCCGGGCAGCTCCACCACGCTCACCCTGCTCCCCGACGGCACCCTGAGCCGCACGAACACGGACTCCGGCGAGAAGCTCACGTACACGAAGTCCGGCTGACTCAGCTCAGGCCGCGCACCACGAGACCGATGCCGACGGCGAGGACGGCCGAGGCGGTGACGACACTCGCGTACGGGAGGCAGCGCCGCAGCGCGGGCAGCCGACGCTCGGCCAGGGCCGCGGCCCTGTTGCCGCTGCTGGAGAGCAACAGTCCGGCGGAGGTGAGGGTCAGGGCCATTCCCACGCCGTATCCGACGACCAGCAGGACGCCGAAGAACGTACGGCTGAGCGCGACGGCACCCAGCAGGACGACGAGCGCGGACGGACTGGGCACCAGACCACCAGCCAGCCCGACCCCCAGCAGCGCGGGCAGGCCCTTGCCGCGGGTGGGCCCTGTTCCGGCCGACTGCCCGTGCACGTGGTCGTCACCCCCGCGCCCATGGCTGTGACCGTGGCTGTGGCTGTGAGTGTGGCTGTGTCCATGGCCGTGGTGGTGGCCGTGCGACGCCGGGTTGCGCGTCTTCAGCTCCCGTACCGCCGTGACCGCAAGTCCCGCCCCCAGCACCGCGATCACCGCCCCGCTCACCGCACCCAGCCACCCCAGCAGCCGCTCGCCGAGGAACCCGCCTCCCGCGGTCAGCGCCAGCCCCACGGCCAGCACCCCCGCGGTGTGCGTCGCCGTCACCGTCGCGCCGACGGCGAACGCGGCCCGTACGCCGCCCTCCCGCCGTGCCAGGCACGCGGCGACCGCCAGCTTGGCGTGCCCCGGCAGCGCCGCGTGACCGGCGCCGAGCAGCATCGTCAGCAGGATCGCGAGAAGACCCACCGGAACCGTCAGGTCCCGGCTGGACGTCAGTCCGGTGAGCCGCTCCTCCAGCGCCGGGAAGAGGACCGCACCCCGGTCGACGGCCGGGGCCGCACCGGGACGGCCGGGTCCTGCGGCGGCGCCCGTTCCCGGCTCCGTGCGGAGCTCCGCACGCACCACGTCGGAGGCCTGACCGTCGGACGGGTACCGGCGCAGCACCTCGCTCGCGCTCCGCGCCGGAACGGACGACCCGATCAGGCGAACGCCGTCACCGGCCGCCGTGATCTCCTTCCAGCCCGTCCGGCCGGCCTCGGCCGCCGAGGTGAACACCACATGGGCGGTCCGGGAAAGACGGGCCTCGGCGCTCAGCGAGCAGGTCAGCCTGGCAAGCGGCATTCCGGCCGCCCCTCTGCCGTACGTCAGCGCGCTGCGTCCGACCCGCCACATCAGCGCCTCGCCATCCACCGAGAGCCGGGTCCGCCCGGCGAGCGCCGTGCACCGCTCCTTCGCACGGGTGGCCGCCTCCTCGTCGGAGACGGTCCCGTCCCGGTTCCGGTCGGTCGCGCCCTCGTCCTGGGCCGTGGGAATCTCCGCGCTGTCGACCACGGCGGTGTCCGTGATCCCGTCCCGTGCGAGCCGGAGCCCGTCGTAGTGGTTCATGCTGAAATTGCCCAGCGGATGCGCAGGCTGTGCCGCGCCGGCCACCGGCGCCGCGGACAGGCAGATCAGCAACGCGGCAGGCAGCGTGCGGGCGGTTCGCATCATCAACTCGGTGACTCGGTCCTCTTCAGGTCGGTTTCAACAGCCGTCGTGCCAAGGGCGCGTGGTACGGGGAGAAGTGCGGGTTCAGTGCGAGCGCCTCGCGCAGGTGCCGTGGACCCTCCGGCAGCCCGAGCGCCCGCTCGATCGCCCCCCGGTGGTACCGGAAGAGCGCGTTGTCCCAGCCCGTCCTGGCGGCCCTGCGGGCGTATCCGACGGCTTCGGAGTCGTGGCCCGCCCGGTGCAGTGCCCAGCCCAGCGCGTCCGCGACGATGACGCTCCGCGCCCGCTTCCACTCGCCCCGCATGAGCTCCACCGCGACGTCCGGGTCACCGTGATCGGCGACGTACAGCGCGAGATGCGGATCGACCGCTCCACCCGACGCCCGCAGCAGCCGTACCTGTGCGTCCAGCGCCGCCGTCTCCGTTCGTACCCGGGCACCGCCGCCCAACTCCACGGCCTCGGCGAGGAACTGAGGCAGCGGGGTCCGTCCGGTGAGCTCCCGGTACATGCCCAGGGCCTTCGCCGTGTCGCCCCGCGACGCCGACACCCTGGCCAGCCCGGCTTCCCCGTACGGATGGCCGGGTACCGCGTCCAGCGCGAGCCGGTAGTGCCGCTCCGCCCGGTCCACCGCGCCCCGCGACCAGGCCAGGTCCCCCAGCCTGGCCTCGGCGAAGGCGCGTTCGTCGGCTGTCGAGGCGCTGTCCACGGCACGTTGCAGAGCGATCGCGGCGTCCGCCGGTCTGCCGTTGGTCTCCAGGTCGTACGCCGCCCTGCTGTACGCCGCACCGGCGGGCGCGATGTCCAGCAGCCGTTGGACGGCGGCCCGGGCCGCCGGGTAGTCGCCGAGCTGGATCTGCGCGTCGGCCAGTACGGCGTAGCCGTCCGCCCGGTCCGGTGCCATCCGGGTCGCGCGGAGGCCGAAGTCACGGCCCTCGGCGAACTCGTGGCGGGCGTTGGCCACCAGCCCCTGGCCCGTGACGGCGGCGTAGTTGTCCTTCTCACGCAGGGCCAGGGAGGTGCGCAGTGCCTTGTCGGCCGCGTCGAGACGGCTCGCGTCCAGCGTGACCCTGGCCTGTTCGACTTCGGCGCGTGCCAGGTCCGACCAGACCGCCGCCTCCCGCGGATAGCGTTCCGTGCGTTCGCGGGCGGTGGCGAGCGCGAGGTCCGCGGCGCCGGGCGCCGCCGCGGTCTGCGGAGCGGCGGCCCCCGGGTGCGTCTCGTGCCGGGGACCGAGAGACAGCAGTCCCGCCAGGCACCCGGCGACGGCCGCCGCTCCGCCGACCGCGCAGAGCAGACGCCTCACGGGCCCGCGTGCGGCAGGTTGAGGTAGGGGAAGGTGCGCTGCGCGTCGGCGACTTCCAGGGCGGCCACCGGCTCGGGCAGCAGCCCGGGCGGCGCCGGACGGGCGGGCTCGCCCTCCAGCATGCGCAGCAGCGGTCCGTCGATGTTGTCGTTGGGGCGGCGCCCGTTGGGATACCCCTGCAGGTCCCCGTCGAGCACACCCATGGCGCGCGGCGCGGCGGTGACCGGCGTCATCAGGTTCAGCCGCAGTTCCTCGGCCATCACGATGCGGCTCGGGTCGGCGTCCGCGTTCATGGTGTGGGTGTTCAGATCGAAGCCGAACTTCGAGCCGTTGTCCTTGCCGATCCCCTTCAGGAAGAGGGCCTGGATGTCCGTGCGGGGCGTCGCCGGCGCCTTGAACCCCTGCGCGGCCTCGATGCGATGGGGCGGTACGGGGTCGAGGGTGTCGGCCAGGAACTCGGCCTCCAGATGGTCGTCCTCGGGCGCCCGCGCCTGGAACCGGTCCTCGGGGCCGCCCGGCTCGGAGAGCCCGATGGTGGAGCCGTACACGGTGAACGCCACATGGGGGTTGCCGTGGCGCGCGACCTGCCGGAAGACGGGCGCCTGACCGGCCAGGCCGCGGCCGAGATCCGCTCCCTCCCGGGAGACGGCGCCCCACACCCCGATCACCGGATTGCGTGCCGCATCACCCTTCAACGCCACCTCGCGCTTGGGCACCTGGATGATCAGGCTGTTCACGTTGAGGGCGGACAGCGGCTGGGCATCCGGCAGCCATCCGGGGACGGGCCCCCGTGTACCGACGGTGTAGAGGCCGAAGACCTGGGTGTCCGCCTTGAACGAATCCGCGACCTGGCCCGCCAGGGTCCGTCCGCCACCCGGAAGGTCACGGGTCGCCTGCGTGCGCAGCCTGCGGTAGTCGGGCATCAGGAACCGGCCGGCGTGGGTGGGTGCCGCGATCGCGTCGTTCAGCAAAGTCTGGGTACCGGCGGCCGTGACCCGTTCGAGCGTGTACTTCTGGCGCACCCCCAGCGATCGGTCGTCCAGCGAAGTCACCGGCTCCGGGCCGACCTTGGGGCCGAGCCCGAAGGGCCGGCGGTCGTCGTCGCGGAACGTCCAGCGGTACGTGGTGTCGGGCGCCCCGTCCCCGTCGGCGTCGGTGTGGATCTCGTACCGCGCACCGGTCGCGAACGGGTAGTCGACCAAGGCGTTCGCCGCGGTCCCCGGCATCTCGAACGGACGGACATTGGCGATGAGCGTGACCATGTCCGGATTATCCGGGCTGCTGAACGCGTAGACGTCGGTGAGGTCGGCGGCCGTGTCCAGCACGGACGACGGAGCGTCGATGTGTCCGCCCGCCTCGCCGGTTCCGGTCAGCGGCCCCCAGAGGGAGGTGACGGTCAGTGCGACGGCCGTGGCGGTGAGAACGGCCGTGCGGCCTCGGGGGATTCGCCGGGGCAGCCTCGGTGGCCGGACGTCAGTTGCGGGCATGCTGCGCTCCAGTGCTCGGCGTACGGGGGTAGGCCCAGAGTGGTGCGTTGTTGATCATGACGGGCGTTCACCGCGCCGCTCAGACCCGATCGCGTGGTCGTTTCCACCTAATAGGTGAGGCGCAGTTTGATCATGCGCACATGTATGCATTGATGGGCACATCCACCAGGCGTTCGCACTGCGGGGCATTGATCTGCCGCTCCGTCAATTCGTGCTTTGTTGAATCCTGTTGGACTTCCGCGGGCTCTCTCGCCCGACACCCCCCACGCTTCATCCGACCGGAAGGCTTCATGAGCATGCGCGCAATCCGCCGTCTCTCCGTCCTCGCCGCCATCGCCGCCCTGACCGTGCCGTTCGGCATGGCTTCCGCCGGAGCCACCGACGCCCAGGCCCCTGCCGCGCGGTCGGCTGCCGCCGACCCGTTCCCGGGCGTGTACATCTCCCCGTGGGGCGATGCCGACGTGGAGCTCAGCGACGAACTGCTGGACTGGATGCGGGACCGCGACATCACGCTGGAGGCCATCAGCCCCTTCGTGATGGCCCCGGACGGCCGGAGCTTCTCCATGCCGATCGGCTCCACGGCAGGGGACGGCCTCGACTCCCGGGGCCGCATCTTCTACCCCGGCGGGCTGAACTTCCGCCACCCTGCCTCCGGTAAGACCATCACGCTGAAGCCGACCTACATCCGCGTGATGCCGACGCCCGGTTACTCCGCGGGCGTCACGGTGAACGGCGTGCCGCGCGCCGATGAACTGATGGTCGCGGACACGACCCCCGCCGAGGCCCTGCTCGGCGCCCGCCCCAGCCCCACGGGCTTCCGCCTGGAGAAGGTGCCGTTCCGCATCACGGCCGAGGCGTCGCAGATGTTCTCCGAGGTGACCGGCGTCGAGGGGCCGCGCGTCGGCAGCCTGCTCGGCACGCTCACCCCGAACTTCGACTACATCCCGGGCCAGTCCTCGCCCACCGGCTTCCCGAGCTTCTGATTTCCCGCCCCCGGCCGGTCCTTCGCGGGCCCGGCCGGGTGCGTCGTGGGCGTGGACCCGCCTTCGTCCCAGCCCTACACAAGCGGCTTGACCGACATCAGCAGATGCTGATGGGCCCCTTCCGCCGGACCTGCCGCCTCGTCCCGTGACGCGTGCCCGGTGACCAGGGCGCGCTGCCCCGGCCCCATCAGCCGGAACCTGACCACCGGGTCGTCGAAGGAGGCCAGCGCGTCCATCAGGTAGGACGGGTTGAAGGCGACCGTCAGTTCATCCCTGTCCATCAGCTCCGCGGGCAGCCGCTGGGACGCCACATCGTCCTCGTACCCCGCCTGGAGAAGCACCGAGCCGTCACGGAAGGCGAGTTGCAGCGGTGAGCCCCCGTCCGCGACCACCGAGACGCGCTTCACCGCCTCGGCCAGCGGCGCACGGTCGGCGACCGCCGTGACCGGGTCCTTCATCGTGAACAGCTTGTCGTGGCGCGGCAGTCGGCCGTCCAGGAGCCGCACCGTCGTGCGCATCCCGTCCAGCTCGAAGCCGGCCGAGCCGCCGTCCAGTGCGAGGCTGACCGGGCCGGCCCCGCCGAAGGAACGGGCGATCTCCGTGAGTCTGCGGGACGGAACGACGACATCGGCCGAGACGTCCCCCGCCGCGGGCTTCCACGCGAGCTTGCGGACCGCGAAGCGGTACCGGTCCGTGGCCGCCAGGGTCATCCGGTCCCCGTCGAGGGCCAGCCGGATCCCGGTCAGCGTCGGCAGGGTGTCGTCCCTTCCCGCGGCCACCACCACATCGGCGACGGCTGCCGCGAACTCCTGGCCGTCCACCGCTCCGAGCACATCAGGCAGCGGCGGCAGGGACGGGTAGTCGTCGAGCGGCAGGACCGACAGGCCGAAGCCGGCGCCGCTGCCCGTCACAGTAAACCGGGAGCCCTCGACCGCGCACTCCACCGCACCCTCGGGCAGCACCCGGCACACGTCCAGCAGCCGGCGGCCCATGACCAGCACCTTGCCGGGCCGTGCGGTCCCGGCCGCTACGTCGATGCGGGCGGACGCCTCGTAGTCGAGGCCGGAGATGCGGAGCCTGCCGCCCGCCGCTTCCAGCAGCAGTCCGCCCAGCACGGGGACGGGCGATCTCGCCGGCAGCACCCGGGCCGCCCAGGCCACGGCGTCCGCGAGCTCGCCGCGTTCGATCCGGAACTCCATGGTGGTGACCTCTCCTCGCGCGCCGGCTGTCTCCGGTCTCCGACGCTAAGGGGCACCACTGACAACGCGACGAGAAGGCGGCTGCGGCCGACGACAGCGGCCACCCCCGTGAGCCGCTGCCGTCGTCCCCCGCACCTTTCCCCCGAAAGGCCCGCAACCGCGTTCGGACTCTAGGGCGTGGGGTAGGCGAGGGAAAGGTTCAGTTCGCACGGTGTGACCGGCCGGAGGTATCAGTTCGCACAGCCGAACCGGTACGCTGCACTCCGGTTTTCTGCCGGGGGTACGGGAGACGGGGACGGGAGCGGCGCAGAAATGCACGCGCGAAGGCGGGCCGACGACGTCATACAGATGCACGGACTCGCCCGGTCGGGCGGCTCCCGGGAGTTGCTGCGCTGGGTGTCGGGGCGCGCGGACGGCTGGGCGGGGCTGCTCGGCGGTGACGGAACCGTTCTGCACGGCGTCGCCAGGGTCCCCGACTCCTCGGCCGTCGGGGCGGCCGCCCTCGCCTCCCAGGGTGCCCGGGAGTTGACCGCGCTCGGTGCCCGCTCCCTCTCCTTCGACCAGGATGCCCACACCGCTCTGCTCTACTCGCTGGACGCGCCGCCGGACGTTCCCGCGCCGGTGCTCGCCGTGGTCGGCCGGCGTCCGCTGTCCGAGGGCCTGTCCACGCTCCTCGCCGACGCGGCCCTGCCGCTGGCCCTGTGCTGGGCGGCCGAGACCGTCGAGCGCAAGCGCCGTCGCGTCGACCTGGCGGAGTCCCGCGGCCGGGAAGCGGTCCTGCACCTGCTGATGACCGGCCAGTTGTCGATCGCGCACCAGGTCGCCGGCGCCCTGAAGCCCAGCCTGCCCGACCCGGTCCGGGTCTGCGTCGTCGAGTGCGCGGGCCGCGACCGGGACGAGGTGGCCCGTATCTGTGCGGACCTCTCCGGCGGCCGGTCCTGGATCGTGCGCTGCCCGGTGTACGCACGCCACCTGATCCTCATCGTGCCCGCGCACCCCGGGCAGGCGGACGGGCGGCTCGGCCCGCAGGTCGCCTCGGTGGTGGACGGCTGCGTCGTCGGCGTCAGCGAGGACGTGACGCTGGCCGACACGGCGACCGCGTACCGCCAGGCGTTCCACGCGCTCGCCGTCGCCCGCGGACTGCCGGAGCGCCACGCCCACTTCGGCGCGGCTCCCGAACTCGCCCTGGTGACCGGCGCGGAGGGCGCCCGGTGGGCGGACGCGCTGCTGGCCCCGCTGCTCGCCCATCTGCCGCGCCGCGGCCAGGACCCGGGCAGCCAGGAACTCGCGGCGACCCTGGCCTCCTGGCTGGCGTTCTCCTCGCACGCGACCGAGCACCTGAAGATCCACCGCAACACTCTGGCCGCACGGCTGCGGCTGATCGGCGAGCTGCTGGGCATGGACCTGAACAGGGTCGCCGACCAGTCCGCGCTCGACCTGGCCCTGCGCATCCGCGCCACGCCGGCCCTGCCGAGGCCCGCGTCCCGGCAGGCCGGCGCCGCCCCGGAGTCCGTACGCTCGCTGGACGAGATCCTGCGCCTGCCCGCGGTCCGTGCCTGGACGGCACAGCAGTTGCAGCCGCTCGGCGCCCCGGGAACGGTCCACGGCTCCGCGGATCCGCACACCACCCTGCGTACCTGGCTGGAGCACGAGGCACAGCTCGGCCCGGCGGCCGCGGCGCTGCGCATCTCCGTGCCCGGGGCGCGCAAGCGGCTGACCCGGCTGGAGACCGTGCTCCAGCGCTCGCTCCTGCGGACCCCGAGCGCCCGCTACGACCTGTGGCTGGCGTTCCGGGCGCTGGACCTCGCGGGTCCCGGATGACCGGAACGGGGGGTGCACCGGGCCGTCGGGCCCGGCACACCCCCCGTTCCCGGGGAGTCCGACCGGTCAGCAGCCGAGGTTCGACCCGGCCGTGGTGCCGAGGATCTGCACGAAGGCCTGGTACTTGGCGATGCGGCTCTGGACCTGGGCGGGGTTGCCGCCGTTGCACTCCAGGGAGCCGTTGATGGAGCGGATCGTCTCGCCGAATCCGGCGCCGTTCACCATGGCGTTGTGGGCCGTCATGGTGCCGGGTCCGTTCTGGGTGTTCCAGTACCAGAGGCCGGTCTTCCAGGCCACGGCGGCGTTCTGCTCGACCAGGTAGGGGTTGCCCAGCAGGTCGATGCCGAGTGCGTCCCCGGCAGCCTTGTAGTTGAAGTTCCAGCTGAGCTGGATCGGACCGCGCCCGTAGTACGCGGCCTGGCCCGCGGGACAGCCGTAGGACTGGCTGGTGTCGCAGTAGTGCGGGTAGTTGGCCGTGTTCTGCTCGACCACGTACACCAGGCCGCCCGTCTCATGGCTGACGTTGGCGAGGAAGGCAGCGGCCTCCTGCTTCTTCACCGTGTCGCTGCCGGTGTTGGCGAAGCCCGGGTAGGCACTGAGTGCGGCGGTCAGGCCGCTGTACGTGTAGAAGGAACTGCGGCCCGGGAACATCTGGTTGAACTGCGCCTCGCTGACGACGAAGCCGTCGGACGAACCCGGGTCACCGGGGTCCGTGCCGCCGCCTCCGCAGCTGCCCTGGTCGGCCCAGACGTCGGAGCTGCCGGGCTTCTCGTTCTGGGTCCACCACTTGGCGGTCCAGTTGTGCCCGTTGTACGAGGCGGAGCCGCCGCCCGTATAGACGGAGGAGGAGTTCCAGGCGGCCGCGCACGCGGCCGCCGAGGCGGTGGTGGCGGGGAGGATGACGACCGTCGCGACGACCGCGACCAGCGCGGCGAGCAGGCCCATGATGCGTTTGATCATGTGATCACTCCTTCGGCGCGGCGCACCGGCTTCGTCGGTGCGCCGCCATGGGGGGTGCGGCCACTCAAGCGGTATTGGTCTGGACCTGTCAAGGTCTAGACCAGAATCCGCAAGCTTTCGTCCGCGGGAGCGTCAACAGGCAAGCCGTGCACCGGGGTTCGTACCGATGATCCCGGTGATCCGCTCGTACCCGGCGACCCGCGCCCGCACCGACGCGGGGTTGCCGCCGTCGCATTCCAGCGCCCCGTTGAGCGACCGGATCGTCTCGCCGAAGCCCGCGCCGCCGACCATGGCGTCGTGCGAGGTCATGGTGCCGGGGCCGTTCTGGGTGTTCCAGTACCAGAGCGCGGTCTGCCAGGCGACGGACGGATCCCGCTCCACCAGCCAGGGGTCGTTCAGCAGATCGAGGCCGAGCGCGTCGCCGGCCGCCTTGTAGTTGAAGTTCCAGCTGAACATGATCGGCCCGCGTCCGTAGTAGGCGGTCTGGCCGGCCGGGCACCCGAACGGCTGGCTGTAGTCGCACTTGCGCCAGTAGTTGGCCTCGTTGATCTCCTTCACGTACTGGAGGCCGACCGATTCGAAGTCGGCGTGCGTCAGGAACGCGGCGGCCTCCCGGCTCCGCATCGCCTCGGTCCCGGTGTTCGCGAAGCGCGGGTAGGCGTGCAGGGCGTCGATCAGGCCCTGGTACGTGTAGAACGGGGCGCGTTCCGGGAAGATCTCGTCGAACTCCGCCTCGCTGACGACGAAGTCGGAGACCCCGCCCGCACAGGCCCCGAGGTCGGACCAGACGGTGGCGGCGCCCGGGTTCTCGTTGCGCGTCCACCACTTCGCCGTCCAGTTGCGGCCGTGGTGCGCGACGGTGCCACCGGCCGCGTAGGCGGTCGAGGAGTCCCAGAGGGACGCGCACGCGGCCGGACCGGCGGGCGCGGCGTGCGCGGGCACGGGGAGGAGGACCGCCGTCGCGACGACGGCACTCAGTGCGGTCAGAAGGCTCCTGATGCGGTTCAAGCGCTGCTCACTCCTTCGACAGGGCGCCCGAACGGGCTCCGCATGCCGTCCGGGCATCCCGACACCCAATCCCGGTTGGTCTGGACCTGTCAAGGTCTGGACCAATCCCTCCTGTCCGAACGGCGGGCGAACACCTGGCGACGGGACCCGGTACTCACCACCACCCGCACCCCACGCCCCCTACGGTGACCCGCACTCGTACAGACGTCCGGCAGCCGAGGAGGAACGGGCCGTGGAGTGGTTCAGCGCCGAGAACATCGTGGCCGTGCTCACCGCCGTGCTGGGCGTCCTCGCCTCCGTGGGCGTGCTCTGGTACGAGCGCCGCGTCCCCCGCCGCAAACGCATCGGCTACCGCGTCCAGATGGACACGCCCATCGGCAGCGACGCCGGCCAGGCGCGGGCCAACGTGCGGCTCGGCCTGTTCGACGAGACGCCGGACATGGCCGACGCCACGCTCGTCCTGCTCCGCATCGAGAACGACGGATCGCAGTCCCTCGACCGCGGCGACTACACCGGCCCGGACGGGCAGCTCCACGGGCTCGTCGTCGAGTTCACCGACCGGCGCGTACGCGGCATCGCCGTCACCCACTCCCCGGGCGCCGACCACCTCATGGACCACTTCACCCCGTCCGAGGGCCTCCGCGGCAGCGGGTCCCTGATCCGGCTGCCCCGCGTCCCGCTCAACCGGGGCGAGCACTTCAAACTCCTGGTCCTGCTGACCGGTTCACGCGTGGGCAGCCCCGTCCGCGTCACCGGCGGCATCCGGGACGGCGAGGTCAGGACGAACACCGCCGCCCGCCCGGACGAGAAACCCCCGCTGTTCGGCAGGGCCGCCCGCTTCATCACCGTGGCCCTGACCGTCTGCGTCGTCACGCTCGCCTCCATCATCCTGATGCGGGACGACACCCCGCCGCCGATCGGCTGCGCCCGCGGCGAGCTGACCGTGACCGGCTCCACCGCCTTCAAACCCGTCCTGGACGAACTGGCGGAGAAGTACGGCAAGGCGTGCGACGGGGCCACCGTCACCGTGGACCCGCACGGCAGCACCGCCGGGATCAGAGAGCTGGCCGAACGGGGCGCCGCGGCCGGGAAGTCCGGCTCGCCCGCCCTCGTGGCCCTCTCCGACGGCCCGAAGCCGAGCGGCTTCCCGCAACTGCGCGAGAACCGCGTCGCCGTCTCGCTCTTCCGTCTGGTCGTCAACGACAAGGTCCCGCTGAAGAACCTCGGCCTGGACGCGATCCGCTCCGTCTACCGCGGCGACATCCGCAACTGGAAGCAGCTCGGCGGCCCCGACCTGCCCGTCCTGCTGGTCAGCCGCGACGCCAACTCCGGCACCCGCGAGGTCTTCCAGCGCCGCGTCCTGGGCCGCAACGAACCCGCCCAGTCCTCCCGCGACTGCGCGACGAAGGACGACCCCGAGGCCCTCGTCATCCGCTGCGAACTCGACTCCACCGACCAGGTCCTGACCGAGGTCGGCCGCCTCGACGGCGCGATCGGCTACAGCGAACTGCGTACGGGCACCAAGCCGGCCGGGGCCCACCAGATCGCCATCGACGGCGCCGCCCCGTCCGTCGACACGATCGGCACCAGCGCCTATCCGTACCGGGAGATCGAGTACGCGTACACGTACGGCAGCCCGCCCGCCGACTCGCTGGCCTCCAGCTTCCTCTCCTACCTCAGCCGGGGCAGCGGCCAGGACGTCATCCGCACCCACGGCCACCTGCCGTGCGCGACTCCGGAAGGGCTGCGGATCTGCGGGGAGGACTGAGTCCGCGCACGAGAAAGGCCGGGGCGCTGAGCGCCCCGGCCTTTCTCTGTTCCCGTATGCCTACGGGAACACCTACGCCTACAGGAACGAGTTGATCTCGATGGTCTCGGTGCGGCCGGGGCCGACACCGATCGCGGAGATCGGGGCGCCGGACATGTCCTCCAGCGCCTTCACGTACGCCTGCGCGTTCTTCGGCAGGTCACCGAAGGTCTTCGCCTTGGTGATGTCCTCGGACCAGCCCGGCAGCATCTCGTAGATCGGCTTCGCGTGGTGGAAGTCGGTCTGGTTGTACGGGAGCTCCTCGACGCGCTTGCCGTCGATCTCGTACGCCACACACACCGGGATCTGCTCCCAGCCGGTCAGCACGTCCAGCTTGGTGAGGAAGAAGTCGGTCAGGCCGTTGACCCGGGTCGCGTACCGCGCGATCGGGGCGTCGAACCAGCCGCAGCGGCGGTCACGGCCGGTGGTGACACCGCGCTCGCCACCGATCCTGCGCAGCGCCTCGCCGTCCTCGTCGAGCAGCTCCGTCGGGAACGGACCGGCGCCCACACGCGTCGTATAGGCCTTGAGGATGCCGATGACCCGGCTGATCTTCGTCGGACCCACACCGGAACCGGTGCAGGCGCCGCCCGCGGTCGGGTTCGACGAGGTGACGAAGGGGTAGGTGCCGTGGTCGACGTCGAGCAGGGTGCCCTGACCGCCCTCGAAGAGGACGACCTTGCCCTCGTCGATGGCGTTGTTCAGGATCAGCGTCGTGTCGGCGACGTAGGGCTTGATCTGCTCCGCGTACTGGAGCATGTCCTCGACGACCTTGCCGGCCTCGATGGCGCGCCGGTTGAAGACCTTGGCCAGAAGCTGGTTCTTCTGCTCCAGGGCCGCCTCGACCTTCTGCTCCAGGATCGACTCGTCGTAGAGGTCCTGGACGCGGATGCCGACCCGGTTGATCTTGTCCGCGTACGTCGGGCCGATACCGCGCCCGGTCGTACCGATCTTGCGCTTGCCGAGGAACCGTTCCGTCACCTTGTCGACGGTGACGTTGTACGGAGTGATCAAATGGGCATTGCCGCTGATCAGCAGCTTGGACGTGTCCACGCCGCGGTCGTTCAGCCCACTCAGCTCGGAGAGCAGGACCGCAGGGTCGACGACGACACCGTTACCGATGACCGGGGTACACCCCGGTGACAGGATTCCGGAGGGGAGGAGATGCAGTGCGTACTTCTGGTCACCGACGACCACCGTGTGGCCGGCATTGTTGCCGCCCTGGTAGCGCACCACATAGTCCACGGATCCACCGAGGAGGTCGGTGGCCTTTCCCTTGCCCTCGTCACCCCACTGAGCACCGAGCAGCACAAGTGCGGGCACAGGCGTACACCCCTTCCGGGCGGGGCATGTCCAAGGTCAGGGGGCGTACGTAAACGCCGTACATGCCGTACGACGTTGTACGACAAGGCCTGAACCGTCGAACCGGGTGCCCCGGAATAGACGAAGCCCCTGGCGCAATAGCGCAAGGGGCTCTTGCACCAAGATGCTACCCGAGGAAGGACCGAGGTGTCGGCTGCCCAGCCCCCCGGTAACGGTGCGCCCCATCTGCTGGTGGTGATCGATCCGGTCGCCCGCCGCACGGACGGTGAGTCCGTCCGGATCGCAAAAGACGTGTTGAGCGCCGGTTCGCACGCCAAGATCTGCCTCCCCGACGGGCCCGAGGAGTTCGCCCGGGCCCTGTCCCGGCGCGGTGCCCGCAGGCCTGTGGTGATCGGCGACGACCGGGCGCTGCGGCGCGCCGTGGCCCTCCTCCACCGGGAGCGAGAACCGGCCACGAGCGCCCTTTCGCTCATCCCGGTCGGGGCCGCGGCGGCGCTGGAACTCGCGCACTCGCTCGGCGTGCCGACGGGCGCGGTGGCGGCGGCGCGCACGGCGCTGGACGGCGCGGTGCGCCGGCTGGACCTGCTGGTCGACGACAGCGACGGCGTCGTCCTCGACGCGCTTCGGATCCCGGCCCTGACCGGTGCACCGGGCACACAACCGGACCGCACGGGCGTCACCGCGGTCTGGGACACCTGCCGCTCCCTGGTCCGCACCCTCGTACGCCCCGCACCCTCGGCCCCGCCCGGACCGCCGGCCACGCACCGGCTGCGCGTCGAGGCGGACGGCGTCGTGCTGAACGATCTGGGCCGCCCGGTCGAGTCGGTGACGCTGACCTCGGGCTGCCGCGGCGGCCGGGCCGAGGTCACGATCCACGCGCCCGGCGGCGACCCGATGACCACGGAGGCCAGGGCCGTCACGGTCTCCGGCGCGGACTTCCGCTACCGCGCGGACATACAGGTGGCCGGCCCGGTGCGGACCCGGACGTGGACCGTACGGGCGGGGGCCTGGGGGCTGATGCTGCCGGTGGCGGAGGGATAACTCCGCCCGTGGGGCGGAGCCGGATGGGTTCCGGCACTTCGGAGGAGTCGGGTCGGTCGGACCGTTCGGGTGAGTGCGGCTGACCTCAGGCGGACGCGGAGCCGGCGATGTCCGTGTCCGGGCCCGTTCGGACGGCTGCGGCGGCGCCCGGCCTCCGGGTACCGCGGCCGGGCCGGGGCGGGACCGGGCATCGACCCGGTGCCGGTGCGCGCCCGGCGCCGTTCAGGCGTCCGGCAGGTCCTCGGCCGTCGGCAGGCCGAGGGTCTTGCGGTGCTCCTCCCAGCGGTCCATCATCGCGCCCAGCTCCGACTGCATGAACTCGAAGAACGCCGCCGTCTCGGCGATCCGGGCGCCGGCCGGGGTGTGTTCCCCGAGCGTGCGGGCGCCGTCCCTGAGGGTGTTCTCCCAGCGGGTGAGCACGCGGTCGCGGCCGGCGAAGGTGGTGTACCAGATCTCGTTGTGCAGGCGGTAGCGGTCGCGGCGCGAGCCCGGATCCCGTTCGCGGCCGACCATGCTGACCTGGGTGAGGTAGGTGATCGCGCCGGAGACGGCGGCGGGGCTGATCTGCAGGGCCAGGGCGAGCTCGGCCGAGGTCATCGAGGCGTCGTCGTCGGCGAGCAGCGCGGCGAAGACGCGGGAGGCCATCCGCTGCATGCCCGCCTCGGTCATCTCCGACGCGAACCGCTCGACGAACCGCGCGACCGCCTCCGCGTCACGGTCCTCGCGCCCCTGGGCGGCGCCATCCGGCTCGCGTGTGTCCGCGGTCTCGCTGCTCATCGACCCCTCGTCCTTCCGACATCATCGGGCCCTTGTCACCCGTACTGAGTTTATACGGTTCCTTAACTTCACAAGTTTGTGAACGTAGCGTACGTTCAGAATCATGACGAAGGCAATCACCGTGGCCGGGCTGCACAAGGCGTTCGGCCGGACGCATGCGCTGGACGGGCTCGACCTGACCGTCGAGTCCGGTGAGGTCCACGGCTTCCTCGGGCCGAACGGATCGGGGAAGTCCACCACCATCCGGGTCCTGCTGGGCCTGCTGCGGCCCGATTCCGGCGCCGCCCAGCTGCTCGGCCGCGACCCCTGGCGCGACGCGGTGGAGCTGCACCGGCGCGTGGCGTACGTCCCCGGGGACGTCACGCTGTGGCGCAACCTCTCGGGCGGCGAGGTGATCGATCTGTACGGGCGACTGCGCGGCGGCCTCGACGACACCCGGCGCGCGGACCTCGTCGAACGGTTCGAGCTCGACCCGACGAAGAAGGGGCGGACGTACTCGAAGGGCAACCGGCAGAAGGTGGCCCTGGTGGCCGCGTTCGCCTCCGATGCGGACCTGCTGATCCTCGACGAGCCGACCAGCGGGCTCGACCCGCTGATGGAGGAGGTCTTCCAGAGCTGCGTCACCGAAGCACGCGACCGCGGACGGACAGTGCTGCTCTCCAGCCACATCCTCAGCGAGGTCGAGTCCCTCTGCGACCGCGTCAGCATCATCCGGGCGGGCCGCACGGTGGAGACCGGCTCCCTGGCCGGCATGCGCCATCTGACCCGGACGAACATCACCGCCGAGCTGGCGGAAGCCCCCGGCGGCCTGGGGCAGCTGCCCGGGGTGCACGACCTCGACATCCGGGGGCATCAGGTCTCGCTCCAGGTCGACACGGACAAGCTGGACGCCGTCCTCAAGTCACTCTCCGCGTCCGGGGTCCGGTCCCTGACCAGCACACCGCCCACCCTGGAGGAGCTCTTCCTCCGTCACTACACGGCGGACGCGGAACAGGACGCGGGGCAGAGTGCCGGTCAGGGCACGGGGGTGGCGGCGCGATGACTGCCCTGACCATGACCGCGACGGGCCGCACGGGACGCCGGGCCGGGACCGGGCAGCTCGCGGGGACCTGGCCCCTGCTGCAGCTCGCCCTGCGGCGCGACCGCGTCATCATGCCCCTCTGGGTGCTGGTGCTGGGCGGCTCGTTCTCGTCCGTCGGGCGGTCCATAGCCTCGCTCTACGGGACGGCCGCCCAACGCACCGAGCTCGCCGCCTCGATGAACGGCAACAGCTCGTTGCGCGCGATGTACGGGCCGGCGTTCGGCGACTCCGTGGGCGCGCTCGTCAGCTGGCGCATGATCGCCTTCGGCGCCGCGCTGGCCGGGGTGATGAGCCTGGTCGTCGTCGTGCGCCATACCCGGGAGGAAGAGGAGACCGGCCGTCAGGAGATGCTCTCCTCCGCCATGGTGGGGCGGCGGGCACCGCTCACCGCCGCTCTGCTCGCCGCCCTGATCGCCAACGCCGCGCTGGGGCTGGTGATCGTGGCGGGGATGGCCGCGTCGGGCACGGGCGGTGCCGGCGCGGTGGCGCTCGCCTCGGCCGTCGCCGGTGTCGGTGCGCTGTTCGCGTGCACCGCCGCGATCGCCGCCCAGTTCACCGAGAGCGCGCGGCTCGCGAAAGGGCTGACGGCTGCGGTGATCGGTGCCGCGTTCGTCCTGAAGGCGGCGGGCGACTCCGCGACGGACGACGGCTCGTCCGTCCTCACGTGGCTCTCCCCACTCGGATGGGCCGAGAACGTCCGGCCCTACGCGGACGACCGGTGGTGGGTGCTTCTCGTGACGGCCGGCGCCGTGGCCGTGCAGTGCGCCGTGGCGTACGCGCTGACCGGCCGGCGCGATGTCGGCATGAGCTTCCTGGCGACGCGGCCGGGGCCCGCCCGGGGCCGGATCTCCACCGCCCTCGGCCTCGCGGTGCGCCTCCAGCGCGGTGCGCTCCTGGGATGGACGGCGTCGTTCGCCGCGGTCGGCGTCGTCTTCGGCGGGCTGACCGGCGGCGCGGCGGATCTCGTCGGGGACAACGAGAAGACGAAGCAGATCTTCGAGCGCATGGGCGGCCAGTCCGGTCTGACCGATGCGTTCCTCGCCTCGATGGTCTCCGTACTCGGCACGGTGGCGGCGCTGTACATCGTCTCCTCGGTGCTGCGGCTGCACGGCGAGGAGACCGCCGGGCGGGCGGAACCGGTGCTCGCGGGCGCCGTCGGCCGGACGGGCTGGGCCGTCGGCCATCTGCTGCTCGCCTTCGGCGGCGCCGCCCTGATCATGACGGTCGGCGGCCTCGGACTGGCGGTGGGCTACGGACACGAACTCCCCGCCGTGCTGGGCGCCTCGCTGGTGCAACTGCCCGCCGTCTGGCTGCTGGGCGGGGTGACGGTCCTGTTGTACGGGGTGCTGCCGAAAGCCGCAGCGGCGGGCTGGGGCCTGGTAGGTCTCTGCCTGGCGCTGGGCTGGATAGGCCCTGCCATGGATCTGCCGCAGCCCGTGATGGACGTGTCGCCGTTCACGCACCTGCCCAAGCTGCCGGGGGCGGCGGCCATGGAGTGGGGGCCGGTGGTGTTCCTCACCGCGGGCGCGATGGTGCTGGTGGCGGCCGGCCTGGCGGCACTGCGCCGGCGCGACATGCTGACCTGAGGGGGTTGCCGGGACGCGGGGACGAAAACCGGGGGGACGAGGGCGGGGGCGGAGGGAGACGGGGCCCGCCCCTCGGCCGCCCAGGCCCCCGCCGCGCCCGTGCGTCAGAGCTCGACGCGGAGTTCCTTCACTCCCCGGATCACGTAACCCGGGTTCCACTCCGGTTCCGCGACCAGCCGCATGCCGGGCGCCCGGCGCAGCAACTCACCGAAGGAGGTGACCAGTTCCACCCGGGCCAGGGGCGCCCCGAGACAGAAGTGGATGCCCGCGCCGAAGGTGATGTGCGGGTTCTCCCGCCGGGCGAGGTCCAGTGTGTCCGGGTCCGGGAAGCGGGCCGGGTCGCGGTTGGCCGAGCCGAAGAGGAGGGCCACCTCCGAGCCGCGCGGAATGACCGTGCCGCCGATCTCGATGTCGTCGAGCACCCAGCGTTCGAACATCTGCAACGGGGTGTCGTAGCGCATGAGCTCCTCCACCGCAGTGGGCAGCAGGCCGTGGTCCGCCCGCAGAGCGGCCAGCTGCTCCGGGTGCCGAAGCAGCGTCCACCAGCCGTTCACGGTGGTGTTGACGGTCGCCTCGTGGCCCGCGTTCAGCAGCAGCACGCAGGTGGAGACCATCTCCTGTTCGGTCAGCCGCTCGCCCTCGTCATGGGCGGCGATGAGCGCGGAGATCAGGTCCGTCCCCGGGTTGCCGCGCCGCTCGGCGATCAGTTCCCGCAGGTACGAGGAGAAGTCGAGGGAGGCGCGGACGGCGGCCCGGGCGGTCTCCTCGGACGGGTTGAGCTCGAACATTCCGCAGATCGCCGCCGACCAGGGCCGCAACGGGGCGCGGTCGGACTCCGGAATGCCGAGCATCTCCGCGATGACGGCGACGGGCAGCGGCTCGGCGACCGCCGTCAGCAGATCGCCGCCGCCCTGCGCGACGAAATCGTCGACGAGCCCGGCGGCGAGCCGCTGAACGGTCGGAACGAGCTGTTCGACCGTGCGCGGGGTGAACGCCTTGGAGACGAGTCGCCGGATCCGTGTGTGGTCCGGCGGTTCGAGGTCCAGCAGCCCCTGCCCGTTCAGCGTCTCGAACGGCTCGTGCGCGGCGGGCGGCGGCGTCCGGCCGAACTCCTCGTGCGTGAACCGGTGCAGGTACGTCCGGCCCAGCCGTCGGTCGCGCAGCAGAGCCGACACGTCGGCGTAGTGCGGGACGAGCCACTGATCGGTCGGCTCGAAATAGTGCGCCCGGCCGGTGGCACGCAGCTCGGCGTAGGCGGGGTACGGATCGGCGACGAACGCCGCCGACCAGGGATCGAACGGGGCGGCGGGGCCGGAGTCGGCGCGCGAGGGCTGGTCCATGGACCGACGCTAACCGGCCACCTGCCCCCGGGCCAGCCCTGCTCGCGGACCGGCACCCGCCCCCGCCCGGGGCCGCGGACCGGCACCCGTCCCCGCCCGGGGCTGCGGACCGGCACCCATCCCCGCCCGGGGTCGCTGCCCCCGCGGACCGGCATCCACCCCCGCCGAGCCCCCGACGCCCGCCCCCGCCGAGCCCCCCTTGCCCGCGGACCGACGCGCACCCCCACCCAGACCCTTGCCTGCGGACGGACGCGCCCCGCCCCCACCGGACCCCGTCCGCGGACCGGCTCCCGGCCGCATGCCCTCCGAGGGCCCCCCGGGGGCCGGCCCTGGCCCCGGGACGGGCCGCCTCAGGACGGGGTGACCAGTCGGGCCTCGTAGGCGAAGACGGCCGCCTGGGTGCGGTCGCGCAGGCCCAGCTTCACCAGGATGCGGCTCACATGGGTCTTGATCGTCGACTCGGCGACCACCAGATGCGAGGCGATCTCCGCGTTCGAAAGGCCCTGGGCGATCAGGACGAGCACTTCCGTCTCGCGCTCCGTGAGGTCACCGATCTGGGCGAGGGCCGGCGGTCGCGGGGCCGCCGCGAGTTTGGAGAACTCGGTGATCAGGCGGCGGGTGACCGTGGGGGCGAGGAGGGCCTCGCCGGACGCCACCACGCGTACCCCGTCCGCGAGTTGCCGGGCCGAGGCGTCCTTGAGGAGGAAGCCTGAGGCACCGGCACGCAGCGCCTGGTAGACGTACTCGTCGAGGTCGAACGTGGTGAGGACCAGTACCTTCGCGTCCGCGTCCGCCGCGACGATCTCGCGGGTCGCCTCGATGCCGTTGAGCTCCGGCATCCGGATGTCCATCAGCACCACGTCGGGACGGAGCGCCGCGACCTGGGCGACGGCCTCCCGCCCGTTGACGGCCTCGCCGGCGACCTCGATGCCCGGCATCGCGTTGAGCAGCACCGAGAAGCCCTCGCGGACCATCATCTGGTCGTCGACGATCAGGACCCGGATCGGCGTACCGGCGGGGCCCGTCACGACTGCTCCTCGGCGGGCGCGTCGGACGGGGCGGCCTGCACGGGGATGAAGGCGGTGACCTCGTAACCGCCTTCCGCGGTCGTCTCGGCCGTCATCTCACCGTTCAGCATCGCGACCCGCTCCCGCATGCCCGTGATGCCGTGCCCGGCACCGGGTGAGGGCTTCGCCGGAGCGGTCGGCGGACCGTTGACGACGCGCAGCCCCAGACCGCCCAGCACATAGCCGATCTCGACCTTGGCAGTGGCGCCCGGTGCGTGCCGCAGGCTGTTGCTGAGGGCTTCCTGAATGATCCGGTACGCCGAGAGCTCGACGCCCTGCGGCAGCTCGCGGACCGCACCGGTCACGGTCTTCTCCGTCGGCAGTCCGGCCTCGCCGACATTGGCGAGGAGCCCGTCGAGCTCGGACAGGGTGGGCTGCGGGGCGTCCGGCGCCTCGTAGTCCTCGGCCCGTACGACGCCGAGGACCCGGCGCAGTTCGGTGAGGGCGGCGACGGCGTTCTCCCGGATCGTGAGGAAGGCCTGCTCCAGCTCGGGCGGCGGGTTCTCGACCCGGTAGGGGGCGGCCTCGGCCTGGATCGCGACGACCGACATGTGGTGGGCGACCACGTCATGCAGCTCGCGGGCGATGGTGGTGCGCTCCTCCAGCAGGGTGCGCCGGTCGCGCTCCACGGCGGTGACGGTGCGCTGCACGGTGACCTCGCGCTCCGCCTCGCGACGGATCTGCACCACGCTCACCAGAAGCAGCGCGAGCGCCGACGGCACCGCCATGGCGGTTGTGGGCGGCCCGGAGTTCCATCCGCCGGCGTTCTCCATGAGCGTGCCGAACAGCACGGTCAGACCCCACATCCAGGCCGCGGCACGCGGCCTGGTCCGCGCCGCGACGACGACCAGCACCACCAGGTGGGCGAAGTACGTGCTCGCCACCCACGGCCCGTCGGAAGTACCGGCGACCATGCTCACCGGCACGAGCGCCATCGACATCCAGAACGCCCCGACCGGCCGCACCAGCGTCATGCCGATACACACGGCGGGCAGCAGCCCGGACACGAGGACGCCGGCGTTTCCGCTCATGGAGAACCCCACCATGAAGGCGAACAGCGCGGCCGTCAGGACCACCGCGTGCGGCGTCCACTCGGCACGTGCCCGGAGCCGCTCGGGCAGCCTCCGCGTCAGTACCCCGTCGGTCCGCATCGGCCCCAGCGGGCGGTAGGCGAACGCGTCATGGATGAGGTCCTGGCGCAGGCCGCCTATCGCCCCTGCGGCCACCCGGTACTCCGGGCTTCTGGTCTTGGTCTCGGTCACGCTTCCACGGTAGGGGGAGCGGCGCCCCGGGTCGTCAGCAGTGATACGGATCCTGGGCCGTCCGTCGCAAGTACTACCGGGGTCCGCCGCGGCGCAGCCGGCACTGGTCCTACCAGGCCAGCTGGGCGATCTCCTCGGCGACCACCGCGCACGCGTCCGCCGCCGGGTCGATCAGCGGGAAGTGCCCGACGTCCGGCAGCAGCGTCAGCCCCACCGTCTCGCCCTCCTTCGCCGCGGCGTCCACGAACGCCTCCGAGACGGCCTGCGGCACGGTCAGGTCGGTGGTGCCCTGCACCACGGCCGTGGCGATCCCGGTGGGCAGCAGCAGGGCCGGATCGGCGTGTGCGGCGCGCTCGGTGAAGTCCTCCGCGCGCCCCAGGAACTGCCCGACCGCGCCGGAGCAGACATCGAGTCCGACGGCCGAGGCGAAGTCCGCGATCGGGGCGAGCGCGACCACTCCGCGCAGCGCGGGCGCACGCGGCAGCCGCCACGGCGAGCCCTCCGGCAGAACGTGCCGGGCAGCCGCCCACAGGGCCAGCTGCCCGCCCGCCGAGTGCCCCGTCACGACGGTCCGCCGGGCGTCCGCCGCGGGCATGTGCCGTCCCAGGAGCTCGGGCAGCGCGTCCATGGCCGCCGCGACGTCGTCGAAGGTCTCCGGCCAGCGCCCGGCGACGGGGCCGGAGCCGCGTTGCTGCGGGAGCTCGCTCCCGCGCCGGTACTCGACACTGGCGACGGCGAAACCGCGCCGGGCCAGGAAGTCCGCGAACGGCGACACATGGAGCCGGTCGTACGGTGCCCGCCAGGCCCCGCCGTGCAGGACGACCACGACGGGGGCGCCGGCCCGCCCGTCGCGCGGGGCGTAGAAGTCGATCACCTGGTCCGGGTGGCTGCCGTAGGCGGCGGACACATCGGGGGCGACCGCCGGATGCGAGAACGCGGACTCGGTCTCGGCCGCGTCCTGATCACGTGCGGCCTGATCACGCGCGGCCTGATCACGCGCGGCGGAATCCGACATGCTGCTCCAACCGTCCCTGTGCCCTGGCCAACTGGCTTGACCTGCGGGGACGGTATCAGTACCGGGGTGCCCGTTTCCCGGCGGCGGGTGATCCTGCGTCAGGCCCGGTCGGAGCAGTGGTAGTACGTGCCGTACAGCCCTCCCCTGAGATCACCGAAGAAGGGGACCCAGGGGCTCAGCCCGGACTCCTCCGCGGAGAAGGCCACCGGGTCGACGCGCGCGTACTCGTCCTGGATCCCGTCGGCGAAGCGGGCGAGCTCGGTGTACGGAGCGGGACCGGGGTACGGAGCGAGCTCGGGGTACGGAGCGGACCGGTCGACACCGGTCGCCTCGCGGGCCACCTCCAGCACCCGCCGGTGCAGCAGTTCCAGCAGGTGCCGGAGCGAGGAGAGGTCGGTGTGCACCGGGCGCAGATCACCCTCGAAGAGCTCCGTCTCGCCGGGGAGGGCGTGCACCGTGCCGTCGTCGAGGCCGAGGAAGAGGTACCAGCCCTGCACCGCGCCGAAGAGCAGAATGCTGCCGAACTCCTCCTCGATGATCACTACCTCGTCATCCAGGTCCACGATGGGCCGGCCGGCCACCACCGCGCAGCCGTCCGCGGCAAGAACCGGGGCCATCCAGAAGGGGCGTTGCGGAAAGCCGATGTCGCACAGCGCACGAAGATCCTCCGGGCGGTGCACCACGTCGTCGAGGACCTCGCGCGAGGCCCGAACATGGCCCGAACGGTCGTACCCGTCCTCGCCGCCACCGTCCTCGACATCGAAGAGCATCCGGTGCCACCCCCTGGCCGTCGACCGTCGTCGCGGCCTCTGTGTCAGTCCGGCGACCGGGGCGAGCCGGTCGCCGGACTGATCCGGCAGCCTACGCCGCCGGAGCGGCGGAAGCGGTCAACACGTCCGCAAGCACCCGCGCCGCGCGTTCCGCGTCGGCGAACCCCACGTACAGCGGAGTGAAGCCGAACCGCAGCACGTCCGGCCGCCGCAGGTCCCCGACGACGCCGCGCGCGATGAGCGCGGCCATCACGGCTTCGGCGTCCTCGCACCGCAGTGCGACCTGGCTGCCGCGTTCCCCGTGGGCGGCCGGGGTGACGGAGGTGACCCGGCCCTCGGGGGCGTACGCGGCGACGCACTCCAGGAAGAAGTCCGTCAGCGCCAGCGACTTGGCCCGCACCGCGTCGATCCCGACCCCGTCCCAGACGTCGAGGGACGCCTCCAGGGCCAGCATGGACAGGATGTCGGGGGTCCCGACCCGGCCCCGTACGGCACCGTCCGCGGGTGTGTACCCGGGGGTCATCGCGAACGGGTCGGCGTGCGACGTCCATCCCGGCAGGGGCGAGTCGAAGGCTGCCTGATGCCGTGCGGCGACGTACAGGTACGCGGGCGAACCGGGGCCGCCGTTGAGGTACTTGTACGTGCAGCCGACCGCCAGGTCCACCCCGTGCTCGTCCAGTCCGACGGGCAGCGCGCCCGCGCTGTGGCACAGGTCCCAGACGACGACCGCGCCCGCGGCGTGCACCGCGGCGGTGAGACCGGGCAGGTCGTGGAGCCGGCCGGAGCGGTAGTCGACGTGGTTGAGCAGCACGGCGGCGGTACGCGGGCCGAGCGCGCCCGGTACGTCGGCGGGGGCGACCGGCACGATCCGGTGGCCGGTCATGCGCGCCGCCGATGTGGCGATGTACCCGTCGGTGGGGAACGTGGAGGCGTCGACCAGGATCTCGTCGCGGCCCTCCGGAGCCAGCCGGGTCGCGGCGACGACGGCCTTGAAGACGTTCACGCTCGTCGAGTCGCCGACGACGATCTGGCCGGCCGCCGCACCGACGAGCGGGGCGATGCGGTCGCCGATCCGCTCCGGGGCGGTCCACCAGCCGCTCTCGTCCCAGGACCGGATGCGCAGCTCGCCCCACTCGCGGGTGAGGACCTCCTGCACCCGGGCGGGCACATGCCGGGGCAGCGCGCCGAGCGAGTTCCCGTCCAGGTAGACGGTGTCGTCGAGGGTGAAGAGCTTCCGCAGCGGCGCCAGCGCGTCCGCGGTGTCGAGCGCGTGTGCGCGCTCCTGGAGGTCAGACATGGCTGCGGGCCGTCCAGAGCTCGGGGAACACGTTCTTCGTGGCGCGCTTCTCCAGCCAGGCGACCCCGGCGGACCCACCGGTCCCGGTCTTGGAGCCCATCGCCCGCCGGGTGGCGACGAGGTGGTCGTTGCGCCAGCGCCACACGAGTTCGCCCACGTCGGTGAGCGCCTCGCCGAGCCGGACCAGTTCGTCGTTCTGGTCGGGGTTGGCGTAGATCTCCGCCCAGACGGCCTCGACCTCGGGCGACGGCTCGTACTTCTGGGTGAGGTCGCGGCCGAGCACGGCCCGGGGCACCGCGTGGCCGCGCCGGGCGAGCAGGGCGAGCGTCTCGTCGTACAGACCGGGCTCGGCGAGCGCCTTCTCCAGCTCGGCGTGGACGCGGGGCGCGCCCCGGTGCGGCACGAGCATGGACGCGGACTTGTCTCCGAGCAGGAACTCCATCCGCCGGTACATGGCCGACTGGAAGCCGGAGCCCTCGCCAAGCGCGGACCGGTAGGAGTTGAACTGGGCGGGGGTGAGCTGGGCGAGCGGCGTCCAGGAGGCGTTCAGCGCCTCCAGCTCCCGCAACGATCGTTTCAGCGCGTCGCGCGCGACATCCAGCCGGTCCTCGCGCAAGGCGTGCGCGGCGGTCTCCCACTCGTGGACGATGACGGTGAACCACAGTTCCATGACCTGGGTGGTGACCAGGAAGACCATCTCGCCGGGATCGTCCGAGCGGAGGTGCTGGAGGTGGGTCAGGACATCCGCCTGGACATAGTCCTCGTACGGAGTCGTTCCCGCGAAGTCGAGGTGCGGGGTCTGCGCACCGGTGGCTTCGGGGTCGGGGTGAATCGTAGACATTGCTGTCTCCTCGACACGAGCTTCCGGGTAGCGGTCCGCCCCCACCGTGAGGTGGTGGAGCTCCGGTCCCCTGCTCGCATCCTAAGCGGAGATCCGCAGGCCGCGACAGCCGCACGGGCCCCGCGGACGGCGATCGTCCACAGGGCCCGCAGGTGGGAGCGTCGGCTAGCCGAGGGTCTCGGCGGCGGTCGGCGAGGAGTCGCGCAGGAACGTCGAGCAGCGCTCGTACTCGTCCTGCTCGCCGATCGACTGCGCGGCGCGCGCGAGGCCGTGCAGGGCCCGCAGGAAGCCGCGGTTCGGCTCGTGCTCGAACGGTACGGGGCCGTGGCCCTTCCACCCGGCGCGGCGCAGGGCGTCCAGGCCGCGGTGGTAGCCGGTGCGGGCGTAGGCGTACGACTCGATGACCCGGCCGCCCTCGAACGCCTCGTCTGCGAGCTGCGCCCAGGCCAGCGAGGAGGTCGGGTACTTCGCCGCGACATCGGCGGGCGCGGTGCCGGCGGCGAGCAGCTCGCGCGGCTCCGGGTCGTCGGGCAGGTGGGTCGGGGCGGGGCCCCCGAGCAGGTTCTCGTGGATCGACATGGGTTCAAGTGTGCCTGCCGGCGCCGCCGCCCGGGGCACGCGGTGCGCACAATGCCGCGAAACGAGCGCCTCTAAGGCCTGTCGTGGGCTGGTTCCAGCGGAGGGCTCGTGACGCCGCAGTGCACGGTGCACTCCGGCTGTGCGGTGTCCTGCACCGCGGCCGGCGGCGTGCGCACGGTCGTCCACGCGATGAGGGCGCCGAGGACCAGCAGTCCGGCGCACATCGGCATGGCCCGCCGGAAGGCCGCGGCGAACTCCCCCGCGTCCTGGTAGGCCTCGGGCCCCATTCCGGCGAGCAGGGGCAGGGCGGCCACGGCGATCAGTCCGGCGGCACGGGCGGCGGCGTTGTTGATGCCGCTGGCGAGGCCGGCCCGGCCGGTGTCCACGGAGGCCAGGACGGTCGCGGTGAGGGGCGCCACCAGGGTGACCAGGCCGACGCCGAGGACCGCGACGGCGGGGAGCACGTCGCTCAGGTATCCGGTCACGGAACCGGACCCCGGACCCACGCGCAGCATCAGCAGCATTCCGGTGGCGGCGATCAGCGGACCGGCGGTGAGCGGGATGCGGGGACCGATCCGCCGGCCCAGTTCGCCGGAGGAGGCCGAGAACAGCAGCATCAGGACGGTGGTCGGCAGCAGGGCGGTGCCGGCCCCGAGCGCGGAGTAGCCCGCCACGACCTGGAGCTGGATGGCGGAGAGGAAGAAGAATCCGCCGAGCGCCGCGTACACGCAGAGGGTGACGATGTTGACGGCCGTGAACTGCCGGGACGCGAACACCGAAGGCGGCAGCATGGGGTCCGCCCGCCTTCGTTCGACCTGGACGAACAGGGCGCCGAGGAGCACTCCGCCGACCGCCGCACCGATCACGGCCGGGGAGGCTGCCTTCCCCGGCGCCTCGATCAGCGCGTACGTGACCAGCGCCAGCGCGAGGGCGGCCAGTGCGGCCCCCAGGACGTCGAAGCGGCCGTGCTCGTACGGATCCCGGGACTCCGGTACGTGGCGCAGGGCGACGGGCACACAGATCGCGGCGAGCGGCAGATTGAGCAGGAACACCCACCGCCAGCCCGGCCCGTCGACGAGCCATCCCCCGACGAACGGCCCGACGGCGGCGCCGACCCCGCCGAACCCCGACCACAGCCCGACCGCGCGGGCCCGGTCGTCCGGGTGGAAGCTCGCCTGGATCAGGGCCAGCGATCCGGGGGTGAGCAGGGCGCCGCCGACACCCTGGAGCGCGCGGGCGGCGATCAGCACCTCCGCGCTCGGCGCGAGGCCGCAGAGCAGCGAGGCGGCGGCGAACCACACCACGCCGACGACGAAGACCCGCCGCCGCCCGTACCGGTCACCGAGCGCGCCCCCGAGGAGGATCAGCCCGGCCAGGGTCAGCATGTAGGCGTTGACGGTCCACTGGAGCGCGGCCAGGCCGGTGCCGAAGTCCTCGCCGATGCGGGGCAGGGCGACGTTGATGACGGTGGAGTCGAGCATGGCCATGCTCGACCCGAGCACGGTGGTGAGGACGACCCAGCGCCCGGCGGTGGAGGCGACACGGATGCCGCCGGATTCAGCTGATCTCTCCGCCATGGCTTCAGCATCGTTGCCGGTCGGGCGCGTGGCCACTCGGCACACCCAAGCGGCCATGCAAGCCCTTCGTGCCCGTTCAGCCGCGGCCGGGCAGTTCAAGCCCCTCCGGCCCGTCCAGCCGCGGCCAGGCAGCTCAAGCCCCTCCGGCCCGTCCAGCCGCGGCCAGGCAGCTCAAGCCCCTCCGGCGATTGAGGAGCGGGGTCCGGGGCAGCGCCCCGAAACCTCCCGCGCCACTGCGCCCCCGTGCCCCCGAGACCCCCCGCGCCACTGCGCCCCCGCTCCCCCACGGCCGCTACGCGGCCCCCCGCACCGCCTCCACTCCCCGGATCAGCGCCTCCACCCCCGCCACCACCTTGCTCCGCGCGCACCCCACGTTCAGCCGTACGAAGCCCTCCGCCCCGTACACACCCCCCGGCATCACCGCGACGCGCTCCCGTTCGACCAGCACCCGCTGGAGCGCCTCGTCGTCCTTCACGCCCGCCCGGCGCAGGTCGATCCAGGCCAGGTACCCGGCCTGCGGCGGCTCCCACTCCAGACCCGGGAACGCCGCGTTCAGCCGCTCCGCGACCAGCGCCAGGTTCCCGGCGACATACGCGCGTACGGCATCCAGCCATGCCGCGCCGTCCCGGTACGCCGCGATGTGCGCGGTCAGCGAGAGCACCGCCGGTGAGGCGAGACCCTCCGCGGTCTCCATCCGGCGCAGGTACTCCGTCCGGTCCTCCGCGCGGCCGACGATCCCGTACGAGCCGGTCAGCGCCGGGAAGTTGAACGCCTTCGAGGCCGAGGAGATCAGCGCCCAGCGCCCGTCACCCCCCACCCGCGTCCACGGCACGTGAACGCGGCCCTCGTGCACGAAGTCCGCGTGGATCTCGTCGCTGATCACGGCGACCCCGTGCCGTGCCGCGAGCGAGGCCATCTCCGCGAGCTCCGCCTCCGTCCACACCCGCCCCGACGGGTTGTGCGGCGAACAGACCACGAGGACCTTGCTGTCCTGACGCGCGAGCTCCCGCTCCAGCGCCTCCGTGTCCCCGAGGCCCACACCGCGCAGCTCGCGGCCGAGTCCGGTGACCGCCTTGCGGAAGCCGTCGTACGTCGGGGTGTGGACGACCACGCCGTCGCCCTCGGCCGTCCACATCTGGAGCAGTTGCGACAGCTGGCTCAGCACGGAGGGCCCGTACACCAGCCGGCCGGTGTCGATCACGGTGTCGTACCGGGTCGCGAACCAGTGGGCCACCGCCGGGCGGAAGTCGCCCAGCCGCCAGTCGGTGTAGCCGAACACGCCGTGGTCGAGCCGGGCCCGCAGGGCGGCCAGCACCTCGGGGGCCGTCTCGAAGTCCATGTCCGAGATGGTGAACGGCAGCAGCCCGTCCACCCCGAACCTGTCCGCGACCCCGTCCCACTGCACACTCCACGTGCCGCGGCGGTCGATGACGGTGTCGAAGTCGTAGGACGTGCTCACAGCTGCTCCCTCAGATCATTCCTGCCGGGTACGGACACGCCATGGGCCCGGCACCCCAAGGGGTACCGGGCCCGGGCAGACATCCGTACGGGATTACTTCAGCTTGGTGCCGGTGGACCGCAGGTTGACGCAGGCCTCCGTGACGCGCTTGGCCATGCCGCCCTCGGCGGACTTGCCCCAGCTGCGCGGGTCGTAGACCTTCTTGTTGCCGACCTCGCCGTCGACCTTCAGCACGCCGTCGTAGTTGCGGAACACGTGGTCCACGATCGGGCGGGTGAAGGCGTACTGGGTGTCGGTGTCGAGGTTCATCTTCACGACGCCGTTCTCCAGCGCGGTGGCGATCTCCTCGGCGGTGGAGCCGGAGCCGCCGTGGAAGACGAAGTCGAACGGGGAGGTCTTGCCGTACTTGGCGCCAACACCCTCCTGGAGGTCCTTGAGGAGCTCGGGGCGCAGGACGACGTTGCCCGGCTTGTAGACGCCGTGCACGTTGCCGAAGGACGCGGCCAGCAGGTAGCGGCCCTTCTCGCCCAGGCCGAGCGCCTCGGCGGTACGCAGCGCGTCGTCGACGGTCGTGTAGAGCTCGTCGTTGATCTCGTGCGTGACGCCGTCCTCCTCGCCACCGGTCGGGGTGATCTCGACCTCAAGGATGATCTTGGCGGCGGCGGCCTTGGCCAGCAGCTCCTGGCCGATGGCCAGGTTGTCGGCCAGCGTCTCGGCCGAGCCGTCCCACATGTGGGACTGGAACAGCGGGTTCAGACCCTTGGCGACGCGCTCCGCGGAGACGTCGATCAGCGGACGGACGTACGTGTCCAGCTTGTCCTTGGGGCAGTGGTCGGTGTGCAGCGCGACCGTGATGTCGTACTTGGCGGCGACGATGTGCGCGAACTCGGCGAGGGCAACGGCGCCCGTGACCATGTCCTTGTTGTACTGGCCGCCCAGGAACTCCGCCCCACCGGTGGAGATCTGAACGATGCCGTCGCTCTCGGCCTCGGCGAAACCGCGCAGCGCAGCGTGCAGGGTCTGCGTCGACGTCACATTGATGGCCGGGTAGGCGAACTTGCCTGCCTTCGCCCGGTCGAGCATCTCGGCGTAGACCTCGGGGGTTGCGATGGGCATCTGTCCGCTCCTTGGGATGTGCGGGTGTGCGTTGCTGGTTCCCTGACCTGGGGGCGACGTCATCGTCGCCCCCATCTTCCCAGACTCTCGTCCCGGCTCCACCCCGCGTACTCCCCCAGCGTTCCGGGTGCCCCGCGCCGGACAGACGACAAGGGGGGTCGGTTTCACGTGAAACCGACCCCCCTTGAGGGAAACCGCAGGTCAGGCCAGGTCGAGGTCCGGGACCGAGTAGACGTGGACGTACGGGAGGCCCGCCTCGGCGATGGCCGGAGCCGCGCCCCGCTCCACGATCACGGCGACGGCGACGACCTCGCCGCCCGCCTCGCGCACCGCCTCGACGGCGGTCAGCGGCGAACCGCCGGTCGTCGAGGTGTCCTCGACGACCAGGCAGCGGCGGCCCTTGACCTCCGTGCCCTCGATCCGGCGCTGCATGCCGTGGGCCTTCTGCGCCTTGCGCACCACGAACGCGTCCAGCTCCTGCCCGCGGGCGGCGGCGGCGTGCAGCATCGAAGTGGCGACCGGGTCGGCACCCAGCGTCAGCCCGCCCACGCAGTCGTAGTCCAGCTCCGCGGTCGCGTCGAGCATGACCTGACCGACCATCGGAGCGGCCTTGCCGTCCAGCGTGATGCGGCGCAGATCGATGTACCAGTCGGCCTCGAGACCGGAGGAGAGAGTCACCTTGCCGTGAACCACGGCCTTGCCCTTGATCTGCTGCAACAGCTCAGCGCGTACGTCAGTCATGGCTACGAGGATAAGGCCGACCGGCCCCGCACCCGCTCGGGACCACCGCGCTCAGAGCGTGCGCCAGCTCCACGTCGTCGCGATCTCCAGGGGTTCGATCGGGGTGACGTAGCGGGGAGCGGTGTTCAGGCCGTTCGGCGGACCCGACTGCGGCTCCACACAGACCGCCTCGTCCTGCTCGTCGTAGACCACGACCCACTCGGTACGGCTCTTCACCGTGAGCTCCAGCCGCTCCGGCCAGGTGAGGGTCACGTCGACGCCGTCGGGCATGCCGAAGCAGTCGTCCCACGGTCCGGCCAGGGGAGGGATCCGTCGACCGGTCGGCAGATGGTTCTCCTGCCACGCGGCGTCGAAGTCGATCCGGACGTCCCCGCCGGCCCCGAGGTTGCGCCGGAACCACGGATGCCAGCCGGCCTGGGCCGGGAAGGAGTCCCCGTACGTCTCGACGCCGAAGGCCAACGTCAGTGAGGACTCCGTCAGTTCGAAGGTCTGCGTCACCCGGCCCTGGTACGGCCAGGGGTCGGTCAGGTCGTAGTAGAACGCGGCGTCCGTCCCGCTCCGCCGCGCCGTGCGCCAGGCCGTGTCACGGCCCGTGCCGTGGATGGCGTGCGGCGGGGCGGTCAGCGGCAGCTGATGCAGCACGCCGCCGTCCCGGAACTGCCCGTTCTCGGTCCGCCCGCACCACGGCACCATCGGGAAGCAGCCGTAGCGCTCCCCCTGCCGCAGCAGTTCGGTACCGCCGATCCGCAGGCTGCTGATACGACAGCCGTTGGCGGGGTTCACGGTCAACTCTGCCTCGCCGACGGACAGCCGGACGTCCTTCTCGCTGCTGCTCACACGACGACCCTACTGGCGCGGCTACCTCCGGCGCCGCAGCGCCCGGCCCACCACCACCGCGGAGGCGAGGGCGAGTGCGGCCGCGGGGGCCACCCAGCGGAGCGTGGCGCCCGCACCGCTCGCATCGGGTGACGGGACGGGGGCGTACCGGCCGCGCGGCGGCGCGTGGTCGACCTCCTCCGCACTGCGGCCGATCATGGTGCGCCGGGCATGGGCGGCCTCGGCGGGCGGCCCGTCCGGGACGGTGAACTCGATCCCGGCCACCGGGTCCATCGACGACGGCGGCACCGGGGTGTCGAAGACGGAGGCCCGCTCCGGCGGCTGCTCCCCGGCCGGCGGCTCGTCCGCAGCCGCGTCGTGCGGGGCCGGGGCGTCACCGGCCCGCGAGGTGTCCGCTTCCTCGGCGGCCTCCTCCAGCGCCTGCTCCACGGCTTCGCCGACGGCCTGCTCCTCGGCGGTGACAGCTGCGGCGGCGGCCTCGCCCGCGTCCTGCACGGCGTCCCGCACCTCATCGCCCGAAGACCCCGCGTCCCCGCCCTCGGCCCCCGCGTCCCCGGAGAGGGACTCCGTGACCAGCTGCTGGGCGAACCGGTCCAGCAGTCGGTGCGCCGCCGACAGCGCCGCTGCCGGGTCCAGCTCCAGCAGCCGGCCGTCGCCGCCCACCGTGCCCTCGAAGACGATCGCCGTACCGCCGTCGCGCGCGGTGAGGCGGATGGCCAGGGCCAGCTTCGCCGAACCGCTGCCGCGCGCCTCCGTGCCCTCGCCCGCCACGGCCACCCCGTGCGCGGCACCGGGCAACGGGGTGAGCCGCAGCGCGCCCCGGTACGTGATGGTGTGGCCGCCGGCCCGGACCTTGAGCCGGCCGGCCAGCGGGCCCGCGGACGCGTCGGCGTCCTGCTGGAGCCCGGGCACACAGCGCGCGACCCGGGCAGGATCGCCCAGCGTCCGCCGAAGGGCCGGGACCGGAACCGGAACGAACACCTCATGCTCCATGGAAACCGAGCCTACTCAGCCCCGGCCACCGCGTCAGCGCTTCCGCATCCCCGAAGGCCCCGCCACCGGCCTGCCGCGCACCGTTCACCGTTCCTCCCAGTACCGCGGATGGACCAGCGTCGACGGCGCCCGGCCCCGCAGCCGCCCGGCCTCCGCACGCCGCCCCGCGTCCCGCAGCGCGGAGCCGGTCAGGAACCGCAACGGCGGCGCCCCGGCGTCCAGACCCAGGGCGGGTGACTCGGCCGGTCCGGCCAGCACGAACCCCCAGCCGTGGACCTCGGCCTTCCGGCCCGTGGCCCGGTCGGGACCGGCCGCGGATCCGGCGTACCGCCCGCTGATCCGATAGGGGCGCGTGTGCAGTCCGGCCGCCCGCATGGACGCCTCGACCGTCCAGTACGTGCGCGGCCGGCTCACCGCCGGCCCTCCGTGCACCACCAGCCGGCCGTCCGGTGCCAGGGCCCGGGCGACCAGTCCGTAGAACTCCGCCGAATAGAGCTTCGCGCTGGCCGAGATCCCCGGGTCCGGCAGGTCCGCGATCACCACGTCGTAGCGGTCGTGCGCCGTCCGCAGCCAGCTGAACGCGTCCCCGGTCACCGCCCTCGTCCGCGGATCCCGGTACGCGTGTGCGTTCAGCTCGGACAGCGCCCGGTCGGTACGGGCCAAGCGGGTGACGGCGGGGTCCAGCTCCACCACGGTCACGCTCCGCGCGTCCGGGTAGCGCAGCACCTCGCGGGCCGCCAGGCCGTCCCCGCCGCCGAGGACCAGGACCCGGGCGTGCGGCCCGTTCATCGCCGGGTGCACCAGCGCCTCGTGGTAGCGGTACTCGTCGCGGGAACTGACCCGCAGCCGCCCGTCCAGGTAGAGGTCCAGCGAGCCGCGGTCCGATCCGGTCAGCACCACTTCCTGGACCTCGGTCTGCATCGCGACCCGCACCTGATCGCCGTAGACCGCCCGCCGCGCCGCCCGCTCGAAGTCGTCGGCCAGCACGGCGGCCGTGGCGAGCACGGCGATCACCAGCACGTTGGCGGTGACCAGCAGCCACCGGGAGCGGGCGGTGAGATCCCGCCGGAACAGCCACAGGACCAGGGCCCCGCCGGCCGCCGCGTTGACCGTCCCGGTGAACAGCGCGCCCGACAGCTGGCCGAGCATCGGCAGCAGCAGGAACGGGAACGCCAGCCCTCCGACCAGCGCGCCCACGTAGTCGGCGGCGAAGAGATCGGCGACCGCCCCGCCCGCGTCCTGCCGGTCCACCCGCTGGATCAGCGTCATCAGCAGCGGGATCTCCGCGCCGATCAGAATGCCGATCGCCAGCGAGAACCCGACCAGGGCGTACCGCGACTCCCCGATCCAGGCGAACGACGCGTAGAGCACCAGTGCGGAGGAGCCGCCGACCAGGGCGAGCGCCGCCTCGATCAGCCCGAAGCCGACCGCCGCACGGCTGCGCAGCCGTTTCGCGAGCAGCGAGCCGATGCCCATGGCGAACACCATCACGGACAGCACGACGGATGCCTGGGTGACGGAGTCACCGATCAGGTAGGAGGCGAGTGCGACCAGTTCGAGCTCGTACACCAGCCCGCAGGCGGCGCAGATGAAGACAGTGGCCAGCACGAGGTACCGGCCGGTCCTCGGTCGCACGGGAAGCCGCGCCGCGCCCCCACGCAGCGGCACCTGCTGGTCGATCATGCCGCGAACGCTACGTCACTGAAACGTCGCCGCTTGTCACCCACAAGGGTGTAATCGGCGTATTTCCAACGGAGTTGGCGCCGGTCACAGCACCGCCGCCGCCGGCATCCGCACACCCACCCGGGTCCGCGTCACCACCAGCCGGCCCTCCTGCGGGTACGCGTGCCAGGTGCGCCACCGCACCTGGCCCTCGGTCCGCTGGGCCAGCATCGCGGTGAAGGCGTGCGGGCTCCCCGGGAACGTCCCGGCCAGGCCGTGGGGATGGTCGGCGACGAGCGCCAGCAGTTCCTGCGCCCGGCCCGCGAAGGAGCCCGCGCTGAGCGTCTCGACGCGCGCCGCGAACTCGTACTCCCAGTCCCCCAGCCGCTTGGAGACGCCTAAGGGCAGCGGGGTGCTGCTGCCGGGCATACAGGCGACGGTTTCGGAGCAGCTGCCCTCTTCCTCCTCCAGAAGTACCTGATGGGAGGCGCCGAGCAGCCGCAACTGCAGTTGTGCGCCGGCGAGCCCGAGATCGAGGACGGCCAGCGCCGGGAGCGGTTCACGCCCCAGCGCCCAGGCCAGATCGGCGGCACGGGTGTCGGAATAGGCCGTATGAAGGGTCGTGAGCATGGGTCGGCTCCGCAAAACACACATGGACACGTGGACAGGGGGCGCCCCGACGTGGTGCACGTGGGAGGTGGGAGGCGCCCGATCAGGCCCAACTGGGGTCCGAGGGCTGAATGTTCTCTCCACCGAGGGAATCACGAACTACGCCGCACTCGCAGCGTTTTTACCCAACTTGGCGTGGTTTCCATCCCCTCGGGGGCCTGCCGGTTCAGGTGTTCACCGGGAATGCGCCGCACGGCCCAACAAAAAGGCGCCCGGCGGGACTTAGAGGCTCCTCCTCATCCCGCCGGGCGCCCGGGCCGGCCACCCCGGCCCGGCCGCGGACCAGCTGCCCCGTGTCAGCTGCCTCCGCCGCATCCACCCCCGCCGCCACCGCACGACGAACCGCCGCCGCACGAGTGACCGCCCGAGTCGCCGCCACCGTCTCCGCCCGCCCACGAGCTGCCGCCACCACCGCCACCCGCGCCGCCGGACCTGCGCCGCCCGGCCGTCGACCGGCCGCGGTTGCCCGCACTCACCAGCGCCGAAACGAGGATCACGACCACGGCCACGAACACCGCTATGCCCACACTCATCACGGACCCCACGTCCTTCCGTCCCCCGAAGCGAAAGTCCCCCGCTCCGTACCGATTCCCGCGTGTCAGGGGGATGCCCCCGTCCCCGTACGGCCAAAGCAGACTTGAGCAACTCCAGAGCTTCCGCGCAGGATGGCGGTCATGACACAGGGACGACCGCTGCTCAACCGCCGCCTCGCCGAGTTCGGCACGACGATCTTCGCGGAGATGTCCGCGCTGGCCGTCCGCACCGGCGCCATCAACCTCGGCCAGGGCTTCCCCGACACCGACGGTCCCGAGGAGATCCGCGAGGCCGCGGTCCGTGCCCTGCGCGCCGGGCACGGCAACCAGTACCCACCGGGGCCCGGCGTACCCGAACTGCGCACCGCGATCACGGCCCACCAACAGCGCCGCTACGCCCTGGCGTACGACCCCGACACCGAGGTCCTCGTCACCGCGGGCGCCACCGAGGCCATCGCGGCCACGCTGCTGGCGCTCCTGGAGCCGGGGGACGAGGTCGTCGCCCTGGAGCCCTACTACGACTCGTACGCCGCCTGCATCGCCATGGCGGGCGCCACCCGCGTCCCCGTAACCCTGCACTCCGAGCCGTCCACCGGCACCTACCGGCTGGACCTCGACGAACTGCGCGCCGCCGTCACCCCCCGCACCCGGCTGCTGCTGATCAACACCCCGCACAACCCCACCGGCACCGTCCTGACCCGCGAGGAACTCGGCGCGATCGCCGGGCTGGCGTGCGAACGCGATCTCCTCGTCGTCACCGACGAGGTCTACGAACACCTGGTCTTCGAGGGCGAACACCTGCCGCTCGCCGGCTTCCCGGGGATGCGCGAGCGGACGGTCACCATCAGCTCGGCCGGCAAGACGTTCTCCTTCACCGGCTGGAAGGTCGGCTGAGTCAAGGCTTCTTCGCCTGCCTATTCAGATTGTGGGGCGGAAACCCAGGTACACCCTCTAGCCGACTCACTATTCTGAATCCCAAACGACGTGCACTTGCCGAAAGCGCTTGATTCCCGAGCGCGCGCCCTAGGAAATTCCAAACACCGTGCATCCCCCAGCATGTGGCCTACGTCTTCTACTGTCCTACCTGCAACCGGGGATCACGCGGCTCACTCGCCCACTTGGAGATCCCCCGACCCCAGGAAGGAACCACGTGCAGCAGACGCTGATGTACGTGATCATCGCGGTCCTCGCGGCGCTTGTCACCGCTCTTGCCGGCAGCTTCGTGGCAGTAGTCGAGGGAGGGCGCCCCACGTCGGCCCTCAAGGCAGGAGCATTCACCTTCGCCGGCTCCCTGACGCTGCTCATCGTGGTCATGGACGCCCTGGGGGTGGTGGGCTCATGAGCGACACGGGTGCCCGTCCAAGGCGCGTGCAGGCCGAGGATCTCCCCTCTCTCAACAAGGTGCTCCTACACCGCAGACACCTCTCGCGGCCGATGAACGCCCACGACGCGACTCGCTTGGTCCTCGGGCTGCTGTTCCTGAGCCGGAAGGCACACGCCGCTCCAGGCACCGGCGTCCCGACATGGTCGTGGTTGATGAGTCAGTCGGCAGCGGGCGATTCGGGAATCCGCGCTGCCGTGAGCAAGTGTCTGGCCCACTGGCTCCCCACAATCGACGCTCAGGGCACCGACGCTGGCACGCGGACTCTTATGCCCATTCCGCCCCCTCGTTCCGATGAGCACCTGCACGCTCTCATCCAAGCCATTGGCTCCACCCAGCGGGTCGGCCCCCTGCTCGACCAGTGCCTGCGGGACCTCTCGGCGGACCAAGCAGACGGCAGCCGCTACTTCACGCCCATTGACATGGCACGTCTCATGGTCGGCGCAGCCGTACCCCGCGACAGGCACCGAGTGCTGGACCCTGTCTGCGGTTCAGGGGGCCTGCTCGTCGAGAGTCACCGCTACGTCCACGACCGCGTCGAGGCGGACCCGGCCATGTCGTTGCAGGGAAAGGAGCAACACGCCGACACCTCGCAGGTGGCTCGCATGAACTTCGCCGTACGAGGGATCAACGCCGACGTCTCTCCGCCCGGGGACAGCCTCGCGGAGCCCGAACGCGAGCCCCATGACATCATCCTGGCCAACCTCCCCTTCAACCAGCGCGACTGGGCGCCGGAGGACCAGACGAAGCAGAGCGCCCGCCGGTCAGCTTCCCGGGTTCCTACCGATCCCCGGTGGCCGGAGGAACCGCCGTCCCGCGGATCCGCCAACTCCGCGTGGATTCAACACATCGCGCACGCACTGGCTCCGGCCGGACGCGCCGCCTTCCTGATGGCCGACATCGTGGCCAACACCCGGCAGCCCATCACCCGAAGGCTCCGCGAGCGCCTCCTGCGAGACGACCTCGTCGAGTGCGTGATCGCTCTGCCGCCCCGCGTGTTCGGTCACACCGAGACAACCGCCTGCTTGTGGGTACTCAACAAGGACAAGAGGTCGCGTGCTGGCTGGGGCATCACGGACCGCCGCCGACAAGTGCTCTTCATCAATGCGCGGCGAGCCTTCGAGCAGGTCCCCAACTCAAGAGCGCGCAGGCTGGGCGAGAAGAACGTTGCACTGATTCTGGACACCCTCGCAGCGTGGCGTGGCCTTTCCGAGGACGGCACCGCGGTCCCGCCGTACAAAGACGAGACCGGATGGTCCCGAAGCTGCTCCATCAAGGAGATCGCCGACCACGAGTACAGCTTGATGCCAACCTCGTACGCCGTGGAGCCTCCCAGCCCCGAACGCGACACGCGGAGCCGGATCGACGAACTCAAGCTGGAACTGGCTGATTCCTTCGACCGGATGCGTGATCTGGAACTCCGGCTGCTGGACGTCTTGGAGGAGATCTGATGGAAGCCGACACTCACCAGACCGACTCGGATACGGCGGCTTGGCCGACCACCTCCATCGCGATGGAGCAATTCCGCAGGGATATCTACACGACCTGTGGCGCCGTCGACGACAAGGCATCCGACCAAGCGCCAGGAGTAGTCGGCTCCGAGTTCGTCCGAGATGGCAGGATCCTCTCACCTCGCATGAATCAGTACGTGTCGGGCGGCCCTCCGGCCACCCGCGCCCTCAGGCAGGGCGACTTGGCCGTCGTACTCGTCAGGCGGGTGGGCGAGTCCGCGCTGGTCACCTCGGAGCACGCAGGATGGCCGGCGACCAGGTCGATCGGTATCCTCCGCGCTGAGCCGTACATCGTGCGATGGCTGCGCATCTGGCTGCAGACGTCCACGGCTAAGGCCCGGATCGACGAGGACGTGACGGCACACGTCGAGCCCACCATCAGCCTCGACACCCTCCGCCGCATGCTGTTTCCGCTCCCCCCGCCGGACGTTGTCGCCGCATATGACCGAGCCTTCGGCCTCATCGAGGAGATGGCCTCCCTCTACGAGAGGAGCGCGCGCCAGGCTGTGGCACTGGCCGACGCCCTCCACGACGACTGGGCGTCGGCGGAACCTTCCTGGGAAACACGGCTACTGGCCGAGGTCGCCAAATCGAAGACAGGCAAAGGCGCCGAAAGCTCGCTCCCTCCTCTGCAGCCAGGGCCCACAGTCGATGCGATCGCTCCGACCGACCTCTTCGACCTCCCCGTGCCCCACGTGGAAAATTTTCGCCTGCTGAGCCCAGCAGACGCCGGCCAGGCGCATCCTTCCGGCACCTTCATGCTGAGCACCCGTCCCGACGGCGCGCACATCGCTGTGACGCGCCGCCCGGCGACAGCTCTCAGGAGCGTCGTCGCGGTGCGCCCCATCGAGGACACGGACAGTTGGTGGCTGCTTCACGAACTCAGAAGCAGGAGCGGCGAGATCATGCAGACTGCGCAGGGCCGGAACGCACGGGAGATCTCCGCCCTCGCCCTCAAGCGCCTGAGAGTCACCTGGCCAGACCAGTACACGCGCACCGCCTTTCACAGGATGGCCGAGCCCCTGCACGCCACGGCGCGGCTCCTTGTCTCCAAAATCGCGACGGTGCACAACCTGCGGGACGCGCTCCTACGCGATATCTCGGCCAAGGCCGGTGTTCTCCGGGAGCCGGCAGCACGGCAGCCGGGAGAGGAGGGCGCTCTCGCTCCTCTCCCCACTGCCGTCCCCGCACCACGCGGGGGGGGTAGGAGCGGCCATGAGTCAGGATGGGCCCCAGAGACTCGACGGGTACCCGAGTGAGAACGGTGGAGACATGAGCACCAGGCCACTGATGAACCGAAGGCTGGACGGACTCGGGACAACGATCTTCGCGGAGATGTCGGCACTGGCCACCGCGATGGGCGCGATCAACCTGGGCCAGGGCTTCCCCGACACCGACGGCCCCGAGGAGATCCGCGAGGCCGCCGTCCGCGCCTTGCGGGACGGCAAGGGAAACCAGTACCCACCCGGCCCGGGGGTTCCGGAACTGCGCGCTGCGATCTCCGAGCACCAGCAGCGCTTCTACGATCTCCCCTTCGACCCCGATACCGAGGTCCTGGTCACCGCCGGCGCCACCGAGGCCATCGCCGCGACCATGCTGGCCCTCTTGGAGCCGGGCGACGAGGTGATCGCCTTCGAACCCTTCTATGACTCCTACGCCGCCTGTATCGCCATGGCTGGCGCGAAGCGCGTGCCGCTCACCCTGCGCGCCCCATCCTTCCGCCCGGATCTGGATGAGCTCCGGGCCAAGATCACGCCGCAGACCCGTCTGCTGCTCCTCAACACCCCGCACAACCCGACCGGGATGGTCCTCTCCGCCGAAGAGCAGGACGCCATCGCCGCACTCGCCGTCGAGCACGAACTGCTCGTTGTTACCGACGAGGTGTACGAGCACTTGGTCTACGAGGACACGCATCGCCCCATCGCGGCCTTGCCCGGCATGCGCGAGCGAACCGTCTCCATCTCATCCGCTGGCAAGACCTTCTCGTTCACCGGATGGAAGGTTGGCTGGGTCACGGCGAACGGCCCGCTCGTCTCAGCGGTCCGGACCGCCAAGCAGTACCTGACCTACGTCACCTCGGGTCCTTTCCAGTACGCGATCGCCAAGGCCCTCCGACTGCCTGACTCGTACTTCGACGGCTTCCGCGCCGACCTGCGACGCAAGCGCGACCTGCTCGGCAACGGGCTGCGCGCGGTCGGGTTCGAGGTCTACCAGCCTCAGGGCACGTACTTCATCACCACCGACATCACGCCCTTGGGCGAGAAGGACGCCTACGCCTTCTGCCGCGCCCTTCCCGAACGCTGTGGCGTAGTGGCCATCCCCAACTCCGTGTTCTACGACGCCCCGGACGTCGGCCGTAGCCAAGTCCGGTTTACCTTCTGTAAGAGGGACGACGTCCTCCACGAGGCTGCCAGCCGACTCCAACGCTTGGCATCCTGAACTCACGACTCCTTTGTCCCGGATGAGGGTGGACCGCCGGTCCAGTCGGCACGGATGGTGTTTGTTCCAGGCCGGAGCGTCGGGCTGACGTGGCTTCGGGCGGTCGCAACAGGGCCCAGGGGGGGATTATCGACTCCCTGATTACTCCCGGCGAGATACCGGTCGCTGACCGTGGAGTTCTCTGGCACTGGGCGCGAAAGGTCGCGATTAGCCCCATAGCCCCCATGGGAATATGCGTTCGGTCAATTCTGGCTGATGAGGTGAGAAAACAGGCCACATTCCGACCTTTCTGCTCGCCAGCACTCAACTCGACAGCAGCATGGGCAGGCTCGAACAGCGCACCGCGCTGCGGAATGGCAGCGCCTGGGGAGGGAGGGTTGGTGATTCACGAGTGGCCACCGTCCACATTTCTTGGCCGGCTGCGGGGCACGACGCGGGAAGAACTCCTGAGCCAGGGCACCCCGATGAACTATCCCCCTCATCGCGCCCTACTTCAGCAGGGCGAGGAGAGTCGCCACGTCCTGCTAATCACGAGCGGTGTCGTGAAGGTCGTGGCCAGTGCGGAGAGCGGTTACGACATGCTGCTCGCCATCCGGATAGAAGGCGACCTGGTCGGTGAGATGGCGGCCTTCGAGGAGCGCCCCAGGTCCGGCACGGTGGTCGCGTGCAGTGACGTGACCGCGCGGATCATCCAGGTGCGGGCGCTGGAGACCTTCCTCTCCCGACATCCGGACGCCATGAGGGCCGTCCTCCACATGCTGTGCGCCCGGCTGCGCGGGGCCAACCGACGCCGGATCGACTTCCAAGCCTACGACTCGCTGACCCGGCTGGCCCGGGTTCTGGCCGAGTTGTGCCAGTCCTACGCCCAGCCCGTGCCGGGCAGCGACGGCAAGCGGTGCGACCTCGGCGTGACGCTGACACAGAAGGAACTCGCGTCACTGGCCGGCCTGAAGCTCAACACGGCTGAGAAGAGTCTCGCCATGCTGACAGCTCAGGGACTGGTGGAACGCAGTTACCGAAACATAACCATCTGTGACGTTCCGAAGCTGCTCGAATTCGCCAAAGTCGTTGCTGACAACCCGTACTGATACGGAATCACTTCGAGCTATCCCTCCTAGCCTCTGGGTCAGCACTTCGTGGGCATTCTCTGCCCATCGCCTGCCCAGAGAGGAACTGATCGGGTGGCTGCGTGGCCTGACTTCTATCCCTGCACCTGCATAGCCGTGGACGCACAAGCCTACGGAAGCAACAACGACCGCAGGCAGTCCGAAATCCAGCACGATCTGCCGCGGCTTCTCGACCGCGCCGCCAGGGGTGCCGGCCTGGACCGCGCGCAGTGGCAAATCCAGCGTAAGGGCGACGAGCAGCTGGCGGTGCGGCCCGTCGATGGCAAGGAACCGCGTCTGGTCGACGACTACATCCGCCATCTCGTTGCCGAGCTGCGCGAGTACAACGCTCAGCGAGTTCCCGAGGCCCGCATGCGGCTACGGGCTGTCATCCACCAGGGACTGGTGGAGCTGGCCGACAATGGTTTCGCCGGCACGGCCGTGGTGGCCACGGCGCGCCTGCTGAACGCGCGTCCGCTCTACGACGCCCTGGCCACCCACCCCGGGGCCGACCTGGCACTGCTGTTGTCCGACGAAATCTTCCGGTCCACGGTGGCGGGTAGCCACACGACCCTGACTCCCGAGGACTTCACCCGCGTCACCGTCCAGGTGAAGGAGTACGAGGCCACGGCCTGGCTGCGCGTGCCCGTCCTCGGCGCACCCGCCGTCACCGCACACGAGCTCAGGACCGCGGAGACGAGGAAGCCCGCGGACCCGGCGGCGGGGGAACCCACGACGATCCGGCCCGAACCGGCCGCCACGGGCGGATCCAGCGGGATGGGGATCAGCAACGAGTACCGGGCCGACAAGATCAATGTCACTAATGTCGCCGGCCCCGTGGATGCCCGGGGCGCCGTCTTCGGCTTCGGGAGCGCCGGTGGCTGACGAACCGGGCCCGGACGACGGGCTGACCGAACCGCCCGTGCTCGCTCCTGACAAGGACGTCGTGCCGCCCACGCCGGTCGATGCCGACGGGGCGCCGGAGGCCGGAGAGGACGCCCTCGGTCTAGGTGCCGGACCTGACGTGGCTCGCGAGCAGCGTCGGGAGGCGGACGAACGCGAGGAGGACGATCGGGGTTACAACGATCTGAGTCGCGTACACCAGCTCGTCAACAACAACTTCTACGGCGTCGTCGACGCCTCCGGAGCGGCGTTCGGCTTCGACGGCGTCTCATCCCCTGGTCTCGCCCCCGGCACCATCGAGCCCGAGGAGACGATCCGCGCCCTGCGGTTCTATGTCCCCCCGCAGCCCTGCTTCGACGAGGCGCTCGGCAAACTGCGCGAGGACGCTCTCGTCGTGCTGACCGGTGAGGGCAACTGCGGCCGGGGCGCAGGCTCCCTCGCTCTGCTCAGGGAGATCCTGGGCAAGGAGGCCAGACTGCGCAGCCTGTCGCCCGCCAACGCTCTCGCCGAGCTGGCCGTGTCGCGGGACCTCAAGCCGGGGCAGGGGTACGTCATCCTCGACTACGTCGGCGAGCTGCATGTCGAGGCCGTGCAGACGTACGCGATCGGGCGGCTGAGCGAGGAACTGCGCCGCAAGGGGTCGTACCTGGTGATCACGGCGGGCGGCACGACCCATCGGCGGCTGGCGCTGCGGGACCACTGTGTGACGTGGCGGGCCCCGGATCCCCTGGAGTTGTTCGAGCGTTGCAGGGGCCTGTTGCCGCACGCCGGCCTCGCGCCGGACACCGAGCAGGAGCTGCGGAAGCGAGTCAGCGAACAGCGGCGGCCGGCGGACGTCGTCGCGGCAGCCGTGGTCTTGTCCCGGGAGGGCACGGAGAAGGCGCTGGACACCTTGCGGGACCGGTGCCGGGAGGTGGTCCAGGAGTTGTTCCGCAAACAGCCGTCCTCGGACGACCTGATCCCGCTCGCGGCCCTGGCCTTTCTGGAAGGCATCCCGGAGCGGACCTTCGAGAAGGAGTGTGCCGCACTCGCCGCCCACGTGCGCAACTGGGAGCAGAGCGGTGGGACACCGGTCGCGGAGTCGGACGACGAGACCAGGACGGCGTTGAGCGGTGCGGTGGCCCAGCAGTCCAGGGCCCGGTGGAAAGAGCGGGCGATGGGGCTCGTGACGATCGAGCACCGGCCCGGGCCGGACCGGAACGCCGGGCGCAGCGAGCGCCGCCTGGTCTTCACCGAGCCGCGGGTCCGCGAGTTCGTTATCGCGGAATTGCACGACCTGTACGGCTACGAGCTCTGGTACCCGCTGCGTCAATGGCTGGGTGAGCTGGCCTTGCTTGGTGACCTGGACACCCGCACGGAAGTGGCTCGCAGCGTCGCGCTTCTAGCCCGGCACGCGCTCGTCGATGTCGACGAGAACATGTTGAAAGCGTGGTCCGAAGGGCTTACCAACCAGCGGGTGACCGCCGCGCTGGCACTGCATTTCATGTGCGACATCGATCATCTCGCGCCGCAGGCCCTGAACATTGCCTTGAGCTGGACGGACAACAGGGGGCCGGGCCGGGCCGTGACGGCGGCCATGGCATTGACGGGCCGCCTGGGCTCCCTCTATCGCCTAGAGGCGCTCAACTGGCTCTGCTTCCTGACGCAGCGCGGGGAGCGAATCGCGTTCTCGGCCTACCGTTCGCTGGTCCTGCTGCTGCAAACCGCCGAGCAGGACCCAGAACGCGTGCTATTCATCCTCCGGTACGTACGGACCGTGATCGCCAAGGCGGCGCAGGGGTCCCGAGAGCGGTCGATCGCGCTGCGGATCGCTGTTCAGTTCCTGGAAGCCGCCCGGCTGGAGGCCCCTGAACCCGTCACTGCAGGGCTCCTGCGCACCGTCCCGGACAGCGCCCGTCACCTCGGGTTTCTGTGGGCGGATGTCCTGCGCAGCGGTAACCGGAGCAGGGCAGTCAGCGCGTTGTGCCGGACGCTGGTACAGCTGCGGGACGATCCGTCCGTCACCGGTGCCGTACGCGAACTCGGCGAGGCCATGCGGCACGCCATGAACGGGCGCCAGTGGGCCGCGCTGTGCCACCACCTGTCCATCGCCCTGAAGCACCCCGACTATGCGATCCCCGGTGCCCGGGAACTGGCGCAGGTGCTCCTCGGATCGCTGCGCGGCCGACCGCTGGCGGACTCCCGGCGCAGCGCGTCCCTCGTATCCACTCCGCCCTTCCCTTCCGTTCAAGGAGGCCGAAGCAAGTGAACTACCCGGTCATTGCCGAGCACATTCTGCCCACGGCCCAGAGCGCCTGGTGGTCTCGGCGTCGCCGTCGCGACGACGTGCCGCATCTGCCGCCCGGCGCGGTTTACGTCTTCAGGGTCGGCGGGAGCTACCGCCTATTTCCCGAGGGCATGGTGTTCGATCCATCTCACCCCGACGTGTTCGACGCCTCCTCGGTCAGCCTGGTCGACACCCGGGCGCGCCTGGTCGAGGTGCAGCGCACGCTCCCGTCGGTGAGTGAGGCGGACAAGTTCACGTTGCGGGCGTCCTTCACCTGCCAGGTGACCGACCCGACCGTGATCGCCCGGCAGGGCATCATCGACGTCACCGTTCCGTTGCGCGCCTACCTGATGGGCGACGGTGACCTGCCAAGGGTGAGCGCCGGGCACCGCGTGGAGGAGGTGAACGCGGTACGGACCGAGGTCAACCACCGTATGACCGCCTACAGCGTGATTGTGCCGCCGCGGGTTGCAGGCATGAGCGTGGAGTTCGTCAGCGCCGAGGCGCACGCGTCGGACGACCTGCGGGACTGGGAGCAGAAGCTGCGCGACGAGCGGCGCTCCTGGGAGCTCCAGCGTGGGCAGCGAGACTTCGAGACCCAGGACGCACTCCGGATCGCGGAGCTGCTCTCACAGGGATCCGACCACGTGGACGCCTTCGGCATCGCCCGGAAGGAGATCGACGTCATCGAGGCGGCGGCCCGTATCCACCGGACCACTGAGAAGAATTCTGCCCGCCGTCACGAAGCCGAGACATCGGACCGGGACCACGCGCAGGCGCGGGAGATGACGGAAGCGCAGATGCGCCGCGACATGCTGCTGACGCTGTTGCGCCAGATGGGCGGCAGCGAGTACGGCGTCGACTATCACCAGGTGCTGGAACAGGTCCTGCGGGAGACCGGCGGCCAATCCGCATCCGGGGTCGGAACCGCTGCCGACACCGCCCGCATGGTCGAGCCGGGACCGGCGCGTCCCGGGCGCATGGAAACGGGCCGGGACGGCTCGCGCGACCCGCAGGGTGGTTTCGTCAAGGATGAGGGCGATCTCGTTGACTGACTTCTTGACGAACCATGTGACGACTCCAGGCACGGCGGATGACCGGGTCACCAGCGATGATCCTGATGCGCATTCTGCGAACGGCCGCGCCGACGGCCGCATTTCGGAGGAAGGGCGCGCTACTCGCTTCGCCACGGGCGACAGGGCCCCTGCCCGTACCACTCACCGCCCCTTCGACTGCGCACGACGACTGCGTGCCCTGACCGGCGTCGACGAGGAATTGCTGGCCAGGATCAGGTACGAGCGGAGCAAGTACACGGCCCTCGGCGGAGTTGTGCTCGGGACCTCGGTCATAGCGGCGTTCTCGATGTGGAATTTCGCGACCGAGGCGCTCGGCAGAGTCTCCCTCCTGGCCCTAGTCCCGACGGTCATCTGGATGCTGTTCGTGCTCAACCTCGACCGCTGGCTGGTCACTCCACAGCCGAACGCGCGGCGACGGGTCGGCCCCCTCTTCACGCGCCTGCTGATTGCCCTGATGCTCGGCGCGGTGATCGCCGAGCCCTTGGTACTGCGCATCTTCCAGACGGCCATCGAGGAACACGTAGCAGACGAACGTACCGACGCTGTAGACCGGTTGCGCACGAACCTGGTCCGCTGTAACCCCGTGCCGTCCACGACGCAGACAGTCCTTCCGGAGGGTTGCGGCGGGACGTACGTCCTCTCCTTCGGCAAGACGCCCGGCGAACGGGCCGGGGAACTGTCGGCCCTGCGCTCGGACACCGCCGCCCTGCAGAAGCGGACGGATCGGGATACCGCCAGGCTGGAAACTATCGACTCCCAGGTACGGGACGAGTGCCGCCAACTGATCCGTATGGCCGCCACCGGCTTGTACCAGCGGACGTCCGAGTGCCTGCGCCTGCGCGCCAAGGCACAGGACTACCGGACCACCCACCACACCGATGAGAACGAGAAGCGACTGGTCCGCATGAACAGCCGCATCTCGAAGATCGAGGCTGAGCAGACCGTGTCACGCGGCGCCTTCCTCAAGGCCCGGGCCAACGGCATCGAACAGCGGCTGAACGAGGAGCGTGCCAAGCAGAACGAGATCGGTGTCTTGGAACGGATGCGGGCACTCGAGCAACTCGCGACCGGGAACCCGGTGCTGTTCGTGGGCATCTGGCTGGTCCGCCTGCTGTTCGTCTTCCTCGATGTACTCCCCGTGCTGGTGAAGTACCTGAGCGGCGAGTCGGCGTACGACCGGATGCTCACCAGCGCGAGCAACAGCGCGGTCAAGATTCACGACGAGGAGGTCCGGTTCACCGAGCGTCGGACCATGGCGGACCTCGAAATCGCCCAGGTCGCCATCGAACAGGAGGTCCGACGTCACCGCGCCGAGTCGGACGCGGCGTTCCGGGAACACACGGCGGCGATGAACATCCGGGTCCGGCAGGCGGTGAACGCGCTGGAGGACGAGATCCGCCGCTCGTCAACGGTCTGACGCTCCTGCCTACACCAGGAACAAGGCACCACGGCCGCCCCGCACGCCGGGGCGGCCGCCTGGCACAGACGGAACGGAGGGGAAGCGTGACCACACCCGGAGACGACGCCGACAGGGACCCTGATATCGACTCCGCAAACAACCGCAGCGCCGAACTCGCCAGAGTCCTGCTGTCCGAGACCCGTGAAGAGCTCACGAAGGCCGACACCAAGGCCGGCCTCATGCTGGCTTCCTTGGGCGCGGCCCTGTCCGCCCTGCTCGGTGCGATCGGCAGCGGCGCTATCGCCCCACGACAGTACGCCGTCGTCCCGCAGCTCCTCCTCTGGGCGGGCTGCGCCGCCTGCGTACCGGCACTCGTCCTGCTGGGCCTAGCGTTGACTCCACGGCTAGGAAACCCCCGCCACTCCCGCACCCACTACTTCGGCGACGCAAGGCTCCCAATGTCAGCTGCGCACCTGGAGCAAACGGTCCGCCGCACCGACCTCGTGTCCCGGGACCTGGGCCAACTGGTGACCTTGTCCCAGATCGCCTGGACCAAATACCGCTGCATACGCCACGCACTGGCCTGGGCCACGGTTTTCTTTGCGTTCACGCTACTGGGCATAGTGACGGGAGCGTCGACTTAGCGGCGTCCCGGGTAAGGAATAGCGGACCATCCGATCGCAAAGCGTCGGCATAAACCGCCCGGCAGATGCGTTCCTGACGGTCGACGCCGGTCTGGTTGTCGTCGTCCGCCTGGGATATCCGGCAGTAGATGGCGGCCGGCTCACCGACGGCACTGGAGACGCCCCTGATGGGCTTGTTGCGCGACACGCGAATGAGTGCACGAACAAGGGGTGGCCTGGATCACCGCGACCCCGGAACTGGTGAGCGCGGTCCGCTCGGCGAAGCAGTTCCTGACCTATGTCTCCGCCGGCCCGTTCCAGTACGCGGTCGCGGAGGCACTGAACCTGCCCGACAGCTACTTCGACACCCTGCGCGCGGACCTGCGGGCCAAACGCGATCTGCTGAGCGGCGGGCTCGCCGAGGCCGGGTTCGAGGTCTACCGGCCGGCGGGCACGTACTTCGTCACCACCGACATCCGCCCGCTCGACGGCGGCGGCGACGGCTTCGCGTTCTGCCGGGCGCTTCCGGAGCGGTGCGGGGTCGTGGCCGTCCCGAACGCGGTCTTCTACGACCACCGGGAGCAGGGCGCGTCCTTCGTCCGCTTCGCCTTCTGCAAGCGGACGGAGGTGCTGGAGGAGGCCGTCTCCCGGCTCAAGGGCCTGTGAAACGACGCGGCGCGGGGAACGGTCCCGGGAAGGGGCCGTTCCCCGCGCCGTGTGCGCGTCGCGGGTGGCTCAGGCGTCCGGAGCGGCCTGCTCCGTGCCCTCGGCCGGCTTCTCGTCGGCCGGTGCCAGGCCGAGGCGCTCCAGCAGCCACTTGTCGAACTCGATGGAGGCGCGCACCCAGCTGACCGTCGAGGAGACGAAGTGCTCCAGGGAGACGCCGGTGCCGATGAGCATCTGCGCCTCACCGATCAGCCGGACCGAGGTGCCGGTGTCCTCGGAGCCCTCCTCGGGCTCGTGGGTGTGCGTGTAGACCTTGGGCCACAGGGTGCGGCGGTTCCAGTCGTCGATCGCGTCGAGGAGGACCGGGCGCTGGTCCGTGTCGTGCGGGCGGTCGTAGAACGTGCGGACCGAGAAGACCTGCTGCTCGCCCTCGCCACGGAACATGAAGTACGTGCGGAAGTCTTCCCACGGCGCCGCGAGGTCGCCCTCGTCGTCGACGACGTACTTCAGCTCCATCTGCTCCAGGAGCTGCTTGACGAGGTCCTGGTCAGGGACGACGGGGCCCTCCGGTCCTGCCGCCTGCGGTTCGGGCTGGCCCCCGAAGTTAGGAATCGAGGACGGATCGATGCTCACCGTAATTTCCCTTCGTGCGGTTGGCTGCCATCCTCTCCCATGGCGGGCGGGGCATGGCAAGCCCGGACGGCCCCGATCCGCCACAAGCTGATATCCAGCCGTGGGGACCGGGGCCGCCGGTTACTCCACATGCGCTCCGGTCAGGCCGCCGCGCCGACGGTCAGACCGTCGCCCTCCCGGTCGACGCGGACCGTGTCGCCGTCCGCGATCCCGCCCGCGAGGATCTCCTTCGCGAGCCGGTCGCCGATCGCCGTCTGGATGAGGCGGCGCAGCGGCCGGGCACCGTAGGCCGGGTCGTTGCCCTCCTCGGCCAGCCAGGCCAGGGCGGCCGGGGTGACGTCGAGGGTGAGCCTGCGGTCCGCCAGCCGCTTGGCGAGGCGGTCGATCTGGAGCCCCGCGATGTGCGCGAGCTCGTCCCCGGACAGGGCGGAGAAGACCACCAGGTCGTCGAGCCGGTTGAGGAACTCCGGCTTGAAGGAGGCCCGCACGACCTCCAGGACCTGCCGCTTCTTCTCCTCGGGCTTGGTCAGCGGGTCGACCAGGTACTGGCTGCCGAGGTTCGACGTCAGGATCAGGATGGTGTTCCGGAAGTCCACCGTCCGGCCCTGTCCGTCGGTGAGCCGGCCGTCGTCGAGGACCTGGAGCAGGATGTCGAAGACCTCGGGGTGCGCCTTCTCCACCTCGTCCAGCAGGACGACGCTGTACGGGCGGCGGCGGACGGCCTCCGTGAGCTGGCCGCCCTCCTCGTAGCCGACGTACCCGGGCGGGGCGCCGACCAGCCGGGCCACGCTGTGCTTCTCGCTGTACTCGCTCATGTCGATGCGGACCATGGCCCGCTCGTCGTCGAAGAGGAAGTCGGCGAGCGCCTTCGCCAGCTCGGTCTTGCCGACACCGGTCGGGCCGAGGAAGAGGAACGATCCGGTGGGCCGGTCGGGGTCGGCGATACCGGCCCGGGTGCGGCGTACCGCGTCCGAGACGGCCTGCACGGCCTCGCTCTGCCCGATGAGGCGCCGGCCCAGCTCCTGCTCCATGCGCAGCAGCTTCTGGGTCTCGCCCTCCAGCAGGCGGCCGGCCGGGATGCCGGTCCAGGCGCCGACGACATCGGCGATGTCGTCCGGGCCGACCTCTTCCTTGACCAGCGTCTCCTTGGGCTCCTTGGCCGCTTCCTCCTCGGCCTCGGCGGCCTCGGCCAGCTCCCGCTCGAGTCCGGGGATCTCCCCGTACAGCAGCTTGGAGGCGGTGTCGAAGTCGCCGTCGCGCTGGGCGCGTTCGGCCTGTCCGCGCAGGTCGTCGAGGCGTTCCTTCAGCTCACCGACGCGGTTGAGGCCCTGCTTCTCCTTCTCCCAGCGGGCGTTGAGACCGCGCAGCTCCTCCTCCTTGTCGGCGAGGTCGCGGCGCAGCTTCTCCAGCCGCTGCCTGGACGCGGGGTCCGTCTCGTTCTTGAGAGCCAGCTCCTCCATGTGCAACCGGTCGACGGAGCGCTGGAGTTCGTCGATCTCGACGGGCGAGGAGTCGATCTCCATGCGCAGCCGGGAGGCCGCCTCGTCGACGAGGTCGATGGCCTTGTCGGGGAGGAAGCGGGAGGTGATGTAGCGGTCGGAGAGCGTGGCTGCGGCGACCAGGGAGGCGTCCGCGATCTGCACCTTGTGGTGGGCCTCGTAGCGGCCCTTGAGCCCGCGCAGAATCGCGATGGTGTCCTCGACGGTCGGCTCGGCGACGAGCACCTGCTGGAAGCGGCGCTCCAGGGCGGGGTCCTTCTCGATCCGCTCGCGGTACTCGTCGAGCGTGGTGGCACCGACCATCCGCAGCTCGCCGCGGGCCAGCATGGGCTTGAGCATGTTGCCCGCGTCCATCGCGGAGTCGCCTCCGGCGCCCGCGCCGACGACGGTGTGCAGCTCGTCGATGAACGTGATGATCTGGCCGTCGCTCTCCTTGATCTCGGAGAGGACGGTCTTCAGGCGCTCCTCGAACTCGCCGCGGTACTTCGCGCCCGCGACCATGGCCCCCAGGTCCAGCGAGACGAGCCGCTTGTTCTTCAGGGATTCGGGGACGTCGCCCTTGACGATGCGCTGGGCGAGCCCTTCGACGACGGCGGTCTTGCCGACGCCGGGCTCACCGATGAGCACCGGGTTGTTCTTGGTCCGGCGCGACAGCACCTGGACGACGCGGCGGATCTCCTGGTCGCGCCCGATGACCGGGTCGAGCTTGCCCTCGCGCGCGGCCGCGGTGAAGTCCGTACCGAATTTCTCCAGGGCCTTGTACTGGCCCTCCGGGTCCGGTGTGCTCACCCGGCGCCCTCCCCTGCTCTTCTCGAACGCGTCCAGCAGCCTCTTCGCGCTGGCACCCTGCCCGTCGAGGATCTCACCGGCACGGCCGCCCTTCGCCGCGATGCCGATGAGCAGGTGCTCGGTGGAGATGTAGTCGTCGCCGAGCTCCTTCGCCCGCTGGGCGGCGTCGTTGATGACGGCGAGCAGCTCGCGGTTGGGCTGCGGCGGCGCGACGGTCGACCCGGTCACGCTGGGCTGCGCGCCCAGGAGGCGCTCGGTCTCGGTACGTACGGCGATCTGGTCCGCCTCGACGGCGGCGAGCAGATCGACGAGGTTCTCGTTGTCCTCACCCGCGAGCAGCGCGAGCAGCAGATGCCCCGGGGTCAGATCGGGATGCCCGTCCTTCACGGCCCTGCTGGTGGCCGCGTTGATGGCGTCCCGGCTCCTGTTGGTCAGCTCGGCGTCCACGTGCGCGCTCTCCTCTCTGCGATGACTGGCCCGTTCTCACTACTGACACGATCAACGTGCACAAAGTTGAGTCTATTCCACTCAAGGCAAAAACGGATGACTTCCCGGCTCCCTCTCCGGTACCGAGTGAACCGGCCGCTCCACCGCCCCGCCACCGCGGCGCCGGCTCCGGACTGCTTACGCTGGCGCCATGGCAGTCGACGTACGCGATCCCGGCCCGGAGTACCTCGCCTTCTGGCGCGAGTCCCATCTGTGCACCCTCACGACACTCCGCCCGGACGGCACCCCGCACGTGGTCCCGGTGTGCGTGACGTACGACCCCGAGGCCGGCCTCGCCCGCATCATCACCAACAGGAACAGCCGCAAGGTCGCCCACATCCTGGCCGCGGGCCCGGACGGCGCCCGCGTCGCGGCCTGCCAGGTGCACCGGGCCCGCTGGGCGACCCTGGAGGGCGTCGCCAGGGTGCGTACGGAGCAGGACAGGGTCGACGAGGCCGTACGCCGCCACATGGAGCGCTACGCGCGCACGCCCTCGCCCAACCCGGACCGCGTCGCCATCGAGATCACCCTGGACCGGGCGCTCGGCCACGGGTGACCGCACCCGCCCGCCGGTCCCGCGCCTGCCGTCAGCTGCCGCCCTCCGCCCAGGGCCGGCGGGGCGGCACGGGCGGCGGCGCCATGGGCGCGGGCGCCTGCGCCTGAGCCGGGAGGGACGCCGCGGCCTCCTCCTCGATCTGCGGGAGACCGTGCGGGAAGGCCGGTTCGACGGCGACCGCGCGGCGCTCGACGGCGGCGTGCATCCCCTGCCGGGCGGCGGCGTGCAGCGCCTCCCGCAGGGCGCGCGGCGGTTCGGTCCGCATCATGGCCTTCTCCATGTCGGCGCCGCCGAAGCCCCGGACGAAGTCGGAGACGAACTGCCCGAGGAGTTCGGTGCCGCGCCGATTGCGCCACATCACCCAGCCCAGGTAGAGGCTGGTGCCGTAGGCGAACACCGAGAGGTACGCGACGTAACTCCCGTCCTGGAGCACCATCCGGTGAGTCACCCGCCCGTGCTCGCCACCGCCGCGAATGCGGCGGAACACCGGCTCCACCGGCAGCCGGCGCTCCTGCACGACCCTGGCGATCTCGGCGTACGCGGATTCGGCGTGGCCCTCCCGGTCGGCCAGCAGGACCCGCCACTCCCCGACCGGCTCGGTGATCCTCGACGCCAGGAAGACGGCGACGAAGGCGATCACGGCGATCTGCAGGCCGATGCCCATGACCCCGAGGCCGCTCTCCGGATCGCCGGCCAGGGTGATGAGCCCGGCGAAGCCGAAGAGGAGAAGCACGCCGAACGCCACACCGGCGGCCCTCAGCCACACCGCGAGAAAGGCCTTCCCGTTCGCCGAGTCGTCGAAGGAGACCTCCACCTCGCGGTGGAGCAACGTCTTGTCGAGGTAGGCGGCATCGCCGTCACCTCCGCGCCGGCCGGGCTGCTTGTCGACCTTGTGTCCGCTCATGAATGACCCTTGAGGTGGAAGGGCGGAGCATGGAGGACCGTGTCCCCACCCACACAGAGGCGAATTTCGACACCTTCTGTGCCGCTCCGACCGGAATGTCTCCGGGAGAAGCACAACGGCGCCACCGTGTTCAGGTCACGGTGGCGCCGTTGTGTGGGGGAGTGTCTGAGCGACGTGGAACGACGGGGGATCGCTCAGGCACTGCGGGGGGTGGCGGAGATGGTTTCGGGCTCGAACAGCTGGTGGTCACGCTGAGCGAGGTTCACAAAGATCATGTCGTACCGAATGGCACAGCGCACGGGCTGCGGCGCTCCGCGGGGCTTGCGGAGGCACCGGTAGGCGCGGAGTTCCCCGTCGTCCTCGCGGGCGACGACGACCGGGTCACCGAACAGAGTGACCATCAACGAATCACCACGGTGGGGGAGTGCCGTGACGAGGTCGATGAAATGCCACCCTGAGCGATAGGCGGTTGCCATCTCGCGCCGGAAGGTCCGGTCGTCCGGCGGCGTAGTCATGTCAGGCGCCCACGCGATCGGAACCGGGTCCCCAACTGATCTCACCAGTCACCGTCGGCGTCTGAGCGAACCAGCTGATCTCACCGGGTGAGCTCGCAGCCTCGATGCTCCAGCTGATCTCGCCGGGCCCGGCAGCCGCCTCGGCGCTCCAGCTGATCTCATCGCCACTCGCCAGGGCGGCAAAGCCCAGTGCGGCGACGAACGAGACGGCAAGCGCCGAGCGAAGCATTCGCTTATACATAGTCGGCTTCGTCCTCACTTGTGGATTCTTCTCCCCCGCACCTAAGACGATGTCTCACCTGGGCACACGAACACCACCGAGTCGATGCATCATGTTCCTGCATGTTCAGGAACCTGGGGGGTGCGGATATGGCAACAAACGAGGCAGAAGAGACACACCGTCACGGGATCACCGAACTGTGCGCCGACGGAGCACACCTCTACGCCAGCGCGCTGCGTTCAGGGCGCATATCCCGAGCCGAAGTAGCTCCAGCCCCCTGCCTGATGGACTTCGCCCTCCTGCATCCGGATCCTGACGACCCCGACTGGCTGCGTCCTCTCCCGCCGTCCGCCGCACTCGCGCAGCGTCTCCACCCCATCGAGCGCGAGATCCAGGAACGCCGACGACGCTCCCTCGAACTGGCCGAATCATTCGAACCGTTCATGGACATCAGCGCACAGGATCCACCCATCACCCACGCCATCACCGTGCTGGAGGGGAAGCATCGCATCAACGCGGCACTGGATCTGGCCACCGCCGAATGCCGCACCGAGGTCCTCACCGTCCAGCCGGGAGGAGATCGTGGTGAGGACCGTCTGCGCGAAGGCCTGGAGCGCGGACTGCTGGTGGTGGACCGGGGGGTCGGAATGCGCACCCTGTACCAGCACACCGTCCGGCACAGCCAGGGCACTCTCGCCTACGCGGAACGCATGGCCGAGGGCAAAGTCGAGATCCGGACGCTCGAAGAACTCATCGCGCGCCTGATCGTCTTCGACCGCACCGTGGCCTTCATTCCTGCCAGCAACGACGACCAGATCGCCCTGGAACTGCGCCATCCCGGACTCGTCGAGTACTTGATCACCGTGTTCGAGCAGCTCTGGAATCGCGCATCGCCCCTGCTGGGCGCGGGGCCGTACGACCCGGCACCCAAGGGCATCAGCGGCGTCCAGCGCTCCATCGCCCAGCTTCTCGTCGAGGGCCATGTGGACGATTCGATAGCCCGCCGGCTCGGCATGAACGTCCGAACCTGCCGAGCCCACGTCGCCAAGCTGTCCGCCGTGCTGGGCAGCACCAGCCGCGCCCAACTCGGCTATCTGATAGCCCGGTCAGGAATCCTTGATCAGGACTCCTGACCGGGAACGGCCCCGGCGGTCCCCCGTCCCCGGGCCCGGGGCGCAGCCACGTAACGGGGGAGAAACGTGGCCGCGCCCTTCTGATCAGCCGGGAGAGTTCCCGGCTCCCCCGACGGGTCCACACTGATCCGAGGGCTACGCTTCCACCACCGTCATCTTGATGCACTGCACAAAGTGGGGGGTCACGAATGGGCAGGGATGAGGACACACCGGCGCACGCGCACGGGGACCGCCACCTGTGCGACGCGGCAGTCACGGTGTACACCGAAGCCCTGCGCGCAGGACGAATACCCCGGACGGCACTGCGCCCCGCACCGTGCCTGCTCGAGTTGGCACTCGTGCACCCGGACCCCCAGGACAACGACTGGATCCGGCCGGTGCCGCCGTCCGCGGCCCTCGCCCACCTGCTGCAGCCCGTCATGCGGGAGATTCACGAGCGCGTCAGGCTCTCCGCCGCGCTCGCGGATTCGCTGGCTCCCCTGGCTTCTGTCGCCAGCACCGACCCCAACCTCGCCATCACCGTCCTCGAAGGCATCCCGCTCATCGAGACGGCCGTTCAGAACGCCCTGGACGGTGCGCAGGAAGAGATCCTCACCCTGCAGCCGGGAAGCAGCCGCCCGGCGGACCAGCTCAAGAGGGCGCTGGCACGCGCCCTGTCCACGGTGGACCGCGGCGCCACCCTGCGCCACATCTACCAGCACCCGGCGCGCTACAGCCCGACGCTCAAGACCTATCTGGCCGAGGTGCCACCCGGTCACATCGAGGTCCGCACCATCGAGCAGACCGTCGAGCGGCTCTTCATCTTCGACCGCACCGTGGCCTTCATCCCCCGCCAACCCCACGCGCGACGTGGCCCTGGAGATCCGTCACCCGGCGCTCGTCCGCTATCTGATCCAGGTGTACGAGGTCCTGTGGGCCCAGGCCACCCCACTCACCGAACCGCTCCAGCCGACCCCTGCGGGCGCCACCGTCACCGCGGTCCAGCTCAGCATCGCGCGCCTCCTCGTCGAAGGTCACATCGATCAGGTGGTGGCCCGCAAGCTCGGCATCAGCGTCCGCACCTGCCGCACCCACATCGCCAAACTCATGCAGACCTTCAACGCCACCAGCCGCACCCACCTCGGCGCCCTCCTCGTCCGCTCCGGCATCGCCGAGCCCGCGGCGTCCCGTACGGCTGAAGGGCCCGCGGCGTCCCGTACGGCTGAGGAGCCCGCGGCGCCACAGACAGCGGCCCCGCACACGGCAGAGGAGCCCGTCACCCCCGACGTTCCGGGGTGACGGGCTCCTGTCACGGGCTTCCCCAGAGGGATCTCCGCTGAGTCCTGCGGTCCTTCAGTCCTTCGGCCGCTTCGGCCGCCAGACCACCAACGCACTGGTCTGCTGCACGTCCTGATACGGCACCAGGTCGCGCCGGTACGAGGCGTGCACCTGGGCCTCGCGCTGCTGCATGGCCACCGCCGCCCCGTCCACGGCCGCCGAGAGCTCGGCGACGCGCTGCTGGAGCGCTGCGACCTGATTCTCCAGTTCGATGATGCGCTTGATGCCGGCCAGGTTGATGCCCTCGTCCTGCGACAGCTGCTGCACGGTGCGCAGCAGCTCGATGTCGCGGGCCGAGTAGCGCCGTCCGCGTCCGGCCGTACGGTCGGGCGAGACGAGGCCGAGGCGGTCGTACTGGCGCAGCGTCTGCGGATGGAGGCCCGAGAGCTGGGCCGCGATCGAGATCACGTACACCGGCGATTCATCGGTGAGTTCGTACGGATTGCGTCGTCGGCCGTCCACCTCAAGCTCCCTTCGCTGCCTGGAACAGCTCCGCCCGCGGGTCCTGGTCCGCGGTCGCCTTCCGGTAGGCCTCCAGCGCGTCCCGGGCGTCGGTGCCCAGGTCCGTGGGGACCGCCACCTCGACGGTGACCAGCAGGTCGCCGCGGGTGCCGTCCTTGCGGACCGCGCCCTTGCCCCGGGCCCGCATGGTACGCCCGCCCGGTGTGCCGGCCGGAAGCTTCAGGGTGACCGGCGGTCCGCCGAGCGTGGGGACCTTCACCTCGCCGCCGAGCGCCGCCTCCGTGAAGGTGACGGGCACGGTGACCGTGAGGTTGTCGCCCTTGCGCCCGAAGACCGGGTGGGCGTCGACGTGGACGACGACGTAGAGGTCGCCGGCCGGTCCGCCGCGCTCGCCCGGGGCGCCCTTGCCGCGCAGCCGGATCCGCTGGCCGTCGAGGACGCCCGCCGGGATCCTGACCTGCATGGTGCGGGACGACTTCGCCCGTCCGCTGCCCTTGCAGACCTCGCAGGGGTCCTGGGCGATGAGGCCCCGGCCCTTGCAGTCCACGCAGGGATCGGTGAGCGAGAACCCGCCGCCGCTGCCGCGCGAGACCTGGCCGGTGCCGACGCAGGTCGGGCAGACCCGGGGGGTGCCGTTCTTGTCGCCGGTGCCGGAGCAGGCCTTGCAGGGCGCCTGGCTGGACATCCGCAGCGGGACCGTGGCCCCGTCGACCGCCTCGGTGAAGCTGAGCGTCACCTCGGACTCGATGTCCTGGCCGCGGCGCGGCTGCACCCGGGTGCCGGCGCCGGCACCCGCGCCACCCCGGTTGAAGAGGCCGCCGAAGACATCTCCCAGGCCGCCGCCGCCGAACCCGCCGGCGCCGCCCTGCTGGCCCCCGCCCGGGGCACCTCCGAAGAGGTCCCCCAGGTCGAAGTTGAAGTTGCCCTGGGCGCCGCCGGGTCCGGCGCGGAAGCCACCGTTGCCGAAGAGGGCGCGCGCCTCGTCGTACTCCTTGCGCTTCTTGGCGTCGCCGAGGACGTCGTTCGCCTCGGAGATCTCCTTGAAGCGCCCTTCCGCCTTGTCGTCGCCCTTGTTGGCGTCCGGGTGGAACTCGCGGGCGAGCTTCCGGTACGCCTTCTTGATCTCGGCGTCGGTGGCGTCCTTCGGGACGCCGAGAACCTTGTAGTAGTCCTTCTCGACGAAGTCCTTCGTACTCATCGACGTCCCTCCTTCCGGACGCCCGGCCGGGTGGCCGGGTGGTGTGCTGCCAGGTGGTCGGACGGAATGTCAGACCTCCTCGCCGCCACCGCTCTCCTCGTCGTCTGCCTTCTCTTCCTTCGCCGCGGGGGTCGCCCCCGGCTGGGGTTCGGCCACCGCCACCCGCGCGGGGCGGATGGTGCGCTCGCCGATGCGATACCCGGGCTGCAGGATCGCCACGCAGGTCGTCTCCGTGACGTCCGGCGCGTACGAGTGCATCAGGGCCTCGTGGATCGTCGGGTCGAAGGGCTCGCCCTCCTTGCCGAACTGCTGCAGTCCGAGCTTGGCGACGACCGTCTCCAGCGATTCGGCCACCGACTTGAACCCGCCCACGAGCTCACCGTGCTCACGGGCCCGGCCGACGTCGTCGAGCACGGGCAGGAGCTCGGACAGGAGACCCGCGACGGCGATCTCCTTGACCGTGACCCGGTCCCGCTCCACGCGGCGGCGGTAGTTCTGGTACTCGGCCTGGAGCCGCTGGAGGTCGCCCGTGCGCTCGGAGAGCGCGGTGCGGACCTGGTCCAGCTGAGCGGTCAGGGCCGTCGTCCGGTTCGCGTCCGTACGGTTCTCGTCCGTCTGGTTCGCGTCCCCGGCCGGGGCCGCCGCCTCCTCCGAAGAGGGGGTGGCGGCCTTCGGCTCGGCGTCGTCAGGGGTGGCGCCGGAGGGGACGTCGGGCTTCTCCTCGAAGCCCGGAGTCTCCTCGGTCACGCCGCACCGCCCTTGGAGTCCTTCTCGTCGTCGACGATCTCGGCGTCCACGACATCGTCATCGGCCTTGGCCTGCTCGGCACCCGGCTGCGCGTCGGCCTGCGGGCCGCCCTCGGCCTGGGCGTTGGCGTACATCGCCTGGCCCAGCTTCTGGGAGACGGCCGCGACCTTCTCGGTGGCCGTGCGGATCTCGGCGGTGTCCTCGCCCTTGAGCTTCTCCTTCAGCTCGGTGAGCGCGGTCTCCACCTCCGTCTTCACGTCACCGGGGACCTTGTCCTCGTTGTCCTTGAGGAACTTCTCCGTCTGGTAGACGAGCTGCTCGCCCTGGTTGCGGGACTCGGCGGCCTCGCGACGGCGGTGGTCCTCGTCCGCGTACTGCTCGGCCTCTTCACGCATCCGGTTGACCTCGTCCTTCGGCAGCGAGGAGCCACCGGTGACGGTCATCTTCTGCTCCTTGCCGGTGCCGAGGTCCTTGGCAGCGACGTGCATGATGCCGTTGGCGTCGATGTCGAAGGCGACCTCGATCTGCGGCACACCGCGCGGGGCCGGCGGCAGACCGGTCAGCTCGAACATCCCGAGCTTCTTGTTGTACGCCGCGATCTCGCGCTCGCCCTGGTAGACCTGGATCTGCACGGACGGCTGGTTGTCCTCGGCCGTCGTGAAGATCTCGGAACGCTTGGTCGGGATCGTGGTGTTGCGCTCGATGAGCTTGGTCATGATCCCTCCCTTGGTCTCGATACCGAGGGACAGCGGGGTGACGTCGAGAAGCAGGACGTCCTTGACCTCGCCCTTGAGGACACCGGCCTGGAGCGAGGCGCCGATGGCGACGACCTCGTCCGGGTTCACACCCTTGTTGGCGTCCTGGCCGCCCGTGAGCTCCTTGACGAGCTCGGCGACGGCCGGCATACGGGTCGAGCCACCGACGAGAACGACGTGGTCGATCTCGGAGAGCTGGATGCCCGCGTCCTTGATGACGTTCTGGAACGGGTTCTTGCAGCGGTCCAGGAGGTCCGCGGTGAGCTGCTGGAACTGCGAGCGCGTGAGCTTCTCGTCCAGGTGCAGCGGGCCCTCGGCCGACGCCGTGATGTACGGCAGGTTGATCGAGGTCTCCGTCGAGGACGACAGCTCGATCTTCGCCTTCTCCGCGGCCTCGCGCAGACGCTGGAGAGCCATCTTGTCCTTGGACAGGTCCACGCCGTGCCCGTTGGCGAACTGCTTCACCAGGTAGTCGACGACGCGCTGGTCCCAGTCGTCACCACCGAGGTGGTTGTCACCGTTGGTGGCCTTCACCTCGACGACGCCGTCGCCGATCTCCAGGAGCGACACGTCGAAGGTGCCGCCACCGAGGTCGAAGACGAGGATCGTCTGGTCGTCCTTGTCGAGCCCGTACGCCAGCGCGGCGGCCGTCGGCTCGTTGACGATACGCAGGACGTTCAGGCCCGCGATCTCGCCGGCCTCCTTCGTCGCCTGACGCTCGGAGTCGTTGAAGTACGCCGGGACGGTGATGACCGCGTCGGCCACCTTCTCGCCCAGGTACGCCTCGGCGTCACGCTTGAGCTTCTGCAGGATGAAGGCGCTCATCTGCTGCGGGTTGAAGCTCTTGCCGTCGATCTCGATCTTCCAGTCAGTGCCCATGTGGCGCTTGACCGAACGGATCGTCCTGTCGACGTTCGTCACTGCCTGGCGCTTGGCGACCTCGCCGACCAGAACCTCGCCGTTCTTCGCGAAGGCGACGACGGACGGCGTGGTCCTGGCGCCTTCGGCGTTGGTGATGACGGTGGGCTCGCCGCCTTCGAGAACGCTGACGACGGAGTTAGTCGTGCCCAGGTCGATGCCGACCGCACGTGCCATTTCAATTCCTCCAACTGACTACTTGAGTGGATCTGACTCAAGGATGCATGACACCCGCCCCGGAGTCAACAGACCTGAGTCGAGTCGACTCAACTAACGTGCACACCCCCCGTGCCACCAGCAGAAACACCGATGCCCACCCCTGAGGGACACAGCTCGCATACCGGCGATCAGCGGCAATCCGCCCCACGCATGGGCGACACCCGCCCGCCCCCCTGGGTCACACACCCCTCCTCATCATCGCCTCATGGGATCGTTCTGTCACAAAATGCCGTGAGCCGCGCAAAACCGGCACCCGATCGACCCCGTCAGCCGACCCAGGCAGGTGCGAACGATGCAGACGCAGTGGCAAGGACAGCGCCACGCCCCCCGCCGGCGCCCCGGGCCCGCCAGGCGCACCTGGCAGCCGCCGCGGCCGCCCCGCCTCCCGGCCGCCCGCAGGGCCCTGCGGACACTGACGCCCGCCCGCCTGCCCCGCCCCACCGCGAAACGCGCCCTGGACCTGGCACTCGGCTCGGTCCTCCTGCTCCTGGCCTGCCCCCTGCTCGCCACGGCCGCCCTGGCCCTCGCCGCCCAGCGCGGCTCCGGGGGCGTACTGACGCGCTCGACCCGGCTGGGGGCGGACGGCAGACCGTTCGTCCTGCGGTCGCTGCGCACCCGGCGGCTCCGGCTGCACGTGATCTCCCGGCTCCCCCACGTGGTGCGGGGCGAGCTCTCCCTCGTCGGGCCGGCCCCGCTCGCGCCGGGCGACGTACGAGGCAGGCCGGCCGGTGCGAGAGACTGGCGGCGGGAACTGAAGCCCGGCCTGACCGGCCTGGCCCAGATCCGTCACCGCTCGGCCATGCCGTGGGACGAGCCGGACCTCCTCGACCAGCACTACGCCGAGCACCACCGGCCGGGCCTGGACCTGGCGATCCTCGCGGAGGCCGTCGGCGCACCCCTGTACCGGGCGGCCCGGAGCCTCGCCGGGCACGGCAAGGCAGACCTGAGCGACACAGATCACCGCCTGCCCGGCTACAGGACGGCGGAATAAGTGGATAGTGTCAGCACAGACTGATTAAGTTACTGCTTAGTAATCGTTTAGCCCTCATCCGAGTCACCACCTGAGTAATCAGCGATCCTCGCTGGATCCCACCCTCGCAGGCCCGAGGAGCCCCCAAATGCAACTCGCCGCGATCATCGTGTCGCTGGTGCTGACCGTCGTCGGCGTTGCGCTCATCGCCCGAGCGGTCGCGCAGATCTACCGGTTCGTCCGCCTCGGACAGCCGGTACCGGCAGGCAGCCGCACCGACGACCCCAAGCAGCGCACGATCACCCTGGTCAAGGAGTTCCTCGGCCACACCCGGATGAACCGGTGGGGCATCGTGGGCTTCGCGCACTGGTTCGTCGCGATCGGCTTCCTGACGCTGCCGCCGACGCTGCTCCAGGCGTACGGACAGCTCTTCAAGGCCGACTGGGTGCTGCCGGTCATCGGCGAGTGGCTGCCGTTCGAGCTGTACATCGAGTTCATCGGCCTGATGACGACGGTCGGCATCCTCGTGCTGATCGCCATCCGGCTGCTGAACCTTCCCTCCCGGGCCGGCCGCAAGTCGCGCTTCGCGGGCTCCAAGGCCTGGCAGGCGTACTTCGTCGAGTACGTCATCCTCGTCATCGGCCTGGCGATCCTGACCCTGCGCGGCCTCGAGGGCGCGATCCACCACGTCGACGGCTACGAGGCCGCGTACTTCGTCTCGTACCCGCTGGTCCTCGCCTTCAAGGGACTCGCGCTCGGCACGCTGCAGAACCTCATCTACTTCACCGCGATGGTCAAGATCGGCGTCTCGCTGATCTGGATGATCACGGTCTCGCTCAACACCAACATGGGTGTCGCCTGGCACCGCTTCCTCGGCTTCCCGAACATCTGGTTCAAGCGGAACGCCGACGGCGAGGTCGCGCTGGGAGCACTCCAGCCGATGACCTCGGGCGGCCAGGAGATCGACTGGGAGGACCCGGCCGAGGACGCCGTCTTCGGTGTCTCCCAGGTCGAGCAGTTCTCCTGGAAGGGCATCCTCGACTTCTCCACGTGCACCGAGTGCGGCCGCTGCCAGTCGCAGTGCCCCGCCTGGAACACGGGCAAGCCGCTCTCCCCGAAGCTCCTGATCATGTCCCTGCGCGACCACGCGCACGCCAAGGCCCCGTACCTGCTGGCCGGCGGCGGCAAGGACATGGAGGGCAACGAGAAGGCGACCGAGGAGCAGCTCAAGGACGTCCCGGCCGCGGCTCTCGCCGAGGCCGAGCGCCCGCTGATCGGCACGGTCGAGGAGAACGGCGTCATCGACCCGGACGTCCTCTGGTCCTGCACCACCTGCGGTGCGTGCGTGGAGCAGTGCCCGGTCGACATCGAGCACATCGACCACATCGTCGACATGCGCCGCTACCAGGTGATGATCGAGTCCGCGTTCCCGTCCGAGGCGGGCACGATGCTCAAGAACCTGGAGAAGAAGGGCAACCCCTGGGGGCTCGCCAAGAAGCAGCGCGTCGAGTGGACCAAGGAGGTCGACTTCGAGGTCCCGATCGTCGGCAAGGACGTCGAGGACCTCACCGAGGTCGACTACCTCTACTGGGTCGGCTGCGCCGGCGCCCTGGAGGACCGCGCGAAGAAGACCACCAAGGCCTTCGCCGAGCTCCTCCACATCGCGGGCGTCAAGTTCGCGATCATGGGCGGCGACGAGAAGTGCACGGGTGACTCGGCCCGCCGCCTGGGCAACGAGCCGCTGTTCCAGCAGCTCGGCCAGGAGAACGTCGCGATGCTGAACATGGCGTTCGGCGAGGACGACGAGGACGACTCGACGAAGAAGGCCAAGGCGACGAAGAAGATCGTCGCGACCTGCCCGCACTGCTTCAACACCATCGCGAACGAGTACCCGCAGCTCGGCGGCGAGTACGAGGTCATCCACCACACGCAGCTGCTCCAGCACCTGGTGGACGAGGGCAAGCTGATCCCCGTGACCCCGGTCGAGGGCCTGATCACGTACCACGACCCCTGCTACCTGGGCCGTCACAACAAGATCTACACGCCCCCGCGCGAGATCATCGCGAAGGTCCCGGGTCTGCGGAACGAGGAGATGCACCGCCACAAGGAGCGCGGCTTCTGCTGCGGCGCCGGTGGTGCCCGGATGTGGATGGAGGAGCGGATCGGCAAGCGCATCAACAACGAGCGCGTCGACGAAGCCCTCTCCCTCAACCCGGACATCGTCTCCACCGCCTGCCCGTTCTGCCTCGTCATGCTGACCGACTCGGTCAACGGCAAGAAGAACGACGGCAAGGCGAAGGAGTCGATCCAGGTGGTCGACGTGTCGCAGCTGCTGCTCGACTCCGTGAAGACCCCGGCCGACCCGGCGGGCGAACCGGAACCGGCTGACGCGCCGGAGCCGGAACCGGCGAAGTGACGGGTAACCGGTAACGCGCCACCGCGTTGCACAAGCGGCCGGACCTGCCTCGGGGGCAGGACCGGCCGCTTCTGCTTCTCGGCTCCGGTGGCGCATGATGTGGGGCGGCCGGGCCGGAAGAGCCGGCCGGGACGGCCACAACGTACGAGGTATTCCTGCGGGGATACGTATTCGGAGGTATCCCGTGCGGATACGCATCGCCGGGGCGGCAGCGAGAGCGACCACACGCCCCGCACGAACCACCGGCCGCCCGACACCCCCGGCCCGACCCGCACGCCCCGCCCTCACGGCGACTGCAACAGCACGACCTGCCCTCGCGGAAGCGACAGGGACAGGGACAGAAGCACGACCTGTACGAACCGCCCTCGCGACAGCGGCAACAGCACGACCCGCACGAACCACCCTCGCGACAGCGGCAACAGCACGACCCGCACGCCCCTCCGCCCTCGCACCGAACGCCCACCCCACCCGAACCACCGGCCGCTCGGCAGCCGCCGCGGCGCTCGGCGGCCTCTGTGCCTGCGTCCTCCTGCTGACGGCCTGCACGGGCTCCCCCGCCTCCTCGGCCCCCAAGAACGGCGACGTCCCTCCCACCGCCCTCTCGGGCCTGGCGGGAGCCGAGCGCCACGCCGTCCCGCACGGCACCGGCAGCCGCGTCCCCGACGACTTCAACGGCGACGGCCACCGCGACCTCGTCCTGGACGACCTGGTGAAGCCGGCGGCCGACAGCCACGGCGACGACGCCGGGATCGGCATCGTGTACGGCTCCGCCGCCCGCGGCCTCGACCCTTCGGTACGCCAGCTGCTCAGCGCACGCACGAACGCCGCCAAGATCGGCGACACGCTTCCCGCGGCCTTCGACGCCGAGGCCTCGTGCGACCTGGACCACGACGGTTTCACCGATCTGATCGTGGCCACGGACCCCCCGTACAACGGCATCGGCCGCCCGCCCGTCCCGCTGCAGATCCTCTTCGGCTCGCCCGCGGGCCTCACCGGCAAGGCGGTCACGCTCCGCATCCCGGACCGGGCCCGCTTCGGCAACGCCTGGCCGGACCACCCCGTCTGCGGCGACTTCGACGGAGACGGGAAGCCGGACCTGGCCGTGACGGCGAGCTCGGGCCGGTTCAGCTTCCTGCGGGGCCCGTTCACCCGCGACGGCCGCCCGCACGCCGCCGGCGGCACCATCCCGGGAGCCGGACCCGTCCTGTCCGCCCCCGAGCCCCGGACGGACACGAACGGCGACGGGTACGACGACCTGGTGTACACCGCGCTCCCTCATGAACCCGGAACCGCCGCCACGGGCACGCTGCTGCTCGGCAGCCCCGACGGACCGGGCCGCCCGGGCGGCCCGTACCGCTTCGGCGCCCCGGCCACGGACCTCCCGACTGCCCCGCTGCGCACGACCGCGGGCAGCAAGGCCACACCCCGTGCGGAAACGACCCTCCTCCAGCGGTACGCGGACTTCGACGGCGACGGGAAACCGGACACGGTGGTCCGCACGCACCGGGGCGAGACGGCCGACCTGATCGCGCTGTACCCGGCGGCGACACCGGACCGCCCGCTGATCACGTTCACCAGCGCCCTGTTCACAGCGGGCTGAGGACAGCACCCCAGGGTTCCCTTAGCTTGATCTTTAACCTGTGCGGCGTGGACGTGGAGTCGTTGACTTCTTCGTTCGTCGCTTGGCGGAGCCTGGTTTGCCGACTGTGTGCACGTC
>NZ_JBIVTU010000017.1:0-5975 GCF_044756845.1 Streptomyces sp. NPDC091416
TCGAGGGCCGGGCCCCTGCCTGGGCCCCGCTGCCCGTGCAGTACGCGGACTTCACCCTCTGGCAGCGCACCCACCTCGGCTCCGAGGACGACCCGGACAGTCTGGCGTCCCGGCAACTCGCGGAGTGGCATGCGGCATTGGAGGGCCTCCCCGCAGAACTCGAACTGCCCGCCGACCGTCCGCGGCCCGCCGAGCCGTCCCATCGTGGCGGGAGCGTCGATCTCGACCTGTCCGCCGAGCTGCACGCCTCCGTCGTCGAGCTGGCAGGCAAGCAGAACGTCACACCGTTCATGGTGGTCCAGGCGGCCCTTGCCGCGCTCCTGTCCCGGGTGGGCGCGGGCACCGACATCCCGCTGGGCACCGCGGTCGCCGGGCGTGACGACGCCGCCGTGGAGAACCTCGTGGGGTTCTTCGTCAACACCCTCGTCCTGCGCACCGACCTCTCCGGCAACCCCACCTTCCGTGAGCTGCTCGACCGGGTGCGCCGCACCGACCTGGCGGCCTTCGGCCGGCAGGACGTACCGTTCGAGCGGCTGGTCGAGGTCCTCAACCCCGAGCGGTCACTTTCCCGGCACCCGCTGTTCCAGACGGCGCTGAGCTGGAACACCGAGGCGGCGGCGCTCGATCTGTCCGGCGTCGCGCCGGAGAGGCAGCGGGTACACGTCGGCACCGCGAAGTTCGACCTGAACGTCGTCCTCTCCGAGCAGCGCACCGCATCCGGTGGAGCCGCCGGGATTCTCGGGCAGATCGAGTACAGCCTCGACCTCTTCGACCGGGAGACCGTCGTGGAGCTCGCGGAGCGGCTCGTGCGGCTGCTGACCGCCGCGGTCGCCGACCCCAGGCTCAGGATCGGCGAGATCGAGATTCTGTCGGCCCCGGAGCGGCAGCGGATCGTCCACGAGTGGAACGCCACCGGGGCGCCGGTTCCCGCAGCGTCCTTGCCGGAGCTGATCGCGGCACAGGCGGACCGCACGCCGGACGCCGTGGCCGTCGAATGCGGCGGGACCCGGTGGACGTACCGCGAACTGATGCTCCGTGCGGATGAGTTCGCCGGGCGGCTCGTCGGACTGGGGGTACGGGCGGAGACGCCGGTCGCCCTCCTCATGGAGCGGTCTGCGGATCTGGTGGCCGCGTTGCTCGCCGTGATGCGGGCGGGCGGTGTGTACGTACCGCTGCACACCGGCTATCCGACCGCACGGATGCGTTCGGTGCTCGACGAGGCGCGGGCACCGGTCCTCGTGGTCAGCGGCAGCCTGGCAGCGCACGAACTGGTGGCCGAACAACGCGCAGCCGGGACGCATGTGTTGACCGCCGAAGAACCCAGGGCCGAAGAACCCAGGGCCGAGGGGCCCAGGAGCGATGAACCCAGGACCGGCACGGGCTTCCGGGCCGGACCGCCGGTCCCGCTGCCCGATCGCATCGAGCCCGACCGGCTCGCGTACGTGATGTACACGTCCGGCTCCACGGGCAAGCCCAAGGGCGTCTCCGTGACCCACCGCGATGTGGTCGAGCTGGCCATGGACCGCGGCTGGGGAATCGGCCCGCAGGACCGGGTGCTGATGCACGCACCCCACGCGTTCGACATCTCCGTGTACGAGATCTGGCTGCCGCTGCTCCGCGGCGCCCGGGTCGTGGTCGCCCCGGCGGGCGAGGTCGATGCCGAGACCCTCGACCGTCTGGTCCGCGAGCACGGCATCAGCCATCTGCATCTGACAGCCGGCCTGTTCCGGGCCATGGCGGAGGAGCTCACCGCGACCTTCGGGCAGGTCCGTGAGGTGCTCACCGGCGGCGACGTCGTTTCCGTGAGCGCGGTCCAGCAGGTCATCGAGGCCAACCCCGCGACGACGGTCCGCCATCTGTACGGGCCGACCGAGATCACGCTGTGCGCCACCGGACACGCGGTCTCCGCCCCGTACCGGGCGGCCGACGGTCTGCCGCTGGGACGTCCCCTGGACAACACCCGGGTCTACGTCCTGGACGCCGGGCTGCGACCGGTGCCCGCCGGAGTGGCCGGGGAGCTGTACATCGCCGGATCCGGACTGGCCCGCGGGTACGCCGGACGGCCGGACCTGACGGCCGAGCGGTTCGTGGCCGACCCGTTCGGCGCGCCCGGGACCCGGATGTACCGGACGGGCGACCTCGTGCGGTGGTCCGGGGAAGGACTGCTGGAGTTCGTGGGCCGGGCCGACGACCAGGTCAAGATCCGCGGCTTCCGGGTGGAACCCGCGGAGGTGGAGACCGTACTCGCCGGCGCGCCCGGGGTGGCGCAGGTCGCCGTGCTGGCCCGGGAGGACCGGCCGGGCGACAAACGCCTCGTCGCCTACGTGGTGCCGGCACCGGACGCCGACCCCGGGGCGGCCGCGCTGCGCGACTTCGCGGCGAGAGAACTGCCGGAGTACATGGTGCCGTTCGTCGTCCTGATCGACGCGCTGCCGCTGACCCCCAACGGCAAACTGAACCGGCGTGCGCTGCCGGCGCCCGAGTACGGCGGGGAGGGCCGCGGTGAGCCGGTCACCCCGCAGGAGCAGATCCTGTGCGGCCTGTTCGCGCAGGTGCTCGGCCTGGAACGGGTCGGGACCGAGGAGAGCTTCTTCGCGCTCGGCGGACACTCCCTCCTGGCCACGCGGCTCGTCAACGGTGTCCGCAAGGCGCTGGGCCGTGACGTGTCGGTACGCGACCTGTTCCAGTCGCCCACGGTGGCGGGGCTGCTGTGCCAGCTGGACGCCGAGGGCAGCAGCGACTCGTTCTCACCGGTGCTGCCCCTGCGGACCACCGGGCACCGCACTCCGCTCTTCTGCCTGCACCCGGCGCTCGGCATCGGCTGGTGCTACGGCCGTCTCGCCGGGCAGCTCCCCGCCGACCTCCCCGTGTACGCGCTCCAGGCGCGCGGGCTGCTCGGCCAGGAACCGCCGGCCGGGACCCTCGAAGAGATGATCGACGAGTACTGCGCGCACATCCGGACCGTGCAGCCCGAGGGCCCGTACCAGCTCATCGGCTGGTCCATGGGCGGACTCCTCGCCCACCGGGTCGCCACCCGGCTGCAGAGCCAGGGGCAGCAGGTGGCGCTGCTCGCCGTCGTCGACGCGTATCCGGTGCGGCCCTCCCGCGAGGACTGGGACCCGGCCGAGCTCACCGCGCAGATCAACGCGGACGTCGGCTTCGACACCGAGCAGGTGGCCCCCGGGCAGGAGGCCGAGGTACTCGCCGAGCTCCGTGCCAAGGGCCACCCGCTGGGGCATCTTCCCGGCGGCGACATCGGGGCCGCGGTCCGCGTCTACGTCAACAGCACCGCCCTGACCCGGGGCCTCGTTCCGGAGCGGTTCACCGGCGACGTCCTGTTCTACTCGTCCGGCGCCTCGTTCAGCAGGGACGACGCGACGTTCAACGCCGGGGTGTGGCGGCCGTACGTGACGGGGGACATCACCGAGCACGTCGTGGACTTCCTGCACGAGGACCTGATGATCGAGCCGGCCGCGGTCGCGGAGATCGCGGCGGTCCTCGCCAAGCACGTACGGGATCCGGAACGTACCGGGCCCGTCGAAGCGCACAACACTGACTGACCGCACCACCGACCGGCAGCACCGAGGCTGACGGCACCACGACTGACAGCACCACCGAGCAGCACAGGAGCATGTGATGAGCAACCCGTTCGAAGACCCGGAAGCCGGCTACCTCGTACTGGTCAACGACGAGGCCCAGCACTCCCTCTGGCCGGCCTTCGCCGAGGTACCCGCGGGCTGGACGGTCGCCCTGGCGCAGACCGACCGCGCCGCGTGCCTGGAGTACATCAACCAGAACTGGACCGACATGCGGCCCAAGAGCCTCGTCGAGGCCATGGCGGGTTCCGGGACGGACGCGGCTTGAACGAGGTCATGATCGAGGCGTCCGGGGTCTGCAAGAGCTTCGGCGATGTCCACGCCCTGAACGGCGTGGACATCGAAGTGGCCCGGGGCAAGGTCCTCGGGCTGCTCGGCCACAACGGCGCGGGCAAGACGACCCTGGTGAACATCCTGTCCACGGTCTCTCATCCGACCACGGGCACGGTCAGGGTCGCCGGGTACGACGTGACGACGCAGGGCGCCGCGGTGCGCGCCAGGATCGGCGTGACCGGGCAGTTCGCCTCGGTCGACGAATACCTGTCCGGCTACGGCAACCTGGTCCTCATCGCCCGGCTGCTCGGTGCGGGCCGCCGGGAGGCGGCGGCCCGGGCCACCGAACTGCTGGAACTGTTCCGCCTGACCGAGGCGGCCAAGCAGCCGTCCCGCACGTACTCGGGCGGTATGCGCCGGCGGCTCGACCTCGCGGCCAGTCTTGTGGGCCGTCCCGACGTGCTGTTCCTCGACGAGCCCACGACGGGGCTCGACCCGACGACCCGTATCGCCCTGTGGGAGACGGTCGAGGGCCTGGTGGCGGACGGTACGACGGTGCTGCTGACCACGCAGTACCTGGACGAGGCCGACCGGCTCGCCGACTGGATCACCGTCCTGTCGAAGGGCCGCGTCATCGCGTCGGGCACCAGCGGCCGCCTCAAGGCGGAACTGGGAAGCCGTGCGGTGCATGCCACGCTGACCTCGGACTCCGACCTGTCGGCGGCCACCGGAGCGCTGGAGGCGGCGGGCTTCCAGCCGCGCTCGGACCCGGAGCGGCACACCCTGAGCACGCCGGTGGACTCCTCCGCCGACATCGCGGCCGTGGTGCGGGCACTGGACACCGTGGGCGCCGAGCTCGTCGAACTCACTGTCAAGGAGCCGTCGCTGGACGACGTCTATCTGGCACTCACCCAATCGCCGACGGCCCTCGCAGGCGCGGCCTGACATCGCGGGAGTCTCCGTTGGCCCTCCAGGAACGCACCCTGGACACGGCACCCATCGCCGTGCCCGACACCACAGCCGAATGGCGCGGCGGCAGCATCCGTACCCAGCTGTGGGTGCTCACCGGCCGGCAGATCCGGTCCATGTACGGCGATACCCGGCTCGCGCTGTTCAGCCTGCTCCAGCCGCTGATCATGCTGCTGCTGCTGAGCGAGATCTTCGGCAGCATGGCCAACCGTGACGACTTCCCCCACGGGGTGCGTTACATCGACTACCTGGTGCCCGCGCTGCTCGTCACCACGGGCATCGGGTCCGCGCAGGGCGCCGGAGTGGGTCTCGTCAAGGACATGGACAACGGCATCGTGGCCCGGTTCCGGGTCCTGCCCACCAGGCTGCCCCTGGTCCTGGTCGCCCGCTCGCTGGCCGATCTGCTGCGCGTGTTCACCGAACTGATCGTCCTGCTGGCCTGCGGCACGATCTTCTTCGGCTTCCGGCCGTCCGGCGGGGTGCTCGGCACGGCCGCGGCCCTGCTGCTCACGGTGTTCGTCATCTGGTCCCTCATCTGGTGCTTCATCGCGCTCGCCGCCTGGCTGCGGAGCGTGGAGGTCATGTCGAGCATCGCGGTCCTGGTGATGTTCCCGCTGATGTTCGCCTCCAGCGCGTTCGTCCCGCTGAAGGGGCTGCCGGAGTGGCTGCAGGTCGTGGCCAAGGTCAATCCGGTGACGTACGCGGTGGACGGTTCACGGCGGCTCGCGCTGGGCTGGGACCTGGGGCTCGGAGTGCTCGGTGCGCTCGGCACGAGCGCGGTGCTGCTGGCCCTGGCCGGCTTCGTCGCGGCGAAGTGCTTCCAGCGGGCACCGAATGCCTGAGGATGGCCGCGAAGTGCTTCCAGCGGGCACCGAACGCCTGAGGACGGCCGCGAGGTGTTTCCAGCGGGCACCGAACGCCTGAGGATGGCCGCGAGGTCTTTCCAGCGGGCACCGCACGCCTGAGGAAAGCCCCGCGAGGTGCCTCCGCTGGGTCTCAAGGCCTGAAGAACCCTCGCCCCAGGGACGCAGCCGCGTCTGCCGGGCGGGGGGGTGGGGGGGCCCCCCCGGGGGGGGGGGGGGGCCCGCAAAACCCCCCCCCCCCCCGCGGCGGGGGGGCCCGGGCGCGCCGCCCCGG
>NZ_JBIVTU010000017.1:5985-155799 GCF_044756845.1 Streptomyces sp. NPDC091416
GGCCACCCGCCCACACCCCCCCCCCCCCCCCCCCCCGCGGCGGGGGGGGGGGGGGGGGGGGGGGCGCCCCCCCGGGGGGGGGGGCCCCCCCCCACCCCCCCCCCCCGGCCGCGCCGGCGGCTATTCGCCCTGGCCGCCCGGCCAGTTCGAGGACTGCGCCGCCCAGCCCCGATGCCGCAGTTCCTGCGCGAGCGCGTGTTCCGTACCGGCGGCCACCGCGAGACTCGCCCGCCCGAGCAGCTGCTTCGCCGAGTGGTCGATGCCGATGTCCTCGATGTTGGCCCCGGCCGCCGCCACATCGGTGAACAGCCGGGCCAGTTCTCCGGGGCTGTCCCCCACGGAGACCTCCACCGCCGTGAACGCGGCATCGGGAACCCCGTGCTTGCCGGGGATCCTGGCCCGCCCGTCCACCCCGCGCTGCAACGCCTCGGACAGTTCCGGCTCACCGCCACGTCCCTCGGCGGACCGCCGCAGCGCCGCCACCGCTTCGAGCACATCGCCGGCGAAGGCCTCCAGCACATCGGCGACCGGCCCCGCGTTCGCCGACAGGATGTCCGTCCACAGCGCCGGGCTGCCCCCCGCGATGCGGGTGACATCGCGCAGCCCCTGCCCGGCCAGGCGCAGCGCCGACTCGTTCCCGTCCAGGAGACGGGCCGCGGCAAGGCTCGCGATCAGATGGGGGGCGTGCGACACGAGCGCCACCGCACGGTCGTGGTCCTCGGCGTCGAACAGCACGGGCGTGGCCCCGCACAACGCCGTCAGTTCCAAGGCGCAGTTGAGCGCCGAATCACTGGTGACGGCGGACGGCACCAGCACCCAGGGGCGCCCCTCGAAGAGATCGGCGCGCGCGGCCAGCGGCCCCGACCGCTCACCCCCGGCCAGCGGATGCCCGCCCACCATGGACGTCATGTCACATCCCAGCGCCTCGATCCGCTCGCCCGGCAGGCCTTTGACGCTCGCGACATCCGTGTAGAACCGGGCCGTTCCCCGCTTCTGCAGCATCGCGAGCACCGGCGCCACCTGGACCGGAGGCACCGCGAGGATCGCGATGTCCGCCACCTCGCGCGGCTCCTCGGCCCGCCCGGCGCCGAGCGCCTCGGCGGTCTGCAGCGCGGCGGGATCGGCGTCGGCCAGATACGTGGTGATGCCCCGCTCGCGCAGAGCGAGGGCGATGGACGTGCCGATCAGGCCGGTTCCGGCTATGACTGCGGTGCGCATGGGAAACGGGACTCCACTTCGAGACGTCGGGAATGCGGCCGGTCAGCCGTTGGGACGGTCCGCCACCAGCGCGGCGAACCTTTCGAGCCCTTCGTCGATCTGTTCCGGAGTGACCAGGCTGTACGACAGCCGGATCTGCCGTTCCGCCGTGTCCTCCGTGCTGAAGTACCGCATGGGCGTCCACAGCACGCCGTAGTCACGGGCCGATGTTTCGAGCAGCTTCTCGTCGGCGGGGAACGGCACGTCCAGCACGAGGAAGAAGCCACCGCGCGGCGTGTTCCAGCGCACTCCCGAACCGCCGTCCGCCGGGAAGTGCCGGCGCAGCCCCGCGAGGAGCCGCTCCAGGTTGCCCCGGTACACCGCGATCTCCCGCTCGTTGGCCTTCAGGAGACTGTTCCCGTACGTGAGCAGCTTGCCGGCGATGACCGCCTGGGCGATGGGCGAGGTGTTGACCGTGACCATGCTCTTGATCTTCGAGAGCTGGTCGGCGAACAGCCCCACTTCGCCGTCCGCGCCCGTCACGCTCTGATCGGCCACCGCGAACCCGATGCGGGCGCCCGGCAGACCGGTCTTGGCGAACGACCCCAGATAGACGACCCGGCGGTGCGTGTCGAGGGCCTTCAGCGTGGGCAGCCGTACGCCGTCCGCACTGAAGTAGCCGTACGGGTTGTCCTCCAGGAGCAGCAGGTCCTCCTGGACCGCGAAGGCCAGGACGGCCTGCCGGGTCTCCAGGTCCATGCTCGTGCCGGCCGGATTGGAGAAGTCGGGCACCAGGTAGCAGGCGCGTGGCCGCAGCCCGTTCGCGCGCGCCTCACGGACCGTGGCCGCGAGGCTGTCCAGGTCGACCCCGTGCGGGCCGCCCGCAACTTCGAGCACTGGCATGTCGACCAGCCGGGCCGCGCCCTTCAGACCGACGTAGCTCGGCGAGACGGCCAGCACGACGTCGCGGTCGTCCCTGCGCAGGGCGCGCAGCACCAGGAACATCGCCTCCTGGCAGCCCACCGTGACGACCACGGACCCGGCGGGCACCGAGATGTCCTCGTCCGCCCGGAGGTGGTCGGCGATCAGCTCGTGGATGATGCCGTTGGTGCGCCCGTACTGGAAGAAGGTGCGCCGCACCTCCTCGTCGCCGTAGCCCTTCTCCTCCCTCAGGTACTGCTCGAAGCGGCGCAGGTAGTCGTGGACCTGCCCGGTCTCGAAGAAGCCCTCGAAGGGCCGGCCCGGCGCGAACGAGATCGCGCCGGGGTGGAGATGGGCGATTTCGTTCAGGAAGTTCATGGACCCCAGCGCGGGGTCCTCCAGCGAGCCGTGCAGGTGCGCGGTGCTCAGCCGGGCGGCGCCCGCGTCAGCGTATTCGGTCGTCACGGTCGGCAGCGTGGTCACCGCGGGATCCCTTCGTCATGTTTCGTCGCCCGGCCCACCGGCAACGGGCCTCTGCCGGTACGCAGCCGGCCCGCGTCGCTCACGTTCGCGCAGCCCGCCAGACCGAGGGCGTCGCGCAGCTCCGCCGCCAGCAGACCCAGTACCGCGCGCGCCCCGGCCTCGCCGCCCGCCGCGAGCCCCCACAGCAGCGGCCGGCCCACGAGGACTCCGCTCGCGCCGAGCGCCAGCGCCTTCAGCACATCGACGCCGCTGCGGAATCCGCTGTCCACCAGTACCTCGATGCGCCCGTCGATCGCGGCACACACCGCTTCGAGCGCGTCGACGGCCGGGATCGCGCCGTCCAGCTGGCGCCCGCCGTGGTTGGACACCACTACGGCGTCCGCACCGCATTCGGCGGCGCGCACGGCGTCGTCCGGATCGAGGATGCCCTTCACGATCAGGGGCAACTCCGTCCGGGACCGCAGCTCCCGCACGTCCGCCCAGCTCAGTGACGGCGCGAACGCCGTGCTGGTGTGCGAGGCGAGGGCCGATGCGCCAGGAACCGCACGGTGCGCCTCGGAAGCCGTGTCCACGGCGAAGTTGGCGGCCCGGACCTCGGGAGGCAGCGAGAAGCCGTTGCGTACGTCCCGCAGCCGCCGGCCCATCCACGGCACATCGACCGTGAGGACCAGGGCCGAGCAGCCGGCGTCCTCGGCCCTGCGCACGAGCTCGTACGCCAGGGCGCGGTCGCGCAGCCAGTAGAGCTGGAACCACGTGGTGGCGCCCACCGCGGCGACCTGTTCCAACGGGAAACTGCTCAACGTCCCCACGGTGAACGGGATTCCGGCGTCCTTCGCCGCACGGGCCGCCGCCAGCTCGCCCTCGGGGTGGACCAGCTGGTGGTATCCGATCGGTGCCGTGGCCACCGGCATCGCCACGTCACGGCCCAGGAGCGTCGAGGCAGTCGAGCACGCCGAGACGTCCCGCAGGGCACGCGGAACCAGCCGGACGCGGTCCAGAGCCGTACGGTTGGCCGCGAGTGTCAGTTCGGCACCACTGCCACCGGACACGAAGTCCCAGACCGGCCGGGGGAGCACGGCGGCAGCGGCCTGCTCCACCTCACCGATGCTCACCGCTGCCGGAACCGTGCCACCGCTCGCCGTGCCACCGCTCACCGCGTCAGCCCGATCTCGCGCTGCCGCTCCACCTCGACCGCCTCGTACAGCGCCTTGATGTTGGAGCTGCCGAAGGTCTCGGCGCCGATCCGCTCGATGACCTCGAAGAACAGGGTGCGCCGGGCGTGCGTCGAGCGCGTGAAGATCTGGAACAGCTGGCCGCCGTGGTCCTCGTCGACGAGGAGGTTCAGCTCACGCAGCTCGTCCAGCGAGTGCTTCTGGAGCGAGAGCCGTTGCCCCAGCAGCTCGTAGTACGCGGCGGGTGTCTTCAGGAAGCCGACCTCACGCTCCGACAGTGTGCGGACCGTGAGGGGCGCGTCGTCGCTGGAGAACGCGATGTGCTGGATGCCCGCACCGTCGTGGTTCTTGAGGAACTCGTCGATCTGGCCGGCGTCGGCCGACGGGTCGGGCTGGATGATGGTGAAGGTGATCTCGCCGGACGGGCTCTGCACCACCTTCGACAGCATGGCCTGCGTACCGACGGCGATCCTCTCCTCGAAGATCTCCGAGAAGCCCAGGACGTCCTGGTAGAAGCGGACCGTCGGATCCAGCTCCCCGATGTTCACGCACACGGCGAAGTGGTCGATCTCCAGCAGCCCCACGCCGCGGTCGGACGCCTCCGCGTGCTCCACCGGCCGGAAGCCGGCCGGCAGCCCGGCGGTGTCGGAGGCCTCCCGCTCGACCAGCGGGTGCGTCAGATCTCCGAACGCCCCCACGGTCGCGGTCGCGAGGACCCCGCCTCCCTGGTGGCCGGCCACCCCGGCCAACGACCGCGCACCCCGCCCGACGGCCTCCGCGTGGGCGGCCGCGACATCATCCGTACGCAGGGCGATGGCGGAGACACCGTCCCCGTGGCTGAGCACGTACAGGGACGCGGGGTGCTCGTCGCTGACTCCCTCGGTCAGGACCAAGGAGATCCGGCCCTGACGCAGCGCGGCACTGCGGAACCCCTCCTCGGGGGAGCCCGCGGTGCCCACCACCGTGAATCCGTAGCTGTCGACCCAGTGACCGACCTTGGCGTCGAGGTCCTTGACGTACAGCTCGACGTGGTCGAGGCGCAGACCGTCGAGGTGGCCGGTGCCTGCGGTGCCGGGCGCCGCGGGGGCGGTCGATATCGCGTCGGAGGTCGGTTCGGAGGTCGGTTCCGAGGCCGGTGCTGAGGACATGGTGATCCTGTTCTCGTGTAGGGGAGCGGGGAGCAGGGGGTTCAGCAAGCAGGTCCGTGGCGTTCCGGGCCGGGCCCGCCGGGCCGGGCCCGCCGGGCCGGGCCCGCCGGCGGCGCGGCGGGCACCCGGGCCGTCAGTCGGACATGGCGACCAGAATCCGGCGGGGACCGGTGAACGGCCGACGCCCGTGGCCCACCAGCACGTTGTCGATGAGCAGGAGGTCACCGGTGTGCCAGTCGACGTCGACCGCCGCGTCGAGCCCCTTGTCCCGCACCTCGATCACGTACTCGTCCGGGATCGCGCTCCCGTCGGCGAACCGCACGGACTGCGGCAGCTCCTCCTCGGGCAGGATCTGCGCGAGCTCGGCCGCCATCTCGTCACCGAGCGCGGCCGGGTGCCACTGATCGGACTGGTTGAACCACACCTCGACTCCCGTCACCGGGTGCCGCACGGTCGACGGGCGCAGCTGCGTGACCCGCAGCCCGCCGTCCCCGCGCCATTCCCACTCGGCCTCCGTGCCCTTGAGGAAGGCCTCGACCTCCGCCCGGTCATCGGTCTCGAAGGTGTCCTGCCAGCTCTTGCCCAGCCCTCGGCCGCCGTGCAGGTTCTGCGAGTAGCGGACACCGCCCGCGAAGGCCTCACGGATCGCCGGATCCAGCGACTCCAGCCACAGCGTGCCGTCCACCACCGGCGTGGCCCCGCCCGTCGTCGGCTCGTGCGCCGCGAAGAACAGCAGCCGGGACGGCCATGCGTGCGCGTACGACAGCTCGTTGTGCATGGAGATCGTCAGCTCGGGCGGGTACTCCGTCGAGGTGTAGATGTTGCTGCCCACCTTGCTGCGCGGCGAGTTGCCGTGCACGTAGGCGAGCCGGTTGGGCAGCAGAAGGTCCATCGCCGGTTCGAGTGTGCTCTCCGAGACCTGGAAACCGCGGAACACCAGCGCCTTCTCGGCGATGAGCATGCTGCTGATCTTGTCGGTGTCGGCCAGGAACTCGGCCAGACCCGCCGGAGTCGATTCGACACCGGCCTCATCCGCGGTGATCTCCAGCGGCTTCCAGCCGTGCTGCTTACTCATGGGGACCTCAATTGGCTCAGGGAAGGAAAATGCGAAACACGCCACCGGCCCCCGGACGGGCGACCGGCCCGAACGATGACCGGACCGAACGATGACCGGACCGAACGGCGATCAGCACCGAACCGGGATCAGTGCCGAACCGGGATCAGTGCCGAACGGCGGTCGGCGCCGGACGATGACCAGCGCCGACGGTGATCAGCGCCGGACGGTCAGTCGGTCCGAGACGGTCCGGAAGAACTCGATGATGCCCTTGTTCACCGAGTCCGGATCCTCCAGATATCCGTAGTGACCGCATCCGGGAATGACCTCGAAGGAGGCCCCCGGAATCGCCTCGGCCACCTCACGCCCCAGCTCGGGCGGCGTGACCAGGTCGTCCTGGAACGCGATGACATGACACGGGACGGTGATGCTCCGGTACGCGGGCAGGCGCGACGGAGTCGGATCGAGGCCCAGCTGCGCACGCTCCCCGGCGACGTTCCCGGACGTGGCCTCCAGAACCTCCAGCCAATCGCTCACCTCCACGTCGTTCAGGAGCGAGCGCGGCGACAGATTCCGCATCACCTGGACCACCGCGTCGAACTTCGGAGGAAGCCGCACCCCGGAGTCGTACAGCTCGATCTCCGCCCGCGTCAGCGCCCGGCGCATGGCATCCACCCGCCCCCGGGTGGCAAGGAGCACGGCGCTCTGCACGAGATCAGGACGCCGCAGGGCCAGTTCCTGGACGACGTACGAACCCAGAGAGGTCCCCACGAGCCGGCAGCCCTCCAGACGGAGGTGCCCGATCAGGCAGACGACGTCGTTCACCATGTCTTGGATGGTGAACCCGTCGGCGCAGGGGCCACTGGGGGCGATCCCGCGGTTCTCGAAAGTGATGACCCGATAGCCCGCGTCGACCAGCGCGGGAACCTGGTGCAGGTGCCACGCCCGGCCGGTGGCGCCCGACCCCATCACCATGACGACGGGCTCGCCGGTACCACCGGAGTCCTCGTAACTCAGACGAATTCCGTTGACCGGAACGATTGGCATGGCGATCTCTTTCGCTCTGGGATGCGTAGGTGGTTGGTGCTGCCGTGGGGGGTGAGGGGTGGGGCGCGGGACGGGCGTCAGGGGGTGGAGTTCATCGCCTGCACGAGGCTGTTCGGCCGCATGTCGGTCCACTGCTCATTGATGAAGTCGAGGCAGGCCTGCCTGCCGCTGTCCGCGAGAGCGACCGTCCAGCCCTCCGGCACGTCGGCGAACACCGGCCACAGCGAGTGCTGCAGCTCGTCGTTGACCAGTACGTGGTACGTACCCTCGGGGTCCTCGAAGGGGTTGGACATCTCTTCTGCTCCCTGTTGCTTCGGTGGCTGGGACTGCTTGTCGGGTGAAGGCTGCCGGGAGGTCTACGACTCCCACTCGGCCTGGAGGAGGTCCAGCTCGTCCTGGCTCAGCCCGGTGAGTGAGGCGTCGGCGTCGTAATCCGCCGCAGGCGCGCCGGGCAGGGCGCCCACCTGCGCGATGGATGCGAGTCCGGCCACGGTGCGCTGCTCGAACACGTCCTTCACCGTGAAGACGATGCCTTCGCGGATGGCGTGGGAGACGAGCTGGAGCGACCGGATGCTGTCGCCGCCGAGGTCGAAGAAGCTGTCATCGATTCCGACCTGGGGAACGCCGAGGACCTGGGCGAAGGTTGCGCAGAGCAGCTCCTCTTGGGGGGTGCGGGGGGCGCGGCTCTGCGTGGTGGTGGTGAACTCGGGGTCGGGCAGGGCCTTGCGGTCGAGCTTGCCGTTGGCGGTGAGGGGGAGTGTGTCGAGGGTGACGAAGGCGGCGGGGACCATGTAGTCGGGGACGGCCCTGGACAGTTCGGCGCGTACCGCTGCGACATCTGGGGTGCCGGTGAGGTAGGCGATGAGGCGGTCGTCGCGGACGATGACGGCTGCCTGGGTGATGCCGGTCAGGGTGGTGAGGACGGTTTCGATTTCGCCGAGTTCGATGCGGTGTCCGCGGATCTTGACCTGGTCGTCGGCGCGGCGGAGGTATTGGAGGTTGCCGTTGTCGGTCCAGCGGACGATGTCGCCGGTGCGGTACATGCGTGTTCCGGCGGGGCCGTGGGGGTCGGCGACGAAGCGCTCTGCGGTGAGGCCTGCGCGCTTGAGGTAGCCGCGGGCGATGCCGTCGCCGGCGATGTAGAGCTCGCCGGGGACCCCGGCTGGGACGGGGCCGAGGTGGTCGTCGAGGACGTACACCTGGGTGTTGTTGAGCGGGCGGCCGATGTCGGGTGTGTCCTGGCCGGTGATGGGGGCGGTGGTGGACCAGATGGTGGTTTCGGTGGGTCCGTAGACGTTGAGGACCGATGCGGCTGCGGTGGTGAGTTGTGTGGCGAGGTCGGTGGGCAGGGCTTCACCGCCGACCAGGACGCGTACTGCGCGCAGTGAGTCGCCCGCGTCGGACACCACGGCACGCCAGAGGCTGGGGGTCGCCTGCATGACGGTGACCCGCTCGGTGTCCAGGGTCCGTCGTAGGGCGGCGGGGTCGTGGACGAGGCCGGGGGGTGCGAGGACCACGGTGGAGCCGGACACGAGCGGCGTGAAGAGTTCGAGTCCGGCGATGTCGAAGCCGACGGTGGTGACCGCCAGCAGACGGTCGTCCGGCGTGAATCCGACGCGCTCGGCCATGTCGGTGAGCAGGTTGGTCAGGTTGGCGCGGGAGACGACGACGCCCTTGGGGCGGCCGGTGGATCCGGAGGTGTAGAGCACGTACGCGGCCGTGTCCCCGGTGGTGTGGGTCGGCAGTGACACCTGAGCGGAGGGTTCTTGGGCGTTGAGGGAGGTGAGGAGCGTCTGGTCCAGGAGGAGGACGGGGTCGGTTTCGGCCTGCATGAAGGCGATGCGGTCGGTGGGGAAGTCCAGGTCGATGGGCAGGTAGGCGCTGCCGGTCTTGAGGACGGCGAGGAGTGCGACGACGAGGTCCACGGAACGGGGCAGTGCCACCGCGACGAACGTCTCCGGCTTCGCTCCGTTTTCCGCGAGGGCGCGGGCCAGGCGGTCCGCGCGGGCGTTCAGTTCCCGGTAGGTCAGACGGGTGTCCTGGAATACCAGTGCCACTGCGTCCGGAGTTGCGGCTGCCTGGGCCTCGAACAGCCCGATCACATCGGCGTCGGCCGTGCCGACTGCCGGGACAGGGCCCGTTCCCCACTCCTCGACGACCCGTGCGCGTTCGGCCTCCTCCAGTACGTCGATCCGCGACACCTGCGTGTCCGGTGCGGCGACGACCGCGTCCAGCACTCGCACGAACCGCTCGCACAGCACCTCGGCCGTCCGCACATCGAACAGATCCGCACTGAACTCCAGAGCCGCACCGATTCCGCCGGCCTGCTCCAACTCCGCGTAGGACAGAGAGAGATCGAAGCGTGAAGCCCCTGTTCCTCCCGGCTGCTGCTCCACCTTGAGGCCGCCGAACTCCAGCTCACCCACGACCGACTGCGAGGTCACGTTCGGGTTGAGCATGATCTGGAAGAGAGGGTGGCGTGCGCTGGAGCGTTCGGGGTTGAGGACTTCGACGAGCCGCTCGAAGGGGACGTCCTGGTTGCTGTAGGCGGCGAGGTCGGTCTGCCGGACCCGCCCCAGGAGTTCGGTGAAGGTCGGGTTGCCGGAGAGGTCGGTGCGCAGGACGAGGGTGTTGACGAAGAAGCCGACGAGGTCTTCGACGGCGTCGTCGGTGCGGCCGGCGATGGGTGAGCCGATGGGGATGTCGGTGCCTGCGCCGTGGCGGTTGAGGAGGATGCCGAGTGCGGCTTGCAGGACCATGAAGACGCTGGCTTGTTGTTCGCGCGCCAGGCGGGTGATCCCGGTGTGGAGTTCCTTGGGGATGTGGAACTCGATGGTGCCGCCGTGGTGTGTGGGGGTGGTGGGGCGGGGTCGGTCGGTGGGCAGTTCGAGTTCGGCCGGGAGGTCGGCCAGGGTGTTCTGCCAGTGGGCGAGCTGTTGTGCGATGGGGCTGGTGGGGTCGGTTTCCGATCCGAGGATGTCGCGTTGCCAGAGGGTGAAGTCGGCGTACTGGACGGGCAGGGGTGTCCAGGTGGGTGTGTTGCCTGTGGTGCGGGCGGTGTAGGCGGTGGTGAGGTCGCGGGCGAGTGGGGTGAGGGACCAGCCGTCGGCGGCGATGTGATGGACCAGGATCAGCAGCACGTGCTCATCCGGGGAGAGCGCGAACAAGGTCGCACGCAGAGGTACCTCCGCCGTCAGGTCGAACCCGTGGCGTGCGGCGGCGACGAGGTCGTCGTCGAGCTGGGCGACGGAGGTCGGTACGACAGCGAATCCTGGCCGCGCGGACGCTCCGTCGAGGATGACCTGGTAGGCGCCCTGGTCGCTGCCCGCGAAGACGGTGCGCAGGGATTCGTGGCGTTCCACGACGTCGGCCAGCGCAGCTTCGAGAGCGGTGGTGTCCAGGGCTCCGGTCAGGCGCAGGGCGACCGGAATGTTGTAGAGCGAGCTGCCGGGCTCGTACTGGTGGAGGAACCAGAGCCGCTGCTGGGCGAACGACATGGGGATCTGATCGGGGCGGGGTCCTGCGGTGATCGCGGTGCGGGCGGTGGAAGCGCCGGTGAGGGCTTCGGCGAGGCCGAGGACGGTGGGGGTCTCGAAGAGCTGGCGTACGGAGAGCTCGGCGTCGAGCGCGGTGCGGATGCGGGAGACGAGGCGGGTGGCGAGCAGGGAGTGTCCGCCGACGTCGAAGAAGCTGTCGTCGATCCCGACCTGTTCCAGGCCGAGGATGTCGGCGAACAGTCCGCAGAGGATTTCTTCCTGGGGGGTGCGGGGGGCGCGGCTCTGGGTGGTGGTGCTGAACTCGGGCTCCGGCAGGGCCTTGCGGTCGAGCTTGCCGTTCGCGGTGAGGGGCAGGGTGTCGAGGGTGACGAAGGCGGCCGGGACCATGTAGTCGGGGACGGCCCTGGACAGTTCGGCGCGTACCGCTGCGATATCTGGGGTGCCGGTGACGTAGGCGATGAGGCGGTCGTCGCGGACGATGACGGCCGCCTGGGCGACGCCGTCCAGGGTGGTGAGGACGGTTTCGATCTCGCCGAGTTCGATGCGGAACCCGCGGATCTTGACCTGGTCGTCGGCGCGGCGGAGGTATTGGAGGTTGCCGTTGTCGGTCCAGCGGACGATGTCGCCGGTGCGGTACATGCGTGTTCCGGCGGGGCCGTGGGGGTCGGCGACGAAGCGCTCTGCGGTGAGGCCTGCGCGCTTGAGGTAGCCGCGGGCGATGCCGTCGCCGGCGATGTAGAGCTCGCCGGGGACCCCGGCTGGGACGGGGCCGAGGTGGTCGTCGAGGACGTACACCTGGGTGTTGTTGAGCGGGCGGCCGATGTCGGGTGTGTCCTGGCCGGTGATGGGGGCGGTGGTGGACCAGATGGTGGTTTCGGTGGGTCCGTAGACGTTGAGGACCGATGCGGCTGCGGTGGTGAGTTGTGTGGCGAGGTCGGTGGGCAGGGCTTCACCGCCGACCAGGACGCGTACTGCGCGCAGTGAGTCGCCCGCGTCGGACACCACCGCACGCCAGAGGCTGGGGGTCGCCTGCATCACGGTGACCCCTTCCTGATCCAGGGTCCGTCGTAGGGCGGCGGGGTCGTGGACGAGGCCGGGGGGTGCGAGGACGACGGTGGAGCCGGACACGAGCGGCGTGAAGAGTTCGAGTCCGGCGATGTCGAAGCCGACGGTGGTGACCGCCAGCAGACGGTCGTCCGGCGTGAATCCGACGCGCTCGGCCATGTCGGTGAGCAGGTTGGTCAGGTTGGCGCGGGAGACGACGACGCCCTTGGGGCGGCCGGTGGATCCGGAGGTGTAGAGCACGTACGCGGCTGTCGTGCCGGTGGTGTGGGTTGGCAGTGACACCTGTGCGGAGGGTTCTTGGGCGTTGAGGGAGGTGAGGAGTGTCTGGTCCAGGAGGAGGACGGGTTCGGTTTCGGCCTGCATGAAGGCGATGCGGTCGGTGGGGAAGTCCAGGTCGATGGGCAGGTAGGCGCTGCCGGTCTTGAGGACGGCGAGGAGTGCGACGACGAGGTCCACGGAACGGGGCAGTGCCACCGCGACGAACGTCTCCGGCTTCGCTCCGTTTTCCGCGAGGGCGCGGGCCAGGCGGTCCGCGCGGGCGTTCAGTTCCCGGTAGGTCAGACGGGTGTCCTGGAATACCAGTGCCACTGCGTCCGGAGTTGCGGCTGCCTGGGCCTCGAACAGCCCGATCACATCGGCGTCGGCCGTGCCGGCTGCCGGGACGGGTCCCGTTCCCCACTCCTCGACGACCCGTGCGCGTTCGGCCTCTTCCAGTACGTCGATCCGCGACACCTGCGTGTCCGGTGCGGCGACGACCGTGTCCAGCACTCGCACGAACCGCTCGCACAGCACCTCGGCCGTCCGCACATCGAACAGATCCGCACTGAACTCCAGGACCGCCCGCATCCCGCCCGCATCGGCCTGGTCGGCAGCGTGCAACTCCTGCACCGCCAGCAGCAGATCGAACTTCGCCACCGCGCTGTCGGCGTTCATGGCGCTCACGCGCAGATCCGCGAACCGCCCGTCCCCGGTCGTCGCGGTCGGGTCGACGTTCTGCAGGGAGAGCATGGTCTGGAAGAGGGGGTGGCGTGCGGTGGAGCGTTCGGGGTTGAGGATTTCGACGAGTCGTTCGAAGGGGACGTCCTGGTTGCTGTAGGCGGCGAGGTCGGTCTGCCGGACCCGCCCCAGGAGTTCGGTGAAGGTCGGGTCGCCGGAGAGGTCGGTGCGCAGGACGAGGGTGTTGACGAAGAAGCCGACGAGGTCTTCGACGGCGTCGTCGGTGCGCCCCGCGATGGGTGAGCCGATGGGGATGTCGGTGCCTGCGCCGTGGCGGTTGAGGAGGATGCCGAGTGCGGCTTGCAGGACCATGAAGACGCTGGCTTGTTGTTCGCGCGCCAGGCGGGTGATCCCGGTGTGGAGTTCCTTGGGGATGTGGAACTCGATGGTGCCGCCCTGGTGCGTGGGGGCGGTGGGCCGGGGTCGGTCGGTGGGCAGTTCGAGTTCGGCCGGGAGATCGGCCAGGGTGTTCTGCCAGTGGGCGAGCTGTTGTGCGATGGGGCTGGTGGGGTCGGTTTCCGATCCGAGGATGTCGCGTTGCCAGAGGGTGAAGTCGGCGTACTGGACGGGCAGGGGTGTCCAGGTGGGTGTGTTGCCTGTGGTGCGGGCGGTGTAGGCGGTGGTGAGGTCGCGGGCGAGTGGGGTCAGTGACCAGCCGTCGGCGGCGATGTGGTGGATGACCAGGAGCAGGACGTGGGTGTCCGGTGCGGTGGTCAGGAGGGTGGCGCGGAGGGGGGTTTGGGTGGCGAGGTCGAATCCGTGGGTGACGGCTTCGGCGAGTTCGGCGTCGAGGTGTTCGGGGCTGGTGGTGATGTGGTGGAGCTGGGGCCGGGCGTCCTTGAGGATGACCTGGTAGCCGCCTTCGTCGTCCTGGGGGAAGACGGTGCGCAGGGATTCGTGGCGTTCCACGACGTCGGCCAGCGCAGCTTCGAGGGCGGTGGTGTCCAGGTTTCCGGTCAGGCGCAGGGCGACCGGGATGTTGTAGAGGGAGCTTCCGGGCTCGTACTGCTGGAGGAACCACAGGCGTCGCTGGGCGAACGACAGCGGGACCCGCTCAGGACGCGGACCCGACACCAGGCCCTGACCCGAGCGGCCCGCCACCGTCATCAGCTTGGCCAGCCCGGACACCGTCGGGTGGTCGAACATGTCGCGGACCGACAGCTCCATGCCGAGCACCGAACGTGCCCGCGCGAGCAGTCGGATGGCGAGGAGCGAGTGGCCGCCGAGGTCGAAGAAGCTGTCGTCGACGCCGACCCGCTCCAGGCCGAGCACATCGGCGAACAGCCCGCCGATGGCTTCTTCCCACGGGTTGTGCGAGCCGTGTGCGGCGAGCAGGTCCGGCGCCTCGGAGTCGGCGCCGTGCACCGGTTCGGGCAGGGCGCGCCGGTCCAGCTTGCCGTTGGGCGTGAGGGGCAGCGCGTCCAGCGGCATGAAAGCCGACGGCACCATGTAGTCCGGGAGCTGCCGCTCGGCGTACGCACGCAGCAGTCCCGGCGCCACGTCGGCCCCGGCCGCAGCGACCACGTACGCGACGAGGCTCCGGTCGCCCGCAGGGTCCTCGTGGACCACCACGACGGCCTCCCGGACGCCCTCGGCGGCGAGCAGCACAGCCTCGATCTCACCGAGTTCGAGCCGGAACCCGCGCAGCTTGACCTGCTGGTCGGCGCGGCCCGCGTACTGCAACTGTCCTTCGACGGCCCACAGGGCGAGGTCGCCCGTGCGGTACATCCGGGAGCCGGCCGCTCCGTACGGGTTGGCCACGAAGCGCTCGCCGGTCAGGTCGGGGCGTCCCAGGTAGCCACGGGCGAGGCCGGTGCCGGCGATGTAGAGCTCGCCCGTCACTCCGGGGGCCACGGGCTGGAGGCCCGCGTCGAGGACGTACGCCTGGGTGTTCCAGAACGGGCGGCCGATGGGCACGGCACCGGACGGGGTCGGCGCGCCCGGGGCGAGCGTGAAGTCCGTGCAGTTGACGGTGGCTTCCGTCGGACCGTACGCGTTGACGACCGTCGCGCCGGGGTGTCGCTCCCGCCACTCGGCGAGCTTCTCGCCGAGGAGCTGTTCACCTCCGAGGATCAGCGTGCCGGACGGCGACGCCGTGTCGGGCAGCGTGTCGAGCAGCGGCAGGTGGCTCGGGGTCGCCTTCATGAAGGCCGGGCGGGAAGCGGCACCGGCCGGCTCCTCGCTGAGCTCGGCGAGTCGTACGCAGCCGCCCGAGACGAGCGGCGTGTACAGCGCGGTGACGGTCAGGTCGAAGGCGATCCGCGAATGCAGCAGCGAGCCGCCCGCCGCGTCCGGATAGGCGTGCCGGGCCCGCTGGAGGTAGGCGCCCACCGAGCGGTGCTCGACGACCACGCCCTTGGGCCGGCCCGTCGAGCCCGAGGTGTAGATGACGTACGCGGGGTTCCGCGGCGACACCGGACCGGTCGGCCCCGCACCGTCCGCCGCAGCGGCCGACGGTGCCAGGGCGGCCTGCGTCTGCGCCGCGTCGAGGAACAGCGCCTCGACACCCGGCACCAGGCCGGACCACTCGTCATTGGTCAGGGCGAGGACGGGCGCGGTGTCCGCCAGCATGTAGCGCAGCCGCTCCGCCGGGTACTCCAGGTCGAGCGGCAGATAGGCGCCGCCCGCCTTCAGGACCGCGAGCAGGCTCACGATCAGTTCGGTGGACCGGGGCAGCGCCACCGCCACGAACCGCTCGGGGCCGACGCCGCGTTCGGCCAGGAGCCGGGCGAGACGGTCGCTGCGTGCGTCGAGTTCGGCGTACGTCAGGGACGTGCCGGCGTGGACGACCGCGGGGGCGTCCGGAGTACGGGAGGCCTGGGCCGCGAAGAGTGACACCACGCTCGCGGGTGCCACGTCATGTGCCGTGTCGTTCCACTCGTGCAGGACCTGGTGCCGCTCGGCCGGGGTCAGCACGTCCATCCGGCCGATGCGTCGGTCCTGATCGGCCAGTGCCGCGTCGAGCACCAGCAGGAGGCGCTCGCCGAGCGTCCGGGCCGTGGGGGCGTCGAACAGGTCGGCGCTGTATTCGAGTACGCCGCCCATGCCGCCCGTGGGCTTGTCGTAGAGCCGGAACAACAGGTCGAACTTGGCGCCCGCGTCCTCGGTCGGCACGGCGGACGCGGTGAGCCCGGGCAGGGCCAGGGCGCCGCCCACGGAACCGAGCGGATCCGCGTTCTGCACCACCAGCCGCACCTGGAAGAGCGGGTGCCGGGCGGCGGAACGCTCCGGGTTCAGCAGCTCGACGAGCCGCTCGAAGGGGACGTCCTGGTTGCTGTAGGCGGCGAGGTCGGTCTGCCGGACCCGCTCCAGGACTTCGGCGAAGGTCGGGTCGCCGGACAGGTCCGTACGCAGGACGAGCGTGTTGACGAAGAAGCCGACGAGGTCCTCGACCGCATCGTCCGTCCGGCCCGCGACGGGGGAGCCGATGGGAATGTCGGTGCCCGCGCCGAGGCGGGACAGGAGCACGGCGAGTGCGGCCTGCACGACCATGAAGGTGCTCGCGCGGTGCTCACGGGCCGCCGTCTCGATGCGTGCGCGCAGCGCCTGCGACACCTCGAACCCGACGGACCCGCCCCGATGGGACGGCGTGACAGGCCTGGCCCGGTCGGCCGGCAGCTCCAGCTCGGTCGGGAGGTCGGCCAACGCCTCCTCCCAGTAGTCCAGTTGGCGACGGGTGAGGCTGTCGGCGTCGTCCTCGGAGCCGAGCGCCTCGCCCTGCCAGAGGGTGAAGTCCGCGTACTGGACGGGCAGCGGCGGCAAGGCCGGTGCGTTCCCTGCCGCGCGGGCCGCGTAGGCGGCGGTCAGATCCCGGGCCAGCGGGCCGAACGACCACTCGTCGGCCGCGATGTGATGGATCAGGAGCAGGAGTACGTGATCGTCCTGCCCGGTCTCGAACAGCGTCACCCGGATCGGGAACTCCGCCGTGAGGTCGAACGTGTGGCCCGCCGCAGTGCGCAGGGCGTCCCGCAGCGCGTCGGGGGCGACCCGCTCGACCGTCAGCGGCGGCTCGGCGGCGGCCAGAACCACCTGATGGGCGCCCTCGCCGTCCTCGGCGATGACGGTACGCAGCACCTCGTGCCGGTCCACGACGTCGGCGAGCGCGTCGCGCAGCGCCGCGTGGTCGAGGGGGCCCGTGAGACGCAGGGCGACCGGAAGGTTGTACGTGGCGTTGGGGCCTTCGAGGCGGTGCAGGAACCACTGCCCCCGCTGGGCGAAGGAGAGCGGGACACGCGCCGGGCGCGGTCCGGCGGTCACCGCGTCACGGGCCGCGTCCGCGCCCCGCAGTGCCGTGGCGATCCCGGCGACCGTGGGCGCCTCGAAGAGCCGGCGCACGGGCAGTTCGACACCGAGTGCGGTGCGGATGCGGGAGGCGAGCCGGGTGGCGAGCAGCGAGTGCCCGCCCAGCGTGAAGAAGCTGTCATCGATCCCGATGCCGGAGACCCCGAGAACCTCGGTGAACAGTCCGCAGAGGATTTCTTCCTGAGGGGTGCGGGGGGCGCGGCTCTGTGGGGCGGTGGTGAACTCGGGGTCGGGCAGGGCCTTGCGGTCGAGCTTGCCGTTGGCGGTGAGGGGGAGTGCGTCGAGGGTGACGAAGGCGGCGGGGACCATGTAGTCGGGGACGGCGTCGGCTACGTGGTTGCGGATGGTGGTGGTATTGGGGGAGTCGCCGGTGAGGTAGGCGATGAGGCGGTCGTCGCGGACGATGACGGCTGCCTGGGCGACGCCGTCCAGGGTGGTGAGGACGGTTTCGATCTCGCCGAGTTCGATGCGGTGTCCGCGGATCTTGACCTGGTCGTCGGCGCGGCGAAGGTAGGTGAGGTCGCCGTTGTCGGTCCAGCGGACGATGTCGCCGGTGCGGTACATCCGTGTTCCGGCGGGGCCGTAGGGGTCGGCGACGAAGCGCTCTGCGGTGAGGCCTGCGCGGTCGAGGTAGCCGCGGGCGACGCCGTCCCCGGCGATGTACAGCTCGCCGGGGACCCCGGCGGGGACCGGGCCGAGGCCGTCGTCGAGGACGTATACCCGGGTGTTGGAGAGTGGGCGGCCGATGGTGACCGGGGTGTCGGGGGTGATGGGGGCGGTGGTGGACCAGATGGTGGTTTCGGTGGGTCCGTAGACGTTGAGGACCGATGCGGCAGCCGAGGTGAGTTGTGCGGCGAGGTCGGTGGGCAGGGCTTCGCCGCCGACCAGGACGCGTACTGCGCGCAGCGAGTCGCCCGCGTCGGACACCACCGCACGCCAGAGGCTGGGGGTCGCCTGCATCACGGAGATGCCCTGCCCCGTGACCGCGTCACGCAGCCCGGCCGGGTCGAGGACGAGGTCACGGCTCGCGAGGACCACGGTGGCGCCGGACACCAGCGGCGTGAAGAGTTCGAGTCCGGCGATGTCGAAGCCGACGGTGGTGACCGCCAGCAGACGGTCGTCCGGCGTGAATCCGACGCGCTCGGCCATGTCGAGCAGCAGGTTGGCCAGGTTGGCTCGGGAGACGACGACGCCCTTGGGGCGGCCGGTGGATCCGGAGGTGTAGATGACGTACGCGGCAGCGCGGGGATCCGCCGGGACGCTCGGGGCGCGCTCACCGTCGAGCAGTGCGGGCAGCGTCTGCGCGTCCAGGGTGAGGACGGGCCGGGTCGTGCTCAGCATGTGGGCGACCCGGTCGGCCGGGTACCCCAGGTCGAGCGGCAGGTAGGCGCCACCGGTCTTGAGTACGGCGAGGAGCGCGACGACGAGGTCCACGGAACGGGGCAGGGCGACCGCGACGTACTGCTCGGGGCCGACCCCCCGCTCGATCAGGGAGCCTGCGAGCCGGGCGGCCCGCTCCTCCAGCTCCGCGTAGGTGACGGCGGTGTCCTCGAAGACGACGGCCACCGCGTCCGGGGCCGCCTCCGCCCTCGCCTCGAAGAGGGTGACCACGTCCGCGTCACCCGCGAAGGACCGGGCGGTGGCGTTCCGTTCCTCCAGCAGCAGCCGGCGTGTGCCGGGCGCGAGAAGGGACACCTGTCCGACACGCGTCCCGGGCTCGGCGATCACGGTGCTCAGCACGCGGACGAACCGTTCGCAGAACGCCTCGGCCGTTCCCGCGTCGAAGAGATCCAGGCTGAACTCCAGGACCGCTCCGATACCCGCCTCGACGCCGTCCGGCCCGTGCTGCTCGCCCAGGTTGAAGGCGAGGTCGAACCGGGCCGCGTCGGAACCCATGGTCTGGTCCGAAACGCTGACCCCCGGCCACTCGCCCAGCGACGTGGCCGCTTCGCCCTGATCCTGGTTGTGCAGGGAGAGCATGGTCTGGAAGAGGGGGTGGCGTGCGGTGGAGCGTTCGGGGTTGAGGATTTCGACGAGTCGTTCGAAGGGGACGTCCTGGTTGCTGTAGGCGGCGAGGTCGGTCTGCCGGACCCGCCCCAGGAGTTCGGTGAAGGTGGGGTTGCCGGTGAGGTCGGTGCGCAGGACGAGGGTGTTGACGAAGAAGCCGACGAGGTCTTCGACGGCGTCGTCGGTGCGGCCGGCGATGGGTGAGCCGATGGGGATGTCGGTGCCTGCGCCGTGGCGGTTGAGGAGGATGCCGAGTGCGGCTTGGAGGACCATGAAGACGCTGGCTTGTTGTTCGCGGGCCAGGTGGGTGATGCCGGTGTGGAGTTCCTTGGGGATGTGGAACTCGATGGTGCCGCCGTGGTGTGTGGGGGTGGTGGGGCGGGGTCGGTCGGTGGGCAGTTCGAGTTCGGCCGGGAGATCGGCCAGGGTGTTCTGCCAGTGGGCGAGCTGTTGTGCGATGGGGCTGGTGGGGTCGGTTTCCGATCCGAGGATGTCGCGTTGCCAGAGGGTGAAGTCGGCGTACTGGACGGGCAGGGGTGTCCAGGTGGGTGCGTTGCCTGTGGTGCGGGCGGTGTAGGCGGTGGTGAGGTCGCGGGCGAGCGGGGTGAGGGACCAGCCGTCGGCGGCGATGTGGTGGATGACCAGGAGCAGGACGTGGGTGTCCGGTGCGGTGGTCAGGAGGGTGGCGCGGAGGGGGGTTTGGGTGGCGAGGTCGAATCCGTGGGTGACGGCTTCGGCGAGTTCGGCGTCGAGGTGGTCGGGGCTGGTGGTGATGTGGTGGAGCTGGGGCCGGGCGTCCTTGAGGATGACCTGGTAGCCGCCTTCGTCGTCCTGGGGGAAGACGGTGCGCAGGGATTCGTGGCGTTCCACGAGGTCGGCGAGTGCTGTTTCGAGGGCGGTGGTGTCCAGGTTTCCGGTCAGGCGCAGGGCGACCGGGATGTTGTAGAGGGAGCTGCCGGGCTCGTACTGCTGGAGGAACCACAGGCGTCGCTGGGCGAATGACAACGGGACCCGCTCAGGACGCGGACCCGACACCAGACCGGCCCGTGCCGTGCCGGCGGACGTGAGGCCCTCGGCCAGCGCAGCCGGGCTCGGGGCCTCGAACAGCCGCCGGACCGGGAGTTCCACGCCGAGTGCGGTGCGGACGCGGGAGACGAGACGGGTGGCGAGGAGCGAGTGGCCGCCGAGGTCGAAGAAGCTGTCGTCGACGCCGACCCGCTCCAGGCCGAGCACATCGGCGAACAGCCCGCACAGGATCTCCTCCTGCGGGGTGCGGGGCCGGCGGGCGGCCGCCGTCGAGGCCGCGTAGTCGGGGACGGGCAGGGCACGCCGGTCCAGCTTGCCCGTGGGCGTCAGCGGAAGCCGGGTGAGCTCGACCACGGCCGCCGGAACCATGTGGTTCGGCAACCGGTCCGCGAGGAACGCCCGCAGTTCGGCGGCATCCGCTGCCGCATCGCCCGAGGGCGCCACATAGGCGACGAGCCGCTTGTCGCCGGGCTGGTCCTCGCGGACGATCACGGCACACTGCGCCACCGACGCGTGCGCCCCGAGCAGCGACTCGATCTCGCCGAGCTCGATACGGAAACCGCGCACCTTGACCTGGTTGTCGGCGCGGCCGATGAACTCGATCAGCCCGGCGGCCGTCCAGCGGACCACATCGCCGGTGCGGTACATACGGGAGCCCGCCGGTCCGAACGGGTTCGCGACGAAGCGCTCGGCGGTCAGCCCGGGACGCCCCAGATAGCCGCGGGCCACACCCGCGCCGGCGACGTACAGCTCACCCGGCACACCGGCCGGCACCGGGCGCAGCGCCGAGTCGAGCACATAGACCTGCGCGTTGGACACGGGCGTGCCGATCTCGGCCGGGCTGCCCTCGCGGACGACACCGGTGACGCTGTCGGCGGTGCACTCGGTCGGACCGTAGAAGTTGAACCCCGTCAGGCCCTCGGTCGACGTCAGCTGCCCGCGCAGTGCCTCGCCGATGGCCTCGCCGCCGAGGACGATCAGGGCAGGGTGGTGCCGGCCGTCGTCCAGCAGGCCCGCTGCGATCAGGTGCTGGCACTCGGAGGGCGTCATGTCGACGACATCGATGCGGTGTTCGTCCACCTGGCGCGCGAACGCCTCGGGGTCGTGCCGGCCCTCGTCGTCGATCAGATGGAGTTCGTGGCCGTGGGCCGCCATCCAGAGGAAGAGCCCCCAGGAGGCGTCGAAGGAGAACGACGCGGTGTGCGCCATGCGCAGGCGTCTGCCGCCGACGGACTCCACCACCGGCGCGAGTACCTCGGCCTGGTGGTGGTGGAGCAGGTTGGTGAGACTGGAGTGGTTGATCAGCGCGGCCTTGGGCCGGCCCGTGGAACCGGAGGTGTAGAGGATGTACGCGCCGTTGTCGCGGGTCGCCCGGACAACCGGCAGGTCGGTGGCCGGCCGCGCCGCGAGTGCCGCCCGGAGTTCCGGGTCGTCGAGGCGGAGCACCGGTACGCCGGAGCCGTCGAGGACGCTCACCCGGGAGGCGGCCTCGCCGGAGGTCACCACGAGGGCGGGTGCCGAGTCGGTCAGCATGAACGAGGTGCGCTCGGCCGGGTAGGTGGGGTCGACCGGAAGATAGACGGCTCCGGCCTTCATGGCGGCGAGGAGCGCGACGACGGAGTCCACCGAGCGCGGCAGCACCACGGCCACGATGTCCTCGGGGCCGACCCCGTGCTCGACGAGCAGCCGGGCCAGCCGGTTGACCCGGCCGTTGAGCTCACGGTAGGTCACGGTGGTGTTCTGGAAGACGACGGCCGTCTCGTCCGGGGTACGGGCCACCTGGGCCTCGAAGAGCTCGGGCAGGAGCCCGGCCGGCATGTCCAGCTCGGTGCGGTTCCAGTCGACGAGCATGCGCCGGGTCTGCTCGGCGTCGAGTACGTCGATGCGGCCGACCGGCGTCTGCGGAGCGGTGAGGAGCAGCCGCAGCGTACGCAGCAGCTGCTCGCCGAGCGCGACCGCCGCCGCGGTGTCGAAGACGTCCGGGCGGTGGTCGAGCTGGAAGCGCAGGGTCGTGTCGGGCATCGCCACGAGACCGAGCGGATAGTGCGTGGCGTCGTAACCGACGGTCCGCAGGACCTTGAGGCCGCCGGACGCCTGGTTCATGTCCCCGGCGTCCAGCGGGTAGTTCTCGAACACCATGGACGTGTCGAAGAGTTCGCCGAGCCCGGCGATCCGCTGGATCTCCGAGAGCCCCAGATGCTGGTGGGCCAGCAGCAGGGCCTGCTCCTCCTGGAGCCTGCCGAGGAGCGCCGAGAAGGGCTCGTCGGGACGCAGCCGCAGCCGCAGGGGAAGGGTGTTGATGAAGAGGCCGACCATGTCCTCGACACCGTCGAGCTCCGGCGGACGGCCCGACACGGTCACGCCGAACACCACGTCGTCCAGGCCCGTCATCCTGGACAGCAGCAGCGACCAGGCGCCCTGCACCAGGGTGTTGAGGGTGAGCCCGTGCTCGCGGGCGAAGGCCGTCAGCGCCGCGGTCTCCCGCTCGTCGAGGCCGAACAGCACGTGCTCGGGCACCATCGGCGGATGCTCCACACCCAGTGAGGCGACGCGGGTGGGCTCCTCCAGCCCTGCCAGCGCGTCGGCCCAGGCCGCGCGCGCCTCGGTGGTGTCCTGCGCGCCGAGCCAGGTCAGGTGGTCGCGGTACGGGCGTACCCGGGGCAGCTCCGACGCGTCACCCTTGGCGAGGTAGAGCCCGAACAGCTCCCGCATCACGATCTGCATCGACCAGCCGTCGAGCAGGATGTGATGGTTGGTGAGGAGGAAGCGGTAGCGCTGCTCGCCGAGGCGGAGCAGTGTGAAGCGGACCAGCGGGGCCTGCCCGAGGTCGAACCGCCGGTCGCGGTCCTCCAGGGCCGCCTGCTCGGCCAGCGCCGCGCGCTCCTCGGCCGGAGCCGACCGGAGGTCGAGGGTCCGCCACGGCGCGGTGACATCACGGAGCACCAGCTGGGCCCACTCACCGGACTTGCGCTGGCGGAACGCGACCCGCAGGTTCGGGTGGCGCAGGAGCAGCGCGTCGGCGGCCGCGTGCAGGGCGTCGGGGTCGAGCGCGCCCTCGAAGTCCGTCGCCACCTGAGCCACGTACACATCGGTGGCATCGTCCGCGTCCGGTCCCGTCCCCTCGTCGAGGACGTTGTGGAAGAGCATGCCTTCCTGGAGGGGAGACAGCGGGTAGATGTCTTCGATCTTACGTGGCTGTCGCGTCACTGCCATGTCTCCCACCGGACCGCAATTTGTCTTTTATGCCGCCACCGGTAATAGAGCAGGCAGCAATAGCGACGAGCAACGTATTGCGCTGCCCGTGTTCCGTGCAACCAAAAGACGGGGTCATTAACTCTCAGCTTAAGAGTCATTGAGGTCTCCGTGCCCCGTGGCTGCGGTGTCGTGGTGACCCATATTCAGCCCCAGCTTAAAGAGGGTGCTCGCGATTCGGACCCGCGTGACCGGGTGCTACGGTCGCAAACCTTGTGTCGGAACGGAGGGGGTACGGTGCAGCGGAGTATCGAGGAGGAACTTGTCTCCTGGATAAATGGCGATGCCTTCACCTGCCTGGGGGCGCGCGCGGCAGTTCGTCAGGACCTTCTGGTCACGCATGTATATGAAGAGCTGGATTCTGACGACTGCACGGGTAAATTGCATCAGAATCTCATTGAATTCATTGATGCGAATATCTCCGCGGAGCATGATTTCGCCTCGTTCGTCGCCATATTCCGTACGCCCAGGGAGTGCGGAGAGGAAGAGTTCGAAGAGGCGCTGTGGGGGCAGCTGGGCCGGCTCCACCGGCTGGACGCGAAGTCCTATTCCTGGAGCGAGGGTTACTCGAGCGACACGGAATCGTCCGCGTTCGGATTCAGCGTCGGGGGCCGGCCGTTCTTCGTCGCCGGACTCAATCCCGGTTCCTCGCGGATCTCCCGGCGGTTCTCGTACCCCGCGCTGGTCTTCAACTCCCATGAACAGTTCGGCAGGCTGAAGGCCGACGGAACGTACTTCGGACTGCAGCGCAAGATTCGTGCCAAGGAACTGCGGCTGCAGGGAAGCGTCAATCCCATGCTGGCCGATCACGGCACCTCGTCGGAGGCGCGGCAGTACTCGGGGCGGGCCGTACCGGCCGACTGGAAGTGCCCGTTCCACCCGGAACCCGGGATGCACGCGCCGGCCGGATGACCGTCGGGCCGCGGACATCGGCCCCGGCCTTGCAGGGCCGTCCCCGCAGCGCACGACTGCGGGGACGGCCCGCTCTCACTTCTCGCGCAACTCGTCCTTGGCCACGAGCTGACCGTCCGTGAAGCACAGCCGGTACACCCCGGGCCCCATGGAGAAGAAGCCGCCGCCGTCGGCTCGGTAGTACCGGCAGGAGGCCTGCTCCGGGATCGCCGGACCCCGCAGCGCATCCCGCGGATTCACCTGCTGGTCGGGGAGCTGGGAGCGCAGGTCCTCCCATTTCTGGCCCTGTCGCAGACCCCGGTAGACGTCCTTGTCGAGCGTCATGCTCTCGTACGTCCGGGAGAAGTAGCCGATCATCAGCACGGCCACCGCGGCCGTCGCCGCGACCGGCACGGCCACCACGGCCACCAGACTGCGGCGCACCCGGCGTTCGGCCCGCTGCCGGGCCCTGACCGAGACGGGCGCACCCAGCAGCCCGCCGGCATCCGGGCCCGGGGACCGGTCGGTGCCGGTGCCCGAATGCGGCAACTGCGCCGCCACCTCGAAGCCGCCGTGTTCGAGGGGGTTCGCGGCCAGGGTGCCGCCCAGGACCCGGACCCGCTCGGCGAGCCCGACCAGCCCCATCCCGCTGCCGCTGGTGTCGTGGGGCGGACTGTCCGGCGCCTCGTTGGTGACGGTCACCCGGGTGAGGTCCGTCAAGCGCTCCAGCAGCACCTGGATCTCGGCACCCGGGGCGTGCTTGGCCGCATTGGTCAGCGCCTCCTTCACGACGCGCTGCACGGCCTCCTCGACGCCCCGCGGCGCCGGGAGGTCGAGGCCTCGCCGCTTCAACTCGATGAGCATGCCGGCGGTACGCGCCCGGTCCACGGTGCTCATCACGTCCTCGCGCAGCGACGGCGCCGGTTCCTGGGAGGCGTCCACGCGCAGCACGCCGATGATGTCGCCGAGCCTGGTGATCGCCTGGGCCGAGTTGACGCGCAGTTCACTGGCGGTGGACCTGGCCGCCTCGTCCAGGCGCGGGGAGACCTCGAGCGCGGCGGCCAGCATGGCGATGAGGGTGAGGTCATGGCCGAGCTGATCGTGCATGTCCTGTGCGATGCTGGCCCGTTCACGGATCCTGGCCCGGTCGACGCTGAGCTGCTGCTCCCGCTCCAGATGCTGGGCGCGCTGCCAGCCGGCCATTTCGAGCTCGCGGCGTTGGTGCCGGTGCCGGCCGGCCAGCCAGGCCGTCACGGCGCCGACGAGCAGGGGGGCGGCATTCAGCCACGTGGTGAGATGGCCGGACTTCATTCCGGTGGTGAGGACGGTCGCGGCGACCACCCCCGCCGCGATGGCGATTTCCAGGGGCCGTTCGCGCATCTTGCGCCGGCCCACGAGATAACTCATCGCGAACAGGGCGGGCGAGTACCAGGGATTGACCACACTGAGCGCCGCGCCGGCACCCCAGGCCAGCGGAAGGTGGCGTTCCCGGAAAGCGACGACCGGCACGAGGAGGACGAGCCCGCCCAGTCTCCACCAGGCCGTCGACGACGTCAGATCGGTGGGGGAGCCGAGCAGTGGCGGCACGGAGAGCCCGCACCACAGCGCTACGCTCCAGATAGCCTTACGTCGTTCGGCGTAAGCGGCAAGGAAGCGGGAACGGCCGGACCGCCGCTCGGGTTCACCGCTCCTTCGGGGACCCTTGACGCCTTTCACAGGGATTCCTGGCTGTGAACCGACACGGCACCGGCCGGGGCGAAGAGAGAATGGGTAATCAGGTGATTCGAGTTCTGCTCGCTGACGACGAACCGATGATGAGGGCGGGAGCCCGGGCGATTCTCTCGGCCGACCAGGAGATCGAGGTGGTGGCCGAGGCCGCCGACGGCCGTCAGGCCGTGGAGATGGTCCACCGTCACCAGCCGGATGTCGCCCTGCTGGATGTCCAGATGCCGCTGCTGGACGGGCTGGACGCGACGTCCGAGATCCTGAGGTCCTCCTCGCGCACCGCCGTGATCATCTTCACGACCTTCAGCAACGACGACTACATCGCGCGCGCCCTGAGCAACGGTGCGAGCGGCTTCCTGCTGAAGTCGGGTGACCCGCGTGAACTGATCGCGGGTGTGCACGCGGTGGCCGACGGCGCCGCCTATCTCTCCCCCGAAGCGGCGCACCGGGTGATCCGGGGCCTGTCCCTGGAGAACATGTCGCGGAAATCGGCCGCCCGCGAGCAGGCCGCCCGGCTCAGCGGCCGCGAGCGCGTCGTGCTGGGGCTGCTCGGCGCGGGCCTGTCGAACGCGCAGATCGCCCGTCGCCTGGACCTCGTGGAGGGCACGGTGAAAACTCATGTCAGTTCCATCCTCAGGAGACTGGACGTCGGCAACCGGGTACAGGCCGCGATCATCGCCCATGAGGCGGATCTGATCACAGCGGCCGACTGAGGACAGGTCCCGTACCCCGCAGAGGCGTCCGGCCGGCACCCGACGGGTCAGCCATGGCTCAGGACGTTGACGACGCGCCCGTTCGGATCGCGTACGAAGAAGCGGCGCACGCCCCACTCCTCGTCGGCCGGGCCGTACACGATCTCCGCGCCGCTGCGCACCGCCGCCGCGTACACCGCGTCCACGTCCTCCACCTCCACGCTCAGATCGGGAGTGAGCGGCGCGGTCCTGTCCGCGGTCATGATGCTGACCTGGGCCGTGGGGTGGGAGGGCGAGGCGAGCGTCATGATCCAGCCCTGGTTCATGACCTCTTCGAGGCCCAGGAGCCCGTAGAAGGCGGCGTTGGCCCGCATGACTCCGGAGGCGTCCCCGGTTCCGTCACCCGTGCCGGTCACGATGTTGGGGACGACGCGGCGGACGGACATCGGCGGCTCCTGTCGGTGGATGGCGCTGAGCCACCGAGCTTACGACCCGACCCCGGCCACGGTGCGCTCACGCCGCCGCTTGCGGACCGCGCGGTCTGGTTACGGCGGTCACGGGGCGCGCGCAGGAGGTCAGTTGGGGGCGCCGGCCTGGCTCGGTACGGTTTCGAGGCTGCGGAGCAGACGCTCACCGCGATCTTCGGCCATGTCCAGAGTGGCCAGAACGGCCGGGGTCGAGATGCTCGGGAGCACATAGTGCAGCAGGACCGAGATCCGCCGGCCGAGATCCTCGCGGTTGGACAGGACCTGGGACATCACCTGGATGCCCGAGAAGGATCCCGCCAGCATCTCGGCGGCCTCGCCCGGATCGACGTGCGGCAGCAGCTCGCCCTGCCCCTTGGCGGCCACCAGGAGATGTTCGAGCCGGTCTATCCAGCCGCGAAAGGGCGTGCCGCGGTCGAGGCCCTCCACGGCCTGGTCCATGGCCAGGCCGACGCTGGCGCGGACCAGTGGCTCATGGCGCAGCCGGTAGGCGAGGAGCATGCCCTGGTCCACCAGCTCCTGGAGCTTCGTGAGCTGGGGCGGCAGCGGATCGCTGTGCAGCTGTATGTCCATCACCCCGAGGGCGAGATCCTCCTTCGAGGCGAAGTGGAAATACAGCGCGCCCTTGGTCACTCCCGCACGTGCCAGGATCTCGCTGATGGTCGCGCTGCTGTACCCGCGCTCGTCGAACACGTCGGCGGCCGCCACCAGGATCGACCGGCGGGTCTGGATCGCGCGCGCCTGCTGTGCCATCAGCTTCTCTCTGACTGGTGGCGTGGTTGGTGCCACAGGGGGTTGGCTGGAAAGGAAAACCGGGCTGTCAGTATCTTACTGCGGGGCGGCTCGGCCCTTTGACTCGGATCCTCCTGGGGGAACTTCATGGTTCAGCTCACCTCACGCAGCGCTTCGATGTCGGTGGAGAGCGTAGAGCGGGCCGGGCACTCCACGGATGCCGGCCGCGCCGAGGCCTCCTCCGCCGGCCCGGAAGAGACCGGCGCCCCGGCCGGGGAGGGACCCGGCCGCAGAGACGGTTCACCCGACCGGCTGAGACAGCTGGTCCACCGGACCGACCCGCGCGACGTCTTTCCCACCGGGCTCACCCAGCTCACCGACACCCAGTTCTCCGTGCCGGCCCACTGGCCACGGGCCCACCGCTTCTTCGCCCCGGTCGGGGGCAGTCATCAGGACCCCCTGCTCATAGCCGAGACCATGCGGCAGACGACGATGCTGATCGCCCACGCCCAGTTCGGTGTGCCGGTCGGCGACGCCTTCGTGATGTGGGAGCTGCGGTACACCTCCGCGTCGGAACGGCTGGAGCTGGGCGAGGACCCGTGGGACATCACGGTGGACGTGTCCTGCTCCCGGATCCGCCGCCGGGGCCGGAGCCTCGGCTCCATGCACATCGAACTCCTCCTGCACCGCCGCGGCACCGTGCTCGCCACCGGCGGCGGCCGGATCAGCTGCACCTCGGCCGCGGCCTACCAGCGGCTGCGCGGCCACCGCGGCGCCGTCCTCGACGCCCCGATACCCCTCCTGCCCGCCGTCGCACCCCGCACGGTCGGCAGGACCTCCGAGAACGACGTCGTCCTGGCGCCCGGTACGGACCCCGGCACCTGGCTCCTGCGGCTCGACACCCGGCATCCGACGCTCTTCGGCCGCCCCAATGACCACGTACCGGGCATCCTGCTGCTGGAGGCGGCCCGGCAGGCCGCGCACGCGGCCACCGGCTCGGCCTTCCTGCCGACGGCGCTGGAGGCCGACTTCCTCCAGTACGTCGAGCTGGACCGTCCCTGCCGGATCGAGGCCACGGTGCTCCCGGCCGACGGGGAGGACCCACTCGCGCCCGCCGGAGTGCTCATACGGGCCGTTCAGGACGGCAAACCGGCTTTCACCTGCACCCTCCGCTCGCCGGAACTCCACCCGGCCGGGCCCGGCGATGTCAGAACGGACCTCTCATGACCCCCCGCATCCTCATCACCGGCGCGACCGGTTTCATCGGCAGCCGGGTGGCCGCCGCCGCCCGCGCGACGCCCGGGATCCGGCCGCGTCTGATGACCCACCGGACCGCCCTCGACACCCCGGCGGACGGGCTCAGCTGCGAGACGGTGTACGGGGACCTCGCCGACCCCGGATCGCTGCGCGGCAGCTGCGACGGCGTCGACGCCGTGATCCACTGCGCCTCACGGGTCGGCTCCGACGAGCAGACCGCCCGGACCGTCAACGACCACGGCACCCGCGCGCTGGTCGACGAGGCCGTACGCGGCGGAGTGGGCCGGATCGTCCTGCTGAGCACCGCGTCCGTCTACGGCCGGGGCCCCTTCACCGCGCTGCTTCCCGGAGTGGCCGAGCCCGCCCCCGTCTCCGCCACCAGCCTGACCCGGGTCGCCGCCGAGCAGCACGTCCTGGCCGCCGGCGGAGCCGTCCTGCGCCCGCACATCGTGCACGGGGCGGGGGACCGGTGGGCGATCCCCGGACTGGTCGCCCTGCTGAGGTACCTGTCGGCGGCACCGGCCGGCTGCGACGCCCGTCACTCGCTGATCGACGTGGAGACGCTGGGCCGCGCACTGCTCGGGGCGGCACTGGCCCCGAAGCCGCCGTCCGGCATCTACCACGTCAACCACCCCGAGCCGGTGACCTGCTCGGACCTGCTGTCCACGGTGCTCGGCGAACTCGGGCTGCCCTGGGCGGGCACGGAGATCGCACTGGACGAGGCCCGTGCCCGGCTGGCGGGCGTCCCGTACGCCACGCACCACTTCGACATGCTCACCGTGGACCACTGGTTCGCCGACGAACGGCTGGGCGAGGACCTCGGCTGCGCCCCGGGCCCGGACTTCCGGACGTCCTTCGCGCAGCACGCTCCCTGGTACCGGGAGTTCCTCAGCCGCTGAAGCCGCTGAAGCCGCTGAAGCCGGCCGGGCCGCTGAGGCCGCCACGGCCGCCGAGGCCGGGCCTCACGCGCCCGCCGGGTCCGGGATGCGGGTCCCCGTCCCGCTCACCCGCACCCGCGCGTCGCCCGCCCGCAGGGTCACCGTCAGCGTGCCGGGGCGGCCCATGTCCTCGCCCTGGTGCAGGGTCAGCACGGCGGCCTCCGGGACCAGCGACAGGGTGCGCAGGTACGCGCCGAACGCGGCGGCCGCCGCGCCCGTCGCCGGGTCCTCGACCACCCCGCCGACCGGGAACGGGTCGCGGACGTGGAAGACGGTGTCCGAAGCGCGCCACACCAGCTGGACCGTGGTGAGGTCCAGCCGGTGCATCAGCGCTTCGAGGCGCGCGAAGTCGTAGGAGAGCGCCGCCAGCCGCTCACGGCTCGCGGCCGCCAGCACCAGATGACGGGCGCCCGCGTACGCGATCCGGGGCGGCAGGGCCGGGTCGAGATCGGCGGCCGGCCACGCCAGCGCGGCCAGCGCCTCCGCGACGTCCTCGGCGGCGGCGTCCGTGACGTGCGGCTCCACGCTGGTGAGGGTCGCCCGCAGCGCGGTCCCCTCGCGGACGACGGCGACCGGCACCGGGCCCGCCGCCGTGGCGAACTCCAGGTCCCCGGGGCCGTCCCGCTCGGCGAGCGCCAGGGCCGTGGCCACGGTGGCGTGACCGCAGAACGGGACCTCGGCCTTCGGGCTGAAGTAGCGGATCGCGTAGCCGCGGGCACCGGTCTCCGACGCCTCGGTCCGGCCGGTCAGGAACGCCGACTCGCTGTACCCGAGCTCCGCCGCGACGGCGAGCATGCCCGCCTCGTCCATGCCGGAGGCGTCCAGCACGACGCCGGCGGGATTTCCGCCCGCGGGGTCGGCGGAGAAGGCGGTGTAGCGCAGGACGGCGGACTGCGGAAGATCGCTCATGCGCACGACAACCGCGCCGGGCCCGGGACCATTCCCGGGCCGCGGCACGGTGTGCGCCCCGCTCCCCGCTCCCGTCAGCCCCGGCCCACGTACGGCATCCCCGTCGCCATCACGGTGACGGACTGGACGTTCGCCTCCAGCGGCAGCTCCGCCATGTGGAGCACCGTCCGCGCCACGTCCGAGGCGGCCATCACGGGCTCCACGGCCAGCTCGCCGTTGGCCTGGAGGATCCCGGTCCGCATCCGTTCGGTCATCTCGGTCGCGGCGTTGCCGATGTCGATCTGCCCGCAGGCGATCCGGTACGGGCGGCCGTCCAGCGACAGCGACTTCGTCAGGCCGGTCATCGCGTGCTTGGTCGCGGTGTAGGCGACCGAGTGCGGGCGCGGCGCGTGCGCGGAGATCGAGCCGTTGTTGATGATCCGGCCGCCCTGCGGGTCCTGGTCCTTCATCTGGCGGTACGCCGCCTGCGCGCACAGGAACGCCCCCGTCAGGTTCACGTCGACCACCGTGCGCCAGTCGTCGTACGCGATGTCCTCGACCGGCACGGCGCGCGGCCCGAAGGTGCCCGCGTTGTTGAAGAGCAGATCGAGGCGGCCGAAGCACTCCCGTACGGAGGAGAACAGGGCGTCCACGTCGTCCGGGCGCGACACGTCGGCGGGCACGGTGATCACCCGGGCGTCCGGCCCGGCCAGCGCGGCTGTCTCGGCCAGGGGTTCCGGGCGGCGGCCCGCGAGCGCCACCGACCAGCCGGCGCCGCACAGTGCCAGCGCCACCGCGCGGCCGATTCCGGAGCCCGCGCCCGTGACCACGGCCGTCCTCGTCGTGGAGTTCAACAGTTTGTTGCTCATGGTGCGGCAGCGTACGCCGCCCGTTCCGCGGGACGCGGCCGGGGGCAAACGGCGCGTCCGGGTGGGGTGTTCGCCTCCCGTGGGTGATTCCCGCGCGCCGTCCCGGCGATTTCCCGGCCGCCGCGGCCGAAGTTAATGATCATGGTTTTGCCGCGAACGCGGAGTTTGCCCCCGGGGATCCATTCCTGCCGCGTTCCTCATCCGGGCGACGCCCGTGCGACGCGAGCACGACAACCGCCCGATGTGTCGGGCCGGTGGACTTCCCCCACATCACCAGTCAGGGGAGGGACAGATGACGCTCTCATCGCACCAGCAGGAGCTGCGCGACGCGGTCCGGAACACCGGCCGCCGCCGCTTCCTCACCGTCACCGGAGCCGCCGCCGCACTCGCGTTCTCCGTCGGGCTGCCGGCCGCGGGAGCGGCGAGCGCCGCCGAGCTCGACACCCGGCAGATCGGCGAGGACCCGTTCACCCTCGGCGTCGCCTCGGGCGACCCGCTGCCCGAATCCGTCCTCCTGTGGACGAGACTCGCGCCCCGCCCGTTCGAGCCCGACAGCGGACTGCCCGCAGCCCGTATCGAGGTGCGCTGGGAAGTGGCCCGCGACGAGCGCTTCCGGCACATCGTCCGGCGCGGCACCGCCACCGCCCACCCGGAGTTCCACCACAGCGTCCACGTGGAGGTCAAGGGCCTCGGACCGGACCGCGTGCTCTACTACCGCTTCCGCGCCGGACAGTGGACCAGCCCCGTCGGCCGGACCCGTACCGCCCCCGCGCCCGGCGCCCACAAGCGCGAACTGTCCCTGGCCGCGGTCTCCTGCCAGGCCTACCACGACGGCTACTTCACCGCGTACAAGCACCTCGCCCAGGAGGACGTGGACGTCGTCTTCCACCTCGGCGACTACCTGTACGAGTACGCCGTCACCGCGACCGGCGGAGCCCGCAACTACACCGACCGGACCCTGCCCGCCCTCTTCAACCGGGAGACGACCACGCTGGAGGACTACCGGCTGCGGTACGCCCTCTACAAGTCGGACCCGGACCTGCGCGCCGCCCATGCCGCGCACCCCTTCGTCGTCACCTGGGACGACCACGAGACCGAGAACAACTACGCGGGCGAGACCCCCGAGAACAGCGTGCCGCCCGAGGAGTTCCTGATCCGCCGGGCCGCCGCCTACCGCGCGTACTGGGAGAACCAGCCGCTGCGCGCCCCGCAGCTGCCCGACGGCCCGGACATGAAGCTCTACCGGCGCCTGCAGTTCGGCCGGCTCGCCCAGTTCGACATCCTCGACACCCGCCAGTACCGCAGCGACCAGGCGTACGGCGACGGCTGGCAGACCCCCGGACCCGAGTCCGAGGACCCGTCGCGCACCCTGACCGGCGCCGCCCAGGAACGCTGGCTCATCGACGGCTGGCGCCACTCGAAGGCCACCTGGAACGTCGTCCCGCAGCAGGTCACCTTCGCCCAGCGCCGCGACGTCCCGACCGACGCCTACAAGCTCTCCATGGACTCCTGGGACGGCTACCCTGCGTCCCGCGACCGCGTCCTGAGGGGTGCCGAGGCCGCGGGCGTGGACAACCTGATGGTGCTGACCGGCGACGTGCACGTCGGTTACGCCTTCGACCTGAAGCGGGACTTCGCCGACCCCGCCTCCCGTACCGTCGGCACCGAGATCGTCGCCACCTCCGTCGCCAGCGGCAAGAACGGCTCGGAGAAGCCCGCCAACTGGGCCAACCTCATGGCCGCCAACCCGCACATGAAGTTCTACAACGGGCGCCGCGGGTACGCCCTCGTCACGCTCCAGGAGGGCCAGGCGCGCGCCGACTACCGCACGGTGTCCGCCGTCACCACGCCCGGCGCCCCCGTGACGACGGCCGCCTCGTTCGTCACGGAGGCCGGCAACCCGGGCCTGACCCCGGCCTGACCCGGGCCGGACGCCCTACGGCACCAGGCCGTCCACGGGGTAGCGGACGCCGATGCGCTCACGTACCGCATCGAGCGTCCGCATGACCGCGAGCGAACCGTCCAGCGGCACCAGCGGGGACTCCGTCTCGCCCGCCCGGACCGCCCGCATCACCTCGGCCGCCTCGAACTGCATGCCCGACAGACCCTGTGGCCCCGGGCCGGAGGTGATCTCCTCCGGCTCCCGGCCCGCCCGGTGCAGCACGAAGCTCTGCGGATAGAAGAAGCTCTGCGGGAAGTCGATCCGGCCCGCCGTCCCGATCACCGTGGCGGCCGTCGGATGGTGCCCGACGAGCGAGCAGGACAGCAGCGCGTTCGCCCCCGACTCCCAGCCCAGCAGCATGCCCGTGTTCAGGTCCACGCCCTCCGGCGACAGCAGCGCATCGGCCTGCACCCGGTCCGGCTCGCCCAGCAGCAGCTGCGCGAACGACACCGGATAGACCCCGAGGTCCAGCAGCGCGCCGCCGCCCAGCGCGGGGTCGCGCAGCCGGTGCCCGGCGTCGAAGTCGCCCGCGAAGCCGAAGTCGGCCTGCACGGTGCGGATCTCGCCGATCGCCCCGTCGCGCACCAGCTCCGTCATCCGCCGGATGACCGGGTTGCAGTACGTCCACATCGCTTCCATCAGGAAGAGGCCGCGGTCCCGGGCGAGCTTCACCAGCTCCCGGGCCTCGCGCTCGTTGATCGTGAACGCCTTCTCGCACAGCACGTGCTTCCCGGCCTCCAGGGCCAGGGCGGCCGCCTCCCGGTGCGCGGAGTGCGGCGTGGCCACGTACACCACGTCGACCTCCTCGTCGGCGACGAGCGCGGCCCAGCTGCCGTACGCCCGCGGTATCCCGAACCGCTCCGCGAAGGCCTGTGCCGAGGCGTCCGTCCGGGAGGCCACGGCCACCACCTCCGCATCGGGCATCGCCTGCAGGTCGGCGGTGAAGGTCGCCGCGATCCCACCTGTCGCCAGCACGCCCCAACGGACAGTCCTGCTCATGCACGCTCCCAAAAAGGTGTCGACCATTCCGGCTGAGCTGAGAGCATAGAGGCGGATTCAACAAGTATGGAGATGAGAATGCCGGACAGCGGCCTCAGCCGGGCCCAGCGGATACCCACGACCGACACCGGGGCCATACGCCCCCCACTCACCCCTCCACCCGGCTCCGCCGCCACCGCGGCAGCCCGGCGCACCGGAATCCTCGTCACCCTGGTCCTCGGCGGTCTGACCGCACTGCCGCCGCTGTCCATGGACATGTACCTCCCGGCGCTCCCCGCCGTCACCGACTCGCTGCACGCACCGGCCGCGACCGTCCAGCTCACCCTGACCGCCTGCCTCACCGGCATGGCACTCGGCCAGGTCGTCGTCGGCCCGATGAGCGACCGCTGGGGCAGGCGCCGCCCGCTGCTCCTCGGGATGATCGTCTACGTGTTCGCCACCGCGATCTGCGTCTTCGCGCCGACCGCCGAACTCCTCATCGGCTTCCGTCTCCTCCAGGGCCTCGCGGGCGCGGCCGGAATCGTCATCGCCCGGGCCGTCGTGCGCGACATGTACGACGGCGTGGAGATGGCCAGGTTCTTCTCGACCCTGATGCTGATCTCCGGAGTCGCCCCCGTCATCGCCCCGGTCATCGGCGGACAGGTCCTGCGGATCACCGACTGGCGGGGCATCTTCGCCGTCCTGACCGTCGTCGGCGTCCTGCTCACCCTCGTCGTCTGGAAGTGGCTGCACGAGACCCTGCCGCCCGCCGACCGCCACACCGGCGGCGTCGGCGACGCGCTGCGCACCATGCGCGGGCTGCTCGCCGACCGTGTCTTCAGCGGCTACATGATCGCCGGCAGCCTCGCCTTCGCCGCACTCTTCGCCTACGTGAGCGCGTCCCCCTTCGTCATCCAGGAGATCTACGGCGCCTCGCCGCAGACCTTCAGCCTGCTCTTCGGCATCAACTCGGTCGGGCTGATCGCCGTGGGCCAGATCAACGGCAAGGTCCTCGTCGGCCGGATCAGCCTCGACAAGGCGCTCGGCTTCGGGCTCTCGGTCATCGTGCTGGCCGCGACGGCGCTGCTGCTGATGACGTCCGGGGTCTTCGGGGACGTCGGACTCGTACCGGTGGCGACCGGACTCTTCGTGCTGATGTCGGCGATGGGCCTGGCCATGCCGAACACCAACGCCCAGGCGCTCATGCGTACCAAGCACGCGGCGGGTTCCGCCTCGGCGCTGCTCGGTACGTCCTCGTTCCTGATCGGCGCGGTGGCTTCGCCGCTCGTCGGGATCGCGGGCGAGGCCACGGCCGTGCCGATGGCCGTCGTGCAGCTGGTGTGCGCGGTGGGCGCGATGGTCTGCTTCCTGGTGATGTGCCGGCCCTGGCAGCAGCTGGCCGCCCGGCCCTGAGGGCCGCGTCGCGGTCAGCCGGCCCGGGGGTAGCCGATCAGGTGCAGCCGGTCGTTGTCGTCGGTCCAGCGGAACAGCCCGACGCCCTCGGCACCCTCCGAGCCGGGGATCCGGGCGTTCGGTGACAGCAGATCCGTCGCCCCCGTCGAGAGGTCGGCCTCAAGGGGGAAGCCGCCGCCGGTCAGCGCGTCCGCCGCGTTGCGCACGTTCGTCGCCCCGTACGCCTTGCCGTCATCGGTCACCGAGGCCAGGGCGAGCGTCCTGGACCCCTCGGTGTCCTCGAAGCAGAAGCCCTTGCCGGCCTCCAGGTCGAAGGCGAGGTTCCCGGCCACCAGATAGCCGCCCGACGGCGAGACGACGGCCTGCGGGTACTGGCCCGGCTCGATCGCCGGCTTGTGGCACCGTACGGAGACCAGTGCCTTGCCCGTCTCCGTGTCGTGCACCGTCCACAGGTCATGGGTCGCGGCGAGCTTCGCGCCCTTGGCCAGCTGCCACTTCACCAGCATCACCCCGGGGACCACGGACGCCGGGACGCCGCTCTGCCGGTCGGCGCCCTTGGGCGCCACGTTCCGGCTGAACCAGCCGCCCTGCACCCAGAACTCCCGGGCCCCGCTCACCAGCAGGCCCTTCGACGTCAGGCCGCGCACCTCGGTGAGCTGCTTGCAGGACGCACAGCCCTTCGGGTACTTCAGCGCCTTGGCGGGAACCCTGGTGATCCTGCCCGTCGCCGGGTCGACGACCGCGCTCGTGGCCCCGCCGTTGCCGATCACGATGCCGGGACCGGTGCCGGTGACGGTCGGAGCCGTGGCCCACGGCACGTCCACGCGCTGCCGGCCACCGTCCTCCACGGTGTAGATGTCGAGGGAGACGATCCGGTCGGCGGGCGCCGGTGCCTCCTGGCCGACCTTCCCGTACGACCAGGTCACGAAGTACTCCTGGTCGTCCGTGGTCACGGTGAGCAGCTTCGGGAAGTGCGAGGCCGCCGGCGGGCGCCAGGCGTCCCCGCTCCAGCCGGCCCGCCCGGTCTCCGAGTCGATCGTGCGCAGCCGGTACTCGCCCTCGGCCGTCCGCACCAGAAAGGCGAGCCGTCCGGTCGTCCGGGAGACCGCGTAGTCCGGAGAGATGTCGGCCAGCTCCCAGCCGCGCCCCGTCGTGTACGAGGCCGGGACGGTCAGCTGCGTGGCGGGGCCCGTGCTCTTCCTCACCGGCGTCTTCGGCTTGCCGTCGTCCTTCTTCTTGCCGCCGCCACCGCAGGTGGCCAGCAGGAGCAGCAGCGCCAGCACCAGCAGCCCGCCGACCAGAGCCAGACGCACGACGCGCTGCCTCGTGGTCCCTCCGCCGGCCGGAGCCAGGCGCCCGAACTGCAGTCTCATGGTCCCCCCGATGAGCAATCCCCGACCCGGGCCTTCGCGCGAGCAATTCCCGCCCGGGGCCTCAGAGCCTTCGCGCCGGTCAGCGTAGCAACTGGTCCGTACGCCTTCGCAGTTCGGTTCCGTCCCCGTTCCGTCCCGATTCGGCACGGAGTCCGGGCCGTTCGCGGCCGCCTACAATTCCTCGGTGAACGCCACCCTCCCCACCGCGGAAGCCCTGCGCGCGGCCCTGGCCGGACTCCTCGACGGGCTGCCGCCCAAGCAGGCCGCCCAGGCCGTCGACCGGCTCATCGCCAACTACCGGGGGAAGACTCCCACCGACGCCCCGCTGCTCCGCGACCGCTCGGACGTCGCCGCGTACGCCGCGTACCGGATGCCCGCGACGTTCGAGGCCATACGGTCCGCCCTCGACGCCCTGCGCGACGCCGCCCCGGACTGGGCCCCGGCCACGCACACCGACGTCGGCGGCGGCACCGGCGCGGCGAGCTGGGCCGTCGCCGGGGCCTGGGACGGGCCGCGGACCACCGTCCTGGACTGGGCCGAGCCGGCCCTCGCGCTCGGCCGTGAGCTGGCCGGGGCCTCCGGCCTCCCGGGGCTGCGCGCCGCCGCGTGGCAGCGGGCCCGCATCGGGGAGGACCTGGCACTGGACGCCGCCGACCTGGTGACCGTCTCCTATGTGCTGGGCGAACTCACGCCCGGGGCCCGGACCGCCCTCGTCGACGCCGCGGCCCGTGCGGCCCAGGCCGTCGTGATCGTCGAGCCCGGCACTCCCGACGGCTACGCCCGCGTCATCGAGGCCCGCGACCGGCTGATCGCCGCAGGGCTCACCGTCGCCGCGCCCTGCCCGCACAGCGACGCCTGCCCCATCGAGCCGGGCACGGACTGGTGCCACTTCTCGGCCCGGGTCAGCCGCTCGTCGCTGCACCGGAAGGTGAAGGGCGGCTCGCTGCCGTACGAGGACGAGAAGTTCAGCTACGTCGTCGCGACCCGCTTCGCCGCGGCGCCCGTGGAGGCGCGGGTCACCCGCCGGCCGCAGATCCGCAAGGGCCAGGTGCTGCTGGAGCTCTGCACCCGGGACGAGGCGCTGCAACGCGCCACGGTCACCAAGCGGCACGGCGCGCTCTACCGCGCCGCCCGGGACACCGACTGGGGCGACGCGTGGCCGCCCCCGGAGGACGCGGGACAGTCGTAGCCCCCCGGGGGCGCGGGATAGTCGTAGCCCCCGGGGGACGGGGGCCGGCCGTGGCCCCCGGAGGGCGCGGGACAGTCGCAGCCCCCGGGGACCGCCGCTACGCCCGCAGCTCCTGGGTGCAGCACTTCACGCTGCCGCCGCCCTTGAGCAGCTCGCCCAGGTCCATCGGCACCGGTTCGAAGCCGCGGTCGCGCAGCGGGTCGAACAGGCCCGTGGCGGCCTGCGGCAGCACGACGTGGAGCCCGTCGCTCACCGCGTTCAGCCCGAGAGCGGCGGCATCCGCCTCGCCGGCGATCAGCGCGTCCGGGAAGAGCCGTGCCAGCACGGCCCGGCTGCCCGGTGAGAAGGCGTCCGGGTAGTACATGATCTCGTCGGCCGCGTCGTCGAGGACGCTCAGCGCCGTGTCCAGGTGGTAGTAGCGCGGGTCGACCAGGTCGAGGCCGATCACGGGTCGCCCGAAGAACTCCTGCGCCTCGCCGTGCGAGAGCGGACTGGACCGGAAGCCGCGCCCCGCCAGGACGTACGAGGAGGTCACCGCGAAGTCGCCCTCGCCCTCGTTGATGTGGACGGGGTCGTGGATCTCGGTGAAGCCGTGGCCGCGGAACCAGTCGCGGTGGGCGGCCGCCTCCGGGAACCGTTCCCGGTACGCGAACCGGGCCCCCAGCACCCGGCCGTCGATGACGGTCGCCCCGTTGGCGGCGAAGACCATGTCCGGCAGGTCCGGGTCGGGCGTGAGCAGCTCCACGGTGTGGCCGAGGGCGCGGTAGCGGGCCAGCAGGTCCTCCCACTGGGTCTGCGCCAGGGGGAGGTCGACGGGCTTGGTGGGGTCCATCCACGGGTTGATGGAGTACGTCACCCTGAAGTGGGCCGGGGCGCACATCAGGTAGCGGCGGGGTGTGGCCCGACGGCTGCAGGGGCGGCGCGAAGCGCCTCCGTGAGGGGTGGAGGTCGGGTGACGAGTGGGCAACGGGGGCTCCTCACGAACGTCGCGGCGGCATTGGTGGCCGCGCGGCCGGTGCGTCGCACGGGTGTGTGCGTGAGCCCATGGTGCGCCGTCCCGGGCCGTCGGCACAGTGGACCGATCGGGTGGTTCCGTACAGCTGTGTGACGTGTGACCGACTCGTCCATGTCGGGGGTGGCGGGCACCCCGTTCCGGGCCTCCGATCACCTGAAATTCATCTGCCATTTCATGACAATCAGCATGATATCGGGCACTGCGGCGCGTCAGTCGGCGTACCCCGCTTCAGGACTCTGGCCACCCGGAGCGCAGGATGGTGGGACCATGGGCAGGGGCAACGCTTGAGGTAAGGGGATAGATGGGCGCCGATTTCAGCCGTGCTCGCGGCTCAGAGAGCAGGTTTTCCCACTGGCTGCGCCGTCGGCCCAAAGCGCAGCAGGGCGATGCCGACGGCAGCGCACGGGTGGCGCTGCTCCTGGCCGTCGCCGAGGCCGGGATGCCGATCGCGCCCGCCGCCCATCCGGTCGGCTACCGATGTTCGTGCGAACGCGTCGGCTGCCCCACCCCCGCCCGGCACCCGGTCTCCTTCGCCTGGCAGACCCAGTCCACGACCGACCGCGCCCAGATCGAGCGCTGGGCGCTCAGCCAGCCGCAGGCCAACTTCATCACCGCGACCGGCATGATCCACGACGTTCTCGACGTTCCGCTGTCGGCCGGTACGCAGGCGCTGGAACGGCTGCTCGCCGCCGGCATCGACGTGGGCCCCGTGGCCCGGTCCGGCGACGACCGGATGCTCTTCTTCACCGCGACGCGCGGGACGCCGGAGGACGAGGACGAGTGGTGGCCGTGCGAGCTGGACAGCCACCCCGAGACGATGGACGAGCACCCCGGACTGCGGTGGCACTGCCGGGGCAGCTATGTGCTGCTGCCGCCGGCCATGCTCCCCGGTGAGCTGGACGTCCGCTGGGTGCGGGGGCCGGAGAATCCGCTGCCGGACCCGCTGACCCTGCTGGAGACGCTGACGGACGCGTGCGCCCGGTTCGTGGGATCCGCGGAGCAGAGCGACGTCGATCACGAGTCGGTGGCCTGGCCGATGGGCCGGTAGGAGAAGGGGCCTGGGGCGACGCGAAAGCCCCAGGACCGCTCGACGCGGCCCGGGTCGTGCCCGCGGAGTCCCGTCCGGTCGCGCGGGCGGACGAGGGTACGTGGCGGACACGCCCTCGGGGGCAGAGCCTTAGGAACCCTTCGCCGACGTCAGCCCCGGCACCCGGTTCAGCACGATCACCTTGCCGGTTCCGGCACCCTTCTTCGGGACGTACACCAGCTGGCCGGAGACCCGCTCCTTCGTGAGCGTGCTCCGCACCTCGCCGGTCATCAGCGCCGCGACGTCCGGGGACACCGTCGGACGCAGTCCCTGCGCCGCGGTCTGCCGCTCGAAGTGCTTGCTGCTGAAGAAGACCAGCGCACCGCCGTCGGCCGTCTCCAGGCCGACCGGCGCGAACGTCCCGCTGTTCAGCGGCTGATCGATGTACTGGTACGAGAATCCGGCCCGCCGGGTGTTCAGGCGTGAGGTGCGCCAGACCGAGGTGGCCGCACCCGGGGCGAACACGTCCGGCGTGCCGTTCTGCAGGTACCCGCTGTACTGCGCGCCCAGGTCCTTCGGCGCCACCGCCAGTGCGGTACTGTCCGCCGCCACCGGGTCGGCCCATCCATCGCCGTCCTTCGCGAAGTCGGGGAGCTGGGACGGGGTGACGACCGCCAGATAGGCGGCCTTCCACCCCGCTTCCGGCCCGGACCTGACGAAGACGAACAGCCAGCGGGTGTCCTGCTTCCCGCTGTCCTGATCACGGTTGGAGTCGGTGTCCGCGACGAACCACCTCGGCCAGCCGGCCTTCTTCGGGATGATGTAGTGCGCGTCCGTCAACTCCAGCGGCCGGTGGTTCGCGTTGCCGCCGGGGTTGTTCTTCTGCCGGGCCCGCAGACCCGCCTGGTTGATCGCGCCGAGCGCACCGGTGACCCGGTCCGCGTCCTGTGCGGGGTCGTAGGCCTTGTCCGCCGCGTTGTACGCGGCGGTGAAGTCGGCCAGCGCCTGCGCGGCTTCAGACCGCGTCGCCGCCCGGACGACTTCCAGCTCGCCGTGCACCGTCACGCACCCGCTCGCCGTCATGCTCAGCACCGTCGCTGTCGCGAGCCCCGTCGCCAGCCGAACCGGCCTCAGGCTTCTCATCCGTTGCTTTCCGCGCCTTCTGATCCGTCGCACCCGCTGCGGGGGCCTCTGACCGTCCGAACCCTACCGGGGAGAGGAACAGCGCGAGTGTGGGGATCAGATACAGCGCCCACACCGTGATCTGGAGCACGGTCGGATCGGGCTGGAAGTTGAACGTGCCCTTCAGCAGCGTGCCGTACCAGCTGTCCGGCGGGATCGTGGTGCTGATGTCGAACGCCCGGTTCCGCAGCCCGCCGAGGAACTCGGCCTCCTGCAGGTCGTGGACGCCGTACGCGAGCACACCCGCCGCGACGACCACCAGCATGCCGCCCGTCCAGGTGAAGAACTTCGCCAGATTGATCCTCAACGCGCCCCGGTAGAACAGCCACCCGAGCACGACAGCCGTGGCGATGCCCAGCACCGCGCCGATCATCGGATGCCAGCCGTCGTCCGCCGCGTGCACCGCGCGCCACACGAACAGCGAGGTCTCCAGGCCCTCACGACCCACCGCGAGCAGCGCCGTGGCGACCAGGGCGCCGGTGCCCATCGCGAGCGCCGCGTCGAGCTTTCCGTGCAGCTCCGACTTCAGGTGGCGCGCGGTGCGGCGCATCCAGAAGACCATCCAGGTGACCAGGCCGACCGAGACAATGGACAGCGAACCGCCCAGCGCCTCCTGGGCCTTGAACGTCATCTCCTGCGATCCGAATTCGAGACCGGCGCCGAAGGCCAGGCTGACGACGACGGCGATGGCGACACCGATCCAGATCGGCAGCAGCTTGTGCCGGTTGCCGGTCTTCACCAGGTACGCGATGAGAATGCAGACGACCAGGCTGGCCTCAAGGCCTTCGCGCAGGCCGATCAGGAAGTTGCTGAACACGTTTCGGTTCCCTTTCCGCTTCGAGTCCCGTTACGAGAACAGCGCCCGGCCCCACCAGTCGTCCTTGTCGCGGACGCCCGGCGGGACGGCGAAGTGCGCCGAACCCACGTGCTGGATGTACTCGTTGAGTGCGTCGTGTGCCGCCAGGCGCCGCTGCAGCGGGACGAACGCCGTGCGGGTGTCGCGCTGGTAGGCGAGGAAGAACAGCCCGGCGTCGAGCCGGCCCAGGCCGTCCGTGCCGTCGGTGAAGGAGTAGCCGCGCCGCAGGATCGTCGCCCCGTCGTTGGTGTCGGGGTGCGCCAGCCGCACGTGGGCCGTCGGCAGCATCGCCTTCAGGAACGGCTCGTCGCGCTCCTTCGCCTTGCCGACCGGTGCGCCCTCGCCCTTGTCGCGGCCGAACACGTCCTCCTGCTCCTGCAGCCCGGTCCGGTCCCACGTCTCGATGTGCATCCGGATGCGCCGGGCCACGAGGTACGAACCCCCGGTCATCCAGCCGGCGTTGTCCTTCCGGCCGACCCACACGTGTGCGTCGAGGGCGGCGGTGTCGGTGCCGGAGATGTTCCGGGTGCCGTCCTTGAACCCCATCATGTTGCGCGGGGTCTGGGCGTCCGGTGTCGTCGAGGAGGTCTTGCCGAAACCCAGCTGCGACCAGCGGATCGCGGTGCGGCCCATGCCGATCCTGGCGAGGTTGCGGATGGCGTGCACCGCCACCTGCGGGTCGTCCGCACAGGCCTGGACGCACAGGTCGCCGCCGCTGCGCGCCCGGTCGAGGTTGTCGCCCGGGAACTTCGGCAGATCCACGAGCGCGTCCGGGCGCCGGTCCTCCAGGCCGAACCGCCCCTTGGCGAAGAGCGAGGGGCCGAAGCCGATCGTCAGCGTCAGCCGGGACGGCTTGAGCCCCAGGGCCTCGCCGGTGTCGTCCGGCGGCGCCTCGGCCGGACCCCCGTAGGCGCCGTCGCCGACCGCGTGACCGGCCGTCATCCGCTCGGCCGCCCGCGTCCACTCCTTGAGCAGCGCGACCAGTTCCGCCCGGTCCTCGGTCGTCACGTCGAACGCGGCGAAGTGCAGCCGGTCCTGGACCGCCGTGGCGATCCCGGCCTGATGCGCGCCGTGGAACGGCACCGCCGCACCGCTGTCGGCGGCCGTGACGGCGGTGTCCCCGGAACGCACGGCGGCCACGGTGCCGCCCGCCACGGCCGCGCCGAGCGCCAGCCCGGCGCCGCCCCAGCCGAGCAGAGCGCGCCGCGAGGGGGTGCCCGCGGCCGCCTGCTGGTTCTCCCCGGCCTGCTCGGCCATGTCCGCCACCTCTTTCCGGCCGGTTACTTCGTCACCGCGGCGGCGAGCCGCGAGAGCGGCTCGGCCAGCGCGTTGACCGCGTCCGAGAGCTCCTTGCGGTCCGCCTTGCCGACCTTCTCGTACGAGGTGAACACGTAGGAGCTCTTGTCGGTGCGGTACTTGTCCAGCAGCGTGTTCAGCGCAGCGAACCGCTTGTCCAGGGTGGAGGTCAGGGCCGCGTCGTTCTTCGCGGCGATCGCCTTCAGCAGCTGGTAGGACTTCTCCGCGCCCTCGACGTTGGCCTTGAAGTCGACCAGGTCGGTGTGGCTGTAGCGCTCCTCCTCGCCGGTGACCTTGCCGGTCGCGACCTCGTCGAGGAGCTCCTTGGCGCCGTTGGCCATCGAGGTCGGGGTGATCTCCGCCGTGCCGACGCGCTTCTGCCAGTCGAGCAGGTCCTTGTGGAGGACCGGCGCGAGGGCCTTCTCCTCGGCGCCCAGCTTCTTGTCCTGCCACAGCGCCTTCTCCAGGCGGTGCCAGCCGGTCCACTTCTGGCCGTCCTCCAGGCCGTCCTCGCGGACGTCGACCTTCGGGTCGATGTCGCCGAACGACTCGGCGACCGGCTCGGTGCGCTCCCAGCCGATACGGGAGTCGGCGTACGCCTTCTTCGCGGCCTCGATGTCACCGGCGGCGACGGCGTCCGTGAAGACCTTGACCTTCGGCAGCGTCTCGTCGGCCTGTGCCTGGACGTAGGTGCGGTACGCGGCGACGGCCCGGTCCATCTCCGGGCTGCGCTTGGCCGTCTTGCCGCCGCTGACGTCGATCTTCTGCCGGATGCCGTGGCCCTTCATGCCGGGCTTGCAGGCGATCTCGTACGAACCGGCCTTGATCTCGGCGGTGATGGTGGCCTTGGTGCCCGGGCCGATGTTCTCGCGCTCGGCGACGATGCGGTCGTCGGGGAACAGGACGTAGACCTCGGTGACCTTGGAACCCTTGTTCTCCACGGCCAGCTCGACGTGCCCGGCCGGCAGCTTCGTCTTCGAGACGTCGCAGGAGTCGTCCTTGGCGACGACCTGGACCGCACCCTCGCCCTTGCCGTCGCTCTTCTCGGCGCAGCCCGTGACGGCGGTCAGGGCTGCCACGGTGGCGGCAGCGGTGACGACGGAGAGACGAACGGCTCGCATGGGGGCTCCACTTGGGGACGTAGGAAGAGGACGGAAGGGCCGGACAAAGGTGGGTGAGGCGGACCTAACTTAACCGAGGCTTACCTGACCGATACCCACCCGTGCAGTGATTCAGCTCTCACTGGAGACGCACAGGAACGGAAGCATCACAGCCGACCCATGAGCGAACCCCTGACAGGTCAAGCAGTGGTCAAGGAAGCCCTTTCCGGAACGACGAGGGGCACCCCGGTCCGCGGATGCGGGAACACCTCGACCGGCTGCCGGTAGACCCCGCTGAGCAACGCACTCGTGAACACCTCGCCCGGCGGGCCGGCCACCGCGATCCGCCCGTCATGCAGTACGGCGGCCCGGTCCGCGTACGCGGCCGCGAGGCCCAGATCGTGCAGCACCACGACGACGGCGTCCCCGGCTGCGGCCCGCTCCCGGCAGACCCGCAGCACCAGTTCCTGGTGGCGCAGGTCCAGCGCGGCGGTCGGCTCGTCGAGCAGCAGCAGCGGGGCGCGCTGCGCCAGCACCCGGGCCAGTGCCACCCTGGCCCGCTCGCCGCCCGACAGCGCGGAGAAGGGACGGGCGGCGAACCCGGTCACCTCGGTGGCCGCCATCGCGGCACGGACCGCCGGATCGTCCTCGTCCGCCCGGTCCGTCCCGGCCCAGGGCGCCCGCCCCATCCGTACGACGTCCTCGACCGGGAACGGGAAGGACAGCGCCGCGGACTGCGGCAGCACGGCCCGGCGCAGCGCCAGTTCGGGCGCGGACCATGCGGTGGCCGGCCGCCCGTCGATCCGTACCTCGCCGTCCTCGGGCGGCAGGTCCGCGGCGAGCGCGGCCAGCAGCGTCGACTTGCCGGCCCCGTTCGGCCCGACCAGCGCCAGCACCTCGCCCGCGTGCGCCGTCAGGTCGACGGAGTCGAGCACCGCCCGCCCGCCCAGGCGCACCCGCAGCCCGCGGGCCTCGGCGACCGGGTCGCCCGGCGAGACGGGCGCGGGCAGCTGCCGGCCCCGTGCCGTGAAGAGGTTCCGCAGCGTCCTCATGCCCAACCACCTTGCTTGCGACGGGTCCTGCGCAGCAGCCAGAAGAAGAACGGGCTGCCGAACAGCGCGGTCAGTACACCGAGCGGCAGCTCGGCCGGATCGGCGACGGTACGGGCCGCGAGGTCGCCCGCGACCAGCACCAGCGCGCCGCCGAGCGCGCTGCCGGGTACGAGGAAGCGGTGCCCGGGGCCGTTCGCCATCCGCAGCAGGTGCGGCACCAGCAGCCCGACGAACGAGATGATCCCGGCGACCGCCACCGCGGCCGCGGTCAGCAGCGCCACGACGAGCACCAGCACCATGCGGAGCCGCTCGACATCGACACCGAGGTGCCGGGCGGGCCGCTCGCCGAGCGCCAGCAGGTCCAGCTTGCGGGCGTAGAAGGGTGCGAGGACGAGGCCGAGCACCGCGCAGGGCAGTACGGCCAGCACCTTCGGCCAGGTGGCCTGGGCCAGGGACCCGAGCTGCCAGAAGGTGATCTGGGTGATCTGCGCGTTGTCGGCGAAGAAGATGAACAGACCGATCAGCGCGCCCGCGAAGGCGTTCACGGCGATGCCCGTGAGGATCAGCGTCACCACCTCCGTCCGGCCGCCCGACCGCGACAGCGCGTACACCAGCAGCACGGTCAGCAGACCGGCGACGAACGCGCAGACGGTGATGGTCCAGTTGCCGAAGAAGCTCAGCCCGAGCGCGATCGAGGCGACCGCGCCGACCGCCGCCCCCGCGGAGATCCCGATGACGCCCGGCTCGGCGAGCGGATTGCCGAACACGCCCTGCATCAGGGCCCCCGCACAGCCGAGCGAGGCGCCGACCAGCAGCGCGAGGACGACCCTCGGCAGCCGTACGTTCCACAGGACGCTCTCGCCGACCCGGTCCAGGGCGTGACCGCCGAGGCCGATCCGGTGCTGGGCGGAGGCGAGGACATCGCCGAGCGGGATGCCGTACGCGCCGAGTCCGGCGGACAGCAGGCAGCACAGGAGCAGGGCGGCGAGCAGCCCGGCGGTCAGGGTGGCGGCCGTGGAGCGGCGGGTGCGGCGGACCGCCGGCCGGGCGGACGCCTCGTGCGTGGTGGTCACCGGGCCGTACCGCCCTCGGGGTGGAGCTGGGCGATCAGTTCGCTCAGCACCCGGTCCGTGCGCGGCCCGTAGTTCAGCAGCATCCCGTCATCGATCGAGACGATCCGCCGGTCCAGGCCCGCAGGGGTCTCGGCGACGCCCGGGATCTTCACCAGCCCGTCGACGCCGCCGACCGAGTCGAGCCCCTTCGCCATCACGAGGATCGCGTCGGGCGCCGCCTTGGCCAGGGCCTCGCTGGTGATCGCGGTGAAGTCCTTCTTCAGCCCGGACGCCTTGCCCGCGTCGACGGCACCCGCCGCCTCCAGCAGTGAACTCGCCCCGGATTCCCGGCCGCCCAGCAGGTAGACGGAGGCGGAGCCGCGCAGATAGAGGAAGGCGACCCGGGGCTTCTCCGCCCCGTCGGCCGGTGCGGGTATCGACTCGCGGACCGCGTCGATGCGGTCCTGGGTGCGCTTGTCGAGTTCGTCGCCGGAGCCCGGTACGCCGAGGGCGGCGGCCACCGTTCCGATCCGGCGGCCCACGTCGGCGAGCTCCTTGGCGGGCTCGACGACGACGAGCGGAATCCCGGCGTCGCGGATCTGGCCGATGGCCTCGGCCGGACCCGTCGTGGTCTCGGCGAGGACGAGGGTGGGCCTCAGGGACAGGACGCTCTCCGCCGAGACGTCGTGGGCCCGGGTCACCACGGGCAGCTCCGCGGCCTGTTCGAAGGTGGTGGTGATGTCGCGGGCCACGACCTGCCTGCCGAGGCCGAGGGTGAAGACGATCTCGCTCAGGCCGCCGGTCAGCGGCACGATCCGGTCCGCCGAGGTGACCGTGGTCCGCTCGCCGTCCGCCGAGGTGACGGTGACGGGCAGCCGCGGTGCCGGTGTCGTGGTCAGCGGTTCGATCCGGTCCGCCTCCGGTGCCGTGGAGGCCCCGGCACCCGCGGCCTTCGCCGCGGGAGTCCCCGTACCGCCGCAGCCCGTCAGCGCCAGGGCTGCCGCCAGGGCGATGACGGCCGTGGTGACGCCGGTGCGCCTGCGCCCCGGTCGTGCGGCGCTCCGTCCCGGCGGGGCGAAGTCCTGATGGAAGCGCACTGGGGCACCGTCCTGTCGTTCTGCGGCGTGCAGTTGGTAAGGGATTGCGAGCAATGTGACGGAAGGGGGTACCGGCACGGGATGTCCATAGCTTAGGTTAGCCTTACCTCAGTTTCCAGACCTCGGAGGGGTCCTCATGTCCTCGTTCAGACCTGCCCGCGCGCTTGCCGTCGCGCTTCTCGCGGTACTGCCGGCAGCGCTGCTCCCGGCCACGTCCGCCAGTGCGGCGGACCGCACGGTGCGGGGCGGACGGCTGGACTGGGGCATCAAGTCCTCCTTCCAGAGTTACGTCACCGGCCCGATCGCCCAGGGAAGTTGGGGCCTGACCGGCGGCGCGGCAACGGTCGGCGGCAGTCAGTTCCGCTTCCACTCCGCGACCGGTTCCTACGACCCGGCGGGCGGTGCGTTCCGGGCCGGCTTCTCGGGCGGCGTCCACTTCACCGGCCACCGGAAGTCCGACGGCTCCTACGAACTCGACCTCACCATCAGCCGCCCCACGGTCCGGATCCAGGGCGGCGGCGGCACGGTGTACGCGGACATGGTCAGCAAGGACCGGAGCAGCGGCCGGGTCACCTCCGCCGCGCAGGTCCCGCTGGCCACGCTCGGCCTCTCCGGGATCGACATGACGGGCGGCACCACCCCCGTCGCCCTCGACAACATCCCGGCGACGCTCACCGCACAGGGCGCCAAGGCCTTCGCCGGCTACTACACCGCCGGCACCCCGCTGGACCCGGTCAGCCTCTCCGTCGACACCTCGGCCCCCGCGGGCAGGCCCGCCGCGTCGAAGACGCCCGAGAAGCCGGCGAGCAGCGCGAAACCGAAGGTCACGCCCGGCCGCTTCGAGGACGCAGCCGTCGACTGGGGCGTGCGCCGCACCTTCCGTGAGTACGTCACCGGGTCGATCGGCCAGGGGAAGTGGACCCTGGCCGGGGGCGCGCAGGACGGCGGGGCGCTCTTCCGCTTCCCGAAGGGCACGGGCACGTACGACCCGGAGAAGCGGTCCCTGGCGGCGGACTTCGCGGGCAGCGTCCGCTTCACCGGGTCCGGCGGCCTGGATCTGACGCTCTCCCGGTTCGCGGTACGGCTGGACGCGGGCAAGGGCACGCTCCGCGCCGATGTCCGCGGCGACGGCGCCACCCGCAAGGCCGTTCCCCTGGTCACGTTCACGGCGAAGGACTTCGCCCCGAAGGACGGCCTGGCGGTCCTCACGGAAGCCCCCGCCACCCTGACCGCCGACGGCGCCAAGGCTTTCGGCTCCCTGTACACGGCGGGTACCGCAATGGACCCGGTCTCGCTCGCCGTGGCCGTCGACGCGGCGGCGAAGCTGCCCGCGCTCCCCGACCTGGGCAGCGAGGCCGCGCCCTCGGCGCAGCCCTCCGGCGCCCCCGCGTCGAAGGCCTCCGCCCCCGCTGCCCCCGTGGCGGACGAGGACTCCCGTACGGGGCTGTTCCTGGTTCTCGGCGGCGTCGGCGTACTCGCCGCGGCCGGGGCCGGCGTGCTCGTTCTCGTACGCCGCAACCGCCCCGCGCCGGGCACCCCCTCCTGACCCCCCGCATCCCTTTCCCCACCTCCCTTCCCCACCCCCCTTCCCCACCCCCGCTGATCCCGCACATCCCCTGAGGAGACCCCCGACCATGGCAGCAACCCGCCGCCCCGTAGTCCTTGCCGCAGCCGTCGCCACGGCCGCCGCCCTGGGCGCCGCCTTCGCTCTTCCGGCGCTCGCGGCCGAACGGACCGCACCGAGCGCCACCGCGGCCGCTCCCGCGATGGAGCTGAAGGACGGCACGCTGGACTGGGGCTTCAAGGAGTCCTTCCGCAGGTACATCGGCGGCGCCGGAAAGATCACGGTCAAGGACGGCGCGACCCAGGCCGCGGGCAACGGTGCGTTCACCTTTGTCAACGGCAAGGGCACGTACGACATGACCACGCACGGCACCGACACCGCCTTCGAGGGAGGCGTCAACTTCTTCGCGCACGGCGGCGTCCTGGACATCACGCTCTCGGACGTCAAGCTCTCCACGGCCGGCACGGGCGGCGCGATCACCGCCGACGTGGCGACCCCGGCCGGTACCGCGAACGACGTGGCGGTGGCCGACCTCGACCTGTCGGCCGTCCGGCCGGGGCAGGGCGCGGGCGGGGCGATGGTCTTCAAGGACATCCCCGCCAAGCTGACGAAGGCGGGCTCCGAGGCCTTCAACGGCCAGTACAAGGAAGGGGAGATACTCGACCCCGCCACGCTGACCGTGAAGGCGGTCGCCACCCCGACCGAGAAGCCCACCGAGAAGCCCACTGAGAAGCCGACCGAGAAGCCGACGGAGAAGCCCACCGAGAAGCCGACGGCCAAGCCCACGACGAAGCCGACGGAGTCGGCGCCGAAGCCGTCCCCGACCACCACGGTCACCGACAAGCCGGCCGCCGACCCGGGCGCGATCGTCGACGGCACCCTGAACTGGGGCGTGAAGGCCTCCTTCCGCTCGTACGTCACGGGCCCCATCGCCCACGGCAAGGTCGAGACGACCGCCGGTGCCACCGCGACGGGCAGCGGCTACCGCTTCCCCGACGCCACCGGCCGCTTCGACGCCGCGAAGCAGACCCTCAGCGCCGCCTTCGACGGCAAGGTCCGCTTCCTGGGCCACGAGGAGAACGGCGCGTACACCCTGGACCTGTCCCTGACCAACCTGCGGATCCAGGCGGACGGGACCAGCGGCAAGCTCGTCGCCGACGTGTCCACCAAGGACCGTGGGACGAAGAAGGTCACCACCTACAGCGGTCTGGCCGTCGCCGACCTACGGCTGCCCGCGGGCGGACTCACCGCCAAGGACGGCGTGCTGACCCTCTCCGCCGTGCCGGCCACCCTGACCGCCGCCGGCACCAAGGCCTTCGGCGGGATGTACGAGGCGGGCGCGCAGCTCGACGCGCTGACGGTCGCGGTGGCCCTCGACAAGGACGCCGAACTCCCGTCCACGGGCGGCTCGTCCACCACGGGCGGCTCGTCCGCGGCCGGCACCGTGGGCGGCGCCGGTACCGTCGGCGGTGCGGGCGCCCTGGCCTCCACCGGCTCCGACCTCCCGGCCGGCGCCCTGTTCGCCGCCTCGGGCGTCATCGTCGCGGCCGGAGCGGGCGCGGTCGTCGTGGCCCGCCGTCGCCGTACCGCCTGATCGCCGGCGCACCGCCCGGGTACCGGCCTCTCGCGGGGCGGGTGCCCGGGCGGGTGCTTGAATGCGCGTGTGAATGACTACGACGTACCCGCCGGCATCGACGTCCTGCACGTGTTCTGCGGCCCCGACGGCCGGCACGGCAACGCGCTCGGTGTCGTACGCGATGGACGCGACCACCCCGACGAGGTGTCCCGGCAGGAACTCGCCCGGAAGCTCGGCTTCAGCGAGACCGTGTTCGTGGACGACCCCGAGCGCGGCCATCTGGACATCTACACACCGGGTCTCCGGCTGCCGTTCGCCGGGCACCCCGTGGTCGGCGCCGCCTGGCTGCTCGACCTGGGGGTCCTGGAACTGGGTGTGGGGGAGGTCTTCGCCCGCCAGGACGGGGAGTTCAGCTGGATCACCGCCCGCCCCGAGTGGGCGCCGCCGCGCACGCTTCAGCAGTACGCCTCGGTCGCCGAGGTCGACGCGCTGCCGGCCCCGCCGCCCGGAGAGGGCTGGCTCTACGCCTGGGCGTGGGAGGACGAGGCCGCGGGCCGGGTGCGGGCGCGGGCGTTTCCGCGCAGGGACGACGGGATCGTGGAGGACGAGGCGACGGGGGCGGCCGCACTGCTGCTCAGCGCACAGCTGGGCCGCGCCCTGAACATCAGGCAGGGTCGCGGCTCCCAGCTCCTCACGGCCCCGGCCCCGGACGGCACGTTGGAGATCGGCGGCCGGGTCATGCTGGCGCAAGCGGCCCTATAGCAGCGCGTTCGAGCCCGCAGCGGCACAACCAGTCCCGCAGCGGCACAACCGGTCCCGCAGCGCGGAACAAACCTGTCCCGCAGCGGAACAGCCGATCCCTCCGGCAATCGAGGACATGAAGAGGCGGCGGGGCACCCGAGCCCAGGCACCCCGCCGCCTCCCGCCCGATCCAGGACCTGGCGTCCGGATCAGGTCCTACGCGCTGAGCGGGAACACCTCACCCAGCTCCCGGAACACCGCGGTGTTCAGCGCGAACGCGCGCTTGCACTCGTCCACGATCCGCTGCTTCTCCAGGTCGTCCGCGTTCACCGCGTCCAGCAGCTCCCGGTAACCCCGCTTGAAGGCGGCCGGGTTGGCTATCTCCTCGAAGACGTAGAACCGCACGCCGTCACCCCTGCGCGCGAAGCCCCATGTCCTCTCCGCCTTGTCGCGGATGATCTGACCGCCCGACAGGTCGCCCAGGTAGCGCGTGTAGTGGTGGGCGATGTACCCGGCGGGCCAGGTGCGGGCGCACTCGGCGACCCGTGCGGCGTACGCGGCCGTGGCCGGGAGCGGCTCCAGGCCCTCACGCCAGTCCGCACCCCGCAGATGGGCCAGATCCCGCTCCAGCTCGGCGGTGCGCATCAGCTCGGGCTGGATGAACGGCCCGGCGACCGGGTCGCCGGCCAGCGCCTGCGCACCGTCCTCCAGTGCCCGGTACACGAACCACAGCTGCTCGGTGTAGCGCGTGTACGCGTCCACCCCGAGGCGCCCGCCGAGCAGATCGCTCATGAAGGTCGAGGTCTCGGCCTCGGTGTGCTGCTCGTGCGACGCGGTGCGGATCAGCGTCGAGAAGGGCGTGGCGGTGACGGTTGCGTCCAAGGCGGGCCTCCGGGGACCGAGGGGACGGGAAGTCCAGAAAGAGACGGAAATATCGGCCTGCCGAGGCTGCTCGCCCCGGCGTCTGCCGATGCGTCGATCTTCCTACTTAGGCTTACCTAAGTCAACTGTTTCCCGACGCCCTGTCGGTAAATGGGGGCAGGGGAAACGGGAACGGCCGCCCACGAGGGGCGGCCGTCGGGCGACGTGGCGGGCAGCGGGGCTAAGGGAGCGTCAGGATCTCCGCGCCCGTCTCCGTCACCACGAGCGTGTGCTCGAACTGCGCGGTGCGCCTGCGGTCCTTCGTGACCACGGTCCAGCCGTCGTCCCACATGTCGTAGTCGTGGGACCCGAGCGTCAGCATCGGCTCGATCGTGAACGTCATTCCGGGCTGCATCACGGTGGTGGCGTGCGGGCTGTCGTAGTGCGGAATGATCAGCCCGGAGTGGAACGAGGAGTTGATCCCGTGCCCCGTGAAGTCCCGCACCACCCCGTACCCGAAGCGCTTCGCGTACGACTCGATGACCCGGCCGATCACGTTGATCTGGCGGCCCGGCCGCACTGCCTTGATCGCCCGCCGCAGCGACTCCTCCGTGCGCTCCACGAGCAGCCGCGACTCCTCGTCCACGTCGCCGCAGAGGTAGGTGGCGTTGTTGTCGCCGTGCACCCCGTTGATGTACGCGGTCACGTCGAGGTTCACGATGTCGCCGTCGCGCAGCACCGTGGAGTCCGGGATGCCGTGGCAGATCACCTCGTTGAGCGAGGTGCAGAGCGACTTGGGGAATCCCCGGTACCCCAGCGTCGACGGGTACGCGCCGTGGTCGCACATGAACTCATGGGCGACCCGGTCGAGTTCGTCCGTCGTGACGCCCGGGGCGATACGCTTCGCCGCCTCACCCATCGCCTGTGCGGCGATGCGCCCCGCGATGCGCATGCGCTCGACGGTGTCGGCGTCCTGGACCTCCGGGCCGCTGTACGGCGTCGGGGCCGGCTTGCCCACATACTCGGGGCGCCGGATGTTTCCGGGCACGGAACGGACGGGAGTGAGCTCCCCTGGTACAAGCAGCGACTGGCCAGACATGCCAGCGAGTCTAACCAGCGCGGCTGGGGCAGCATGGCACAGACGAAAGGAGCTCGTGATGGCCCTGTTCAAGAAGCGCACGGTCGGCAAGCCGGGCGAGTGGTTCTACTGCCTGGAGCACAAGAAGGTCGAGGAGGGCCCCGAGTGCCCGGCCAAGGACCGCTTCGGCCCGTACACCTCCCGCCAGGAGGCGCAGCGCGCGATGGAGACCGCGCAGGAGCGGAATCTGGAGTGGGAGACCGACCCCAAATGGCACGACCGGCCGAACCCGGACGATAACGCGGGCGGCTGAGGGCGCAACCGGCCGGGGCGGGGGCCCGGGGTCCCCGCCCCGGGCTCAGCCCGTCGGCGCCGCCTTCAGGGTCTCCTCGCTCCGCGCCCGCCTGCGCAGGGCGTCCTCGTCCGTCTCCGAGTCGTACGTCAGGAGCTTCGGCAGGGCCGCCGCCAGCAGCGCCACCGAGGCGACACAGGCGACGCCCCCGGACCAGACCGCGGTCCTGGTGCCCGTCCACCCGGCCATGCCGCCGGCCCGGACCTGGCCCAGCTGCGGGCCCACGCTGTACGAGAGCACCTCTATGCCCGCGAGCCGGCCCCGCAGCTCCTCCGGGATCGTCTGGTTCCAGATGGTCGAACGGCCGAGGCCGCTGAGCATGTCGCCCGCGCCGGCGACCGTCAGGCAGGCCAGCACCAGCCATACGTCGCCGAACCAGCCCGCTGCCGCGATGGCCAGCCCCCAGACGGCCGCACCGGACACCACGAACAGCCCGTGCCGCCGTACCCGTGAGGTCCAGCCGCTGGTCAGGCCGAGCACAAGAGAGCCGACCGAGCCCGCCGCGTACATCAGCCCCAGCGACCACTCGGCGTCCAGCTCGTCGGCGAGGAACGGGAAGATCGTGTTCGGGAAGGCGAAGAACATCGCCGCCATGTCGATCGCGTACGTCCCGAGCAGCACCGGCCGGCTCCACGCGTAGCGCGCCCCCTCCACGATCCCGCGCAGCGACGGCTTCGTCCCCTGCTCCGCGGGCGGCGCGGGCGCCAGCCTGCGGCACAGCACGACGGAGACGGCGAACGTGACCACGGTGACCCCGTACGCCGCGGCGTGCCCGGCATAGGCCACCACCAGGCCCGCCAGCGCCGGCCCCATGATCGCGCCGGCCTGCCAGCGCAGCGAGTTCAGCGCGGCGGCGGCGCCCAACTGGTCGTGCGACACGATGCGGGCCATCAGCGAGTCCAGCGCGGGCCGCTGGAGCCCGGCCAGTGCGGAGACACCGCCCGCCACCACGTACAGCGGCCACAGCATCGGATCGGGCAGGGCCGCGTTCACCAGCAGGACCAGCGCGAGCAGACCGAGCCCCGCCTCGGTGGCCAGGATGACCTTCCGGCGGTCCGCCGCGTCGGCGAGCGCACCGCCGTAGAGCCCGAACACCACCAGGGGCACCAGCTCGACCGCGCCCATCGCGCCGACCGCGAGCGGAGAACCGGTGAGGTCCTTGATCTGGAGCGGCAGCGCGATCAGGGCCATGAAGCTGCCGAAGTAGGTGACGATGCCCTGCACCCACAGCAGCCGGAAGTCGGCCGAGGAACGCCAGGGGGACAGGTCGGGAAGCAGTGCGGCCAGCCTGGCGGCGAGGGAGGTGCGAGAGGTCACGAGGAGACATGGTCCGTCCCGGTGCGTGCCTGGTGCAAACAGATTTCACGCCGGGCGGCGGGTGCGGGGGTGTTCCCGGTCACCACCGCGCCGGAGGCGGCGCCGTCAGCCGGTCGGCCAGCCGGGACAGCCGGTCCCGAAACCTCAGCCGGCCGCGCTGCACGGGCGCGCCGTTCTCGCCCGCCGCCGCGCTGACCAGGTGCTGGACCGTGTCCAGGTCCACATCGTCGCCGCCCGTCACGGACAGCGCCTCGTGGGCGAGCCCCCGCACCTCCGGATCCCCGTTGTCCAGCGACAGGACCGTGGCCCCGGCCCGGCGGGCATCGTGCACCCGCTCCAGCAGACCGTCGCCCGGCCGCTCCGGCACCACCACGAGGAGCGTCTCGCCCCGCCCGGCCGCCTCGATCCGCCCGAGCCCCACGGACAGATGGGCCGGGTCGCCCGGCTCCACGCGGTGGCGCACCAGCGTGGGCGTCAGCTCGGGCAGCCCGGACCAGGTGGACTCGTCGACCAGATGGGCCGCCAGGTGCCACGGCTCGTACACCTCGGTCCCCACCAGCAGCAGCCCCCCGCCGTGCGGCACGACGGACGAGCGCAGCGTCCCGGCGAACCGCCGGGTCGCCGCCGGCCACTGGGTCTTCGCCAGCACCTCACGCAGCAGCGCCACACGTACGGCATCCATGGCCCGGCATCATGCACCACGTCCGGGCCCCCGCACCGGCGAACGGCGGCGGGACCACCCGTACGAGTCCCCGCGCGCACGGCAGTCCCAGTGGCCGAGGACGCACCGTCCCGCCCCCGTACCTGGCAGTAGTGTCGGGGCCATGACTACGAATGACAGCGGCAGCGCACCCAAGCCCCCCGCCAAGGACCCCTGGGACCTCCCCGACGTGTCCGGCCTGACCATCGGCGTCCTCGGCGGCACCGGTCCGCAGGGCCGCGGACTCGCCTACCGGTTCGCCCGTGCCGGACAGTCCGTGATCATCGGCTCCCGCGCGGCGGACCGCGCCCAGGCCGCGGCCGACGAGCTGGGACACGGTGTGCGCGGCGCCGACAACGCCGCCTGCGCGCGCGACAGCGACGTCGTGATCGTCGCCGTGCCGTGGGACGGGCACGCCAAGACCCTGGAGTCCCTGCAGGGCGAGCTCGTCGGCAAGCTCGTCATCGACTGCGTCAACCCGCTCGGCTTCGACAAGAAGGGCGCCTACGCGCTGAAGCCCGAGGAGGGCAGCGCCGCCGAGCAGGCCGCCGCCCTGCTGCCGGAGTCCCGCGTCACCGCCGCCTTCCACCACCTTTCGGCGGTCCTGCTCCAGGACGAGGCGATCGAGGAGATCGACACCGATGTGCTGGTGCTGGGCGAGGCCCGCGCCGACACCGACCTCGTCCAGGCACTGGCCGGCCGGATCCCCGGGATGCGCGGCATCTTCGCGGGCCGGCTCCGCAACGCCCACCAGGTCGAGTCGCTCGTCGCCAATCTGATCTCGGTCAACCGCCGCTACAAGGCACACGCCGGGCTGCGCACCACCGACGTCTGAGCCGCGTCCCCGCACCCTGCTCCCGGTGCCCGGGGGCATGGGGGACACTGGACGGGACCGCGCACCATCCCCCGACAGGAGCCACCCCCATGCCCCGCCTCGCTCTCTACGCCGTCGCCGTCTGCCTCCTCGCCGTCGCAGCCGCCGTGATCTCCTTCGTACAGGGCAGCTGGCTCCTCGGGATCGTCTGGGTGCTGCTGGTCGGCCTCTCGTCCAACATGGCCTGGTACTACGTACGCCGGCAGCGCGCCGTGGACGCCCAGGGCGCTTAGGACCTCGGGACGCCTACCCGGCCATCTCACAGACCGGATTCGGCGTCTGCCAGAACCGGTATGCGTCGAGACCGCAGTACGTCTCGAACTCGCTGACGCCCAGCGACCGCAGAATCGCGTCGACCGCGTCGAAGAAGGCCGCGTTCACTTCAGGGACCCACAGCAGGCCGAAGACCGCGATCAGCCCGAACGGAGCGAACGGCTCCACCGTGCGCCGGAGCGAGTGCGAGAGCCACGGCTCGATCACCCCGTAACCGTCCAGCCCCGGCACCGGCAGGGAGTTCAGGACCGCGGCCGTCACCTGGAGCAGCGCCAGAAAACCCAGGGCGTACCGGAAGGCGACCGGGACGCCGTCCAGCGCGTCCAGCCAGAACGGCGCGGTGCACACGAGCGCGAACAGGACGTTCGTCAGCGGGCCCGCCGCCGAGATCAGGCTGTGCCGCCAGCGGCCCCGGATCCGGCCCCGCTCGATGAAGACCGCGCCGCCGGGCAGCCCGATCCCACCCATGATCACGAACAGCACGGGCAGCACGATGCTCAGCAGGGCATGCGTGTACTTCAAGGGGTTCAGGGTCAGATAGCCCTTCTCCCCGATGGAGATGTCACCGCTGTGCAGGGCCGTCCGGGCGTGCGCGTACTCGTGGAGACAGAGGGAGACGACCCAGGCCGCCGTGACGAACAGGAACGTGGCGAAGCCCGGCTGTTCGGCGAAATCCGTCCACACCGCCCAGCCGGACACCGCTGTCACGGCGGCGATACCGAGGAAGACCGGGCTGATCCGCCGGTCGCTGCGGGCTGTTGCGGAGGTCATCGGCGGCTCCTGGTGACTGCGGGGACCGGGCGGGCGGCGAGCCCCGACCGTACAGGCGACACGCGGAAAACGTCTCGCATCGGATGGGTGGTTCCGTGAAGGGTGGAGGCATGACGGTGGGGAATGCGGGCGGAGCGAGCGGGTACGGCCGGGCGGCTGTGGATGGCCCGGCCCACGTCACGGACAATGGGCGCGTGCGCTACGGCATCCTCGGTACCACCCAGGCACTCCGCGACGACGGCACGGCCGTCGCCGTCGGCGGGGCGCGGCTGCGCGCCCTGCTCGCGGTACTCGCACTGCGCGCCGGCCGTACGGTGCCGTTCGCGGCGCTCGTCGACGAGGTCTGGGACGGCGACCCGCCCGCCGACGCGTCCGGTGCGCTGCAGGCTCTGGTGGGCCGGCTCAGACGGGCGCTCGGCCATGCGGAGGTCGTGTCCGCGGACAACGGCTACCGGCTGGCCGCCGAACCGGACAGCGTCGACCTCCACCGCTTCGAGCGCCTCGCGGGGGAGGGGGCGCGGGCCCTGGAGGCCGGCGATCCGGCGAAGGCCCTGAACGTCCTCGACGACGCCCTCGGACTCTGGCGGGGGCCGGTGCTCGCCGACCTTCCCGACCGGCACGCCGTCGCGGCCCGCTGGACCGCCCGCCGCCTCGACGCCCGCCGGACCCGGCTCACCGCGGCGCTCGCGCTCGGCCGGGCCGACGAGGTGCTGCCGGAGCTGGCCGCGCTCTGCGAGGAGCATCCGCTCGACGAACCGCTCCAGGCGCTGCGGCTGCGGGCCCTGCGCGACGCCGGGCGCACGGCCCAGGCGCTGGCCGCGTACGACGAGGTGCGCACCGTGCTCGCCGACCGGCTCGGCACGGACCCGGGCCCCGGGCTGAGCGCGCTGCACGCCGAACTGCTCCGTCAGCAACCGCCCCGCCCCTCCCCGCGGACCGTTGCCCGGCCCGCCGCCCCGGCCGTGCGCCGGGGCAACCTCCGGGCCCGGCTCACCAGCTTCGTCGGACGCGAGCGCGATATCGACGCCCTGCGCGAGGACCTCTCCCGGGCCCGGCTGGTCACCCTCCTCGGACCCGGCGGGGCGGGCAAGACCCGGCTCTCCCAGGAGACCGCGGAATCCTTCGACCCCGCGTCCTGGCCGGACGGCGTCTGGCTGGCCGAACTCGCGCCCGTCGACGACCCCGAAGCGGTACCGGAAGCGGTCCTCGGCGCGCTCGGCGCCCGCGAGACCGTGCTGCGCGGCGCGGGCGCCGAGGAGCTCAGGGCCGCCGAACGGGGCGCGGGCGAGCCGCTGTCCCGGCTCACCGAGTACTGCTCCCGGCGCCGCATGCTGCTGCTCCTGGACAACTGCGAGCACGTGATCGAGGCGGCCGCGGCCCTCGCCGACCATCTGCTGGCCCGCTGCCCGCAGCTCACCGTCCTCGCCACCAGCCGCGAACCCCTCGGCGTACCCGGCGAGTTCGTCCGGTCCGTGGAGCCGCTGCCCGAGCCGACGGCCCTGCGCCTGCTGGCCGAGCGCGGCGCCGCGGCACTTCCCGGCTTCCGGGTCGACGCCGACGGGGCGACGGCGGCGGCCACCGCCGAGATCTGCCGCCGCCTGGACGGACTGCCGCTCGCCATCGAACTCGCCGCCGCCCGGCTGCGGATGCTCACCCCACAGCAGATCGCCGACCGGCTCGACGACCGGTTCCGGCTGCTGACGAGCGGCAGTCGCACCGTGCTCCCGCGCCAGCAGACCCTGCGGGCCGTAGTCGACTGGTCCTGGGACCTCCTCGCCGAGGACGAACGCACCACCCTGCGCCGGCTGTCCGTGTTCGCCGGCGGCTGCACGCTCGAAGCGGCCGAGGCGGTCTGCGCGGACGGACCGTGGCAGGCACGCGAGGTGGCCGGGCTGCTCGGCTCCCTCGTCGACAAGTCCCTGGTCGTCGCCGCACCCACGGCGGACGGTGCGATGCGCTACCGCCTCCTGGAGACCGTCGGCGAGTACGCGGCGCAGCGGCTGGACGAGACGGGGGAGCGGGAAGCCGCCGAACGTCAGCACCTCGTGTACTACCGCGAGCTGGCCCGCACCACCGACCCCCTGCTCCGCGGCGCCGGACAGCGCGCCGCGATCGAGCTCTTCCAGCGCGAGTACGAGAACCTGCGCACCGCGCTGCGGCACGCCGTCGCCGCACACGACGAGCAGGAGTCCCTGTGCCTGGTGATCTCGCTCTCCTGGTACTGGCAGATCCGCAATCTGCGCAGCGACGCCCTGCACTGGGCCGACGCCGCCGCGGCCCTCGGCCCCGACCCGTTCGCCCCGCCGGTGGAGCCCGCGCCCTCGATCCACGAACGCTGCATCGACGCGCCCCCGCCCATGGGACCCGAACTGCTCCAGGAGGCGCGGCGCCAGGTGGGGCTGATCCAGCTGGTCAGCATGGACCACGCGATGGACGAGTGGACGAACGAGGCCAGCATGGTGCGGCTGCGGGGGATCGCCTCCGTCTACCGGGTCGGCCAGCCGCAGACCTGCCGGAGCCCCGCATCGCTCTGGTTCTTCGCCGTCATGCTGACCGGCGGCGTCGCGGATCTGCGGCATCTGCTGGACGAAACGGTCCGCGCCGCACGGGAGTTCGCCTTCGAGTGGGAGCTCGCCGCAGCGCTCCAGATGCGCGCCAACGTGCTGGCCAACCGCCCCGACTGGGCGGGCGCCGCCCATGTGGACGCCGCCGAGAGCCTGGAGATCTTCAGCCGTCTCGGTGACGACTGGGGCATGGCCGAGGCACTGTCCTCACGCGGTGAGGCGAACGAGAAGACGGGCGACTACCGCCAGGCGGCCGAGGACTACCAGGCCGCGATCGGATACGCGGAGAAGCTCGGCGCCCTGGCCCAGGTATCGGTGCTCCGTACCCGGTACGCCTCCGTTCTCACCGAACTCGGCCGCGGAGCGGAGGGCGAGGCGATCCTGCGCCAGGTCATCGCGGACGAGCGGCGCGCGGGGCACGAGGCGCGGCCGGCGGCCCGGCTCTACCTGGCCCTGTGGCTGGGCCGCTGCGGCCGGACCGGGGAGGCGCGCGAGCAGTACTTCGAACTGCTCGAAGAGTTCAGGTCGCAGACCATGGCGATCTTCGAGGGCTTCGTCCTGGGCGGTCTGGCCGGGCTGGACAACCAGGACGGGAAGTACGCGGAGGCCCTGGACCGCGGCCGGCGGGCCCTGCTGCGCCTGGACGATCCCCTGACGCAGATGGTGGCGCCCCAGATGGCCGTGATCCATCTGGTCACGCTGGCCTGCGCGCTGGGCGGCCTCGGCACGGAGCGCGGCGCGCAGCTCGGTGCCCGGCTGCTGGCCGCCGGCCGGGCCCTGCTGCCGGAGGGGCATTTCCTGACGTCGGCGGAGCGGGAGACCTTCGCCCGCGCCGAGGTGGTGGTGCGTGCGGTGCTCGGGGACACCGCCTACGAGGCCGCGTACGCCGAGGGCGGCGGCCTCTCCCTGGAGGAGGCCGCCGCCCTCGTGGACGCGTACCGGGACTGAGAGGTCCGGACCCCTGCCGTCAGGAGGTCAGGCCTTCTTGCGGAACTTGGACACCGCGAGCGGTGCCATGGCCGCGGTGATGACCACGGTCCAGCCGAGCGTCAGCCAGACCGAGTTGCCGACCGGAGTGCCCATCATCAGGGCGCGTGCGGCGTCGGCCAGGTTGGACAGCGGGTTGTAGTCGGTGAACGTCTGGAGCCAGCCGGGCATCGTCGTGGGCGGGGCGAAGATGGACGAGCCGAACTGGAGCGGCATCATCACGATCATCCCCATTCCCTGGACGGCCTGGGCCGTCTTCATGCTCAGTCCGAGCAGGATGAAGATCCACATGATGGCGGCGCCGAACGCGGCCGCCAGCCCGATCGCTCCGATCAGTCCGAGCACCGACCCGTGGAGCTCCATACCGAGCGCGAAGCCCATGCCCAGCAGGATGAGCGTGGCGACCATCATCCGGGCGAGCTCGACCACGATCTTGGCGATGAGCACCGAGGAGCGGGCGATCGGCATCGTACGGAACCGGTCCATGACCCCCTTGCGGAAGTCGTCGTTGACGCCGGAGCCGACGGCCATGGCGATGTTCATGCCCATCATCGCCATCAGGCCGGGGATCAGGTAGTTCAGGTACTCCTGCCGGCCGCCGCCCATGCTGCCGCCGACGGAACCGCCGAAGACGTACACGAACAGCAGGACGAAGATCACCGGCATCAGGAGCGCGTCGAACATCGACTCCGGATCCTTCTTGATCTGGAGGAGATTGCGCCGCACCAGCGCACCGATGTGGCGCAGGTTGTTCCGGAGCCCGATCCGGCCCTCGTCATGGAGCTTCACGGCCGGGGCGGCCGGGGCCGCGTCGGTGGGGGTGGGCGTCAGAGTCGTCGTGCTCATGCCGCGACCTCCTGGGGAGTCGTGTCGGTGACGGTGGCCTTGTCGCCGGTGATGGCGAGGAACACCTCGTCCAGGCTGGGCAGCGCGGTGGCGACGTGCGCCAGCGAGAAGCCCCGGGTGCCGAGCAGGCCGATGACGGCGGTGAGCTGCTCGTCGCTGAGGATCGGTACGTACAGCAGTCCCTCGTCCGGGACCGCCTGGGCGCCCGCCACACCGTCGAGGCCGGCCTCCCTGATGGCCTGCGCCATCGCGGCGAGCTGGGCGGGGTCCGAGGGCCGGATCTGCAGGGTGCGGCCGCCGACCTTCGCCTTCAGTTCGTCGACGCCGCCGCGGGCGATGATCCTGCCCTTGTCGATGACGGTGAGCTCGTTGGCGAGCTGTTCGGCCTCTTCCATGTACTGGGTGGTGAGCAGCACGGTCGCCCCCTCCGCGACCATCCGCTGCACCTCGTCCCAGACCTCGTTACGGGTGCGGGGGTCGAGCCCCGTCGTCGGCTCGTCCAGATACAGGACGGCCGGACTGCCGATCATGGAGGCGGCGAGGTCCAGCCTCCGGCGCATACCGCCGGAGTACTCCATCGCGGCCTTCTTCGCCGCGTCCGTGAGCGAGAAGCGCTCCAGCAGTTCGTCGGCGCGCGAGCGGGCCTTCTTGCGCGGCAGGTCGAGCAGCCGGCCGATCATGTAGAGGTTCTCCCAGCCGGAGAGCTTCTCGTCGACCGAGGCGTACTGCCCGGTCAGGCCGATGGTGCGGCGCAGCGCGCGGGGCTGCTTCACCACGTCGTAGCCGGCCACGACCGCGTGTCCGGCGTCGGGCTGGATCAGGGTGGACAGGACCCGTACGAGGGTCGTCTTGCCGGCGCCGTTGGGGCCGAGCACGCCGAGGACGGTGCCCTCGCGCACATCGAGGTCCACGCCGTCCAGAGCCTTGGTCGAGCCGTAGTGCTTGACCAGCCCCCGTACCTCGACGGCGTTCTTGCCGTTCCTGGGGTTCTTGTCGATTCGCGTCATGCCGACTATCAGACCAGCCGCCACCGACAGCGCACCGACAGTCCGCCGACAGCAGGGCGACAGCCCGCCGATGGGGGAAGTCGGCGGGCTGTCGGTGGTGCGGCAGTGGTCGGTCGGGCAACGGGGCCGTGGCGGCGTACCGCCTAGTGGAAGGTGTGCTCCGGCGCAGGGAAGGTGCCGCCGACGACCTCGTCCGCGTACGCCTTCGCGGCGTCGCCGAGGATCTGGCGCAGGTCGGCGTACTGCTTGGTGAAGCGCGGCACCTTGCCGCCGGTCAGGCCGACCATGTCGGTGTAGACCAGCACCTGCGCGTCGGTGTCGGGACCGGCACCGATGCCCACGGTCGGGATGTGCAGGGTGCGGGTGACCTCGGCGGCCAGTTCGGCCGGGACGAGTTCCAGGACGACGGCGAACGCGCCCGCGTCCTGCACGGCCTTCGCGTCGCGCAGCATCTGCTGGGCGGCCTCCTCGCCGCGGCCCTGCACCCGGTAGCCCATCGCGTTGACGGACTGCGGGGTCAGGCCGATGTGGGCCATGACCGGGATGCCTGCGTCGACCAGCAGCCTGATCTGCTCGTGGCTGCGCTCGCCGCCCTCCAGCTTCACCGCGCCGACCCCGGACTCCTTGATCAGCCGGGTGGCGTTGCGCAGGGCCTGGACCGGGCTCTCCTGGTAGGACCCGAAGGGGAGGTCGGCGACGATCAGGGCACGCTTGGTGCCCCGGACGACGGCGGCGGACAGCATGGCGATCTCGTCCATCGTGACGGGCACGGTGGTCTCGTAGCCGAGGTGACAGTTGCCCATGGAGTCGCCGACGAGCATGACCGGGATGCCGGCCTCGTCGAAGACGGACGCGGTCATCGCGTCGTAGGCGGTGAGCATGGGCCACTTCTCGCCGCGCGCGGTGGCGGCGGCGATGTCGTGGACGGTGACGCGGCGGTTGCTCTTGCCTCCGTACAGCGCCTTGCTGCTGTCGGAGGGAGCTCCCGCGGGGGAAGTGGGGGACTGGTTGTGCGCAGCCTGAAGCGACATTGCCAACGGCTCCTTCGTCATCTCGAGGCGCCCTGACGGCGTCCCCGGACCGCTTCCATGGTGGCATCCCGGAGCCGCTCACGGGAAGTGGGCCCGCCGGACGGGATGGCACCCGGTGTCACGGCGCCCGGTAAAGACTTTCCAATACGAGACGGTCTCGTATCGAAATAGAGGTACGTTCTGTTCATGTCCATACCGTCCGGCGCTCCCGTCGCCGTGCCCCAGGTCCCCGAGGCGGTCCACCGCCGCCGCTGGGCGATCCTCGCCGTCCTGATGTTCAGCCTGCTCATCGTGGTGCTCGACAACTCGATCCTCAACGTCGCCGTCAAGACGATCGCCTCGCCCTCGCCCACCGGTCTGGGAGCCACCCAGAGCGAGCTGGAGTGGGCCATCAACTCCTACACGCTCGTCTTCGCCGGACTGCTCTTCACCGCGGGCCTGCTCGGCGACCGCATCGGGCGCAAGAAGATCCTGCTCTTCGGCATCGTCCTCTTCGGCCTGGGTTCGGCCTTCGCCGCCATGTCGGGATCGCCCGGCGAGCTCATCACCTGGCGCGCCGTGATGGGCTTCGGTGCCGCCTTCGTCATGCCGGCCACGCTCGCCGTCCTGATGAACGTCTTCGAGCGCGACGAGCAGCCCAAGGCCATCGGCATCTGGGCCGGCAGCGTCGGCCTCGGCATCGCGATCGGCCCGATCACCGGCGGCCTGCTCCTCGAACACTTCTGGTGGGGTTCGATCTTCCTCGTCAACGTGCCCGTCGTGGTCGTCGCGCTGATCGCCATGGCCGTGCTCGTGCCGGACTCGAAGGACCCGAAGCCGGGCCGCCTCGACCCCGTCGGCGTGGTGCTCTCCATCGTCGGCCTGGTGCTCCTGGTGTACGGGATCATCCGCGGCGGCGAGCTCGCCGACTTCACCGACGCCTCGGTGCTCCTGCCGGTCGCCGGGGGACTGGCCGTACTGGTCGTGTTCGTCCTCCACGAGAAGCGCAGCAGCAGTCCGGCCATCGACATCTCGTACTTCAGGAAGCCGGCGTTCTCCGCCGCCGTGGCCGCCATCGCGCTGGTCTTCTTCGCGCTGATGGGCGTGACGTTCTTCTCCGCCTTCTACATGCAGAGCGTGCGCGGCTGGAGCGCCCTGCAGTCCGGGCTGCTGATCCTGCCGCTGGCCGTCGCGCAGATGGTCTTCGCCCCGCGGGCCCGGTTCGTGGTCGACCGGTTCGGCGCCCGTGCCGTGTGCACGGCCGGCATGCTGCTGGTCGCCGCAGGACTCGCGGCGTTCGCCCTGTTCGACGCCACGACCCCGGTCTGGGTGATGTGCGTGGTCTTCTTCGTCCAGGGCACGGGCATGGCGCACGTGATGCCGCCGGTCACCGTCGCCGTCATGCAGGCGCTGCCGCGCGAGAAGGCGGGATCGGGCTCGGCCGTCAACAACACGTTCCGCCAGGTCGGCGGCGCCCTCGGGATCGCCGTCCTCGGATCGGTGCTCTCCGCCGTCTACCGCGGCGACATCGAGGGACACCTCGACGCGGTCCCGGCCGCGGCCAGGGACGTGGCCGGGGAGTCCATCGAGGCGACACTCGGTGTCGCCGAGAAGATGGGGCCGGCGGGCACCCCGCTGGTGGCCGCCGCCCAGGACGCGTTCATGGGCGCGATGCACGTGACGGCCGCCTGCTCGGCGTGCGTCGCCCTGATCGGCGCGATCGTGGTCGCCCTGTTCCTGCCGGGCCGGCCGCCCGCCGGGAAGCCGGCCGCGCAGGCCGAGCGGACGGCCCCCGTGGACGTGGAGGCCTGACGGCGGGGCCCGGGCGCCCGGCCGGTCCCAAGGGTGAGACCCGGGGCGCCCGGCCGGGCGCGACGGTGGGACCCGCCGGTCCCGGCCGGGCGTCGAGGTGCCCGGCCGCCTCCCGCGTCGGCGAGAATCGGCGGTGGTGAAAGGTGGTTCCACGTGCAGGCGCAAGCATCGGACCGGGACGGCCGGGTCCCCGGGGACCAGGGCCGGCCGGCCCACGACGGCGGCCGGGACCCGGAGGCGCGGACCCATGACGGCGGCCGGGACCAGGACGCGCGGACCCATGACGGCGGCCAGGACCCGGAGGCGCGGACCCATCACGGCCCGGACCACAAGCCCCGCCCCGCCGACGAACAGGAACCCCGCCGCGGCCGCCCGCGCAGCGCCGCCGCCGAGCGGGCCATCCTGGACGCCGTCGTCGGGCTCCTGGAGGCCGGTGAGCCCCTGGCCGGCCTGTCCATCGAGCGCATCGCCCGCACCGCCGGGGTCGGCAAGGCCACCATCTACCGGCGCTGGACCGGCAAGGAGGAGCTGTTCGTCGACGTCCTGCGCGAGATCGAACCGCCGGATCCCGATGTCTCCGGCACCGGGGGCCTCGGTGACCTGCGCGTCCTGCTGGAGTCCATGCGCACCCGCGGACTCGCCCAGCGCTCCTCGGTGCTGCTGCACAACGTCTTCGCGCAGATGAAGAGCCACCCCTTGCTCTGGTCGGAGTACCACCGCACGGTGATCGTGCCCCGCCGGGCCGCGATGCTCGCCGCCGTCGGCAGGGCCGTCGAGGCGGGTGAGCTGCGGGGCGACACGGACGTGGAGCTGATGGACGACCTGTTCCTCGGCCCCATGCTCGTACGCACCATCCACCGGCCCGACGCGCCGCTGCCCGATGACCTCGCCGACCGCATCATCCGCCTGCTGATCGAGGGCCTCGGACCTCGGCCGACGGCCTCCGGCCGAGGTGAAGGCGCAGGTCACCGCCGAGACCGGCCGGCTGACTCGCCCGGGCCGGGGCGAGTGTGAGCGTTCTGTCACAAGCCACCACATGCCCGCTGTGGCCGGAACCCTTCGCACCGCTCGGATCGTCCTCGTGGCAGTACGGCCGTCGCCGACGGCCGGAAAGGCATCGCGCATCCCCTAGGGTCGTGGGCGCGGCGATGTGTACGGCAAGGCAGTGAGGACAGCGCAATGGTGCAGGCGTACAGGGCGGACACCGGGAACGGCGGCGCGGGACCGCAGCGCACCGCATCCCGCTTCCGGGACCTGCGCGACAGACTGACCCGGGACCCCGGCATCTGGCGGCGCGGGATCGTCCTGGCCGGCTGCTCGGTCCTGCTGGCCCTCGTGATGCTCCTCCACGCCCAGATCCCGAACACGATCGGCAACCTGGGCAGCCTCACCGAGACGTTCCTGCCGTGGTGCGCCGTCTTCGTCCCGCTGCTGCTGATCCTGGGCCTGGTGCGCCGCTCGGCGACCGCGCTGATCGCCCTGCTGCTGCCGGTCCTGGTCTGGTTCAACCTCTTCGGCGGGCTGCTCACCGACAAGTCCGGCACCGGCGGCGACCTCACCGTCGCCACCCACAACGTCAACGCGGACAACCCCGACCCCGCCGGCACCGCCCAGCAGGTCGCCGGCTCGGGCGCCGACGTCGTCGCCCTCCAGGAACTCCCCAGCGGCAAGGTCGCGGCCTACGAGACGGCGCTCGCCGACCGCTTCCCGTACCACTCGGTGCAGGGGACCGTCGGCCTGTGGAGCAAGTACCCGCTGAGCGACACCCGCCCGGTGGACATCAAGATGGGGTGGGTCCGCGCCATGCGCACCACCGTCACCACGTCCGAGGGCCCGATCGCCGTCTACGTCGCGCACCTGCCCTCGGTGCGGGTCAAGCTGCACGCCGGGTTCACCGCCAGTCAGCGGGACCAGAGCGCGGACGCCCTGGGCAAGGCCATCTCCCACGAACCGCTGGAACGGGTCGCGCTGCTCGGCGACCTCAACGGGACCATGAACGACCGCTCGCTCAACGCGGTCACCTCGCAGATGCGCTCCACCCAGGGCGCGGCCGGTGACGGGTTCGGGTTCAGCTGGCCCGCTTCCTTCCCGATGGCCCGGATCGACCAGATCATGGTGAAGGGCGTCGAGCCGATGTCGTCGTGGACGCTGCCTGCCACGGACAGCGACCATCTCCCGATCGCCGCCCGCGTCAAACTGTGACGCAACGGTCCGTTTACCTCCGCGCACCAAACGTCTGAGAGACTTTGTTCCGAACGGGAACAAGGCCGCCGGCGAGGAAGCCGGTCCGGCACCGTGCGATCCGGCCCCACAGGCCCTCGCCGGCGCACGTACGGCCGCGTTCCCTCCTGCCCCCTTCCGCTCCCGCAGGCCCACCGGGCCCGGCCGGACCGCACGGGGCCCACTTCGGAAAGGTCTCTCTTCATGCCTCTGGCTCTGCTCGCACTCGCGGTGAGCGCCTTCGGCATCGGTACGACGGAGTTCGTGATGATGGGCCTGCTGCCCAATGTCGCGGACGATCTGGGCACCTCCGTCCCCACCGCGGGCTACCTCGTGTCGGCGTACGCGATCGGCGTGGTGCTCGGCGCCCCGCTGCTCACCGCCTTCGGCTCGCGCGTCCCGCGCAAACGGATGCTCCTGCTGCTGATGGCGCTGTTCACCGTCGGCAACCTCGCCTCCGCGCTGGCCCCGGACTTCGGGTGGCTGATCGCCGGGCGCGTGCTGGCGGGGCTGCCGCACGGAGCGTTCTTCGGCGTCGGGGCGGTCGTCGCCGCCCGGCTGGTCTCCGAGGGGCGCCAGGCCCGGGCCGTGGCGACCATGTTCCTCGGCCTGACCGTCGCCAACATCGTCGGAGTCCCGGCGGCCACCCTGCTCGGCCAGCATCTCGGCTGGCGGGCCACGTTCCTGGTGGTCGCGGTGATCGGGCTCGGCGCGATGGCCGCACTCGCCCGCCTCGTCCCGCAGATCCCGGTCGAGGCCCACCAAGGCGTCCGCCACGAGCTGCGCGCCCTGGGCAACCGCCAGGTCCTGCTCGGACTGCTGACCGCCGTCCTCGGCTTCGCCGGCGTCTTCGCCGTGTATTCCTACCTCTCGGCGATGACGACCGAGGCGATGGGCTTCGGCGAGTCCTCCGTGACCCTGGTGCTGGCACTCTTCGGCATCGGCATGACCCTGGGCGCACTCGCCGCCGGCCCGCTCACGGACCGGGCGCTGCGCCCGACGCTGTACGGCTCGCTGAGCGCGCTCGCCGTCGTCCTGGTCGTCTTCCCGTTCGCCGCCCACGTGCGGTGGGCCGCGCTGGTGATGGTGGTGCTGCTGGGCGGGGTCGGCTTCATGACGACCACGCCGTTGCAGATGCTCGTCATGAACAAGGCCAAGGACGCCCCGACCCTGGCCTCCGCCTCCAACCACTCCGCCTTCAACCTGGCCAACGCGGGCGGCGCGTGGCTGGGCGGCGTGGCCATCGCGGCGGGCTGGGGCTGGACCTCCCCGGCCCTGGTCGGCGCGGTGCTGGCCGTGGCGGGCCTCGCGGTGGCGGTCACGGCGGGCGTACTGGACCGGGACCGGACCCCGTCGAAGGTGGTGGCACGGGCGGCGGCATCCACCCCGAGCAGGTCCGAGGCGGACGTTCACTGAGCCTCCCGTCCTCAAGCCGGTCCGGCGCTTGAGGACGAGACCTCGCCCGGGGGCCGGCGCGTGAAGTCCGAGCCGGGCAAATCAGGCATGCCCGGCGCTTGAGGACGAGGCTTCGGCCGGGGGCCCGCACATCAAGCCCGAGCGCGGCAGACAAGCCCGTCCGGCGATCGAGGACAGAGCCCCCGGCCGGACGGGCCCGCAGTCACCACGCCACCCCCGGCGTCAGACGGACTCGCGCCACCGGTTCGTGATCGGCAGCCGCCGGTCCTTGCCGAACCCCTTGGGCGAGATCTTCGTGCCCGGCGGATACTGCCGCCGCTTGTACTCCGCCGTGTCCACCATCCGCAGCGTCTTCGCCACCAGCGCCGCGTCGAACCCGGCCGCGACGATCGCGTCGCGTCCCTGGTCCCGGTCGACGTACATCTCCAGGATCCGGTCCAGCACGTCGTAGTCGGGCAGCGAGTCCGTGTCGACCTGACCCGGCCGCAGCTCCGCGCTCGGCGGCTTCGTGATGGAGGCCTCCGGGATCGGCGGCGTCTGCCCGCGCTCCTCGGCGGCCCGGTTGCGCCACTTCGCCAGCCGGAAGACCGACGTCTTGTAGACGTCCTTGATCGGCCCGTACGCGCCGACGGAGTCCCCGTACAGCGTCGAGTAACCGACCGCCAGCTCCGACTTGTTGCCCGGGGCCAGGACGATCTGGCCCTCCTGGTTGGACACGGCCATCAGCATCGTGCCGCGCAGCCGCGACTGCAGGTTCTCCTCGGCGAGCCCGGTGAGCCCCAGCGACCCCATGTACGCGTCGAACATCGGCTCGATCGGTACGGTCCGGAAGTTCAGCCCGGTACGCCGCGCCAGTTCGGCCGCGTCGCCCTTGGAGTGGTCCGAGGAGTACTTCGACGGCATCGAGATGCCGTACACGTGCTGCGCGCCCAGCGCGTCGCAGGCGATCGCGGCGACCAGCGCCGAGTCGATCCCGCCGGAGAGCCCGACCAGCACACTGCTGAAGCCGTTCTTCGCCGCGTACGCGCGCAGGCCCACGACGAGCGCCGAGTACAGCTCCTCGTCGTCGTCGAGCCGCTCCGCGTAGCCTCCGGCCAGCTCCGCCTCGTACGCCGGCAGCGGCTCCTCGGAGAGGACCACGTGGTCGATCCGCAGCCCGTCGTTCACCACGCCGGACGGCGCCTCGGGCGAGGCGGCCGGCAGGTCGAGGTCCAGGATCACGCTGCCCTCGGCGAACTGCGGCGCACGGGCGATGACCTCGCCCTGCCTGTCGACGACGATCGAGTCCCCGTCGAAGACCAGCTCGTCCTGGCCGCCGATCATCGCCAGGTACGCGGTCGTGCAGCCGGCCTCCTGGGCCCGCTTGCGGACCAGTTCCAGCCGGGTGTCGTCCTTGTCCCGCTCGTACGGCGAGGCGTTGATCGACAGCAGCAGCCCGGCCCCGGCGGCACGCGCGGCCGGTACCCGGCCGCCGTCCTGCCAGAGGTCCTCGCAGATCGCCAGCGCCACGTCGACGCCGTGCACCCGTACGACAGGCATCGAGTCGCCCGGCACGAAGTACCGGAACTCGTCGAAGACGCCGTAGTTGGGCAGATGGTGCTTGGCGAAGTTCAGCGCGATCTGTCCGCGGTGCAGCACCGCGGCGGCGTTCCGCGGCGATCCGGCGGGCTGGCCGTAGCGCGGTGCGGCGGACTCGGAACGGTCGAGGTAGCCGACGACGACCGGGAGCTCCCCGAAGCCCTCCGCGTCCAGGCGCGCGGCGAGCGCACGCAGCGCCTCCCGCGACGCCTCGACGAAGGACGACCGCAGGGCCAGGTCCTCGACGGGGTATCCGGTCAGCGCCATCTCGGGGAACGCCACCAGGTGGGCGCCCTGTTCGGCGGAGTGCCGGGTCCAGTGGACGATCGACTCGGTGTTGCCGGCGAGGTCGCCGACGGTCGAGTCGATCTGATTCAGTGCGAGGCGTAGTTGAGGCACGCCGCCCAGTGTAATCGTCTGACTGACGCAATGTCCTGGCGGGCCCGGCGGAGGCGGCCGGGACGGGGCCGGGCCCGCCGCCGCGATCCCGGCCAGGACCACCCGGCACCCTCCCGGGCCCGCCGGGAGTCCGGTCAGCTGCGGTAGCCGAGGACCGTCATCATGCCCGCCTCCGCGTGGTACAGGTTGTGGCAGTGGAGCATCCACAGACCCGGGTTGTCCGCGTCGAAGTCGACGGTCAGCGTCTGCCGGGGCAGCACGATCGCGGTGTCCTTGCGGGCCCCGGCCGTGTCCCCGCCCAGCGCGAAGGTGTGCCCGTGCAGATGGATCGGGTGCCACATCGCGGTCGGGTTGTGGAACTCCATCCGGACCCGCTCCCCGGCCTTCACCGGATGGCGCTGGTCGGCGGTGTACGGCTTCCTGTCGAAGGCCCAGTCGTACGCCGCCATGGAACCCGTCAGCCGCAGCCGCACCGTCCGGTCGGGTTCGCGCGCGGGCAGGGCCACGGAGGCGTCCGGTGACAGCCGGCCGGCCGTCACCAGTTCGCCGTCCAGCTCCTTCGGCCGCACGGACGCGCCGGGCGCCGCGCCGCTCCCGGTCCGCAGCAGGGCCATCGCCGAGGCGTCCTTGCCCTCGGCCAGCGCGGTCAGCGGGAACACCCCGTCCCCGGCGGTGACCAGCACGTCGTACCGCTCACCCATCCCGATCAGCAGCGCATCGGTCGCGGTGTGCCGGACCGGGAAGCCGTCGGTGTGCGTCACCGTCATCCGGTGGCCGCCGAGCGCGACGCGGAAGGCGGTGTCGCCGCCCGCGTTGATGATCCGCAGCCGGATCCGGTCGCCCGGCCGTGCGGTGAAGGCGGAAGGGTCCTCGGGGACGCGGCCGTTGACCAGGTAGTACGGATAGGCCACATCGCCCGCGTCACCGCCCAGCAGTTCGCTCGTGGCGCCCGTCAGCATCCGCGAGGGCCCGCCGCTCGCGGGCGGGACCGTCGACTGCATGGCGTGCCCGCTGTGGGTGTTGCCCCCGGTGAGTTCCTGGAGCACGGCGTCGGGGGTGGAGCCGTCCACGCCGTCGACCCAGTCGTCCAGGACGACGATCCACTCCTGGTCGTAGCCGAGGGGCTCCTTCGGGTCGTCCACGATCAGCGGAGCGTAGAGCCCGCGATCCAGCTGGACGCCCGAGTGCGGGTGGAACCAGTACGTGCCGGGGTCCGGTACCGCGAACCGGTAGGCGAACTCCGCCCCCGCCTCGACGGCCCGCTGGGTCAGCCCGGGCACCCCGTCCATGTCGTTGCGCAGGGCGAGTCCGTGCCAGTGCATCGAGGTGGGCTGCGGCAGGTGGTTGGCGAGGGTGAGGGCGAGCGTGTCGCCCGCGGTGACCCGGACCTCCTTCCCGGGCAGCCGGTCCCCGTACGCCCACGAGCTGACGGTGTGTCCGCCGCCCAGGTCGAGCCGGGACGGGGTCGCGGTCAGGGTGACCCGGCGCTCGGGTCCGGAGGCGCCGCGCCGCTGTTCGGCCGCGGCGACCTCGGGGCCGTCGGGGGAGACGTAGCCCTCCGGGACGGTGGTGCCGGAGGGGGCGGGGTGGTTCATGGCGGAGTGGTCCGCGGTGGCGTCGCGGCCGGCGCAGGCGGTGAGAACTCCCGTACCGGCAAGGGCGATCGAAGCGCCGAGCAGGGCGCGTCGGGTGTGCTGAGCGGGCATGACTGGGTGCACCTCAAGGATGTGGTCGGTGTGCTGGAGGACGGACGGGCGCGGGGCGCCTATATCCGAAGCACCGACAGTCCGGTGAGGACGGCCATGCGGGGCCGGGGCGGGGGAGGAGGGGGCCGGGGCGTCCTCGGCGAACGTCCGCGGCACGGGACCGGCCGCAGACCGGCGTACCGCCGTGCCACCCGCCACAGGGTGAGCGCGAGCAGGGCGAGGCCCCAGGTGCCCAGCACCGCGACGCAGACCGACATCGGGTCCATGCCGGGCATCGGCGTCGGGGGTTCGTGCCGCACGGCCACCGCGGGTCCGGGCGCCATGACGGGTCCGGTCATCAGGTGCGGGGCGGCCGGCATCGCGAGCCCCGGCCCGCTGTGCTCCGCCGGGTGCCCGACCGTGTGCATGGTGAAGATCCCGAAGAGCAGCGCGGCGAACAGCAGCAGCCGCCCGCACGTCGCACTCCTCGTTCCGGACATGCGGGGCACCTTACCCCCGCCGGGTATGCGGGACGTGGACGGCCCGCCGTCCCGCGCGGCGTCCGGCGGGCCGGCGGGCGGGACGGCGGGCGGGACGAAGGACCGTCCGGCCGGTCGCGCGGCGTACCCGTCAGCTGCGGGAGTAGACCTGCTCCGCCCAGCCGGCGATCTGGTCGTCGGAGAGGTGCTGGGCCAGATCGGCCTCACTGATCATGCCGACCAGCATCTTGTTCTCGACGACCGGCAGCCGGCGGATCCGGTGGGTCTGCATCTCCTCCAGCACCGCCTCCACCCCGGCCTCCGCGTCGATCCAGCGCGGCGTGCCCCGGGCGAGGTCGCCGGCCGTCACCTTCGACGGATCCCGGCCCGCCGCCACACAGGCGACCACGATGTCGCGGTCCGTCAGGATGCCGACCATCCGGTCCTGCTCGCCGTTCTCCGAGATGGGCAGCGCGCCGACGTTGTGGTCGCGCATCAGCTGGGCGGCGCGGTCGAGGGTCTCGTGCGCCGGGATCCAGGTGGCGCCGGTGTGCATGATGTCCTTGGCGGTGGTCATGGCGTTTCCTCCTGCGTGCCGATGGCACTCGCGTACGACCCCGAGCGAACCCAGCGTGAGGGGTTCGCCCGGGGCACGCGACCGCTGTCACCCGTTCGGGTGCATACCGTGGAGGGTGGCCTCAGCGCACCGTGTCCGGCCGCGGCGCGGCGCCGCGTTCCTTCAGCATCCCGGCCATGGCCACCAGCTCGGACCGCTGGCCCTCGACCATGCCCCGGGCCAGCCGCTTCTCGGCCTTCACGGTGCACAGGTCCGCACAGCCGCGGGCCATGTCGACACCGCCCCTGTGGTGGTCGGTCATCAGCTGGAGGTACAGGACCTCGGCCTGCCGGCCACTGGCCCTGCGGAGCCGGTCGAGCTCGGTACGGGTCGCCATGCCGGGCATGAGGGATCCGTCATGGGCCTCGTAACCGCTGTCCATGCCCGGCATCCCGGCCATGTCGTGGTCCGCGTGCTGCCCGGCGGTCATCCAGGCCATCGGCTCCTGCCCGGCGGCCGCCTTCGGCAGCTCCCACAGGTCCAGCCAGCCGAGCAGCATGCCCCGCTGGTTGGCCTGCGTGTTGGCGATGTCGTACGCGAAACGGCGCACGTCCTCGTCGTCGGTGCGGTCGCGCACGATGAAGGACATCTCCACGGCCTGCTGATGGTGGACGGCCATGTCGCGCGCGAACCCGGCGTCCGCGGAACCGGACGCCGGGACCTGCGCGGCGGGGGCGGGCGCGTGCTGCCCGTCCCCGCCGTCCCGCGCGGAGGCGACGGTCGCCGCCCCCGCGAACAGGAGCGCGAGCACGACGGCGGAACCCGCGGCCCACCGGACGCGCCGGGTACCGCTCGTGGCCCTCTCCGCCTCCGTCGCCTCCGTCGTCTCCGTCGGCTCTGTCACGGAGCCGCCCGTCCGCCGGTGCACGCCGCGCCCGGCTCGGGCGTCTGCGGACCCTGCACGTACTTGGCGAAGAACTGCGCCACCCGGCGGTCATCGGCACTGTCCACCGTGACCTGCTTGCCCCAGGCGCTCAGCATGATGCTTCCGGCCTGGTCCTTGTACGGGCTCATCAGCGAGTACGGGGTCTTCGCGACCCGTTCGGCGAGCTTGTCCACGTCCGCGGCCGAGGCCTTGTCCGTGTACGTCACCCAGACCGAACCGTGCTCCAGCGCGTGCACGGCGTTCATGTCGGGGACCGGCTCTTTGTATACGTCGCCGTCGCAGTTCATCCAGACGGGGCTGTGGTCACCGCCGACCGGCGGCTTCATTGGGTACGAGACGGTCTCGGTGACGTGGTTGCGGGTCAGCTTCTTCGCGTCCCACGTCTTCTCGCCCTGGATCGGCCCGTCGGCCAGTTCCTGCTTCTCGGCCTCGGACTGCTCGGCGTTCTTGGAGTCGGCGGCCCGCTGGTCGGCCGAGGCCTCGGACCGGTCGATGAGTGTGTAGGCGCCGAAGCCGACGAGACCTGCGACGACGACGGCGCTGACGCTTATGACCAGCACACGGGTACGGCGGTCACGCGCGCGGTCGGCCTTGCGCATCTGCTCTATGCGGGTCCTGCGGTCGAAGCTCATGTCGTGGGTCCTTCTGCGAAGGGGCGATGAGATGACGGAACGGGTCGGAGAACCGGTGCGCGCGGGGCAGTCGCGAAGCCGCCGCAGCCCGTACGCACCACGGCCGACGATCGTAGTGGGTGGCCGAGTGCTCCATCTCACGTCGGGTGCGTAATCTGGGTGAAATCCGGGGTCGTGATACTGGACTCTCCCCCTTACCCCGGGCGGTGGTGCACGGACCGTCTGAACTGCAAGGATGTGGCTATGGACAAGCAGCAGGAATTCGTCCTCAGGACGCTTGAGGAGCGCGACATCCGGTTCGTACGGCTGTGGTTCACCGACGTGCTCGGTTACCTCAAGTCCGTGGCCGTGGCCCCCGCCGAGCTGGAACAGGCGTTTGACGAGGGAATCGGCTTCGACGGCTCCGCCATCGAGGGCTTCGCCCGGGTGTACGAGTCGGACATGATCGCCAAGCCGGACCCGGGCACGTTCCAGATCCTGCCCTGGCGCGCGGAGGCGCCCGGCACGGCCCGGATGTTCTGCGACATCCTCATGCCGGACGGCTCGCCCTCCTTCGCCGACCCGCGCTACGTGCTCAAGCGCATCCTGGCCAAGACCTCCGACCTGGGCTTCACCTTCTACACCCACCCGGAGATCGAGTTCTTCCTGCTGAAGAACAAGCCGGTCGACGGCACCCGCCCCACGCCCGCCGACAGCTCCGGCTACTTCGACCACACCCCGCAGAACGTCGGCATGGACTTCCGCCGCCAGGCGATCACCATGCTCGAATCCATGGGCATCTCGGTCGAGTTCAGCCACCACGAGGGCGCCCCGGGCCAGCAGGAGATCGACCTGCGGTACGCGGACGCGCTCTCCACGGCCGACAACATCATGACCTTCCGCCTGGTCATGAAGCAGGTCGCGCTGGAGCAGGGCGTGCAGGCGACCTTCATGCCGAAGCCGTTCTCGGAGTACCCCGGCTCGGGCATGCACACCCACCTCTCCCTCTTCGAGGGCGACCGCAACGCGTTCTACGAGTCCGGCGCCGAGTACCAGCTCTCCAAGGTCGGCCGTTCCTTCATCGCGGGTCTGCTCAAGCACGCCGCGGAGATCTCCGCCGTCACCAACCAGTGGGTCAACTCCTACAAGCGCATCTGGGGCGGCTCCTCCCGCGCCGCGGGCGCCGGCGGCGAGGCCCCCTCGTACATCTGCTGGGGCCACAACAACCGCTCCGCGCTGATCCGCGTCCCGATGTACAAGCCCGGCAAGACCGGCTCGGCCCGCGTCGAGGTCCGCTCCATCGACTCCGGCGCCAACCCCTACCTGACCTACGCGGTGCTCCTGGCCGCGGGCCTCAAGGGCATCGAGGAGGGCTACGAACTCCCGGCCGGCGCCGACGACGACGTCTGGGCGCTGTCCGACGCCGAGCGCCGCGCGATGGGCATCGAGCCGCTGCCGCAGAACCTGGGCGAGGCGATCGCGCTGATGGAGAAGAGCGAACTGGTCGCCGAGACGCTCGGCGAGCACGTCTTCGACTTCTTCCTGCGCAACAAGAAGCAGGAGTGGGAGGAGTACCGCAGCGAGGTCACCGCCTTCGAGCTGAAGGCGCTCCTGCCGGTGCTGTAGGCGCAGGTCAGCGCCGTTGAGGCGCTTGTACGTTGCTGCGGGCCGACGGTTTCGAACCTTCGGCCCGCAGCTGTTCTATCCGTCCTGGGCCGTCTGTGGGCCGTCCGGTGCTGCATCGACGGCTTCGTACGTGCCATCCATCGCCTTCCGGGCGCGTCCTGCCTCATCATCCACCGCCACCTCGGAGTTCTGCGCTCACCCGAACAGTGAGATTGTTGGTCAACCGTGTATGCCTGCGGCGCATGTCATGCTCCGCTGGCGACGCCAGCAGGTCTGCTCCGAACCGAACCCCAGCCCTACGGGGCGGAGTTGCCACGCCATGTCGTTGTAGAGGACACACAGGATCCCTTGCAGGCAAAGCCGGTCCGACACCGGCCGAGGCCCTGACGACCGCTCGAGCCACGGAGGCAGCAGCGGCTCGATCAGCGCCCACGAGCCATCGTCCACGATCCACGGTCGGGTACCCACACCCTCACGAGTGGCCGAATCACCCCACCGGCCACGGCCAACCAGCACCACTCGGCAAGATCGTGTTGCGAGCTCTCAGGCGGGCTTTGTCTCGGAGTGCCAGCGCGCGATCGTGCGGAGGCTCGCCCGCGCCAGCTCAAGGTACTGCCCCGGACATTCCCACAGCTCGCGCCCCGACAGCTCGGGGGGCACCGGCGATTCGGGATGGTCTGCTGGCGCGCAGAGGTGCAGGACCGCGGCACGCCGGTCGGCGACCGCGGACCACGGGTGGATCCGGTGGCTGCATACGGCGTTGAGATCCACGGTCTTCAGGGCGGCACTCATGTCGCGTGAGTAGGAGGGCGGTAGCCCCTCGTAAGAGTTCTGGACGACCATGCGCAGGCTCAGGATCACGCCGATCCGTTCCTCCTCTCCGACTTGTCCGGCCAGCCACCGCCGGGCGCACCACAGACCGACCGGCCCGGCGTTGTCCTCCCAGGTACGGGCGAGGGCGTCCTGGACGGCGGCAAAGTGGATACGGCCACCGGCGAGGGTGAATTCGGCGTCGAGGTGCGAGACGTCGATCTCGCCGAAGAGCTTCTCGATACCTCCGTGGACGGTCTCCGCAGCTGTGTTGGCAAGGCCGGTCAGGAAAATCGGGCAGTCCAGGACAGCCATCTCTGCGCTACCGAGCCCGTAGTCCTCGGCGATGACCTTCCGTCCGACTGGGGTCAGCAGGCTCACCCCATACTCGACCATGTGCTCGGGGTCGTCGCTGAGGATGTCATCCGGATGTTCGTCCGGGCAATGGCACACGGCCGGGTCGAGGGCCGCCCGGATGCGGTCGAGGATGTCGACGTAGGTGTCGAGGAGGCGCCGGTCGAGGATGCGGCCGGACGCGGCGTACCAGGACGTGGCAAGAAGAAGCACGGTGTATCCGGACAGCTCCCGACGCCCCTCGGGCGTGCCGCGGCGGTCGAGGGCGTCGGCGGCGTCCGCAGCGAGGCCCGTCAGTGCCTCCGCGGGGTCTGCGGAGGGATAGTCACAAACGATTCCACTCAGATCGGACGCGAGTTCTGCATGGCTCTCGGAGAGCGCAGGCATTTGATCATTCATACTCTGGACCGACGAGTGCGGACCCGGCGCAGTTCCCGGCCCAGCACCTGAAAGTCGTTGGTCGGTGGCGCATCATGCGCCAGCGGTACTGACTATTCGTCAGTTCTCTGCGATGCTCCGCGCCATGGCCGACGGACCCGTAACGAGCGAGCCGACAGGACGAGCGCCCCGCGGCGCCCCGGATGTGCTGGCGCCCGCCCGGCTCGGGCCGCTCCGGTTGCGTAACCGGGTCATCAAGGCCGCGACCTTCGAGGGCGCCACGCCCGACGCGCTGGTCACGCAGGAGCTCATCGATTGCCACCTGCGCCCTGCCGGGGGCGGGGTCGCCATGACCACCGTCGCCTACTGTGCCGTGGCCCCGGAAGGACGTACCGAGCGGCGGCAGCTGTGGATGAGACCCGAGGCGCTGCCCGGGCTGCGCCGGCTGACCGAGGCGGTGCACGGCACCGGTGCCGCGGTCAGTGCCCAGCTGGGCCACGCCGGGCCGGTGGCCGACGGGCGGTCCAACGGCCTGGCCTCCCTCGCCCCGATGGCGGGGTTCAACGCGCTGAGCATGCGCCGCAACAGGGCGGCCACCGCCGAGGACATCGACCGGGTCATCAGGGCGCACGCCGAGGCGGCCCTCCTCGCGGCCGAGGCCGGGTTCGACGCCGTGGAGATCCATCTCGGCCACAACTACCTGGCCAGCGCCTTCCTCAGCCCCCGGCTGAACCGCCGTACCGATGCCTTCGGCGGCTCCCTGCGCGCCCGCGCCGCCGTCGCGCTGGGCGTCACCCGTGCGGTGCGTGACGCACTCGGCGACCGGCTGGCCATCACGGCCAAGCTGAACATGAAGGACGGGGCGCCCGGCGGGCTCACCGTCGACGACAGCCTCCAGGTCGCCCGCTGGCTGGAGGAGGACGGCAGTGTCGACGCCCTCGAACTGACGGCGGGCAGCTCCCTGCTGAACCCGATGTACCTGTTCCGCGGCGGCGCCCCCGTCGCCGAGTTCGCGGCCAACTTCCCGCTGCCGCAGCGCCTCGCGATCCGGGCGGTGGGGCGCGGGGTGTTCCGTACGTATCCCTACCAGCCCCTGTACCTGCTCGAATCCGCGCAGCAGTTCCGCGCCGCGCTCGGGCTGCCGCTCATCCTGCTCGGCGGGGTCACCGACCGGCAGGGCATGGACCGCGCCATGGCGGAGGGCTTCGAGTTCGTCGCGATGGCCCGCGCCCTGCTGCGCGAGCCCGACCTGCTCCAGCGCATCGGGCGCGACGCCGCGACCCGTTCGCAGTGCATCCACTGCAACCGCTGCATGCCCACCATCTACACGCGCACCCACTGCCCGCTGATCGAGGAACGGCCGCGCTGAGCGACTCCAGCGGTGCGGTGTTCCGGACACCTCCCGGCCGGTCGCACGCCCCGGGGTCCTTCGGCTGTTAGCGTCCGCCCTCCACCGGATCGGAAGGCCGGGCGCCGGTGGTGTCCCGGCGTCACGGAGAAGGAGTGGTGTCCCCATGCGTGTCCTCCTGGTCGGAGCGGGAGGTGTGGGCACGGCGATCACGAGGATCGCGGCCCGCCGGCCGTTCTTCGAGCACATGACGGTCGCCGACTACGACCTCGGACGGGCCGAGGGCGCCGTCGCGGCCCTGGGGGAGCGGCGGGACCGGTTCGACGCGGTGCGGCTGGACGCCTCGGACCGTTCGGCGGTGGCGGCGGCTCTGGCCGGGCACCGTTGCGACGTCCTGCTCAACGCCACCGATCCCCGCTTCGTGCTGCCGCTGTTCGAGGCGGCGCTCGCCCACGGCGCCCACTACCTCGACATGGCCATGTCCCTGTCCCGGCCGCATCCGGAGCGTCCGTACGAGGAGTGCGGGGTCAAGCTCGGGGACGAGCAGTTCGAACGGGCCGCGGAGTGGGAGGCCGCAGGGCGTCTCGCGCTCGTGGGCATGGGCGTGGAACCCGGCATGTCCGATGTGTTCGCCCGGTACGCCTCCGACGAGCTCTTCGACGAGATCGAGGAGATCGGGATCCGGGACGGGGCGAACCTGACCGTGGACGGCTACGACTTCGCCCCGTCGTTCAGCATCTGGACGACCATCGAGGAGTGCCTGAACCCGCCGGTCGTGTTCGAGCGGGAACGGGGCTGGTACACCACGGCCCCCTTCAGCGAACCGGAGGTCTTCGACTTCCCCGACGGCATCGGACCCGTGGAGTGCGTCAACGTGGAGCACGAAGAGGTGCTGCTCGTCCCGCGGTGGCTGAAGGCCCGGAAGGTCACGTTCAAGTACGGGCTCGGCGACGAGTTCATCGGGGTGCTCCGGACCCTCCACATGCTCGGACTCGACCGGACCGATCCCGTGTCCGTGAAGAGCGACCTGGGGCGGGCCGCGGTCTCGCCCCGTGACGTGGTCGCCGCCTGCCTGCCCGACCCCGCCGGACTCGGCGAGCGGATGCACGGCAAGACGTGCGCGGGAACCTGGGTGAAGGGCGTCAAGGACGGGCGGCCCCGCGAGGTGTACCTCTACCACGTCGTCGACAACCAGTGGTCGATGCGGGAGTACGGCTCCCAGGCCGTCGTCTGGCAGACCGCGATCAACCCCGTGGCCGCCCTCGAACTCCTCGCGAGCGGCGCATGGGGCGGCAGCGGGGTGCTGGGACCCGAGGCCCTGCCCCCGCGGCCGTTTCTCGATCTGCTGACCGAGTACGGCGCTCCGTGGGGCATGCGCGAGCAGTGATCCGTGGTGGGTACATCGCTGGACCGTGTGCGCGCGGCGGATGTGCGCAACCAAAACCGCCTCAATAGCATGAAAATGGCCCGTCCCACCTTCTCCCCGGGCCCGTGACGTAGCGAGGGCACATGGCAGAGGACCTTGCAGAACCGGAGCGGCAGGCGACACTGAAGCCCGACGCGATCGGCTTCGTCGACGCGCTCGTCATCGGGCTGAACGCCACCTCCCCGGCCTACTCGGTGGCGGCTGTCATCGGGCCGATCGTCGCGCTCGTCGGCATCTACGCACCCGGAGTGCTCTTCGCCTCCTTCGTGCCGATGCTCTTCATCGCCTCGGCCTTCTACTACCTGAACAAGGTCGATCAGGACTGCGGAACCACGTTCTCCTGGGTGACCCGTGCCATGGGGCCGTGGACCGGATGGCTGGGTGGATGGGCCATCACGATGACCGGAGTGCTCGTCGTGGGCTCCCTCGCGGACGTCGCCGTCAGTTTCGGCCTGATGGCCGTCGGACTCGACAGCTGGGCCGACAACACCTTCGTACGCCAACTGCTCACCGTGATCCTGATCCTGGTGATGACGGGGCTGTGCGTCATCGGTACCGAGCTGTCGGCCAAGGTGCAGAACGTGCTGATCCTGGCGCAGGTGGCCTTCCTCCTGGTCTTCGTGATCGTCGCGCTGTACCGCGTCTACGCGGGCACGACCTCCTTCGAATCCATCCGTCCCTCGGCCGAGTGGCTCAACCCCTTCGGAGCGGGCGGCGCGGCCCTGACCAGCGGCCTGCTGCTGGGCGTGTTCATCTACTGGGGCTGGGAATCCGCCGTCAACCTCACCGAGGAGGTCGAGAACTCCGCGACGGCCCCGGGGAAGGCGGGCGTGTGGTCGACCGTCATCCTGCTGGTGACCTATCTGTCCGTCGGCTTCGCGGTCGTCGCGTTCGCCGGTACGGCGTACCTGGCAGAGAACGCCGACGAGGAGGAGTTCATCTTCGCCCTGCTCGCCCGCGAGGTCATGGGCGGCTGGGACTGGATCGTGCTCCTCGCGGTCGCGACGTCCGCTCTCGCCTCGACCCAGACCACCATCATCCCCGCCTCCCGCACCGCACTGTCGATGGCCCGCCGGCATGCGCTGCCGGCGCACTTCGCCCGTATCAACCCGCGGTTCCGGACGCCTGACGTGAGCACCTGGTGGGTGGCCGCCATCGCCATCGCCTGGTACCTCGTCGTCAACCAGATCAGCGAGAACGCCCTGTTCGACTCGCTGACGGCGCTGTCCCTGCTGATCGCCTTCTACTACGCGCTGACCGGTGTCGCCTGCGCGGTGTACTACCGCCGCCACCTCACCGAGAGCGTACGGAGCTTCCTGCTCATCGGCCTCGGACCGCTGGTCGGGGCCGGCCTGCTGACCTGGCTGCTCGTGCGGTCCGTCATCGACATGTCGGACCCCGCGAACTCCTACAGCGGCACCTCGTGGTTCGGCCTCGGCCCGCCCCTCGTCATCGGCATCTGCATCAGCCTGATCGGTGTGGTGCTCATGGTGGTGTGGCGCCTGCGGTCCTCTCTCTTCTGGGCCGAGCGCCGCGGCGTGGTCGACCCCGACCTCGTGCACGGCAAGGAGTCCTGACATGTCCGTGGTCCTCGGCTACGACGAGTCACCCGGTGCCGCACGCGCCCTGGACATCGCGATCGAGGTGGCCGACGCCTACGGTGAACCGCTGGTCCTGGTCTACGGGGCAGCGCCGCCGGGCCCCGTCGGCGAGGAGTACCGGGCCCACTACGAGGCGGTCCGCCAAGCCGGCCGTTCCGGCCTCGAACGTGCGGTCGCGGCGGCCGGGCGAGCGGGCGTGCCGACCACCGTCGAGGTGATCGACCGGAGTCCGGCGCAGGCCCTGATCGAGGCCGCCGCACGTCACGGGGCCCGGGTCATCGTGGTCGGCAGCTGGGGCGAGAGCCCGATCCGCGGGGCACTGCTCGGCTCCACCCCGCACAAGCTCCTCCACCTGTCGACCGTGCCGGTGCTCTGCGTGCCGACCGATGCGTGAGCCGGCAGGACGGCACCGCAGCGGCCGCCCTGCCGCACCGCTCAGCCGAAGTCGCGCCCCATCTCGTCCAGGATCTCGTCGATCACGTCGATGGGCTCCCGGGCCAGGTCCTCCTCGATCCACATGCGCATCGCGATCCGCAGCGCGGCGAGGAAGGCCGTGGCGAGGACCAGGGGGCGGACCGGACGGGCCGAAGGAGCCGGGCGGGCGGCCACCGCATCGGCCAAGTCGCGTTCCATCGCCGCGTGGTTGGCCAGCTGGCGGGCCAGGAGAGAGGGGTGGCTCATGGCCAGCCGGGTGCGGACGGCCCATTCGCGCTCCGGAGGTGCGACGCGCTCGGCGAACTGCTTCACGGCCGCCCGCAGCGCCGGCCAGGCACCCTCGTCGGCGGGTCGCTCGCGTACGGCCCTGACGAGCTCTCCGATCTGCTGCTCGTCGCCGTGGAGCAGGGCGTCCTCCTTGCCGGCGAAGTAGTTGGAGAACGTTCTGCGGGAGATCCCGGCCGCATCCGCCACGGCCTCCACCGTGAGCTGGTCGAAGCCGTGCTCGACGGTCAGCCGCAACGCCGCTTCGTGCACGGCCTGCCGGGTGGCTTCCTTCTTGCGTTCCCGAAGTCCCACAGAGCGCTCCATGGCTGCCATTATCCGTGGCCGGACCGGGCGGGCGGGACCGGACCGGGGCCGGGCTGAGGTAGTGTTTCGCATCCCCGCACGGGGACGTACCGAAGGAGGTGGGACCCATTACCGCTGTATCAGGCTGGGTGCTCGCCTCACATGATCGCGTGGCCGACCGGACGTAACCGGTCGCGGAGCACCCATCGGCGTTTTCCCGAAAGGCTCTCCGCTCCATGCCGGTCCCGCTGTCACCGCTCGACCTCTCCTCCCTCGTCACCACCCTCCGCTCCGCCGGCTGCGTCTTCGCCGAGGACGAGGCCGGCCTGATCGCCGCCACGGCTGCCGGTCCCGCCGAGCTCACCGCCATGGTGGAACGGCGCGTCGCCGGACACCCCCTGGAACACGTCCTCGGCTGGGCCGAGTTCAGCGGTCTGCGCATCGCCGTGGACCCCGGCGTCTTCGTCCCCCGCCGCCGTACCGAGTTCCTGATCGGCCGGGCCGCGGAACTGGCCCCGAACCCGGCCGTCGTGGTCGACCTCTGCTGCGGTTCGGGCGCACTCGGCGCGGCCCTCGCCGCCGCGCTGCACGAGGTCGAGCTGCACGCCGCCGACGTCGAACCCGCCGCCGTCCGCTGCGCCCGGCGCAACATCGGCGAGCGGGGCCGGGTCTACGAGGGCGACCTCTTCGACCCGCTGCCCGGCTCCCTGCGCGGGCGCGTCGACGTGCTCCTCGCCAACGTGCCGTACGTACCGACCGGCGATGTCGCCCTGCTGCCCGCCGAGGCGCGCGTCCATGAACCCCTCGTCGCCCTCGACGGAGGCGGCGACGGCCTCGACGTGATGCGCCGGGTGGCCGCCGAGGCGCCGCAGTGGCTCGCCCCCGGCGGCAGCCTGCTCGTCGAGACCAGCGAACGCCAGGCGGCACGGGCCGAGGAGGCCATGGCCGGCAGCGGGCTCGTCCCGCGCGTGGTCACCTCAGACGAGTGGTACGCCACCGTCGTCATCGGCACCCGGCCGGCCGGCTGATCCCGAACCCCGAACGGGCCCGCGCACCGGGCCCGTTCGGAACGCCTTCCTCAGCCGAAGCTCCACCGGGTCTGCGTGAACGGGTCACCCTTGCCGAAGCCGAACACCGTCCGCGGGGACACCGCGAAGACCTCGGCCCGGTTGCCCTGCGCGCCGACGAACGCGCCGTCCGCCACGTCGAAGCGCCAGTCCGTGCCGTACTTCTCCTCCCACACCTGTGCCAGCCGGGCCAGCGTGCCGTCGTCGCCCACCCGCTCCGCGCGGCCCTCGACCACCACGTCGAACCCTTCCGACCAGGAATTGCTCCCGGTCGTGAGGACCACCTCGTCATTGCCCGCCAGATTGCGGGCCTTGCGTTCCTCGGCGCCCGTACAGAAGTACAGCGCGCCCTCCCACCAGACCCCGATCAGCGGAGTGACGTGCGGGCGGCCGTCCGGACGGACCGTGGTCAGCCAGTACAGCTCGGCCTCGGTCAGCAGCCGCCGGGCCCCGGCCCAGGGACCGGCCGCCGCCCCAGGGCTGCTGTAACGGGGGTCCAGCCGGGCGACTGGTTCGGATGCGGACATGGCGAATCCTCCTGGTCGGGTCCTGCACGTGATCCTGCCTACCGAGTACGGACTGCGCATCCGCTCCGTATTCATCGGTTTCATCGGTGCGGAACCCGGACCGATGAAACCGATGAGGCGCGGCGTCGCGGGGCCGCCCGCCCGTCTGCGGCGTCGTCGTCCATCGCCGGGGCTCCGCCGCTGCTCGTTCCTCCGCCTCGCAGCCGCACGCACCCGGCCCCGCTCCTTCACCCACCCCCCATGTGCCGACCGGTCTAAGCTCGTAGAACGTGGGTGGTGATCGGGCGGCGAGCAGGAGAGCGCGGAATGACGACGTTGCCGGGGCGCAGGAGCAGTACGTTCACCCGACTGCTGCGGCACGGTTTCACCGATCCGTCCGCCGCCGAGCGGCTGCTGGACCTGCCGGAACTCTCCTCCGTACGCTCCGACCCGGTTCTTCTCGAGGCCCTCGGGGCCACCGCCGACCCCGATCTGGCGCTGCGCGGAGTCGTCCGGCTCGTCGAGGCGGAGGAGGCCGACGAGCGGCAGATCCTGCTGGACACCCTCGTCACCGCCAAGCCGCTGCGGGACCGGCTCCTGGGGGTGCTCGGGGCGTCCGAGGCGCTCGGTGACCACCTGGCCCGGCACCCGCGCGACTGGCAGGCCCTCGTCACGTACGAGGCGGCCGATCTGCACCCCGGCGTCCCCGAGTTCGAACGCGAGCTGGCCGGGGCCGTCGATCCGGACTCGCTGCGCGTCGCGTACCGCAGGTGCCTGCTGTCGATAGCGGCACGCGACGTGTGCGGTACGACGGATGTCGCCGAGGCCGCCGCCGAGCTGGCCGACCTGGCCACCGCGACGCTCCGGGCCGCGCTCGCCATCGCGCGTACGGCCACGCCCGCCGACGCCGCGCAGTGCAGGATCGCCGTCATCGCGATGGGCAAGTGCGGCGGCCACGAGCTGAACTACGTCTCCGACGTCGACGTCATCTTCGTCGCGGAACCCGTCGACGGCGCCGAGGAGAGCGCGGCGATGCAGGCCGCCACCCGGCTGGCCGCGCACATGATGCGGATCTGCTCCGACCAGACCGTCGAAGGCACCATCTGGCCCGTCGACGCCAACCTCCGGCCCGAGGGCCGCAACGGCCCCCTGGTGCGTACGCTCAGCTCGCACCTCGCCTACTACCAGCGCTGGGCCAAGACCTGGGAGTTCCAGGCGCTCCTCAAGGCCCGACCGGTGGCCGGGGACCCCGAGCTGGGCGCCGAGTACGTCGAGGCCGTCTCGCCGCTCGTCTGGCAGGCCGCCGACCGCGAGAACTTCGTCACCGACGTACAGAAGATGCGCCGCCGGGTCATCGACACCATCCCCGCCGACCGGGTCGACCGCGAGATCAAGCTCGGTCCCGGCGGACTGCGCGACGTCGAGTTCGCCGTCCAGCTGCTCCAGCTCGTCCACGGCCGCAACGACCCCGCCCTGCGCAGCGGATCCACCCTGGAGGCCCTGGGCGCACTCGCCCGGGGCGGATACGTGGGGCGGGTGGACGCCGCCCAGCTGGACGACGCCTACCGGTTCCTGCGCACCATGGAGCACCGCATCCAGCTCTACCGGCTGCGACGCACCCATCTCGTCCCGGTCGACGAGCCGGACCTGCGACGGCTCGGGCGTTCCCTCGGCATGCGCACCGACCCCATCGCCGAGCTGAACCAGGCCTGGAGGCGGCACGCCTCCGTGGTGCGGCGGCTGCACGAGAAGCTGTTCTACCGGCCGCTGCTCGACGCCGTCGCCCAGCTCGCCCCCGGCGAGTCCCGGCTCAGCGCGAAGGCCGCCGCCCACCGTCTCGTCGCACTCGGCTACGAGGACCCCGCGGCCGCCCTGCGGCACCTGGAGGCGCTGTCCTCCGGGGTGTCGCGCAAGGCCGCCATCCAGCGCACGCTGCTGCCCGTGCTGCTCGGCTGGTTCGCCGATTCCGCCGACCCGGACGCCGGGCTCCTCGGCTTCCGCAAGGTGTCCGACGCGCTCGGCAAGACCCCGTGGTACCTGCGCCTCCTGCGGGACGAGGGCGCGGCAGCCGAGAACCTCGCCCGGGTCCTGTCCGCCGGCCGCCTCGCCCCCGACCTGCTGCTGCGCGCCCCCGAGGCCGTCGCGCTCCTCGGCGACCCGCAGGGGCTGAAGCCGCGCAGCCGGGAGCACCTGGAGCAGGAGGTGCTGGCCGCGGTGGGGCGCGCGGAGGACGCGGAGTCGGCGGTGGCGGTCGTGCGCGGGGTGCGGCGGCGTGAGCTGTTCCGCACGACGGCCGCGGACCTCATCGGCTCCTACGGCACCGAGGACAGCCCGGCCGAGCCCGACCCCGGGGCGCTCGTCGACCGGGTCGGCAGCGCCGTCACGGACCTGAACGCGGTCACGATCGCCGGCGCGCTGCGCGCCGCCGTCCGCGCGGAGTGGGGCGACACCCTGCCCACCCGGTTCGCGGTGATCGGCATGGGCCGCTTCGGCGGCCACGAGCTCTCGTACGGCTCCGACGCGGACGTCCTGTTCGTCCACGCGCCGCGCGAGGGCGTCGACGAGCAGGAGGCGAGCCGGGCCGCGAACCGGGTGGTCTCCGAGATGCGCCGGCTGCTCCAGCTGCCCACCGCCGACCCGCCGCTGCTCATCGACGCGGATCTGCGCCCCGAGGGCAAGAGTGGGCCGCTGGTGCGCACCCTGAAGTCGTACGGGGCGTACTACCGGCGCTGGTCGCTGGTCTGGGAGAGCCAGGCGCTGCTGCGTGCCGAGCCGATGGCGGGCGACGCGGACCTGGGCCGTGACTTCATCGAGCTCATCGACCCGCTGCGGTACCCGGCGGAAGGCCTCGGGGAGGACGCCGTGAGGGAGATCCGGCGGCTGAAGGCCCGGATGGAGTCCGAGCGGATGCCGCGCGGCGCGGACGCGACCCTCCACACGAAGCTGGGCCGGGGCGGGCTGAGCGACGTGGAGTGGACGGTCCAGCTGATGCAGATGCAGCACGGCTGGGCGGAGCCGGGGCTGCGGACCACCCGGACGAGGGAGGCGCTGGCCGCGGCGTGCGCGGCGGGGCTGATCCCCGGGGAGGACGCGCAGACGCTGGACGAGGCGTGGGTCCTGGCGACGCGGGTCCGCAACGCGGTGATGCTGGTGCGGGGGAGGCCCGCGGACACCTTCCCGTCCGGGCCGCGGGAGCTGACCGCGGTGGGGCGGTACCTGGGGTACGAGCCGGGACATGTCGGGGACATGCTGGACGACTACCGGCGCATTACGCGCAGGGCCCGGGCGGTGGTGGACGAGCGGTTCTACGGGGCGGCGTGAGGGGGCCCCTTCGGGGCCGGTTCACGGGGGCGCGGGTGGGCGTGCGCATGGGCGTGGGTGCGGGTGCGTACGGGCGTGGTGCGGGTGCGGGTGCGTCGAGGTTTCGGGGCTCTGCCCCGGGCCCCGCTCCTCAGTCGCCGGAGGGGCTTGGATGGTCCTCGGCCCTCAGTCGCCGGAGGGGCTTGGATGGTCCTCAGTCGGTGGAGGGGCTCGAGGTGGCCGGGTGCCTCTTGATGGGGCCCGTGCGGCGTCTCGTCACCGCGGCCAGGCGAGGCCGGCGCGTCGGCTTCGGGGGGATCAGCTTCGGCAGGTGGTGCGGCAGCGCCCCGTACCAGGCGTACGACACCGCGTAGCCGAAGGCCAGGCATGCCATGCCGCCCACCGCGTCCAGCCAGAAGTGGTTCGCGGTCGACACGATGACGATCAGGGTGACCGTCGGGTAGACCAGGCCCAGGATGCGCGCCCACGGGGCGGAGGCCAGGGCGAAGACGGTCAGGCCGCACCACAGCGACCAGCCGATGTGCATCGACGGCATCGCCGCGTACTGGTTCGACATCTGTTTGAAGTTGCCCGAAGCCATCGAACCCCAGGTCTGGTGGACCATGACCGTGTCGATGAAGTGGCCGCCGTTCATCAGCCGGGGCGGGGCCAACGGATACAGGTAGTAGCCGAGCAGCGCCACGGCCGTGGTGGCGAACAGCGCCAGGCGGGCCGGTGCGTAGCGGCCCGGGTGGCGGCGGAACAGCCAGACGAGCACACCGATGGTGACGACGAAGTGCAGGGTCGCGTAGTAGTAGTTCATCGACACGATCAGCCATGTCACCGAGTTGACCGCGTGGTTGACGGACTGCTCCACGGCGATGCCCAGGAACCGTTCGACCGACCAGAGCCAGTCGGCGTTGGCCAGGGCCGCAGCCTTCTGCTCCGGGACCGCGTTGCGCACCAGCGAGTACAGCCAGTAACTGACCGCGATCAGCAGGATTTCGAACCAGAGGCGTGGCCGCCGGGGCGACCGTGGTGAGCGGAGAGCTGCCAGGCCGTGACCGAGCAGTCTGCCGATCCGGCTTCCGTCGCGGTTCTGCTTCGTATTCGCCTCGGGGGCCGCCTCGTTCACGATGGGTGACGGGGTGGCCTCCGTGCGGCCTTCCTGTGGTTTCACGCTCAATTCACCCATAGGCACAGAGTCTGCCAGATTTGCCCCCTCACACCGATGATCCTCCGGCGGGGAGCGGGTTGCACGTCCTGCGGGTTACGAACGTACGTGGGACTCTGGAACAGCCGGGGCGTCCGAGGACGCGTCCGGGCCGGGGCCCGCGGCTGTCGAGCCGCGCACGACCAGTTCCGGCATGAAGACGAACTCGCTGTGCGGGGCGGGTGTGCCGCCGATCTCCTCCAGGAGCGTGCGGACCGCGGCCTGGCCCATCGCCGTCACCGGCTGCCGGATCGTGGTCAGCGGCGGATCGGTGAACGCTATGAGCGGGGAGTCGTCGTAGCCGACCACCGAGAGGTCGCGCGGGACCTCCCGGGAGAGCCGGCGGGCGGCGCGGATCGCGCCGAGCGCCATCATGTCGCTCGCGCACACGACCGCCGTGCAGCCGCGCTCCATCAGCGCTGAGGCGGCGGCCTGACCGCCCTCCAGCGTGTACAGGGAGTGCTGGATCAGCTCCTCGACCTGGTCCGCCGTCAGGTTCAACTGCTCCTGCATCGTGGCGTGGAAGCCCTCGATCTTGCGGAGCACGGGAACGAAGCGCTTCGGGCCGACGGCCAGGCCGATCCGGGTGTGGCCGAGTGACACCAGGTGCGTCACCGCGAGCCGCATCGCGGCCCGGTCGTCCGGCGAGATGAACGGCGCCTGCACCTTGGGGGAGAAGCCGTTGACCAGGACGAAGGGGACGCCCTGGGCGCGCAGTTGTTCGTAGCGCTGCATATCGGCCGAGGTGTCGGCGTGCAGCCCTGAGACGAAGATGATGCCGGAGACGCCCCGGTCGACCAGCATCTCCGTGAGCTCGTCCTCGGTGGAGCCGCCGGGCGTCTGGGTCGCCAGCACCGGGGTGTAGCCCTGACGCGTCAGCGCCTGGCCGATGACCTGCGCGAGCGCCGGGAAGATGGGGTTCTCCAGCTCCGGCGTGATCAGGCCGACCAGGCCCGCGCTGCGCCGGCGCAGCCGTACGGGGCGTTCGTAGCCGAGGACGTCGAGCGCCGCGAGGACGGATTCACGGGTGGTCGCGGCAACACCGGGCTTGCCGTTCAGTACGCGGCTGACCGTCGCTTCGCTGACCCCCGCCTGAGTTGCGATATCGGCAAGCCGTGCGGTCATGTGACTGGACTGTACCGGGCGTGGGTCGGATTGCCCACCATGCACAGGAATCGGACGCCGACGCCCCTGCGCGCTCTCGCGTACCGGTCCCGGAGGGCATGACCCTCCACGGCGGCAGCAACGTCTTGCAAGGTCTTGCGGGGTCGGTTTGCCTGCTGCGATCAGATCGTCGCACTGAGGAATCGTGCGCGGTCGCCCGCTACTGCCAGGGGCCGGGCACTTCCGTCAAGAGGCTTGACGGCAACCGTGAGGACACGCGAATGTAACGATCGCCGGAGCTTGCAGAAATCTTCCGCAAACTCTTTCGGCCGTCTTTCATCCTTGTTACGTTCACGTCGACCCGGCGCCGCGACGGAGCGGTACGGCAGTTGAAGGAGTTCAGATGCGACGTGGCATAACGGCCACCGCCCTGGTCGCGGCCCTGGCGCTCGCGGCGACCGCCTGCGGCAGCGATGACGACAGTTCCAACGGCACCTCCAAGAGCTCGGGCGAGCTCTCCGGCACCGTGACGTGGTGGGACACCTCCACCGCGGGCAGCGAGGACAAGGTCTTCAAGAAGATCGCCGAGGGCTTCGAGAAGGAGCACCCAAAGGTCGACGTCAAGTACGTCAACGTCCCCTTCGGCGATGCGCAGAACAAGTTCAAGAACGCGGCCCAGTCCGGCTCCGGCGCCCCCGACGTGATCCGCTCCGAGGTCGCCTGGACGCCCGAGTTCGCCGACCTCGGCTACCTCGCCCCGCTGGACGACACCGCCGCCCTGGTCAAGCAGGACGACTTCCTGAAGCAGGCCGCCGCGTCCACCAAGTACAACGGCAAGACGTACGCGGTGCCGCAGGTCATCGACTCCATGGGCATCTTCTACAACAAGAAGATCTTCAAGGAGGCCGGCGTCGAGGTCCCGAAGTCGATCGACGAGCTGAAGACCGTCTCGAAGAAGATCAAGGACAAGACCGGCAAGACCGGCCTCTACCTGCGTGGCGACGACGCGTACTGGTTCCTCTCCTTCCTGTACGGCGAGGGCGGCGACATGGTCAACGCCTCCGACAAGACCGTCACCATCGACGACGAGGCCGGCGTCAAGGCCATGAAGGTCGTCAAGGACCTCGTCGAGTCCGGCACCGCCAAGACGGACGCGACGGACGGCTGGGAGAACATGCAGGCGTCCTTCAAGGACGGTGATGTCGCCATGATGATCAACGGTCCGTGGGCCGTCGCCGACACCTACGCAGGTAAGGAGTTCAAGGACAAGGCCAACCTGGGTGTCGCCCCGGTCCCGGCCGGCTCCGCCGCCCAGGGCGCCCCGCAGGGCGGTCACAACCTGGCCGTCTACGCCGGTTCCAAGAACCTCGACGCCTCCTACGCCTTCGTCGACTACATGACCTCCGTCAAGACGCAGGCCCAGGTCACCAAGGAGCTCAACCTCCTGCCGACCCGCACCTCGGCCTACGCCGAGGAGTCCGTCGTCGACAACGAGATCGTCGGCTTCTTCAAGCCGGTCGTCGAGAGCGCCGTCGAGCGTCCCTGGATCCCCGAGACGGGCAGCCTCTTCGCCCCGCTCGTCACCGAGTACACCAAGGTCCTCACCGGCCAGACCTCCCCGGAGAAGGCCGTCAAGACGACCGGCGACTCCTACCGCAAGCTCCTCAAGGGCTGGAAGTAACCCAGGAAGGCAGGCCGGCTGATGGCTGTCCACACCAGCCAGTCGGTGGCGAAGGCCGCGGGCGACGACGTCGCCCGCGGCCGGAGCCGCGGTACTGGTAACCCCCCGCCGCCGAGCAGGCTCCGGCGGGCTCTGTCGACGCACTGGTACGCCTGGACGATGGTGGCCCCGGTCGTCGTCGTGATCGGCGTGATCATCGGGTACCCACTGGTCCGCGGCATCTACCTGTCGCTGACCGATGCCAACGAGCGCAACGTCGCGCGGTCCATCGGTGTCAACCACATGCCCGCCACGTACGAGTTCGTGGGCGCGGACAACTACACCGACGCGCTCACCGGCGAACAGTTCCTCGGCACGCTCGGGTGGACCCTGGTGTGGACGGTCTCCTGTGTGGCCATCACCTTCGCCCTTGGCCTGATGTTCGCCAACATCCTCAACCGCAGGATCGCCGGACGCTCGGTCTACCGGATGGCGCTCATCCTGCCCTGGGCCATCCCCGGCTTCGTCTCCGTCTTCGCCTGGCGCTTCCTCTACAACGAGGACCGCGGGCTGCTCAACAAGTTCCTCTCCGGTGGCGGCTTCGGTGGCATCGACTGGCTGGGCGATCCCACCTGGGCGAAGATCTCCGTCATCGTCGTCAACGTGTGGCTCGGGGTGCCGTTCATGATGGTCGCCCTCCTCGGCGGGCTCCAGTCCATCCCCAGTGAGCACTACGAGGCGGCGGAGATGGACGGCGCCACGGCCTGGCAGCGCTTCTGCCACATCACGCTGCCCGGACTGCGCCCCGTTTCCACGACGGTGATCCTGCTCTCCACCATCTGGACGTTCAACATGTTCCCGGTGATCTTCCTGCTGACCGGCGGCGGACCCGGTGACGCCACCCAGATCCTGGTGACCCAGGCGTACAAGTTCTCCTTCGAGATCAGCCCGCGCGACTTCGCGCAGTCCTCCACCTGGGGCGTGCTGATCCTCGTACTCCTGATGCTCTTCGCCGCCGTGTACCGGCGAGTCCTCCGCACCCAGGGAGACGACTGGTGACCACCACCGCACCCAACCCCGCCGCGCGGCACTCCGCGCCCAAGATCCGGCTGCGCGGCGAGCGTTCACCGCTGGCCTCCACCGCGCTGCACCTGACGCTGATCGTCGCGTCCGTGATCGCCGTCTTCCCGGTGCTCTGGGTCCTGCTCACCTCGCTGAAGCCCGCCGAGCTCGCCACCACGACGGACTTCTTCAGAGAGACGACGTTCGAGAACTACACGAACCTGCTCCAGAACACGAAGTTCCTGACCTGGTTCGGCAACTCGGTGGTCGTCGCGGGGCTCACCACGCTCATCGGCGTGTTCGTGTCCGCCTCCACCGGCTACGCCGTCAGCCGCTTCCGCTTTCCCGGCAAGCGCGGGCTGATGTGGACGCTGCTGGTGACCCAGATGTTCCCGGTCGCCGTCCTCATCGTGCCGATCTACAACATCATGGCGGGCATGGGGCTCCTCAATAAGCCCGCCGGTCTGGTCATCACCTACCTCACCATCTCGGTTCCGTTCTGCGCCTGGATGATGAAGGGCTTCTTCGACACCATCCCGCGCGAGATCGACGAGTCGGGGCAGGTCGACGGGCTCACCCCGTTCGGCACGTTCTGGCGGCTCATCCTGCCGCTGGCCAAGCCGGGCCTCGCCGTCACCGCGTTCTACTCCTTCATCACCGCATGGGGCGAGGTGGCGTACGCCTCCGCGTTCATGGTCGGCGAGGACAACCTCACGCTCGCGGGCGGACTCCAGCTGTTTGTCAACCGGTACGGGGCCCAGTGGGGTCCGATGACCGCCGCGTCCGTGCTCATCGCGATACCCGCGGCCCTGGTCTTCCTGTTCGCGCAGAAGCACCTCGTCACCGGCATGTCCGCCGGAGCCGTCAAGGGCTGAGGGCCACGGCAGCAGCACGACCCGCACGCACCAAGTCACGGTGGCGCCGGCATCCCGACCCGGTTCCGGCGCCACCCCCCACCCAGACACCCCAGGGACGACATGACCCAGCACCTCGCTGCCCCCTCCACCGGCACGTCCGACGACGCCCCGGTCCACCGCACCGGCTGGTGGCAGGACGCGGTGATCTACCAGGTCTATCCGCGCAGCTTCGCCGACGGCAACGGTGACGGCATGGGCGACCTCGCAGGCGTCACCGCCCGGCTCCCGTACCTCAAGGACCTCGGCGTCGACGCGGTGTGGCTCAGCCCCTTCTACGCCTCCCCGCAGGCCGACGCGGGCTACGACGTCGCCGACTACCGGGCCATCGACCCCATGTTCGGCACCCTGCTGGACGCCGACGCCCTGATCCGGGGCGCCCATGACCTGGGTCTGCGGATCATCGTCGACCTGGTGCCCAACCACTCCTCCGACCAGCACGAGTGGTTCAAGCGCGCGCTCGCCGAGGGCCCCGGCTCCGCGCTGCGCGAGCGCTACCACTTCCGCCCCGGAAAGGGCGCGGACGGCGAACTCCCGCCCAACGACTGGGAGTCCATCTTCGGCGGCCCGGCCTGGACCCGGACCACCGACGCGGACGGCACGCCCGGCGAGTGGTACCTCCACCTCTTCGCGCCCGAGCAGCCCGACTTCAACTGGGAACACCCCGCCGTCGCCGACGAGTTCCGCTCGATCCTGCGCTTCTGGCTCGACATGGGCGTCGACGGCTTCCGGGTCGACGTCGCGCACGGTCTCGTCAAGGCCGAGGGCCTGCCCGACCTGGGCGCGCACGACCAGCTGAAGCTGCTCGGAAACGATGTCATGCCGTTCTTCGACCAGGACGGTGTGCACGAGATCTACCGCAGCTGGCGCACCATCCTCGACGAGTACCCCGATGCAATGGGGCCCGAAGGGCCTTCGTCGGAGGGGCGGCGGCAGGCGACGGGCGGGCGGATCGCGGTGGCCGAAGCCTGGACCCCCACCGTCGAGCGCACCGCCAACTACGTGCGCCCCGACGAGATGCACCAGGCCTTCAACTTCCAGTACCTGTCGACCGCCTGGGACGCCGCCGAACTGCGCGCCGTCATCGACACCTCGCTGGACGCCATGCGTCCGGTCGGCGCCCCCACCACCTGGGTGCTCTCCAACCACGACGTCACCCGGCACGCCACCCGGTTCGCCAACCCGGCCGGCCTCGGCACCCAGATCCGCACCGCCGGCGACCGCGAGCTCGGCCTGCGCCGGGCCCGTGCGGCCAGCCTGCTGATGCTGGCGCTGCCCGGCTCCGCGTACGTCTACCAGGGCGAGGAGCTCGGCCTGCCCGACGTCACCGACCTGCCCGACGAGGCGCGCCAGGACCCGTCGTTCTTCCGGGCCGAGGGCCAGGACGGCTTCCGCGACGGCTGCCGCGTGCCGATCCCGTGGACCCGCGAGGGCAGCAGTTACGGCTTCGGCGACGGTGGCAGCTGGCTGCCGCAGCCCGCCGGCTGGGGCGAGCTGAGCATCGAGGCCCAGACCGGCGTGGCCGGCTCCACCCTGGAGCTGTACCGGGCCGCGATCGCCGCCCGCCGGGTGCACCCCGGGCTCGGTGCCGGTTCCGCGGTGGAGTGGCTGGACGGCCCCGAGGGCGTGCTGGTCCTCGCCCGCCCCGGCTTCGTCTGCACCGTCAACACCACGGGCGCCCCGGTCCGCATCCCCGTACGCGGCACCGTCCTGCTGTCGAGCAGCCCGGTCCAGGCCGACGGCGCCGAGATCGAGCTGCCCGCGGACACCACGGTGTGGTGGACGGTGTGACCGTCCCCCCGCCCAGGGCAGGCAGCGCGCTGAGGCTCTCGGACATCGCCGGCCAGGCATCCGTCAGCGAGGCGACGGTCAGCCGGGTGCTCAACGGCAAGCCGGGCGTCGCGGACACCACGCGTCAGCGGGTGCTCGCGGCGCTCGACATCCTGGGCTACGAGCGCCCCGTAAGGCTGCGGCAGCGCAGCGCCGGGCTGATCGGACTGGTGACGCCCGAGCTCACCAACCCGATCTTCCCGGCGTTCGCGCAGTCCGTGGAACAGGTCCTGGCGGGCCACGGCTACACCCCGGTGCTCTGCACCCAGCTGCCCGGCGGCGCCACCGAGGACGAGCTCGTCGAGCAGCTCGTCGAACGCGGCGTCGGCGGCATCGTGTTCCTCTCCGGACTGCACGCCGACACCTCGGCCGACCCGGCGCGCTATGCCGCGCTGACCGACCGTGGCGTGCCGTTCGTGCTGATCAACGGCTACAACGAGCGGATCAGCGCCCCGTTCGTCTCGCCCGATGACAACGCTGCCGTGCGGATGGCCGTGGGGCACCTCGCCGAACTCGGCCACCGCCGGGTCGGTCTGGCGATCGGACCGCAGCGCTACGTGCCCTCCCGCCGCAAGCGGGACGGCTTCGTGGACGCCGCGGTCTCGTTGCTGGGCCTGGACCGCGAGGACGCCGAAAACCTGGTCTGCTCGACGCTGTTCAGCGTCGAGGGCGGACAGGTGGCGGCCGGTGCGCTGCTGGACCAGGGATGTACGGGCATCGTCTGCGGCAGCGACCTGATGGCGCTGGGCGTGGTGCGCGCCGCCCGGGACCGCGGGCTCGACGTGCCGCGGGACGTGTCGGTGGTCGGCTTCGACGACTCGCAGCTCATCGCGTTCACCGACCCGCCGCTGACCACGGTGCGCCAGCCCGTGCAGGCGATGGCGGCGGCGGCGGTGGGCGCGCTGCTGGAGGAGATCGGCGGAAGTCCCGTACAGCGCACGGAGTACGTCTTCCAGCCGGAGCTGGTGGTACGGGGTTCGACGGCGGCGCTGCGCAGCGCCTGAGGGTGTGCGTGAACGGGGCCGGGTCCGGAGGGGGGACCCGGCCCCGTCGCGCGTCGGGGGAGTGGGCGACGGCGGCACTGCCACCGGCATCCGTATACCGGCGCCGACCGGTCTGCGCGCATGGGAATTGCGGGAAGAGGTGATCCGGCCGGACTCCAGAAGCTAGGGTCGAAGCTACCTTTCGGTGGGGGGTAACGATGTCCGAGGTGTCAGCCGAAGCGGATGCAGCCGAGCCGGTGGGTGAACTGCCCGCTCTGGCAGCGGAGTTCGTGGCCGCGCTCACGCGTGAGCAGGAGCTGGCAGAACTGCGTGAGGGCGTTATCGAGCGCCTGCACACCGAGCTGGAGCAGCTGCGTCGCGGGGAGGTCGAGCACGCCCTCGACGTCGTACGCCGCCCGCTGATCCGCCTGCACGACCAGATCCAGCGGCAGGCGGAACTGGTCGACGGCCCCCTGAGCGTCGAGGACTTGCGCACCCTGCTGCGCGCGCTCGCGGACGAGACCGCGGACGCTCTGGCGGCCACCGGCGTCGACCGGTACACGGCCCAGGTGGGCGAGGCCTACGACGCGGGGCGGCACCGCCCGGTCGGACGGATCCCCGCCGCGTCGCCGGAACAGGACCGCACGGTGGGCCGGGCCGTCTCGGCGGGCTTCGAGCAGGGCGACCGTGTGGTGCGCAAGTCCGAGGTGCTCGTGACTCATTGGGGGCCCTGACGGGCCGGCCTCCGACCGTTCCAGCCGTCCGCTCCAGGTGAGGATCCGCATATGGCCGTCTACGGAATCGATCTCGGCACGACCTACTCCTGCGTCGCCGGCGTCGACGATGTCGGCCGGCCCACGGTGCTGCGAAATCTGGAGGGTTCGGACACCACTCCCTCCGTGGTGTTCTTCGAGAACGAGGACCAGACCGTCGTCGGCCAGAGCGCCAAGGACGCCGCAGTACTCGACCCGGAGCACGTCGTCCGGCTGATCAAGCGGGACATGGGCGAGTCCGTGGTCCGCACCTTCCACGGCCGGCCCTTCACGCCCGAGGAGATCTCCGCGCGTATCGTGCGCAAACTCGCCGACGACGCCCGGGTCAGCGGAGGCGCCGAGGTCCGGGACGTGGTCATCACCGTGCCGGCCTATTTCGGGCTCGCGGAGCGGGATGCCACGCGCAAGGCGGGGGAGATCGCCGGCCTGCGGGTGCTGGACATCGTCGCCGAGCCCATCGCCGCCGCGCTCGACTACGGGGCGCTCGACGTCGCCGCGGGGGGCGACCGGACCGTCCTCGTCTACGACCTGGGCGGCGGCACCTTCGACACCACCGTGCTGACCCTGCGCGGCACGGACCTGAAGGTCCTGTGCACCGACGGCGCCAAGGAACTCGGCGGATCCGACTTCGACGACCGCGTCGTGCTGCACCTGGTGGAATCCTTCCGGGCCAAGTTCCCCGATGCCGATGACCCGTTGACGGACCAGTATTCCGAGACCCAGTTGCGCCGGGACGCCGAGGAGGCGAAGAAGGCCCTCTCCTTCCGCTCGCACTACACCGTCCGCGTCATGCACCAGGGCCTGGTGGCCGAGGTCGAGCTGACCCGCGAGCTGCTGGAGGAGCTCACCTCCGACCTGCTCGACCGGACGGTCGAGATCACCCGGCGCACGCTCGCCGTCGCCCGCGACCGCGGGGTCGCGCACTTCGACGAGGTGCTGCTGGTCGGCGGAGCGTCCAAGATGCCCGCCGTGACGAAGCGGCTGCACGATGCGTTCGGCTTTGATCCCCAGCTGCACAACCCTGATCTGACGGTGGCCCGGGGCGCCGCCCTGTACGCCCTCGACCGTGCCCTGTACGCCATCAGCTCCGGCGAGCTGCGTGCCGACGATGCCCCTGACGTTCCCGACACCGGCCGGATCACGCGACAGCCGTACCAGGTCTCGACCGTGGCCTCGCGTGGTTACGGCATCCGCGTGCTCGACGTCGAGACCGACCGCGCCTACGTCACCCACCTCGTCCACGCGAACGACAGCCTGCCGGCCGCGGTGAACGAGGACTTCTACACCGTCTCGGACAACCAGCGCCGGGTGCACATCCAGGTGATGGAACAGGCGGGCGCCGTCGAGTCCGAGCAGCTCGACCACAACACCGTGGTCGCCGAGGGAGATCTGGACATCCCGCCGGGCAAACCCGCCCGGTGGCCGTTCGCCTGCGAGTTCTCACTCAACAGCTCAGGTCTGCTCGAAGTGGTGGCCACGGAACGCGAGACGGGCAAACGCCTCCATCTGTCCGTACAGATCGGCGGCATGACCCAGAACGACGTGGACGAGGCCCGTACCGCTCTGGCCCAGGAACGGATCGCCTGACGGCTGTCGGGCGCGGCCGGATCATGGCATTCGACGAAACGAGCTATCGGCGCGAGGTACTCGACGCGGGCCTGCCGGTCCAGGATGACCTGCGACACCGCTACCAGCTCCCTAAGGACCTGTCCGCCCCGGCAGTCGTCGAGACGGTGCAGGCGGTACGGGCGTGCTGGCGGCGCCAGCGCACCCGGCTGACCTACCGGCCGGTGATCGAGGAGCTGGAGGCGGCCCATCTCGTCCACCAGGCACTGTTCGAAGCGGCACAGGCGGGTGATCTGGCTCCCCTGCACGCCGCCCTCGCCGAGCAGGGCGTGCGTGCGGCCGCCGCGAAGGGGCAGCTGGTCGCGACCCTCACCGAGGCCGCGGAGGGACTCGGGCTGATCACCGACGAGACACGGCGGCAGGCCGGCGCCGTCCACGGGGCGGACGCCTCACGGGTGGACGCCGCTCTCGCCACCCTGTCCATCGTCGTGGCCGCCCCCGACCCGCTGCCCCGCGATCTGCCGCATCCCGTCTACATCCGCTGCGCACGACACCTTGCCGTGCTGCGCCTGCGCCATCTCGCCGACTTCCTCGCCGCGAAGGGACCCGGTGCGCGCCTGACCGAACCGTTACGGCCCTTCACCGGGCCCGGGCCCAGGGAGGACGAGCTGCAGACAGCCGCCCTGAGCTGGGGGCGCCTGCCGCACGGAGCCGCCCACACGGCGGCTCAGTCCGTCGTCGCCGCCGCGCGCAAGGTTCTCGGCGACTCGGGTCCCGAGGGCCTGCGAGCAGTCCTGCTTCACGAGCTGGCCGAGCCGCTGCGGGCGCGGAGGGCCGCCCGTGCGGGGGCGCGCAGCCTGCTCGCGTACGCCACCGGCGAGCTCTCGGTGGCGCCGCAGGACGCCCGCAGGCTGGTCTTCGCCGTCCTGCACGAGCAAGCCGCCGATCCGGTCACCACCCGGCTGCGCTCACTCGTCGCCGACGGGCTGCTCTCCGAGGCCGCGGCGGTTCTCGACCGGATCCCACCGGAGGCTCTTCCGCAGGAGGCGGCGGCGCTGGCCGCGCAGGTGCGCGACACACTGGCCGAGGCGTGGCAGCTGAGCACCCATGCCTCCATTCGCTCGGTCGACGCGCCCGACCTCGCCTGGACGCTGCTGGACCAGGCGGAGTCCTTGGTCAGGGACCTGCACCGGATCGACGAGGTGCGGCGCTCGCTCACCGTGCGGCCGGTCCCGCGGGTGACGGCGACAGCGGACCCCGAGGGCGTGCTGGTCGCCTGGGAACCCACCCCGTCGACCGCCGGCCAGCCGCAGTACGTGGTGGTGCGCAAGGTGGGAGGCGCACCACGATCCGCGAGGGACGGGGTGCCGCTGGCGTCCCCCACCGACGGCGGGTGCCGCCTGGTGGACACCGACGCCCCGGCCAACGTGCCTGTCCACTACGGTGTCGCGGTCCGGCGCGCGGTCGAACCGGACGGTCCGCTGTCGGACCTCGCCGTCTGCGGCCCGCTGCGGTACCGGCCGGAGGTCCGGGCGGCCGTCGTGGAGGCGGAGGACGGTGTGGTGACGGCCCGATGGCAGCTGCCGGCCGAGGCCCGGTCCGTGCGTGTCGTCGACCGGTCCGGTCCCGGGCGGAACCGGACCGTGACCGCCCACCGGGGCGGCTTCACCGACCGGGAGCTGCCCAACGGCCTCGCCCACCGCTACCTGGTCCAGGTGCTCTACCTCGAGAACGACGGCACGGTGTCGGCGTCCGAGGGCATCTGGCTGACCGCAACTCCGCTCGGCCCGCCCGAGCCGGTCACCGACCTCGCAGTCGTCGCCGTGCCCGCGGAGCGGTCGCTGTTCGAGGCCCGCTTCGAGCCACCTCAGGGCGAGGTCCTGCTCTACGCCTTCGACGGCCCGCCACCATGGGCCGTGGGGCAGCGCCTGCGGCCCTCGGAGCTCGATGCCCAGGGCGTCAGGCTCAGGACCCGTCCATTCAGCGGCGGCCTGCGCTTCCGGGCCCTGGGGAACAGCAGCGTCGTCCTGGCGGCCACTGTCGCCGGCGACCGGGCCGTGGCCGGTGCGCGCGAGTTGGTGGTCGCGATCCCGGAACTGAGCGATATGACGGCGGCCCGGGGCCCGGGCGAGGCCGTGGTCCACTTCGGCTGGCCGCCGGACGGGCCGAGCGAGGTGGAGTTCGCCTGGACCGCCGACGACGGTGCCGCGCGTCGGCAGGTGGTCACCCGTCTCGGCTACCTGCACCGGGGCGGGGCACGGCTCCCGGTCCCCGACGGCGCGGCCGTCGAGATCGAAGTGCGCCCGGTCGGCAGGGTGCGAGGCCAGCGCGCGGTGGGCGCACCGTTGCGGCTCCACCTGCCCGCGCGCGTCGAGATCGCCTACACGCTCGCCCTACGAGGGCTGCCGGGACGGTCGTCGGTGCGGGCGGTCTTCACCTCGACCGCCCCGGTGGCGGTGCCAGGACTGCTGCTGGTCGGCTCGCAGGGCCCTTCCTGGCCGCTCGCCGCCGGCGACGGCGAGACGCTCGCCGAACTCGGTGCCGTGGAGCTGGGTCCGGGCAGGGCGGTCGTCCTCACGGCGAGGCTGCCGCGGGGGCACATTCCCTGGCTGCGCTGCTTCGCCGTCGTCGAGGAGTCCGGCGAGGAGGCGGTCCTCCTCGATCCGCCCACGAGTCGGCTACGGATCGCTGCCGGACGGGCGGAGCGCAATCGATGGCATTCCTGAACCGTGGCCCGGGCACCTGGGTGTGCCCGTCGTGCCTGAGGCGGATCACTCGCGCCGACATCGGTTTCCGATGCGTCCGCGGGCGCTGCGGTGGCGCAGTCAGCCCGTCCGCTGCCGGTCCACTCCTGTCGGCCGGGCTCTGCGGTACCTGTGGCCGGACGACCTCACGGCCTCACTGCGGGCGGTGCGACGAGCGGCTGCCCGAGGGCTGTCTTCGGGACCGCGGTCGCGTGGTGGTCCTCGCCGGCCCGGCGGGAAGCGGACGCAGTACCTTCACCGCCGTCGCGCTCCACGAGCTGCGGCACGGCCTCGGTGAGGACCTGGGCACGGCGCTGCTGCCCTGCGACGACCGTACGGTCACCGATGTACGCCGGTACGAGCAGCCGCTCTACGGGGACGCGCACCTGCTTCCCGCAGCCCTTGCCTCCGGGAGCCCGCGCCCGCTCGTCCACCGCCTGAGCCGTCGCACGGGCCGGCGCGAGCGGGCTCTGACGTTCCTGCTGCTGGACACGCCCGAAAGCTGGTTCGCGGGCGGAGAGCCGGCCGAGGGCGAGTTGCGGAGCCTGGCCGGGGCGGACGCGATCGTGCTGCTGCTCGACCCGCGGGATCTGACCGGCGCCGTGCCCCGGCCGGCCGGGAGGCCGGGGGCAGCGGGCTCCGCACTGGTGGTGGACCGGGTGCTCGACCGGTTGCGGACGGCGGGAGCCGGGTCCCCGGACCGTGGCCGGATCGGCATTCCGGTCGCCGTCGCGCTGGCGAAGCTCGACCTGGTGGCCCCGCAACTGCCGCCCAACTCACCGCTGCACCGGCGGCGTTCCCCCGGTCCGGGGTTCGATGCCGCCGACCGGTCGGCGGTGGACACGGAGCTGCGGGCGCTGCTGGCGCTGTGGCGGAGCGACGGCATCGACCAGCGGCTGCGTGAGGCCTGCGCGGACTACCAGCTCTTCGCCTTCTCGGCGTTGGGCCGCGCACCCCGCGGCGATGCGGCACCGCCCGGCGGACCGAGGCCGCACCGGGTCGAGGACCCGCTGATGTGGCTGCTGTACCGGTTCGGCCTGCTCGATCGGGCGGGAAGCGAACGGTGAGGAGACCCGAGCTGCCCGAGCGCGTGCGCGGGACGGCAGCGAGGCTGCGTGCCAAGGCCCGGACGGTGAATGGGTGGATCGAGACCGCTCTCGGGGTCCTGGTCATGCCTCTCGCCCTCTTCGCGGTCGGCATCATGCTGCTCCTGTTCCCAGCCCTGGGTTTCGCCTTCTACTACGTCTGCAGAGTGCTGCCGCGGCTGATCTGGCGTCATTTCCGCTCCGTGTGGAGGCTGTCCGAGGGTGGCTCGCCCGGAACGGCGGTCATGGACGGCGAGCCGGCCGGGGTCCCGTACCTGCACCGGGCCGGCCCGCGGGTGTTCCGGGCCCTGTGGCAGGACGCACGGGCGGAGTACGCCAGGGAAGCGGCGAGCGCGCTCAAGCGCGACTACCAGCTGTTCACCGCGAACGGCCGCCCTCGCAGACGCATCGAGGTCTTCGGAGACCAGTGCTTCGGCCTCCTCGGATGCGTTTATCGCGGTTTCTGGACCCTGGTGGTCGTCCTGGTGACGGCCGTTCTCTTCCTGTCGGCGCTGCTGCTCCACCTCCTGGTCTGGGCCGTGCTGACGGCCGGCTTCCGGGCCTTCTGCGCACTCTGTCTGGCGGCCGACCGGGCCGGCCGACGGCTGACCGGCACCGCCACCGTGTGCCCGCACCCCGAGTGCGGGCGGTTCGTGGCCCTGCCCGTGAGGCTCTGCCCCGGCTGCGGCGCGCGGCACCGGCGGCTCGGGCCCGACCGGAACGGCGCCCTGTACCGCACCTGCCGCTGCGGCATCCGCCTGCCCACGGCCATCGCGTCCGGCGTCAGGCGGCTGGAAGCCCGGTGCCCGCACTGCTCCCGTCCGATGCTGCGGGGCGACTGCCGAACCCATCTGGTCCTGATCGCGGGGGCCCCCGGTTCCGGGCGAAGCGTCCTGGTCCGCAGCGGTCTGGTGCAACTGGCCCGGCGGGTGAGGTCGCTGCGCGGAAGCGTCGGCGGCGGGGTGCAGGGTGCCGCAGCGACCGGCCTGTTCGGGCTGCGCGGCGGACGCCGTTCCCTCGTCCTGCTCGATCCGCCGGGGTCCGCCTTCGCCAAGCAGTCGCAGGTGGATGCCGTGGACGGCCTGCGTCACGCCCATGGCCTGGTACTGGTGATCGACGGACCGGCGCTCACCGCCGTGCGGCGTGCCTCGACCGGCGAGGACCGGGAGCGGATCTCCTCGGTGCCGAGGGCCGCCCAGGAACCGGGCGAAACCGCCGAACGCGTGCTGCGCAACGTCGCGTCCCTTCCCGCGGACCGCCGCCCGCGGCGCATCGCCGTCGTCCTGACGAAGACGGCCGCGCTCCGCCGTACCTCGGCAGGTGCCGGGCTCGCGGAGGGCGACGACGCCGTCCGCCAGTGGCTGGTGAACGCGGGGGCCGGGAACCTGGTCCGTCTGGTGGAGGAGCCCGCAGTCCCCGTACGGTTTCTGGCCGACGAGGCGGGAGCGGACGGGGAGGCGGATCTCGGCGGACTGCTGCTGTGGACGGCCGGTGTCCCGGCGGCTCCCCGGCGGCGCCGGGTCGTGCCACCGCTGCGCCTGCCGCGGCCGGTTCGCGGGCGCCGCCCCGCCGCGGCCCGGACCGGGCGCGCACGCTACACGCTGCTGCTCTCCCACTTCGCCGGCTTCGTGGCTCTCCCGTTGACGCTTGTCCTGCTGCAGGCCGCGGTTCTTCCGGCCACCTCGCTCTTCGGTCTGCCCGCGGCCTACGACCGGTGGGCCGAACCCTTGCCAGGATTCACTCGCGACCATGACCTGACGGAACTTCACCAAGGTGTCGCATGGCCCACGTTCACGTCCAGCTATGCGGCCGAGGGCACCTCGCCGGCCGGACCGCGGACGGGGGTCATCGGACTCTGGTCGACGGTCGGCAGCCTCCGGGCCTCGGACTGGCTGCAGGTCGACTTCGGCGTCCCGGTCCCGGTCTCGCGCGTCGAGCTGGTGCTCGGCGGGGTGGACCCCGGCCGAGTGGAGATCCAAACGCCGGACGCCGCCGGCAAGTGGGCGGCGCGGACCGTCGAGCACCATGTCACCGAACTCGTCCCGAGTCTGGCCCAGGACGAGATCACGGTCGGGCTGACCGCGTCGGCGATCAGGATCGTCGTTCCAGGGAGCGACGAGCCCATGGGGGTGAGCATCTCCACGCTGCGCGTCTGGTCGCCCTCCAGCCGGCTGCTCCGGCTGCGGCCCAGCGGGTCGGGCCTGCTGCTCACCAGCACGGTGAACCGGGCGGTGGCCGTCGATGTCCGCCCGCCGGTGCTGCCACCCGGCTGGCGGGCCGCGTCCGCCGGTGCTCCGCCGCGCCGGGTCCCCGCGCACGCCACCGTCTCCGCCGGCCTGCGCCTGAGCGCCGAAGCCGACGCGCGCCCCGGTCCGGTGCGGTACGCGGTGCGCATCACCGAGGACGGGCACACGGCCACGGCCGTCTGCGTGGCGTGGCTGACGCCGACGGCCTCGGGGCCACGGGCGGAGCCGATCGTCTGCGACGGCGGCTGACGGCCCGCGGCAGAGGCCGAATCGGCCAGGTCACCGGTCGGGACCGCCCGAGCGGCCGGTGACCGGGCCGCCACGGCGCACCGGCCCGCTCAGGCATCATGCGCGCGCACGACGGCCTCTGTGGTGTTCCCGAGTACGTCACCCGCGCGCCGCAGCCACCGCCAGGAGGCCAGCCAGGCCAGGGCGCCCACGACCGCGGCGGGCCACCAGTACACACCCAGAGCCAGGTAGGCAAGGCTCCAGACCATCGCCTCGCACGCGCCGTCGTAACCGTCGCGCGCTTCGACGAGGGCGGCGCGGGACGACTCCGACAGGTCCAGCAACAGGTCGACCCACGATGTCTCGACATCCAGACCGCGCAGCTCGCGCACCCGGTCCGCGGTGGACCGAAGCCGGTCGCCCGTCCACGTGGGGGTCTTCGGGGCGATCCGTGCGGTCGCCGCCGCGCGCGCCTCCAGCCTGGCGGCCCGCAGGACCTCCCCGCGGCCCCGGCTGCGCAGGGCGTCGTCGCGCAGTTCGTCCGGCGACCGCCAGCGCCGCACGCGCAGTGCCCGGACGCGCTCGCTCAGGGGCGCGAGCCACCACGGCCACGCGCCCGCGGCCAGGACGCTCACGACCTGCGCCGCCATGGGGACGGTGAACGCGCCCGCGGCCACCGTGATCGCGTAGAGCAGCAGGGCCGTCGTGGGATGCGCCTCGGCGCCGCTCTCCGCGCCGAGGTACCGCTCCAGCCTGTGGGCGACGAGCCCGGCGTCGTACCAACGGGACTGGCCGAGTCCGCTGACGAGATACGCGACCGCGACGAAGAGGGCGGACGGCAGCAGCCGTCTGATGAACCAGCGGTCCGGGATACGGCTCTGGAGTGCGAGCAGCAGGCCCATGCCGCTCAGTCCGTCACGAAGCGCATCGCCCGTCCCAGCAGAGCGCACTCCGGGGCGGGCGGCTGTTCGCCGCCTCCCTCGAAGCGCTGCACGCGTGAGCAGGAGTGGTCGGGGCACACCCAGCCGGTGACGCGGCGCGCGGTGACCGGCCACTCCTGGGCGCCCATGGGCGTGGTCAGGCCGAGACCACCGGGGATGCCCGCTTCCTCGACGGCCTCGTGCAGGAGCCGGACGGCGGCGTACCAGCTCTCCGTGTGCGGTTCACCGGAGGTGACCGACTCGACCGTCCGTGCCCAGTCCGGGCCGCCGAGGTGCTCGGTCAAGGAGGCGAACTCGGTGCACAGGTACTCGACCGCGTCCTCGTAGGCCTGACGCCGTTGGCGCTCCCGTCTGCTCATCTGCCACGTCCCGCCGCGAGCACACCGCACTCCCTGATCCCGAACTCCACTGAAAGATCACTCCTCTGAGGATTCGTCAGAATATGATACGTGCCATGTCCGACGACGAGCTGGCCGAGTTGGCAGGTCGGGTGGGCTCCCGGCTCAACGAGGCCGGGCAGACACAGGACCTCGGAGTACTGCTGGGTGAGGACGCCGAAACCGACGCGCTGAGACTGCTCGCCGGGGCGGCACCCGCACCTGACGTGGAGGTCCCCTTCGGCCCCCTCCTGCTCGTCTGCTGGACCTACTGGTACCGAGCGAGCGCTGGTGACCGGAATCCTGCGGCGGACGAGGAAGCGGCGTTCGCCCTCGCTCTGCGCAACCTCCTGCGTCCGCTGCTGCCCGATCCGAGTGTGCTGCCGGAGCTGCCCCCGGAGATCGCGGAGCCGGAGGCCGACAGGTTCGTGCGCCTGTCAGGTTTCGCCTGCATCGTGGGCTCCGTCTGCGTCGGGCTGGCCCTGCGGGCGATGGAGGACGGCGGCGCAGCCGCGGCCACTCCGCTGTTCGACCAGGCGCTTGCCTGGCTGTTTGACGCGCTCGTCGTCATGCCCCCTGACCACGAGGGCTTCGGTGACGTCTCCGTCGCACTCGTCGTCGTACGCATGCAGCGCTTCGAGGCGCTGGCCGAGCCCGATTCGCTCACGGCCGCTGCACGGACCGCTGCCAAGGCATGCGTCCTGGTGCCGCCCGGTCATCCCCGCCAGGGCGGCCTGCTGCCGCTCATGCTCGATGTGGTCGTCCGGGCCGCGGTACTGCTCGGCGAGCCGTCCCCGGACCGGGTCGAGGAGCTGCTGAGAACGTGCGCCATCACGCCGACGCCCGAAACAACCGAAAGAGTCGCGCAGTTGAGGGAACTGTGGCGCACCGTCCAGCATGACCCCGCCGAGCTGCACGCCGTGACCGGACTGCTGCTCAGCGTCGAGGCCACCCAGAACGGCGAACTGCCCGCCCTGGCCTGCGCGGCCGTCCGTGTCCGGGCCGCGCTCACCACGCTGCCGCCGGACCACCCGTCGCGCGGTGCGTTGGCCGCGACGCTGCACACAGTCCTCGGCCGTCTCGGGCAGGACGCCGAGGGGACTCCTGGGCCCGCCGCGCAGGTACTGGAGCGGATCGAGCCGGCGATCCTGCGGTACTTCGGCCTGCAGGGAAGGGAGGAAGGTCACCGGGCCGGTGAGATGAACGCGCTGCTCAACCGGATCCTTCCGCTGGCGGAGGAGTTGGCCCTCGACCACGGCCTGCCCGGCCTGCCGGCCGACCTGCACGCTGCCATCGCCTTCGCGGACTGCCTCGGCGGCCCGGCCGCCGACGACCCCACGGACCAGCCGCTGGAACGCATCGGCCGTTACCGCCGCGCATTCGACGCGCTCGCACCGGACGATGCGGCACGCCCCGTGTACGGGGTCGTCCTGGCGGCCGCGGCCCGGCGCTGCGCCGAGACCATGGGGGAGAACTCGGCGCAGGAGGCGGCACAGCTGGGCGCGCTGGCCACCGCGGTCACCGCGGAGACGGCGGCCTGCGCACCGGTCGGCTTCGAACCCCTCTCCTGGCTCCGGGCCGGGCAGGTGACCGAGGCGGCGGTGGGCGCGCTGTGCACGCTGACGGAGCCGGTGTGGTCAGCGGAGGCGGAGCACGCGCTGGACCTCATGGGCTGCGAGGCGCTGCGGGGACTGGCCGAGTTGCTCACGGCGGCAGCGGCATGGATGAGGAAGGAGATGGGGGGCGACCTCGCGGGACTCAGAGCGATGGCCAACCTCGTGGGACCGGAGGGCGGCGAGCAGCCCGGCCTGGACTCGATGGTCCAGGACCTCCGGACCGCGTTCGACCGGCTGGGCGGGGACAAGGGCCTGCGCGAGGCGGGGGGCGACCTGCTGAGCGCGACCCTGGGCACGATCAGGCCGGACGACGTGGACGTGCGGACCCTCACGGAAGCGGTCGGACTGCTGCGGCAGGTGTACGAGCAGTCGGACCGGCCCTCAGCGGCCGTGGCCGCCCGGCTGCGCGAACTGCTCACGCTGCTGGGTCTGGTGACCAGCGATCCGGACCTCGTCATGGAAGCGGCGGCCATCGAGGAGGACATGGCGGAGTCCGGACGGGACAGTGAGCCGGAGAGTGCCGAGGAGACCTTCAGAGCCGGGTATTTCACGGCGCTGAACGGACTCGTCGGTTATGTCCTCAACCATGATCAGGATCAGCTGGAACGTGTCCGGGAGCTGCTTCCGGACCTCATCGAGCTGGGCGAACGGGCGGACGCCCGCCAGGAACCCGGCGTGGGCGAGCAGCGCATCCACGCCGAGAGCCTGAGGGACCTGATCGCACTGGTCGGCCCGGGCGGCGGCCCCGCGACCGGCACCACGGACGAGGAGGTCGAGCAGTGTCGCAGGAGCTTCTCCGCGGCTCCTGCGGGGCAGCGCAGGGGGTTCGCGGGAATGACGCTGGTCAGAGCGCTGATCCAGCGGTCCATGGCCGTGCGTGCCGACGACCCGGACCGTGGCACCCGGCTCGTCGACGAAGCCGACACCGTCATCGGGATGATCACGGGCGAAGTGGAGGCGCAGATGATCGCGGTGATGCGCGTGATGAGCGCCCTGCAGCGCATCCGACCCGGCGACCCGATCGACCTCGGTGATCTTCCGCCGGTACCCGATACCGGCCGAGAACGCTCCGGGACGATGTCCGATCTGATGGAGGACGTCGTGTCTCCCCTGCTGGGCTCCTTCCGTACCGAGGACCGGCTGGAACGGAACATCGACACGCTGCGCAGTCCGCTCCACTCGGTCTGGATGCGTGCCCACGCCGGCATCGCCGCCGCGGTGAGGTGCGCCGACACCGTCACGTCGGACGTCGATCTCGCTCTGTCACTGGGGGCGGAGACCGTGGGTCTGCTGGAACGGGTGACCGACCGGGGCGGTCCGCGGCCGGCGGCCGAGCACGCCCTCCTCGGTTTCGACGGCGATGTACGCGGACTCACCGCGATGATCGCGGCCAATCTCCTGCACCGCCGCGGCACGGCCCAGCTGGAAGTGCTGCGAAGGCGACTGCGAGAGGCGGAGGAGCGCGCCGGTCGCGGCGGCGCGGGCGAAGGCGGGAGCAGGCATGGCGGCGAGACCGTGGATGACGGCGGGAGCAGGTATGGCGGCGAGACCGTGGATGACGGCGGGAGTGGGGACGACGACGACGCCCTCCTGGCGGGGTTGGCCGGGGGACTCATCCGTACCGTCCGCGGCCCCCGGATCGACGCGGCCGTAGCGCTGCACGAACGCGGCCGCGGCCTCCTGCTTGCCCGCCGGCTCGAATCCCGTACGGACCTCGGCGCACTCGCCGAGGCGCATCCCGCTCTCGCCTCCCGGTTCACCCAGCTGACCGCGCAGTTGGAGGAGGGTGCCGGCAGCGGGGTCGGCCGGGCCCGTCTGGCGGGCCGGCGGGCCTCGGCGGAACTGGACCGGCTCATCGAGCGGGTCCGGACGGAACCGGGGTTCGAGGACTTCCTGGGACCGTTCCCGCCGGACCGCCTGCGCGAGCTCACGGCCGAGGGGCCGGTCGTCGTCCTCAACCACGCGCGCGGCCTGTCGTGCATCGCGTTCGTCGTCACCCCCCAAGGGGCGACCGCCCTTCGTCTCGATGCCACGGCGCAGGAGGTCACCGACGCGGCAGAGCAGTTCCGCGCGGCGATCGAGTCGGTCTACGCACGCGGCAGCCGGAGGCTGCCGCCGTCCCGGTTGATCGCGGCCCGGGACACGATCCACCGCCTCCTCGGATGGACCTGGCACTCCGTGGTGGAACCCGTACTCGACGTCCTGCGCCGCGACGGGGCCGCGGGGCCCGACGACGCAGGGCCGCCGCGCATCTGGTGGGTGCCGACCGGGCCGTTCACGGCGCTCCCGTTGCATGCGGCACAGTGCCTTTCCGGGGACTGCGAGAACGGCCGCTGCGGCAGCGCGCTCGACACGGTGGTGTCCTCCTACATCCCGGGATTCCAGACGCTGGCCCACGCCCGTTCCCGGGCCGCCCGGCGCCAGGGCTCCGGGGCGGAGCATGCGCTGATCGTCGCGGAATCGGATGAGGTGCTGCCGGGCTCCGTGGCCGCCGCACGCCTCACGGCGGATGCGCTCGACCGTCCGAACCTGCTCATCGGAGAGGCCGCCACCCGCACGGACGTCCTGGCCGCCCTGGAGAGTGCGCAGTGGGTGCAGTTCGGCTGTCACGCCCACAGCCCGCCCGAGGAACCGACGGGCAGCTGGATCCAGTTGCCGTCGGGGGAGGCATTGTCGGTGGTGGACATCTGCCGTATCCGGCCCGCGTCCACCCGGCTCGCCGTGCTCACCGCCTGCGGCACGGCACGTAGTTCGACCCGGCTCACCGATGAGGCCGTGCAGGTCTCCAGTGCGTTTCTGCTGGCCGGATATCCCGAGGCCGTCGGCACCCTGTGGGAGGTGGAGAGCACGCGGATCGGCGCGTTCCTGAGCGCCTTCTACGGCCGGGCGCCGGCCGGAGGGCCGACGGCCGCCCACGCGGTGCACCATGCGGTCAGGGAACTGCGGGACCTTGCGCCGGACCGGCCGTACGAGTGGGCCGCATACATTCACGCGGGAGCCTGAGCTCTGAAGCCGCCGGCTGCCCTGTGGGCGGAGAGGCTTTCGCCCCCTGCGGTGCCATCGGCGCATGCCGTCGCCCCGGTGTCCGACGGGTGCTCCAGGAGAGGCACCGGGGGTCGGCCCGGACGGGCCGGCGGGGAGTGTGACTCCCGGTGTCTCTCCTGAGGGTGACCGGCCCGGCCGGCCGGGCGCGTGGGGCCCGTGGGTGACGGGACCCCCGGCCGACCGGACCGGAGTCGGGAGAAAGGTAACAGCGCTGCAATGTCTTGCGTAAGTCCTTGCAGGAAGAAATCTCCAGTATTTCGCGGATGTGAGCAGCTCGTGTCCAAAGGGTTGACCGGGCTCTGGCGGACTCGTACCGTCTCCCCGCGGCAAGGTTTGCATTCTTGCAGCAAGAAGATTCAGGAGCCTTGAGGGCAGGGCGCGTTGCCGTATGAGGCTGCACCTCACCCGCATTTCCCCCACCGCAGGAGGAAACAATGGCCAGCAGACCTCTGTCTGCCGCGCTCGCACTGATAGCCGGCGCAGCCGCCCTCGTGGTCCCCGCCACGGACGCGCAGGCATCGGCCCCGGGCACCAAGGACGTCACCGCCGTCCTCTTCGAGTGGAAGTTCGACTCCGTCGCCAAGGCGTGTACGGACTCCCTCGGCCCGGCCGGCTACGGCTTCGTACAGGTCTCGCCGCCCCAGGAGCACATCCAGGGCGGGCAGTGGTGGACCTCGTACCAGCCGGTGAGCTACCGGATCGCCGGACGGCTCGGCGACCGCACCTCGTTCGCGAACATGGTCAGCACCTGCCACAGCGCGGGCGTCAAGGTCGTCGCCGACTCGGTCATCAACCACATGTCGGCCGGTTCCGGCACGGGTACGGGCGGGTCCTCGTACAGCAAGTACGACTACCCCGGCCTGTACTCGGTCAACGACATGAACGACTGCCAGTCGCAGATCAGCAACTACGGCGACCGCGCCAACGTCCAGAACTGCGAACTCGTGGGCCTCGCCGACCTGGACACCGGCGAGGACTACGTCCGCGGCAAGATCGCCGGATACCTCAACGACCTGCTCTCGCTGGGCGTCGACGGGTTCCGCATCGACGCGGCCAAGCACATGCCCGCCGCCGACCTCGCCAACATCAAGTCCCGGCTGAGCAACTCCGGCGTCTACTGGAAGCAGGAGGCGATCTACGGCGCCGGCGAGGCCGTCTCGCCCGACGAGTACGCCGGCACCGGCGACGTCCAGGAGTTCCGCTACGCCCGCAGCCTCAAGCAGGTCTTCAACAACGAGAACCTCGCCAACCTGAAGAACTTCGGCGAGGGCTGGGGATTCATGTCCTCCTCGAAGGCCGCGGTCTTCGTCGACAACCACGACACCGAGCGCAACGGCGAGACGCTGAACTACAAGAGCGGTGCCAACTACACGCTCGCCAACGTGTTCATGCTGGCCTGGCCCTACGGCTCGCCCGACGTCCACTCCGGCTACGAGTGGTCCGACAAGGACGCCGGCCCGCCGAGCGGCGGCACCGTGAACGCCTGCTTCAGCGACGGCTGGAAGTGCCAGCACGCCTGGCGCGAGATCTCCTCCATGGTCGGCTTCCGCAACACCGCCCGCGGTGAGGCCGTCACCAACTGGTGGGACAACGGCGGCGACCAGATCGCCTTCGGCCGCGGATCCAAGGCGTATGTGGCGATCAACCACGAGGGCTCCTCGCTGACCCGTACGTTCCAGACCTCGCTGCCCGCCGGCGACTACTGCGACATCCAGTCCGGCAACGGCGTCACGGTCAACGGCTCCGGCCAGTTCACCGCCACGCTCGCCGCCAACACCGCCCTCGCCCTCCAGACCGGCGCCCGCACCTGCTCCGGCGGCGGCTCCGGCCCGACGGACCCGACCGACCCCGGCACGGGCACGTCCGGCGCCTCCTTCGGCGTCAACGCCACCACCCAGCTCGGCCAGAACATCTACGTCACCGGCAACCAGGCCGCCCTCGGCAACTGGAACCCGGCGTCCGCGCCGAAGCTCGACCCGGCCACGTACCCCGTCTGGAAGCTCGACGTGAGCCTGCCGGCCGGTACGACGTTCGAGTACAAGTACGTCCGCAAGGACGGATCCGGCAACGTGACCTGGGAGAGCGGCGCCAACCGCACGGCCACGGTGCCGTCCTCCGGCAAGGTCACCCTGACCGCCGACGTCTGGCGCGGCTGACCCCCTGCGCCCCACCCGCCGGACGGGCCCTCACCGGCCCGTCCGGCCCCGTACCCGTACCCCTTCGAGGAGAACCCGAGTGATACGTCCGTCCCCGCGCGTGCCCGCGAGAAGAACGGCCACCGCCGTCGTCGCGGCCGCCCTGTGCGCGGCTTTCGTGCCCGCGCTGCCCGCCGCCGCGGCCAGGCCGCCCGCCGCGCCGTCGGACGCCAAGCTGGCAGCACAGCCTGCCCGGCACGACCTGACCCGCGAGCAGTTCTACTTCGTCATGCCCGACCGCTTCGCCAACGGCGACACCGGGAACGACCGGGGCGGACTGACCGGATCGCGGCTGGAGACCGGGTACGACCCCACCGACAAGGGGTTCTACCAGGGCGGCGACCTCAAGGGCATGACCAGCCGCCTCGACTACATCAAGGGGCTCGGCACCACCGCCATCTGGCTCGCCCCGATCTTCAAGAACCGCCCCGTCCAGGGCACCGGCAAGGACGCGTCGGCCGGCTACCACGGCTACTGGATCACCGACTTCACCCAGGTCGACCCGCACTTCGGGACCAACGCCGACCTGACGAAGCTGATCGAACAGGCCCATCGCAAGGGCATGAAGGTCTTCTTCGACGTCATCACCAACCACACCGCCGACACCGTCGACTACGCCGAGAAGACCTACGGCTACAAGCCCAAGGGCGCCTACCCCTACCTCGACCGCGACGGCCGGCCGTTCGACGACGCCGCCGGCATGGCGAGGACGGACGCGGACTCGTTCCCGTACAAGCCGGTCACCAGCGGCGGCAAGACGCCGTCCTGGCTCAACGACCCCACGATGTACCACAACCGCGGTGACTCGACCTATGCCGGCGAGTCGACCACGTACGGCGACTTCTCCGGGCTCGACGACCTGTGGACCGAGCGGCCCGAGGTCGTCTCCGGCATGGAGAAGATCTACGAGAAGTGGGTCCGCGACTTCGACATCGACGGCTTCCGGATCGACACCGTCAAACACGTCGACATGGACTTCTGGACCCAGTGGGCGACCGCACTCGACACGTACGCGGCCCGGCACGGCCGCAAGGACTTCTTCATGTTCGGCGAGGTCTACTCCGCCGACACCGCGATCACCTCGCCCTACGTCACGCAGGGACGGCTGGACGCCACGCTCGACTTCCCCTTCCAGGAAGCGGCCCGCCAGTACGCCTCCCAGGGCGCCCCCGCCTCGAAGCTCGCCGCCGTCTTCGGCGACGACTACCGGTACACCACCGACAAGGCCAACGCGTACGAGCAGGTGAAGTTCCTCGGCAACCACGACATGGGCCGCATCGGGACCTTCCTGAAGCAGGACAACCCGAAGGCCGGTGACGCGGAGCTGGTCAAGCGCGCCCGGCTCGCCAACGAGCTGATGTTCCTCAGCCGCGGCAACCCCGTCGTCTACTACGGCGACGAGCAGGGATTCACCGGCGCCGGCGGCGACAAGGACGCCCGCCAGACGATGTTCGCCTCGAAGACCGCGGACTACCTCGACGACGACGAGCTGGGCACCGACCGCACGCACGCCTCGGACGCGTACGACACCAGCCACCCGCTCTACCGGTCCATCGCCGCCCTCTCGAAGCTGACCCGGGACAACCCGGCGCTGCGCGACGGCGTCCAGACCGAGCGCTACGCCGAAGGCTCCGTCTACGCTTTCTCCCGTACGGACCCCGAGCGCGGCAACGAGTACGTCGTCGCCACGAACAACGGCACCGCGGCGAGGACCGTCGAGCTGTCCACCGAGTCCGCCGGCATGGACTTCCGTACGCTGTACGGCGGTTCCGGCACCGTCCGCAGCGGCGCCGGCAAGAAGATCACCGTCACCGTGCCGGCGCTCTCCAGCATCGTGCTCCGCGCCGCGAAGACGCTGACCGCCCACGCGGCCACGCCCTCGATCACGCTGAAGGCACCGGCCGCCGGGGCCACCGGCACCGTCGAGCTCACCGCCGACGTCGACGGCGGCTCCCTCAACCGGGTCGTCTTCGCCGCCCAGACCGGCAACGGCAAGTGGACCACCCTCGGCACCGCCGACCACGCCCCGTACAAGGTCACCCAGACGATCAGCGACACGACGGCCGCCGGAACACCGCTGCGCTACAAGGCCGTCGTCGTCGACCGCACCGGGCACACCGCGAGCGCGCTCGCCGCCTCCACCGCCGGACAGGCGCCCGCCCCGGCGAAGCCCGTCGCCGTCGAACGCGACTACGCCGTCGTCCACTACAAGCGCGCCGACGGCGACTACGACGGCTGGCAGGCCAGGTCCGGCGACACCACCGCCGCCTTCACGGGGCGTGACGCGTACGGAGCCTTCGCCTGGATCAAGGTGCCCGAGGGCGTCTCGGCCGTCCCGTACACCGTCGAGAAGGCCTCCACCGCCGACGGGCCCGAGCGCACCGTCGACCTGGCGAAGACCGGACAGGTCTGGATCGAGCAGGGCAAGGACGGCCAGGCCGACACCGCCCCCGACGGCGCCTACCCGGCACCGGACACCACCAGGGCCGTCCTGCACTACTACCGGGCCGACGGCGACTACGACGGCTGGGGCCTGCACACCTGGACCGGCGCCAAGGAACCCACCGACTGGTCCAAGCCGCTCCAGCCGGTGAAGAAGGACGCCTCCGGCGTCACCTTCGAGGTCCCGCTCGCCGACGGAGCCACCTCGCTCAGCTACATCCTGCACCGGGGCGACGAGAAGGACCTGCCCAGCGACCAGTCGCTCGACATCGCCACCTACGGCCACGAGGTCTGGATGCTCGGCGGCACGTCCGGCTATCTGCTCCCGCAGACCGGCGGCGTGCCCACCCCCGACCTCACCAAGGCCGAGGCGCAGTGGATCGACTCCGACACCGTCGTCTGGAAGGTGAAGGCCACCGAGGCCACCAGCCAGCAGCTCGTCTACGCACCGAGCGGCGGCATCTCCGTCGTCGACGGGGCACTCTCCGACGAGGGCCGGTGGCTGCGGCTCAGCCCGTCCGCGCTGACCGACGCGCAGAAGGCCGAGTACCCGCACCTGAGGGACTACCCGGCCTTCACCGTCGACACCCGTGACCGGGACAGGGTCCGCGAGGCCCTGCGCGGCCAGCTGATCGCCACCCAGCGCGCCGCCAACGGCGCCCTGCTCGCCGCCACCGGCGTCCAGAGCGCCGGCGTGCTCGACGACCTCTACGGGACGAGGGCGAGCAGCGCCTCGCTCGGCCCGGTCTTCCGGAACGGCACGCCCACCCTGTCCGTCTGGGCGCCCACCGCCCGCACCGTCACGCTCGACCTCGACGGCAGGACCGTCCCGATGCGACGCGACGACCGCACCGGCGTCTGGTCCGTCACCGGCAACAGGAGCTGGAACGGCAAGCCCTACCGCTACGCCGTGAACGTCTGGGCGCCCACCGTCCAGAAGCTCGTCACCAACAAGGTCACCGACCCCTACTCCACCGCCCTGACCACCGACTCCGCCCGGAGCCTCGTGGTCGACCTGGAGGACGGCAGGCTCGCGCCCAAGGGCTGGAGCGCCCTGGCCAAGCCCGCCGCCGTACCGCTGCGCGACGCGCAGATCCAGGAACTCCAGATCCGCGACTTCTCGATCGCGGACCCCACCTCCAAGCACCCCGGTGAGTACCTCGCCTTCACCGACACCCGCTCCGACGGGATGAAGCACCTCAAGCAGCTCGCCGACTCCGGCACCGACTACGTCCATCTGCTGCCCGCCTTCGACATCGGCACCATCCCCGAGAAGAAGAAGGACCAGCAGAAGCCTGCCTGTGACCTGTCCGTCTACGCCCCCGACTCCGAGGAGCAGCAGGCCTGCGTGGCGAAGTCCGCCGCGAAGGACGCCTTCAACTGGGGCTACGACCCGCTGCACTACACCGTCCCCGAAGGCTCCTACGCCTCCGACCCCGACGGCACCCGGCGCACGGTCGAGTTCCGGCAGATGGTGCAGGGCCTCAACGGCGCCGGTCTGCGGACCGTCATGGACGTCGTCTACAACCACACCGTCGCCTCCGGCCAGGACGACAAGTCCGTGCTCGACCGGATCGTGCCCGGCTACTACCAGCGCCTCCTGGAGGACGGCACCGTCGCCACCTCCACCTGCTGCGCCAACACCGCACCCGAGAACACCATGATGGGCAAGCTCGTCGTGGACTCCGTCGTCACCTGGGCCAAGGAGTACAAGGTCGACGGCTTCCGCTTCGACCTCATGGGACACCACCCCAAGGCCAACATCCTCGCGGTCCGCAAGGCGCTCGACGCGCTGACCACCGCCAAGGACGGCGTCGACGGCAAGAAGATCATCCTGTACGGGGAGGGCTGGAACTTCGGAGAGATCGCCGACGACGCCCGCTTCGTCCAGGCCACGCAGAAGAACATGGCCGGCACCGGCATCGCCACCTTCTCCGACCGGGCCCGCGACGCCGTCCGCGGCGGCTCCCCGTTCGACGAGGACCCCGGCGTCCAGGGCTTCGCCACCGGCCTCTACACCGACCCCAACACCTCCACCCACAACGGCACCGAGGCCGAGCAGAAGGCCCGGCTGCTCCACTACCAGGACCTGATCAAGGTCGGACTCACCGGCAACCTCGCCGACTACACCTTCACCGACACCTCCGGCAACACGGTCAAGGGCTCGGGCGTCGACTACAACGGAGCCCCGGCCGGATACGCCGCCGCCCCCGGTGACGCCCTCGCCTACTCCGACGCCCACGACAACGAGACGCTGTACGACACCCTCGCCTTCAAGCTCCCGGCGGGCACCTCGGCAGCCGACCGGGCCCGTATGCAGGTCCTGGCCATGGCGACGGCCACCCTCTCGCAGGGCCCCTCGCTCTCCCAGGCCGGCACCGACCTGCTGCGCTCCAAGTCGCTGGACCGCAACTCCTTCGACAGCGGCGACTGGTTCAACGCCCTGCACTGGGACTGCCGCGCGGGCAACGGCTTCGGCCGCGGACTGCCGCCCGCCGCCGACAACCGGGCCAAGTGGTCCTATGCCAGGCCGCTGCTCGCCAACGCGGCGATCAGTCCCGGCTGCGCACAGATCAACGGCGCCTCGGCCGCCTACCAGGACCTGCTCACCATCCGCGCCACGGAGAAGGACTTCGACCTCTCCACCACCGGACAGGTGCAGTCCGCGCTCTCCTTCCCGCTCTCCGGCAAGGACGAGACGCCCGGCGTGATCACCATGCGGCTCGGCAAGCTGGTCGTCGTCCTCAACGCGGCACCCGGCGCCACCACCCAGAAGGTCGCCTCCCTGGCCGGAAAGGACTACGCCCTGCACCCCGTCCAGGCGGCGGGCGCGGATCTCACCGTCAAGAGGTCCACCTACGACAGGAGTTCGGGAGGCTTCACCGTCCCGGGACGCACGGTGGCGGTGTTCTCGCTGCGCTGACCCGCATCGGGCCGCTCCGTGCGGTCAGCCGCCGGGCAGAGCCGCACTCGCGGCAGGCCCTCCCGCTCCATCCGGCCGGTCCCGGCCCCCGCGTCCGCGCGGGGACCGGGGCCGGCCCACATAGTGAATCGTTGTTGTGCGCCCTCACCGGTCCGGGGAAAGCTGGGCGGCGTCCGTCCCCCGCCCGTTCCCGCCCTGGAGGCCGTCATGCCGCAGATCACCGTCGACTACTCCGCCGAACTCGACGACACCTTCGACCGTCCCGCCTTCGCCCTCGCGCTGCACCCGCTGATCGCCGAGACCGTCAACACCAAGATCGCTGCCTGCAAGACCCGCTTCCGGCGGACCGAGGAGACGGTGGTGGCGGACTCCCCGGACGGGGACGTGCTCGTGCACGTGGACATCTCGCTGCTGCCGGGCCGCACCCCGGAGGTCAAGGCCAGGCTCACCGAATCCGTCCTGGAACTGCTGACGGGCCATCTCCGCGCGGCCACCGGGCCGGCCCTGCACCTCTCCGTCGAAGCACGCGACCTCGACGCCTCCTACCGCAAGGCCTGAGCGCACAAGGCACGCCGTGCTGCAACCCGCAGGCCGGACCGACGCACTTACCGGGTGAGATCGTCTCCGGAAGGAATCCCCTGTGCTGAAGTCCAGCCGCCGTCGCCCACTGCTCGGGGCGGCCGTTGCCACGGCTGCCCTGTCCGTCACCCTGTCCGTCCCCGTGCCCGCGTCCGCGCTGGACGGGACCGCCCACCCCGCACGTACGTGGACGGGCGAGGCGGTGCCGTTCAGCGACGCCAATCTCGTCGACGTCGTGAACACGGGCCGGGGCAGGACCTGGGCGGCCGGATTCACCGTGCGCAACGAGGGCAAGGTGACCCGGTTCCAGCCGGTGGTGGCCGAACGCTCCGAGCCCGGCGGGGCGTGGACGCCCGTGGCGCCGGCCACCGCGGCCGCGGGAGCGGTCAGCAGCCGGGTCAACGCCGTGGACGCGAACGGCGCCCGCGATGTGTGGCTCGTGGGCGACGACGCCTCCGCCCTCGACGGACGGGTCTACACCCAGCACTTCGACGGCACGCGATGGCAGGTCGTGCCCATGGACGTGCCGGAGAAGGTGCTGGGGGCCTCGTTGCTGGACGTGGACGCGCTCCCGGGAGGCGCCTGGGCCGCGGGCGTCGCACAGATCGAGGTCTCGCGGACCTGGGACGAGGAGAAGGGAGGCTGGGTCGTCGAGTCCCGGCAGGCGGGAATCGTCCGGCACTTCGACGGGACCGCGTGGCGTGACGTGCCGCTCCCGGAACCGGCCGGCGACTTCTGGTACCTGAACGCGGTGCGGGCGGTCTCCGCCGACGACGTCTGGGCGGCGGGTTACGACGGCGCCAGTGGCAGCCCGCTGCTGATGCACTACGACGGATCCTCCTGGGAGCAGGTCGGCGCCCCCGGTGTCACCGACCGTCCAGGACAGGCCCAGAACCTCGCCGTGACCGAGGACGGCGAGGTGTGGCTGGTGGGCGAGGACTGGTCGCCCGAGGACGGTTCGACCCGTGCCCTGGTGGCCCGCCACGACGGCGGGGAATGGCACAGGGTCGCGGTACCGGACGTGCCCGCGCGGCTCTTCGGCCTGACCGCACGGCCGGGAGGCGGGATCGCCGTCGTGGGCCAGACGCTCGGCGCCCAGCGGGACGCGCTGGCCTGGTCCTGGACACCGACGGCTCCGGGCACCACCGGAACCGGCGCGCCCCGGGGGCGCTGGAAGAACCTGGACCTGCCGCAGCCCGCGGTGACGGATCCCTCGGCCCCCCGCGAGAACTCGGCGAGCGGAGTGGTCGGTGGCAGGGCCGGACTGACGGTGATCGGAACCTCGGCCGCCGAAGTCGCGGGGCTCCAGCCGTTCGTGTCCGTGCGGACCGGGAGGCGCTGAGGCGCGCGGAGGCCTCCGCGGCGGCTACCGCTGCGGAGGCACGGCCGGCACGGCGGGCGCCAGCGAGGAGAGCCGCACCAGCAGATCTCCGAACGGCCCGTCCGGCGGCTCCTGCGCGAGGACCCGCAGCACCACGCCGGCCATCTCCTCGTTGTACGCGGCGCTCACGGTGGCCAGTGCGGCGAAGTCGTGCACCAGTTGCAACTCCAGCTCCGCACGCGGGATGGGCCGCCCGTCCAGCCACAACAGGGCCGTCGACTCGGCGAGCGAGACCCACGACCTGACGACCAGCTCCAGCCGGGGCGGAGGTTCCTCGACGCCCAAGTGGGCCAGGATCTGTTCGCAGGCCGCCTGGCGCACCCCGTCGACCATGGCGTTCGCCGTCGAGGAACCCACCGCGGGGCCGCCCCGCATGAGGGCCGCGAACCCGGGCCCGTGCTCGTCGACGAAATCGAAGAACCGTCCCATGACCCGCAACAGCCGCGCGCCCAGGGGTCCTTCGCGCGGCTCCAGGAACCGGGCCGTCAGCTCGTCCGCAGCCCGCCGCAGCGCCGCCTCGTACAGGCTCTGCTTGCCCGGGAAGTAGTGGTAGACCAGCGGCCGGGAGATCCCGGCGGCGGCGGCGATCTCGTCGATCGACACCTCGTCCGGAGACCGCTGACTGAACAACTCCAGCGCGACACCGATCAACTGCTGCCTGCGCTCCTCGACGCCCATCCTGCGCCGCACCCCGGTCGTCATGGAGAACAGGGTACCGACCGGGCGGAGACCGCGACGGCCTCGCCCCGGCACTAGAGGTCCAGCACCAGCCGCCCGCCCCGGCACCGTGAGACGCAGATCAGCATCGACTCGCCCCGCTCCGCGTCCGTCAGGAGGTCGTCCCGGTGCTCGACCTCGCCCTCCAGGACCCGCTGTTGGCACGTACCGCAGAAGCCCTGCTCGCAGGAGTACGACACGTGGGGCAGCTCGGCACGCACGGCGGCGAGCACCGACTGGCCGGCCGCGACCGGTACGGTGCGGCCCGAGCGGCGCAGTTCGACCTCGAAGGGCGCCGACCCCGCGGCGTCCGTCCCCGGCGCGGAGAACCGCTCCACGTGCAGGGTGCAGCCGGGCGGGAGCGCGGCCGCGACCGCGTCCATCAAGGGCTCCGGGCCGCAGCAGTGGACCGCCGTGCCCTCGGCCGTGTCCGCGAGGGCCGCCGCGATGTCCGGGTGGCCCGCCTCGTCCTGCGGGACGATCGTGACCCGGTCTCCGTCGGCGCCCAGCTTCTCGATCTCCGCCAGGAACGGCATCGTCGCCCGGCTGCGTCCCCCGTACAGCAGCCGCCAGTCGGCGCCCGAGGCGGCCAGCTCGCGCACCATCGGCAGGACCGGGGTGATGCCGATGCCGCCGGCCACGAGGACGTGGGAGCGGGCCTCGGCCAGCGGGAAACGGTTGCGCGGGCCCCGGACCTCGACCTCCAGGCCCTCGTGGAGCAGGGCGTGCACCTCGCGCGAGCCGCCCCTGCCGTCCTCGGCCAGCCGGGTCGCCACGGTGTACGCGGTGCGGTCGGCCGGGTCGCCGCACAGGGAGTACTGCCGGACCAGACCGGAAGGCAGCACCAGGTCCAGATGGGCGCCGGGCTGCCAGGCCGGCAGGTCCCGGCCCTCCAGCCGCAGCTGTACGACACCGTCCGCCGGCGTGGTCCGTCCGGTGATCAGCAGCCGCCGGCCGGTGGTGGAACGGCGCCGCGCCCGGCCGGACACGGGTTCGTCCAGTGCGGGCAGCGGCCACAGCGGGGACTTCTCGATGCGGCGGCGCATCGCCCGCTTGGCCAGCAGCGCGGCACCGGCCATCACGGCGACGGTGCGCAGGCGGGGGAGTGGCAGGGGCATCGTCAGCCGGCTTCCGTCGTACGGGCCTCGGCCGCGACCGCGGCCGGCGAATGGGCGAGGTAGTCGACGGCCTGCGCCGTGCTGCCCTCCTGCGAGGGGTGGTAGGTACGGCTCAGGTAGCGCGGAATCGACCGCAGCATCGACGGGGTGCTCGGCAGGGTTCCGTGGCGGCCGCTGCGGTAGAACCGGCCGAAGGACGCCTTGCCGTCCAGCAGGCTCGGATCGTTCTCCATGAAGAACCGGGCGCCGCGCTGCCAGAGGAAGAGCAGTGCGGAGAACGCCGTCGCCCAGGTCCGTACCCGCCGCCGGTATCCGCCGTCGACATGCATGAACACGTCGAAGGCGACCGAGCGGTGCTCGACCTCCTCGGCGCCGTGCCAGCGCAGCAGGTCCAGCATCGTGGGGTCGGCGCCGCGCCGGTCCAGCTCGTCGGCGTTCAGGATCCAGTCGCCGAGGAACGCGGTGTAGTGCTCGATCGCCGCGATCGTCGCGACCCGCTCCATCAGCCACCACCTGCGCGCCCGTCCCGGCGGCAGCGTCCGGTCGCCGAGCAGCTTCTCGAAGAGCCAGTCGACCTGGGCGGTGTACGGGGTCGGGTCGAGGCCGAGGCTCTTCAGGTGCGGGAGCACGTCGTCGTGGGCCTGGGAGTGCATCGCCTCCTGGCCGATGAACCCGATGACGTCCTGGCGCAGTTGCTCGTCGTGGATGTACGGGAGCACCTGCCGGTAGACGTGGATGAACCAGCGTTCCCCGGCCGGGAGCAGGAGATGGAGCACGTTGATGGTGTGCGTGGTGAACGGATCGCCCGGCACCCAGTGCAGGGGTGTCCCGTCCCAGGCGAAGGACACCCGACGGGCCTTGAGATCGGCCCGCTCCGAGGCCACCGCCGCTGGCTGCGTGTGAGACATGTTGTCAATATACTGATGGGTAAGGTCGGCGAACAGGGGCGTGCACGCGCTGAATTCCCGAGTTCCCCGGCCGACCGGCCAAGGACCTCGCCGCAGCGCTCAGCGCAGCGCCCCGGCCCGGCTGCCGTCCGTCAGCCGGCCGTCCAGCCGGGCCCGGTCGCCCGCCCCGGCCCGTACCGCGAGCAGCCGCCCCCGCGCCCGCGCCGTCACCCCGCCCGACGTGGTCAGCGACGCGAACTGCTCACTGCCCGCCGCCAGTACGTACCACCGGCCGCCGCGCGACTTCCACAGCACGCCCGCCAGCACCTGCGGAGCGCGCGCCCCGCACTCCGGCGCGTTCTCCGCGCGCGCCGCGACCACCCCTGGCGGCCCGCTTCCGAACGGCCGCCCCGACGGGGCCTGGAACTGGGCGAGCGTCCGGCTCCCGGTGCCGCGCCAGGTCTCCGCACGGGTGCACAGCCACTGCGCGGTGCCGTCGCCCTCGGGCAGCGGCTGCTCCGCGTACATCCATGAGTTCACCTCGCGCACCCCGTGCGCCCGTACGGCCGGCAGCAGACAGGCGGTCCGCGCCCAGCTCGCGTACTCCGCACGCCCCGAGACGTCGTGCGGACGCTCCGGCGGGCCCGAGGTCAGCCGGGCCGGGGCGAGTTCACCGAGATCCGTCACCAGGCGCACCGCCCCGGCGCCGGCCAGCTCGACCGCGTACCAGGACCGGCAGCCGGGTGTGGCCGCCGGTCCGGGCAGCGGGCCGGTCACCCCGTCGGGGGAGCGGCGCGACGCGTCCGGCTCCCGGCCCGGCGCGAGCAGATCCCGTACCCGCACCTGCCGCACCCAGGGCGCCGTCAGATAGCGGACCGAGCCCCCCGCCCGCTCCACGACCAGGGCGCCCGCCGATGTCGCGTCCGCCCCGTCGACCCGGGCGAAGTCGAGCGCCGCACCCTTCGACGGATCGGCGTCACGGGGCTCCGCGTACCGCACGACACGCAGCCCGTCGTGGAACAGCACCACCGCGGACGGGCCCACCTCGCCCGCGTACAACAGCTGCGGCGCCCCCATCGGCGGCCCCACCGGCGTCCCCGGCGTCGCCGACGTGCGCACACCGCCGCCCGGACGCGCCCACACCCGCAGCGCCCGCCGCAGCAGCCGGGTGTCCTCGGTCCGGTCGCCCCGGGTGGGCCAGGCGGTGAAGTCGGTACGCGGCGAGCGCTGCCAGAACGTCGCCGGCACCCTTCGCAACGCCCCCGGGTCCAGGGCCGCTTCGGCCGCCGGGTTGCGCGCGTACAGGGGTGCGGACAGGGCGCCCCGGCTCCAGCCCTCACCGGGCAGGCCCAGCAGCGCCCCGCACACGAGCAGCGCGGCGCAGCCGGCCAGCGCCGCCCGGAGGTATCTGCGGCGGCGCGCCAGATCGGGCGGGCGCGCCTGGAGCGAGCAGGGGTCGAACTCGGGCGAGGCCAGCAGCTCATAGGCGGCCGGGACCCCGTCCGCCTCCATCAGCGCGGCATGCGGGTCGGCCACCCCGGCCTCGGACAGCACCCGCCGGACCTCGCCGTCCGCCAGCCCTTCCAGGCCGCGCAGGACGAACGCGGCCCGCGCCGCCCCGCTCACCGCCGACAGCCGCTGCTCCAGGGCGAGTTCTTTTGCGCCACCGGAGTGCGGGTACAGCCGGATCCCCCACGTCAGCGGAAGGCGCGGCGGGAACGGGACGCGGCGCGGCCGGTGCCGCAGACGCGACGGCCGCCCCGCCGCCAGCGCGTGCCGCAGTACCTGGCGCCGCACGTACGCGTACCCCGGGTCGGCCGCCTCCGGGCGGCGCGGCAGCGCGATCGCGCCGCCGTCCACGGGCCCGGCCCTGTGCGCCGCCTGGAGGGACCGCTGGGCCAGTGCGTGAGCCGTGAGGACGCGCCGGTCGCGGCTCAGCGAGTGCGGCAGGACGAGATAGCCGAGCCGGGCCAGCCGCGGGTAGTGCTCGACGAGCGCGGCCCCGGACTGCCCCGCATCGGCCCGGGCGGCGGCTGGCGATACCTCTGACAGTGGACGCACGTTCAGCAGAACGAGCGAATCGTGCGATGGTCACTCCGGGAACCGCGCGGGCCGCCACCCGCCTCGCCCCGGGGCCTTCTCCCGTTCGGCTGCCAGGACCCGGCCCCCAACGGCACGATGGCCGCATGGTGAAGCGGAACGGTACGCGAAGGGCGGCGCGGCACGCGTGGTGCGCGGCCGCCGTCGCGGGCCTCGCCCTGCTCGCGGGATGCGGCAGTTCCGGCGACGGGGACGGCATCCCGCCGACCGCCACCGGAACACTGGAGGAGCTCGCCGCACAGGCGCACTGCGAGCCGAGGCTCCAGACCGACGCGCAGGAGCTGCGGCAGGCCAACTGCACGACGAAGGACGGGCGTTATGTGCTGGCCACCTTCGCGACCGACCGCGGACAGCGGGAGTGGATCAACGAGGCCAACGACTACGGGGGCTCGTACCTGGTCGGCCGCCGGTGGGTCGCCGTCTCCGACGCCGCGGTGATCGCGGCACTGCGGGGCCGGCTCGGGGGGACGGTGGAGACTGCCTCGCCGCACCACCCGGGAAGCGGTGGCGGCAGCGCGAACGAGGCAGAACACTCCGGTCACCCGGGACGCTGACCGCGCGGGTGCGGCGGGGACGTCACACCTTCAGCGGCACCGGCGACTCTCGTTGACGCAGCTCACCACCTTCCGCATCAGCCCGGCGTCGAAGACGTTGATGAAGTCGCCGTGGTCGGTGACGGGCTTGTGCAGCTGCTCCGGGAAGGAGTCGACGGCGAACCCGGGCCCCGGAGGCACGTCGTACACGATCCGCTGGACCAGTTGCGGAATGGCCCGGAAGCCGCGCGGGCACCTTCCGTCGTCCCGCGCGAACGCCACATGGGTGCGGTGGTTGGCGCTGTCGGTGTTCTGCCCGTCCCAGCAGCTCTGGAAAGCGAAGGAGCGGACGACCTGGCTGTCTTCGGGACAGATCGGGTACTTGTCCTTGAGCTGCCGGTCCTCGAATCCGGTGCAGCTCCAGGAGGCGTTGGCGTTCGCGTCTCCGTTGGTGAACGCCTTGGCGTCGCCGGTGATGATGCGCAGGAAGCGCGGCATGGCCGTGACCTTCCCGGTCGGGCTGCCGACGAACCTCAGCGTCACCTGGGACGGCGTCCGGATCTCCCCGACGTTCTGGTCCCTGCCCCCGCCGTCGGCTTCGGCGTCGTTCTCCGCCGTCCCGTTCCGCAGGCGGAGCACCGGCCAGTAGTACGTGGACCGGTCGCCCTGGTTGCGGCAGGTGGTGTCGCCGGCCGCCAGGTCCTCGTCGCCGGAGAAGGCGTCCGTGGCCTGGTTGCCGACGTAGTCGTGCATGTGGTGGGCGCCGTTGGCGACACCGGGGGCGGCGATGACGTTGTCCGGGTTGAACTTTCCGTTCCGGTTGCGCCCGCACTCGGTGGTGAAGGTGCCGCGCGAGGCGCCGCGGAGCCGGACCGGCCTGTCGGCGTTCGGCCGGACGGACCGGATGTCGACGAAGTCGGAGTCCTCGGGCCCGTTGCCGCCGGAAGCGCCGTCCGTGGACTCGTCCGTGGGCGGCGCCGTCGGATCGTCCGTCGGCCGGTCCGTGGGAGGGCCCGTCGGTTCGTCCGTGGGCCGGTCCGTGGGTCCGTCCGTCCCGTCGTCCGCGCGCAGGCTGCACGGGGCCAGCGAGCCGAGGCCTTGCGGACGCTCCGCGCTGCGGCCGATCGCGGTCGCGATGCGGTCGATGCTGGCGGTGCGCCGGGCTTTCAGCGGGCCGAGCACGGCGTTCTGCGCGAGCTGCGGGTCGCGGGCCATCCTGTCCCGGCTGTCCGCGAACTCCCGGTAGGCATCGGTGATCTGGGTGTCCATGGCGGCCAGTTCGCGGTCGACCTCCGCCCGGGCCGGATCCGGCACCTCGGGGATCTCGTCGACCACTTCGGGGCAGTCGATGGTGGAGGCCTGGCGGACCGGCTGTCCGCTGCGGTGGGAGGAGCCGGGCGGGCCCTCGCCCGCAGAGGCGTAGACGTTGACCGCGGCCAGCCCACCCCCGCCCAGGATCAGTGCGGCCGAGGCGATGATCGCCCGGTTGGCCAGGGTGGAGCGTTTCTTGCGCGATGTGCGTCCCATGGAACTCCTCGGACTCCTCAGGCTTCGCGGGGGAGAAGCGTGACGTTCCATACGGCTCCGGCGCGCCGCCCGTTCAGCGGGCGGATGAATTGCCGTGCGCCAAGTGTCAGGCGAACTGCGCCAGTTGTGGGTCGATCGGGGCTGCGACGAGCCGGTTGGCCAGGGTCGACATGGTGTAGGCGCCGATGCCCAGGACCACTTCCAGCGCGTTGCGGCCGGTGTACCCGTGTGCCAGGAACGACTGCAGCGTGGGCTCGTCGACGGCCCCGCTCGTCGCGAGGACGGCCAGGGTGAACTGTCGTACCGCTTCCAGCCGTTCGTCCGGCAGCGGTGTCCCGTCCCGCAGCGCGGCGATGACGCCGGTCCCGGCGTCGAGAGCGGTGAGCCTCGCGGTGTGCATGGCCACGCAGAGGTGGCAGCCGTTGCGGGCGGCCACCGTCATGATCAGGGTCTCGCGGGAGAGCGGGTCCAGGGTCGTCGACTCGAAGAGCGCGCTCATCTTCAGGAAGCCGCCGAGAAGCTCCGGGGACGAGGCGAGCCGGGTGACGGCGACCGGCAGGTAGCCCTGCTTCTGTGCCACGGCCGCCATGGTGGAGCGGGCGGCGGCGGGGGCGGATTCGAGGGTGTGGTCGGGAAAGGCGGTGGCGGACATGGGAGACCCCTCGCGATAAACTCGACAACGTGATTGACGAAAAGGTAAACCAGGTTGTCGAGTTTCGCAATGGCTGAGCGCCCGGACGGCGTCCCCGCCGAAGCGGCAGCGGGCTTCGAGCTGCCCGTTCTGCTCTTCGGCGGCTTCCGTTCGATCATTGACGCCCTGCATCGCGAACTGGCCGAGCACGGCCACCCCGACATGAGTCCCGCGTACGGATACGCGCTTCAGGCGGTGGGCCGGGACGGGTCGACCGCCAGCGAGATCGGCCGGCGGCTGGGGGTGTCCAAGCAGGCCGCGGGCAAGACCGTCGAGAAACTGGAAGGCCTCGGGTACGTCGAGCGCGTCGACGACCCGCAGGACGGCCGCCGCAAGCTGGTCCGGCTCTCCCCGCGCGGGACCGACATGCTGGTGCGGTCCGCCGAGGGCTTCGACCGGCTGCGCGCCGAGTGGGTGCGGGTGCTCGGGGTCGAGCGGGTCCGCGCCATGGAGGCCGACCTGCGCACCATGGCCGCGGCGGACGCGTTCCGGCTCGATATGGCCGCCTGGTTCAACGGCTGACGGGAGGGGAGGCTGCCCGGTTCGACGGCTGGCGGGAGGGATGGCCGCCTGGTTCGGCGGCTGGCGGGAGGGATGGCCGCCTGGTTCAACGGCTGACGGGAGGGAAGGCTGCCCGGTTCGACCGCTGACAGGAGGGTCAGGGCTTGGACTTTACGGACGAGAGATAGGACGTTTCGATCGCGCACCCTTCCCGGTGGCCACGTCATGCGGCAGCATGCACGCGTCGGCACCCGAAAGACCCGACCACTTGTGGTCGTGAATGGGAGGGAACCATGGCACGACGCACCCATGTGCTCAGCGCGCTCGCACTGGCGGCAGCCGCCGCGCTCATCCCCGTACAGGCCACGGCGCAGCAGCCCGCACCCCAGCGGACCGCCTCGCCCGCCGACCCGTGCGGTGCACCCGTGAGACCCGCGTCGCAGATGGCCGTCGAGACGTGCGACAGTCCCGGGCGGATCATCGAGAAAGCCGCGAACATCGTCCCGACCGCCGGCCAACTGGCCTGGCAGCAGCGGGAGGTCACCGCGTTCACGCACTTCGGGATGAACACCTTCACCGACCGTGAGTGGGGTTCCGGTACGGAGGACGAGAAGCTCTTCGCGCCGAAGAGCATCGACGCCGACCAGTGGATGCGCGCCTACAAGGCGGCCGGGGCCGAGCAGGTCATGCTCACCGTCAAGCACCACGACGGCTTCGTCCTCTACCCGAGCCGCTACACGGACCACTCGGTCGCCCTCAGCCCCGGCAGCCCCGATGTCGTCGCCGCCTATGTGAAGGCCGCCCGCAAGGCGGGCCTGAAGGTCGGCCTCTACCTCTCGCCCTCCGACGGCGCCGAACTCCCGCACGCCTGGCACGCCGAGTGGGTCGAGAAGATCCGGGTCAAGCAGGCCGAGGGCACGTCACTGAGCCTGCCCGAGCGGATGGCACTGGAGGACGGCGACCGGGCCCCCGCCGGTCAGGGCCGGTTCGGCAACGGCAGCGCCGTCACCGAGCGCACCATTCCCACCCTCGTCCCCGGCGACGACCGCGCCGCCCGCGTGAAGAGCGGCAAGCTGCCCACCTTCACCGTGCGGGCCGACGACTACGACGCGTACTACCTCAACCAGCTGTACGAGGTCTTCACCCAGTACGGCCCCGTCGAGGAGCTCTGGCTCGACGGCGCCAACCCGTGGTCGGGCTCCGGCATCACCCAGAAGTACGACGTCAAGCAGTGGTTCGACATGGTCAAGGCGCTCTCGCCGAACACGGTCGTCTTCCAGGGACCCCAGGGCGTCCGCTGGGTCGGCAACGAGTCCGGCGTCGCCCGCGAGACCGAGTGGAGCGTCACCCCGCACGCCACCGACCCGTGGACGGGGCTCGGCAGCCTGCCCAACGACTCGACCGACGCCGACATCGGCTCCCGGCTCAAGCTGCTCGGCCCGGACGTCAACTACCTCCAGTGGTACCCGGCCGAGGCCGATGTCTCCAACCGGCCCGGATGGTTCTTCCACGAGGACGAACAGCCCAAGACCGCAGCGCAGTTGATGAGCCTGTACGAGAAGAGCGTCGGCCGCAACGCCTCGCTCCTCCTCAACGTCCCGCCGGCGCCCGACGGCCGGATCGCCGAAACGGACGTCGCGTCACTCACCGCGTTCGGCGACGACGTGCGCCGGATCTACGGCAGTGACGTACGGACCCAGGGCCCGGCCCCGTACACCTTCGACCGGGTGGCGGTCCGCGAGGACGTCAGGCGCGGCCAGCGGGTCGAGAGGTTCGCCGTGGAGGCCCGGATCGGCGGATCCTGGCAGCGGATCGCCGAAGGCACGACCATCGGCCACGAACGCATCCTGCCGCTCCCGGCCGCCGTGACCGCCACCGCGGTCCGCGTCAAGGTGCTGGAATCCAGGGCGGCCCCGCACCTCGGCGCCACCACGCTGCATCTCACCACCGCGCCGGCCGGTTCCTGACCGGCCCGCCACGATCCCGCGCATCCGGGCCGGCCCTGACCCGGCCCGGATGCGCGACCCGCGCCGTCCCGGCCCGGATGCGCGACCCGCGCCGTCCCGGCCCGGATGCGCGACCCGCGCCGTCCCGGCCCGGATGCGCGACCCGCGCCGCCCCGGCCTACCCCTGGTCCAGGTACGCGAGCACCGCGAGGACCCGGCGGTTGTCGTCGTCGGACGGCGGCAGGTCCAGCTTCCCGAAGATGTTCGAGGTGTGCTTGGCCACCGCCCGCTCCGTGATCACCATCTGTGAGGCGATCGCCGCGTTCGAACGGCCCTGGGCCATCAGCTCCATGACCTCCCGCTCCCGTGGTGTCAGCCCGCCCATCGGCGTGTCCTGCGCGCGCCGCGACAGCAGTTGCGAGATCACCTGCGGATCCATCGCCGTGCCGCCCGCGGCGACCCGGCGCACCGCGTCGATGAACTGGTCGGCGTCGAAGACCCGGTCCTTGAGCAGGTAGCCGATCGCCCCGTTGCCGTCCGCCAGCAGCTCGCGCGCGTACAACTGCTCGACGTGCTGGGAGAGTACGAGCACCGGCAGCCCCGGCCTGGCCCGCCGGGCCGCCAGGGCGCACTGCAGGCCCTCGTCCGTGTGGGACGGCGGAAGCCGGACGTCGACCACGGCGACGTCCGGCTTCAACTCGGCAAGAGCCCGGGTGAGTTCGGGCCCCGTCTCGACGGCGGCCGCGATCTCGAAGTCGTACGCCTCCAGCATGCGCACCAGGCCGTCGCGCAACAGGAAGAGATCTTCGGCTAGGACAACTCGCAAGGGATCTCCATGGTCACCATGGTGGGACCGCCCGCGGGGCTGCTGACGGCCATGATGCCGTCGAATGTACCGAGTCGGCGTTCGATGCCGCTCAGCCCCGACCCCGCACCGGCCACCGCACCGCCCTTCCCGTTGTCCGTGACCGAGATCCGCAGCATGCCGTCGGCATGGCTCAGGTCCACCCAGATCCGGTCCGCGCCCGAGTGCTTCGCCGCGTTCGTCAGGGCCTCGCTGACCGCGAAGTACGCCGCCGACTCGACCGGGGCCCCGGCCCGGCCGTCCAGCTCCACGTCCACCTCCGACGGGATCGGCATCCGCAGCGCCAGCGCCCTGACCGCGTCCCCGAGGCCGCGCTCGGCGAGAACCGGCGGATGGATGCCCCGTACGAGATCGCGCAGCTCGGTCAGCGCCTCGGCCGAGGACGCACGGGCCATCGCCAGGAGCTCCTTCGCCTGAGCCGGGTCCTTCTCGATCAGCGCCTCGATCGTGCCGAGGTTCATGCCCATGGCGACCAGCCGGGCCTGCGCCCCGTCGTGCAGATCCCGCTCGATGCGCCGCAGTTCGGAGGCCGCGGTGTCGACCGCCTCGTGCCGGGTCTCGGTCAGCCGGTCGATGCGCAGGGCCAGTTCCTGCTCGTGGGTGGGGGCGAGGACCGAGCGGGCGAGCACGAAGTGGACCTTCAGCAGCCGCTCGCTGAGCAGCACACCGGTCGCGAAGAGCGCCACGCCGAGCGCGGCGGCGGCCAGCGCCGAAGCCTGGCTGTCCACGGGCACGAACGCGTACCAGTACCGGTCGTCCGTGAAGACCCGCCACAGACCCGCCGCCAGGACGAAGCCCTCCACCGGGTAGATCATCAGGGCCGCCGCCAGGAACGCCACGACACAGCCCGCGGTCATGTCGACCAGCAGCCACTGGATGTCCCGCCATGTCGCCGGGTCCTTCAGCATCAGCATGGTCCGCTCCACCTGCCCGGTGAACCCGCCGCGCACATCCTTCGGCAGGGGCCGGTACGGAACGGGGATGCGGACGCCCGACCAGGTGACGGCCAGCAGCCGGCGCTGATTGGCATGCGTGCGGACCGCCGTCAGTACCCAGGGGGTGGTGACCAGGCCGATGCCCAGCAGGATGAAGGCGATGGAGAGCACCGCCAGCACGAACAGGGTGATCGAACCCGCCAGTGAGGCGACCGACAGCATCAGCCCACGCCCCGCGGCCAGCAGCGCGGCCCTCACCCGTCCCCGTTGCGCATTCATCCTGATCCCTCTTCCCTCTCCGGCCGGTCCGTCCGGCCTGATCCGCCGGACGCGCCCTGGCCGGGCCGCCGTGCCGGCCCCGGTCCGCACACAGTCTGACCCGGCGGACCCGATGGGCGTCAGCCGTTTCGCCACCCGGCGGGGGTGTACCTACCACCACCCCCGTGCCCTCGCCCTACGTCGCACCGAGTGGGGGCTTCGACGGCTGGGGCGGCGGGCCCCGGATTCCTAGATTCGTCGTGTCCGGTCCGACGCCTATCCAGGGGGCGAACAACACCATGAGGCCCAACCTCGCGGCACGTATCGGTGTGTGGAGCACACACCATCGCAAGACAGCCGTTCTCGGCTGGCTGCTCTTCGTCGTACTCGCCGCGGGCATCGGCGGCGCTTCCGGGATGGTCGAGATGACCAACGCGGAGAACGGCGCGGGCGACTCGGCGCGTGCCGAGCAGATCCTCTCCGACGCCGGCCTCAGCCACCGCGCGGGTGAGCTGGTCATGGTGTCGTCGACGGAGCCCGACGGCTGGCGGGCGGCGGCCGGCGAGCTGACCACGGCGATCGGCCGGACCGGCGAGGTGACGGACCTCGCGGCTCCGGTCCCGTCCAAGGACGGCAAGGACGCGCTGATCACCTTCGGGATGAAGGGGGACCCTGCCACCTCCGCCGACCGGGTGCAGCCCGTCCTGGACGCGGTGGCCGGGGTCCAGGAGGCCCGGCCGGACGTCACGGTCCACCAGTTCGGCGAGGCCAGCGCCGGGAAGTGGCTCGGCGACCTGCTCTCCGAGGACTTCAAGAAGGCCGAGTTCACCGCCGTACCTCTGGCGCTCGGCATTCTGCTCGTCGCCTTCGGAGCCGTCGTCGCGGCCCTGCTGCCCGTAGGACTCGCGCTGACAGCGTGCATGGCCGCGTTCGGACTGCTCTCGCTCGCCAGTCACCAGCTGCACCTCTTCCAGACCACGTACTCCGTGATGTTCCTGATGGGCTTCGCCGTCGGCGTCGACTACTGCCTCTTCTACCTGCGCCGTGAACGCGACGAGCGGGCCGCGGGACGTGACGCGGAGACGGCGCTGCGGATCGCCGCGGCGACCAGCGGCCGGTCCGTGCTCGTGTCCGGGCTGACGGTCATGGTCGCGATGGCCGGCATGTTCCTGTCGGGCCTGATGCTGTTCAAGGGCTTCGCCCTCGCCACGATCATCGTCGTCTTCATCGCCATGATGGGCTCCGTGACGGTCCTGCCCGCCCTGCTCTCCTGGCTGGGCGACCGGATCGACGCCGGGCGCGTGCCGCTGCTGAACCGGCGCGACAAGCGCGGCAGGAAGGAGAGCGGCAGGATCGCAGGCAGGCTGCTGCGTCCGGTCCTGGCCAAGCCGAAGTTCTTCGCCGCAGCCTCGGTCGTCGTCCTGCTCGTACTGGCCGCGCCGGCCCTCGGCATGAAGACCGAGTCGCTCGGCCTGGAGAAGCAGTTCGGGTCGGACTCCGCACTGTCCGTCGCCTACAAGCACATCAGCGACACCTTCCCCGGCGGCCCCGCCCCGGCCCAGGTGGTCGTCGAGGCCGACGACATCGAGGCCCCCGCCGTACGCAAGGCGCTGGCCGGATTCGACCGGGTGACCGTCCACCGGGCGCAGAACGTCGCGGAGATCGAGGTGCCGCTGCCCGGCGGCGAGGCCTCCCTGACCGAACTCAGGGAGGACCGGCTGCCGGCGGCGTTCGACGGCACGGGCGCCCGGGCGTATGTCACCGGTGAGCTGGCCGGGTCCGTGGACTTCAACGACCAGCTGAAGCGCGGCATCCTGCCCGTCTTCCTCTTCATCACCGCGGTCACCTTCCTGCTGATGCTGTTCTGCTTCCGCAGCTACGTCATCGCCGTGACCTCGATCCTGCTCAACCTGCTCTCCGTGGCCGCCGCCTACGGCGTGATGACGGCCGTGTTCCAGCACGGCTGGGGCGCCTCGCTGATCGGCTCGGAAGGCGTCGGCGCGATCGAGGCCTGGATGCCGCTGTTCGTCCTCGTCGTCCTGTTCGGGCTCTCGATGGACTACCACGTCTTCGTGGTCTCCCGGATCCGCGAGGCCCACAGCCGTGGTCTCTCCACCCCGGCCGCGATCGACGAGGGAATCCGGCGCACGGCCGGCGCGGTGACCGGTGCGGCCGTGATCATGGTGGCGGTGTTCTCGGTCTTCGGAACGCTCTCGATGCAGGACATGCAGCAGATGGGCGTGGGCCTGGCCGTCGCGGTGCTGCTGGACGCCACGATCGTACGCATGGTCCTGCTGCCCTCCGCGATGGTTCTGCTGGGCGAACGGAACTGGCGCACCCCGCGTGGCCTGCGCCGCCTGCGGGAACTCGACCACGGCGAGCCGGAGCCGGAACCCGCCCGCGCGGCGGCCCCGGCGATGCACGGCTGATCCCGGACCGACGCAGTGGGCCCCGGCCGCGGTACGTACCGCGGCCGGGGCCCACCGTGTGTGCGGTCAGGGCGTGTACTTGTAACCGACGCGCCGCACCGTCTGGATCGACCGGCGGTGCTCAGCACCGAGCTTGCGGCGCAGCCGGGCGACGTGGACGTCGACGGTACGTCCGTCGCCCACATGCCCGTAACCCCAGACCGTGGTCACCAACTGGTCGCGGGTGTGCACCCGGTGGGGGTGCGCGACCAGATGGGCCAGCAGCTCGAACTCCAGGTAGGTGAGGTCGAGGGTGTTCCCGTTCACCGCGGCCGTGCGCTGGACGGAGTCGATCCGCACGGGCCCCGCCCCCGCGTCCTCCAGCACCTCCGGCACCACGTACTGGGCGGCGGCGGCCGCGATGGCCGGCTGCTGGTCGGCGGGGACGAGCACGAGGTATCCGACCATCGGGGGCCGGCCCGGCAGTGCCGGCAGGGTGTGCTGGGGCGCGGGCAGCCAGGTGGCGCCCGGAGTCAGCAGCGCGGAGACATCGGCCGGCCGGACGACCTCGTCCGGAGCCACGGCGCGCAGCCGGTGACGGTTGGGGGAGGGCGGACGGGACGAGGCGGTCGCAGCGGTCGCCGACGGCACTGCGGTGGCAGCGGCCGCGGCGGAGAGGATACGGGTGTTCGCCATGAGGGTCAGCTCTTTCGCGCGAGGGAGTCGTCTGTGGACGGACTTGCTTCGTGCGCGCGGACCGAAGACCGGGGTGAGCGGTGTTAGAGGGCCTGCGCGTTCCACGCGCGGCAACACACCCGGTCGAAGTCGTGATGCTGACGGGAGGGCCAGAACGGCTCGAGGTCGCTGCGACCTGACGAGGTGTGCTGGATGCTGGCCATGACTCCATTGAACCAGAGAACACGACGGGTGAGCAGACTTCTCTCACCCGTCGATACGGTCCCTTTGCGCGGACCGTGCTCCGGGGCTCAGCCCACCAGCCGTTTCCGCCAGTCCAGGCCCGTCAGTTCGATCGCCCGGTCCGGCGAACCGTCCCACTCCACGGTCAGTCCGGCTTCCCCCAGCACGGCCGCGACCTCCCGGCCCACCGCCGCGGTCGTCTCCGCGGACTCGTCGAACCCGCCGTAGTACAGCGTCAGTCCGTGCCCGGCCGCCGCGCCTTCCGTGCCCTGCGTGTGGAAGAAGACGAAGCCCCGGGCGTCGTCCCGGCCCTCCGCGTGGATCTCACCGACTCCGCACGAGCGGCAGCACGTGAAATGCTCCCGGGCGGTGATGCCGCGCCCGTCCAGCACGGCGAACGCCCGCTCCAGCCGGTCCGGATCGGTCACGTCCGCCCACCGGGCCTGCTCCCCGACACGCTCCAGCCACAGCCGCTCCACCAACTGCCGCGCCTGCGCGAGGGTCACCGGATGCACGCCGTCCTTCACCAGATAGTCCTCGGCCGACTCGGCGAGCTCCGCCACACTGCCGTACCCGCCGCGGAGCAACTCCCGGACCCGTGCCTCCAGCTGCTCGCGGACGTCCGCGGCGATCCCCGGTACGGGCTCCGGTTCCGGCAGGCCGGCGCTCTCCCAGCCGATCCCCGTGTCCCACCCCGGCTCCCCGCGCGCCCAGCGCGTCATCAGCGCGGTGACCTGCCCGGGCGTCTCGACCAGGACGCGGACATGGGTGGCGGCTCCGCCGGCCCGGTGCTCCACGTCGTACGCCCCGCCGGCCTCGTGCCACACCTGGATGAACGTGCCCGGGATATCCGGTATCCGCTGCACGACCAGGAAGCGGTCGCCGGTCGTGCCGATCCGGTGCACCAGGTCACCGAGCTCCTGGTCCGAAACGCGGGTGTGTGTCCGGGCGTTCTCGGTCGCGATCTTGATGTCGAGCATGCGGTCAGCCTGGCACACGGCACTGACAACGCCCGGGGCACGCGGAAGGGCGCCCGCCGGACCAGCCGGTGGGCGCCCCTCGTACGGACGGTCGCTGCAGCGGGATCAGACCTGGTCGGCCTTCTCCAGCGCGGTGCAGCAGGTGTCGACGATCAGCCGCGTGACGACGTACGGGTCGACGTTGGCGTTCGGACGGCGGTCCTCGATGTAGCCCTTCTGGTCCTGCTCGACCTGCCACGGGATGCGGACCGAGGCGCCGCGGTTGGAGACGCCGTAGCTGTACTCGTTCCACGGGGCGGTCTCGTGCAGACCGGTCAGCCGGTCGTCGATGCCCGCGCCGTAGTTCTTGACGTGGTCCATCGGCTTCGAGCCCTCACCCAGCGACTCGGCCGCGGTGATGATCGCCTCGTAGCCCTCGCGCATCGCCCTGGTGGAGAAGTTGGTGTGCGCGCCCGCCCCGTTCCAGTCGCCCTTGACCGGCTTCGGGTCCAGCGTCGCGGAGACGTTGAAGTCCTCGGCGGTGCGGTAGAGCAGCCAGCGGGCGACCCACAGGTGGTCGGAGACCTCCAGCGGGGAGACCGGACCGACCTGGAACTCCCACTGACCCGGCATGACCTCGGCGTTGATGCCGGAGATGGCCAGGCCCGCCTTCAGGCAGTTGTCGAGGTGCTTCTCGACGATCTCGCGGCCGAAGATCTCGTCCGCGCCGACGCCGCAGTAGTAGCCGCCCTGCGCGGCCGGGAAGCCGCCCTCGGGGAAGCCGAGCGGCCGGTGGCCGTCGAAGAAGGTGTACTCCTGCTCGATGCCGAAGATCGGCTCCTGGCCGGCGAACTGCTCGGCGACCGGGCGCAGCTCGGCCCGCGTGTTGGACTCGTGCGGGGTCATGTCGATGTGGAAGACCTCGCACAGGACCAGGACGTCGTCACCGCCGCGGATCGGGTCCGGGCACGTGAAGACCGGCTTCAGCACCCGGTCCGAGGCGTGGCCCTCGGCCTGGTTGGTGCTCGACCCGTCGAAGCCCCAGATGGGCAGCTCGGCCACGTCGGAGGACGGCGACCCGGGCATGATCTTGGTCTTGGAGCGGAGCTTGGCGGTCGGCTCGGTGCCGTCGATCCAGATGTACTCAGCCTTGAACGTCACGGAAGCCCATCCTTTGCGGGTGCTGCGGTCTATGCAGCGCAGCTTGGCAAGGCGCGATTTCCCGACCGTTGCCCTCGTGTGAACCCCGTGTTACCGAGGTTTCCTGCACAAGACGGCCCCGCCGTGGGGCACCGGCCGGGCCTCTCGTCCGGATCGTGCCGGGCTCGCGGGGACCGGCCTGTTCCGGACCGAAGGCCCTACCGGCCGCGGACCCGGAGCAGGAACTCGAAGCCGGCGGCCCGGATCCGGCGCAACAGCTCGCCCTGGCTGGTCCCCAGCGCCCCGGCCGCCCGGGAGACCTCCCAGTCCGCGTCGGCGAGCCGCTGCAACAGGTGCCCGCGCCGGATCTGCGCCTCGGACAGCCGGAACGTCTTCAGGTACGCGACCCGGCCCTTGTGGTCGGTGATCGTCTCGCCGATGTGCTGCCCGCCACCGTTGCGCAGGAACGGCGGCAGGAACCGCGACAGCGTGAACGACCCCATCCGGTACACCCGCTCGAAGCCGTACGAGGTGGTGAGCAGCTCCCCCGCGAAGAGGGTGTCGTGCGCCTCGCTCCACTCCCGCTCCTGCCGCAGCGCGGCCGCCCGGAGCTCCGCGAGCGTCCGCATCCCCGGCCCGTCCGCGATCCGCGCCCCGAAGTCCGGCACCGGCGCGCCGTACGTCGCGTACTGGTGGACCAGCTCCCCGTACAGATCCTGGACCAGGCTCGGGTGCAGCAGCCGGTAGTCGTCGGGGTGCGGCACCACGAAGGCGGCGGCGAGCGCGTCGGCCGTGTACACCATCACCCCGCACTGACCGGGATGGATCTCGAACGCCCGCAGCGCGTCACCGAGCCCGCGCACCGACCACCCCAGATACGTGTCCTCCTCGCGCGGCGACAGCCCGTTCCGCAGCGCCTCGCGCGACCACTCCTCCCAGGCGGTCGACGGCCCGCCGAAGTGCAGCGCGAGATAGCCCTCCATCGCGAGATGCAGCGGCAGGAAGCGCAGCCGGTTCCCCGCCTGCCGCTTGGCCAGGCGGTGGTGCCGGTGGCGCGGCAGAGCGAGCGTGCGGGGCGGGGCGCTCGCCGGACCGCTCCCGCCCCGGGCCGCGAGCTGCGTCCCGTACGCGGCGCTGTTCGTCCCCTCCCCGTCCCAGTCGGCGACGAATCCGTGCGGGATGTACGAGGTGTAGTGGGTACGCGGACCCACCTCCACCGTGCCGGCCCCGTACCCCTCGTACACCTCCCGGTGCAGCCGCAGACCCTCGACGGGCCTCTCGCGCACCAGCGGCACCAGCCGGATACCGCCCCACACCTGCGACGGCCGGGCCGTGAGCCCGGCCAGTTCGAGCCTGGTCACCGCGGTCCTCCCCAGAGGTCGTCGACGAACCGGGCGACCTGCCGGTCCAGGTACGCGTACAGCTCCGCGGGACCGGTACGGCCCTCGGAGAACCGCGCGATCTCCACCAGCGCGGCCAGGTCCTCCGCGTCCCGGATCCCGGCCGTCGGCACGCTCGGCGACAGCCGCCGGACATCGAAGCCGTCCGCGTCGTATACAGGGTTCAGATGGACCACCGCGGTGCGCCGGTCCGGATCGAGGCGGGTCCGCCAGACCCGCAGCACCTCGCCGGCCAGCCCCGGCGGGGCGTTGTCCCAGCCGTCCGAGACGACGACCAGCCGGTCCGGGGCGTGCTCCAGGGCGTCCAGCACACGGATGCCGAGCGGCGTCGGACCCCGTGGCCCGACCAGCAGCGGATCCTTCGCGCCGGTGGTCCACAGCGGGATGTACGCGCCGGGTGCGGCGAGCGTCTCCAGCAGGAAGTGGCACGCCAGCGCCACCGCGAGCGGACGGCGCCGCTTCTCGCCCGAACCGGACGAGGAGTAGCTGTCGTCGAGCACGGCGGCGACCCGGCCCCAGCTCCCGGCGTGCGGACCCGCCGCCCGGCGGGCGGCGGCGCGCAGAGCGGCGGTCAGCTCCGCGCGGTGGCGCGTCCGCGACGCGGTGTCGAACGTCAGGACGTACAGCGCGAGCCGCGTCAGCGGCATCACGGTCAGATCCACGTCCGCGGGGAGGACCGGCGCGTCGGCCTCCTGGCGCTGCCCCTGCGTGCGCAGCCGCTCCAGCCGCGTCATCCGGGGCACCATCCGCCGCACGAACGCCTCGCGCTCCATGCCGTGCCGGGCGGCGAAGCCCTCGGCGACGGTGAACGGCAGCTCGTCGACGGCCCCCTGCTCGTAGTGGGCGCGGCGCCACGCGTCGAGCAGCCGGTGCCGGTAGCGCGGCAGCCGCCCCGGCCGGAAGAGGAAGGCTCCCAGTTCGGTGTCGCGCGGATCGCGCGGCGCCCGACCCGGCACGGCATCGCCGTCGTCCAGCCGGAGATGGGCATGGCGGACCGCGGCCCTCAGCCCCGCGCGGTACTTCACCGCGTCGTGCGCCGGGTCCGGCCGCGTGGCCAGCCAGTCGCGCATGATCGCACGGGTGCGCCGGTTGTTGACCCTGGCGGCGCGCAGCCCCCGGAACAGCCGGTACACCCGCTGCGGCGGCAGCTTCGCCAGCCGGGCGGCGATCAGCCGGCCCTCGGCGCGCTTCTCCTCGGCCGAGGCGTCGCCGGCGTGCTCCAGCAGGCCCTGCACGATGCGCGCGGCGTTGTGGTCATTGATGTCCAGCGCGAGCGAGGAGGCGTACACACGACGGTAGTTGACCCGTACGTACGTGTGCAGGAAGTCCAGCGAGAGCTGCTGGCGGTACGCCCCCGAGTGGAACTCGCGCTGGCCCGTCGCGGTGATCGCCGCGTTGACGAACAGGAGCACGTCCTCGGCGGCGACGAGGTCGGCCCGGGTCTCGGTCGTCATGATGCATCCCCCGTGGTGTTCCGCGCGGCGGTACGCGGAAGCCGGCCGGGGAATGGGGGCGCGAGCAGCGAAATGTTTGCTTCAGAGGCAAGTCCCGGAAGTCGCACCGGAGTCCCGCGGCCGGCTCCGCCAACGTAACCCTCAGCCCCCGCACCCCGCCACCGGATTCGAACGGCTGCGACGGCCCACCGGGCACACTGGTCCCATGACGACACCCGCGACACCTCTGCGTATCGGCCTGGTCGGTACGGGCCCCTGGGCCCGCAACACCCAGGCCCCCGCCCTCGCCGCCCACCCCGGCGTCGCGCTGAGCGGGGTGTGGGGCCGCCGTACCGAGGCCGCCGGGGAACTGGCCTCCGCACACGGCGCCACGGCGTACACCGGTGACGCGGGACTCGACGAGCTCTTCGCGGCGAGCGACGCCGTGGCCTTCGCCCTGCCACCGGACGTCCAGGCCCCGCTGGCCGCGCGCGCCGCGGCGGCCGGCTGCCATCTCCTGATGGACAAGCCGGTGGCCACGACCGTCGCGGGCGCCCGCGAGGTGGCCGAGGCCGCCGAGCGGGCCCGGGTCGCCTCGATCGTCTTCTGCACCCTTCGATTCGCTCCCCAGACCGCGCACTGGATCGCCGAACAGAGCGCGACGGGCGGCTGGTTCACCGCGCGCGCCGAGTGGATCGGCGCCCTGTGGGCGCCGGGCGCGGACAGCGAGTACGCCGCGTCCCCCTGGCGCCGCGAGAAGGGCGGCCTGTGGGACGTCGGCCCGCACGCCCTGTCGGTCCTCATCCCCGTACTCGGCGACGTCACCGCCCTGACCGCGGTCAGCGGCCCCGTCGGCACCCACCACCTCGTCCTGCGCCACACCTCCGGCGCCTCCAGCACGGTGACGCTCACACTGGCGGCGCCGGTGGCGGCGGCCGGGGTGGGGATCGAGCTCAGGGGCGAGCACGGCATCGCCGGTCTGCCGCGATGGGACGGAGCGGTCGGGGCGTTCGGCGCCGCGGTGGACGCGCTGATCGCATCGGTGCGTACGGGGGAGGCCCACCCCTGCAACGTACGGTTCGGGCTGCGCCTGACCGAACTGCTCGCGGAGGCCGAGGCGCAGGCGGGCGGCTGAACCGCGCGGGCCGGCCCGGTCCGCCGCGCGCCCGGTGGGCCCAGGTACCGGTTCGCACGGCGCGCCTGGAGCGCCCTGAACCACGCCCCACCGCATCCGGCGCCCGATCCTCCTCGGCCCGGGCATCACGCGCTGCCGCTCTACGGCTCCGTGGTGCCCGAACTCAACCGCAGGATGATGGAGTTCCTCGACCTCTGAGCCGGCTGGTCCGCGCACCCCGGCGTGCGCTCAGCGCCCCAGCGCGTCCCGGACCGCCTCGTCCGTGCGCGCCACCACGGCCGTGCCGTCCTCCGCCGTGATGATCGGCCGCTGGATGAGTTTCGGATGCCCGGCGAGGGCCGTGATCCAGCGCTCGCGCGCATCCGCGTCGCGCGGCCACTCCTTGAGCCCCAGCTCCTTCGCGTCAGCCTCCTGCGTGCGGGTGATGTCCCACGGCTCCAGCCCCAGCCGGCCGAGCACGGCCCTGATCTCGTCCGGCGACGGCACGTCCTCCAGATAGCGGCGGACGGTGTAGTCGGCGCCCTCCGCGTCGAGCAGCGTCAGCGCACCGCGGCACTTGGAACAGGCGGGATTGATCCAGATCTCCATGGGGCCAAAGGTACGCGATGGACCCCGAAAACCCCTCTGGCCAGGGGCGATTGTCAGTGGTGGGCAGTAAAATGGGGGTAGTTCGTGAGGGTTCCACCACCGCGCCAGGAGGTTGCCAATGGCCGTAGCCGCAGTCACGACCAAGCCGCTCGACACACCCCTGAAGAAGAAGCCGCTTCCCGCCGGCCGTCCCCGTGAGTGGTACGTCTCCCACAATCGCCGGCTGAAGGCGATGCGCCTGGCGATCTCCCTGCTCGACACGGGCGTCTACCACCCGTCGAGCGCGAGCAACGCCCGGATACGTACGACCGCCGAGCGCCTCGCGATCCACCCGCCGTCCGACACCACCTGCCGCATGGTCCGCGCACTCATCCGCTACGGCCGCTGACCGGCCGACCGTCCGTCCGTCAGGGACCGTACCCCCGGGAGACCGGGGGCACGGTCCCTGCTCAGTACCCGCTGCACGTGGCGGTGGCGAACGCCCCCGAGGCCCTGGCCGTGCGACGGGTGCCGTCGTCCACCGTCACCGAACAGGCCACGTCACCTCCCGACCTCCCGAGGCGGACCTCGAACGAACCGCCGCTCATGAAGCCCCTGGTGTCCAGTTCCCCGGCCCACGGCAGGCTCCGCAGGGTCAGCCGCCCGGTCGACAGCTCCTCGCCCTTCCACGTGCTGTAGGTGAGCGTCACGTCCTCGGCGGCGCCGGTGACCTCGTACCGGATGTGCACGGTGCGCGCACGCTCCGCCGACACCTCACGGGCCAGCACGGCGGAGACCGCACCGGCCCCCAGCGCGAGCAGCACGGCGATCAGCAGCAGCACCCACGGCCACAGCCGCCGCCTTCTCGGGGGCGGCGGGGCCGGTGCGCCGGGGGAGGCCTGCTCGCTCATCCCTCCAGCCTCGGTGCTCCGTGCCCCGACCGCGACCCCGCGTCCAGCCCGTGCTCGCCCATCCGGCCTACACCGCATGCGCACCCCTCCGCCGCCGCATTGACTTGGGCCGACGGACGAGTGCTGGGAGGCACGATGACGAGGCGAGGCGTACGGGGCGCGAGCGCGGTACTGGTGGCGATGACGGTGGCGTTCACGGCATCGGCCTGCTCGGACGACGGTGACAGCGCGTCGAGCACGGTGTCGAAGGCGGCGTCGGCCGCTTCGTCGGTGGCTTCGTCCGTCGCCTCCAAGGGGTCCGACGTGATCGCCTCCGCGACCGCCGCCGCCGAGGACAAGCTGAACAGCTTCAAGGACGGCGTGAACGCGAGCGGTGACGTCAAGGCGGGCGCCCCGGCCACCGACGCGGACGGCCGGGTGACCTCGAAGGTCACCGTGGCGAACAGCACCGACTCGACGCAGTCCTACGCCGTGCAGATCAACTTCAAGGACGCGAACGGCAAACTGCAGGACACGGTCGTCGTGACGGTCGACGACGTGGCCTCCAAGAAGACCAAGGACGCCACGGCCCGCAGCAACCGGAAGCTCGACGGCGACATCAAGGTCGAGGTGGGCCAGGCGCTGCGGCACTGACCACGAGCGGCCTGCCACGGACCGCGCCGACCGGGTCAGCCCCGACCGTGTGCCGTGTGCCGTGTGCCGTGTGCCGTGCGCTGACGGTGGCGATGCCGGCCGGCCGGCACGCGTGCGCGCTGACCGCATGCCGTCAGCGCGCACGCGGTCAGCGCGCGGGCAGGTTCCGGCTTCGCGGCTGCTGCCGGATCCCGATCGGCCGGTTCACCGCGCCGACCCGGATGCTCGGACCGGTCGGCGTGGCTGCCACGCCGTCCACGCCCGCGTCCTGACGGACGCGCTCGGCGTGGACGCGAGCCCCGTGCGGGCACGGCTCCGAACGGCGAGGAAGCGGCCCGGTCATGCCCGAGGCCCTTCCGCCAGGGACCTCCCGTCCGAACGGACCCCGCGCGGCCTGAGGGCTGTGGCCGGTGCGGCACCGCATGATCGGAGCACCGACCCGCCCGAGCCGGACACAGACCGGACACTCGGGCCCGACACCCGGGAGAGCACCATGAGGATCCACCTGACCAGCGTCTTCGTCGACGACCAGGAGAGGGCCCTGCGCTTCTACACGGACGTGCTGGGCTTCGTGAAGAAGGCCGAGGTGCCGGTCGGCAAGGACCGCTGGCTGACCGTGGTCTCCCCGGAGGACCCCGACGGCACCGAACTCCTCCTGGAGCTGGACGGCCACCCCGCGGTGAAGCCGTACAAGACGGCCCTGACCAAGGACGGCATCCCGGCCGCCTCCTTCGCCGTCGACGACGTCCCCGCGGAGTTCGCCCGGCTGCGTGGCCTCGGGGTCCGCTTCACCCAGGAGCCGATGGAGGCGGGCCCGGTGACGGTCGCGGTCCTGGACGACACCTGCGGCAACCTGATCCAGATCATGCACAGCCGATGACGGCGGGCAGGGCGTAGGGCTTCCCGGGTGGATCATGCCGGGCAGGCACCGTGGCCGGTGCCGGACGACCCCGTCCGGCCGGAAGCGACGAGGGCCGCCACCCCGGTCATGGGGTAGCGGCCCTCGCCCTGCTCAGAACTGCTGAGCCGACTGCTGCCTAGAGGTCGAAGTACAGCTCGAACTAATCGCGCAGCGCCACGACCTGCGCAAACGCGCGGGACACCCGGCCTGACCTGCGGTTTGTCTACCCGTCAGAATCGGTTGTTTCTCATCGTTTTTCGTCGTCCGGCGGACTGTGTGCGGACTGACGCTCGTGGACCGCCTCGGTGACGCTGCGTCTCCCCGAGACGTGAACGGCGCCGCCGGTGCTGGAACACCGGACGACGCCTTGATCCGAATCCTTCGCATCAAGGAGTCCGAACCATGAGCCTTACCGTACCCACCCTCACCGCCGCCCAGCTTGACGGGCTTGCCTGCATCACCTGCGGGGCGGACGACACCGAGCAGCAGCCGACGGGTGACCGTTCCCCGTTCGGTGTGCAGCTGTTCGCCTGCACCGCCTCGTGCGTCCCCGTCGGGCGTCCCGCCGTGCAGTCCGCGCCCGTGTTCGTCGAGCACCCGCTGGACGACCGTGTGCCGCTCCTGTACGGCCGGCGGAACGGTGCCCTGGTCGTCACGTACGACCCGGCGCAGATCAGCTACGAGAGCGCCCGGGAGCTGTTCGCCGAGGCGCGCAGCCTGTACCCGGACGCTCGGGCCGTCGCGTTCACCGACATCGGGTGCACCGTCATCACGGACATTCCCGCCGACGAGCTGCCCGTCCGTATCGAGCAGCGCGGTAAGGGCCGCTGCGTCCTCACGTACGACGACACCCGGATCAGCAGCGAGCAGCTGCTCGCCCTGCTCGACAAGGCGGTGGCCCGGTGAGCGTCGACACCAGCGCCATGGGCGCCCCGCTGTACGACCCGGAGCGGGACGGAACCGCCTACGTGCCGCCCCTCGACGCGGCGCTCCGCCTCGCCCGGGCGACGCTCGCTGAGAAGGCGTCCGCGAACATCCACGACCACGACGCGATGATGCGCGCCGCCGTCAGCCTGGAGATGCGTCTCCGCGCCCTGGTCGCCGCCCTGGACAAGGAGGCCGGCCGATGACCGCGTCTCGCACCGTGACGGTGCCCACCCTTGACTGCGGCGACGTCACCGTCCCCGAGCCCGCCTGGTGCACCGGGCACGCCGACCAGCCCGTGAACGCGCTGTGCGACCTCGGGCATCGCGGCCCTGAGCACCACATCGGCACCGACGAGCACCCGGTGTTCGTCGCCCAGCTGTCGCAGTACCCGCACGGCAGCGGCCCCCGCGACATTCACCTGTACGTCGAGACCGTGGCCGAGGCCGCCTCGCTCGCCCCCGAGGGTGTCGAGGCCCTGGCCGCCGTGCTCGCCGAGGCCGCCGCCCAGCTGCGCCCCCTTGCGCTGCGACTCGCGGTGCTCCGTGCCGAGGAGGCTGCCCTGTGAAGCGTGATCCGCTCGCCTGGGGTGCGCTGGCCGCGGCCCTGGTCGTCACCGCGTCCGCTGAGTACGCGCTCGCCCGGGCTGCCGGGTTCGGTCAGGGGACCGCCGCCGGTGTGCCGGCCGCGCTCGACATCTACGCCGTGCGGGCCATGCGTGCCCGCCGGGATGTGGCTGCGGTTGTCACCGCGATGATCCTCGTGAACGCCGCCGCGCACATGGTGGAAGCGGGGCTGCTCGCGGTGTCCTGGCCGCTGGTCGTCGGGGTGTCCGCGATCGCCCCGCTGGTCCTGTGGCGTGTTCACCGCCTCGCCGAGCAGCACGGTACGGCCCCGGCCGCCCCGGTGGCCGAGGCGGTGGTGAACACCGTGGCGGACCCGGTGGCGGCTTCGGGGGAGCACTCGGCTGTGTCCCCGGTGGTCACTCCTGTCCCCGTGTACACCGAGCCGGTAGCCGAGGCGCCTGCGATCGAGGCGCCCGCGCCCGCCGAACCGCTGGTCATCTGCGGTGCGGACCGGGTGTTCACCCTGACGGTGCCCCCGGTCCCGGACCCGCCGGAGGCGAACACCCGGCTGTCTGCCGAGCAGGCGCGGGAGGTCATCGAAGCCGGGTGGGTGAACGGTGCCGGTGTACGGGAGACCGCCCGGCTGGCCACCCGTAGCGCGTCGTACGTGGCGAAGGTGTTCACCCAGCTGACCGAGGCGCAGGCCGCCGCGGTGGGCCCGGTGCCGCTCGCCCTCGTCGCCGAGGAGGTGTCGGCATGAGCGACCTGAACAAGGCGTCACAGGACGCCGTTGACGCGGCCGTGAACAGCGAGCAGGTGGCGTTGATCCTCGCCGTGCTCCAGGCGCAGCAGGTCGCCCAGCAGCAGGCGCCCGGGTGCCAGCATCCGCCTGCCCCCCGCGACGCGGGGGGCGTGGCGAAGTGGCTCGCGATCGGGGTCGGCGGGTCGGCGCTGCTGCTCGCCGTGGCCGTGTCCGCGATCGCCGTCGCGATCTCCGCTGTCGCCCTGACGGTGTGCGTGCTCGTGCTGCGGTCGGTGTGGCAGGACGTCCGCCGGAAGGACTGACGGCTGCCC
>NZ_JBIVTU010000018.1:0-136826 GCF_044756845.1 Streptomyces sp. NPDC091416
GCCGGCACGGAGTAGAGGTTGCCGTCGAAGGCGACGAGGCAGTCCTTGCCGACGTGCCGCAGCTGCCGTTCGGCCACCAAGTAGGGGGTCGGCGGCAGCGGTTTGAGAGCCGCGTGATCGCGGGCCGCCCGCTCCGCGATGACCTCCCGGTGGGTTTTGTGGATCTGGCCCCGTCTCAGGGGCACCCAGGCGGTGAACGCGGCGTCCATCTCCTCGAGAGAGGAGAACGACCTGCCCGACAGGACGTGGTCGCGGACGATCAGTACTTGTCGCTCGACCCGGCCCTTGCCCTGCGGCCGGTAAGCGGCCAGGACGTCGATGTCGAAGTCGTAGTGGCCGGCGAAGCCGACAGCTTCGGGATGCAGCGGGACCGCCTCACCAGGGGCGACGTGGCGGCGGACGACGGTTTTGGTCCGGTCGTAGACGATCGTCATCGGGGCACCGCCGAAGTGGGCGAATGCGCGGCGGTGGCAGTCGAAGAACGTCTGCAGGTCCTGGCTGGTGGTGAAGCAGCAGAACGGATCCCGTGAGTACGAGAGCGTCATGTGGAAGGAGTAGACCTTCGCGATCCCCATGTGGGCGAGGATCCTTCCCTCATCGCCCCAGTCGACCTGGGCCTGGGCGCCGGGGATCACCTCGAACCGGCGGTGCATCCCTGCCAGCTCCTTGGGCGTGATCCCCAGTTCCTCGGCGATTCTGGGCCGGGCCGTCTGGACGTAGAGCTTGACTCGCTGATAGTTGCCGGCGAAGCCGTACTCCTGGGCCAGTCGCTCGTGGATGACCGCGGCCTTCATCAGGACTTCGGCCCTGAGCATCGAGTCGATCAGCGGCCCGAACTCGTCGATCACCCTCACCCGCCGACCACTCGGGGACCGGCTCGGAGGCGTCGCCGGCCCCGGTGCCGAGAGGTATTTGCGGACCGTCTTGCGGTCCAACCCGGTCTCCCTGGCAATCTCCGACAGGCTCATCGCCCCGGACTCCAGCAGGCCGCGAAAGCGCCTGAGCTCCAGCCAACGCTGCGGATCCAAGACCACTGCCAGCCCCCTCCGCCGCCCGAATCGACCAAACAGCAGAGTGCCGAGCAGCAGGTCTCACCGCACCAGCAATTGTCCCCTTTCATCCGTACGAGGCTGGGGACGTTCACGTGTACGCCGACATCAAGGCGTTCGTCGCGTACGTGAACACCTACCCGTGGCACTGGACGCCGGCGATGGTCGACGAATGGCTCGGTGACCTGCGCTCGCTGAGGGACCTGCGCCGTTCCACGATCCGGTCCTACTCGGAGGCGGTCCGGGCGTTCTGCCACTTCGTCACCGACCCGCTCTACGCCTGGGCGGCCACCTGCGAGGAGCGGTTCGGCACCCACCCAGTCCAGGTCGTGCATGAGTGGAACACCGCGGTGCACGTCCAGGACAACGAGGCCGACGCGAAGAAGCGGGCGTTCACCAAGGCCGAGCTGCACGCGTTCTTTGAGCACTGCGACGACGAGGTCGCCCGGATCAGGGCCTTCGGCCGCAAGGGCTGGCTGCCGGCGTTCCGCGACGCCACCTGTTCAAGACCGCCTACGCCTACGGGCTGCGGCGCAACGAGACGCGGATGCTCGACGCCGCCGACTTCGGCCGCAACCCGCACGGCGCCGAGTACGGCGAGTTCGGCCGCTGCCAGGTCCGGTTCGGCAAGGCCAAGAAGGGGTCACCGCCCAAGCGCCGCGGCGTGCTGACCGTGTTCGGGTGGACCCCCGATGTCCTGGACGAGTGGTTCGCCGAGGTCCGCCCGCTGCTGGGCACCGACGGCAACCCGGCAGCCTGGCCGTCCGAGCGCGGACTGCGGATCGGCTGCCAGCGCATCAACTCCCGCTTCATCACCTACCGCAAGGCCCTGGGCTTGGACGACGGGCTGGACTACCACTCCTTCCGAAGGTCCTACGTCACCCACCTCATCGAGGACGGCTGGGACCCCCGCTTCGTCCAGGAACAGGTCGGTCACGAGCACGCCAGCACCACGTCCATCTACACCTGCGTCTCCTCGGACTTCCGCACCCGCACCCTGCGCCGGCACCTGGACGCCACCGTCGCCGCCGCCCTCCAAGCCCAGAACGGCAAGCAGGCATGAAGCGCAACGTCGGCTACACCTGGCGGCTGCGTGAGGTGATGGCCCAACATCGCGTCTTCACCGCGACCGAGTTGGTCCCGCTGCTGCGCGAACGCGGCATCGACCTGTCCGCCTCCCAGGTCCACCGCCTGGTCTCCGGGACCCCGGAGCGGCTGTCGCTGCAGGTCCTGTCCGCGCTCTGCGACATCCTCTCCTGCACCCCGTCCGACCTGGTGAACACCACTGCCGAGAACGCCGGTGTCCGCAAGACCGCCACCGGCGACCTGCCCACCCCGCCCGCGAACGTCGCGAATCTCCGGCCCCGCGCGGCCCGCATCCTGCCCGACGCATGAGCCGCCCTTACGCCACCGACGAGCAGTACGAACGCTGGTTCATGGCCGAGTGCTGCCGCTGCGGCCGCCGCAGACACAAGGCCGGCACCTGGCCGGATGGATACGTCTGCCGGACCTGCTCGGACCGCGCGGTGCGAACGCGAGGAACCTGCCCAGGATGCGGCCAGGACCGTGCCCTCCCCGGGCGCCAGCCCGTCGACGGCTCCGCGATCTGCACGACCTGCGCCGGCTTCTCCCAGACCTTCGACTGCTCGCGCTGCGGCTTCGAGGGCAAACTGCTGGGCTGCCGGCTCTGCGAACGCTGCACGCTCACCGACCGGCTGACCGCGCTCCTGGATGACGGCACCGGCCGCGTCCGGCCCGCGCTGACACCCTTGTTTAACCTGCTGGTGGCGATGGACAAGCCGGGAAGCGGCCTGTCCTGGCTGGCGATGCGCCGCAACCATCTCGGAAACGCCTCCCAGATGCTGCGGCGGCTCGGCCGCGGACAGATCCCCCTGACCCACGACGCCTTCCACGAACTCCAGCCCTGGCGGGCGGCGGCGCATCTGGAAGAACTCCTGATGGCCAGCGGAGTCCTACCCGCCGTCGACAAGTACATCTGCTCCTTTCAACGATGGCTGCCCGGCCACCTGGCCAGCATCGCGGAACCCGAGCACCTGAAGACGATCAAGCTCTTCGCGACCTGGCATGTCCTTCCCCACCTGCGGGAACGAGCCGATCGCAGTCGGATCACACCGAGCGTCCGCGGCTTCGCAGCCGAGCAGATCACCTGCGCGACGGCCTTCCTGCAGTGGCTCAGCGCCCGGAACAGTACCCTCGCGTCCTTGGGCCAGCTCGACATCGACGCCTGGTTCGCCGAGAACACCGAACGTGGCCGCACCTCTCTGAGGCCCTTCCTCAACTGGGCTATGCAGAGCCGCCGGTGCCCACGTTCCCTCTCCATCCCCGCACTGAGGATCTCCCGGCGGCCCACCCTGAGCGAGGACGAACGCTTGGCCGCACTCGGCCGGCTGCTGGCCGACGCGGACACACCGATGCGCCTGCGCGTCGCCGGCGTCATCGTCCTCCTCTACGCGCAACCCCTCACCCGGATCGTCCGGCTGACGATCGACGACGTGCTCCACGACGGAGAGACCACACTGCTGCGGCTCGGGGAGCCCGCCTCACCCGTCCCCTCACCGGTCGCGGCCCTGCTGCTGGCGTACATCGCGGACCGCGGCAACATGAACACCGCCACCAACCAGGCGTCCCGCTGGCTCTTCCCCGGCCGCCGAGCCGGCCAGCCAGCCCGCCCCGACCACCTGTCCGCGCTCCTGGGTGAGATCGGCATCCCGGTCGCCGCCGCCCGCGGCGCCGCCATCCGACAGCAACTCCTCGAACTTCCCGCCCCCGTCGTCGCGGACGCCCTCGGCTACCACGACAAGACCACCAGCCGACTCCTCCGAGAGAACGGCGGAACCTGGAGCCCATACGCCGCAGGCGACCACACCCGGTCACCAGCGGGCTGGGCTCCTTGGGGAACCCAGGGCAGTTGAATGCGCGAGCCCACCAGTACCGAGGCCGTTCAAGCCTTCGGCGGAGGCCATCGCGACCGGGCGAGCAAGCCGCACCGCCGCCGGGCCCTGTCGTTGACGGTGCGGGGCCAGCGGACGAGAAGGACGTGAGTCACGTTCCAGTTCCGAATAGGGTGACGCTGTGCCTCAACGTTCTGGTCAGCCGCCTCTCCCATCCCGCCAGCAACTTGCCAGCCTGCGGGACTTCGTCCATGGAAGGACCTACTCGGCTGCCTCGGTCGCCATCCGGCTCGACGGCGCTCCGCCTCACGCCGCGGGGTCGCCCCTGGACGACGTGAGCAAGGTCGCAAATGCCCTGTATGAGGTCGTGAACGCTCTCGGCAGGCCGGTGCTGGACGCGGTGTATTCCGGGCAGCCGAACGACGAGGCGTGCGACTCGTGGGTTGCGCTCTTGCTGATCGCCCAGCACTGGCGGGACTCACCTGATCTGCCAGTAGACCTGAAAGCCCTGGTCGATGGGGCGCTTCCTCTCTGACGCACCTCGCCCGGTCGGACCCCCGGAGGCTGTCACGTTCAGTAGCAATGCCGGAACGAGGTGGGCCAACTCGCGACGGTTGAATACGCGAGCCCACCAGTACCGAAGCCGGTATCCGCTGGCGGAGGGGCACCTGTCCGCTCAGCGGCAGAGGCCGGCGCCTATAGCGCACCGGGCGCAGTACGGGGCGGTGCTTGCGGCCTCGCCTCGCCGGCACCGGTGTTCGCGCCCGCTCATCGCAGGGCGGGAGCTGGCCGAACTCGCCAGGAGACGGCTCTCGGTCACGAAAGGGGTCTACTGCTGACAGCCGCGCAAGGCGGCCAGTTTTGCGAATCGAGGGCCCTATGACCACGACCTATCCCCCAGGCCTACCGGCTGTACCCGACGACGCCTGGAACACCGAACCTTTGGGCGACCTTGGCATCGACCAGCCAGAGGAGGGCCCGGCCACCGCGGTGTCCCGTCACGCTGTCGACGCCGAGAGCGCTGAGCAGGCTGAGCTGCGGCTCCTGGCGTACGTCAGCTGGGGCACATCGCCCGGTGCCGACCTGCGCGGGATGACCGCCAAGGCTATCGAGGAGCTGCGGACGGGACGCTGGAGCGTCGAACTGCGAGTTCCCGGCGAGTACTGACCAGGTCCCTCGGTCATTTCGATACGGCCTGATGGGCTGGTCGAGGAAGGGCCGTTCCGGCTGAGCGGTGGTCGACGGGCCCGAAGCAGATCACGTTTGACGGATAGGGAGGAGCGGCCTGCGCGCGGACCTGCCGATCTCGGCCTGCGCGTCGGGCGAGATCCACGCGCCCTCCGGCGCCTTCAGCGTCGCTCGCCAGACGGTGGTGTGAGTCGCTCCTCCACGACCTCCCGCGCCCTGCCGAGGAAGGTCGCGGAGCGAAGCTGCCCGGGACGGCGGGGCACATCGGTCAAGCAGTGACTCGCATAGCTCTCTCTGAAGGCGTGGGGCATGGATCGGGAACGCGGATGGCGGCGACCCACCCGGCTGCCGTCTCGTACGCCATCCCGGAGGTGACCTGGCGGACGCGCGGCGTCTCCTCCCCGTCGAACAAGATCTTCAGATACTGCCCTGCGGTGTCCACGATGGTGCCCTGGTTACCGTGACTGAGCACCCGCCCTCCGATCGCGACCCGGATGCCGAAGCGCTGCTCCAGCCTCGACGACCGGGCCGGTGAGCCGCCCTGCCCGCCAGGACTCGCGCAGTCCCGCGTCGAGGAGGTCGCCGCGGGTGGCCAGCAGCCGCACCTCGCCCGTCAGGCAGCCGGTCAAGGCCGTGTCCGGGGTGACTACGGTCAGCTTCCCGGCGCGGTCGGCGACGAGGACGGAGCGGTCGCGGCCCTCGTCGTCGACGAGCGAGGTCAGCGCCCGCAGGTGGTCCGGGCTCACGACAGCAGGCGTCCAGTTCCTCGGCGCGGTCTCGTCGCCGGGCGGCAGGGGGAGGGCGTTCACGCGGTGGTACCTCCGTCGTCGTCTGTACGGGCAGGCGGCTGCTGCCGGGTCAGGTGCTCCAGCGGCGTGCGCGTCACGAGCACCCACGCGGGGATCCGGGTGTCGCGGTCGGGGGCCGTCATCGCGTCGACGGCCGTTATCTCGTCGGCGAACGGCTTCATGGGCGGCGGCGTCCGGCGAGCGGACAGGCGGTCGGGGTTCACCGCTCCCCCTCTCCCGCCGCCGTGGCGACGCGGGCTCCCGCCAGGCGGTAGGCGGACAGGAGGCGCTCCAGGGCGACGAAGTCTCCGTCGGTAAGCGCACCGCCGTCATAACGCCGCCAGGTCAGCTCGGTACGCACGGCCGGGGCGGGCAAGGGCGGCTGGACGGGGCGCTCCGAGGCCCTGGCGACGGCGGGCGTGACGCCGTCGGACGTCAGAACCGGACGGCAGGCAGTGCACCAACGCTGCCCCGGCTCGGACAGGACGTCGGGTACCTCGCGCAGGCCGCCGGGCACGCTGACTCCCGGCTCGCCGCAGGCGATGGGGTGGTAGTCGCAGTCTCCGTCGCACGCGTCGGGGTCGGTGGGCCGGTGCCAGATGATCTCCACCGGTCCGAAAGGGCCCTCGGGGTGGAGGCGTTCGGCGGTCGCGAGCATGCTCAGTCCTCCGGGCAGGTCGATGCGGCAGCGGCCAGGGCGCTGCTGGGCAGCTCGGCGGCCAGCACCTCGTTCAGCTGTGTCCGCAGAGGGTCACGGCCGTAGGTCAGCACGGCGTCGTCGCCGCGCACCTGGCGGTGCTCGGCGCGGAAATCCTCGGCCAGTGGCAGGCCCCAGTACAGAGCGGCGTAGCCGTCCGGCAGCGCGGGGTCGGCCACCCGGCCGTCGGCGGTCAGGCACCAGGCGTGCTCGCCGACACCGTGCGGGACGGGCCCGGCGGAGGAGGGAATGAGAGCGAACCCTTCGCAGTAGGTCCAGCCGGTCCGGTCGGCGAGGGCGTGCGCGGCGGCGAAGCACTCCCCCGGACGCTGGATGCCTCCGGGCCACGGGGCCGGTGCGTACAGGCGGCCGTGCGCGAGGACCAGGTCCGCGAAGGTCGGGTAGGCCCAGTGCCGGAAGCTGTCGGGCGCCAGCGGACGGTAGAAGTCCAGGCCCGCGCGCAGCTGCCGCACCGTGCCCACATCGATTCCCCCCGGCGGGCGCGGGTCCGCGGCGGCCAGGCCCCCCTGCATCGGCGGGCAAGGAGAAGCGCTCATCACAGTTCCTCGTCGGCCTGGGGGTGCTCGACGTCGAACTCGACCATCTCGACGCCCCTGCGGGTGACGGTGCGCTCGGTGTACCGGGCCCCGCGGGCGTCCAGCTCGGTGCGGATCCGTTCGGCTTCGCCGGGCGTCTTGCCGCTGCGCATCGTCCCGGAGGCGACCGCGCCGCCCGCGCCCGGCTCGGGGCGGAGGCGGTCGAGGAGGGCTCGGACGGCGGAGCTCTTCCCCACGCCGCCGCGCCGGTGGTTCCAGACGGTGGCGCTGGGCTGCCGGTCGAGGTCCGGGATGGGGCGGCGGGAGGTGGAGGTTCGGGCGAGGTCGTCGATGAGGGCGTCAACGGTGGTGCCGCGGCGTTCGGCCTCGGCCCTCAGCAGCCGCTCGGCGTCGGCGGCCTCCGGCTGCTCGGTCCGCGGGTCGAGGTCGAGGAGCAGCGGGCGGTGATAGTCGCGGATGAGCATCTCGGCGATCTCGTCGGTGTCCAGGCCCTGGCGCGCGGCCTCGGCCTTGGCCTCGGGGGTGCGCAGCAGCCGCCGGACCGTCTCCTCGTACGACGGCACGGCGTGCCCGCCGGCCTCCCCCTGCGGGATCTCCTCGGTCATCCTGCTCCCCCGGTGCTCTCGGGCCGTCCTGGCGAAGTCGTTGCGCAGGTCGGTTACCCGCGCCCGCCTGTTGTCGTGTCCGCGCCGGATTCTGATGCCGGATAAGGGGAGCATATCCGGCATCGTCAACCGTGCACTCGGCTTTCAGATGATCTCCGATGTCGGTCGCAGGTACATGCAGCTCCACAACAGCGACTACTACTACTTCTTCCGCCGACCGGAGAACCTACGCATCCACCTCGCCGGGCTCCATGCAGTAGGCAAGATCACCGATGAGGAGTACGAACTCGTCACGACCCAGCTGATCGTCGCCGGCATGCTGCCCGCGTCACAGGGAACCCCTATGTGACCCTGTCGCAGGCCACTTGGTGCAGTGAACGGTCACCGTGAGCGCGCGAGGGAGTTCTGGCTCGTACGGTGACCCGGAACGCACATCCCGAGAGCGTGCGGGCATGCAGTCTTCTTACGTCGTCGACTTGGGGACGACGGGGACGCTGGCGTCGCCGTCACTCCTGCCGACGGCGGGTCTCGTTCGCCCCTCTGCAGTGGTCGCCGGTGGTACGCCGACAGAGACCACATGGATTCGCCGATCGGCGACATTACGGGCTGAATCCCGTTCGCTGTGCGTGGCAGCGGCACAGACGCTGCTGCCACCGCAACGGGAGACCTCGTTGGCCTTCGGGCCCATGTCCTCCCAGTGAGGAGAACCGCGTGAACGACTTGCCTCTCTCCAGCGCCGAGACCGGTGCCGTGGCCCTGACGATGGGTCCATGAGGTGTGGTTTCGCGGTGGGGTGGCTGGCGCGCCCGTGACTGAAGTAGCCACGGAAGGAGATATCGGACTTCGCCACGCAGCGTTCGCCGACCAGGTGGCGGCGGATCCCCGTGGCCAGCGAGGACTCGCCAGCCGCCCAGGCATAGAAGGGGCCGTCGGGAAGACGGGCCTGCTTCACCGCGTCCAGGGCGAGGGTGCCGGGTTTCGCGCCGGCGTCAGTGCGGGGCAGCCAGTGGACGATGCTGCCGGGCGGCGCGGTGACGTCGTTGCGGATGTCCTCGGGCGACGGGACTTCCAGGAAGACCTCGGCGGGCAGGTCCGCCGCGGACTGTTCCAGGATGGCGCCGATCGCCGGAAGAGCGCTCTCGTCACCAACGAGGAGTTGCCAGGCCATGCCGGGGCGGGCGCGTAGCTGTGTACTTCGTCGAGGAACGCGACCCTGGTGCCGGGCTCGGCGGCCCGCGCCCATCGGGTGCCCGGGCCGGCCGCCCTGGGGCCATCGTCGGCGTGGAGCGAGATCTCGATGTCGAACGCCGACGCGTCGGGCCGAAAGCGCCGGATCGAGTATGTCCTGACCCGCGGGCGCTGCTTGCCGCCCTGAAGCGTGAGCTGAAGGATCCACCGCTCGCTGGTGGGCAGGAACACGTCCGCAGCGTCGTCGTCAGGATCGGCGAAGAACAGACGTCCGGCCTGGTCGAATCCGGAGCGTTGGAGGTGCTGGACGTCCTCGCCGCCGAGCGTGATGGTCATGAAGTGCGGACTGGGCTGCTCAATCCCTTGCACAGTCAGCGACAGCATGCGCCACTTGCGCGGGCGCTGGATCCGGGAGGCTATCGCTACCTCCCCCGAGGACAGGACTTGGGCTTCGTCGTGGTCATGCGACCACTTTCGGCGCGGCGTTGACGCCGGCCCTCATGGCAGGCAAGGTCGTCTCAACTACCGCCAAGACCGTCTCCGTCGTGATGATCCCAACGCCACATGACGGGTGGGAGTGCAATGTCGAGGTGCTACGGCTTGCTTGGCGCACTGGCTCTCCCTCGGCAGGGACCCACGCGCTCGGATAGTCGGCAACGCCCCTTCGGTGTCGGCGAGGCGTGGCTGTGGCGCCATGTTCGCGCAGGACAGTCGAGCAGTTTGCAACTATGGGTTGCATTTGAATGCAACCCATAGTTGTATATGGATGTCCAGGCGGCCAATCCGACGCTCCGTACTGCTGCTGGACTCTCCAACAGGGCACGTACCAGGGAGCACCCCATGCGCTGCATCCGGCCGTCGCTGGCCAGAACACGAGGAGTTCACCCTTTGTTTTCGAGGCCGCGTCCGGCTTAAGACCGGGAGCCGTCCAAACCGCTGCCTTGCGGGTGACGGTGCCCGGCACAACGGTGACGGGGTCCGTCTGGCACTGCTCTGTCCGCGAGTTCGAGCCCGCGCGGTTGACGGAGGCTGACGCCGAGCAGCGCACCCCGCAGTCTGACCGGCCCATCAGGTGAGCGGCCTTGCCGCAGCACGCTATTCCTGCCCGCCCCAGTACTGGCGCACCATCAAAAACGATCAAAGGGACGACATGAACTTCGAGGAGACTGCGGCCGCCATCAGGGCCATGGCCGACCCAGCCGACCGGGCCAAAGCAGCCGCCGAGGCCGCCCTGGATGCGACCCGGCAGTTCCGGGGTATTGAGCTGGCGGCTATGCAAGACCTGGTCAACGCCCACGGCGGAACCAGTAAGCATGGGGCTGTTGCGGCGGCTGCCCGGGAGCTGGGCCGTACCACGGAGGCGGTCCGTAAGCGGATCGTCTCCGTCAGCGGAGAGGATGGCTCCGAGCCGCAGGAGCCGGGGGGCGAGCCCGGCCGGTACTTCGAGTCGGCTGATGAGGCCTACGCCGCACTCCTGGACTGGCACCTCCAGCAGCAGGAGATGACGCACCGCCGCGACCCGCTGGTGCGCGGCGCCCTGTCCAAAGGCCTGTCGCCGCGCGTGGTCCGGGACACGATCGCCCTCTCGCTCGACACGATCGACCGTCTGGAATCGACGTCGCCGGGCACCGCCGTGGACGTCCCCTGGGACGTGTGGGAAGGGGTTATCGCCTTGCTCGCTGATCTCGCCCCCCGGCTCGGCCGGCACGACCTTGCTGCCCGCTCGGCGGCCCGTCAACTGGCCGGCGTAATCGACGTGCCGGTCGATGACGCAGGGCGCCCGGCCGAGTTGCCCGACACCCTGCGCGGCCCCGAGTTCGAGGCACTGAGCCCCGAGGAAAAGGCCGAGCTGACCCTGTCGACGCCGTGGCCCGAGAGCGACAATCAGCCCGCGGTGAGTCCCGAGGACGTGCTGGGAGGGCCCGACGGATGGGCGGCGAAGTTCTGCGCCGAGCTGGAGGAGGCAGCCGGCGGCCAGGACGAGCAGATGGCCGCGGCAAGTCGCAAGGTTGCCGCAGTGCTCCGTCACGTCCGGCTCACCGGCACGCTGCCCGTGGCTGAGGGGGTGGACCGTGGCTGAGCCGATGGACTGGATCGGCCTGGTGACCTACCTGCACCAGGAGAAGTCGATGGCTGTCACGGGGCACTATCGGGACGCCATCGCGACCCTGCTGTGCACGGTCGACTCGCACGGCGAGGATCGCGACCGGGACCAGATCGCCCTGCGGATTCAGGAGGGCGCCCACGCCCACGGGGGGCGTGGTGATCGCCTGCCCCTAGGGCTCGCCTCGCTGGCGGCGCACGCCGCAGCGATCTGGCTGGCTTCGTATCTTGAGTACCGTTTGCCCCGCAATGTCGGCACACCGAGTCTGCACGCCGACGTCGCCGACGTCGCCACCGCCGTGTGGAGCCTCTGGGACGATCGCTATCCGCCAGGTCGGCGTCTGTTTCAGAGCACGCACGACCGTGCCGGTGAACTGCGCGAGATCGGCGCGTACCAGGCAGTGCGGCGGCTCTCCGCGTACACGACCAGCAACAACATCACCGCCGCCCACGGCGCGCTTGTTCACCAGGTACTGCGCCTGGCTCTGCGCCTGGACACCGCCCACCGCGACCATCGCGACGGCGACGGTCCCGCGCACCTGAACGTGTCTCGCGCCATGGACCGGGCCCTTGGGTGGGGCCCGATCACGCCGCGCGCCACCGGTCAGAAGACACTCACATCCTTTCAGGCGCTCGACAGGGCGTTGGCGGCGCGGCCGACGACCCTCTCCAGCACTTCGGTGGGCACCTGGCGCGGTCTTCCCGCCATGCTCGGTCCCGGGACCCAGTCAACCCCGGGCACATACCAGGCCGAGATCGCGCAGGTCCTCGAAGCCGGCCGACTGCTCGGCGCCGCCTACACGCGCCACGGGGAGTGGGGCCAGGTCCACTCCGGCCTGGTCGTCCTCACCGGGCAGATCGCCGCCCGCACCCTCCACTACATGATCGCCCAGGAACACGGCGGACCCGACGGGTTCGAGGCCCTGGACACACTCATCGACCACGTCTACCACCGGCCCCACCAGGAGTTCGAGCCCACACACTCCGATCCCGTCATGGCGGTCAGCCGCATGCTGCGCACCCCGTACGGTGCCGCTCTGCCTCGGTGGCAGCATCAGAGCATCAGAACGATCGCATTCCTGCACGACACCAGCAGCAGCGACAAGAACCTCCTCGTCCATGCCCGTCTCAGTGCCGAGGTCGCCGGCCACTGCCACGGGCACAGGAACACCATCGTCCGCGCGCGCGCTCACGTCATCGGCGAGCAGTTCCAAGAGATCGGAGTTCCAGGCTGAATTGTCACAGCCAGTGGGGAGCCGCATGTTCGTTGCCGACGAGCGGGCAAGCGGTCCCTGGCCAATAGATGCCGGGCGAGGACTCCGGCAGTCAAGGCGGCCACAACTTCGGTGGATGCCGCCCCTGCCGGTGCTTCTCGGGGTGGTGCCGGAGCCCACCAACCGCCCGGTCAACGAGCACCGGCAGGCGGCGTCACCGGTCCGGCCTGTCCGTGCCCCTGTGCTAAGGGATTGCGGCCACGCAACCGGTAGGGAACCACCGCTCGGCGTAGCGTGAGGTCTCGGCCAGGACATCACGCCGCGGCCGGTGCCGTGCAACATCACGCGGGCGGGATGTCGTCGCACACAGACGTCGGCCGCGGCAACACGTCCTGGCCGATGAACAGGTCCATGATCCGGTCCGGGCATAGCCTGCCGACTGTGAGGTGGGAGAACATCGGCCCCACCTCCACCCGCAGTAGACGAACGATCGGGGGACCGGGTGAGCGACATACCGTCGGCCCACACCACAACGCGGGCGACGCTCGTCCGCGTGGGCACGCAGACGGCTCACGTCGTGCTGCCTCTCTGGTACGGCGGGCAGATACTCGCACCGGTCGAGACTTGGGCCGTCATGATGGACACCGGTCTCACCCGCGCCCAATTGCTGGGCGCAGCCCTGTGCGTGAGCGCCCGACTCGATGCCCGTACCGAGCGCGGCCTGGAGCTCCGCGACTGGGCACTGCAGCCCCTGGCAGGCGCTGGCACTCACGGAGGGTGCTGCGACCCGCGGCCGTTTTCCTGCGACACTCCTGCCGGCCCCGTGTTGTAGGGCACCAGTCCGCGGGTCGGAGAAGTCGCTGTTTGCTTTCGTACTCGTCAAAGCGCACGTGTGTCAGGGATGTTCTCTCAACCTGCTGCGATCGCTCCGCCGTCCGCCTCGGGGACGGCGCCGTTGCGGGAGGCAATCCCGCCATTGACTTCACCGGCCTCACTGGCGAGGGTCATGCCGAGCCAGACAACCGGGTCGCCCGACGTCCAGCCCATGCTCCGCTGCCCACTCCAGGATGACGTCGGGGATGTCGACACTCTCATCGCCGGGCTCCACGATGCTGGCGCCGGAGAACTCACCCCGCACGACGGACCAGACGACCTTGACCGGCACGCTAGGCATCATCCGCAGTGCGCCCGGGCAGGACACGCCGGGAGCGGCCCGCTCCGCAAGGGCGTTCGTGCCGTGGCCGCTGTAGGCCTCCAGGGCGTCGCCCAGCTTCGAGTACCTGCCGATCCAGCATCTCGGCGTACAGGACGGCCTCCCGGGCGGCATCCACGGCGGGCAGGAGCTCGCGGCCGCAGGCAGCAGCGGTGCCCTCGTACTTCTCCGCCTCATCGCCCCGGCTGAGGACGCCCCAGGTGGGGTCCTCGGGTTTTCGGATACCTCGATCTAGTGCACGTAACGCATAGCGGAACCCTCCCCGTTGCAGTGGCCAACGCCATGACCAGACCGTATCGGTCAACGCGTTGACCACTTGCGCACGCTTGTTCCATGACTGCGCCCCATGGCACGGCTTCCGGCCCCGCTCCGACCGCCACCGCGTGCCCGAGATCCGCTGCGTGTCCTGCGACGCTCCCCGCCGGCGCCGTGTCGTAGGACACGGCGCCTGGGTATGACCATGTGCTGCCTCTTGCGGAGTTGGACCCGGTGTCCGGCGGGTAGCTTCGCCAGATGGACATTCGCGTGACGGGCATTCTGATCGAGGACGGCAAGCTCCTGGTGCTGGACCAGGACACCGGCGGGAAGAGGACATGGTCGCTTCCGGGTGGCCGGGTCGAGGACGGCGAACCCCTGGACGAAGCGCTGATCAGGGAGATGCGCGAGGAGACCGGTGTGGCCATCCGGGTCGGTCGGCTGCTATACGTGTGTGACAACACCAAGGCGACCATCGTCCACATGACTTTCGAGGTCAGCCGGACCGGCGGAACACTCGGAGCCATCACCGCCGACACGGAGACGCATCCGATCAGGGCGGTCGCATTTGTCGATCTGAACGACTTGCACAGGCTCGGCTTCAACCACCGGTTCGTCACCCTGTGCCGTGAAGATTTCCCCGGGGCAGGTTCCTACATGGGGCCCAAGTCCATCATCGGACTCTGACGGCCACGGTGGCTACGCGGGGAGGTCATCGCAGCGGCCCCCGCACCCGCCGGACGGTCCGACCGGCACGAAACAGAGCGTGACCGACATAGCCAGTGGCACTGCGCAGATGCGGAAGACCCGGTTGGACCAGGTCGGCTTGGTCGGCAGGATCGCGAGATCACTCACCATCGAGCCGACCGGCCCCACCGGCTGGCCGGCCGCCCGACCACCAGAGACAGCGGAAGTCGTCATCGCCGACCGAAGCAGTTCGGCCACCCGACCCGCATCAGAAGATCCGAGTCCGAGACACAGTGCCTAGACCACTGCCGCGGCCTTTTTCCCCGTCTCCACCGGTGCCGCCTCGCCAACTGCGGACGGCCCGGAAACGTCTGTGCCGCCATTGGCGTACGCGGTGTACATCACGCTTCCCTGCTGGGTCGACCTCTCGACACTGCCCTTCTTGACCAGGGTCTCCAGAGTGTTGCGAACGGTCTGGACAGACGTCGAACGATCGGGATGATCCTTCGCGAGTTGGTCGGTAATCTCGCGGGCCACGCGCGGCTCTCCGGGCACCGCGAGGAGAATCCCCAGAATGAGCTCGCGCAGCGGCAGCTCCTTCCGCTCCCCCTTGGCGGACGTGGGCTGGGCCGCTGACGCACCCGCGATCGCGGTCTTCTTCGCCACCCTCTTGCGGGTGACGGACTTTACCGCCGGCTGCTTGGCCGGGGCCTTCTTCGTCGCTCCTGCTGCCTTGTCCTGAGCGGCGGCCGCCTTGGCGGCTGCGGGCCTGGACATCGCCTTCTTGGCCGGGACGTCCTGCCGGGGCAGTGACACGGACGCGGTCGCCCCAGCCGTGTGCTGATTCCCTGCGGGCGCTGGCGACTCCGGGGCCACAGCTGCGTCTACCGTGGTCGTCTCAGAGCCGGGCACACCATCCAACTGCTGCAGCAGCCACGCCTCGTCGGACCTAAGCTTCTCCAGCGCCTGTGTGAGATCGTCCTGTTCCGCGCGATTGGCCTCCAGGTCGCGGCTGTACTGCTGCGCGTACCTGCTCTGGATGGTGGTCGCGGCAGGGTCGGTGGTCACAGTATGGGCTCCTTGTTCCGGGCGTTTCCACCGGATGTTACTCACTCAGGCAGAGCAGTCCGGGCTATACGTCACGAGGGCCACTCGCGCGGGCTCGTAGAGAGGGCGGCAAGCTGGAGCGTGCCGAGCTCATCCACTTGGTCAGCGACGAGCTGGCGGGCCGGCGTCGGCGTGCAGCACATTCTCGCCGCGCGGTTGGAGTCGATGGACCTGGCCGCGCGTACGGGGACGGACTCTCCAAGCCGAAGGGTGGTGCGGCAGGCGACTACGCTCGGTGGTGGCTCGGGACGTCAGGTTCCTACCGCTGCCCGCCCCCGACTCGTACCTGAGCGGCGAGCACCTGCGCACGGCCCGGCCTGTACCCGACTACGACGACGACACCCTGACCGGTGCGGGCCAAAAGCAACCGACAGCTGCGCACCGCTCCCACCCTGGAATGGGAGCGGTGGCGCACCGCGGCCCACGACGCTGATCTGCGGAGCGGGTGCCAAGGGACTCTGGGGCTACCTCGATCCCGACAGCGGCCCATCGGCCGCGCCTTCCCCGCTGGCCGCGCGGAGGCTTATGCGGCAACCTCCCGCCGTGCACGACGAACTGATGCGGATCAAGGAGAGCGGCAGTCCGGGCAAGCGGACGAAGCGGAAACGGGAGGACGGATCTCTGGCTCGGCGGGCCGAGCCCACGGCACCCCAATGGGCGCCGAGGGGACGTCAGGCCCCGCAGCGCCGGGCTCCGAACCGGGACAAGGCCCCGCCCCGCCGGAGCGCACCCCGCAGGACGTACGACATGCGCGATCTGTGCCGGGCCTCGGCGGGTCTGGCCCGGCCCGGGGTCTCCGACATGTGCCGCAGCACGTACGGGAGGTGACGGGCCAGTCGGTGGCGAGGTGACGCGGGCGAGCGCCGGTGGCCGCTGGTGACCTTCGGCGGCCCCCAGGCCCCCGCTGCCTCGGTGTCCCGCAGCGCGGCTCGGTATCGTGGTGGCAGGACGCCGTTCTCGTCGCGGGACACCGGGGACTGGGATGTTGTTCGCGGCGCCGTGTCACTGCGCACACGACCCGCCGAGCCGGACGGGAGCGAGGCCTCGGAGTTGTCCTATTTCCAGGGCGTACGTGTATCGACATCTCAGAACCCTTGGAGGACGTTCGTGCATACTCTGACCCGCTTGCGCGACCTGGTGGCTTTCATCTCCGTGCTGGTGACCGGCGTTGTTCTCGTCACGCTCTCACCAGGCATGTCATCCGGCGAAGCCGTGATCGGAATGGCTGCGCTGTACGGCGCATGGAAGGGCGTGCCCGCCAGTAACCGCTCCTGACTCAGAAGGGCTCTCGCCGGAATCGGCGAGAGCCCTTTGCTATGCCCTGCGATCTCGCCTGCAATCACTGCTATATGTACGACCCTGCGTGCTTGCTGGTCCAGGGTGAGCGGCCAGGACCGCCTGCACATCCCGCTCGGCCAGGCCAGCCTCTCCACCGTCCGCGGCCCGATCTGGCGGATCACCCCCATCCCCCTCACCCCCACCGGCCGGCTCCCCATCGCGGTCGCGGGAAAGTAGAACCCAGCCACCACCGCACCGAGCCTCCTGGTGGAAGAACTCGACCCCTGCCACCTCTCACCGGTCATGCGCGCCACGGGCTGCCGACTGCGCCGCCACGTCCTGCGCCTGCCGGACGGCTGGATCGAGCACACCAGCATGAACGAGGGACGCAGAGCGTTCGCCCTGCCCGGCCTGCCCGCTTCCTGACCGCCCGCGCGTGACCCCGGTGCCGGGCGGGTGAACTCAGGGCAAAGCCCGCCCGGCACCGGTGCCACGCCGAGATACTGGCGGTCATGACGACCACCCCGTCACCTACCCCGTTCTCCCGGATCAAGGTCCGTACCGGGGCGCTGGTGTTCTGCGGCGACGACGTCGCCCTCATCCGCCGGGACCGCGCCGACTCCACCCACTACACCCCGCCCGGCGGCAACGTCGAGGACGGCGAAGACCTCGACATCGCGCTCGCCCGCGAGCTCGCCGAGGAACTCGGCCTCGACACCGCGCAGGCCGAGGGCGGGGACCTGCTGTGGGTTGCCGACCAGCGTGTCACCCGCCCCGGCCCCACCCCGCCCCCGCGCAAACTCCACCTGATCTACCGCTTCCACATCACCCCCGGCCTTCGCGCCACCCTCGCCGAAGAGGAACATGACAAGCAGCCCGACGGAAGCCACGAAGTCGGCGTGATCGAGTGGATCGACTACCGCAAGACCGCCGACCTGCCGATCTTCCCGCCTATCGGACCTGCTCTCGCCGCCCTGCCCGACCCCCGGGCCGCGGTCACCAACGCCGCGCTGCCCGCCATCACCGACGAGAACTACACCTGGGTCTGACCTGACAGACCACCACGGGGATCAGACCCGGGCGGTCGTTTCCCGGGTCAGCGGGGCAAGCAGCCGCGCCAGCTCGTGGAAGCCGTCGCGCAGGATCAGGTGATCGGCGGCGGGGAGCCGGGCCGTGCGGCCGTCCTCCAGCTCGATGTCCTGGTGCGCGGTCTCGTGCGTGAGCCGGACCGTGGCCGACCGGCCGCCCGCAAGAAGGAGCTCCGCCGACAGGCCCTTCTCTAGGTTGCTGTCGACCAGCCCGGTGGTGCAGGCCTCCAGCTCGGGGACCGGCACCGTGGAGGCCATGTGCTCGTGGACGTGGAGCGAGGCCTGGCGCAGCCGCTCCACGGCGGCCTCGCCCTCGGCGAGCTGGTCGTCGGCGTCGGCCTCGACCAGCCGGGCGAACGCGCACAGCGCGATGGCGAGTTGCCCGGCGGCCTCCCTGAGCGCCTTGGCCTGGTCGCGGGGGCCGGTGGCCGTGGGCATTAGGACGTCCATGGCGTGGCGGGCGAGCTGGTGCACGGCCTGCGGGTCCAGCGGCGACTGAGCCCGGGCCCACGAGGTACCCGCCGCGGCGGCGGCCGGGCCCGCGCACGTCGATCCCGGGCCCGAGCCGCGTGCGCCCGCCGGAGACGCTGTCGATGACACAGTCCGCCGGCGCCCGGAAGTAGAGGTGCTGCCCACCGCTGGTTATCGACGGTTCGCGGCCGTCTCCTGGCATTCACCACAGGTGAGAGTGATGATGCGATCGATGGAACGTTGACTGGACGCGCTGCTGTGTCCGTCGTGGGTGATAGACACTCGCTGTGGCGACGTTCATGGTGTTTGTCGAAGATGAAGCAGCCGGATGGCGGGTCGATCGCGAGGCCCTGACGTCCGCGATCCGGGATCGCTGGACGGATGTCGAAATCGATCCGACCCACCACAGCGTGGCGCGGAGCTTCTGCTGGTCCTTCGAAACGCAGGACGGTCCGGGAGAGGTGTATCTCCATGAGGACGGCACCGGCGTCTATATGGATCTTTGGCAAGACGATGCCGTTTGGCTGGCGGTCGTGTTCCGCCGACTGACTCCAGCGGGTCTTGACCTGGTGTTCTGCGACGAGGGATACAACTTCGACGTCCGACTCCGGTCTGATGCCACTGACGCCGAGCTGATCAAGCTGATGAACGACGCCTGAGCTCAGGAGGGCTCGACGGCCCCGCCGCGGCGGGCGAGTTCGCGTCGGAGGTCGAGGTTCTCGCCGTGAGCCTGCTCCAGAGCGTCCCGTAGTCCCTGGACTTCTTCTCGGTGCTGCCTCTTAAGGCGGGTGATCTGGCTGGTCAGCGCGAGGACGAGAGTGCTGCGCTCGTCGGCCGGAGGGGCCGATGCCGGAACTGGGCGGGCCTGAGCCCGCAGGCGTTGGATCCGTCCGCGCAGGTCGGCATGGTTGTAGAGGAAGGCGTGGGAGACGCCGGCCTCTCGCTGGACGGCCTGGAAGGTGATCGACTCGCCCTGCTTGATTAGCCTGCGGAGCGCCTCCTCTGCGGCCTTCGTTTTGGCCTCGGACTTCGCCTTCGCCGCGGCGGCGAGGGTTTCGGTGCGCTCTGGTGTGCGAGGCGGGAGTTGAAGGCCCTCTTCGACGGCCGACAGGGAAATCACGGGGGTGTCAAGACCGTCGAAGAGGGTGTCAGGGGGTAGGCCGGTCACGACTGCGGCAGCCAGCGCGGGTGATCCCCGCGGTCGGTCGGGGGCGGGGAAACAAGTCGCGCAGTTTGTCCAGTGGAACGCGCCGGTCGCTCACGCCGCGCCGGAGCCTGTACAAGTCGGGCGGAGCGGGTTAACTGAGGGCGGGAAGGCCAAATGGGCGCGGTGGTGTGCGAGGCTCCGAAGTACAAGGCGTGCGTGTGTGGCTTCCACGATGCGGCGGAGCCGGGCGGCACGAGACAGAACCTCAGGCAGCCTTGGTCGGGGCACTCGATGGCAGGCCCGCACTCGGTTTGGACCTTGACCAGCTGGGCGACGACCTCACGATGGGCCTCTCCGGCGCCGCTGATGAGCATGTCGAACAGATCACCGCCCAGGGGCATGCGTACTTCAATCAGTCCTCCATGCCTTCGGTGACGCCCCGGAGGCCCGGGGCGGGCAGGGCAGGCGGGGCCGGGATCGCGGGCGCTCACGGTGACACCGGGCCCGGGGCTACAAGGGCGCGTACGGTCTTGCCGTTCATGCTCTGCGGGAGGAACCAGGACAGGTGCCCTCCCATGCGGCTGATCTCCCACAGTCCCTGGCCCCGCTCGCCGAGAACGGCATCAGCAAAATTGGGGAAGCTGGGGTTGGAGTCGCTGACTTCGATCAGGAGCTGGCCCTTCTCGGTGACGGCAAGACGCAGCCGGATGGGGGCGGGCTGCCCGTCATAACGGCCACCATAGGCAACCGCGTTGCGAACAAGCCGGTCGGTAATCGCGATCGCGGCGTGGTTGCGGCCCCTCCAGCCGAGCACGGTCAGGCAGGTGCGCGCATGGACGCGGGCGACCCTGGAGGCGCTGCCGGTTGGTGCCAGATCGAGTTGCCATTCCTGCGCGATGGGCAGCACGCAGACCGTGTTGCAGGAGGTCGCACCGCCGGAAGTGTCGTACGGCGCGGTGGCCGGCGGCCCTGGCGTCGCGGGGCCGGCCGGGGTGTCGTGCGACACCACCTCGGTGGGCTTCATGACGTGCGTCCTTCGGTCAAGGACAGCGAGCACCAGACGCTCCCGTCCTCGGCGACTCCCCAGGCATCAGCGAGCGCATCGACAAGGAACAGACCCCGGCCGCATTCGTCGAACGCCGATGCCTGCCCGAGGGTACGGACACCGGCATCGGCGGTTCCGCCACGGACCTCGATCCGTACCGTCCGGGTGGTGTGGATCATGCGAAGCTCAATCGAGTCGGTGAGCCCGTACCGGAGTGCGTTCGTCACCAGTTCGGTGATCAGGAGAGCGGCAGCATCCGCCAGCCGCCACAGACCCCACCGATGCAGATAAGAGCATGCTGTGAGCCGCATCTGCCCCGGCCACCGGGCATCGCGGTCCGTCAGCACAGCCTGCCCCGGCCGGGTTGTGCGGGCCATGCTCGCGGCCATGGCAGCAATGGCTGTGTCGGGGGCGCCAGCGGAGAATTCGGCCGGCGCTGCTGGCGTCGCGGTTCTCGGTTGCACGGCTTCCACTCCCAATCCGGGTGTGTCGGTCCGCTGCCTCAGCGGTGACTGCGGGTCACACTGCGCCTTCCATGGATGGCCTTGCCATGACTTTCGGGTAGCTCTTTGAGCCACTTCTGAGCGACAGGCATGGCTTCGGGGTAGCTTCTGAATGCCCTCTGCCCAGCACCAGTTGCGCTGCCGAGCGCACTTGGGTTCCTCTTACAGGGGGGCCTGCCGACGCTTGGCTGACGATGACACGCTACGAACTGGTGGTGCAGTGAGCGAGCCGAGGACACTACTCAAGGCGCTGATCGATCAGCGTAAATGGACCTGGGCAGTCTTCGAGCGCGAGTTCGCAAGAGCCGCGGCACGGGTCATCGGTGCCGGGTTCCGCACCCCCACAGTCGGTGAGACGCAGTACCGCCGGTGGACGAGCGGGACGCTCAAGGGCTTGCCGAGCGCCGATGCGTGCCGGGTGCTTGAGGACATGTTCCGGGTGGAGGCGTCCGCGCTGTTCGGGCCTCCGCCCCAGCCGTCAGAGCCAGCTGTTGCACAGTTCGATCTGGAAGCCGAGATCGCAATGACCGCACGTGAAGCCCAGGACGACGCTGGCGCCACCGCTGCGTCGTCTCTGTCAGACCTGACCATCGACCAGTTACGCGATGACGTGTATGAACTGGCCAGGACCTATAGCCACGAATCACCGGTCGAGATCTGGCGGCAGGCCAAGATCCTGCGCGACCAGGCGGAGAGGCATCGCGACCGCACCGCTGTGCCGGCCCAGCAGCAAGCCCTGCTCATCATTGCGGGCCAAGCCGCTGCACTCCTGTCCACGGCCGCCTTCGACCTTGGGTCTTTCGACGGCGCAAGGCGGCTGGCCCGGGTATCCGCGCTCTACGGCGAAACCGCCCGGTACGAGCCGCTGCAGGCTTACGCGACGGGCAACCTGGCGTACATCGCCTACTACTCTGGAGAGCAGTCCCAGGCTCCGGTCCATGCTCGGCGGGCACTCGCCTACGCCGGGCTCGGAAACACCGCCGTGCGGCGCCTGCACGCGATCGAGGCACGAGCATACGGGCACCTCGGCGACAAGCCGTCCGCCCAGCGTGCCCTGGCCCTGTCTCAGGACACCGGCGTCGACGGGCAGGACGAGTTGCACGACACCGTCGGCGGGGAGTTCGGATTCACCGACGAACGACTGGCTATGTCGACCGCCTCAACCGCCCTCCTCCTGGGCGACGGGCGCACCGCCGAGTCGGCGGCGATGCGCGCGCTGGAGCTGATGGCCGCCCGGCCTCCCCGGCACCGGTCCTCCGAGGTGTTCGGGAAGGCCGCCGCAGATCTGGCGATGGCCCGGTTGTTGTCCAACGATCTCGACGGAGCAGCCGAGGCCATTGAGACGATGCTGTCGACCCTCGGCACGCACCGGGGAACCGGGTTGGTTGCCAGGGCGCTGACGCTGCGGCAGGCCCTCACACGCAAGCACTTGCGGAGCGCGCCGCTCACTACCGATCTTGGAGAGCGCCTGGAGGATTTCACCCGCTTCCACAGCCACAGGCAGGTGCATTCCCCATGCAGCGCGCCCGCCCTGGACGCCTGATTCAGAGGGAGGCGAGAACCGCCGCTTCCTTCGCCGGATCGATTCCGTGCTCGGCCCACCGAGGGTGAGGCACGGGACGGCCCTCGCTCCGCAGCCAAGCCCACGTATCAGCGATCGTCTCAGCCACAGGGCGGCACCGCAGTCCCGCGGCCGTGGCCCTGCTCGCATCCACCGCCCACACCCCCTCATGAGTGCGCCACAAAGGGATCTCCGTCCACTGCTTAACACCGTTGGCAGAGAGAGTCTCTGGCCCCACCCACACCGGATCCCCTGCAGCACCTGTCACGGTCAGGCAGGTCTCCAGGAACCTCGTGAAGGTGATGCCCTCAGGGTGCGCGACGTTGAAGCTCCCGGGCAGGACACCCTGCGCCTGGTCGAGGGCGAAGGTGGCCACATCACGAACGTCGACAGGCTGAATGACCCGAGAACCCGGCGCCGGGGCCAAGATCCGGCCCCCTCTCTCAGCACGGTTCAGCCACCATGGCAGGCGCCCCACGTACTCTCCAGGGCCGAGGATGACACCAGGGCGCAAGAACACCGCACGGCCAGCGAACGCCCTGTCGACCGCCCGTTCTCCGCCCGCCTTCTGGAAGCCGTAGACCGTGGGACTTCCTCCCTCGCCGGTATAGCCATAGGTGCTGTCCGCGTCAGCGGGGCACTCCAGCAGCGCGGAGCTCTCGGAAAGGGGATGGTGGGGCCAGTCCTGGTAAACGGACACAGTCGATACGTGTACCCACCGGGACACCACGTCCTTGAGTGCCGAGGTGGCCAGCAGGACATCTCGGGGAGCAAGATCGGAACTCGATGTATCGATGACCGCATCCCACGGTCCTTTCGTGGCAAGCCCGCGAAGATCATCAACCGCTGTCCGGTCCCCGCGCTGCGCCTGAACGCCGGGCACGTCAGTTCCGGAACGGCCTCGGGTGAATGTGCTCACCTCCCAGCCTCGCTTCATCGCATCCTCGGCGATGCGCCTGCCGAGAAACCAGGTGCCGCCCATCACTAGAAGTCTCATAGGCGGATCCTGCCGTACGCGCAGGGCGGCCACGCCACCGGTAGGAGAACCCGTCGAGGAGGGCTCGGACGCCGGCGGGCGGGCTCAGCGGGACAGCGGCGGAACTCTTCTCCACGCCGCCGCACCGGTAATTTCAGTGGGTGGCGCTGGGCTGCGGGTCCAAGTCGAGGTCGAGGCGGGGGTGGCGGCGGGGCGCGCGGATGAGGTTCTCGGCGATCTTGTCGGTGTCCAGGCCCCGGCGCGCGGTCTCGGCCTTGGCCTTGGGGGTCCGCAGCAGCCGCCGGACCCTCTCCTCGTACGAGAGGGGGTTCTCGCCGCCCTCCCCCTGCGGGATCTCGTCCGTCATCCTGCTCCCCCGTGCTCTCGGGCCGTCCTGGCGAAGTCGCTGCGCGGGCCGGTTACCGCTCGACCCGCACTAGGCCCTCGCCCCGTCGACGCCCTGCCCAGCCACCGTGGCCCATTCGATGACCGGCCTCGACGCCGCAGCCACCAGTCCGGTGGCCGACACCGCACGATGCGCCCAGCCCACCGGCGCCAGCTCGTCCGCGGCACGTGTCGACCGGCATGGTGCCGGCTCCGTGTCACACGACACCCAGTGCCGTATTCCACTATGCCGCCCGGCACATCCTACTGAGGTTCGGTCACCGAGGGGCCGAACTCCGCCCTGCCACGGGAGCAGGATTCGCAGCAGCTACAACTCGCGCGGCATGACGCCAGTCCGGCAGTTCGGGTGAGCGGTCTTCGGCTACCCACCGGAGCCGGTCACGACGTTCGCTGTCGGAAAGCCAGGCGCGAAGACCGTCCGCCCAGTCGGCAACAGAACCTGGCGGAAGGAGAAGGCCGGGGCGGCGCTCGCCTCGTGTCTTCCCCCATGACCTCTGGGATCCCATCCACGTCCAATGACGACGGGAATCGATCGGGAGAGAGCCTCCCGGACGACAAACCCGGAACGCTCCGGCCGAGATGCTTGATCGTGCCGCCCTGTCTCGGACGCCTGATGACCCTTCTCTATTTTTCGGGATTGAAAAATATGTCACGGCGGGCTATTTTAGGATCCTGGAAAATAGCCGTCGGAAGGTGCAGCGGTGACTGACGTACGACTGGAACAGCTGGCGGGGGGGCACCGGATCGCGGTGCGCACCCCGTACAACGCTGAGTTCATCTCCCAGGCCAAGGACCTGGACGGCGTATGGGGCTTGCCCGACGCGCCCGCGCGCAGTTGGGTATTCGACATCCGGGACGAGGAGCGCGTGCGGGGCCTGTTGCGTAAGGTTTTCGGCACTGACGGCAGCCTCGAAGCAGCCATTGACGTGGTGACCGTCCGGGTGCGGCTCACCGACCACATGGTCGCGCGCAACCGGGCCGAGTTCGCCGGCCGGAAAATCGCCGTTCGCCCGTCCCGCGACGAGCCAGTGCAGCTCGGCAAGGGCGTCGTACTCATCGAAGGCACACTCGCCGACGGGGGCGGCAGCGTCAGGTACCCCGAGATCAACGCGGGCGGCGACGTGGTCCTGGAGATCCGGGACATTCCGCGCGGGGCACTGGAGACCGAAGAAGCAGACTTCTACCAGATCGTCCCCGACGAACGGCCGGTGGGCCTGGAGGCGCTGCGCGCCGAGCGCGCGCGGCTGCTAGCCCGGGTTGCCGACATCGAGGCTCTATTGGAGGGCCAGAAATGAAGACACTGCCCGCCGCCCTGTTCGTGGAGGGCATCAACGACCACACCCCGGTGAAGCCCCTGCGCACCGCGCTCGCCCGAGTCGCAACCTGGCCCACCGAAAGTGGCCGTACCCACGCGGACCTGACCCTCTACCCCGTACACCAGGACCGGGCCAGCGCCTCGCGCTGGTATGAGGTGTGGTGGACCCACCGCACAGTCGTCGCGGCCCACGAGAGTCCCTGGGACGAGACCGAGGCGCACCCCGAGGTCAGCACCGTGCGTATCGAGCAGGCTGCCGTTCTGCCTGCCCCGCCCGTGGTCCCCCTCGACCAGCGTCTTGCCGCGATCCCGCCCGTGGATATCACCCGCTTCACCGAGGCCGAGCTGAGGCTCCTGGGTGGTGAGGACAAGGCCCGCACGTTCTTGGAGCGCCGTCAGAAGGTCGCCGTCGCCAACGACTCGACGGTCGATACCTACGACTGGGCCGCCTACGTCGTCTCGGTCATCGAGCACCTCGACGTCCCTGCCCGCTCCCTGACCGCTGGCCAGCGTGCCGCCGCGGCCCTGGCTCGCTACCTCGACGCCCAGCGCGCCGAGCGCGCCGCCCGGGCTTCCGTTCTCGGCATGACCGCCAACGCCATCCAGGCCAACGACCTGATCCCGTTGGATCACCTGCGCCAAACGGCGCCGCTGCTCGATCCGACGCTGGTCACGGAACCTACGGTCGCCGAGGCCATCGCCCACACCGCACAGACCCCGCAGACCGCAGGCCGACGCGGACGCCCGTCCATTGGCCCCGCCATCAACGTCTCCTACCCGGCCGACCTCCTCAGCCGGATTGACGCCATGGCCTGTCAGGCCGGCCTGCAGCGCGCCCCCTGGCTCCGCCAGGCTGCTGCCGCCGAAGTCGCCCGCGCCGAGAGGCGCGCCGCCGGTCTGCCCGACTAGTGCTCTGACCGGAAACGATCACCGGGGTGTCCTGCTGGCGTTGTCCACGAGAAAGGGTTCTGGCTCAACTTCTGTGAAACCGCATCCTGGCCTGCCCAGTAGTGCACCCAATCGCTGCTGTGACCTGCGGTTTCACTCGGAAGTACGGACAGCGCCCGCGCGGATCCAAGAAGTTGAGCCAAAACCCGAGAACGGACAGCGCATGTGATCGCATGGTGACATAGTGCGATGGGTGACCGCTACAGCGAACCGCTTGGACTTGCCCGCCCGTCGACGCCGCCACGCGCGGCTGATCGCCGCCCTGACCGAACTGATCGGGGCCGCCGCGGAAGCGGCGGGCGCGGTGTACCGGCCGATCGCCGCCGCCCCGCCAGGTCAAGAGGCCGTCGAGGTGAGCGTCTTGCCGTGCGTCCAGGTCAGCCTCGCCGCTGGCGCCCTGCTGGACCAGGCTCGTACCGAGGACTATGCCCGGTGGCCAGCCGCAGTGGCCTGGGAGCGGACGCAGGCCCAGCGGACGTACGCGGCACGATGCGCCGTGGCCCAGGCCGAAAAGTATGCGGCGCCGGCCGCCCCGCTCGGCGATCAGCCGCGCGTGCCGTTGCCGACGGCGGAGCAGACCGCAGCAATGGACCTTGTGAGCGCCGGTACCGAGGTTGCCACCCGCTGGCGGGCCGATCCGGAGGAGGCGGTCACCCTGGTGCACGAACTGGCCGCCAGTGGCGAGCTCGCCGTAGACGAGATCCTCGACGAGGCACTCGACACTGCGGTGGTGGCCGGTCTGCTGGTACTGCTGGAGGCGCGCACTGCCAAGGACCCAAGCACGGCGGCCGAGCGCTGCCTGGGCGCCCTTCCCTACATCACGCTCGCGATCTCTCTGGCCTCAGCCGACCTGGACTGATCGAGTTCAACGCTCCCCAGCGCTGCCCGATCTCGGGTTCTGGCTCAACTTCTGTGAAACCGCATCCTGGCCTGCCCAGCAGTGCACCCAATCGCTGCTGTGACCTGCGGTTTCACTCGGAAGTACGGACAGCGCCCGCGCGGATCACAGAAGTTGAGCCAGAACCCGTTCTCGTGAATAAAGCCATCCTGCGATGATCGGTGAATGAGTGAGCGTGAGTGGCAGGCGTTGACCAAGTCCGAGGAAGCGTTCATGGTCAATTCGTATGAGATCGATATCCTGGCTGGTGTTTGGGGCGACCTCGACGATGCCGATCAGTCCCGGCCTGTGAACGAGCTGGCAGCGATCTTGCTCACTCTCATCGATCGTGGATGGATCGAGGTTCGTAGAGTCGCCCCGTGGACGTCGCCGTCAGGGGAGAAGGGCCTCCAGCCTGGGGAGCTGGTGCCTCGCGGTCAGCTTCCCGCGGTCCTCGAAGATGCGGCCAACTGGGAGTACCCGGATGACGGCAACTGGATCGGTGCGGTGACCCTTGTGGAGACCGAAGCGGGCAAGAAGATCACCCGTCGTTCTCCCGAGGAGATGGCCGGGTAGACCGCCGTGACGGGCCCGTCAGACCGCTGCCGCCTGTGGTCGGCCGCCCCACCGCATTCCCCTCTCACTGCGGACACGTGCGCGTTCGCGCCGTTGGGCGGCCAGGACGTCGGGATGGCGGGCGTTGTGGTTGCGCCAGCGCAGGTATCGCTGCAGCGCCCGTGTCTGCACGGTGTGGTTGGGGTGGTGGGAGTTGGCCAGGGTGAACTGTCGTAGCGGCCCGAAGTGGGCCTCGATCGGGTTGGCCCAGGACGCGTAGGTCGGGGTGAAGCACAGTTCGACCCGGTTCTTCTTCGCCCAGCACCGGATCGTCTGGCCCTTGTGGGCGGACAGGTTGTCCAGGATGACGTAGATCGGGGCGCCGTTCGGGCGGGCCGCGCGGACTGACCTGAGGGCGGCCAGTGTGTTCGCGGCGCCCTTCTTGCGGCGGTTGACGCCCCAGAGCGTGTCGTCGCCGATCGAGTAGCAGCCATGGAAGTACCTGACGCCGTGAGTGCGGTGGTAGGTCGCGGGGTGCCGTTCGGGCCGGCTCTGCTCGGCCCAGCACGACCCGGCGGTGGGCCGGATGCTGAGCGGGCCGAACTCGTCGAACGCGAACACTCGGTCCGTGAAGTGCTCCAGCACGTGCTCGATCCGGTCGAGCTTGGCGTCCCGCTCCGGGTCGGGCGACTCCTTCCAGGTCTTGGTGCGCTGGAAGGTGACGCCACGACGGGCGAGCAGGCACCGTAACGCCTCACGGCCGATCCTGATCACGCGGCCGTGAACCTTCCGCAGGTAGGCGGCGAGTTTGCGGATGGACCAGCGAGTGAAGGGCTGGCCGCGTTTGGTCGGGCGGGTGGTGGCCGTCTGGATGACGAAATCCTCGTCATCAGGATTGAGCAGGCGGGGACGGCCTCCCGCCCATCGAGGGTCCAGACAGGCCAGACCAATCTCGTTGAACCGGTGGATCACGTCCCGGACGGTGTCCTCATCTGCCTGCACCAACTGGGCGATCACCGGGACCCGGTTCCCGCCGGCCGAGGCCAGCAGCATCATCGCCCGCCGATAGCGCACCGAACTGGTGCTGCCCCGGCGCACGATCTGCTGCAGCTTCTGCCCTTCCTGGTCAGTCAACCTGCGCACACGGACAGGCTCAGCCACCACACCCCCAGCGAACGGACGCACGTCGTGGGACATCCAACCGCCATGACCACCAACCCGGCGAACCTTCCCGGTCAGAGCACTAGCCGGCGCCTACCTGGAGACCAACCCGCTCGTGCCGGCCGCCGACGTCATCGCCTGCGCCCGGGTTGCGCTGCTACAGCTGATGACCAGTTTGTACGGGGTCAAGCAGCACTACCTGGGGCCCGGCCTCCTCCAGGAGGACCTGGACCAGTTCGGGCTCCTGCGGCACGCCGCGGCTCAGCGACTGCTGGCAAGCCTCGGCGAGGTCGAGAGCACCCTTGCACGAGCAGCACATCACCGCTGACGGCCCTATCTGGGGAGTCTGGCGAGGGCCAGGGCGCGGCGTGGCGGCTTGCGATGGTCGGGGCGGTGGAAAGCTGCTGCGGCTGCGCACTTCGCTTCTGCCGCCGGACAAGAGGGGCTCATCCGTGACTCGGTCCCTTCCGGCGATCCCCGCCCAGGGCTTCGCTGCTCTCGGCGTTCAGCTGCCCGCGCTCGCCGCGGTCCGCGTGGCGCTGACCGGCGGGCGTGGCGGGAAGTATCACGTCCCTCCCTCCGATCTACGCCGTTACTAGGCCGCTTTGGCCGTTGGCCGGGACCGGCGCTGGAAGGTCGCCGCAGGTAGGCTTCGATCGCCCATGGGCGTAGTTGTACGACAACGGCCCGCCTCCCCCCGCATATGCCGTGGGGGGAGGCGGGCCGTATGCCGTAAGTGAGATCAGACGTTGAAGCGTCCGTTTGCGACATTGCCGATGAACTCGGCAAACGAAGCCGGATTGATCAGCAGCGCAGGGCCGTTGGGGTCCTTCGAGTCACGGACGGCGATGCCCTGGTGCGACTCAACGACGTTGGCGACCTCGACGCACTGGCCTTCCTGAGCGCCGCTGTACGACGACTTGCGCCAGGCGGCGCAAGGCAGGTCAGTGGCCATGAGGGTCTTGGGTGTCACTTGGACTGTCCTTCCAGATACGTGGTGATGAGATCCCGTGATTCGTCCACGGGAAGTGCGATTGCGGCAGCGAGCGCGAAGACGTTCTCCATGTAGGCGATTTCTTCAGGATCTTCGCTGTGGGTGCCGCCCATCGGGTTGTCGACGCTGACGACAGGTACCCACGGGTGCCCGAAATTCAGAGTCGTGGTTGCCCCGTTGGAGCCGTAGGCCGGGTGCGCGTTGAGCGGGATCACCTGAAGATCCACGTTCGGCTGGTTCGAGGCGTCGATCAGCTTGCGCAACTGGTCACGCATGATGCCGGGGCCCGCTTCGAAGTGCGCGTGAAATGCCGACTCAGGAACGAGCGCGTGCAGCTGGACCGGGTTGTCCTTCCGCGTCAGCACTTCCTGCCGCGAGAGCCTGATCGAGACCAGCATTTCAGCCCGTTCGGGGCTGACGGAGACCGGCATGCCACCAATGATTTCCCGTACGTAGCCGGGCGTCTGCAGCAGGCCGGGTACGACGACCGGATGGTGCGTGCTGATCTTCCTGGCCCGTGCTTCGAGCTGAACGAAGTCGACGAGCGGCTGACTTACACGGCTTTCGTAAGCCTTCCACCAGCCGTGGTCACCTCCTGCCGGCTCCTCAGCGACCTTTGCGACCTCGTTGATCCCCGCCGCGTCGTCGACGCCGAGCTTGGCGCAGAGGTCTCGTACCTCGTCGCCCGAAATCCGATACAGGCCGCGCTCGATGCGACTCAGTTTCGTGGTGTCCCAGCCCGGCATGAGCTTCGCGGCTTCGCCTGACCGCATTGGCTCACGCCACCGACGGATCTGGGCGCCAACGCGACGTCGCATGACGGTTGGTGTGGCGCGCTTGGGGGTCTTCGACGACGCGCGCTCACGAGTCGTCGACGCACGATTCTGAGTCATGGACGCAGTGTTGCACGACGGCGACTCATCTGACGATGCCGGACACGTGTTCGCTCTTTCAGGCAATTCTGCCATCGCTGTTGCGAGTTGACCGCCAAAAGGAGCAAGCTGAGTGCAGCGAAGAGCGCGACGGTACCTCCAGTCGCACTCCAGACATCACGCTGCGTTACATCTTGTTGTTTGAACGCGGTCGGGGTCCCAGGCCCGACCGGAATGGCCCGTCCGTGTCCCGTCAGGACGGAGCCACGCCCCCAACGACGGAGACCCTGCGATGCGAGCGCGAGCGTTACCAACCGAGCCCCGTCCTGTCAGGACGTGGATGGACCTCGACAACAAGCGCCAGAGGCAGTCGGCGCTCAGGCCGGCGGCGAATCGCGGCCTGTACCTGCAGCGGCTGCGGGTCGCCAACAACCGCCACTGGTGGGACACCCTGCCGGCCCCGGAGAGCCGTCGTCAGACGCGTTACGTCACATACGCGTTGAGATGCACGAACGGCAGTGCCGACGAGGACCTGAGCGCCCTCCGACGGTGCGTCGAGGACGCGGACGGCGCGGTCGGCTACTACGTGACTGACTCGTACGGAACCACCAACCCGAACGACAGGCCGGGCTGGCTTGAGGCGTGCCGCCTGCTACAGCTCGGCTTCGTCGACGGCATCGCGGTCATGAACCGAGACGTGATCAGCCCTTCGGACGACCACTACGAAGCCGTCGTCCAGTGGATCGGTGGAAGGCCCGCGCTGCTGATGCTCGTCCGCGCAGAGGGCAGCGACTCGCGCCTGTCTCCTGTCACGCCCACAATCCGGAAAGGCTTGTGACCACGTCTCGCGGGTTTTCACGCCCGCCCACCCGTAGCCCGCACCTCGCCCTGTCTGAGCCCAACGCTCTGGGCGCGCTAACCACGGCGCAGGCCAAGAACCCCGCTGGCAAGCGGTTCAGAAGAGGTGCTCGTGTTCAGCCAGGGCCAGGCCCACGTGCCCTGGCGGTTGTCGATTCCGAACTGTTGCGTAACGCGGTGGCGGTGGCGCTCTTCCGGGTCCCGCTGCTTGCCGTGCCCACGGGAGCAACCCGGCGGGGCGGGGCGGCCAGTTGCACACGGTGGAAGAGGTCTTCGCCCGTCAGACCGCGGCCGCGTTGGAAGGGCTTCCGGGCTTCGCCGAACTGTCACACAGCGGTCCGATCGTCGAATGGGGCGAGCAGCCTCCGGCGCATTACCGACCGTACGAGTGTCACCAGTTCTACGGCCTGGTGGATCCGGCCGGGGACATGGACAGCCCTTCGACACTGCCAGCTAGGCGAAGACGATACGGCACGGAGACGGGTCTCTGTCCTCCCCCAGCCGAGCAGGTATCCGGCCGTGTTCTAGCACCTCGCGAGTCCGCTCGAACCGTCGCCGCGACGCTCCCTTAACGCCGCGCGACGTCACATACCCGCCCTGGTGCCGTGCCGGCATCCCCCGCTACGGCGCGGCACCAGGGCGGCCCTACCAACCGGACGGTCACCACCGTCCCTATCGGAGAGCTGATGAGTCCCCATCTGAGCACTCGCCACCCTTGGCGGCTGCAATTCGGCGAGGCCCCGCTGCCTTTCATGCTCGCGCCGGAGCTCGATGTCGTGCGCGTGAGTATGGGCCTCGGTATGGCCGCACTCGACGAGATGATCGACTGCGGGAACCGGGTCGGACCGCTGTTGTGCTGCATCGCCCACCGAAGGCTGCTCATTCCGGTCTCCTCCGGCACCGCCCACGTGTGGAGGGCCGCGCACTCGGCGTGCGAGCCGGGGCCCTCGCTTCGGTGCTCGCCCGAGGGGCCGCCCCAGTCGCTGTGCCACAGCCGTTTCTGGGTGGCGCCACCTGAAGCGCTGGCCTATCCGACCACTGACGCAGTCGTACTGCACGGCAGCCTGAGTCTGATGCGTGCCCGGATGCGGGAGATGTGCCATGTCTGATTACTCCGCAGAAGTCACGATGCCCTCCAGCTGGCGTCACCGCGCTCACGCCGGCGACAGCGTGCCCCTTCCGCCCGCGTTCGTGGAGAGTGCTCTCACGGGCGTGGTGGTGGCTGGCGGCGGTCGCTCCGCGCGCCGCAGCTTGTCCAGGATGGGGGAGTTCCGCGGGGAACACGACGCCGCCCTCCGGGCCCTGGGCGGGAGCGAGACGCCGCGCTTCAGCCTCTGCATGAGGTCATCGCCGCCAACGGGAAGGGCCGGCAGTGCGTCCGCTGGGCAGCGGAGCAAGCTGAGCAGGGCACAGACCAACTTCACGCCGCTCGCTGCCCCGCCGCGCACCGGAAGCCCGTGCGCTGACGCCGTTGTCCTGTTGGACGAGGCGTGGAAGGCGGTGTTGCTGGCAGCCCCATCGGCCGCTACCTGCGCGACGCACACACATCTTTGCCTCCGCCGACACCTCGGACATTCAGCTGCTGCGGCTTGCCGAGGTCGCGCTCGGTCAGATCAAAGGCCAGTGGTCGCGGCGTCTCTCGGCCGTGCTTTCTCCCGGCCTAGCCCCACGGCCCTGACCTGATAGAGCCCGCAAATCCGCCGCCCTGGTCAAGTCGAGCTGTCCCCGGCCGGTGGTCTTCCAGCCTTCCAGGAGAAGCACGTGCCGCACCTCGCCCTTTCCGCAGCCACCCACAGGCCCCCCGCCGCTGACCGTGGTCCGGCGGGATCCCTGCCCCCCACCGCTCCGTACGCGCACGACCAGCCCACGCGCCCCAACCTCGCCGATGCCCTTGACCTCCAGGAGAGCGAAGTCCCCCACACCGCGGACGCGCTGCGGCATTTCTTCCCGGACGCCTGACCGCCGCCCCCGGCCCTGACCCTTACGACAGCTGTCTCCAACAGGAAGGCCAGACGCCATGGGCTCCCGCCCGCTGTTCCGCGCCCAGTCCGGCATCATGGTGCGGTCCGTGCTCCTCCACGATCGTCCCCTCCCCCCGGCGCCGAACTTGCCCACGGCGACGCGGGCAGCTGCGGCGGCATGGCGGTGCTGGGCGCTTGAGATCTGGGATGTCCAGCTGATCGCGTCCGCCGTCCGGCATGCAAGTCCAGACCTCGCCCGAGAGCTCGACAGCCTGAAGGATGCGCCCGCCGACGCCGAGGCCATGCGGCGCATCGCCCTGACTCTGCTGAGCTACGTCCTGCGCCTCACCCACAGAGCCACCCCTTTCGGCCTCTACGCCGGCATCGCTGACGGGCACTTCGGGGCACGTGCCGACGTCCGCTGGGGGAACGAGCACCGAACCCTCACCCGGGCCGCCGGGATGTGGTTCGCCACGGTCGTGCAGCAGCTGGAAGCGGTTACCGAGGTCCGGCGGCATCTGCGGCTGATCGCCAACAACGCGGTGTGTGTACGCGGCGAGCGCCTGGTCCTGCCCTGGCAGGTACGCGAGCTGGAGGAGACGGGCACGGCCGTGCGTGAGGTGTCGGTCCGGCACACCCCCGCAGTCAGGTCAGTCGTCCAGCTGGCGCGCACTCCAGTGCCGTACGAGGAGATCGTGCGCGAACTCGGTGTCGTCCACCCCGGTCTCGGCAGGGGCGGCGCCGAGGAGGTCCTGGACGTTCTTATCGCCAAGCGGATAGTGCTGACCAGTTTGCAGCCGTCGGGCACCGAGACGGACGCCCTGGGGTACGTGGTCGGTGAGCTCGAGCGGGTGGGCGCCATGCACAGCGGTCCGGCGGCGGAGGTGGCCCTCGCCCTGCGGGAGATCCACGTGCAGATGCGTGAACTCGACGACCATGACCCGCTGTCGGAGACGGCCAGTCGGCAACGGACCGCGATCGTCACCCGGATGCGGCGGATCGCCGACGAGACCTCACCGCTCGCCGTGGACACCCGCCTGGACGCGGAGCTGGTTCTTCCGCGGGCGGTTGCCTGGGAGGTAGAGGCGGCCGCCGGTGTCCTGGCCCGGGTCACCCCCGAGCCGCGCGGGACACAGGCGTGGATCCGCTACCGGAAACGCTTCCGCGACCGGTACGGGGAGGGCACGCTGGTCGCGCTGACGGACCTGCTCGACCCGAACCGCGGCATCGGCCTGCCCGAGGACTTCCACGGCACCGCGCGAGCCCCTGAGCCCGACACCCAGCACCGTGATCGGCTGCTGATAACGCTCGCCCAGCGCGCCTGGGCGGCGGGGGAAGACCTCGTGCTCGACGAGGACCTCATCCGCCAGCTCACCGCAGGGCAAGGGCCCACGGCAGCCCAGGACGTGCCGGCGCACGTGGAGCTGGCAGCCTCTGTGTTTGCCGCCAGCGTGCAACGCCTGGACGCCGGTGACTTCAGCCTCGCGACGCACCGCATCGGCCGCGGGTGGGGCCACTTCACCGGCGGCCGGCTCGCCGCGCTGCTCGCCGAGGACAACTCTCCCAGCGACCTGCTGGGGATGCTGGCCCGTCGGCCGACGACGGTAGAAGGCGCCTTGCCCGTTCAGGTGTCCTTCCCCTCGTTGATGCCGAGAGCGTCCTACATCACGCGCACACCCCGCCTGGTCGCCCCCCTGATCTCCCTGTCCGAGTACCGGAAGGCAGACCCTGACCTCATTCCACTAAGCGACCTTGCAGTGACCTGCCACGGGCAGCGGCTGCACCTCGTCTCCTTGTCGCGCGAACGCGTGCTGGAGGCCGCCATCCCCCACCCCCTGCAGCTCGAATGCCAGACACCCACAGTGGCGCGATTCCTCGACGAACTCCAGCGCGGCCAGAGCAGCCGGCTCATCGGCAGCATCGGCAACCTCGCCGCGTGGGACTGGGGCGCAGCCCAACACCTGGCGTTCCAGCCGCGCGTACGGGCCGGGCGCAGCATCCTGAGCCCGGCCACCTGGCGCCTGGCCCACACCGGCCTCCCCGCCGCGAGCGCCTCGACCGCCGAATGGGACGAGTCCTTCGCCGCACTGCGCGAGCGGTGGAGGCTGCCGCATCACGTCTATCTGGAGCGCTTCGATCACCGGCTCCGCCTGGACCTTGAGCACCCGGCACACCGTGCATTGCTGCGCTCCCACATGGACCGGAAGCAGTTCGGCCAGCTCACCCTCGCCGAGGCCGAGCCGGACGACGCCTACGGCTGGTGCGGCGGTCGGACCCACGAGTTCGTCACCTTCCTGGCATCCGCAGCGCCCGCCCGGCCGGCGCCAGTCGTGCACGGTGCGCCGATCGTTCGCCGCGACAATGCCCATCTGCCCGGTGCCTCCCGCTACCTGTCCGTCCGCCTGCACTGCCAGCCCCAGGTGCTTCGTGCGCTTCTCACCGATCACATGCCCTCGCTGGTCGCCGACTTTCCCCACTGCGTGTGGTGGGTCACCGCCCACGACAGGGGCGACCGTCCGTACACCGAGTTGACCCTTCGCTTGCCCCATCCGGCCGACGCGGCTGACGCCCTGTCCCGCCTCGGGCAGTGGACCGCCTATCTGACCGCTGCCGGAGTTGTCGGCGACATCGCCATCGTCCCGTACCGGCCGCACCTGGGTCTGTGGGGGTCAGGGGACGCGCTGAGCGCCGCAGAGGACACGCTCAGTGCCGACACAGCCGTCATCGCCTGCCAACTGGCTCGCCCGAGCCTCCATGCCTCTCAACCGGCACTGACTGCTGCCAACGTCATCGCTATCGCGAGCGGCTTCCACGAAGACTTCACCGAGGGGATGAGGTGGCTGGTCGCCCAACCCAAACCGGCCGCTACCTCGTCGCTGCCCCGCCCGCTGCTGCAACGGGCCAACACGCTCGCCGCCCCGGACGACGGGTGGGCTGGGCTGCGCCGCATCCCGGCCGCCACCGGTCTCGTCGACGGTCCCTGGCTGCGACGCCACAAGGCCCTGGCCACGTACCGCAACGTCCTGCGCACGTCCCCGACTACGGATCCGGACGCCGCACTCCGCGCGCTGCTGGCCGCCCACCTGCACCACGCCGGTGAGGCCTCTGAAGGCACCGCCTGGCGCCTGGCCCGGGCCGTCGCCCTCGCCGGCACGCGTCCCCGTCAACCGACGCCGACGCACTGACCACCTGCACCCGCACACGTCGCCGGCCGCTTCTCGGCCGGCGGTCTACCTGAACGGACCCTTCATGACCGCGCTCATCGAGGACCACGCTCTCATCGGTGACATGCACACCGCCGCCCTGATCCACCGCCGTGGCTCCGTCGTCTGGCAGAGCTTTCCGGACTTCGACTCCCCCGCCGCGTTCGCCTCGCTGGTCGGCACCCCGGAGCACGGGTCGTGGGACCTGTGCCCCACCGCCCCCGACGCCCAGGTGCATCGCCGGTACCTGCCGGGCACCGCGGTCCTGGAGACGACCTGGACCACGCCCCGCGCAAAGGCCCGCGTTCTGGACCTCATGCCGCATCGGGCCCCCGGCTGCGGCAACCCCCAGCTGATCCGTGTCGTCCAAGGCGTTCGCGGTGAGATGCGGATGTCTTCGCGGATCCTGGTCCGCTTTGCCTACGGCAAGGTCGCGCCCCGCCTGGTGCGCCACCCCCACCAGTTCGGCGGTGACCGGTACGCAGCCTTCGCCGGACCGGACTCGCTCTACCTGGACTCCTCGGCACCGCTGAGCGAACACGAGAACGGGACCGTGGAGGCCGCCTTCTGCGTCCGCGCCGGGGAACGGCAGGTCCTCGCGCTGTCCTGGCAGCCCTCCCACCTGCCCGCGCCGCCCCGCCCCGACCCCACGGCCGCCCTGGAGAGCACCATCGCGTTCTGGACCGACTGGTCCGCCCGCAGCACCTACACCGGCCCCTACCAGGAGGCGGTGCAACGCTCGCTGATCGTCCTCAAGGCCCTCACCTACTCCCCCACCGGCGGCATGGTCGCGGCCCCCACCACCTCGCTGCCCGAGGAAATCGGCGGCGAGCGACAGTGGGACTACCGCTACACATGGCTGCGGGACGCCGCAATCGCGCTGAGCGTCCTGGCGCTCACCGGTCACCTGGAGGAGGCGGCCGACTGGCGGGACTGGCTCGCCCGGGCCATCGCCGGCGACCCCGCCACCGTGCAGATCATGTACTCGATCAAGGGCGGCCGTGACCTCCCGGAGAACGTCCTTCCCCACCTTCCCGGGTACGAAGGCTCCTACCCGGTCCGCGTCGGCAACGGCGCCGCCCATCAGCCGCAGCTCGACGTGTTCGGCGAAGTCCTCGACGCCTTCCACCTCGCCGAGGAAGCCGGACTCGCTCCCTGCGACGACGCCTTCGCCCTCCAGAGCGCTCTGCTCACCCAGGTCGAGACCCGCTGGCACCTGCCGGACGCGGGAATCTGGGAGATGCGCGGCCCCGAGCGGCACTTCGTCCACTCGAAGGTCATGGGCTGGGTCGCCGCCGACCGGATGGTCCGCCGGATCGAGTCCGGCCGCGCCACCGGCCCCATCGAGAAGTGGCGCACGCTGCGGGCCGCCATCCATGCCGACGTGTGCGCCCACGGCTACGACCAGGTTCGCAACACCTTCACCCAGTCCTACGGTTCCACCGAACTGGACGCCTCGCTGCTGCTCATCCCCCTGGTGGGCTTCCTCCCGCCGGACGACAAGCGGGTCATCGGCACCATCGAGGCGATCCAGCGCGAGCTGTCCACCGGCGACGACGGCCTGATCCTGCGCTACCGCACAGCGGGAGCCGTGACCGGCGCCGACGGCCTGGCCGGCGATGAGGGTGCCTTCCTCGCCTGCTCCTTCTGGCTGGTCGAGGCCCTGACGATGATCGGCCGGACCGCGGAGGCGACCACGCTGTTCGAAACGCTGCTGTCCCTCACCAACGATGTCGGGCTGCTGGCCGAAGAGTACGACTGCGTCGCCCGCCGACAACTCGGCAACTTCCCACAAGCTTTCAGCCATTTCGCCCTGGTTTCCGCCGCTTTACGACTTGCCTCCGAGGAGAAGACCGCGGCCCGCGACGAAGCGCTCGGTCTGGACACCGCCGCCTGACCGGCACCTGCCCGGCCCCGCACAGGACCAGGCAGCCGCCACCCCCTGACCACCGACGAAGAGGACGAAGCCGAACCGTGTCCCCGGCCCTGCTTCCATCACTGCCAAGCGCCCGCCCGCACCATAGCGGCGACGGCGGCGCGCCCACGGCGGCCAGCACACCCGCCTCCATGCCGTGCCCTTCGCGATGCGCTGTCCCCTCCTTGCCGCTGGTCCTGGCCGGTGCGCTGATGCGTCACCATCGGACGCGCGCCGGGCTGAGCCTGCAGAAGGCCAGCAGTGCCGTCCAAGAGCCAGCCAGCCTGATCGGTGCCGCGGAGTCTGCCGGGCACGTGCTGCCGGGCGCGAGCGTGCGCGCCCTACTGGGCTCCTACGGCGCACCCGCCTCCGCGATCCAGTACACGCTGAGTCTGGTGACCCACCCGGACCACCTGCACCACATCGACCAGATCGCCCCGCGGCAGGCGTGGGTGGACGCGCTGGTAGCCGGATGCCGGTCCGTCCTCGTCTACAGCGCCGCCCCGGACGCACTGACGCTGCTCGCCCCGACCGCTTCCCCGGCGCCCGGCGCCGCGACCCGAGAGCCAGCCATGGAGCGCCGCTGCCGGATGGTGCTGCTCCTGAGCGAGACCTTGCTGGACGAACTCGTCGACGGACATCGGGCCGCGGCGATATCGGACCTCGTCCGCCAGGCCGAGAGCGGGTCCGTCACCGTGCACCTCGTTCCGGGGCGGCTCCAGGCCCCCGCGCCGCTGCTGGCCGAGTACACGAACACAGCGTGGAGATGGGACGGCAGCAGCGCTGACCGGCTACGCCGCCAGATCTTCGCTGCCCACCACTATGACGGCACGCAGCCCAGTCTCTGCAACGGGCCGGCGGCACGGGCCGAACGCCAGCTGATGGAGCAGGCCGTCCGGACCGCGCAGTCCTCCCAGTGGAGCCTTCACCGGTTGCGGCAGGCCCTCGACACCCCACAGTATTCCGTCGCCACCGACGGTCGCACCGTTCTCTCCCCCCGTCCCACGCCTCCGGCGTCAGCTCCCCGCCCGGCACGGAGGACGGCATGACCCTCTCTGTGCCGCACGTCTCGGCAGCCCGTGTCCACGCCGAACTCCTGGGCAGCGAGCAAGCCTTCACGTTGAGCGGCTGATCCAGTTCGGCCCAGGCAGGCGGCACAGCAGCAACCGCGCGGCCAGAACGTGCCTCTCAGTCTCTTCCCAGCCCTCTGTCTATTCGTTGGTCCAGCACCAGGAGCACAGCATCGTGAGTTCTCAGACCACCCGGGCGATATCCACGCCCTCGCCTCCGGATCAGACCAAGCACGTGTTCGTCCTGAGCTGGGCGACACCCAGTCTTCCCGGAGTCCGGTGGGATGCACGATGGCGTCTTCCCGTGTACCGAGGGCGGCGTCTTCCTCGTGCTCTTCTTCCATATGCGGCACGGCGGCACTCTCTGGAGTGGCTGGTCCAGGACATTCTCAACGGGCGTATGCCGCCCCCGCCCGCTCAGCGTGAGCGTCCGGCTCTGCGAGACCACCAGGTCCAGCCGGTGCGGCTGATGACTGAGGCGTATGCATCGGGGGCACCGGGTTTCCTGCTGGCCTATCCCACGGGATCGGGGAAGACCGCCATGCTCATCAACGCCACGCTCGACCTCCCGAAAGTGAAAACGGTACTCGTGGTGACCAAGCTGGACGTGGTCCCCGCGTGGCGCAACGCGATCAACTACTTCGGGAACGGCGGCAAACGGTGGGTGGTGGTCAATCCCGAGCAGCTGTGGCGGCTGTTCGATCACCCTTTGTGGCAGCTCAACTCTCTGCCGGCTGACGTGGCCGCCGAGCGTGCGGCCGAGGGAGGATTACCACGCGTCCGGTTCGACGCTGTCATCGTGGACGAGTCGCACATGCTGGTGTCGCCCGACTCCGTGCGCTCGCGGCTGATCAACCGACTCGTCCTGCCCGATCGCGTGACCGGACGCCGCCCGTGGTTCGCACGCGCCTCGGCCTCCCCCTTCTCCAGCCCGGAAGAAACGGGCTACGTGAGCGATCTGCTGGCGCACGTCGCACAAGTTCCGGCGCCGGGCAGGCTGAGCACGGCCGACCACAAGAAGTGGCTGCAGAAGCTCGGCTTCGAACTGAACACCGGGCAGGACGGACGGTGGAATCACAACCTGAGCGGGACCGACGTGAAGAGCATCGATGCTCTCCTGTTCTCCGGGAAGGCGGGCACGACCGCGACGGCCGAGCAGATCGGCCTTCCCACGCTGACAAGGGACCTGCGCCCGGTGGAGCTGTCTCCGGAGGACCGGGACCGCTACGAAGCCGCCTGGACACAGTTCCGTGCGCTGCACGGGCTGGATATCGGGAACAGCACCGTCGACGACACGTCCCCCGCCCTGCGCCGGGTGCAGAAGGCGTCGCTACTCAAGGCGCCGAAGGTCGCCGAGATCGTGGCCGGGCTGGTGGAGGACGGCTATCAGGTGGTGGTCCCCGCCTGGTACCTCGACAGCATCTCCGCCCTTTCCCGCCTCACCGCAGCGGCTCTGGCAGCGCGTGGGCTGCCGGACCGGGTCGTGGAGATCACGGGCGCCTCGCGAGGCCTGCGGGAGAGGAAGCGACAGGCGTTCCAAGCGGGGAAGGCCCTCGTCGCGGTCGTCAACTCACTGGAGAGCATCAACCTCCACGCGGGTGAACGCGGCGGCGCTGGCGACGGCAAGGACGCCACAAAGACGCCCCGGGCCTGCGTGATCGCCGACGTGCTGACCGGCGGAAAGCGGAGCCTGCAGGCGGAAGGACGCACGCAGCGCGACGGGGAGCGGTCGCTGACCCTGTACGTCTACGCCGAGGGGACCACTGAGCAGCAGTGGCTGGCCCGAATGCTGCGCGCCACGGCCGGTACACAGGCCCTGGTTCAGTCTCCTGGGGAAGCGCAGACTCTGCAGGATCTGGCGGACCGGCTGTCCGTCGAGCAGGAGGAGGCGGAACCCCAGTGACGGCCTCCGCAGCCACCGCGGCGGCCCGTCCTTCCGCGAGCCTGGCCGAACTCCCCTTCATAGAGGCCGTGTACCCGTCAGGGGAGCTGGTCCTTCTGTCGCTCGCGCAGGTTCTGGAGCAGGGAGACCGGGTCCGTCTGGTCACCACCGATCCGTTGTTGTGGGCGGCGACGGTGCGGCTGCTTCTCGCCGTCACGTACGCGGCAGGATCCGCGCCTTCGGGAGAGCAGCAGTACCGGGACCAGGTCCTGCATGGTCTCGACCTGGGGCCCGCGGCCCGTTGGGTGCGCAACCACGCCCATGGCCTGGATCTCTTCGAGCCCGACAAGCCGCTCTTCCAGGACGGGTCTCTGCACGCTGTGGCAGACAGGCAGCCCGGTGCCGCGGTCCCGGTGTTGTATCTCGATGTGACCGCGGCTATCCGGCGGCCGCTGCTCTCCGACCACCGTCATCTGCACGCCTCTGTTCCCGTGTCCGCCGCCTGCGCGGCACGTCTGCTTCTGGTCCAGCAGATGTGGTCCATGAGCGGGCGGATCTCCGCCAGCGACGCCATCTACGGCAAAGGGTCCACCTTCGGGTCCCGGTCGCAGGTATGCGGCGGGTTGGTCATCCAACCGGACGGCACCGTTGAACAGGTGCTCAGCTGGCGGCTGATCCCTCTCCACGGCGGGCCCGGCACGGCCCATTGGACCTACACCTCACGCCCGGCACCCCGGCGGGGGCAGGTACCCGACGGTGAGAGTGACGCGCTGACGTGGCATCACCGGCGGATTCTGCTGCTGGCGCGGGACGACGGCACGGTCGCCCGGGTCCTGTTCGCCCAGGGCCGGAGCATCGGCAAGGAGACTGCCCCTCTCACTGACCGCCCTGGTTGCCGCGACCTCCTGACGACCGAGTCGGGAGCTCTGCTGCCCGCAAGGGCCGTAACCGGTGAAGAGGACATTGCGCCGCTGTTGCAGAGCTGGTGGACCGCTCCCGAGGGCAGCTGGGCACACACCGCCCGCCGCACCGCCGAGGCTCTCGGCTGTCAGCCGCCGGACGTCCGCGTCACCGGCCTGACCGTCAACCACAAGAAGATCGACAACGTCCGCCACGTCTTCCTGCCCGGCTCGCTGCTTGCCGACTTCCGGGGGAAGGGCGCCGCCGCTCATGTCATGAACACTCGCGCCCAGGCCGCCGGCGCCGGGCCGGGCTTCGGCTCCACGCACCTGCAACGGGAGACCTTCATGCGCTCGTCCGGCACGGAGCGGACCGCTGCACTGCTCGGCGACCTCGCCCCCGACGACCTCGATCTGTTCGTCACCGCGGACACACTCCATCGCCCCGGCACCGCGGAGACGGACGACCCGGTCGATGTTCTGACCCGGAAGCTGGGCAGCTGGGCGCGCAGCCACCGCACCCGGGCGCTCATGGCGGCCCTCGCCGTCTGGGCAGCCGAACCGTCCCCGGCCAACTGGGCCTTCTCCTCCGTGACCAGACTCGTGCCCGAGGATCTGCACGAGGCGGCCATGCTCACCGCCGCCCTGTTCGCCGCCCACCGGCGGGCCGCCTCCAGTGCGCCCATGTACGGGAGCGCGCCGATCGCCCGGCTGATGCGGGCGAGCGGCACAGGCTGCCACCGCGGCCCCGGGCACCGCCCTACCCGCGCGTCCATGACCCTGGCCCTGGCCGCCCAGTCCCTTGAGGACCTCCGTCCCCCGCTCCTGCACCTGATCCGCGATGCCGCGAGCAGCAGCATGACCCCCGACTGGACCCATCTCCTGCACGACCTCGCCAACTGGGGGCCGGCCGTCCGGCAGAAGTGGCAGGCGCAGTTCTACACCAACAGCCCTCTGCCGCGCCGTGAACAGTCCGTATCCGCTGACGAAGGACTCCCCGCCGCATGACCACGCACGCCACCGACCTCTCCCCCCGCCCACTGCCCGGCCGCGCAGCGCCCACTGACGTCACCGACAGCCCCGGACCGTTCGTGGTCGTCCACTCACTGACCTCCCTCGTCGGGATGAACCTCAACATGGACATGAACCACCTGCCCAAAACCCTCCGCTACGGCGGCACCGAACGGATTCGGGTCTCCTCTCAGTCCCTCGCCCGGGCCGCCCGCGAGTACATGCGCACCGACCGCACTCAGCAGCACCCTGGCACCCACGCCCTCTCCACCCGATCGCTCCCGACAGCAGTGGCCCAGCAACTGGAAACGGCACACGACGTCGACACCGCCGACGCCCACCCGCTGGCCGCCCTCGTCGTTGCCGCCTGCGGCCTCAGCATCAACCCGTCCCGGCCCGGCCAGACCAAGGTCATGACCTACGTCCCGGCCAACGCCCCGGCCCAGCTGGCCCGCATCGTCATGACGCACCTAGGAGACCTCGACGGCCCCCGGGAAGCCATGGAGGACACCATCGCGCACTGGGTAGCCGCATCGCAGACCACAGCCACATCCCCGGCCGACGGCGACCCGGTGAGCCCGCTCGAGGGACTCCCGAAGTCGCTGATCACCGCAGCCAAAGAAGCCCTGGCGCCCGGGACCGTTGAGGAGATCGCCCTCTTCGGCCGATTCCTCGCCGAACTCCCCAGCCCGGGCGGCAGGATCTTCTCCGCCGCCCACATCGCCCACGGCTTCGGCGCCGACCCGCTCAACCGCCTCACCGACGAATTCACCGCCCATGACGACTACCAGGAGGGCGGCGTCTTCAGCGGATCAGGAATGCTGGGCCTCCAATACCTCGTCTCGGGCACCCTCTACCGGCAGGCATCACTGGACCGGCGCCAGTTGCGCCACACGCTCGCTCTCTCGGGCCGCAGCGAGGCGGAAGTGGAAGCCCGGGCCCAGAGCGCCGAACGCCGCTGGACCCAGGCCATCGTCCGCAGCCTGCCCACGGCCAGACGCTCCCGCCACGGATCCCCGCCCCGCCCGACGCTCGCCGTCATCGCCACCAGCGACGAAGCCCTGACCGCCGGACCCGCCTTCGAAGAGCCGATCACCTCACAACCCGCAGGCCCTCACGCCGCCGCACGCCTGGCCGCCTACCTCCACCACCTGGACCTACGACAGGGAGCCGCCCTGTGGATGTCGCCGACCGGACAAGCCCCGCCCACGTTCCCGGACGTACTGACAGTGAAGGGGTTCTGACGTGTACACCGTCCTGCTTCGGCTCACCGGCCCCATGCAGTCGTACGGGACCTCAGCGCACTGGGAGGACCACGGAACCCGGATACGCCCCACCAAGAGCGCGGTCATCGGCCTGGTCGCCAACGCCCTCGGGCTCCCCCACGACGAGCCGCTCCACCACCTCAGCCAGATGGCGTTCGCCGTCCGAGCCGACAGGCCCGGACGAGAGATGAGCGACCAGCAGACCGCCGGAGGCGGGCACTTCCCTCCGGCCGGCAGTAACACCTCGAATCAGGACAGCAGATACGGGGCGCCGCGCGACCCCAGATCGAGCCGGGACGGGACACTGCGCCCCTCCCGGCAGAAACGCAGCCGCGATTCCGTCCTGATCACCAAGCACTACCTCGAAGATGCAGGATTCCTCGCCGGGCTCAGCACCGACGACGCAACCCTCGCCGCCACCATCGACGGCTCCCTGCGTCGGCCCGCCCGTGTGCTCTTTCTCGGTCGACACTGCTGTCCGCCCGCACACACCATCGCCCACGGAACCACCCCGTACGGCCCCGGCCAATGGCCTGGCCATGTCCCCCTGCTGCCTGAAGCCACCGTGGCCGATCCGACCGTATGGACCGAAGCGCAGCCCACCACCGGGGCATTCGCCAGTCCTGAGAACCCTGTCCGATTCTCCACCCGTTCCCACACCGCGCTGTTCCTTCAGGCCTCGACCGTCCTGCCACCTGCTCCGGAGCTCCCCCGATGACCATCCGCCCCGCGGCCATCTTCAGCACACTGCGGTCCGCAATCACGCTCACTCCGCAGGAGCGGGCTCGCTGCCACAACGTGCACTTCCTCCATTCGTTGGTCCTCGCCGGGTTCCCCACCGCCACGCCCAGCGAAGCTGATTCCGCACCCCGCCGGGTGAACGTGCTGTTTGCCGCACACCGTGGCGATCCTCTGACTGACCGGCAGCGCCAGCTCGCGGCAGCGCCGCCCGAACGCATGCTGGTGCAGTCTTCCGCCCGGCCGGACTGGCAACCACTGATCGACGACGGCCGCCTCACCAAAGCAGACACGTTCCCGGTCGAACACCGTGTCCAAGCCGGCGACATCATCGACATCAGGTTGATCGCAAACCCTGTGAAGAGGAGCATCAGTAACGGCAAACGCCTCAGCCTCACCGCGCCCCACGACGCAACCGGCTGGCTGCACCGCCGCTTGACGCGCATCGGTCTGGACACGGCCCTCGGCGACATCACCACGGGCGAGCGAGTCCGTATCACTGGAAGCCGCAGAGGCAGGCCCCTCACCGTGATCTGCAGGGACATGGCCGCCCGGAGTCGCGTGCTCGACCCTGAACCTCTCGTGCAGGCCCTGACCGTGGGCCTCGGCCCGGCAAAGGCCTACGGTTGCGGCCTCTTACGCATTCACCTCAACGAACAGAACGAGGAAGACAAACTCGCGGTTGTCAGCTAGGGTCGGGCAGTTGAAATTCTTCACAATCTTCGTCTCCCCGCTTGGGGCTCATTCACCGTTCTGAGCCCCATCCAACGCGTACTGTGTTCGCTTCCTCACGTTGGTGAGGCTGCACCGTTTCCAGCGAACTAATTAGCCGCATCTGCCCCTCCTCCCCACACCGGTGGGGAAAGGGCGCGGAGGCAACGCCTCTCAGCGCCCCTGCTTCAGCCTTCCGGTTCCCGATGTGTACGCATGCACCGGAACCGGAAGGTCGAGGGCGGGGATCTGGGCGCTGACGAGCGCAGAGTGACAACGCGAGGCGTGGGCAGTCGGTGGCCAAGGTAGGAGACGGTGGGCGGGCGGACACGTCCGCGATCATCCCGTTGAATCGACCGCGGCCGGCCGCCGCCGTCGAGCCGCTGGCTATTCCTCAGGTCTGGGGCCTCTGTCTCGCGCCGCAGGATGCCCCAGGGCCACGGTCACGGCACGGGCGGAGGGTAGAACGCTCGGGCGACTTCGACGGCGCAGGCGAAGTCGCGGAACACGGTCCAAGGCTGACGCGCCGAGGTGGAGCTCAGCGTCGCCTCCATCGGCGGCTCTTCCTGGGCATTTCTGGAGTAGCCAGCTCGGCGGCTGCGAAGGGCGGGGCGGTCCGCTCTGAGGGGAGGCCCACCCGCCCTGGATGAACACAGACGGGGGTCCGGTCATCAGCCGTGTACCGGTAGCCGTCCGAGGCGTCGAACGGCCAGAGCCTGCTGGGGCGGTCGGCAACGAGGAAGTCGGTGCGCGGGAGCCGCAAAGCTGGGCAGAACCAGCAGCATGGGTAGTCGGACTCCGGATCGATGAAGGGCCTCGGGGCAGCGTCGGGCATATCCGTCCTGTGGGGGAAGGTCTGGAGGATGTGCTAGATAGGCCCGCTTCCATCGGGGCGTAGCCAGCTTCCGGTCGATTCCTGCGGTGAACACGACAGATCCCGGCATCGGCCGTACTGAACGCGGGCCTATTCGTTCGTGAGTGTTCGGATCCGGGACAGGAGGCCCTCCGGATCACGAAGATCGGGGAGGACGTAGTGAGCTCCCGCGTCGGACAGCTGCTGGGCCGAGGTGGTGCCGGACGCCACGCCGATGACCTTCGCCCCTCCCTCCAGCCCCGTAATCACGTCCTGTCGGGAGTCCCCGATGATGACCGTGGTCGCGGCGTTGAACCGGATGCCGTGCCGGGCAGCCGCTCGTGATTGCGCAATGCCCACGAGGTCCGGCCTGTGGGCGCTGTCCGATGCGTAGCCGCCGAGAGGTATGTCGACGTACTGGATCAGGGACATGGCCGAGAGCTTGATCTCCGCGCTCGCGCGGAGGTTCCCCGTGACGACTGTCGGGATGAGGTCTGGGGCCTGGTGTACGGCGGCCAGCGCCTCGGCAGCGCCGGGCATCACCGTGCCGTGACGGACGAGTTCCTCCCGGTGAGTCTCCAGGCGGTCGGGCAGGTGGTCCACGATGAGGCCGGCGAAGCGCTCGGCTTCGGTCTCAGGTACCGCGTTGGCGGTGAGAAGCTCGCGTACGGCCCGGGGCATCGTTACGCCGGTACCTCTCGCCGGAAGCTCCGTAGCTTCCCGGCCAACCACGTCTCGGAACACTTCCCGGTAGACCAGTCGGTCGGTATCCCCGACGTAGAGCAGGGTCCTGTCGACGTCCCACAGTACGAGCTTCATGCGGCAGCCCGTTCCTTCAGGATGACGTCGCCTCGCTCAAGGAGCGTACGGACAGGCTTTGCGCTGGTGAGCTGACGTGCTTCGCCCAGCATGGAACGCAGGTGATCGTCGAGGCGCGCTGACTGGATCCCGTTCACCATGGTGAGTACCTCGTGGCCGGTGGCGGCGCCGGCGTCTGCGTCACCGGCTCGCATCTGCGCTGTGGCGGCGCGGCTCAGGAACTGCGCGCATGTGCGCGTCTCGTCGTGCCTCAGCGCGCCTCGGGCGGCGCTGAACGCGTCGGATGCTTCCGCGGGCCGGCCAAGCTCCAGGAAGCAACTGGCTCGTTGGCCGAGGATCTCGCCTGGGTTGATCCAGTACAGCCAGTGAGGGTCGTCCTCGCCGCGTCCTTGGCCGCAGAGGGTCGAGGCCTCCTCGAGTGCAGCCATGGCGCGGCGCTCATCCCGGAGTTTCGCGTGTCCTCGTGCTTCCCGTGTCAGCAGCATCGCGTTGAGGGCTGGTGCGTCCTGGTCCTGGATGCACTGTCGCCCGGTGCGTGCGGCGGCGACTGCGGTCCCGGGGTCTTCGCCGGAGTAGCCGTGGATGGCCAGGAACGACAGGGCGCCGGCGCGTAGGCGTGAGTCTCCGGAGAGCTTGGCTGCCCGGAGAGCGCCCGCGAAGAGAACTTGGGCTTCGTCGCGTTCGCCGCCGTCGAGTGCATACCAGCCTGTTTGGTTCGCGGTGTCGGCGATCACGGCGGCGAGCTGATGACCTGTTCCTTGGTCGAAAGTTCCGGTCTTCATCAGGTCAACGAGAAAGCGTAGGTGCTTCCTTGCTGTCTCGAGCAGGCTGCCGCTGCCGCTGGTGGCGTCCATCTGGCGCAGGACGTTGGTGGTGGTCTGCAGTGATCCGAGGAGTGGAGGGGTCACGCGGGGGCCGCCGGGGGCCGTGTCAAGTTCTTCCGCGGGCGCGGTCATCGACTGCAGGACGTAGTGGGCCGCACCGGCTCCGCCCAAGGTGGCCAGCACGCTTCGTCGTTTCATGGGACCTCCAAGAGCTTCTTCGAGTGAGGTCACCATACGATCTGCAGACCACGGCAAGGCCGGGTCCAGGTACGCCGAGACACCAGTACGCGGCTGATCGGCAAAAGCGGCCAGGAGGGTGGGGCGCAGGTCTGTGGGAAGGCCGAGACCGTTGAGGAGGTCAATGATCGCCTCCCGTCCGCCGAGCTCCTTTCGGCCGGTCTCGAGTTGAGAGATGTGGGCCTGCGTGAAGCCTGTCAGGGCTGCTACCGCCGACTGGGTGAGGCCCGCGCGGCGCCGGAGCAGTCGCACCAATTGCCCGAAATCCCATAACGCGAGGGCTTGTTGCACTCGCTCGTCCCGCCAGGCTCGGTCGGGAACGCAGGAGAGCGTACTGCCTCGTGAGCATGCTGAGCACAGGGCTTCGGCGTTGTACTGGCTGAGGCCCATCCCACATCGGCCGCACCTGCGCGTTGGCTCTCTCATAGCACTCCGTCATACCGAGTCGGTCCTGCCTGGGATGTGAAGACAGGCTATGCGGAGATCCGCATAACCACAGTTATATAACTGTGGTTATACGGACCGCATGGTTCCGCCCCCACACTCTTGCCACCGCCACGTAACTGCGTGAGCGGTCGGCTACCGAACGGGCTGGGGAGGGGGCGGCGTCATGGGAATCGATCCGCGTACGTCCTCGACCGAGCGTGGGCTACGCCGCCATCTGGTTCCGCAGCCGCGACAGCCTCTGTTCGGCCTCCTCCATCACCCCGGCGATGTCCGGGCTGTTCATGCGGATGATGCGCTGCAGCTGGTGGGGCAGCCTATGGGCGTGCGCGGCGGTAACCGCTCGGGCGAGCAGGTCCTGGGCCCCTGGGACGTCGCCGCTGACAAGGCGGACCTTCCCCGTGGTGATGAGCTGGATGACGTGCCACTGGGGCGCGACGGCGGTAGTCGGTGCGGGGGCCTGTTCCTCGGACTGCTGTATGGCTTGGCGTGCGCGGCCGGTCCCGAGGAGGCCTCGGATCTGGATTTCGTGCAGCGCGATGGGGTTGACCAGGCTTGTGTGCTCGACCTCATCGAGCATCGCTCGGGCTTCTTGGACGGTGTGGTCGAAGAGCGGGGCGTTGCCCAGAGCGCCGGCTGCTCGCGCGAGGAGTGGGAGCACTGCTGCTCGGCCGGAGCGATCCGGGGCGAGGGATGCGGCGCGTACGAGGCGGTTCACGGCGGCGCCGAGCAGTCCGGCCTTGCGCAGCTCGTTGCCGTGCATCCGCAGAGCGGTCGTGGTCAGGGCTGGGTCGTCGAAATGCGTCACGGCGTTGAGGCTCTTGGCAGTCCAGTGGGCCGCCGTTGCAAGTCGTTCTTCGGGAAGGACGTTGCCCAGGGCGGTTCCGAGTCCCAGGCGTGCGTTCGCCAGGAGCCGCAGGGCCTCTCGCTCCGTGTATCCGTCTCGGGCGCGGGCTTCGAGACGGGCGACGAGGGGCCAGAGTTCGGCCACTGCCTCCGAAGCGTGGCCAGCCTGTCGGGCGAGCTCGGCAAGACGAACGGTGGACTGGCCGAATTGAAGCATGGCCCGGAAGTCGGTGTCGGCGATGTCGGTAACTCCGAGGACGTGCGGGGGCACTCCGATTCGCTCGGCGATGTGCCGCAGCGAGGCCACGTCGGTCACCCTCCGTTTGCCGAGTTCGATGGCCGATACGTATGTCTTGTCGTAGCCGAGGAGGATGCCGGTGGCCGTTTGGCTCTCGCTGCGCATCCTTCGGTAGGCGCGAAGAATGGGGCCGAGCTCTCGCGTGGCGAGGACGGCCTGGGCCTCAGGTGTCGTCCAGAGCCAGGCCGCATGCCGTGTCATGGGAGCCGGGCGAATGTCCGGATTGGTCACGCCGGCTTACCCCCTGCTCGTGGAGGCGTAGACGGCAGCGATGGACCGCTTGTACCCCGCGGGCATGTTCAGGTCGGCCACCTCTGTCTCGGAGAAGAGCCCGACGCGGGAATGCTCATGGCTCACGACCGGAGCCTGGTCTGGAGTGAGGACGACGCATGCGTACGTCACTATCAGGACCCGTCGCCCGGGCAGCGGCTCGTAGATCCAGGTGTCGATCAGTTCGCCGGCCTGAACCTCCCAGCCCGTCTCTTCTCTGAGCTCTCGCTCGACCGTCGCCTCCGGGCTGGGGTCGCCGGGGCACGATCCCTCTGGGGGGCCGATCTCCAAGCGGCCACCGGGCAGTTCCCACTCGGCACGCTCGTTCCGGAGCAGAACGACACGGGCCCTGCGGTCGAGCGCGACCGCCTTCACCGAGACGGGCCACAGCGACGGTCGGTACGACATGCAGATTCCCAAGGTACGGGGTTGACCAGACCTTCGGAACCTAGCAGTCGCTCTCTGCCGGGGCTGGTGAATGCCCGACTTGTCCGGGTCGCCAATCTGTCGCTTTACCCGCCAACTCCCTTTCCGGAACCTGATCGGACCGTGCCCGAACCGCCAAGGAGCACCTTGATGCCGTCCATAGCGCGCGACACCGGATTCGAAGGTTTCTACATCGCGCCCCAGGCGAGCCACCTGATTCCCGCACAACTGCGTGAACTCGGCATAGTCACCATCGACCAGCTCGGTTCCCGGCAGGCTGTGCGCGGCTGCGCCGACCGCGTCATGACTGCGTGGAAGCACCCGGATAGTGACGCCGACCGGCTGACGATCATCCGCGATGCCGGCCCCAGGGCCCGGCGCGTGGGACAGGCGGGGTTCGGGCGCGGCGAACTGGGGCCTCATACCGAGCGGTCCAGCATTCCGCGGCCGCCCAGACTCATGATGCTGGTCTGCCTCCGAAAAGCTGATGCGGGAGGTGAGGTCCTCCTCACGGACGGCCAAGCGGTCCACGAGCACCTCAGCAGAACGGCCCCGGAGGCGTTGGAGTACATGAGCCGGCCCGGAACAGCTTTCTACGGGGGCGGCGGAGGCCATGCCTCACAGATCTTCACCCCCCTCGCCAGCCGGGCCCTGCTCCGCTTTCGACGTGACCAGCTCGCTCAGTTCAGCCCGCTGATCCAGCGGTTTCTTCCGCACCTGCATGAGGCGATCGCCGCGCACCAGCGTACTTTCCTCCTGGAACCCGGTCAGGGCTACATCGTGGACAACCACCGCTATCTCCACGCGCGGGCCGCCTTCGACGGCCCCCGGGAGTGCGTACGCGCCCTCGGCGAGCCCCGGTTCCCCATGCTCCCGGGCTTCTCCGTTGGGGACCTCTGGCAATCTCCGTCGGCCACTCCGGTCGGCATCCCGCGCCCGGCTTGTCGCTCTGCTCAGCCCGCCAGAGCCGGGGGTCGACCGTTCCTCGCTCCTACCCCGCAAGGGGTGGCAAGGTGACTTCCGCTACGACGTGGCCCCCGAGAACGAGGGACACCGACTCGGTCATCGCGGCCTACGACCGGGTGATGGGCTGGCCGTTGATCGTGCACTCCACCTTCGTCAGTCCGGATCGGGCCGCCTGCGAGCTGGCTGATGACCCTGGAGCCGCGCTCAGCACACCTTGCTGTGGCTTCGACGCTGTGTCCGTCCCGCCTGCCGTCGGCTTGGAGGCACTGGTCCTGGCCGGCCGACGTGGGCTGGAGAGCCCTCCGTGTCTGGTCATTCCCGATCAGCTGGTCGTCTTCCTTGTGCGTCCAGGCTCGGCGGACCACCTCCTGAGGCTGAAAAGCGTCTGTGTCGAGTCAGGTCCGGGAGGCCGCCTGGTGCTCCCCCCTGCAGGCGGAGCAAGGTGGGACACCCCTCCCTGGAGGATTCGGGAGGAAGCACGATGTCAGCTTCTTGACGGAGCTGATTTCGCAGCCTGCGTCACGGACGCCTTCCGCCTTGCGCCGGCCGTATCACCCTTGGCTGAACTGCATTCCGCCACGGCGCCCCGGTCTCCCCGGTCGGAGCTGGAGCAGCGCGACCTGGTGCTGTCTCCCAGCTGCGGTGCCCCCGGGCCAGCGGCGGTACCCGTCGGCGGCTTCCCGGCTGGCGGCGTCGGCCCGTAGTGGCCAGGCGGGCTCTCGTTCCGAGCCTCGCGGACCCATGTACCTCTCGAAACGATCTGAGTCTCCGCAGTGGCGGGGCTCCGACTACGTCCGGACATCCACTCATACAGGAGACCCTGTGACATCCCGCGAACGCCATTCCTTCCCGCTCTCGGGCGTATGCCTGGCCGGTGAGCGCTGATGTGGCTGTACGCCGTTGTTGCGGTCGCCGTGGCGGCTGCTGTGGCTGGTGCGATATCGGCCGTCCGGGAGCGAGCGCGCTCCCGGACGGCCGAGCAGCGAGCGAAGCACCTTGAGCGGGAATCAGCGAAGTCAGCGGAGCAGGCCCAAAGTGCGGTGCGACAAGCGCAGCAGGACGCGGGCCGCGCGGATAGCCACAGCCGGGCCGTCGTGCGGGAGCTCCAGCATCTGGCTGCCGTGCGGGTTCCGGCGCGGGTGGACCAGTTGCGCGGACCGGGCCGGCTGGTGCCGGGCCTGGCAGATGAGCGGCTGCTTGGCACGCCGGCCGGCGAAGCGTGCGAGCAGGTGCTCCTGGCCGTTGCCGATGCGGTGATGAACGACCGGATCCGCACCGACGAGGCCGCCCAGGAGAGCGTGCGGTCAGCGATGAGCACCATGCGAACACGGGCGAACGAGGCTGTGGCGCTGGTGGAGCAGGTCCAGCACCTCATCACCGATCCGGAGCAGTTGCGGGTCGTCTACGAGCTGGACCACACACTGGTGGTGATCCACCGGGAGGCTCAGCGTACGGCGGTGGCCTGCGGCGACTTGCCGGGGACCGCTCGGGAGGACACGGCGCTGGACATGGCGCTGGGCACGGCCCAGTCCCGTATCAGTCGGCATCAGCGGGTTTCGGTGATGAACCACGTTCCGCGTGAGACCGACGGGCGGGTGCTGGGAGTCCAGGCGCCGGCCGCCGAGCCGGTGATCATGGTGCTCGCCGAGCTGATGGAGAACGCTGTGTACTGCTCGGTGGGTTCGGGTCTGGTCAGGGCGGAAGCGCACCGCACCGCGACCGGCGTGGTAGTGACGGTCAGCGACAGCGGACCGGGACTGGACACCGTGGAGAAGCAGCAGTTCGTACGCCAGATGCTGGAGTCCCCCCGGCTGTTGCTGCGGGATCTCGGCTCCCCGCCCCGCAAGGGAATGGCTGCGATCGGACGTCTGGTGGGCCGGCTCGATGGTCTGACGTTGAGCCTGGCCCCGTCCTCCGCCCGCGGACTGCGGGCGGACCTGCACATCGACGCCAGCCTCCTCGTCCTGGTCGGCGAACGGAAGCGTCCCGCCAGTTCGGGGACCCCGCTCCAGCCGATACACCAACGCCACGACCCGCTCGAAGTGCCGGCTGCGCAGCCGATGTACCCGTCGAGCGAGGGGCGCGAGGACCCCGCGCGTTCCGCCCTGCCCGTCCGTGGCGCCCCCAGCGGGTTCCCCACGCGCACGCGTAAATCCCCCGGCGCCTCCACACCGCAGCACGACCCGTACGAACCGCTGTCCGGGCGCAGCGCCGACGAGGTCGGCGCCTCGTATGCGGCCCTGCAGTCCGGCACCCGCCGGGGCCGTGAACACACCGACCACAGTCACGGATCGGCTGACACCACCTCTTGGGAGTCATGATGAGCAACACTGTTCGGTTCCAGCCCTCGGATGCGCCGCTGTCGCAGCAGATCAACTACGGCGAGCGGGCGCAGCGCCTTCTCGAGGAGGCGAACGCCCTTGCCGTGATCCTCACCTCCACGGACGGCCTTCTGGTCGGAGCGCACCACGGAGCGGATCGGGACGAAGCGGAGAAGGTGGCCGCTCTGGGAGCGGTCCAGAACAGCTCCGCGATGACTCTGGCGCAGCTCTTCTCCTCCACCGAGGGCACCTCCAAGGTGCGTCAGTTGACTCTGGAGCGGGAGGATGACGGGTTCGTGATCCTGACGCCGGTCGGGCCGGGCATGACCGTGGCCGTGTTCACCAAGCCGAGGCCGGATCTGGCGGCTGCGGCCTACGAGATCGCCAAATTCGCTCAGTGGTTCGCCCCAGAGGTAGCGGACCGTGCCGAGGCGTGAGCCGCCGCGCGAGATCCCCGCCTACCTGGCGACCGGTGGCCGTACGCAGCCTCACCATCCGCTGCCGGACCTGCTGACCCGGCTGGTGTGGACGCGCGTGGACAGCGACACCTTCCTCACTCCGGCGCAGCAGGCCCTCTTCGATGCCGTCCGGGGTGGCTCGCTCACTCTGGCGGACGCCGCGGTGTATCTGCGTCAGCCGCTGCTCGCGATCCGGATCCTGGCGTCCGACCTGATCGAGCACGCGCTCATTCAGGCCGCCCCTCCCTCTGCCCAGTCCGACATCTCACTCCTGGAAACGGTCCTCCATGGCCTCCGCAACCTCAAGGACACCGCATAGCCCACCCGACTACATCCCGGAGGCCGCGCCCCTGCTGAAGCTGGTGGTGGCGGGTGGCTTCGGGGTCGGCAAGACCACGCTGGTTCAGGCCGTGTCGGAGATGCGCTCGCTCCACACCGAGCAGAAGATGACCACCGCCAGCGTGCCGGTCGACTCTCTCGATCACACCCCGGACAAGACCACCACCACCATCACCATGGATTTCGGCCGGCTCACACTCGATCCGGCCGATCCCCGCGCGCCGGTGCTGTACCTGTTCGGGACACCCGGGCAGACCCGGTTCCACAACGTGTGGAATGACGTCACCTACGGGGCGCGGGGCGCGGTGCTTCTGCTGGACCTGCGCCGTCCGCAGGAGTCCTTCGAGGCCATGGACCTCCTGGAGAAGTCCGCGATCCCTTACATCGTCGCGGTCAACGACTTCCCGGGCGCGCCGTACGTCTCGGACACCACCGTTCGCGAAGGGCTCGACCTGACCGAGACGACCCCGCTGATCCACTGCGACGCCAGGGACCGCAACTCAGCGATCGACACCCTGATCCGTCTCGTCCAGCACGTCATGACCATCTACCGCCAGGACGCCGCCCGATGAGCTCACCGCCCCCTCTGCCGTTCTACCCCCTGTACACCGACCATTTCGCCCAGGCCGGCAACCGGGCCGCCTACTACACCAGCATGCGTCAGCACCACGGAGACCTGGCCCCGGTGGAGATCGTGCCCGGTATCCAGGGATGGCTGGTCGTCTCCTACGCGGCCGCGCAGGATGTTCTCCTGGACCAGGACCGCTTCAAGAAGGACCCCACGGGGTGGGCGTCTGGGCTTCCCGTCGGGCACCAGGTCCTCGGCATGCTCGGGCCGAGGCCGAACCCGCTGTTCACTGACGGGGACCGGCATGCCCGCTACCGGCAGGTTGTCTCTGACACCTTCGCCGGGGTCGAGCCGCACCACCTGCGCGACACAACCCGGGTCGTGGCCGATCACCTCATCGACCAGTTCGCCGGCAACGGGACGTGCGACCTGATCAGCCAGTTCGCCCGGCCGCTGCCCTCATACCTGTTCAACCGGCTCTTCGGCCAGCCCGACGAGAAAGCACCCCGGCTGGTGTCCGCCCTGGCCGGGCTGATGGAGGGCGTGGACCAGGCGGCCGCGGCGACCGCAGAGTTCGAGCACTACATGGCCGACCTGCTCGCCGACAAGGCCGCACACCCCGGCCCTGATATGGCGACCGCGATGATGCAGCACCCCGCCCAGCTGAACCAGCTGGAGCTCCTGCACCACATCGTCCTCACCGTGGCTGCCGGGCAGGAACCCACCACCAACGCCATCGGCAACGGGCTGCTGGAGTACCTCACTGATGACGTCCTCTACACCAAAGTCGTCAACGGCACCCTCGACGTGGGCCCGGTCATCGAGCGGGTCCTGGCCACCCGGCCGCCGATGGCGAACTACGGCCAGCATTTCGCCCGCGGGCCCATGATGTTCCACGGCCGCCAGCTGAAGCCGGACGTGCCTGTCCTCGTCTCCTTCGAGGCCGTCGCCCAGGACCCTTCCGTGCTGGGGACCGGAGCTCACATGGCGTGGTCGCAGGGCCCGCACTCCTGCCCCGCCACCAGCATGGCCACCACCATCACCACCATCGCCCTCACCCAGCTCATCCACCGGCTGCCCGACCTCCACCTCGGCATACCCGCGAACGAGGTCCGCAACCGGCCCGGCCCCTACCACCACGCGCTCGAAGCCCTTCCCGCAGCTTTCACCCCGGTCACGGCCGCGACCCGCAGCGAACCGCCATGGCCGTCGAACCCCTACACCACCGCACCGCCGACCGACCAGGGGCGCGAAGCCGCACCCGAGCCCTCGGGCTGGCAGTCCTGGCTGCCGGCCGCCTGCCCCGCCGGTCGCACCGCCGTCTGACTCCGTTCCACCACCCGTCCGCAGATGCCCGCGCCGCTGAACTCGAGGGAGCACCCATGACGCACGTCTTCACGCTCGATCCCGCAGCCACCGACCGCACCGGCGAGGATGCCGCGCTGCGCACCCTCGGCCCCCTCACCCAGGTCGACATCCTGGGCGTGCAGGCATGGGCCGTCAGCGAACCGGAGACCCTCAGGAAGCTCCTCACCGACAAGCGGGTCTCCAAGGACCCCCTGCAGCACTACCCCGACTTCGCCTCGGTGGTGACCCGGTGGCCCCTAGTCACCTGGATCGCGGTGCAGAACATGTTCACAGCCTATGGTGACGACCACCGCAAACTCCGCAAGCTCATCGCCCCGGCCTTCAGTACCCGCCGCACCGAGCACATGCGCCCCGTCATCCAGGAGATAGCCGACCAGCTGCTCGACGCCCTGACGGAGAAGGCGCAGCGCGGCGAACAGGTCGACATCCGGGCCGATTTCGCCCACCAGCTGCCTATCCAGGTGCTCTTCCGGCTCATGGGCGTCCACCAGCGGTGGGAAGAGCGACTCGCAGGCCCGGTGCACAAGGTCTTCGCGACCACGCTCGGCCAGGAGGAACAGCAGGACAACTACGAGCTGCTGACGGAACTCCTCACCGAGTTCGTCGCCGAGAAGCGCGAGCAGCCCGGCGACGACCTGACCTGCGACCTGATCGCCGCCCGCGACGAGGGCACCAAACTCACGCAGCGCCAGCTCGTGGACACCCTGATTCTCGTCATCAGCGCAGGTTTCGAGACGACAGTCGGCCTGCTCACCAACGCCATCCGCAACCTCCTCACCCACCCCGACCAACTGAGCCTCGTCCTCGCCGGCCCGCCGGAGCAGTGGGACGCCGTCGTCGATGAGACGCTGCGCCGGGACGCCCCCGTCGCCTTCCTGCCCCTGCGCTACGCCGTGGAGGACATCCACATCGCCGGGGTCCTCATCAGGAAGGGCGAGGCGATCCTCGCGGCCTACAGCGCCGCCGGAAGGCACCCCGCGGCCCACGACCGGGCCGACGAATTCGACGTGGAACGGCCCGACAAGACGCACCTCGCCTTCGGCCACGGCGTCCACTACTGCATCGGCGCACCGTTGGCCCGCGCAGAGGGCACCATCGGACTCACTTCCCTCTTCCGCCGCTTCCCCCGTCTTCGGCTCGCTCACCCGGGTGCCGGCCAGCCGCCGACGGAATCGATCATCAGCAACAGCCCTCGCGAACTCCTCGTCCTCCCGGACCCCGCCAAGGAGCAGTCCACCACCGGTTCCGCGGGATCGCACGCATGAGCCCAGCCATCAGCAACCACCCCCCGATCGTCGATGACCACCGCATCGATGTGCGATCGGGCTGCCTCGACCGGGCCATGAGCTACCTCACCGGGGGCCCCATGCCGCACTTCCCCCGCGACCGCGCCCTCGCTCACCGTCTCCAGGAAGCCACCCCCTGGGTCGTGACCTCCCTCGAGATCAACCGGGCTTTTCTCCGCCAGACCGCCCACAACTTCGCTGTCCAGCAGGGAATCCGGCAGTTCATCAGCCTCGGCGCTCGCGCCGAGCTCCCCTGGCCTGGACAGCCGGAAGACATCCAGCCGGCCTGCACCGCGGTGCCCGAAGCGTCGTTCACCCACCTCGACGTCCTGCCGCCCACCGCAGTCACACGGCAGTCGCCCGGCTGCCACCATGCCCGCCGCACCATGCGCGTCGGCGACGTGCTCGCCGTCCTGCGAAGGCCCGTCCTCCAAGCAGTCGACCGGACCCGCCCCGTCGCCGTCCTCATCGACAACGCCGGAGCATGGACCAGCAGCGACGCCGACCTTCGCTTCGCCCTCAACCAGCTACGGGCATGGCTCCCCCCGGGCAGCACGCTCTGCATGACCCACGCCACCACGGAACTCGCTCCGGCGGCCGAACAGCAGGCTGCACTGCTGCGCCAAAACGAATCCACCCAGACCTACAGCCCGCGACCCCGCGAGACCATCGCCGGGCTCCTGAGCCCCTGGGCCCTGTCCGAGCCCGGCCTCGTCCCCACCAGCACGTTCTACCCCGGACACCGGCACGCTCAGCTCCCCGCCCATCACTCCGGCGCCTACGCCGCCATCACCCTCCACCCGGACAACGCCGCATGAGCACCCTCCACCACGCCGACGCGCACCTTCTCGGTGGCCGATCCGGCCGGCCGTGACCCGCCCCGCGCCTCCCTGCAAGGACTCTTCGATGCATCCCGATGTTGCACCGTCACCAGCCGAAACGCCGGTACCTCCTGCCCAGATCGTGATCAGCCTCTACCTTCGGCTCCTGCGAGAGTCGCGAGGCATGCTGCAGGAGAGAACCGCTGATTTCGTCGGGGTGGCCGTCTCCGCCGTGAGCAGGTGGGAAAGAGCCGTGACCCCCATTCCACCGAACAAACTGAGCCAAATGCTGCGCCTGTACGGGGTGAAGGATCCACACAAGGCGTTCCTGGTTCAGAGTATTCCTCCTCGGCGCAGCGACCGCATGGAGCAGGGGGTCGCCCTGCGTGCCCCTGACGATCACTGGGCGGATGTGGCTGATGCCGAGGCGACGGCGCGCCACATCGCGGTGATGCGGGCCGCGAGCGAGGTCATCGAGTACTGCATGAGGCCGCCGGCCGGGCTGCGTACACAGGCGTACGAACAACTGGTTCTGACTCCCAAAAACTGCGCCATCCCCGATGTGCCCCTGCTTGGGCTTCCCTCGTGGGTGCACGGCGTCGACTGGGCGCCAGGGCAGCGGCGGACAGTGATTCTGGACGAGGTCGTCCTCACACAGGGCGGCCATCATGCGGCGACTGTCGCCGCTCAGCTGCGCCACCTGGCCAGTCTCGTGGACCAGGAAGATCCCGGCGGCGGCCTGACGCTCCGCATCCTGCCGTTGAGCCGGGTCCCGATCGTTCTTTCCTCCGGGCCGGTCGCCGAGGTCACCGTCCGCGGCCACCGCATGGTGGCCAGCGCCCGGCTCTTCCCCAGCTACGAGACCGGCTCCGGCGCCGCACGGGCCGTCAGCGCGGGCCTGCTGGAGGCGCTCGATGCCGCGTGGAGCCGCGAAGAAACGCAGACCCGGCTCGTGAGCGCAGCCGAGGCCATGGAACGGAGGGCGGCTTCGTGACCGCCACCCCTCTGCAAGAACCTCCGTCAGCGGGGACTCGGGCTAGGCCCGGCGGCCGGCCGGCCGCACGAGGACGGACCGTATGCCCGTCGTCCCGAGCAGTCCTCGGACCCTTTCGTCGGCATCGCGGCCAGGCCCGTCGATGCCGAAGCACCCCCACGCCTAAGCTCGTTGGAGAAGCCGCCTTCATGTCCGGCATGTCGCTCGTTCCCTCCCGCTCATCTGGCCCTGATCCAGGCGACCGGCCGCCTCATATCTCGGGCGTCCTTGACTGCTTCACCGGCGGATCGGACAACTACCTGGCCGAACGGGAACTGGCGGCGCAGCTGCTCAACGCGGCCCCGTGGCTTCCGTCGGCGGTGCGCGCCCACCGCCGGCACACCACCCGCGTCGTGCAGTATCTGGCGACCGAGGGCTTCATCCAGTACCTCGACCTCGGCTGCGGGCTGCCCTACGCGGATCCGGGAGAAGAGGCCCTCCACCCGTACGATGCGGCCCGTTCGGTCCTCGTTGATGTGCACGGCACCCGGGCCGATGTCCGCACGGTGTACGTCGACAACCACGGACCGGTCTACGGCCACGCCAACATGATGCTGGCGGAGGAACGCGGGACCCTCGCGGTCCGGGCCGATGTCCGCAGGACCGCCGAGCTGCTGGCGCTCCCCTCGGTAACCTCGAAACTCGACCTGAACCGCCCGGTCGCGGTCCTGGCGCACGACCTGCTGCCGTGGATGGGCGACCACGACGCGGTTGACCTCCTCAACGACCTCCGCCGCCTCCTGCCGCCAGGCAGCGCGCTGTCCCTCACTCACACCGGGACCGACATCCATCCCGGCCCCGGGAACGCGGACAGCATCCGGGCACTGCCTGGGATCTACGCCGAGGCGGGCATCGACTTCCATCCCCGCTCCTCCGGACACCTGCGCGCCCTGCTCAACCGGTGGTCCGTGCAGGACCCCGGCGTCGTACGCACCGAGCTGTGGGGATCCGGCTACGGACCCTTCGCCCAGCGCACCCCGAGGGGTCCCGGAGACTTCACCGGCGCCTACGCCGTCATCGCCCTGACGACCGCCCTCTGACCGCCAACCGGAGAACGCCGTGCTTCCCCTTCCGAATGCCCCCGCGAGCCCCGATCGCCGGTGCGCCCCTGAGCCACCGTGCCCCACCGCGGAGCGCTTCGCGCGTGACCTTCAGGACGTCACTCCCGCAGACGAGCAGACCCTCACGGCGGCCCGTGTCCCCTCGGGGAGGCGGTGATGGGCGGGCAAGGACTGGGCGAGCGGCACCTGCAGGCGGCCGAGCGGATCGTCGGCGGAATGACGCTCCTAGAGGCCGCAAAGGCCCTGGGCGCTTCTCCTCAGGCCATGTCCGCGATCGTGGACGGCCTCCAGAGGTCCCTCGGCGTGCTCACGCTGCGCGCCATGTGCTTCCGCGCCCTGGAACAGAACCTGGTTCCCCTCCCGGGCCCGTACGCGCAGCTGCAACTGGACCCGGTCACCCGGCATGTGTGGGAAGCGATGCGCTGGGACATCCTCGACATCGACCTGGTGCCCGTCCTGAGTAAAGCGCTCAGTCTGTCCCGCGGCACCATCCAGTCCGTCATCGACCAACTGTGCGAGACCCATGGGACAAGCCGCCACGGCCTGATCCGCGCTGGATTCGCCCACGGCGTGCTGGCCGCCGACCAGACGGTGACACCCCCGTCCTCCGCAGAAGTGCGGCCCTCCCGCCCTGGGGCAGGCAGTTGGGACCCGGGCCCATCTCAGCGCCGTGTTCTAGCCCTGCTGGCTTCGGGCCGGGACGAGGCCACTTGCGCCCGCGAGGAGCGGGCGACGATCAGCGCCATCGCCTGGAGGGTCGGCCGCTGCAAGGGCATGGCGGGTGTCCGTTCCGGGCGGGCCCTGATCCACGAGGCTCTGCGTGCCGGTGTGCTACTGCCGCCCCAGACCAACAACGGCGTGGAACCGGCGGGCGGAGAGCGGGCCGTGTGGCAGAGCCTGCCCCTGGACGTGCCCGACAACCAGCTCGCCGCGACCATCGGCAACAGCACCGGTCTCAGCATCAACGTCGTCCACGGATATCTGCGCAGGCTCCGCATCCGCCACCGAACCGACGAGGCCGCCGTCTACGCGGGCTGGAAATACGGTGTGATCACCGCGGACACGCCGACGCTCCCGCCGGGCGGGGAACCGCTCCCACCAGCGCTACCGGCCCCCGCACCACGAGCAGACACTCCTGCCGCTGGTCCGCTGATGAAACTGAGCCCGCGCCAGCACCAAGTCCTCACCCTGCTCACGGTGGACGGCATGAACCTCGACGAGGCCGCCGCACACCTGGGAAGTCAGAACGCCACCGTTCGCGCGCATAAGCGCTCCTGCCTCCAACGGGCGGAAGCAGCGACGCTGCGCGCCCTCACCCACCGCGCTCTGAGCCTCGGTCTGCTCGACCCGCTCGATGCCGGTGACCGAGACCCAGGGAAACTGCCCGGCGACGCGGAAGTGGTGTGGCAGCACCTGCCGGTCGATGTACCCGATCACCAGCTGGTCGAGCAGATCGCCCGGATGGCCAGTCTGAGTGAAGGGCGTGTCCAGGAGTGCCTGAAACTGCTGCGCGCCACCGGGCTGACCGATCCGCAGCTCGTCGCCGTGGGCTGGCACCGAAAGCTCCTCAATACCCGCGCTGCCAGCACCACGCCCGCGCCGGCTCCTGTGATCGCGCCGCAGCGCCGTCACACCCTCGTGCACCGGCGGACCGGCACCCAGCCCGATCCGCTGCGCCTGCTGCCGAACTCACCGCCAGCGCCAGCGTTCAGCGGTGATGGCCCGCAGTGGGGTACAGCTGCAGTCGCCGGTGAGGAGCTGGACTTCGTACGGATCAGCCCGTCAACCTGCTGCTTTTTCCTCTCCCGCATCCCCGCGACGCGGTGGGGACCGGTTCTCGGCCTGCCAGAAGTGCACGAGGTGCTACTCCTCACCGCCTCCGGACCCCGGCCCGCGCGACGCGGTCAGGCAGCACGCCTCGTCCGCCCCAGCACCACGGTCAGACTTCCCGGCCTCAGTGTGCGGACCGGGCCCGGGCACTACTGGGCGGTCGATCCTCGGGCACCGCTCTGGGAGCAGAAGGACCTCGCCTGGCTGCTGGAGAACAGCCAACGGCCCATGCCTACCCCCTTCGAGGCAACCCGATGACCGTCCTTGGGCACCACGTCGCCAAGTCCGCTGATCCCGACCGCAGTGCAGTCCCGAACGGTCGCACAAGCCGCAGATCCCTGCGGGGCTCGCGGCCGACGGGGCGCTGCTGCTGCCAATCCCCCTGTCCCAGGAGGACTCGGTCCAGCTACTGCCGCTGGCCCTCGTCCTGACCGCCGCCCGTCACTACGCCGGGCGCGGCCCTCTCAGCGCTACCTCGTCCGACTGTTCCCGCGATCCTCAGGAGCCTGCCCGCATGGCCATTACCATCGCACTGAACGACGCCTACGACGGCCTGGAGGCGGCCGCCCAGGACCTCTATCGAGCATTTGGGGTCCTGCCGAACATTGTCCTGGACGCCGATATGGCCGCTGCAGTGGGCGCGCTGTCACCCTCCGAGGCCGGATGGCTGCTGGAGATCTTGGCCGACGAGCGGCTCCTGGACCCCACCCCGCCCCGCCCCGCCCCCGAACCCCGCTACCTGATGAACGAGGCCGTACGGCCCCACGCACGCTCGCACGCGGCTGCCGCGGGTGCGCACAGCGGGGAAGCTCTGAACCGTCTGTTCGTTTGGATGCTCGGCTTCGCCACCGCAGCCCAGCGCCTGCTCACCCCCGCACAGGCCACCCTCCGTAAGAGTGCCCCGGTAACCACCGGTCTCTTTCAGGACAAGGACGGGGCGCAGGCATGGCTGGACAGGCAGGCAGGCAACCTCCTGCCTGTCCTCACGGCCGCTACCGAGGCCGGCCTGCCGGCGTGGGAACTTACTGATGCCTTCTGGCCCCACTTCCTCTTCCGTCATCCCTACGAGCTGTGGGGTGCGGCCCACGAGATCGGTCTGGACTCCGCACGTCGAACCGGAAACGCGGACGCGGTGCGGCAAATGCTCAACTCCGGAGCGATCGGGTTCGGCGCGGCCGGAAAGCATGGCACGGCCGCCTACTGGTACATGCAGTCCCTGCACGCTGCCCGGGCCGCCGACGACGTCCGCGATGAAGGACAGGCTCTGCTCGGTCTCGGTGTCTGCCACCTCAACAGCGATCGCCTCCCCGAGGCCGAGGAAATGCTCATGGAGGCCACTGCGCGGTGGAGCGAGTGCGGGTACCGGCGCGGCGTCGGCCTCGCGCAGATCGCCCTCGCGGAGGTGCTCTTCCCCACGGATCCACGGGCGGCACTGGAGCGGCTCGCCACCGCGCGCACGCTGCTGACCGCGCTGGGGGAGCACTATGAGGCGGCGCGAGCCCTCGCCCTGCATGGCCGTTTCCTTGACAAGACCGGCCGAAGTGCCGACGCCATTGACGAGCTGATGACCGCGCTCCCTTCGGTCCGCGAGAGGGATTGGTGGCAGGCGTGTGTCAAGGAGTGGCTAGGCGATGCTCACAACCGCCTCGGTAACCGAGGAGACGGCCACACGTACTGGCTGGGCGCGGCTGTTCTGTACGACTCGATCAACCCACATAGGGCCGCCGAACTACGCGCCCGGGTGGTGCAGTGACCCCACCAACTCCTCCCCACCCGCCGGCCAACGGCGGACTACAGACCAACGGCCGCGAGGAGGGGCCCGGGTGCGTCCTGGCGGCACCAAGTTGCTTCGGGTTCATCGCGCTTCTCTGCCTTCTGATCGGCGCATGTGCCGTGCACGACCTCGCCATATGAGGCGCGATTAGGGGTGTCCCGACGGTCCTGCCGACCGCACACCGGTGCATCAACCGGTGCATCGGCGATTCAGCCAACCGCCCCTCGCCCACTCTCTCTTGCCCGGGATGGGTCGCACCGCACATCTTCGAGGAACCGCTGAATCCCAGGGTGCACAACCTGACCGAGAGACACGCGTTCGAATTCACGGTTGGGTCGTTGGACACGGCGACGCCACTACTCCGCCCCCGAGAGGAAACACCTTGATGTCAGTCGAGTTAGGGAGCGACGAAACCGAGGCACCCCCTTGATGTGGTGGGTGGGATTCGAGGGGGTCTCCTGGACCGGCGAGAGTAAGCCGACCTGGTACGAGACCTTCGAAGGCAAGGCGAAGCGCGGCTTCTGCGTGAACTGCGACTCGATGATCGCGGCGATCGACAGCGACATCTCGGAAATCGGCATCAACGTCGCTGCCCTCGACGACACAAGCAGCGCTGACTTCGTGCCCGTTTCACGCGTCCTTCCACGACAACGGCGAGCCCTGGCTGCCCCCGGTGCCGGTGGCCGGGCAGGGCGCGGCCGGTTAACCCTTGTCCACCGGGCCGACGGCTTTACCCACCCCTTCGGTGATCCCGACCAGGACCCCGGCCCTACCTGCCGGTAGACACACACCGGCCGCTGGCAAACACAAGCTCCACACCAGCAAGTTCCTGCATTCGCCTCGTAGAAAGGAACTACCCCATGGCCTCACCCGTGAGCCCAGACATCATGAAGACCGCTGCTTCCCATGCGCAGCCCTCGGTCGTCAGGCCAACCCGGGAGCAGCGAGTTCCGCTGGCGACTCGCGCAGCAGCGGGCCCGAGCGCGGCACTGGCCCGAGTCGTTGCGCCTGGATTGCTCACTGTCTCGGCATTTCAGTCGTCCGTATGACTGACACTCCCTGCCTGACCGGCGCCGCGCGCAGAGTGCCGATCTCACGCGGACGAGAGCGCGTGAGCCGTTCGATAGCTACTGAACTTGATCGGGTGATGTCGGGCAGTTTGCCGGACAGCAGGCAGGTGGTTTCGGTAGTCCTGGTGCGGTGAGATATCCGCAGGGTGGTGGCTTGACCGACGCCGAGAGAGCCGCGCGGGAGCGGGTCCGGCTCCAGGCTGTGGTGGGCTTCGAGAGCGGGGGGAAGAACCGGGAGATCGCTGCCGCGTTGCGGGTCTCGGAGCGGTCGGTAGAACGCTGGCGACGCCAGTGGCGCGAGGACGGCCACGCAGGGGTGGCCTCCAAAGGTTCACCTGGTCGACCCCGACTGTCGGGCGCGCAGATAGCCAGGCTGGAGCGGGAGTTGGAGCGCGGTCCGCTGGCCCACGGGTGGGCCGACCAGCGATGGACGCTGGCTCGGGTAAAGACGCTGATCGGCCGACTGTTCCACGTCTCGTACACGGTGGAGGGCACGTGGAGGTTGCTGCGACGGTCCGGCTGGTCGTGGCAGCAGCCCGTCCGGCGCGCGATCGAGCGTGACGACGATGCGGTCGAGTTGTGGAAACGGGAGGTGTGGCCGCGGGTAAAAGCGCCGCGGCGGTGAACAACGCCTGGGTGGTCTTCGAGGACGAGGCCGGCCAGTCGATGACGCCGCCGCGTGCCAGGACCTGGGGCCGCCAGGGCGTCACCCCGGTCGTCCGCGTGCGCGGACGCGGCTCGGGCCGCGTCTCCATGGCGGGCATGACCTGCTACAAGCCCGGCGAGCGGTCCCGTCTGATCTACGCGATCCGCGAGTACCGGGGCCGCAAGGACGAACCGAAGGGCTTCGGCTGGAAGGACTACCGCGACCTGATCATCCGCGCACATACACAGCTGGGCGGACCAGTCGTGCTCGTGTGGGACAACTTGCGCATGCACCTGGTCGCGCCACTGCGGGAGTTCTTCGAGGCCAACAGCACCTGGCTCACTGTGTTCCAACTCCCGACGTACGCGCCCGACCTCAACCCGCAGGAGGGCATCTGGTCGCTGGTCAAGCGCGACATCGGCAACCTTGCCGCCGCCAACCTCGGCCAGGTCAGCCGCGCGGTGAAGCGCAAGCTGAAGATGTTGCAGTACCGACCGGAGGTCATCGACGGCTGCCTCGCGGGCACCGGCTTGGCCTTGGCAGTGTGAGCGCCTCGGCTAGCCCACGGGCGACGGACTACGAGCGGTCGAAGGCTAAAGCTACTGGTCAGCTACGGTGGCGGAATGCCCCAGAGCCTGCCCGACGACGTAGCCGACGTGCTTGAGTTCGTCCTGAACACGGACGAGCCGGTCTACGTCGCGCTCCGGAGGCAGATCCCACACCTCAGCGTGCAATCCCGCTGTGCATGCGGATGCGGCACCGCCCATTTCGTACTCACCACCAGCGAGGTGGAACCTGCGCCGACCGGCCTGGGCACAGTCGTGGCCGCTGACATACAGCTCTTCACCGAAACTGGCGAGTGCCCTGGTGAGATCCTTGTCTTCGCGCAAAGCGGCTACCTGTCGTCGCTAGAAGTCTGCTCATGGACCGACGAGGTCGAGGTGAATCTGGCTGCAGCGCGTCGATGGCTGCAGCCACCCTCGTGAAGCCGAGCCGGCAGCGTCCAGCGCTCTCGAATCCGGAAGTCACCACGATCCAGCCGACATCACGAGTTCAAGTTCAGTAGTGTGATGCGCCAGAAATCCTGAGGGTTAGTTCTGCTCTGTTTTCTGGCCGGTGGTTCCGACCTTGGTGAGGTAGTCGGCGAGAGAGTTGAGGATCTCGTCGACTGTCTTGGTCCAGGTGAAGGGCCGCGGGTTCTCGTTCCAGGTGTCGATCCACGCAGTGATGTCGTCCTCCAGGGCTTTCACGGACCTGTGGACGCCGCGGCGGATGAGTTTGTCGGTGAGCAGGCCGAACCACCGCTCCACCTGGTTCATCCACGAGGAGCCGGTGGGGGTGAAATGGAGTTGGAAGCGGGGGTGTTTGCCGAGCCACGTCCTGATCTCGGCGATGTTGTGGGTGGCGTAGTTGTCGCAGACGAGGTGCACGTCGAGTCCGGCGGGCACCGCCTTGTCGATTCGGATCAGGAACCTTTTGAACTCAATCGCCCGGTGGCGGCGGTGCAGTGCCGATATGACCGTGCCGTCGGCGATGTTGAAGGCGGCGAACAGGCTGGTGATCCCGTGCCTCAGATAGTCGTGGGTGCGGCGTTCGGGCATTCCCGGCATCATCGGCAGCACCGGCTGGGACCGGTCCAGCGCCTGGATCTGGCTCTTCTCGTCCACGCAGAGCACTACCGCCTTCTCGGGCGGGTGGTGGTACAGGCCGACAACGTCGACGACCTTGGCGACGAACTGCGGATCGGTGGACAGCTTGAAGGAGTCCTGCAGGTGGGGCTTGAGGTCGAACCGCTTCCAGATCCGCCCGATCGTCGACTTCGACAGGCCGGTGTGCTGGGCCATCAAGGCCCGCGACCAGTGCATGTCCTGGCCCGGGACCGACTCCAGGGTGGCCACGACGACCTCCTCGACCTGGTCGAGGAGGATCGAGGGCGGCCGACCCGAGCGCGGCTCGTCATGCAGACCATCGAGGCGCTTCGCGACGAACCGGGCCCGCCAGCGGTCCGCCGGCCGTGCAAATGCGTGCCCTGGCCCGGCTCGGCGACCTGCCCGCGTTCTGGTCAGCGGTGGCCGCACCCGTGCGCGCCCTGTTCAACACCCACATCGAGGCAATGGGCGACGACCCGGCTCCCGCCCTGCTGAACGGCCAGGAGCGGGCCAGAGTACTCGCGCTCGTCCGGTACCCCGAGATCCGCGAAGGGCTTCCGGCGCTCGCTCCGACGTTCGAGGAGCTGAACAGCAGCCGTATGGCCCGTGTGATCGCTGCGAGCCCGGGGCCTTACTTCGTTCCGTTTCTCCCCCGCCTGCTGAACCGGGTCGGATCGTTCGATGCCGGCACCTTCGCCGCGGTCAACGCGGTGCTGCCGTGTGCGGAGTTCTTCGCCCTGGACTCCTTGGAGGCGGTACTCAGCGCATGGGACCGGAACAGCCAGTGCTGGGGGGCGGGCCATGCCCTCCCTCCTGGTCGATCTGTACCGCCTGACCACGAACCTGGGGCCGGAACGGGACGCCGTCTGGCGGGCGTTCCTGACCGAGTTGCTGCCGCATGAGGACATCTACCAGACCATCTCGAGCGGCACCGGGCTCACCGCGAGCACCGTAGCCCCAGAGGGGGAGCAGACGCCCGCCGAGTGATCGATCTGCCGTTCGGGACGCCCGCGTGGTTGCGCGATCCCGGGTGGCCGTCGCAAGCGGTAGACGTGCGCGGTGGGATGTTCGCGTTCGACGCTCACGCGATCACCGCCGTAGGCGTGTTGTCGTTCAGCGGTCGGGCGGCGAGTACTGGCAGCCGGTCGGCCCACGGGGCAGGCCCGGCCGGGTCAGTTCCGGCGAGGGCCCGTTCGCGCAGTTGCTCCATCCGCGTCGCGAGCAGGTACTCGGCAGCGCGTTTCCGGGCGGTGCCGGCGGCTTTCGTCGCGGCGGCGACGGCGTCCGCACCGTTCGGGTTGTGCCGGAAATAGCGCCGGTTCTGCTCGGTCCTGTACGCCCGCCGGGCTTCGGCCTCGGCCTCTTCGCTCTGGCCCAGCTGCTTCAGGGCGCTGCGGCGGAACTCCGGCAGCGCCTCCTCCACCATCCGCAGCGCACCGTAGGCCAGGACGGCGTCCACACCAGCGGGGTCTTCGTTCTGGCCGGCCGGATCCAGGGCGCCCAGGTAGCCGGAGTGAACGTCGGCGATCTCCTGCTCCAGTGAGGCGCGAACCCCGCTGGTGACGAGGGCGACATCGCCGGCGTCGTCGAGGTCGGCCGCCCAGGTGGCGGCGGTCAGGCCAGCCTCGACCATCGCCTCCGCGGTCCGGCGCCGGTAACCGCACGCCTCGCACAGCTCACCGGCCTGCTGCTGCCCGCAGTCCTCGCAGGCCAGCGCCGGACGGACCCTCTCAGCGGCAGCCGCGGCCGCGCGCTGGTGCTCCGCCCGTTCCTGGGCAGCCGCACGGGCCTCTTCGCGCCGGGCCTTCTCCGCACAGGCCTGCTCGCGGCGCCGCACCTGCTGCTCCGCCTCGATCGCCGCCTGCTCACGCAGCCGCTCCTCGATGACGCGTCGGCGCAGGTCGCCACCCAGCTGGGGCAGCTCCCGGTCGATCTCCGCAGCGGTCCGAGCACGGCGAGCGCGCCGGATGTGCACCACGTTGCCGCAGTTCTCGCACTCAGCCCCGGTGTCCAGGCGGGCGCCGTCGCCGCAGCGCCGGTCCGAGCACGATGGCCGCCGGACCAGGCCCCGGCCCATCAGCCACCCGAACGGCCTTCTGATCAGGGCCTCGCCGCCGGTCTCCTCCAGGCGGCCGGTGAGCCGTTCGGCCAGCATCCGCGGCGCGCGCTGCGCTGCCACGCCCAGACCCGCCAGCTGCGAGAGCTCCGCCTTCGCTGCCGCCGCCACCTGGCCCTGCTGCCAGCCGGACAGCCGCTCCCACAACCACGACACCGGCCCCAGGGCCACCCGCAGACCAGGCTCAGCCGGAAGGCCCACCCTCTGCTGCTGCCCCTTTCCACCGCTCACGACCTTCGGCCGGCCACCGGCCCTAGCCCCGGCAGTGCGCTCGTCCCCCCCGCTCGTCGAACGGGGATTCCTGCGGCTTTTCCCCGCGGAGCGGGCCGCCCTCGGCCACCGGCGATCCAGTCCGGACAGTGATGGCCTCGCCGTCGACGGCCTGGCCCTCGCCCGCGCACGCGCGCTCCGGCCGACGGCCTTCCGCCCCGCGGCCTTCGCCGGAAAAGCCACCAGAGAGCTGCGGAGGAACGACGGGAGTAACCACAGAAGCGTGGCCTGTATGGAGCTCTGCACCAGCGGAACGCTCCGGGAATTCCGCCTCGGGAGCCGTCTCAGCCTCCGACTCCCCAGACGCCCCAAGAGCCTCAGCCCCCACCGCAGGAGCAAAATCTCCGCCTGCACCAGCGGAACGGGCCGAAAACACGCTCTCGGAGCCCTGAGGAGCCTCCACGACGGTCAGATCCCGGCCATACGCGCGGGCCACCGGTAGCACCATGATCCGGCCCTTACCATCCATCCCCGTGCCGGTCCCCTTCCGCCCGCGAGCGGCGACACCGGCCTCCGTCAGCCGCGCCAGCACCTTCCTTCCGCCCGCCGGCGAGCAGCCCAGCAGCCGCGCCATCGTCGCCGCCCCGCGACCCTCGCGCTTGTTCACCGAGCCGCCACGCAACTGCAGCCAGCCCGACGGCCCGGTATGCAGCACCATCAGCAGCAACCCGAGCCGGTCCGTCGCAGCCCCGCGCCCCTTGCGGCCCGCCAACGGCCCCGGCGGCGTCGGCGCCTTGTCCGCCGGCGCCCAGCCATGCCCGAACAGCGCCTCACACAGGCGCAGCAGCGTCGCCAACTCCGCCGCCGCCAGAGCCAGCGGATGCCCCGCTCCCCCACCGTGGTGGGCATTCCACAGCGGCATGACCAGGCATTCCAACCCGGTTGGATGCCCCTTCCCGTCCCTCGCGACCTCGGTGTGCAGCGCGTCCGACTTCCGCAGCGGAGCCAGCACGTTGCGGTCGACCGTCGACGCGCCCACTCCCATCCAGCGACCCAACTCAGCAACCCAGATCGACGTCTGAAGGTCGTCTCTTCGACCCTGCGGCGCCCGCGACTTCGCGTACAGCACCACCGCCGCGAGCTTCGGTGCGTCCTTCAACCCGGCGATCGACGGGTCCGTCAGCAGCGCCTGGACCGCAGCGAGCAGCCGCATCTTCCGGCCCAGACGCAGCGGATTGCCGGAATTCGCCGCATCCACCTGTCCGGAACCCGACAGCGGCCCCCACACCGTCGGCTTCCAGCCGGAACGAGGCCCCGGAACAGCCCCAGCCGCGCGCTGCCCACCTTGCTCGAGCCATCACCCGCACGGACGCTTCTCACGCGCACGCTCCCGCCGCCGCGCCGCGTCCTGCGCCGGGCGGGGTCCACCCTCGCCATACAGGGCGAGCCCGGTCGCGGACATCCCATCCTGCCCACGCCTCGTCCAGCAGCTCGCCGGTGTCCGGGTCCAGGACACCCTCCGGAACGAGCTCCAGGACGGGGCGCCGGCGGTGCCGATGCTCGGCCCGTTCGGCCAGCCAGCGGCGGTAGTTGTGGCGGTCGCGCCGGTGCCGGGCCCGTCGACGCTCGCCCAGGCCAGCGGTGCCGTGGTGCTCAGCAGCCTGGGAGAGGACCTGCCCGTCGAGGTGGAGCTGCCCGGGCACGCTGAGGGCGGGGGCGAGCAGAAAATTCCCGTCGAGTTCGACCACCAGCTGGTCCTCGACGAGGCCGCGCATTCGGCGCATCACCGTGGTGCGGTGCAGGCCGGTTGCCCGGCTCAACTGGGCGACGTCGAGACCGTCCACCGGGTCAAGGCAGGTGAGGAGCCGGGCTCCGCTGGTGCCGTGGGCGTGCCGGTGGAACGCGTCGTGGCCCATCAGCGCGGCCAGGGCCTCGGTGTCGGTCCGTGTGGCACCGGTGTGCGTGGGTGGGACAGTTTCTGCCCCCCTCGAACCCGTAGCTTGCAACTGTCCTGGTTGCGCTCCGGATGTCACCTCCTCTTCGGGTGGTACGCGCAACACCCAGCGGGAGCCGTGGTCCTTGCCCGACCCGGAGGCGACCAGGACCAGCCAGCCGTCCTTCTTCAGCCTCCTGTCGCTGGCCTCCGCGGTCGCCTTCGCACAGTTCATCAGCTCGGCCAGCTGCCGTACCGACACCACGTGCTCGACACCACCGGCCCGCTCGCACAGCCGCAGACGGGCCGCGAGGTTCTTCTGGTCGGTGTCCGCGCCCCGCCGAGCCGGCCACGTCCGCCCCTCCACCAGCCGGCGGATGCTGCCCAGGGCTTCGATCGCGTCGTCGCGGCCGCGGATCACCGGGCTCGCCGCAACCAGCTGGGAGGCCTTCTCCAGCATCGCCGTCAGCTTCGCCTCCGCGTACAACGTCCCCTTCCGCTCCCGAAGACGCCGCGCCCACACTCCCCCAACACTCGGCGTGTAGATCAGCGCGTGGTGAAAATCAGCCGGTGACCAGGCGCGGCCGGGCTGCGAACACCCCACCGCCAAGGCCATCGTCAACCGGTAGCCGGCATCGGAGTCCGTCTGCCCGCCGTACCGGCCCTCGGTGTCCCCCTCCAGCAGCAGACGCCGCATCCGGTCCGACAACCGCAACCGCTCCCACACCGGCACCACCGGCCTGCTCCGCCCGTTGATCCCGGCCCGCTCCGCGCTCATGCCGCGCTCACCAGGCCTTCGGCCAGGGCCTCCGCGCCCGCGGCCGCCGGACGGTCCCCGGGCAGCGGCCGCCGGGCGAGCTCGGCGCACCGCCGCTCCCAGCCCGCGCTCGTGGGCGGCCTCGCTGATCGCTCGTCCTGAAGGCGGGCCAGGCGCTCACGCAGCATCGTCCGGGCAGCGGCCTCGCCCGCCCTCTCGGCGGCTTCCTCGGCCGCCCGCAGCGCCAGCGAGCGGGTCGGATACCGGTGCCGGCGGCGCATGGCCGCCTCGTACGCACGGTCCGCTTCCATCTCTGCCTCCTCGCCGGCCGCCAGCCGTACCAAGGCCGAGGCCTTGCGCCCGGCGAGGATCTGCTCCGCGATCTGGGCTTGGGTGTACGCGAGCACCCCCTGTGCCTGGGTGTCCACCGACCGCGCCACCGCCTCCTCCAGGAGGCACCACGTGTCCGCCGCAACCTGCTCCGCGAGCTCACCGGCCCCCGCCGGATCATCCAGATCGGCGCGCACGGCCACGATCACGTCAACCGCCTGCTGCAGCAGGTCCCGCGTTCGCCGCCCAGAGGTACACACCAGGCACAGCCCCGCCGCCTCCGGGATCCCGCACTCCTCGCACGGAGCCGTCACACGATTCCGCTCGGCGGCTTCCAGTTCCTCACGCCGCGCGGCCAGCGCCTCCTCACGAGCCGCCCGCTCGGCGGCCGCCCGTTCACGGCGTTCACTTTCTGCCGCGGCCCGCACCTGGACCCGCTCGTGCATCCGCCGCTCGACCTCACGGCGACGATCCTGGAACGGCAACTCAGGTACCTCGGCGGCGACCGAGGAAGCAACCCAGGCGCGTAGTGCTCGGCGGTCCCCCATCACGCTGTCACAGCTGGAACAGCCGCCCCCGGTGTCGATCCGGACACCGTCATCGCACAGGTGCGACCAGCAGCCGGGCTTCTGCGGCAGCCCCCGCTTCAGCAGCCAGCCCTCCAACTCGACCACCGGCCGGCCCGCCTGCATACCCAGCCGCCGCTCCAGCCGCTGGACCAGGACCTCCTCGGCCAGCTCACCGCCCACCAGCCCCCGCAGCCGGGCCAGCTCGGTACGCACCGCACCCACCAGCCACCGCCGGGTCGAGACCCTGCCCACACCTGCCCAGAACACCGCCACCGGCCTCAGAACCCGGCTGAGGTCATCAGGAAGCCTCGACGGCCCGACGAACACCGCACCGGCAGCTGCCCGAGCACTTCCGAAGCCGTCGACCGACCCAGAACCGTGCTGTTCCCCGCGGAGCGGGCTACCCCCGCCATCCCCAACCGGGGCTTCACCAGCTGCTGCGGGAGCCTCCTGATCCTCGCCCGTACGCGCGCACCCCGGCTCCGAAGCCTGGCCATCGACGGCAGAGCCGGAACAACCAACCAACTCACCAGCAGACAACGGAGATACCTCAACAACCTGCGGGTGGGTGGCGTGAAGGTCTGCAGCAACAGGGCGCTCCGCTTCAGCGTCATCTGCGACCTCACCAGTGCCGCAGATCTCCGCTCCAGCAGGCCCTTCGTCGACTCCAGGACTTTCAAGATCGCCGGATGCAGCAACAGGGCGCTGCCCGGAAGCCTCAACGAGTACCTCCTCGAAGGCCCCCTGAACCCACCCGTCACCGCACATCCCCGCGTCCACGACGCCTGCTGCGGAGTCGTCAGCAGCACACCGGCACTTCGCCGCCGTACCAGCGGCCGACTGCGGTACCGGTGTGCCGACCTCCGGAACCAGAGCGGCCGAAGGAAGAACACGCCCATGCGCCCTCGCCACGGCCGGCACCCACATACGAGCCCGCCCGAAGCACCCCGACGCCGTATCCCCCCGCGGCACCGTCAGCAGCCCGCGAGCCGCCAAACGGTCCACGACCTTCGCCCCACCCGACACCGAACACCCCAGCGCCCGGGCCACCGTGGCATCCGCACGACCCCGCCCAGCCGCTACGCTCCCGCCCACCATCCGCACCCGGCCATCAGCCCGCGTCTGCAGAACCAGCAGCAACAACGCCAACCGATCGGTCGCCGCGCCCCTCCCCCGCCGGTCCGCCAGGAGCCCCGCCGGAGTGACCGGACCGTCCTTCGGCGCCCAGCCCGGGCCGATCACCGCCTCGCACAACCGCAGCAACGTCGCAAGATCCCGCCGGGTCAGCTTCAACGGATGATCACCCTCGTGACCCCTGGCCTCCGACAGCGGCAACAGCCGCATGGTCAGGCCGGCCACCCGCCCGGAACCGTCGTCGTCGACGCGGGCCTCGGATGTCGCGATGCCCGCCGCCTTCACCTCAGGCAGGACCGCGTGCGCGACATGAGACGCCGAACAGCCTAGCCACCGGGACAGGTCACCGGTGCGAGTACGGACCTTGGTTGAACCCGCTGGAGACTTCGCCAACAACACCACCGCCGCCAACCGCACCGCGTCCTTCTGACCTGCAACCCGAGCATCCGCCAGCAGAGCACGCACCGCGGAGTACAACCGAGAGCGCATCCCCCGATTGAGCTGCAACGGACTGCCAGGGCCCGGATTGGGTACCGGCTCCACGGCAAATGAGACGCCATGCGGCTTCGGACGGTCGGGGCTTCGTTGGGGCCGTCGGCGCACCACGACCCGTGAGATTTGAGTCGATTCGTACGCAGATTCTGGACTGGCGCTAGGCATGGCTGTGCCAATCCACTGACCGGTAGCTATGATCCGCTCCTGTCGAGGAGAAAATGGGAAACCTGGATCGCCGCCCGGCTCGCTAGGGGTAGCAGGAAGTCGGGCGCTATGTGTTCAACTGAAGATGTGGGTTGTTCTCACCTCCTCCTTGACAACAGGGTTGGCCCGGGACCGCAGATCCCGGGCCGTCCTGCTTAGTGCCCCCCGAGGGGCTCGCTCAGGCGAGGCCCTCCGCACATTTCAGGGGAGAGCAGAGCTTCGCGGTCTCTCAGAGACTGGCCTGACTGTGCGCTCGGCTTGTGTCCGGCGCAGGGTGTTGACCAAAGCGCTTGAGCTGTGGCCCGTACTCGTTGCGCAGGCTTATGTCGTCCACTGGACGTCTAACAAGTCCTCCATCCGGGAGGTCGTAGAGCTCGAACCAGCGAGTCCGTGTCCCCTTTGTCTGTTGCTCGATGATTCGGACTGCTGACCCAGGGTTCTGAGTCGCGACCTGTTGCAGCACCACCTGGTGGGTGGCGACATCGAATGGCGTGCTTGACGTGGCGAACACCGTGACCTGCTGGGGGATGGTGTTGAAGGCCAGGAGGGCAATCTCCGCTCCGTGGACCGTGATCTCGGTGTCGAGGATTTTGCGTGGCCAGTGGAAAATGGTTTCGAGGTTTGGCGGTAGTTCAGCGATCCACTCGCCGATTGGAACTGCGACAAAGTTGGTGCGCTGATGCGCGAGGACGAACGCCGTGTGGCCGCCGAAATCGTTAGTTACCTCGACCCCCTCAGGGGTGATCCACAGGATTGAGTCCATCGCGGTCGCGGTGTCTCGTGCGGCATCTCGTGCGGCATTGACCGCGAGTGACTGCCAGGGCTCCATCGCCCGAGCTTGACTTCTTGACCGCTTCCTGCCTGGCCAGACGAGCTGATCCACAAACGCGAACACGCGTACGACGATGACGTCCTCGCCGTCGAGAGCGCTGGAGTTGACGAGGCCGAGCTGGGCGGTCTTGGTCAACCATGAGCGGTTGACGTTGGCCGCGCTCGCAAGGACGGCCGGCTGCACGTAGGCGGACAAGGCTGCTCCAGTGTGTGTCCTAAGGCTGTGGATCACCGTAGCGCATCACGGCCCGCCTTCGTGTCACGACGCGACACGAAACTCCGTCAGTCTCGCCGTGCATTCCTGGATTTCGGCCGGGTTGTCCGTTTCTGTCGAGGTGATTACGCGTCGTGTCGCGACATAGATCAGGCACTGGATAGGGGCGAACCATACGAACATAGGAGCGCGTCAAGACGCCTTCTTAGATGCCTACAGAAATACCTACAAGCATCCCTATCTGGATCGCTACTGACATACCTTCAGGGCTACGAGATCAGCTGTAGACGCGGCACCTATCTATCAGGGGCATGACAATCTGCGCCCTGCCCACATCCGAAGAAGGGAGGCGCGGGCGGCAACATTTGTTGCTGCCCGCGCCTCCGCTGTTGGTTGAGTACAGTCCCCTACTTGCCGAGTGGCCCTTCTGCTGCAAGATCGCGAAGGAAGCGGTCAAGGGCGCCCGAGTAGACGTGGACAGCAATGCGCGCACGGCCTGCTTCGCGGAGATCGTTGGCGAGGGAGGCTGCGATCGCATAGACGTCGGGGCTAACCCGATGGCTGGCCTGCTTGCCCGTTCCCACATCGGTTTCACGAGAGAGCAGGAACTCCTCGGCGAGCGCCAGTTGTTCCTCTATGGTTGCCGGCAGATACTTGCTCATGGCGGCGTCGACGTACTGCGCAGCCGTTAGCGATTTCCCCGACGAGGAGCAATCTTGCGCCACTCGCTTGCTCAGCAGGGTTACGAGGTCGGGCGCAAAGCGGAACGGATGCGTCTGCCAGGAGTCGCGGCGGAGTTTGAGATCCACCCTGCTGCTGCGCCATGAGTTGAGAAGGGCTGAGTGTGCAACCCCCACCTTGGCCTGGCGAGGTGTGCCGACGGTGCGCTTGCGGCGAGAATTAGTTGATGGGGCCCCTGTAGCTGTTGCCGTTCCACCGTCGGAGGTTTCAGCCCCAGCCTCTCCCCCGCCTGACTCGCTGAAGTCTTCATCCTCATCGCCATCAAGGTCCTGGTCGGCGACCTTCTCGGTGGTGGGAAGACCCTGAGAGGCCGTCTGGAGTTGCCGAGCTTGTTCAGGCCGATCAACAGGTGGAGAGGGAGGACCAGCAGGGGCGGATACGAGGTGCCCATGGGCACCCGCGTCTGCGAGGGAAGCGCTGTCAGAAGGACCGGAGTTCACTGACGGGTCATCGAGATCCTGAGCGTCCGTTTCAGCGGTTGATGGCTGAGTAGCGTGAGGAACGGAGGGGCTGGATGCCGCTTCCTCGCTTGCGGGGGAAACGGTCTGGCGTGGCGGTGCGTCCGCCACCTCAACTCCGGGGGTGTCTTGCAGGTCAGGAGACGCGCTGGGTGCAGGTACTGCGATAGCCTCTGGAGCCGGGATGGCCGCTCCTGTAGCGGTTTCGGCGGGCTGGGCTCCTGCCCCCTGTCCCAGGACGGAGCGTGCCGCGACACTGGTGGCTCCAGTAAGCGCCGGATTATCGAGCAGGTTAGGACGGGGGCGAAGCGCCGCTACCTGCCTCTTCCTCCTGGGCTGCTTCTTTTCCGTTTCGGAAGCCGCTTCTTCCTCAGGCATCGGCGCTCTCCTCGACGAGGATCGGGTCGGCGATGGTCCACTTCTGGCGCGGCAGTTCAATGCGGTCCAAGATCTCCTCGACGACGTTCGTGTACTGCTTGCCACAGGAGTGATTCGGGAACCGGGTTACGGCAGGTTTGCCGTAGATGTAGGACTCCGAAATGCGGACATCTCGCCGGACATCTGTCACAAATGGGAAGAGACCGCGGCCGGGTTCGGCGTCGATGCCGTCGCCGATCATCGCGTTCCGGATGTCGACGTCTTGGTTCGTCCACGCCGATTCTGGATTAGAGCGGTTGAGTAGAGCACCGAGGAGCTGGGGCTTGCAGACTCCCGCAGTGTTCGTCGCGATCGCCTGGGTGGCTGCGCTCAGAACCAGGGCGCCCTTGATGGACTGGTACTCCGGGATGCAGATGGTCACTACAAAGTCGGCGGCCGCCAGGGCGACCGCGTTGAGGTGCGAAACAGCCGGCGGCGTGTCGATGAGGACGAAGTGAAAGCCTCGCGCCTCCTGGAGCAGGAGGTGCCGCAGGGTCACGATCTCCTTGTACGGCTTCGTCACGAAGGCGTTCTGTGCCGCTGACATGGATGCCTCCTCCGAGGCAAGCACGCAGAGCTGACCGTGGCCGTCGAAGTCCTTCAGCACCTCGTCGGTGCGGTCGAACATCGCCTGCTTGAGGTTCGGGCGCGGGAACCTCTGCAGAGCCATCTGCAGGATGTACCCGAGAGACCTCTGCAACTCTGCTTCGTTCGCCGCCTCGTCGTCGTGGCCACCTAGCGTGATGCCAAGGGCGGTTCCTGCCTGAGCCTGAGGCTCAAGATCGACGATCAGGACGTTGTAGCCGGCCGTGGCAAGGCGGGCTCCCAAGTTCACCGTGGTGGTGGTCTTGCCTACTCCGCCTTTCTGAGTGGCGATGGCAAGCACCACCGGCGCCGGGAGCGATGCCTCGTCAGCGACATCGAGGTCGCTCTCAGGGGTTCGGGTCATCGCGGGAGCCTCCGGAGGTGGGTTAGGGGGTATCTGCGAGCGAAGCCTCGCTGGCTGTCGCGTCGCGTCACCCGATAGGTGTTGATCTGCGTGGCGGTGCTGGCCATTAGCTGCATCAAGATGGCGCTCTGCTGTGTATTACGGACATTGAGGGTGTGCCTCGCGTGCAGGACCCTTGGAGTTGGTGTCACGACGCGGCACGGGTGACCTTAACAGGAAGATGCGGCGAGTGTTGGTGTTGCAGCAAGGCGTGCGGCGTGTCGTGATTGACGGAGGGAGGCGAAGCGCGGTGGGGATCAGCGCTTCGGTACGCAAAGGGTCAGTCTCAAGTTGAGCACGCACATAGGCAGCAGTGAAGTGGCGAGCGTTCAAAGTTGGTAGAGAGGTGCGGCGCATCGGCCGGCAGTAGCTTGTCGTTGGACTAGCCGACAAACGCAGGTACGTGCGCGTCAAGGTGGGGTGATCCCGCGACCCCGACCGTGGAGAGTTGAGACGCCTGTAGGCGAGTGAGGTAAGAACGAGAAGCGCGCCTTGCTAAGGATGGGCAAGTGGACGGGACATGCAGAAGAAGCATCTAAGTCCAGCAATACATACAGACGATCCAACATGCCTACAGAGGTACCTACAAGGATACCTACAGAGATCCCTACAGAGATGCATGTATGCCTACAAGGATACCTACAGCGATGCCTGTAAAAATCCCTTCAGGGTTGGCAGGAAGTGATGGAGCGGACTAGCGTAAGAATGTGCATTCATCTTGATGTCGCAACCAGTGTTAACTCGTGCCTAAGTGCGGCAAAGTGGGAAGAGTGCATATGGTCTAGGTGTAGCGACGCAAGGGCATTCGCGAGTAAATGGCGACGCGCCGATAATCCAGCTGTAATTCCTTAGTTAACAAGCGAAAAGAAAAGGACGGACTAGCGATAGCGTCAATTCGTTGACCTGCGCGCGCAGGGGCGTTATGAAAGGCAAGTGTAAATCAGTAAAAGAGGGCAATTGTTGTGCATGGTTGCATTGCGAAGCGGCATGCAACTAAGAAGCGCATAACGAGGCGAACGGAGATGGAGCTGAGGCAGTAACTAACACTTGATGGCCTAGTTCAAAGATCAGGATCAGCGGTACTCACAGAACGGTGAGAATGGGCCATTGTGGGAGGGGAGTAAACAACCCAATATGGCGGAAGTGAACCACGGGCTCCGCAGCGTGGCAGTGAGCTGCCTCCTTCCGAGAGCTCGACCGACCGGCCGCATCCTTAACGGCACCGCGAAGCTGAGGCCCTTTCTCGCATTCCACGGGGAGGACTGCCTCCTCTCGTTGCGACGTGAACTCCGAGGAGTTTCTACGAGGGGACACATTCGCTGGCACTGCACGGTCGACCCTGCGCTCTCGGCGCCAGGCGGGCAAGCGTCTACGGTTCGATGGCGATGTTGCTGCGGCTGATTGCGCTACGGTCGGCTCTCGCCATGAGAGGTCCCGTTCCCAGAGCTCTTGCGGGGCCTCTACCGGACACAGGCCTAGCTTGAGTTTTAACCTCCGCGCCCGTGCGGAGGAGTAGGGCGACACCGCTGGGTCGTCGAACGCGCCCTGTCCTGGCTCATGGGCTGCCGCCGACTCCACCGCCGTTACGAGCGCAAGCCCGAACACTTCCTCGCCTTCGTCGGGATCGCCAGCACCCTCATCTGCTACCGCCGAAGCGTCAACGTGGACCAGTTCTAACGCCAGGTCCCTTGGACGTGCCCCGGGCGGCACGTGAGCCGCGCACTGTCAGTGGCACGGGAGATCATGCCGGCTATGACCCCAGAACTGATCACCTGGCTGCACGAGCAGATCGACGCCGACGAGACGGCGGCCGCAGGCCAACCCCCCGAGTCCTGGCTGCCAGAAGGACTGACCGCCGACAACCCGCTGTCCGCGCTTTACGCGCCAGCCCGCACCATTGCCATGCGCCGTGACATGCTCGCTGCCTGGCGCGACCCGGATCATGCCGGCCACGGGGACAACGACGCCCTCCGCAGCGACTGGACAGTGCGAGTCCTCGCAGCGACCGCATACTCCGATCGCCCGGGATACCGCGAGGAGTGGGCCCCTGACGACGAGTAGACCCCTGCCTGAGCTTGGCATTTCACCTCCGCTGTTCACCTGACCTGCTGATCTTGGTTCCTTCGTGAGACAGCAGGGCGGCCGTTCTTCACGCTTCGAGGTGTCAAGCAACGTCGCGTGAAGGAACGGCCGCTGGTGAAGAGTCTCGCCCCTGCAGGTCCCGCTGATGCTGCGCTGAGCGTGCTGTCCCACTTTCGTGTCCAGTTCTACGACTGCCTCTACACCCGGGCGGATGCGCTCTTCGAGCTCACCGACGCGGTTTTGTGCGCGGAAGGCCCGGTGAGGTCCCTGGCCGAGCTGACCCTCACGGTCGAGCACCGGCGCGGACACGGGGCGATGTACGACGCGGTCAACCACGGCTGGCTGGAACCGCGCCGCCTGCGCAGGCTGCTCGCCTCGACGCCACTGCCGCGTGCGGCCGGCGGGCGGATCGTCCTCGCGGTGGATGTGAGCAACTGGCTGCGGCCCGATGCCCCCACCAGCCCTGACCTGCTGTTCTGCCATGTCTACGGGCGGGGCCGCAGCGCCGACCAGTTCGTTCCCGGCTGGCCCTACTCCTTCGTCGCCGCCCTGGAAACGGGGCGCACGTCGTGGACTGCGATGCTGGACGCAATCCGGCTGGGACCGGCCGACGACGCCACCGCGGTGACCGCCGCCCAGCTCCGCGACGTCGTCGGCCGCCTCCTGCGAGCCGGCCAGTGGAAAGTCGGTGACCCGGACATCCTCATTGTCATGGACGCCGGCTACGACGTCACCCGCCTCGCCTACGTCTTGGCCGATCTACCCGTCGAGCTCGTCGGACGTCTGCGCTCGGACCGGGTGATGCTCCGCGACGCCGGCCCCAGGCGCTCCACCCCGCGCGGCGGGCAGCCCCGCAAGCACGGCGGCGTCCTCACCTTCTCCAAGCCCGACTCCTGGCACACCCCCGACCAGGCCACCTCCTGCGACACCACCCGCTACGGCACGGCAGAAGCCCTCGCCTGGGACCGGATGCACCCCCGCATCCAGGCACGCGGCCCCTGGCTCGACCACTGCGGCGAACCACCCCTGATCCACGGCACGTTGATCCGACTGAAAGTCGAGCACCTGCCTGGCAACCGCGACGCGAAACCGGTCTGGCTGTGGTCCTCACGCACCGCGATGACCAGCCAGGACGTCGACCTGCGCTGGCAGGCATTCCTGCGGCGCTTCGACCTGGAGCACACCTTCCGGCTGTTCAAGCAGACCCTGGGCTGGACCGTCCCCAAGGTCCGCGACCCCGCGACCGCAGACTTGTGGACCTGGCTGATCATCGCCACCCACACCCAGCTCCGCCTCGCCCGCCCCCTCGCCGAAGACCTCCGCCGCCCCTGGGAACGCCCCGCCGAACCCCGCCGGCTCACCCCCGCACGCGTCCGCAGAGGGTTCCGGCACCTCCGCGCGAAGACCACCCGCCCCGCAGCCGTGCCAAAACCCTCTCGGCCAGGCCCCGGACGCCCACCCGGCTCACAAAACCGCAGGCCAGCACCCCACTATGAGCCCGGGAAGACCGTGAAACGCGTCGAAACCCTCACCGAACACGTCCGCCTGAAACAGCAGCGTGGTCAAACGCCAAGCTGAGAGCAACAGATGTGGTGCAAGGAGCATCCCACGTCATGTCAAGCCTGCGGTAGCGTCGCGCACACGGAACGGAACCTCCCGAGTCGTCCTCCATGAGAACAGTCGCTTCCCGATTTCGGTGATCTCGCCACCACGGAGGTACGGAGTATCTATCGTCGAACCGCGCTGCTGATCAAGGTGCCAAGAGGGCGGAGGGTGGTGGCGTCGGGCGTGGAGCAAGCGGGGGGCGTAGGCGAACCGCGGCACGTGGTGCTGTCGCTGGGGATCGCGTTGACGCGTACCGAGGACGGTGATTCACCACGGTTCGGTCTAGACGTCCTGGAGGACGCCCCCGTTCATGCCGCCAGGGTCGCAAAGATCCTAGAGGTGTTCCGGTACACGCGGCGCCCGACCGTAGCACCGCAGGGACAGGCCGACTACGGGAAGCTGGTCGAGGCTGCGGTCGAGGCCGAGGACGCCGACGTGCTGATCGTGCACATCGTCGGGCACGGTGAGCTGGCCGACGGCAGCAGCGAGAAGCTGTACATCCTGGACAGTGACGGGGAGCGCCTGGGCCGGCCGGTGGGCGGGTGGATCGACCTGATCGAGGACCACCCCCGGCGGCACCGGCCGATGACACTGTTCGTCCTGGACGTCTGCTACGCCGGGGAGGCCGCGGTGACCGCCTGGCACTCGCGGATGGACGTGGACAAGCGCCGGGCCTGGGTGCTGGCCGCGACCGGACCGGACAAGCAGGCGTTCGGCTACCGCCTGAGCCAGGCCCTGGTCCGGGTGCTGGAGAAGTACCGCGACCTGGAGGTCCGCTTCGATCCCTCCTTGCGGTACATCCCGCCCGGCACGGTCTGGCGGGACATCGCCAGCACCGTCAGCGACCTGGCCGAACAGGCCGACGGGCTGCCGCAGGAGATCCGGACCAGCCTCGTCCCCGGCCACGCCGACCTGTCCCATCTGCCGTTCTTTCCCAACCCCTCCTACAACCCCCAGAGCACCACACCGGCGCTGGCACCGGGACTGCCTCCGGAAATCGCCCGCCTGGCCGACTGGGCCGCAGACCCCCAGCATTTCATGCGCCGCGCCGGCGGCGGCGAACCGGTGGACCGCGACTGGGACGAGGGCTACTTCAGCGGCCGCATCGCACAACTCGACACCCTCACCGCGTGGCTCGACGACGACACGGCCGCCCCAGGGCTGCGCGTGGTCACCGGCAAAGCGGGCGCCGGCAAGTCTGCGCTCCTGGGCATTCTGCTGTGCGCCGCCCATCCGGCACTGCGCCGCCACACCCGCCCACTGTGGGCCGGACTCGGCGACCACGTGCCCGGCGAGAACAGCCGGATCGCGGCCGTCCACGCACGACGCCTCGGCCTCGACGACATCACCGCCTCCCTGGCCCGCCAACTACGCCACATCACCACCCCCGACGCGCTGACCCCACCGGACGAGGAAACCCCGGACACGGCCGGAAACCCGGCGCAGCGCCTGCTGAGTCTGCTGCCCCCCGGCAGCCGCCCGGTCACCATCGTCGTCGACGCTCTCGACGAGGCCCTGAGGCCCCAGGACATCACCACCGCCCTGCTGCTCCCGCTTGCCCGGCACGCGCAGACGGCGTCCGGCCGGCTGCGGCTGCTGGTCGCCACCCGCGAGGACAGCCGGTTCGACGAACTCCTCGGCCTGGCGCGGGAGGCCGGAGCGTGCACGGACCTGAGCACCATCGCACCGCACCAGGTCCGCGAGGATGTGGCCGTCTACGCCAAACGGCTCCTGACCGCCGACGGCCCCTACACCCGGGGTGCCCTGCGGAGCGTGCGGGACACCCTGGCGGACACGATCGCCGAAACCCTCACCACATACGCTCCGACCGGCCGCGAGGGCCACGACGCCGAATCCCTTGAGTGGGGCGAGTTCCTCACCGCGGGACTCTACGTCCACCATCTCCTGGCCAGCCCGCCCGCCGCCACGCCCGAGGAAGCCGCACGGCTGGGCCGGGCCGTGCCACGCCGCCTGCCCGATCTCCTCGAACTCGACCTGCGGCGCCACGCCGACCGGATTCACCTGCGTGCGGTACTCACGGCCCTCGCCTTCGCCCAGGGCCGGGGCATGCCCGAAAGCGTCCTGGTCCACGCCGCCGCGGCCATTACCGCCGACGGCGACCCTCCCCTGTCCCTGCGGGACCTGTATGCCCTTCTGGACGGGGAGGCACGCTTCTACCTGCGGCGCGACATCGACACCGACGGCACCACCCTGTACCGGCTCTTCCACGAAGGGCTCGCCGACTGGCTCCGCCAGCCCACCAGCCCGCAGTCCGCCGAGACCCCCACGATGGCGACGAACCCCCAGCTTGGTCGGGCAGGGCGCCTGTTCGAGCGGCTCCTGGATGGCGTTCCCCGGGATGCGGCCGGCGGCATGCTGTGGCAGCACGCTGCCGGCTATCTGCTGCGGCACACCGCCCAGCACGCGGTCGATGCCGGGCGCATCGACGAACTCCTCGACGACGCCGGCTACCTTCAGCACGCCAACCCCCACACCCTCGCCGACGCCCTGTTCTACGCCCGCTCCGACCAGGCCAGGCTCAATGCCGCCGTCTACCGCGCCTCCTGGGGCGTTCACCACACGCTGCCACCCGCGGCACGCCGCCAGTTCCTCGCGCTGGACGCCGCACGCTTCCGCGACACGCCGCTCCAAGATGAGCTGCCCGGCGACGCCGACTGGACTGTGCGATGGGCAACGGGCAGCCAGGTCTCACCATCTCTGGTCCGCACCCTGACCGGCCACATCGGTGGGGTTGGGGCGGTGGCGGTGGCGCTGCTGGAGGATCGCCCGCACGCGGTCACCGGCGGCCGCGACGACCGGTCGGTGCGGGTGTGGGACCTGACCACAGGCACCCAGGTCCGCGAACTGACCGGCGACATCGGCGGGGTGGGGGCGGTGGCGGTGGCGCAGCTGGAGGGCCGCCCGCACGCCATCGCCGGCGGCAGCGGGTCGGTGTCGGTGTGGGACCTGACCACCGGCACCCTGGTCCGCACCCTGACCGGCCGCATGGGCGGGGTGGTGGCGGTGGCGGTGGCTCTGCTGGAGGGCCGCCCGCACGCCGTCACCGGCGGCGGCTACGGCGACGGGTCGGTGTGGGTGTGGGACCTCACCACCGGCACCCTGTTCCGCATCCTGATGACCGGGCACATCGGCGGGGTGGGGGCGGTGGCGGTGGCGCAGCTGGAGGGCCGCCCGCACGCCGTCACCGTCAGTTACAGCGGCGGGTCGGTGCGGGTGTGGGACCTGACCACCGGCACCCTGGTCCGCGAACTGGCCGGCCACACCAGCGGGGTCAGCGCGGTGGCGGTGACGCTGCTGGAGGATCGCCCGCACGCCGTCGCCGGCGGCGGCGGGTCGGTGTGGGTGTGGGACCTGACCACCGGCACCCTGGTCCGCGAACTGGCCGGCCACACCGACGGGGTGAGCGCGGTGGCGGTGGCGCTGCTGGAGGGCCGCCCGCACGCCGTCACCGTCGGCAACGACGACCGGTCGGTGTGGGTGTGGGACCTGACCGCCGACACCCAGGTCCACACCCTCACCGGCCACACCGACAGGGTGAACGCGGTGGCGGTGACGCTGCTGGGGGACCGCCCGCACGCCGTCACCGGCAGCGAAGACCGGTCGGTGCGGGTCTGGGACCTGACCGCCGGCACCCAGGTCCACACCCTCACCGGCCACACCTACGGGGTGAACGCGGTGGCGGTGACCCTGCTGGGGGACCGCCCGCACGCCGTCACCGTCGGCAACAACGACCGGTCGGTGCGGGTGTGGGACCTGACCACCGGCACCCAGGTCCACACCCTCACCGGGCACACCAGCCCGGTGATCGCGGTGGCGGTGACGCTGCTGGGGGACCGCCCGCACGCCGTCACCGGCAGCTACGACGGGTCGGTGCGGGTGTGGGACCTGACCACCGGCATCCTGGTCCGCGAACTGGCCCACAACACCGGCGGAGTGAACGCGGTGGCGGTGACGCTGTTGGGGGACCGCCCGCACGCCGTCACCTGCTTCGGGTGGGTGCACGTGTGGGACCTGACCACTGGCACCCTGGTCGACGAACTGGCCCACAACACCGGCGGAGTGAACGCGGTGGCGGTGACGCTGCTGGAAGACCGCCCGCACGCCGTAACCGTAAACAGCGACAACGACAGCTTGGTGCGGGTGTGGGACCTGACCACCGGCACCCTGGTCCGAGAACTGGCCCGCCACACCGACAGGGTGAACGCGGTGGCGGTGACGCTGCTGGGGGACCGCCCGCACGCCGTCACCGGCAGCGAAGACCGGTCGGTGCGGGTCTGGGACCTGACCACCGGCACCTGCCTCACCGCATTTCACTTCCCGGACGCGGTGCAAGCCGTGACCCTCACCGCGGACAGCACCGTGGTGGTCGGCTTCGGCCACGAAGTGGCCGCCCTCAGCCTTGAACCCCTTCTCAGGAGGCTCCGTTGAGCAGTAACGCAACTCCGCGGCTTCGGGTCGTCGCCGTACACGGCATCAGCAGCAGCTTCGGGACCGGAATCTCCGACGCACGCAAGGAGGAACTCCGCGCGCTCAAAGCCGCCGCCTGGGCACGGGATCTGGGAAGCGGCCTCGGTATCTCCCCAGTCCAGCTCGACGTCGACTTCGCCTACTACGCGGACAGGCTCCGCCCCGGGCCGGCAGCCCAGGGGGACCAGGACAGCGACTTCCTCAACGACCCGCTGGCGCAGGAGATGCTCGATGCCTGGGCGCGAGAGCTGGGGCTGCCGGACGAGGTGGCACAGGGGCACGCCGCGGTGCCGCTGCGCGCTCTGGCGTCGTGGATGGCGCGCAGGTTCAACCTGGCGGAGGGGCCGCTGGGGGTCTTCATCCGGCTGCTGTGCGCTGAGGTTGCCGCGTACCTGCGCTCTGCGGACGCCCCGGAACGCATAGCGGCGCGCGAGGAGGTTGCCGCGAGGATCGCTCAGTACCGGCCGCGCGTCGTCGCCGCACACTCGCTGGGCTCGGTCGTCGCCTACGAGGCCCTGCACGCCCACCCGGAGCTGCAGCCTGAGCTGTTCCTCACACTGGGCTCGCCGCTGGCGCTGCCCCGTGTGGTCTTCGAGCGCCTCATCCCCGCACCCCGGCCCGCCGACACCCCACAGCTGCGGGGCGCGGGCCTGCCCGGGGGGACGCGCTGGGTGAACATCGCCGACCCCGGTGACCCCGTCGCCGTCCCGCCTCAGCTCGGCAGGTTCTTCGACGGGATCGCCCTGGACCACACCACCACCGTCAGTGCTCTCTTCCGTTTCCATCACGCTGAGAATTACCTGCGGTGCGCGACCACTGCAGCCACTATCGCCCCCTACCTCGGCATCTGACCAGCACCTGGAGTGTCGGCCGCTCTCACGCTGTCATTGGAAGAGCGTCTGGATTCCTTACTCCCACCGGGGTTGTGCGAAGCAACTCTGAGACGCTGTTGTCTTTCCGATTCTGACGACTGTGTTTTCGCTGGTCAGGGGTGGGGGTGGCATCGGTGTGGGAGTGATGGGGTGTCGTTTCGTCGCTCTCGTGGAGGTCGCGGATGCCGTCGGTGGTCGGACTGCTGGAACAGCACGAGCTTGCCGCTCGTCGTCGTGTGGACGGGCTGCGTGAGGAAGCGGACCGCATCCAGGCCGAGCTCGCGGTGGCCGAGCAGGAGTGGTCGGAGTGGATGATCGCCCGCGAGCGTGTCGGTGCGGTACTGTCCGCGCCGGGCGGTGACTCAGCCGGCGTTGTCGCCACCGACGTGCCAGAGGGTGTTGTGACGGGAGCCGAGGTGGAGGCATCTCCGCCTCTGGCGGTGATGGTCGGCCGCATTCCCGAACCGGTGAGCGACACAATCACACGACAGAGCAGCCGAGTTGAACTCCACCGGCGCGAGCACGTACAACTGCGGCAACAGGGTCTCCTGGATCTTGGTTGGCTTCGCAACCCCGAGCTACCAAGAGGCCCTGCCTTCATGCCCGCAGCCGGCCACGGTCACCCGAACGAGACTCCCGTTCGACGCCCACCCCTCAGGATCGGAACGACAACAGCTATTAAAGTGTCCGGCTATGACTTTCTCGTGAAGTTGCCGGTGTCGGCCTCGGTGAGGATCCCGTGTTTGACCAGGCGTTTCAGCTTGGCGCGGATGCCCTCGACGTTCTTCGGCAGCAGTTCGTGGCCGAGGGCTCCGCAGACGTCCTTGGCCCGTAGCGGCCCGGTCGTCTGGTTGAAGGCGTCGAGGATGCGGGGGTAGTCCGGGTGCTCGGGCAGGTCCGGTGCGACGTTCGGGAGCCGGTCGGCGAGACCGGTGACGGTCGTGCGGGTGATCGCGAGGTGTTCGAGGTGGGTCTCGGCCTCCCGCAGCCGGGTCTGCAGGTCGTCGATCTGTGCGCGGAGGTCGTCGGCCAGGACCCGGGCGGCGTCTTCCTGGAATTCCAGGGCGTCGAGCAGGGGACGGATGTTCACGCTGCCGCCGCCGACGCCTCGCGCCAGGTGGGGGTGTTCGCGCCGGTGAGGCGTCTGGTCATGACGTGGGTCATCGCCCAGTAGACGCGGGAGGAGGAGGGGCGGTACTCGTAGTCGCGGACCAGGCGCCGGTGCAGTATCAGGATTCCGTAGGTCTGCTCGACCCTCCATCGCTTCGGCTGCGGCACGAACCCCTTGACCTGTGGGTTGCGTGCAATGATCTCGACATCGATGCCCAGGCCGGCGCCGTGCGCGACGACCTGGTTCTTGAAGCCCTGGTCGACCAGGGCTTTGCGGACGGTGCCGCCGGCGTGCTCGGCGACCTGGTCCAGCAGGACGATGCCCGCGGCGTTGTCGTGGGTGTTCGCGGCGAGGACGACGACTGCGATGATCAGGCCCAGGTCGTTCACGGCCAGGCCGCGTTTCCGGCCGGGCACCCGCTTTGCCGGATCGTGGCCGGTCGTGGAGCCGGGGACCCCGGCGGCCGCATGGACACTTTGGGTGTCCAGGACCACCAGGGTCGGGTCCTCTAATCGGCGGGCGCGTTCACGGACCTGGCAGCGCAGCAGTTCATGGATGACCCGGTCTGTGCCGTCGTCCCGCCAGGCGGCGAAGTAGTAGTAGGTCGCACTCTTGGGCGGCAGGTCGTGCGGGAGGTAGGCCCACTGGCTGCCGGTCCGCCCCTGGTAGAGGATCGCGTTCACGATCTCCCGCATGTCGTAGGCGCCCTGATGGCCGCTGACCGAGCAGTGCCGGTCCTTCCACGCGGTGATCACCGGCTCGATCAACGACCACTGCTCGTCCGATAAGTCGCTCGGGTACAGCTTGCGTTCACTCACCCCGTCACATCACCCGACCGCCCCCGTGGACCGGCAGATTCCGCCCCGCCACCACACCATCAGGCGACAACAGACCTACTCAAAGACTCACGAACCGCCCACTTACAAGTACGCCGGCACCAGTGTCAGCAGAAGACTCTGTCGCACATCCACTGATGCTGCCGGGCCAGGACTTCCGCGGGAGAATTGATGCCAGCCGCTAGGTCCAGTTCGAACCCGGCGTTCTTGTTGGCGAGATCCAACGGCGTGCACCTCTCCTCTGCCTGAGCGACGAAGACGTCTGGGTGGCGTTCAGTCAGTGCAGCGGCGCCTGAGGCGAGACCTGACAGGATGGGTGTGCGGAACCAGTCGCTGACGCTGGGGATGCTGGGAAGGTCAGTGATGACACCGCACGATGCGGCGAAGGACCTGAGGCGTTCGGCTGTGAATTCGTCAGCCAGGCCTGTCATGCGTAGCACGTTGATCGAGTCCTGCGGTCGGCTCATTGCCTTGGCTATCTCAGTGTCGTGGAAGCCGAGCCGGGCCAGGCCCTCGAGTTGTTCCCTCGGCGTGGAGCGTTCCAGATCTCGATGAAGCTCTTCGTAACGATGATGAATCGCCTCGGCCTTCGCGTGAGTCCGCGGGAAGGGGGAAGGGGCGTTCTCGTTCAAAGCCACTCCTGTGTCTATGGGCTACGCGGACCTGCCGCTGCCTCTCTGTTGGGGCTCGGGACCAGGGCGTCTGCGCAATCGGTTCGGTGTGGGGGTGCTACGGCAGCCTGAGGTTCACCATGAGGTTCTGGTGTCCGTTGGATATGAAGGACTCGAGAGGCGGCGGGGGAGTCGCTGGGTCCGCGAAGGTGAGGCTCGGAAACCGAGTGAAGAGAGCCCTGAGCGCGATTTTGGCCTCTAGGCGTGCCAGGGCCGCTCCGATGCAGAAGTGCACGCCGCGACCGAACGTGGTGTGTTGTGTACGGGTGGCGCGGGTGACATCGAAGGTGTCGGGGTCGGTGTGAACATGGGGATCGCGTCCCAGTGCCGCGATGTTGATGAGGATCGCATCCCCTTCGGGGATGTTGAAGCCCGTCTCGGGGTCGTGGATGTCCGTCATGGCGAACCGGATGGGAATGTTGGCGACGGGGGATTCGTGTCGCAGTGTCTCCTCCGTAACGTCTTCCCAGGTAGCTTCGCCGGACCGGACCTTGTCGAGCTCCTCCGGATGACGCAGCAGGTTTGTGACCGCCTGATCCAGGAGGTCGACTGTCGTCTCGTGGCCGGCGCCGATCACGAGCATCAAGCTGTCGAGCAGTTCCTGGTGGGACAGTTGATCGGGGGATTCGTCGTGGAGCTGGACCAGGCTAGACGTGAGGTCTTCCCGGGGACTTATGCGTTTGCGGTCAACCAACTCGTTGAGGAGGTCGTAGTAGGCGCGAGCGTTCGCAGCGGCTTCGACCTCGGTGTAGTGGGTGGACATGTTGGCCTCCACATGGTGGCGGAGGGCAACCGTCATGTCCTCTGGGAGGCCAAGCAGAAGGTTGATGACGGACAGAGGCAGCCGCCAGGCAAAGTGTTTGCGCAAATCGACAGGGCTGGCTGGCAGTGCTTCCAGTTCGTCTAGGAGCCTGGCGGTGATTTCTTCGATGTCAGGGGCGAGGTTCCGGATGCGATCTGCATCGAAGAACGGCGTGAGGACACCGCGGAGCCTGCGATGTTCCTCCCCGTAGGAGGCCAGGGCATTGCGAACAACCACCCATATCCGCAGTGGCCAGTCGGTTGGTATTCGCCCCTCGCGGAACGCTGGCCAGTGGAGCGCGGCGTCCTTTGAGACGTTCGGGTTCAGCATCAAGCGGCGGGCAAGGCCCTGGTCAGTGACGATCCAGGCCGGAACGCCTCCCGGCAGGGCCGCGAGTGCGGCGGGCCCGGTGCGTCTGAGTCGTCGATTTTCGGCGTGGATGTTCGCAGCAGATGTATCGAGAGCGAATGGGCATTCCGGGCTGGTGATCCGTTCCGTGGTTTCCATGGTGCCGCGCTTTCATGAGGCTGGGAGGGGACGGGTGGTGCGGTGCTGCGTTACCGGAGTCAAGGAGCGGCAGGCTCGGAACGGTAGGCCTCGGCGATCCGATGGCTTCGAAATTTGCAAATCGCAACCATAGGTTTCAGTCGGAGCGGCGGGGGAGTCGCGTGGACCGAGGTCGCTAGTGCGGTATGGCCTGATCGAGGGAAATCTAACTTGCCACCCTGTTCTTGAGAAGCCCCGACCACTGGCTGACGCTATTCAGACCGCCCGGTCGGTGTTGTTTGCCGAGGCCAGAGTCCTGTCCAGGCAACTCGCAATGCCCGTTACGACCCTGATTGTGAAGTGGTCTCCGAGAGTTTGAGGTCATTTATCCTATTTTCCCCATACTCCAAGCCGGCGATGATCGCGGGAAGCGCGATGCCGGGCAGGATCATCCGCCACATGAGGGAGATACCGCGGGGGAGGTCTTCTCGACCGTGCAGGATCTCGGACGTCAACTGGATCCCTATGAACTGGCCAACGATGGTCTCGGCTGCCTCCCGTGGTTTGACAGTTGGGACCATGTGGCCCGCTTCGTGAGCCTGCATGAGCAGGAGCTCCGCGTGGTCTAGCCATGCCCTGATGGCCTCTCCTCGGGCAAGACCGTCTGGGAGGCCCCGATCGATGATGGACAACCGGGTGCCAGCCCTGGCCACTGCGTCGTTCTGAAGCAAGTGGGCGAAGGCGAAACTTGTATCGATCGCCTCCTGCAGCCTGGTCGTCTGCGCCGGCAGGTTGACCGTGCTCATGGTGACTTGGCGTTCCAGAATTATGCGGGCAATGTCTGCTTTGCTCTCGAAGTGGTGATAGAGCGCGCCTTTGGTGATTCCTCCGGATGCCGCCATGATGTCCGCGAGCGAGGTTCCAGTGAACCCCTTTGTGTCGAAGAGCTCGCTGGCGGCCTGGAGGATGACCTCTTCTGTGCGCACGGATCGACCTTGTCGTGCACGGGGTCGCGGCCTGTTGCTCTCAATCATCGAAGTACCTCTCGTGAAGGGGGGTGGTGCGGTTGGCTTCCTGGTGATCTGGTCATGTCCAGCCCCACGAACTTGTTGCAATACCGACCGACCGCCCCGTAATCTACGCGACATCAGGGGAGTGCTGGCAAGGAGCCTGGTCGGGGCTGACTCCCAGACTTGCGGCGAGGATGGGAGACGCGGGAGCCGCCCTCGGGGGATCGGGGATTGCTAGACACCTAGTTGAAGCCCTGATTGCGCCGCATATTCGCAAACGCACAGCATGCTTCGTACCATCTAGATCTGCCGTTCAAGGCTGATCAGTACGACCTGACTGGGCGTCGGGTCCAAGGGCGGCCTCGACGAACACTCAGGTCGTCGTCTGATCCGTGCAGTCTGCTCAGACGCTGGAACCTGTTGGCTGTTCACCCAGGCGCTACTCAGAGAGGTTGAGTGAGATGCGCCTGTAGATCGTTCGAGGGAGGTTGGGAAGCTGTGGCGTTCACCGCGACGGGGCCCGTGTATCGCGCTAGCACTGTCCGGCAGGCCGGCCTGGGGTCTCCTCGCGCCATGAAATGGCCCTGTCGGCGCTTCGCTTCCTCGAGAAGAGCTCCAATCAGCCACCCGGCTACTGGGGCAAGCGCATGCTGACACTCGCGTCGCTCCTTGAGAGCGACCCCGCAATCGATCTGGCTACGACGTGGCCCACTGACCCGGTGGCCTACCAATCGCTAGAGACGACGGGCTTGACGATGCTGTCGTTTCCTCAGCTTCTCGATGGTCAGCCGTACGAACAGTTGCCGCAGGGCCACGTGGTCATGGTTTGCGGAGCCGCGCCCAATCGCCTTCGGGGACGAGCGGAGACCGCAGTGGAGGAGCTCCTCCGCCGGATGGGTGCCAGCGGATGCCCTGCGCTCGTTATGAACTTGCCGGGGGGAGTGCAGCACCCTTTCCCTCAGTCCATCCGGGACCTCGGTGACGAACTCGACATTCCATTTCTGCTCACCACGGCTTCGCAGGAACGGTGGGTACACGCAGGCAGTCGATTTCAGCGGTTCCGGATCGCAGAAGCGGAACGCAGGGCTATTCAACTTGACTCGCTTGTAAGGCAGTTGCCTTCGCAGTTGTCCGACTCCACGTCAATGCAGAGGATCGCGGACTGGCTTGCGACGGCGCTGGACGTTCATGTCCTGGTGAGCGAACCTGAGAGGGTGTTGGCTGCTTCACCGACGACGGCAGCAGAGCAGCTTGCGCAGGCGGTCATCCGTCGATCGTCCGAGGCCCAGGTAGCCGGGGGAGTGTCCCTCACCCCATATACCCAGCTCATCCCCCTCGCCCCGGCAACCGGCGCCGACACTGTGCTCGCCATAGTGAGCCGAAGGCCGATCGACGAGGGTGACATGCCTCTGCTACTGCATGCCGCCAAGCTCTTGGGCTTGATTGACCAGGCTCACCGTGATGTCCGGGCGGCCACCGGATCGTCGCGCGCGGTAAAGGCGGCCGCAGTGGCGCTGCTGCTTGACGGCGAGGTGGATAAGGCTCGACGGGTTCTGTCCAACCTGAGCCCCGGGTTTCTAGCGAAGGACACTGCTCGGATCTTCGTTATCGAGACAAGCCGAAGCCGACGTGACGCTGCCGTTGCCCGGGCAGAGAACGTGACCGCCAGGCGTGCTCTCGTGGTTCCTGACCCGCGCGCGAACAACCGGGTACTGATCGTGCACCCAGATGGTGCCGGCGCTGCGGCTGACGACAGCGTGGCAGACGAGCTCACGCGGCTAGTCGCTGTGTTTGGTCCTGAGGCATCGCTTGGCGGCAGCGGGCTGTACTCCCTTGCCTTGCTCTCCGAAGCATTGCAAGAGGCCTCTGCTGCACAGAAGTTCGCGCTCCTCCAGAACAAGACGGTCGCGCTCTCTGCGCAGAACGTGGACTTGGTGAGCCTGCTTCCTCAGGCCGACGCTCAAATCTGGGCGCAGTGCCTGTTGCGCCCGCTTATGGAGCCAGCTGGCCTATGGGGACAGTTGCGTGAGACGTTGCCTGCCGCGCTTGAGTATCCCTACACGGTTGCCGCTCGTCGGCTCAATCTGCATCGCAACACCGTCACGCGTCGTGTCTCCCGGGCAGCGGAGCTCCTTCACCTGGACCTCGGTGTCATCGCGAACCGGGTAGCTGTCGGGCTTGCCCTGGAGCTGGTGACCCACCGCAAGTCATCCGTGTCTTCCGCTCACGACGGTGCTCGGCCTCCGAGTCTTCGTTCTTTGCTGGCTGCACCTCAAGTTCTGGAATGGGGCAACACGCTGCTGGGTGCAGCAGTTCGCGACCGGCGGGATCTGGTGACCACAGCAACCACCTGGCTCGACTCTGATACGCACGTGGAGCCCGCGGCTCGGAACCTCGGTCTTTCAGAAGTCACAGTGCGTTCACATCTCCGCGCCCTTGAGAAGTATTTGTCTCGCGACCTCGCCTCATTGTGCGGTATTCGTGACCTGCAGTTCTCTCTGTATGTCGTCAATGGACGCCCTCGGGTTGGCGAATTTGTGCACGCGCTCAGCGCGGCTGCATAAGCTTCAGCCTTGAAATAGTCAGCTCTGCAGTCCTACCGCACATCCCTCTCAGATCGTTGCTCTGGTGAGAATAGGGGGATTGAAGGCGAAGATACGGAGCGATGCGTACACGTCGAGGACTGGAGTGCTGAACGGCGTCTCAGTGAACCTCCGCAGCCTTGTCTGTGAAGGCGTTGGAATCAACGGGAGCCGACCTCGGCCCCACCAAGTTCAGGCCCACAGGTGCTAGCGATCAAGCGCCCGGTCAGACAGCTGGGCCTGCTCGGGACCTGCCGCCCGCTCCTTATTCGGGCAGACAGGGCTTCCGCCTTGGTGTTCCGCGGGGCAACGTCAGACGCCGAAGTTGACTTGCACGCTCTCGGAAGATTGCCTCCGGGGACCGCGGAGGTCGAACCGCCTACGCGCGCTGCACGCTTTGCCCATTCCTTGTGCATTCACTTTTCCGAGCCTCATGGGCATTAGTCCGCAAAATCCGATTCGGGGCCGTGGATGCAGCATTCGCAAGCTGGCCGGCCTTCGAGGAGCCCTGTGTTTTCGACTGACTCGCGGAAGCATCGTCCTGTGCAACGCCGCAAGGGAGCCGACGTGAGAAGTTGCATTCCCTACCCCCGGAGCTCCTAAATGGTGCACAGTCGATAGGTGTGCCCGGGGAAAATGTGCGCACGCGCGATGGTGTCAGAATCCGGTTCGGCATATTGTTAGTGCGCAAGGTCGTTGGGCCAAACTCCGGAGCTGGGAAATTTGGCTCCTCCGGACGGCGGTTCTTGCGATCTGGTGTTCTTCTGCAGCTGACCGAGTCGTACAACCTGCTGCATACAGGAACAGATAGGCAGAGAAGCCGCCGGAACCAGAAGGCGGGCGCCTGGAGGTGCTGAATGAAGCCACCCTGCAGACGCCCGCACTTCATGCAGTGTCGGGCCCTTGCATCGGGCCCGTGCAAATCGACTCTCGCCAGAGTCTCCACCAGCAGATTCGCAACTACTGGGGGCCAAACACCAGCGTGTTAGCGCACGTTGGTGTAGCTCAGGATAGACCAGTGCAGGCTGCAGCGACAGCACAGCGGACAGTCCATCCGGCAACCCGGCTCCCCTTATGGACAGGGTGAACCATATGGAACCACAGGTGACGACTTGCCCGGATCCGTGCAGTGACGTGACGGCAGACCTCCGTCTCTGGCACTCCCATACGGGACCTGATCGCACGAAGCCCTTCGGCTCGGCCCGCCGCGGATAGCACCCGCGATACCCGCCGAGCTATTGCGCCGCCGGTCACGGATATCCAGATCCGCGACCGGCCACTGCTCTGGGGATATCCAACCCCTCGAGCGATCGACGTGCGGCAGGAGCGGGCGCCCTCCCAGCAGCTGCTCCTGCCGCCGTGACACACGGCGCATATCCGCCCGCCCAGTCTGTTCATGACCTTGGGCGTGAGGCTTGACCACCCTTGGCGCAGTGGCGCCAGCCATCCACCGGGAACGGCCATCATTAGATTCCCTGGAGCATCAGTGTCCGTCTCCACCGATTCACTCGTTCCTGTCCAAGAACCCGAAGCTCCGGGTCAGAAGCACTGGCCGCCCGCCATCTGGGCGCTGCTCGTCATCACACTTGTGGCACGCAGCTTCGGCTTCGTTTACCCGTTCCTCAGCTACCACCTCAAGGACCTGGGCTACAGCACTCAGGCAGTCGGCCAGGTCCTCGCCGTCTTCGGGGTCGGATGGCTCTTCGGACAACTGATCACTGGATGGGCCGCCGACACGATCGGACGCCGGCGCACCCTCGTGATCGCCATGACGACCGCCGCGGTGTGCCTGCCTCTCATGGCCCAGGCACAGGACTTCGCGGCAGTGTGCGCCGGCGCGCTGATCGCGGGAACCGTGTACGACGCACCGCGGCCGGTCGTGTCTGCCGTGATCGCCGATCTCATCACGGAGGATGCCCAGCGGGCCGCCGTCAACGGGTGGCGATACGGCGCGGTGAACATCGGCGCTGCCCTCACGGGCGCGGTCGGCGGGCTGCTCGCCAGCCACCTCGGCTTCCAAGCCCTGTTCTGGATCAATGCACTCGCCTGTGCGGTCTGCGCCGCAATCGTTCAGCGACATCTGAGCTCCGATACTCCGAATGCCACCTCCAGCGACCCGGGAGCACCCCCGTTCACCGGATATGTGCTTCGCGACGCCCGTCTATGGCTTCTGTGGGCTGCCAGCATTGCCACTCTCACCTGCGCAGCAGGTATGTTCTCCGCCCTCCCGATGCTGATGGAACACGACGGGCTCGCGGCCAGCGCCTACGGATGGACGCAGGTAGCCAACGCCCTCGCCGTGATCGCGCTGACACCGCTGCTCACTCCCTGGCTCAGCCACCGGTGCGGTGGTCAGCGGCCCATGCTCGGAACGTTCGCTGCCAGCGCGCTGCTCCTGGGCGTGGGCATGGGAAGCGCGGGCCTGGCCGACACGACCCTCGGTTACAGCATTGCCGTCGCTGCCGCCGTGCCTGGTGAAATCGTCTTCTTCATAGCTGCTTCCGACATCCTCAACCGGATTTCGCCACACCAAGCTCGTGGCTTGTACGCCGGTATCTGGGGATCGTCCCTCGCCATCGCGGTGATCATTGCCCCGGTACTCGCGGCCGTGTCCCTGACACAGGGCGGAGACAGCCTTACCGCCCTCACCACACTGAGCGCGGGTGCGCTGGGAGCAGTCCTGTGTCTGCCACTCATCCGGCTCATCCAGCAAGATCCGCCTGCTGCTGCGCCGGCAACACCGGCACACACCACATCCTGAGACCTGACCGGAGGCACGATCATGCCGTCGACCGTTCTTGGTGACGCATTGAGCAGTTCCTGGCACCCCTCGGCCGCTGTACTCCCTGCCGAGCATCATGCCGCTACGCCATTTCACAGCCGTGAGTGGGCCGCCGCCTGGCAGTCCGTGCGCACGGAGCACGTGCGAGGACACCACCATCTGTTCATTCAGGACGGTCCGCACCGTCAGCACCGGCTGTCCTTCTACCAGGTCAACAACAGCCCGTTGTGGCGCGCGATGGAAGGTGATGCCGGGGTCACCCAGCCCACATTCGAGGCAGACGTGCTGTATGGACCGTCCGTTTACGGAGAGTACGGCGGCCTGCCTGGCGCGGTTCGCCCCGTCTTGGCTGAGGCGGTCGACCGCGGACGCGCGCTCGCCGGCGAACTCGGAACAGAAGCCCTCGTCATCGCGAACCTTCCGCCGAGCGAGCGCAACATGTGGCGCGAAGCACGACTCCCGGACGCAGAGGTCGTCCTGTACTGGGCGCATCGAGCCGACGTGGGCGACACCGTGGACGAGTTCATCGAGAACTTCCCGTCCAGAAAGGCCGGGCGTGAATTCCGCCGTCAGCACCGTCGAGGCACCGACTCGGGGCTCACCCTCAAGGTCGCCCGCGGTGCCGACCTCCTCCCGTACCTGGGCGAGTTCACGGCCCAAGCACGAGCCACGAGCGAACGTCACGGCCCTCCCCTCTACGGTACCGACATGCTGGTTCCGCTGACCCGCGTTCCAGGGGCGGTAGGGCTGCTGGCCGTGCACCGCGACGGTACCCTCGTCGGCGGGTTCTTCTGCTTCCGATACGGCAAGACGCTCTACTTGTGGACCGCCGCGGTTGACCAGTCCCGCAAGAGGGACCTCCACACCTACGGCTGGCTGATGCACGAAAGTATCCGCTTCGCCGTCGAAACCGGCGCGAGCGTACTCGATGCCGGCCGATGCAACTACGCCTATAAGGCACGCCTTGGCATGCGGCCGGTCGCGCTCACATCTGCGGTCTACCTCTCTCGCCCCAACCCTCACCTCATCAGCCGTCTCGGCGCACTGCACACCGGACTGACCCACCACGTGCAGCAGGCCTGGAACAGAACCTGAGCCCCTGCCCGAGTGGCCGTCGATGGACAGGGTCTCACCACGCCCACGAACGCGACCAAACGTATCTGTCCAACACGTACGGACACCGTGCCGTGTCTGAGACCGCCTCTTCAACCCCAAGGAATCAAGAGTGGAAGCTGCCGATACCCAACAGTTGAGGTTCCGCGATCCCAGCATGGTGCAGGGCGGCGATCTCACTCACCTGACCAGCGACAAGGGCATGCTGAACCTCAGCTTGTGCACCAACCGCATCGGGCCGCCGCCTGGCGCCGTTGACGCGGTTCGCCGCTTCCTGGACCACCACGCCGCCCGGCTCATGCCGCCTCCGTATGAAGCAGAGCAGCCGCCTTTCCAGGCACACCGTCTCTACCTCAACGCCTTTGCCGACCGGCTCGGCATCGACCACCAGGACATGCTCGCAGGGCGAGGCGTGACCGAGTTCCTCATGATCCTCGGCCGGCGACTGCAACTGTCCCAGGTAGCTGTCATCACTCCGGAATACACCGAAACGCTACGACGGTTTGGCTACGCCCACTTTGAGCAGCCTGAGGATCCATTCGGTGACACCCCCGCACGCCGCCTGGCACGGGTGCAGCGGGCCATGCACACGTACGACTTCGTCATCCTGTCGAACCCGTCGAACCCCTTGGGGCACTACATCGAACGGCAGGACCTGCTGGAAGCATGCGCACGATTCCCGCACTGCACCCTGATCGTCGACGAGGAGTACATCGAGTTCCAAGGCCGCCACGAGACGCTGGCGGGAGCCGATGCCACCAACCTGATCGTGCTGCAATCCACGGGCAAGACCTACGGCATCACCGGCAGCCGTGCCGGGATGCTCTGGACCCGGAACACGCGCATACGCCACGTTGTCGCCGATGAGCTGCCGGCTTGGCCCTTGTCGCTCCTCGACATAGCCCTGGCCACAGCAGCCCTCGCTGAGGAGCCTTGGCTTGAGCGGACACTCACCCAGCTCAAGATGGCCGGCGAGGAACTTGAGCAGTTGCTGACGCAGCACTTCGGGTCGGCAACGGTCCCCTCAGACATCCACTACCGATTTGTCCACCTCTCAAACCCGTACCCCGCACATCACCACCTGCAGGACCACGGCATCGCAGCCCGCCTGTTCACCGCTGCCCGTGGCTGTTCGTCTGGGCTTCGGATCTCCACTCCCGGTACACCGAACGAGTTCGACCAACTGCGGTTGGCGCTAGAGACCCTGCCCTCCGCTGCCCGGCCCGGACACCGCTACCCACCGTATGCAGGCAAGTCGGTCCTACATCCGCACCCTCAGCTCAGTGAGACCGCAAACTCCCAGCCGCCCGGAACTGTCCAGGCAGACAGACCGCTCCGCGGCCTGGCCGCAGAAGAGCATCCCCCCCAGGCCCAGGATGCCGCCAACCTGCCCACGCTCACCTGACAGGAGGCCTGAGCAACGCCCTGCCAGACCCACAGGCTCCGCACACTCCAACCACTTTGCTCACCACAGTCAGGACCAGGCATGCCCCTCACCCGCCCCAACCCTGCGCCCCTGCTCCTCGTCTTGGGCGCCGGGAACCGCACCTATCGCGAATACGGACTCTTGCACATCGCCGCCCGTCACTCGGTCGCCCTGCTCGACGACAGGCCCCCGGCGTGGGCTGCCCCTATCGTGGACATATCCGTCCCTGTCAAGCTCACGGACAACGAGGCGGTCGCTGAGACCGTCAACCGACTTGCTGCTGATTACGGCGTTGCAGGGGTACTCACCTACGTGGAAAACCACGTGGGGCTCGCCGCGCGACTGGCCGACACGCTCGCGCTGCCCGGCAATGCTCCCGGTGCCGTCGAGGCCTGCCGCGACAAGTACCTGACACGGTCCCTGCTGGCAGCATCCGAGGTGCCCTCCGCTCGGTCGCGTCTCGTCCATGATGCCGACGCCGCCGTTGAATGCCAGATGCGGCTCGGTGGGCCGGTCGTACTCAAGCCCCGCTCCCTGGCAGGCAGCGCCGGCGTTCGCCGTGCCGACAATCCCGATGAGGTGCGCGCTGCCTACCAACTGGCCAAGAAAGCCGTTCTCTTCGGTCTGGAAACAGGCGGGGCCAACGGAGTGCTCATCGAGGAGTACCTTGACGGGCCCGAAATCAGTGTCGAATGCGTCGCCCTGGGCAACGGCACGATCCACATCGCCGCTGTCACACGGAAGTACCTCAGCCCCGAACCGGCCTTCCAGGAGATAGGCCACCTCGTCGACGCCGCGGACCCGCTACTCGCAGATCCCCGCATCCAGGACGTTGCGACCGCTGCTCTGACAGCAGTCGGCATCTCGCGCGGAGTCATGCACGTCGAAATGCGCCTCACCCGCCAGGGCCCACGCATCATCGAACTCAATGCCCGGCTCGGAGGCGACCTCATACCTCACCTTGTCCATCTCGCCACCGGCCTCAACCTGCCACAAATCACTGCAGACCTCGCAGTGGGTGCGGCCCCCCATCTGATCCCCACCAGACACCAAAGTGCTGCGGTCCGCTTCTTCTTCCCGCACACGACCGGACGTGTCACCGCCGTGAACACCGAGCCAGTCGCCCCCTGGCTCGACCGTTTTGAGTGGACCGTCCCGCCGGGCAGCCACGTCACGGCCCCGCCCCAGGCCACCCTGCTGGACCGCACCGCTCTGGCCGTCGTCACCGGCCCCGACGCGGACACCTGCCACCACAGACTCCGACTGATTGAAGAGCGCAGCAACGTCCACATCCAGGCGGCCACGGTCACCACCGCCTGCGTTGCCTGACCGTATTGCCGCCCACACCCCAGGAGCCCCGCCCCATGGCCCTCGCCGCACCCGTCCCTGAGGTGGCCCCGTCCGCGTCCCGAAGCGGCGCGGCCGCCATCATCGCCCCCTCTGACGCCGGCGACCTGTACGTGCCGGCCTTGGAGCGACACGGTTGGAACTGCGTAGCGGTCGCCGTGCCCGGCACCCGCCGGATGGACGGCGCTGGCGGCTACCTCCGCAACCTCAACCACCGCGGAAACCTGCGCCGCACGGCCGCCCACCTTTCGCACCTCGATGTCCGGGCCGTCCTCGCCGGATCACCCGCGGGTACCGTCCTCGCCGATCGGCTGGCCTCACGCCTTCACCTGCCCGGAAACGACCCCAACACCACCGACACGCGCCGCGACACCGGCTCGACCCACGCAGCACTGCTCGACGCGGGTATCGCGGCTCCACGCAGCATCACCGCCACACGGTTGGCCGACGCCCTGACATGGGCTGCCTTCACCCAGGTGGCGGAGCTCCTCCTCGAGCACCCCGACCCTGCCCACCCGGGAAGCCCGTTCTACTGCTGTTCCGCAACCGACATCCGGTCCGCATGGCAACACCTGCAGCACTCCAGCGGTCAGCCGCTCACCCTCCGCGAACACCTTGCTGGCACCCGCTACCGCATTCACGCCGTAACCGGCCCCGGCCCGGATAGATCGACGGACCACACCGTCACCACCATCTGGGCGGAGACCCTCGCCGCCAGCCACGCGGTCTGGCGCGCCGATCTTCTGAGCCGCCAAGGTCTGCTGTCGCGCGCACTCACCCTGTACATCAACCGCGCACTCAGGGCCCTCGGCGTGCGCTACGGCCCCTCCTGCGCCACGGTCACCTTCATCCCTGACCGTGGACCAGCGCTGTTGTCCCTCCGCACAGACCCGTACGCTGACTTCGCCTCCGAGGTGCTTCAACAGGTCACCGGCCACAACCCGTTCCACGATACCGCCCTACTGCTGACCACGGGACGGCGGTACGAAGCCCGCCATCAGCCGGGTCGACCTCACACCACCAAAGTTGCACTGTTGCCCCGGTCCGACGGCGCCTTGGACCCGCATCTACTACGCACTGTTACGACCCTGCCAACGGTCGTTGCCACCACCGTGCTGCACGCCGGCGCTCCAGTGCGGGCGGGACAGGTCGCAGGGTGCCTCCTACTCGTCGCCGACGACAGTCGCGCCATCGATCACGACCATCAGGTGATCCGAGCAGCCGAAAAGCTCGGCCTGTACGGGGCTCCTGCATGACCCGAGGACCTATGCAGATGTCACTTCGCGAGTGCAGCCGCTGCAATCGGTCAGCCGCGGTCACGTCGCTTCCACGGCCATCAACTCAACCGCGGACTGCACAAGCCTCTGTCAGAAACCCGACTGGCCACGGAGGCCCGCCCATGTCACTGATCACATCAACGAAAGCAAGGACCTCTCAAGCGCGCTCTGGGTGTCGCGGGATCGGAATGGTCTGCCCGTTCGCACCTGTCAGCCGTCGCCGAAGCGTCAACCGGGCCGGAACGAAGCGGTTCGACGGCGATCCCCGTCCCCGGGACCGCTTATCCCGGGCTCGACCCGTCCTGCGAGGCGCGAAGACCAAGGCGAAGTATTGGTCGGCGGAGTCAGCACCGACATCAGCAAGGCCCAGAACCTGACTAGCGTCTCCGCTCTGTCGCGCCCTGGCCCCAGCAGCACTGCCAGTCCACCGGTCGGACCAATGGCAGGGTCCTGCCACTCGAGCCTGCCCCACACCTTCCTGAGAGAGGCACCACCCAATGAACAGGACCCCGCACACCCTCATCGCCATCCTCATCGCCGGATCCACCCTCGCCGCGGTGTCCGGTTGCTCCAACAGCGACGACAGTGTTTCCCGCGCTGCCGAGGTCAGCCCTGCAGCCGCCACCCCGAACTCCCAGGGGTCGCCGGAGACGGCCTCGGAGAGCGCCCCTCAGCAAAGTGATAACGGAGCAAGCGTTGCCGAGCTCAAGGGAGACAGCGGAATTGACGGAAAGGTGCACAGCGTCCAGCGCAGGGACGGCGTGGTGATGGTGAAGTTCGAAGTCACCAACCGCAGCGACGAAAACTACCTCACCGTCGACTGGCGAGACGGCACCGACGTGTACACGCTCGCTGGTTCCTCGATCGTCGACCGGCCGCACAAGAAGCGTTACATGGCGCTGCTCGACACGAACGGTCGCTGCCTGTGCAGCGAACACACCAACTCCATCGACAAGGGCCAGACCAAGCAGCTGTACGCGCAGTTCGAAGCGCCCCCGAACGACGTGAAGCAGGTCGACCTGGCGCTGGGCAACCTCAGCGTAGTCACCGTGCCGATGCAGGAGGGCTGAACGGTGCCCCGTCACATCGCTGGCGCCCTCGCCCTGTCTGCCGTGCTCGCCATGACCTCGGCCGCGGCCCACGCGGACGAACACCCGAGCACCGCCGGAATCCCCGGCCGGCACGCCGACATCGTCTCGCGTGTCGAGAACCTGGACGGCACCGAAAGAACCGTCGACCAGGACCAACGAACGGTCTACGCCCTGCAGTCGAAGGTCCTGTTCACCAAGGACAGCGCCCGCCTGTCCGCCCAGGCCCACGACCGGCTGCACGACGTCGCCACGAAGATCTCCCGCGCCCGAACCGACCGGCCCATCGGGATCAACGGCTACACCGACAACCTCGGCAGTGCAGCCCACGGGCTGGCCCTGTCCCGCGCCCGGGCCGAAGCCGTCCTGAACGTCCTCAAGGGCGACCCGCGCCTGGCGCAGCTCCGCTTCACGGCCACCGGCCACGGCGAGGCCGACCCCATCGGCGACAACGAGAACGAGAGCGGACGCGCCAAGAACCGGCGCGTGGAGATCGTCATCTCCCGCAGCTGACCGACCGCCCCGGCCACGCGAGAACCCCACCTGTGGGATCTCAGATCCCGCTTCATAATCTCACCGCCCGCTTCATATCGCCTGCACTTATGAAGTGGGCTGTGAGACACCGCAGGTCAGAGGATTGCCCGTCCAGCCGGCGTCAGGTTCACCGCGAGGAAGTGCGGCGGAACCTGAGACGAATCTTGGTGAAGCGACGTGAGACTGGCGGCGAACCCGCAGGTCACGGCGCTGCCATATGAAGCGGATCGCGAGACCCTACACCACCACTCCCGCCGGCTCGCCGCCCGCGACCACCTGGCGAGACATCCACATCGCCCACCACCCATCCACCCACCCCGCCACAAGGAGACCGTCCGATGCCCGCAGTCAAGATCCGTAGTGCCGTCGCCGCAGCGGCAGTCACCGCCGCCCTGCTGGGAGGCGCGCTGACCACCGCTCCGGCGGCGCAGCCTCCTGCAACTCGTGGACGCAGAAGGGCAAGACGACCACCGCCGTGAAACTCCGGTCCAACCACTCCACCAGCTCGGCGGCGCTCGGCGTCCTGAGCAAGGGGACCCGCGTCACCTCCAACGGCCTCTGATGCGACGGAAAGTCCCAGTTCCAGGGGTACCGGGTCACGGTCACCAGCGGCGCCAACGCGGGCCGAACCGGCTGGATGTGGGGCGAGTACTTCTGGGGCTTCGCCAGCTGACACCCCTGCCCAGCCTCACCCGCCTTACGGCAGCCCCGCGTGACCGGGCCCGCCCAGCCCGGCCACGCGCCGTCGCCTCGGCCGCTCCCCACCTGCCCCACCGCCGCCACAGATTCGGATCCCACCATGTCCCTCACGCCAGGCCTCGCCGCGCTTGAGCTCGACCGGGCCTTCCTCACCGCCCGCGCCGCGCAGCGCGCCGCACTCGCGGCGTACTACCCCGTCGGCTTCCCCACCGTCGAGGAGAGCATCGCCAATGTGCAGGCCCTGGCCCAGCACGCCGACGTCGTCGAAGTGGGTCTTCCGTTCAGCGACCCGATCCTCGACGGCCCGACCATCCAGCGGGCCACCCGCCAGGCCCTGGACGCCGGATTCCGCATGAAGCACCTGTTCACCGCCGTACGCGCCATCCGCACAGCATCCCGGGCGTCCGTACTCGTGATGACGTACTGGCAGCCCGTCGCCCACTACGACCCCCAGCGGTTCGCCGCCAACCTGGCCGCAGCCGGCGCGGCCGGAGCGATCATCCCGGACCTGCCGCTCGAGGAGGCCGGCCCCTGGCTCGCCGCGGCCCGCCGCCACGGTCTGCACACGGTGCCTGTCGTCGCGCCCAACGCGAGCGACGAGCGTCTCGCCCGTATCTGCGCCACCGCGGGCGGCATGATCTACGCGCCGGCGGTCGCCGGAGTCACCGGAAACACCGGCCCCCTGGCCCCGGGCCTCCCCGACTTCGTCGACCGGCTGCGTACCCTCACCCGCCTGCCGATCAGCGTCGGCATCGGCGTGTCCGACGCCGAGCAAGCACACCAGGCTGCCCAGTACGCCGACGGCGTCATCGTCGGCTCCGCCCTGCTCCGCCGCATCCAGGACAGCCCCGGCCCCGACGGGCTCCGCAACGCCCTTAGCCTCGCCCGAGCCCTGGCCCACGGTGTGCACCGTCTGCGCGCCGCCGCCTGATCCCCGAACGACAGCGACACACGAAGGAGTACACCGGCGTGCCGACCGCGACCGCACCGAGCCCGTCTCCTGCCCCGGAGGCGGCGCCGCCCACCCCTGGCGCTGCGACGGGCAGGCTCCGCCGCCTGGGACAGTGGCTGGCGCTGCCGATCGCCGCCATGCTGACGGCCGGTCTGCTGCTGAGGCTGGGCCAAGACGATCTGCTGGGCCGTTTCGACTCCTGGCACCAGGCGGCGGCCATGCTGTCGGCGGCCGGCGGCGCGGTCTTGGACTACCTCCCCTTGCTGTTCGCCGTCGGCATCGCGCTGGGAACCGCCCGCGGCCGCACCATCGTCGATGCCGCCGGCCCTGTCCTGGCCGCGCTCATCAGCTACCTGGTGATGGCTCGCACGATCCTGGTTTACCACCCCATGGACGCCAACGACGCGACGGCGATGGCCCCCGCCCGCTGGCCCTACGGCGCGCTCACCGGCATCCTCGCCGGCTGCCTCGCCGTCGTCGTCTGGAGAGGAGCCGTCGAACGCCGGCGCTTGCCCGCATTCGCTGGGTACGCCGTCGTTCTGGCAACTGCTCTGGCCTGCGGATGGCTGCTCAGCCTCGCCTACCCGTGGGTGGACCGCGGCCTGACAGGGTTCGCCGAGGCGATCGCCTCCAACGCCGTCGTCGGCGGTGGGCTGTTCGGGGTCATCAACCGAGTCCTGCTCCCCATCGGTCTCCACCACATCCCCAACGCCCTGGTGTGGTTCGTCGCGGGCCGGTGCGAATCGGGGGCCACCGGCGACATTCCGTGCTTCTTCGCACACGACCCACAGGCCGGCGTGTTCATGTCCGGGTTCTTCCCGGTCGCGATCTTCGGGCTGCCCGTCGCAGCGCTCGCCATGTGGCACTCGACACCGCGCGACCGCAGAGACGTCGGATCGCTGCTGCTGTCCGGCGCGCTGCTGTCCGCGGCCTTCGGGATCACCGAGCCCCTGGAACTCAGCTTCGCGTTCACCGCCATGCCCTTGTACCTGGTCCACGCGCTCCTCACTGGGCTGAGCCTGGCGCTCGCCAACGTCCTCGGCGTGCACGCGGGCTTCTTCTTCTCCGCCGGTCTGCTCGACCTCAGCTTCAACTGGTCGATCTCCACGCGTCCTGCCGTGCTGCTCGCGCTCGGAGCCGTCTACGCCGTCATCTACTACGCCCTCTTCCGCTCCGTCATCGCCCGCTTCGACCTCCACACCCCCGGCCGCGCTCCGTCGCCCGGCGCCGCGACCCCCACTCCGCCGTCGCCGGCTGACGACCTGCCGGGACCGGCCACCAATGCACCCGCAGGAAGGACAACGCCGATGTCCCGCGAGGTCATGGCCGCCTGCTACGGGATAGGGAGCATCTTCCCCGTGGTGATCATCGACGGCCGTCACCGGTGGGCAGCCGCCACCTATCCCGGTCTGCCCGCACCACAGCCGGACGACGGCCACGGCATGCTCGTGCTGCGCTGGACGGCGCCGTCCAGCTAGTCCGCGCAAGGCCCTGCGCAGCTTGAAGCCGCCGCCGCCCGCGCACCGCGTACACCTCTCGGCCGGGAAGAAGCCGGCTCCTTCCAGGCCTCGCTTCCCACCGGCCTGCGCCTGATCGCCCTGCCGTCCTCCAAGGTGCTCGGCCCGTGGGCACAGCGCCCCGGCGCCTGCCTCCCGGCCTGACCGACCGGTCCCCTGCCCCGAACCTCAACCTGAAGGCGACCTACGTGCCCCGAAACTCTCCGAAGATCACCGTCATCACCCCGACCCGGCTGATGCCCAACCGCCTGCCCTACCTGGAGCTGCTGCATGTGAGCCTCACCGCCCAGTCCGTGGAATGGGAGCTCGTCCTCGCGCTCGACGGGGCCGCCCCCGCGCGACTGCCCCGCTCGGTCACCCGCGACCGGCGGGTCAAGGTCCTGGAACTGCCCAAGGTCGGCGCCGCCAGCGCCAGGAACCCCGCCCTCACGCTGGCCGAGGGCGACTGGATCCAGTACGCCGACGACGATCTCTTTCCCGCCGACGCCTTCTCCGTCCGCCACACCTACGCCCTCGAGCGAGGCCTGGGGTGGGTCGCAGGCTGGTCGGCCGATCTCTTCGAGGACGGCTCGACCCGGGTCTGGCGCTGCCCCACGCCACCCGGCGTGCACGATCGCGGCGCGGTATGGACGTACTGGCCCACGCCCCAGGCCACGATCCCTCTCGGCCAGACCCAGATGATCGCCCGCCGGGATCTCGTTGAAGCCGCCTGCGGTCATGGCGGACTGCCCCAGGGAGAGGACTTCCTCTACGTCGGCACGCTGACCGCGCTCAGCGCCGGCGCACTGCTGCCCGTGGTGACGTACTTCTACCGCCAGCACGGCGAACAGCTGACCCGCACCCACGACCACGATCGCCTGGAATCGGCGTCCCGACGCTTCGCCTGGCAGGCGGGCCACCAACTGCGCCGCCTCCTGCCGCCGGTGGACGCGACCATGCCCACCGCCGCCTGATCACCGGCCGCCCACCCCACTCCCCAGACGCAGAAGGAACCGAGCATGCTCCACTCCTCCACGGCTCCCCGCCGATCTTCGCGTGCGACGCCGTTGCTCGCCGCGGTCGCCGCGGTCGCCGCAGCGGCTCTCAGCGGCTGCTCCGACAGCGGCACCGATACGCACGCCGAGGCCGTCAGTCCCCCACCCACCACCCCACCCCAAGGCGTGGTGACCCGTGCCGAGGCCGGCCAGATCCTCGACCGATACGAGCAGGCCAACAACAAGGCGAACAAGACCCGCGACGCGACCCTCCTTGCCACCGTGGAAGCCGGCCAGCTCTACGCCCGCAGCAAGGCCGACTACGAGCAGTTCGACACCCTGAGCGCGAAGGAGAAGAAGGAGTTCGCCTCCCCGTTCCACTTCACCCAGCGCGCCTTCTACATCCCGCCCAGCGGCAACTGGTTCGCAGCAACGGCCACCACCACCGGCATTAACCACACGCTCATGATCTTCGAGAAGTCCGCGGACACCGGGACAGCTGGAAGAAGGTCGTCTCCCTGTTCCCCCAGAAGGCGCTGCCGACGCTCAAGACCGACAGTGGCCTGGCCATACCCACCGACCCGGACACCGCGGTCGGCGCCCTGGCACCCGACAAGGTCACCGACGCCGTCGAAGATCTGTTCGCAAGCGGCGGCACCAAGGAGGGCGGCGCCCTCTCCCGCACCGACGGCAACGCCAAGAGCATCCTCAAGACCTACAAGGACCGCGGCGACGCGCTCGGGCCCCAAGCCACCGTGAACTTCTTCCCGATCGCACCGACGCACTCCACGCTCTACACCCTGACGACGTCCTCCGGAGTCCTGGTGATCGCCCCCCTCGCCCACAAGCAAGAGAACCTCGTCAAGAACTCGGGCCTGCAGATCACCCCCGGTAAGACCGAAGCGGTCTACAACAAGACGTCGCGCTCCGTCGTGGTGGACAGCTTCCAGGGCGAGACCGTCGTCCACCTGCCCCACCAGGGCAAGCCCGAGATCCTCGACTACCGCTACTCGATGGTCGACTCCCGCTGACGGGATCACCCCTACCGAGAAGGCCACCATGCACCCGGGCCCGTCACCCACCACCGACATCCACGAGACGCTCATCGTCCTGCCCGGCGGCAGACTCCACGCACAAGGACTCCTGCACACCGGCCAGCCCGACCAGATCGAAGTCCTCGTCGAGCGCGTACGCGGACCGCTGCGCGCCGTCGCCGCACGGCACGGCAGTCCGGTCCGCCTGTCCATCGGGCACCCCAACGGGCATGTCGAGCACCAGAAGATCACCGCGGACGAAACGACTCACCCCGACCAGAACCAGCCCATCGCTGCTCCCGACGTCGACCCGATCTGGAACCAGGGCATCCCCGAGGAATCCGGCCTGCTGGCCACCACCAGGGCAGCCCAGCGCGCCGCACAGTGGCGTGCCGCGCAGCAGTCCGCCCGCCGCGTCACCCAGCACCTCATCACCCAGCACGGGCACGACCACCCGTACGCGGCGATGGGCACCGAACTCCAGGCGCACTTCGCGGCGATGGCCCAGGACCTCACCGCCGCGGCCGCCCTTTTCACCGAGGCCGCCGTCGCCATCCACCGGCTCGGCGGTCCTCAGGAACATAGCCGCCGCAACCTGCACAACGCCGTTAACGCCTGGCTCCACTCCGACTGCGACACCAGCCCCGGCGGATCCGGATTCGCTGCCGCCCACGCGCTGATCCGCATCACCCCCTACGACCACGCCACCCTCGCAGCCCTGCTGCGCCGACTGACCAGGGACCGCGCATGTCGACCCTCACCCCGCCGCGCCCCGCCGTCCAACCTCGCTACCGCAACCACACCGGCCGCGGCCGCGCCCACCCGGCGCGCCCGGTCCGTCAGGCTCCGAGCACGCCGCCCGGCGCCCTGAAGCCGCGCTTCTCGCACGCCGCCGAGACCCCGCCCCGCGTTGCGCTGCTGGCGCCACGTCCCAGTTCCGCTCCGTTCACCGAACCTGTCACCGCCGCGACCGCCATCCCCTTCACACCAGGAGCGCAGGGAAGCGACTGGCTCACCAGCCCTTTCCGCCCACCGGCCACCCGGCCCTGGTCGCCTCTTTCCACTTCTCCCACCCCGATCCCGCTTCAGGAAACCGTCTGATGAGCGCCCCGGCAGCGCAGCCCAACCCCCACAACTCCGCGTACACGCCCCCGCCGTGGACGATGCCTCCCGCGGCCGCGCAGGACGGCACATCCTTCACCCAGCCCACCGCGCACAGCGGTGTACTGTTCTGCCGCATCTGCGGCGCACAGCCGGCCGCCCCGGTCACCGTGCGCGCGCACCAGGGCCTGCTGATGATGATGATGCGTTTCCACAAGATCGACGGACCCTTCTGCCGCGCGTGCGGCACGGCGCTGGTCCGCGAGCTGACCACCAGGACGCTGTGGCAGGGCTGGTGGTCCCCGTTCTCGCTGGTGTTCTTCGGTCCGTTCACCCTGGTGTGGAATCTCGTGGCCAGCCGCAAGCTCGCCGCCCTGCCGACGCCCGGCCCGCCCCTCCTCGGGGCCTCTCGCCTCCAGGAGGGCAAGCCCGTCCTGCGGCGGCCGATGGCGTATGTCGCGATCCTGCCCCTGATCTGGGCGGTGTGGTTCGTCACCGGAATGATCACCCACGCATGAAGGGCCGGACTCCCCGCGCCGCCATCCGCGTCCGGCCTCGGCTGAAGCTGCCGACGCGCCTCGCGCGAAGGCCGGGAGCGCCGCGGCCCGCGCGTGCGAGGCCGGCCGCAGGGGACGACCAGGACAGCAGGACGGGCGGACGCGGGCGATCCGCGCGACCAGGAGTGCGGATGCGCGCGCCGACGACGGTGTACGAGCGGAGGATCAGGGCTGTGACCGAGGCAGTGCCACCCCAGGGCAAGCCGCCCGAGCCGGTTGCCGATCCCGACCTTCCGGAGCGGTCCCGAAGGCTGCTGCGCGAGGCGGAGAGGTATCCCTCCCGCTACAGCGGCGGCCGGAGAAGTCCTTGGTGGGCGGCGGCGCCCGTGATCGCCCGCGCGGGCGTAGTGGCGGCGGGTGCCGCACTGCTGTGGCTGGCTGTCCCGGCGGACCAGCCACGCAAGCCACAGGCCGACGGCGTGCCGGCCGGACTCTCCGAGGCTCTCGACGAGGCGGGGAGAGGCCTGTTCACGGCGCTGCACAGCGGGATCGAGCGGCTGTGGCCGCTCGCGGTCACCGCGCTCACCATCATCGTCTCCCTCAGGGTGATGGAGACGGCCTCCTACAACTCGGCGGTGCAGGAACTGCACGAGGCCCGGGTCCGGTACGTACGGCCTGCGGAGCTGACGGAGGACGCCCGAACGCTCCTGGCCCGCGCCCAACAGGCGAGAAGGACGGTCCTCGGCTCCTCTGTGCACCGCCGCGACCTCGTCGACCGCCAGCGCAACCAGACGGCTCTTCCCCACCAGGAGTGGGAGATCGCCGAGGCTCTACGGGAGTACAGCCGTCTGACGAAGGCGGAGCCGGACATACCCCGCAGCAGTCAGGTCGCCGAGGTGATCGACGTCCGCCGCCAGTCCCTCGCCGCCAGCTTCCGAGGCATCGGTCGCCGGGTCGTCGCCTTGGAGAGATACGCCGACCAAGTCCGCCGCGCCGACGACCGCTTCCAGGAACTGCAGCAGATCCAGCAACTCACCGAGAGCAGCACCGATGTCCTCGAGCTCCTGGCCCGCACCGTTCGCGACGATCTCGCCGTGGCGGAGATCGAGGGCATGAGCGTGCAGGCCGCCGCCGTCGCGGCAGCGTTCACCGCCGCGCTGGAATCCGCGAAGGAGGCGGCGGCCATCGCCCTGCCGGCCATCACCGAGGCCGCCTGAAGGCGCGACAGCAGCACGGCACGGCCACCGTGGGCACAGGCCGGCGGCCGCAGCGTGGCGGCACACGGCGGCCGCCGACGCAGCTCACGGCACGGGGTCGAAGCCTTCGACTTCGTCGACCAGCACCTGTCCAGGAGCCAGATTCTCGTAGGCGCGCTGCACGGCGTCGCGGTGCCGGTCGACGAGGTACTCGCACGACCACCAGATGCCGGAACGCCCGCTGAGCAGAGCGCCGATGGCTTCCAGGTCTCCGTCGCGAACGGCGTGGGACTCCTCGATCTCCAGGGTCTCGGCGTCCCACCGGCCGATCAGGACTACGGACACGGCGTTTCTCCTTTCGAGGGCCGGGCGGCTGAAGCGCCGGCCCGGGGGGATAAGAGGGTCAGAGGGCGACGGACCGGAGGTAGGCGTCGCTCGTGGCCGCCTGGAGGGTGTCGAAGTCGGAGGCGTTGTAGGCCGGGACGTCGGCCAGCCAGCCACTGACGTCATCCGGGTCCTCACCGCCGTAGCACTCGGCGACGACGGCGGCGTACGAGGCGTCGGGCTGGTCCAGAAGCGTCAGGACGGCGTTCACCGCCAGGTTGTTGATGTCGTCCGCGCACTGTTCGCGGATCCGCTCGGCGGCGGCGTCGACACCCGCGTTCACGGCAGCCGAAACGTGCTGCCGCGTGTAGAGCATGCCTTCGTACAGGTCCGACGTGTCAGCGACTTCCTCGCCTCGGTCGGCGGCGGCCTGCGCGGCTGTGATCTCCTCGCGCCGGGCGATCACGTCGGCCCACGGCGCCTGAGCGCTGTCGAGATAGGTCAAGCAGGCGGCGGTGGCCCAGGTGAAGCTTTCGAGAGAACGGCCGGACTCGAAGGAGGCCATCTCCATTCCGGCCTCGATTGCTGCCACGACGTCGGGGTGGGCGAACACGGTCGTGACGACTGCGGTACTCACTTCGGGATTCCTCTGATCAGGTGGTGCGGTGCTGCTGTGGGCAGGGAGCGGCACGGTGACGGACCGACCCCGCCGACGGGGGAAGCTGTGGCTCAGGTCAGCGTGGGCAGCGCGGAGAGAATGAGATCGACGCCGACGCCGGTGACTCCGGCCGTGACCGGCGTCCTCGGTCCGGTCGGGCCGTTCACATCGCGGGGCATCACCCACCCCTGAAGCGGCCCGCCGTCTGAGTCCGTGAACCGGACGAGGCCGTCCGCGTCGGACTCGACGGCGTGGGCGTAGGCGGCCATGACGCGGCGGGCAACGCCGCCGCAGCCGCGATGCGCAGTGGCCCGGACACGGCCCGGCCCGGGGTGCGGAGGGAGGAACGGGGCGAGGAACTGCTCGATGACTCCCAGTCGTCCGGCGAAGCCGACGGTCCCCGTGGGGCGCGTACCGTGCAGAGAGAAGTGCACGGCCGCATCCCCGAGCTGCCAGGCCAGCGCGGTGGTGTGATCGGCCCGCTCGAACTGGGTCGGCGAAGCGCCCAGTTCTCGGAGCCGAGCGGCGACCTCGGCGAGGTAGTGGAGACGGTGCGAACGCCTGGCCGGTGGCGGATCGAGGGCATGGTCGATGCGGGGCAGCAGCGTGCGCAGTGCCGCGCCCGCCACCGCAGCCGGGGTGCTGCCTGCGACGGTGAGCGACACGTCGGCGGTGTCCGGCGTCCCGGTGGCCAGCATGGTGCGGCCACCGTCCGGGGTGAGGAGGAGGTGGCGGGGGCCGTTGCTCAGACGGGCGGCCGGACGGGCAGCGGCAGGGGCCGGTGCGAAGGTCCAGCCGGCGCCGTGGCGCGCGGGGAGCAGCGCGGCCACCTCGGCGGCGAGCGACATGGCGCGCGCCGAATCGGATGTGCGCATGATTCTTCCTGATTACGAGTCGGCGGTCAGCGTGCGGGGGAGCGCCAGGCGGACGGTGTTGCCGCCTTGGTCTGCCCAATCGACGTGTCCGTGCTGCTCGATCTCTGCGGCTGCGGCCCAGAGGTCATCGGCGGTGACCACGATGACGGTCACGGGTGCACTCACGGGATGTTCCTGATTCTCGGTGTGATCGCATACGGCCGAGGGGCGGCGGCACGCCTCGGCCGTATGCAAGTGGTGCTGCGCCTCTACGGCAGCAAAGTAGTCCGCTCGGTGTCAGGCGGACAGGGAGGCGAAGGCGGCTTCGCTCTCTCGGGCAGAAGTGAGACGAGCCTCTGCGGCGGCTTCGTGCTGACGCAGTTGGGCGACTGCCTGCGCGGGAGCCTGTCGCAGCTGGTCCACCCGGCTCTTCCCGGCGATCAGGCGCAGCACCTCCACGTCGATGCAGTCGCGGTAGGCGACTGCGAGAGCCCGGATCACGCTGCTGATCCACGCGGCCGTGGTGGCGGGCACCGGGCGGTCGGGGTCGTCCGCCCGCCGGATGCCGGGGATCGATTCGGGCAGCGCGAGCGAGCATGCTCCGGCGTCGGTGAGGTTCCACGAGCCCCGCAGCTGAATCCCGTTGATCACGGGCTCGCTCTGTCGGCCCGTTCCCTCAGGGAGCAGACCGGCACCGAGCTGGACGCTCACGCCGCCGGGGAGGGCGTCGCGGCTGAAGCGCACCGGTCCGACCATGAAGGCTCCACGCACCCGGGCGCCATGCACCACGTTGTAGAGGATCGTCCCGTCGTGCGGGTTGAGCTGGGTGCGGACCGTGAGGATGCCGGTGGTGCCGGTGGCGGGGTCGAGGTAGTCGACATGCTGGACCGGCGGCACGGCCGGGAGCGCCGGAATGTCGGCCTGGGCGACCGACTCCAGGGCCTGGAGGACGGACCAGTGCTGCGCGATCTGGGCCCGGATGCCGTCCAGCTCGCGCTCCACCGTCTCCCGTGCCGCCTGGCTCGGGGTGTCGGGCTGCTGCTGGGCGTGGCGCGCGGCCGCCCTGACGAGTCCATGCCGGTTGGGTCGGGTGACCCAGTGCGCCACCACGGCGCGCACCACATCGGCCAGCGACCGCGCTGTGCTGCGCGGGACGGATTCCAGCGTTCCGTTCGACCTGACCCACTGACCGCGCGCGTTCAGGTGGGATGCATCGGGCAGCGCGTCGACCGAGAGGGGTCCGCACTCGCCACGCACGCGGGTGCGCCGGATGCGGGGTTCGTCCCGCCGCTCGCGCTGGGGTGTCTCGGGGTGGTCGCCGTAGATGACCCGGACGAGGCAGTCCTCGCTTCCGGGGGCCGTCTCGGGCGCGACGATGAACGTGCCGCGAATCTCGTCACCGGTGACCTGGTAGCGGGCCTGCCCGGTGAACCGGTCGAACGTCCCGACGGCGGGCACGGTGACGTCCTGGCGGAGAACGAGACGCAGCTCGGTAGGTGAGTGGAAGGACAAGAGGTTCTCCTGGATCGGCGTATCCCTCGGGCTGTGTAGGGCCGTAGCCGGAGTGGTGTTCCATCCGCCCGAGTAACTCAAGTCTACCAAAGTAAAACCTATTAAGCAATTATTGAATGGAGTGGCGCCCCATGCGTAGAGCATCGGTAACCCGCCGGGCGGCATCGTCACGACGGTCGGGGGTGCGCCGTCCGGAACCCAGAAAGACGAGGCACCCGTGTCACACGGACCTCGTCTCTCACACCTCTACGGGCGTGTCAGCACCCCTGCCAGCCGCTCGAGACAACGGAGGCGCCAACCGCTGCAGTACGTCTGCCACCCGCTCGATGCCACCACCAGGTGCCACACGCACTCCTTCCGCCCGCTGCACCGACCGACCCGGCGGCGGCATCCGTCCGACCACGCAGAACACCGCTGTCCAACAGAGGACCTGCCTTGGAGACACCATGACCTTCCCGTTCGCGCCCCCCTCTCCCATCCCCACCGCCCCCTCCGTACCTCGGCGCCTCGAACTGCCGTGCCCGGATTCTGCATCCCGGCTCGGGCAGATCACTCACCGCCTCCTGGAGGAGGCCGAGGCGCTCGACGCCAACAGTCCGGCGTCCGTTCTCGCCCGCTGGAGGGCGACCGCCCTGGTCGTCATCCAGTCCCTCTGCCGGCCCGATGATCCGGCATGGCAGATCCTCCGCCCAGGGGCACCGTGGACCATGCCGGGCGCTGCCGACGACGACACGCGCGAGGAGGCGTTCGCCGAGGGATGGGCCATCACCTGCGGTGTGCTGGAGGGCCTGCTCCACACCGTGCCGCTACCGGAGCAGGAGTGGGATCGGCCGGAGCATCACTTCCTCGCCGAGCAGGAGCGGAGCACCGATCGGCCCACGGTGCCGTCGCTGGAACCGACGTCCGGCGTCTACCTCGTGCTGCTGGGGCCCCCGCGGGTGCAGGGCGCGCGAGGCCCAGCCATGGCGAATCGCGTCTCCCGCATGACCGAGCACGCGACCTGGCTCCACCTGAACCCCGGCTCCGACCGACACGCCCTGGACGCAGCCTTGTGGCCCGAGCACATCACCCGCGCCGACCGCCGCAACACCGCCATGAGCCGGCTGCGGGCCTGGCTGGGAGCCGACCACTTCCCGACCTGGACCCACGAGGACGAGTACCTCCTCGCCCAGTCCGTCACCAGCGACTGGAGCCAGTTCCGCACACTCGCCGCCGCAGGCGGGAGCGACAGCTCGCCGACCGGCACGCGCCGCCTGCGCGCGGCCCTGAAGCTCGTCACGGGCCCGCCCTTCGGCGACGCCGTGCGTCCGGGCTGGTACGCGTGGGCCGTCCCCTACATCGAGGAGATGACCGAGGCCATCGTGAGCGCCGCGCGGGACCTGGCCAACCGCTACCTCGCGGCCGGTGATCTGCCGGGCGCGCGGTGGGCGGTCGAGCGCTGCTCCTGGGCACTTCCCGGGGGACTCCAGCAATTCCGGAGCGCGACCGGCTCACTCGCTGCCGGGCGCTCCGAACCTGAAATCCTGCGTCAGTTGGCCGACCAGATGAGGTACGTCCCAGCGCCCCGGCCGCCGGTACACGAGCAGACGCTGCTCGACTAAGTCGGTGAACTGCTCCCCTGCCGGCGTGCCGCCGTGCCCACCGCTCAGCTGGGTGGCACGGCGGCAAATGTAAGGATGATCGACCGTTCACGCCTCTACGGCACCAAGTCGCAAGAACCGGAGATACAGAATGAACCGCAGCGAACTGATCGCCGCACTGGCTGACCGGGCCTCGGTGACCCGCAAGGACGCCGACGCCGTGCTGACCGCGCTCGCCGAGACCGCCGGCGAGATCGTCGCCAAGGGCGACGAGAAGGTCACCATCCCCGGCTTCCTGACCTTCGAGCGCACTCACCGTGCCGCCCGCACCGCGCGCAACCCGCAGACCGGCGACCCGATCAACATCCCGGCCGGCTACAGCGTGAAGGTCTCCGCCGGATCGAAGCTCAAGGAAGCCGCCAAGGGCGCCTGAGCCGCAACCGGAGCTGTCCGGCAAACGCCGTGACGCTCGGCCTACGGTGAGTCCGAGGGCGCGTCTTCAGGCATCAGCCCAGCGGCGCGCAGGGCCGCGGCCAACGTCTCCGCCTCCGTACGGGAACGATCCTTCGGAGGCGGAGACGCCGCCCTGCCGGGCGCGTCGGGGGCGGGCGAGGGCAGTTCCGGCGACTCGGCCATGCCCCGCTCACGCCTGAGCGCGAAGTCGAGCGCGTCCTGCTCGTCCTCGAACGCGTACTTGCCGACGACCTTCTCCAGCGCGCCGAAGAGGCCCGCGCGGCGAGTCATCGTCCGGTACGTCCGCTCCACGCCCAGCAGTTCGCGGATCATCAGGAACTGCTGCTCGTCGCCTCCACACACCTCGCGCAGGGTGGCGATCATCTCCGCCCCGTTGACGGTGAGGGCGCTGTCCAGCGGCGGATCGGGGTAGGGCTCACCGGTCGCGGACCGGTAGATGCCGGGCAACGAGTCCTCGATCTCGTGCTTGACGTACACCCACTCGTGCCGGATGGCCCGCAACTCCTCCATGGTGATCAAGGTCAGGTCGCGGACGTACTGCGGCCCGTTCTCCCGGATCCACGTCTGCGCCTCCAGCAGCCGGCGCAGCCAGTCCTCGCGGGCCTGCTGCAGATAGGCGCCGTGCACCAGGCGGCCCTTGAACGGGTGGAGCCGTCCGTTCATCCGCCGGAAGTCCCGCAACTCCCGGTCGTCGTCGACGTCCAGGGCGTTGCGCAGTTCCAGCAGTGGCAGCATCCACTCCTTCTCCACGTCGTTGCTGATCATCGCCTGCATCGACTTGTCCTCGGAGACCAGGGTGCAGGTCCAGCAGCCGAACCGGCTGTCGCCGCACGACGGCGTCGTGGAGTCGACGACCAGCGGGCACTCGGCGTCGGCGGAGGCTCCCTGGTACATGGTCAGCAAGTCCTTGTTGCTGTGCCCCCACGGGTTGGGGTGCTGCATGAGCAGCTCCCACACGTCGTCGGTGGTGAGGTCCTCGATCGGCGAGTACACCAGGGAGTTGGGCAGTGAGGCGTTGGGACTGAGACGGTCGCGGACTCTGTTCTTCTCGTGGCGGGCCATGTTCCGTGCTCGTGCCCGCGACTCGGCCTTGCGGGTCCCCAGCACCAGGATGACCTCGCCGAACGCGGCCACCATCGCACGGATGAACGCATTAGAAGGTTTAATCTTCAAGCGTTCTGTGCACCATCGAAACTTTGGCCGAGGCGCGGCGTAACCGCGGCCGATCAGGCACACCCAGAACGAGTCCTCGACCGCCGGCGTCAGCCGGTGCGCCTCGATCGGAAGGCCCTGCTCTGCGGCCGCCCGCCGCATCGAGTCCAGCGAGGAGTTCACCCAGGCGGCGACGACCGGGTTCTCGACCCCGGTGTCGGTGCTGATGACGTGCACTACCTTGGTGCGCTCGGCAGGGGGCAGGCCGGCCAGCGCCATCCACACGAGCACGAGGCACAGCGTCGAGTCCTTGCCGCCGCTGTAGCCCACCACCCAGGGCACCTGATCAGCCCGGTACAGATCGCGGATCTCTTCGAGGATGCCGGCGAGCCACTGCCTCATGCTCTGGCCGGCGAACGGCACGGTACGGGTGGGGGAGAGGTCCAGGAGTACTGGAGGACGCATGCGGGGGCCTTCGCACGTAGCCCGGCCAGACCGACGGTGGTCGTCCGTAGGCCGGATGAGAGGTGGTGGCATGGGGCCGGGGCGCGAATGCGCTGCCCCGGCCCGGGGCGGGTCAGGTGTCGTTGTGGAAGCGGCGTACGACGGCGCACACAGCGGCGGCGACCGTGTCCAGGTCATCGGCGTCGGACACGTCGTTGAGGTAGGTGCGGGACTCATCGACAAGGTTCGCCGAGACATACAGGTGGCCGCCTTCGACAGCTAGCGTGTATCCGCCGCCGGGGCTGTCCTGGTGGTCGATCTCAGCAGCGACGCCCCATGGCGACGACGTTGCGGTCCAGCCCTTGCCGAGGAGCCGGGCGGCCGCCTCGCCGATGTCGCCGATGCTCACCCGCGGTGCGGTCGCCGCGGCGGCGCGCAGCACGGCGAGCACCGTCGCCGCATTCCGCGTCCAGGTGACCTTGATGGACGGGGAGGAGATGCGGCCCTTGTCGCTCGCCCACAGGACCGCACTGCCGCCGTCCCAGCGGATGTCGGCCACGCCCGGCCGCGAGCCGTAGGAGATCTTCGCGCCGGTGATCCCGGCGGCCAGGGGAGCGAAGTGGCGGATCGCTGCCTGCGCACAGGCCGTACGCGCCTCCAGCGCGGTGACCAGCGTCTGCCAGGCGGGCAGAATCTGGGAACGGATCTGGTCGGCGACAGCGCCCGGTTCTCCGATGGTCCCGGCTGCCTCGCCGCGGTTGTCCGTCCGCCGGCTCCAGACGAGATCTCCCCGCGCGCGGACGGATACGGTCACGACGGTGTTCGTCCGCACGGGCGAGGCAGTGCGGACATTGAGCTCGATGCCGGGGCCTTTGAGCACCGCGAACGTTGATGAATCGGCACCCGCTGCGCGCCATTCCGGTCCCAGGAGGGCGGCGAGCTGGGCGGCGTATTGAAGGGCGTAGCGGGCGGTGGGCACGGAGAAGCTCCTGAAGGGGTGAGGCGGGGGAACGTGAAGAGGGCGGCTACTGGTCCTGGAACGGGTGCCAGTGCGCCGATGCGCGGTGGGGGAAGACGGCTGCCACGATGGCGGGCCAGTCTGTGTCCAGGTGTTCGCGGGGAGCGGTGGGGCGGGAGGCCCAGTTCTGGCCGCCGGTGTCGTCTGCGAGGAACGCCTCATGTAGACATTCGCCGCATACGCCGTCCACGGGGGCGGGGAAAAGTGGGTCGTCCTCGGCTTCGAGGCCGGGGTGCAGCCGCATGTGACGGGAGGCGGCCTCGAACAGGAGCCGGGGCCAGTTCACGGCCTCCGCCAGGCGCTCCACGATGGCTGCCGCGCCGTCGTGCATCTCGCGGTACGCCTCGGTCGGCATGGACTCGCATTCGCGGGTCAGGCCGTTCCAGCGCTGGTTGCCGAGCGTGTCCTGGACCAGGACACGCTCGGCCGCTTGGTAGTTGGGCATGGGACAGCTCTCGGGATCAGGCGGGTCAGTAGCAGAGTCCGGCGCCGTCGAACCAGGCGAGCTCGGGTACCTGGCTGCCGGGCAGGATGCCCGAGATGACGGGTGTGGGCGCGAACGCGACGTCGGCCAGCCGGACGCCGTCGGTCAGGGGCTTGAGTGCGGTGAGCACGTCACGGAAGTCCTGCCCGATGAGGGGGTGAGGGCTGGGGAGGTTCATCAGGAGCGCGGGGTGCGAGGTGTAGCCCAGCCGCTCGTAGAAGGGGGCCAGTGACGGGGCGTGGACGAGCATGGACAGGGTCCAGCCGAGCTCGCGGTAGCGCTGTTCGGCCCGGCGGATCAGCGCCCGGCCGACTCCGCGCCTGCGGTGGCCCGGGGCGACGGCTACGCCGTGGATCATGGTGATGCGGTGTAGCAGATCCAGCATCAGCGGGAAGTGCTGCAGCCCGGGATGCGCCACGAGCCAGTCCGGCGGGCCGGCCATCAGCGCGCCGACGGCCTTGCCCTGCCGGTCCTCGGCGATGGGGCAGAGGTGGAGCTGATGGGACAGGGGCGGCTCCGGCGGCATACCCAGGATGAGCCGGGCCGGGTGGAACGGGGAGGGGTTCTCGGGGTCGGCGTGACGGATCAGGTCCATGAAGGCCCCCGCGTCGCGCTGGCCCGCATCACGGAGACGGAAAGGGGGACGGGAGCGTCGAGAAGACATGCGGTGTCCTGGTACGTGGCAGAGGACCGGGCGCGGTGCGCGCCGGGAGGAGCCGGGCGCGAACAACCCGGCACCCGATGCCTCCAAGTCTACCGAGGTAAATCCAATTAAGCAATCACGTAGAGAAGGTTGGCCATTCGGTACCGGTCCGTACGTGCCCGCTGCGGACCCACTTGGCCACGCGGTCGGCGAACTCCCCGCGGGAGAACGCCTGCGCGTCACGGACCACGAAGCCCTCGTCCCGCTCGACATCCGTGCCCCGGTCGAAGGCTTCGCACAGGCGCTGTGGCTCGTCAGGGCGCGGCCCGCGGGCGAGAAGCGGGACGGTGGCCAGGCCGAGCGTGTCCGCCCAGACCACCGTCTCGTCCCAGGGGAGGCAAACGTCCCCGTCCCAGACCGAGAAGACCATGAACGGCGGTAGCTCCCGCGCGTAGGTGATCGAGTGCGCGACCGTCAGATCCTCACCACACACCCGAACACCCTGCGGGATCATCGGGCACACCGCCGCGGCGAAGGCCCGCATCCGACTCTGCCACGGCCTGCTGCGCCCCGTAGGAGAGCGCCCGTACATACCTCCCGCATGCAGGGTCGTGTTCGCCCCGTCCATCTTGAGCGTGGTGACGAGCTCGCGGCCCGCCTCCGGCGCGAAGCGGGACCAGTCGCACCAGACGTCGTCGCTCGTAGCCCCCGGCGACCCCGGCAGATGAGGCGTACGGGGGCAGCGCGGCAGACCGGCGTTCACAGTGTGACCTCGACGCTGCCCGACCAGCCGTGCTCGCGTGCCAGGGAGTACAGCAGCGCACGGTGAAAGTCGGGGAGGTCGCCGGTGCGCCACAGTCCGTCGACACGGCCGGCTCCGAGGACCACGACGGGTCCGCGCAGCGGCCTGGCCGGCATCTGCCCGGTCGTACGGCGGACGAAGGCGGTGGCCAGCTCGTTCACCGGCAAGGACGCGTCGCCGTCCGCGCCTGCCCGGCAGATCACGTACAGGCCCCTGCCGTCGGCTGCCGCGTACCGCACGAAGTGCGGCTCGCCGCCCAGGTCGTCCTGCAGCACCGCCTTTCTCAGGGTCCAGGGGCCGGGCACGAAGGTGTTCGTCGTCGTGGAGTCGGCGGCGATGCGAACTCCGGATCGGGTGGCGTTCATGAAGATCTCTCCTTGATGCGGTGGATGGCGCTGTCGGTTGGGGTGGGGCAGTCGGTGCAGGGTCTGGCCGGCCGGGGCCTCACTGCGTGGAACGCAGCCGTTCGTCCCAGCAGCAGACGTCACCGACCCAGCCGCCGGTGTGCCGGTGTGCCGGTGTGCGGTGGCAAGCAAGGCGTCCTCTCCGCAGAACTTGCAGTCCATGATCTCGGCTTCGATGCCGTGATCCGCGAGGGTGACGGCGATCTGTCCGTCCGTGGGATAGCTGTCGAAGGACTCGGCCTCGGTGAGCACGCTGTCGTCACCGAGGCGCACCAGGTCGTACGACCGGCCGACGTCGCCGTTCCAGACCAGTTCGAGGACGGCGTACTGCTCGCCGGACACGGTGAACGGCGTATGGCCGATCTCACGGGTCACGATGCTGCCGGGGCGCGAAGGGTTTCCCATGATGCTGCTACATCTCCTTCTCGGTGGTCGGGGGAGTGGGACCGTGCGAGCCGGCCCAAGGGTTCTTGAGCACGCGGCCACGGGGTGTGAGCGTCCACAACTCGTCCGGCAGCTCGTCCTGCCGAGGGACGGCCTGCGCTGTCGTGCGCTTCCACACGAGCAGACAGGCGCTGGTGTCAGCGTCGGGGAAGTCGGCGGTCGGTCGGTCCGCCAGAGCTACAGCGCGGTTCACGCCGTCGTAGTACGTCCGGCCGTGCTGCGCCTGAGCGCGCTCCTTGAGGGCCCATTCGGGGACGGCCTGGTTCGGCGCGAACTCCATCGGAGCGGGGAGCGCCGTGCGCTGTGCGCGTGAGGGGATGAAGGCGAAGTAGACGGTCATGGGCGTGGATTCATCACAGGATGCGGGGAGTTGAGGAGGCGAGATGTGTAGGCGGTCGGCTCAAAAGAGGCTCTCCTGGCCGGTTGCTTCGAGGATTTCTCCGTGGGAGGCGGAGGGCGCTCGCGTGGACGGTGACGGCTCCAGGGCGCGTCGCGCCTGCTGCTCGTCCGCGTTGGCACGGCGGACCATCACCTCGTGCTCGGCGAGCCCTTCGAGGTCCTCCACCGTGTAGCCGGCCGAGGGCTGTTCCAGATGGGCTCGCAGTCTGACGAGCAGCACGTCCCAGGCCGGGCCGTACGCACCGAGCACCGATACGACCACGCCGGACGGATGCGACGTGTCATGGAGCGCATAGCCCTCCGGCTGGGCGGAGGCGGGCTTGTCCCGCACCTGGTGCGCGGGCAGCCGGTCGATATCGAGGCCGGCCAGGGCCCGCGCGACGGTGTGACTTCGGGTGGCGCGGACCGGAGTCGACGCGGGCGTGCCGGGCGAGCGGCCTGCAGCAGACGAACTGCTTTCCCGTGGTGGCATGAAATCCTCCTGGTGTTGGCGAGAGGCGGGCGGGCGGATACCCGCGCGGGTGTGAGGGGGCCGCTCCGGACTGCGTCTTAGCGGGCCTGTGACGTGTCCGTGCCCGCCGCTGACGAGGTGGAGCCTGGGCAGCCCTCGTGCCGCGCCGTACAGGCGTGGACGCCCAGAATCGTGACGCCCCCCTCTGCCGTGGCCAGGATGGCCAGGGCCTGGACCAGCGCGACTCGGGCCGATGTCTGGTGGGCCCCGCCGAACTGCAGATCGTCGCCATGCTCCGCGATCATGTCGATGAGCTCGGTGCGCATGGCGTCGATGCGCTGCGCCGACATCCTGCTCTGCTCCTGAATGGCAAGGGGGACCAAGGCGCAGAGGAAGGTGGGCAGTCCGCGCCGCAGACGAGGGTTCGGCAGAAGGCTGCGGAACGCGTCGTCGGTCTCTTTACCGACGAGGACGACCCGCCCGAACGGCCCGTGAGACTCAGAGGACATGGACGGCCTCCCCGCCGGCGGCGAGGGCCTGGACGTCCAGGACGTCGAGGACTTCGGCCGCCCGATGGTGATCGATGGTGCCGGGCGTGCACGCCGCGTCGAGAACGCCCGGCGCAAGCTCTCCGAGGAGACGCTCGACGTATTCGCGGCGCGGCGCGCGGCCACCGGGGACTCGCAGCGTGAGCGAGACGTCGTGTACGGCGACGACAACTGCTTTCGCCTGGACGGAGATGATCTGATCGGTCATGGGGTGCTCTGGGGTGTGCGGGGCGCCAGCGTTGCGGCGCCGAAGGTGTTCAGGGCTATCTGCCGCTACACAGAGCGCGGCTGTGGAGAGGCGGGGACCAAGGGCCGTCCGACGACGTGTGAACGGATGGCCTCGCGCGCGGCGGGCCGTCTTCAGGCGGGTAGCGGGGTGCCGTACGGGCGCAGCAGTTGATCGCCGAAGACCCTCTTGAGATCCCACTGCTCCGGGTGCGCACTGTCCGACAAGAGCATGCACAGCACGTGCTCGGGGTCGTTTCCGAGGTCAGGGTGGCCGTAGAGGTGGAACTGCTCGGGGTAGTCGTCGAACACCAGGCCCGCGGCGCGCATCGGCTGCATCAGGGCGGCCAGATCGTCGGCGGTCCGAGGGAGGCGGTTGTTGAGCCAGTCGTGGCCAACCTCGCGGTGCCGCCCTGTGTGGGGAAGGGGAAGCGGCTCGCGGAGGGGGTGAAGGACAGTCCCGTCGGCCGCGCGGAGGCTGTGCACCTCCAGGTCCAGGCCGGTCTCGGTGTCATAGCTGTCGTTGACGTGGAACACCAGATATGCGGCGTCGGGGACTTGGGCGCGCAGCGTGTCGGCGATCAGGAGGGCGAGTCCCTGCGCGTCGTGCTGCTGGTCCCGCTGGGCCTGGCGCCAGTCGGGGCCGTCGACGTAGCCCGGCCTCGGACCGGCGTAGAAGGTGTCGCGCAGACGGCGCAGCGCACGTACGGCCCGGCCGTGGAGCGCGCCGATCTCGGCGGGCGAGGCGTCACAGTACGCGGTGAGGTCGGCGTTCTCATCGAGGAGTCCGAGGGCGGTCAGGACGTCGTCGAGGAGGTACTTCGGTGGGGTCGTGGACATGGTGATGCTGTTCCGTTCGTGGGGTGTCTGTCGAAGACAGAAGTGAGGCGTGACACGGTGTGGCGGCGCCGGTAGACGGCGGTTCAGCGGTGCGTGGCGCACGCATGTCAGGGCGCGGTGCTCCGGGCGTTCAGTTCGTGGAGGAGCGCCGGTGGCGCTGAGCCCGCCGTCCTCGGGAACCGGTGCGCGAGCCCATGCACCCGGCATGCCGGCAGAACCGGCTGGGGTCTGCATCACCGGCCAAAGCCAGCGTCGGCGCCGCCAGTCGCTGGGCAAGTCCGCATCCGGCCCACGGGTCCGGGCCGCTGCGGTAGACGACGGCGCGGTGCAGCTTGCCGCCGGGAGAAGCCAGCGGCTCTCCGACAACCGGGCCGCGTCCGTCGATCAGGTACGCCGAGCTCACTGCCCGATCTCCTCGTTCTCCGCACGAGACTCGCGGATTTCCGCTGCGGCGAGACGTTCATCGGCGCGCTTGGCCATGCGGCGGGCGCTGCAACGGTGGTTGCGCCGCGTCTCGCCGCGACGGCGGGAGAAGGGTCGGTTCTCGTCATGAAACCAGGGTCCGGTCCGGTAGTTGAGTACGGCCAAGGGTGCTCCAGTTCAGAGTGGAGGGGCCTCGCACCAGGAGGCTTCTGGGGAGTCGGCCATCGGTCCCGCGGATGGGGGCCAGGTGAGGTCCCGCGCCGAAGGGCGGGACCGGCGAATGCGCTGACTTGGTGTTGCGCCTCGACCACTGACTACATACTACCGAATGAATTCCAATTAAGAAATACAGTTGCTTGGCTGTTGAGGCGCCCAGGCGGTTACCGTCGAAGCGGTCGGCGATCGGGTGCCGGGCTGCGCCCTCGATGCTCGCCGGTGGTGATGGTCGGCCGGCTGTGAAGGCCTGCGGTGTGGCGCCCGTAGAGCGTCGTGAGGACCGGCCACACTCGCGCCATGACCTCTGCCGCGCCGCGGGTGCTCCCAGCCGCTCACATCGCCCTGAACGTCCTCCTCGTTGCCCGCCCCGCCTGGAGACACGACATCGGGACATCGACATTCTCGGACTGGGCAACCACCGACACCAGCTGGTTCCTCGACCGAGAGGACTTGGACGAGACGGTGTATCCGGCCGTGATCAGCGTGGAGGAAGCGCGGATCGCCATCACCCATACCCGCGCGGTCGGCCGGCACCCGTACTTCGAGCAGGAGGCCGTCGAGACAAATGTCCCTCTCACGGCCCACGGCGTCGAGCACCTGCGGCACCTTCTGCCGGCCATCGAGTCCGCTGGTCTTCCCTCGGTGCCGACGGCCGTCTGAAGATCGGCCCGTGCTCGCTCCACTCCTTCCGGGGGCGTCAGGTCACCTGTGCGCGAAGCAGAGGCCGAGTCCAGACGGGAGAGAACCGCCTCTACTCGGCTTGCTCAGCCCAGCGCCGTCGCCGTACCCATAGCGTCAGCGCCCGCGGTCCCTGGCAGAGCGTAGGTGCCTCCGTTCCGTGGTCGTGCACTGAGGACTTGCTCCTTTCGCACGTCGGCGTGCACCCGCCGAGAAACCGCAGTACACGCGGAGGCGGGTGTGGTGGACTGGCTACGAACGAGGTCAAGGGGGAAGTTCGTGGACCGCTGCATCGTCTTGGTCGACGCCGGATACCTTCTGGGTGCGGCGGCGACGCTGCTCACGGGAGACGCCGCGCGCTCGCGCCTGTCCGTCGACTACGCAGGGCTCATTCACCGTATCCGTGAACGCGCGCAGCTTGAGACCGGCCGACCGCTGCTGCGGATCTACTGGTTCGACGGAGCACCGGACCGGGTGCCCCAGCCCGAGCATCGGCGCCTACGGGTGATGCCCCGGGTCACCGTGCGCCTGGGCATGCTCACCCGCGCCGGCGGTCGGCTTCAGCAAAAGGGGGTGGACGCCGCCATGCACGCTCAGCTGACCGAACTGTCCCGCCTCCGGGCAGCAAGTGACATCGTTCTGATCACGGGTGACGGCGATCTCCTGCCCGGCGTGACCGCGGCCAAGGAGCACGGCGTCGCCATGCACCTGTGGGCGGTGCAGGCCGCCGACGGCGCCTACAACCAGTCCGAGGACCTGGTCGCAGAGGCCGACGAGCGACAGCTCCTGGACCGCGACTGGCTCACCGGAGCCATCACGGCAGCCGAGCCGACTTCCCCCTCGTCTGACGCTCTGGCGAGGCCTGCACCGGAGGTGAGCGCGTCGGCCATGCCCAGCGCCTCGCCGGTGGCCCAACCGACGCCCGTCCGCGTTCCCTCCCCGGGAGACCTCGCTCGATCCGAGCCAGCCGCGGCTCTGCGCTGGTCTTCGGACATCGGCTGGATCGATCCCGACGACGGAATCCCTCTTCTTGAAGCCCTTACAACCCCGCAGCAGGTGTGGGTGGACCGCGAGCAGGACATCTCGGTGAGCGGTGAACCTCACGAGGTGGGCAGTACCTTCGGTACCCGCTGGGCCGAGCGTCTCCCAAACGACCGGGCTGACCAGCTTCTCGCCACACTGCAGCAGGCTCGTCCGCGGATCCCGCGCTGCCTCGGCGGTGAACTTCTTCGGTACGCCGCGAGGTTCGGTACGATCGGCAACGACGTGCTGGACATCAGCGACGACCACAGGGTGCAGTTGCGCGCGGGCTTCTGGAACGGTATCGAGCAGCCGGCGGGGACGTCGCGAACCAGAGTCTCGAGCGGCGCGTCGACCACGTGATCTGCGATGGCCGCGCCCTACTTCGCGGCAGGACGAGCCGGCCGAGGCGTACGCCGTCGAGACCGCCCCTCACTATCGACGGACACCGCGGGGCGTGGGGCTGCCGTCATGTCGCCTCTTCAAGGATTTCCCATACCGCTTCTGACCTGGGGCTGCGTAAGGTTGCCGTCACACGACAGAGCGGGGAGAGGACGGTAACCGGGGTGACGACGGACGAGCACTGGAGTGATCACGCGGCCTGCCCGGACGCCGACCCGGAGGAGCTGTTCGGCGATAGGACGGGCCAGAACAAATCGAAGATGATCTGCTTCGGATGCCCCGTGCGCACGGAATGCCTCGCCCATGCCCTCGACAGCCGTATCGAGCACGGCGTGTGGGGTGGGATGACCGAACGCGAGCGGCGTGCCCTCCTGCGTCGACGCTCCACGGTCACGTCCTGGTGGCGGCTGCTCGATACCGCACGCCAGGAGCACCAAGCCCACACCGGACGTGTTGCTGCCTCTGACGTCCGGCTGCCGGAGGCCAGTTGACGGGACGCCCGGATAGGCGACCTTCGGTACCAACTGGGCAGGCCGGCTGTGCCGCGCCGAGGTGCGGCACAGCCGGCCTGCACCCGGACGCCGCAGTAGATCGTGGCGCCGCGGTGGCGCTACCGGGTCCGGGTTTACTCGGCGCCGGCGCGACCGTACAGCTCGACGACGTAGGTACGGGTCTGCGCCTCCCAGTACAGGTTGAGGACGCGCCCGATGACCGCCGCAGCGGTCATCGGGCACACCACGTCGGCGGCCTGTTGGGCCCGGGTCCGGATGCCTTCACCACGTCCGATGTGGGTCCAGGGGTAGCCGCCGCGGAATCCGACCAGGCGGCCGATGTCGTTCTGCTCGATGCGTCGTCCGCTGCCCTCGTCCTTCCAGCCGTAGGCCGTGGCCGTCACGCAGTTCGAGGGCCGGTCCGCGGAGAAACCGCCGCCGCCCTTGGGACGGCCGGTGCGAGGATCGATTCCGCGCTGGCCGCGGGTGTTGACACGGCGTCCGGTCTCCCAGCCGACGCACTGGGCGAATGTGGTGGTGGGGAAGGGCGTTGAGGGGTGCACGCTGATGACCGGCGTCCGGTGGCGGTAGGCGGTCAGGAAACGCCGCTTGCGGTGTGACGGCGAGCCGTGTTCGACGGAGTCCAGGGTCATGGCCTCGGTCGTGCGCCATCCCGCCTGCGCGAACTCGAAGAAGATTGCCTCCTCGATCTCGGCCGGGAGGGCGCTGGACTGCTCGACGGCGACCCACTCGACCGATCCGCTGCTGCACAGCATGGCCAGCGGCCAGATCACCGTCTCGGCCATCAGCCCGGCCCGCTCGTCCTCGAGGTCGGCGAGCTGCTCTCGCACTTCCGGCCACGTCTCGCCTGAACGCGGGGCGTACCCCGCGTCAGACCCGTCGGCGTGCACGGTCTGGAGGTAGCCGGCCGCGCCTCCCACGGAACGGATCACCGAGCAGACCATGTCGATCGCGGCGACTTCGTGGCCGCGGCGGTGTCCGGCGGGGCTGAAGGCCTGGCAGGGCGGGGAGAGGATGACGCCGACGACCCACTGCAGTGCGGGGTGTTCGGGATCCAGGGCGGCGACGTCGGCGACGATGCACAGGTGTCCGGCGGCGTTCGCGGTCGCGGCAGCGCCCGGGTCCATGTCGACGCCGACCATGTCGACGTCGGCCCCCAGCACGTGGCGGAGCCCTCGAATGAGACACGACCACTCTGCCGACAGAAGGCCCGTGGAAGAGGTTCACGATCCGAGGCCGGAGCGCCACCCCGTGCGTGTCGGTGTCGGGTGGCCACAGCCAGCGCACCGGCCATGGGGCGGCGTACCAGGTGAGGAGCTCGAGGGTATCGGTGTCCAGTGCTGCCAGACGCTCGGCCGTCATGGGCCCGGCTTCGTCGAGCAGGCCCAGTGTCAGCGCCGCGAGCTCGCCGCGGGCTGCGTCGGCCAGACACTGGAGCTCATCCTGCTCGGCGCCCTCGCGGATGCGGTACGTGCACTCGGTGACCCGTTCCTGCGCCACGAAGGCCCACTGCGCCGCATCGGGGCCGGGGTGCTGCGCGGCGTACGCGGACAGGACTTCCGCCGTAGCCCGGCACGCCGCGAGGGTCGGGTGCTCCTGGGCGCGGGGCACAGCGCGGATGCCGTCCGGCGCTTCGTCGGCCGGTACGGGGACGTGTCCACGTCGTTCGCGCGGAGCGGGATGCGGCAGCTTGCGGCTCGGACGGCTTCTGGAGCCGGGCGGCCCGCCCGGCCGGGGTCGGGTTCCCGGCCGAGGCGAGGGTGCGTGGGCTACCTCTCGACCGAGCTGGAGGATTTGGCCCATCGGCTCAGGGGCGCGGGGTGTTGTCGGTGTAGCAGTCGCGGTTGAACCGCTTGCGGCCTTCGCGCCAGCCGTGCTCGTACGCCTCGGACTGCTCGCGGTGGTGACCCGGGACGGTAGGGCGGCGAAGCTGATGCTCCGCGCCGTACGCCCGGACGAAGTTGGCGTGGTCCCAGCCGTGCTCGACTCCCGACTGCCAGGCCCGTCCGGCGGGCGAGGACGCTTGCCCGTATGCGACCGGCACGGCGCGCATGGGGCGCAGCGTGAACCCCTCCAGCATTCCCAGCACAGCGTCCGCGCGGCCCTCGTAGGTGACGTCGTAGCCGGCGGCACGCAGTGCCCCCGCGCACGCGCCACGCATCGCGTGGGCCTCCCGGGCCAGGGTGGTGATGAGCTTGTCCTCGGCCCGCCGCTGGGCCTTGTCGCCCGGCTCGTGCCGGTCGACGGCGTCGCGCTCTGCGGGGCTCACGTAGCGGGGCGCGAACGTGATCAGCACGCCCTCCTGGCCGTCAACGACCATGACCGTTGAGCGCTCGCGGTGCGCGGGCGGGATGGAGGCGAGTGCGTGCGTGCGGACGTCGAGGGCGGAGGCGTTCATGAGGGGTGGTGCTTTCTGCGCGGGCGTGCGGTGGTGATATGCCGTGCCGGGAGGGAGGGTTCGTCGAGGGTGTGGTCCCGTCGGGCCACAGGGCGCGGCCCGACGGGACAGTGGCACTACGCGCTCGTGGGTGGGCTCTTGCGCGCGGCGCTGTGCCCGGCCTCGGGGACGGGACGCTCGCCGCGCGCCATCGCGGTGAACGCGGCGGCCGGACGGAACGTGATCCGCTTGCGTGCGGGGACCAGAATTCGTTCACCGGTCTGCGGATTGTGCGCCCGCCGGGCGGGGCTGTGGACCGCCTGGCGGGCGCCGAACCCGGTCACTGCGATGGCTTCGCCGTCCAGGACCCGCCGGACCAGCGTGTCCAGCACCAGGTCCAGGGCCTCGGCGGCCTGGGTGGTGGAGATGCTCCCGCTGTCCGCGATCGCTTTGGTCAGCTGCTGCTTGTTCAAGGTACTTCTCGTCTCTGCTCTCGAAGCCGGTGAGGAGGGCGGCGCTCACGGCGCGCATCACCGGCCAATACTCCACATTCTACCGACGTAAATCCAATTAAGCAATATGGGCGGCGGGGTGGGAGGTCTGTCCTTCCGCCCCGCCGCCTCGTCCGCCGGATCAGCTGATGTAGTCGGTGACCATGTCGGCGAACTCGTCCGGAGACAGCACCTGCACGCCCAGCTGCTGAGCCCGGGCCGCCTTCGTGCTCGGCTTGCCGCCCGCCCCCGCAGCAGCGACGAGGTAGTCCGTGCTGGCACTGACGCTGCTGCCCGCGCGGCCGCCGGCCTTCTGGATCAGCGTAGTCATGTCGCTGCGCCCGACCCCGTCGAGACGCCCGGTCATCCGCCCGGTGACGACCACGACCTTGCCGTTCAGCGGCCCCTGCGCGGTGCCCGAAACCTCGGACGGCGCCATCGTGACGCCCGCGGCCACGAGCCTGTCGATGACCTGCGCCTGGTCGGCGAGCTGCTGCACGATGACCGGCGCCTTCTCGGCACCGATACCGTCCACCTCACGCAGAGCCGCTGCGTCCGCGCGGCGAATGGCTTCCATGCTCCCGAAGCGCGCGGCGATCCGGCGGTACATGCTGCGCCCGGTGCCGACGATTCCGGGCGCGCAGAGAATGCGGCCGAGCGGCAGCGACTTGGCCTGCTGGATCTGTGCGGCGAGCTTGTCTCCGCGCTTGGCGCTGCCGGAGGCCTCGGCCAGCTGCTCAGCGCTGAGGGTGAACAGGTCGTCGACGTCGCGGACGCCCCGGCGTCGACGAGAGCCTTGACGTACCGGGTGCCCAGACCCTCGATGTCCAGCTGATCGCGCCCGGCGGCGTACTCGATCAGGGCGGGCAGGCGGCACGCGGTTCCCTTGACGCAGCGCCACCGCTCCTTGCTCTTGTCGATCCGATCACCGCAGTTCGGGCACTGCTTCGGCGGCGGCACCGGCTCGGCGCCCCTGGGCCTCAGCGCTGTCACGGCCGCTTCGACCTTCGGGATCACATCACCCGCCTTATGGACGGTCACGGTGTCCCCCAGGTGCAGGTTACGACGTCGGATGTCAGCGGGATTGTGGAGCGTGGCACGAGCCACCACGCGCCGTCCACCTCGTGGCTCTGTTCACTTTCTAGGGGCTCTGGCTCATGTTCTGTGGTCCGTGACTGTGGGTCACCGATTAGATCTCGAACAGGGCTTCCTCTTGTGGCGGGATCGGAGGGTCAAGGACGTCGCGGAGGCGGGTGATGCCCTGGCGCCACTTCGACCAGTTCGCGGCTTCGGCCCACAGCTCGGCAAGCTCAGACCGGTTAGATACCACTTGATCGAGGGCGTCGACGGCGAGCATCCGAAGGTCTGCAGGCAACTCCGGTAGCGGCGCTGATGGGCCATAGTTCGAACACGCCGGATCACCGTCAGGATGCTGGGCGGCGACCAGGGCCGCCGCGCCCACTGCTCGCTCGCCGTCGTAGATACCCAGGAAGTCCGCGTGCCCGGCGGCACGCTTGAGCACTCCCCGGATCATGGCTTCGCGCTCTACCAATGCGGCCTCGTCCAGGTCACCGGCGAAGTCGGCTGCGGTGTCGTTGTCGAAGGGGCCGATGTCCCAGGTGCCCATGTCTCTCCTCGCGCGGTCGTCTGGGGATCGTCGCACTGGCCACTGACAGTGCACTCAGGAGGCAAGCAGCACCCGCTTGCGCAGGAGGTTGAAGCCAGCGCGTCCATACATTTGCCGCTTGAGCATCTTGATCCGGTTGACATGACCTTCGACCGCGCCGGAGCTCCAGGGCAGGGTGAGTCCGGCGATGACGGCATCGCGGTCGCGGTCGATGCCGGCGGCAAGAGTGTGGAGACTGGGCAGATCGTCCTGCCGGACGGCGGCGAGCCAGTCCGGGAGGCGCTCGCCCTGGCGCTCGGTCAGCATGACCGCGAAGGCGCGGACGTGCCTGGTGAGCGCGTCGATCTCGGGACAGTGGGTGCGCACCGTCTTGAGCAGCAGTTGTTCGGTCTCGGGCAAGGTTTCCGGTCGCCGGAGAATCCATCCGGCGACCGTTCGAGGCGAGGGCGGACGGGCGACCACCGGTCGCGGGGAGGTGCGCTTCTTGTGCAGGTAGGCGCGGACGCGCTGGTAGCTGCCCCTGTAGCCGAGGGGCACGATCTCTTCCCACAGCTTCCAGGCGTTGGTGCAGCCCTCGTTCCACCGGTCGTCCAGGTAGGGCTTGTAGTCATCGAGGACCGACGGCCGGTTCTGCCACTGCCCGGTGAACAGTTCCTCCGGCTTCGCGACGTCGGCGTGACGGTCCGCCAGGTCATGCCGAGCTGCCGCTGGACCGAGCGATGGCTGTGCCCGGCTTGCAGCAGTGCGTGGACGTCGGCGTGCCGGGCCCGGGTGCGGTCAGCGAACCGATGGCCGGTCGGCCACGGCGAGCCAGAGGAATCTTCCTCTGCCGCAGGCCCCGGATCGGGCTCGGGGGCGGCGGTGACAAGGGCGCGGAGGCAGCGGCGGTGCTGAGCGACAGCCCGTTCAGCGGCCTCGCTCACGTTGTGCCAGAGGTGCCACCGGTCCGCTACCTGGATCGCTTGTGGAGCGCCGACGGTGGCACCCTCGGCGAAGAACGGCGCCCGGTCACGGCAGATCACCTCAACGCCCGGCCGCGCGGCGAGCCAGGCCGCCAGGCTGGACGCCTCCCGGTCAGGCAACAGGTCGACAGGGCGGCGGGTTTCGATGTCGATGAGGACGGTGCTGTAGTGGCGGCCGTGCGGGTCGCGTACTCGTCGACACCGACTACCCGCGGCGCGGCCACTTCGGGATCGGGAAGCGCGTCGATCATCCGGAGCACCGTGCTACGGCTGGCGGAAACGCCGAGAACGCCAGCGATGCGCGCCCCGGCCCGGCCCGCAAGGGCCAGACCAACCGACGCCAGGGTCGAGCGCAACCGTTCGGTCCGCTGACTGTGCCGACGTGTCAGGCCCGGTATCTGCTCGACGAAGGTACGGCGTGCGCAGCTCGGGTTTCCGCAGGCGAACCGCCGGACCCTCAACTGGAGGACGACTCGTCGGCCTCCGCTGGGAACATCAGCGGGAAACCGCAGGTAAGAACCGTGAACCCGGTTCGACCGGGTGCCGCAGACCGGGCACACGGCGCCGTCGGTGGTGCATTGCGCGTCAACGCGCACTATCGCGATGTTCACGTCTGCCGACAGCACCGCGACGTCCGCGATCGACGGGAACAACAACTCCTTCAGCCGGAGCAGGACCTCTTCCACGGCCCTGACATTCAGCCCAACTGCGTTGCCCAGCGATGATTTTCAGGCGACTTCACCCACCGCTCGAAGGAGCCCAGCAGTCACGGAGAGTGGCCGCATCACAGAACATGAGCCAGAGCCCTTCTAGGGCGTGTATCGGAAGTGGCTTGAGAGGCTGCTGGTTCGTTAGTCCCGCGACGGGGCGGCGAGCCAGCGGTCATCCTGGAACTCGGCTGGGA